>NZ_JBWKIQ010000018.1:0-152144 GCF_056432645.1 Streptomyces sp. NPDC045021
AAATGCTGCCGAGCTATTTGTGGGCCGCCAGGCCCGTAAATAGTCGATTTCGAAGCCCCACCCCGGAGGGCCCGGCCCCCGCCCCCCCCACCGGCCGAAACGGCCAGCCGCCCCCGCTCCCCGCACCCCCCACCCCCCGCACCACCGCGGCGCGGCCATTCCGATCCGCGGCGCCGTGTGCCACGATCTGACGGAACGTCAGATACGAGCAGAGGGAGGACGACGTGGTGCGGATCCTGCCCGAAGGGCGGCTGCTCTATGGGATGCAGTTGCCGATCCAGTCGTTGAGCACCATCTACGCCGAACCGTGGGAGACGGACGCGGCGCCCGCCGACCTCGTGGCGGTGGCGCAGGCGGCCGACCGGTTCGGGTTTGCCTATGTCGGGTCGTGCGACCACGTCGCCATCCCGCACCGGCTCGCCGGCGCGATGAGCACGACCTGGTACGACCCGGTGGCGACCCTCGCCTACCTCGCCGCGGCGACCACGCGGGTCCGGCTGCTCAGCCACGTGGCCGTGGCCGGCCTGCGGCACCCGCTGATCAGCGCGAAGCAGTACGCGACGCTGGACCACCTGTCGGGCGGCCGGCTGATCCTCGGTGTCGGGGCCGGGCATGTGCGGGAGGAGTTCGACGCGGTCGGCGCGGATTTCGACCGGCGTGGGCCCGTACTCGACGAGACGATCGACGCGCTGAAGGCGGCGTTCGCCGAGGAGTTCCCCTCCCACCAGGGGGAGTTCTTCGCGTTCGACGGGCTCGGCCAGCGCCCGCGCCCCGCGCAGCCGGGCGGGCCGCCCGTCTGGGTCGGCGGCTCGGCGCCCGCGGCGGTGCGGCGGGCGGCGACCAAGGGTGACGGCTGGCTGCCGCAGGGCGACCCGCGCGACCGGATGCCGCAGCAGATCGCGAAGCTCAGGGAGTTGCGCGAGCAGGCCGGCATCGAGGAGCCGATCGACATCGGCGCCATCGCCGAGCCGCTGCACGTCGGCGAGCCGACCTGGCACGTCGGGCGGCGCACGCTGCACGGCAAGCCGGACGCGCTGGCCGAGAGCCTGCGCGAGTACCGCGCGATGGGCGTGGGCCAGATCCAGGTGCGGTTCCGGAGCCGGAGCCGGGACGAGCTGATCGAGCAGATGGAGGCGTTCGGTACGGACGTCGCCCCGCTCCTCAACGACTGAACCGCACAACCGGCCGAACTACGTGAGCGACCGAGGGAGAGACATGGGCAAGCTGGACGGGCGCGTGGTGCTGATCACCGGCGCGTCGCGTGGGCAGGGCGAGCAGGAGGCGCGGCTGTTCGCCGCCGAGGGGGCGAACGTCGTCCTCGCGGACGTGCTCGACGAGCAGGGCGAGGCGCTGGCCAAGGAGATAGGGGACAGCGCGCGCTACATCCATCTGGACGTGAGCCGCGAGGAGGACTGGGCGGCGGCCGTCGCCGCGACCACGGAGGCGTTCGGCCGGCTCGACGGCCTGGTCAACAACGCCGGCATCCTGCGCTTCAACGAGCTGGCGAGCACCCCGCTGGAGGAGTACCAGCTGGTGGTGCAGGTCAACCAGGTGGGCGCGTTTCTGGGGATGCGGGCGGCGATCCCCGCCATCGAGGCGGCGGGCGGCGGCACGATCGTCAACACCGCCTCGTACACCGCGCTGACCGGTATGTCCCTGCTGACGTCGTACGCCGCGACGAAGGCCGCGATCGTCGGGATGACGCGGGTGGCGGCGATGGAGGTAGCGGCCAAGGGGATCCGGGTGAACGCGATGTGCCCCGGCGCCATCGACACCCCCATGTCCAACCCCTCCCAGCTCGATCCGTCGGCGGACCCGGCGGAGACCTCGGCGGCGCTCGACGAGTTCTACAAGAAGCTCGTACCGATGGGCCGGATCGGTCAGGCCGCCGAAGTGGCGAAGCTCGCACTGTTCCTGACCAGCGAGGACTCCTCGTACATCACCGGGCAGCCGTTCGTCATCGACGGTGGCTGGCTCGCCGGGGTCTCGGTCTTCTAGCCGCCGAATCTGACACATCATCAGCTATTGACGCTCCGCCGAGGCGGTGCCAGAGTCGTTCGTATCTGACGGAGTGTCAGAAAACTTTAGGACGGTGAACCTCCTTGGAATTCGGGCTCTTTGTACAGGGATATGTGCCTGTCGCGCGCTCCGCGGTCGACCCCCAGGCGGAGCACAAGGTGCTGCTGGAGGAGACCGAGTACGTCATCCAGGCGGACAAGTCCGGCTTCAAGTACGCCTGGGCCTCCGAGCACCACTTCCTGGAGGAGTACTCGCACCTGTCGGCGAACGAGGTCTTCCTCGGATACCTCGCCCACGCCACCGACCGCATCCACCTCGGATCCGGCATCTTCAACCCTCTCGCCCCCGTCAACCACCCGGTGAAGGTCGCCGAGAAGGTCGCGATGCTCGACCACCTCTCCGAGGGCCGGTTCGAGTTCGGCTCGGGGCGCGGGGCGGGCAGCCACGAGATCCTGGGGTTCATGCCGGGCATCACCGACATGAACCACACCAAGGAGATCTGGGAAGAGACCATCGCCGAGTTCCCCAAGATGTGGCTCCAGGACGAGTACGTCGGGTTCCAGGGAAAGCACTGGTCACTGCCGCCGCGCAAGATCTTCCCCAAGCCGTACGGGAAGTCCCACCCGGCCATGTGGTACGCCGCCGGATCGCCGTCCTCGTACGCGATGGCCGCCAAGAAGGGCTTGGGGGTACTCGGCTTCAGCGTCCAGAAGGTCTCGGACATGGAGTGGGTGCTGGAGCAGTACAAGAACGGCATCCAAGAGGCCGAACCGATCGGCGACTTCGTCAACGACAACGTCATGGTGACGTCCACCGCCATCTGCGCGGAGACACACGCCAAGGCCGTCGAGATCGCCGCCAAGGGCGGCCTCAACCGCCTGCAGTCGCTGGTCTTCCGCTACCACGACACCTTCCCCCGGCCCGAGGGCATCCCCGAGTGGCCGGAACTGCTCCCCGAGTACAGCGAGGAGATCATCGAACTCCTCATCGCCGAGGAGCTGATGATCTGCGGCGACCCGGACGAGGTCACCGCGCAGTGCAAGCGCTGGGAGCAGGCCGGCGCCGACCAGCTCTCCTTCGGGCTGCCGATCGGGATCTCGTACGAGGACACGATGAACACGATCAAGCTCATCGGTGAGCACGTCATCCCGAAGATAGACACGGACCCGGTGCACCGCACCACCCGGTTCCGCCAGGCGGCGGGCCAGTAGTAGCGGGGGCGGCGTCTTCCCGGACCGCCGCCCCGCGCCTCCGGCCGGGACAGGGCGTCATACGGCAGCGGTCTGCCGACCTGTCCGGACCGGAGGCGCATCCACGTTCGCTCGACTCACAACCCGGAGAGGTGAGATCGACCATGCTTGACCACCTGATCAAGGGCGCCACCGTGGTGGACGGCACGGGAGCCCCCGCGTACACCGCCGATGTCGGCCTGCGCGGCGGCAAGATCGCCACCATCGCCGAACCGGGCACCGTGACGGAGCCCGCGCGGACCCAGGAGGACGCCACCGGCCTCGTCCTGACCCCCGGCTTCGTCGACCCGCACACGCACTACGACGCCCAGCTGTTCTGGGACCCCTTCGCCACCCCGTCCATGAACCACGGCGTCACCACCATCGCGGGCGGCAACTGCGGCTTCACCCTCGCCCCGCTCAACCCCGCCCGCCCCGAGGACGCCGACTACACGCGCCGCATGATGTCCAAGGTCGAGGGGATGTCCCTCAAAGCCCTGGAGGACGGCGTCGACTGGACCTGGTCCTCCTTCGGCGACTACCTCGACGCCCTCGAAGGGCGCATCGCCGTCAACGCGGGCTTCATGGTCGGCCACTGCGCGCTCCGCCGCCACGTCATGGGCCCGGACGCCGTCGGCGGACAGCCGACCGCCCAGCAGCTGGAGCAGATGCTCCAGCTCTTCCACGAATCCATGGCCGCCGGCGGCTGGGGACTGTCCACCACCCAGTCCTCCACCCACTCCGACGGCGACGGCCGACCCGTCGCCTCCCGGCACGCGGGCCGCGACGAACTCATCGCCCTGTCCCGCGCCGTCGGCGAACACGAGGGCACTCAGATCGAGGCGATCGTCGCCGGCTGCCTCGACCAGTTCGCGGACGAGGAGATCGACCTCTTCGTTGACATGAGCGCCGCCGCCGGACGCCCGCTCAACTGGAACGTCCTCACCATCGACGCGGCCGTCCCGGCCCGCGTCCCCCGCCAGCTCGCCGCCTCCGAACGCGCCCGCAAGGCCGGCGGCCGCATCGTCGCCCTCACCATGCCGATCCTCACGCCGATGAACATGTCCCTCGGCACGTTCTGCGCCCTCAACCTCATCCCCGGCTGGGGCGAGATCCTCAACCTCCCCGTCCCAGAACGCATCGCCAAGCTCCGCGACCCCGCCGTCCGCGCCGAAATGCTGCGCAGCGCCAACAGCCCCGAAGCCGGCGTCTTCCGCCGCCTCGCCAACTTCGGCCGCTACGTCATCGGCGACACGTACTCCGAGGCGAACGCCGGGGTCAGCGGCCGCGTCGTCAAGGACATCGCCGCCGAACGCGGGCAGGAGGCGTTCGAGACCATCGTCGAGATCTGCGCCAACGACGACATGCGGACCGTCCTGTGGCCGATGCCCACCGACAACGACCCCGACAGCTGGGCGCTCCGCGCCCGCACCTGGGAGCACGAGGACGTGATGCTCGGCGGCTCCGACGCCGGCGCCCACCTCGACCGCATGTGCGGCGCCCCCTACACGACCCGCTTCCTCGGCGACTGCCTCCGCGGCCGCCGGCTGGTCCCGCTGGAACAAGCCGTCCGCATGCTGACCGACGACCCCGCCCAGCTCTTCGGCCTCCGCGGCCGCGGCCGGGTGACCGAGGGCTACTACGCCGACCTCGTCCTCTTCGACCCCGCCCGCATCGACGCCGGCACCGCCACCCTCGTCCACGACCTCCCGGGCAACAGCCCCCGGCTCGACTCGCGGGCGATCGGCATCGTCTCCGTACGGGTCAACGGGGTCGAGACCATCAGAGACGACGAAATCACGGGCGCCGTCCCAGGAACAGTCTTGCGATCAGGCCGCGACACGGTCTCCGTCAACACGGTGTGATCCGGCACCCGGCCGGTTTCCATGCTCAACTTCGTTGTCTGAAAGGCCTGGTGGTCCCTGTTTGCGTCTTCCGGTGGTCGATAGGCTGCCGGGTGAATTCTGCATGATTCACACCGGGGGGCCTGAATCCGATGGAGCTCGACCGAATTTTCGATCGACGACGATCGTCGCCGATCACTGTCGACGAGGTCTTCGTCGACCGCGTCCACTACGTGGCGGCGTTCGAGGAGGCTTTGCGGGCGCTGCGTGAGCATCCGGAGCCGGCGGGTTCCGCCGCGCCGCCGCGCCGCAACGCACTGGTCTTCTATGGGCTGGGCGGTATCGGCAAATCGACGCTGTCCCGGCGGATGGAGCGGCGGTTACGGGAGGGAGAGCTGTCGGACGGCGCCGACCGGCGGTTGGCCTGCCGGATCGACCTCGACGACGGATCGCTCGGTGATCTGGAGACCTTGGTGATCGCCGTCCGGGGCACCCTCGGAGAGGCGATGCGCTCCTGCCCCGCCTTCGATCTCGCCTTCGCGGTGTACTGGCAACGCTGCCACCCGGGAGTGCCCCTTCAGTCCGCGATCGCCCAGAATTCCTCCCTCGGACGCGTCGGGGAGTCCCTGTCGCTGTCCCAGCAGGTCGACGGAACGTTGGACGCCCTCCTGGGCCCCATACCGTTGGCAGGGCTGGCCCGCCGGGCAGCGGGACTGCTCGTCGGCACCATCCGGGAGCGACTGCGCAGGGACCGGCTGCTGGCAGACTGCCCCGGCTTCGCCGAGCTGCTCGATGTCGAGTCTCCGGCGGACATGCTGCCGTTCCTGCCCGCACTCCTGTCGTGGGACCTGGCGGAGCACCGTCGGCGCAAGGCCCTGGACGTGGTCGTGTTTCTCGACACCTTCGAGGTGGTGGACGGCCGGCGCAGGGCGGCCGGCGGTCTTGAGGACCAATTGGCCCGGTTGGTCTATCTGATGCCCAACGTCCTGTTTGTCATCACCGGGCGGAACCGGTTGCTCTGGGGTGAGAGCCACCACCCGGCGATCCACTACTCGGGACCGAATTACTGGCCTGGTTTGGCCGCTGCGCCGTCCGGTCTGGTACCCGCCATGCAGCACCGGCTGGCCGGTCTGGAGGACCCCGACGCCGATTCCTACCTGCGGCTCCGGCTGACCCAGGAAGGGGAGCCGGCCATTCCGGAACAGCTGCGGCGCAGGATTGTCGATGCTTCGGGCGGGGTACCGCTGTACCTGGAACTGTCCGCCGAATATTTCGACCAACTGTGCGCGGACGACCGCGTCCCGGCCGCGGAGCAGTTCGGAGGGACGTTCGCCGAGATGGTCATCCGAGTGGTCCGTGATCTGTCAGCCGACGAGCGTGCGCTGTTGCGTGCCGCCTGCCTGCTCGACCGGTTCGACGCTGCCCTGCTGCACGCGGCGGTCCCCCGGGCCACCGACGCCGTCGTGCGACGCTTCCTCGAACGGCCGCTGGTGCAGGCGGACGCCACCCGCTGGCTGCCCTATGCGGTGGACGAATACATTCGCAACGCGGTGCGGCTGCACGATGTGGACACCGATGACGCCTGGTCCGACGACGAATGGCGGATCGCCGCCCACCGGGTGCTGGATCTGCTGCGCGACCGGATGCGGGGGTGCGTGAAGAACCCCACCGCCTCCGACCGGACGCAACTCGGGGAGGGCTTCACCACTGCCGGACTGCTGACCCTGGGCGTGGAGCAGGTTCCGGACTGGCTCTACGACTTGGCGTACGGGCTGGACCTGTGCGGTCTGGGCGCTGTGCTGACGGCCACGGAGCACTGGCCGCTTCCCGCGGGCAATCCCCCGGCGGAGGCGTTCACCCTGATGTGCCAGGGCATGGCGGCACGCAGCGCGGGCGACCGGTCCGTCGCCCTTTCCCTGACGCAGACGGCTCGGGCGCATCCCGGTGTCGGTGCGTACCAGCGGCTCTTCATCTCTCATCGGCTGGCCAAGGCCATGGAGGAGTGCGGCCGGTACGCCGAGGCGGAGCGGCTGGTCGCCGAGGTCGCGCTGGAGCCCGGTCCGCTGCGGGAGAACGCCGAGAAGGACTTGGCCTGGATTCAATGGCTGCGCGGCGACGGACGGCGGCTACAGACCTGGGCCCTGCCGCTGTGTGACAGCTCGCTGGGCTTTCGCCGTGCGCAGTCCCAGGACCTGCTGGGACAGTTCAGCTTCCTGCAGGGCGATTTCGCGGCGGCCGAGCAGTACCTCCGGAACGTGGCCGACGACGCCGAGCTGGAGGCGGCGGGGATGTCCCGGGACACCAGCTATCGCCATCTCGGCATGGTGCTGTCGCTGGCCCGCCCGTTGGACGCCGAGGGCGTACTCGACCGGGCTTACGAGATCAACCGGGAGGTCGGAACGGCGGTCGGGGTGGCGCAGACCCTCGTATGGCGGGCCGCGGCGCACACCGGACGCGAGCCGGCCGCCGAGGTCCTGCGGCTGCTCGCGGAGGGCGAGGACCTGCTGGCCCGCAGCGGTGGCGGCGCCGACCGCTGGATGGTGCTGACCGTCCGGCTGTTCCTCGCGGCGGTCGGTGGCACCGACGCGGAGGCTGTCACGGCGGCCGAGGCGCTCGTCGGCCATGTCGAGGAGCAGGGCTGCCATCCCGGTCTTGCCGAGATCGCCCAGTGCTGGCTGAACGTCCGTGGTCTGGAGCTGTCGGTCCCGCAGCTGGAGTACTGGATCGATCGCGAGAAGTCGTTCGACGCCTGGGCGGCCATCCTCGTCGACCGGCGACGGGCCAGGGTCGCCTCGGACGGCTGACCCGGCGGACAACGAGGTGGTGCTGCTCCTCCTCGGGAGGAGGAGCAGCACCGGAGCGCGACCTGCAGGGACGGTGACACAGACGACGGAGAGTGCGAGGACATGCGGATCAACACCACGATCTTCCTGACCGACGAGACCATCGGCCCGGTGCGTCTTGCCGAGGAGTTGGAGCAGCGCGGGTTCGCCGGGTTGTTTCTGCCGGAGCACACGCACATTCCGGTCTCCAGGACCACGCCGGCGCCGATGGGGGAGCCGCTGCCGCGGGAGTACGGGCGGACGCTCGATCCGTTCACCGCGCTCGCGGCGGCCGCGGCCGTCACCAGGCGGCTCGCCCTCGGCACCGCCATCACCCTCGTCGCGCAGCACGATCCGATCGTGCTGGCGAAGCAGATCGCGACGCTCGACCACCTGTCGGGCGGGCGGTTCACGCTCGGGGTGGGTTTCGGGTGGAATGTGGAGGAGGCGGCGGACCACGGGGTGGAGTGGGCGCGGCGGCGGGATCTGGTACGGGACCGGATGCGCGTGATGCGCGCGCTGTGGGCGTCCGAGCCGACGGCGTACAAGGGCGAGTTCGCGTCGGTGGCGGCGAGCCAGGCCCATCCGAAGCCGGTGGGTCCGTTGCGGACGCTGGTCGGCGGTGCCGCGGGGCCGAAGCTCTTCGGGCACATCGCCGACTACGCGGACGGCTGGATGCCGATCGGGGGCGGCGGCCTCGCCGACGCGCTGCCGCGGCTGCGGGAGGTGTGGGACGGGGCGGGCCGCGGGCCGGGCGGGCCGCAGATCGTTCCGTCGGCGGTGCGCCCGACCGAGGGCAAGCTCGCGCACTTCGGTGAGCTCGGCATCGAGGAGTGCGTGGTCCAGCTGCCGCCGGCCGGCGAGGCCGAGGTGCTGCGCGTGCTGGACGACTACGCCCGGTTCCTGTGACCCGCGGGCTGGAGTCCTGGTGGAGCGGCGGGCCCCGGTCGGCGATGACCGGCCTGGTCGGCGCCCGGGTGGCCAACGCCATAGCAAATGCCATGGCCCCGCGCGCCGGGCAGCGACCTATGCTCGGGAGATGACCATGAGCCTGTCCCGCCCCGAGGAGCCGACCCCCACCGCCAACGGCATGCGGCGCGCGCTGAAGCGTGCCCGCGACGGAGTCGCGCTCGACACCGCCGAGGCGGCGGTGCTGCTGCAGGCACGTGGTGACGACCTGGTGGATCTGTCCGCGACCGCGGCCCGGGTGCGTGACGCCGGCCTGGAGACGGCCGGCCGGCCCGGGGTGATCACGTACTCGCGGAAGGTCTTCATCCCGCTGACCCGGCTGTGCCGCGACAAGTGCCACTACTGCACCTTCGTCACCGTGCCGGGCAAGCTGCGCCGCGAGGGCCACGGGATGTATCTGTCTCCCGACGAGGTTCTCGACATCGCGCGCAAGGGCGCCGAAATGGGCTGCAAGGAGGCCCTGTTCACGCTCGGGGACCGTCCGGAGGAGCGCTGGCCCGAGGCGCGGGAGTGGCTCGACGCGCACGGGTACGACGACACGCTCGCGTATGTGCGGGCGATGTCGATCCGGGTGCTGGAGGAGACCGGGCTGCTGCCGCATCTGAATCCCGGCGTGCTGTCGTGGCAGGACCTGCAGCGTCTCAAGCCGGTCGCACCCTCCATGGGCATGATGCTGGAGACGACGGCGACGCGGCTGTGGTCCGAGCCCGGCGGCCCGCACTACGGCTCGCCCGACAAGGACCCGGCCGTACGGCTGCGGGTGCTGGAGGACGCCGGTCGCTCCAACGTCCCCTTCACCACCGGCATCCTGATCGGGATCGGGGAGACGTACGCGGAGCGCGCGGAGTCGCTGTTCGCGATACGTAAGATCGCCCGGCAGTACCACGGCATCCAGGAAGTGATCATCCAGAACTTCCGTGCCAAGCCGGACACGGCCATGCGCGGTATGCCGGACGCGGAGCTGGAGGAGCTGGCGGCGGCGATCGCGGTCGCCCGGCTGATCCTCGGCCCGGCGGCCCGGATCCAGGCGCCGCCGAACCTGGTGGACGGGGAGTACGCGCGGTTCATCGACGCGGGGATCGACGACTGGGGCGGGGTGTCCCCGCTCACCCCCGACCACGTCAACCCCGAGCGCCCGTGGCCGCACATCGACGAGCTGGCGGAGCGGACCGCCGCCGCCGGGTTCACGCTGCGCGAGCGGCTCACGATCTACCCCGAGTTCATCCAGCGCGGCGAGCCGTGGCTCGACCCGCGCCTGCTGCCGCACGTACGGGCCCTGGCGGACGGCGCGACGGCGCTGGCGGACGAGAGCGCGAAGCCCGAGGGGCTGCTCTGGCAGGAGCCGGAGGAGGCGTTCACGGCCACCGGCCGGACCGATCTGCACGCGACGATCGACACCACCGGGCGCACCGGTGACCGCAGGGACGACTTCGACGACGTGTACGGCGACTGGGAGTCGCTGCGCGAGCAGGCGGCGCCCGGCATGGTGCCGGACCGGGTCGACGGGGACGTACGGTCCGCGCTCGCGACGGCCGCGGACGATCCGACGAAGCTCACCGACGAGCAGGCGCTCGCGCTGCTGCACGCGGACGGCCCGGCGCTGGACGCGTTGTGCCGGATCGCGGACGACGTGCGGCGCGACACGGTCGGCGACGAGGTCACGTACATCGTCACCAGGAACATCAACTTCACCAACGTCTGCTACACCGGCTGCCGTTTCTGCGCCTTCGCGCAGCGCCGCACCGACGCCGACGCGTACACGCTGTCGCTGTCGCAGGTCGCCGACCGCGCCGAGCAGGCGTGGGAGGTCGGCGCGACCGAGGTGTGCATGCAGGGCGGTATCCACCCGGACCTGCCGGGCACCGCGTACTTCGACATCGCGCGGGCGGTGAAGGAGCGCGTGCCGGGCATGCACGTGCACGCCTTCTCGCCGATGGAGGTCGCCAACGGGGCGACGCGTACGGGCATGTCGATCCGCGACTGGCTGGCGGCGGCCAAGGAGGCCGGGCTCGACTCGATTCCTGGTACGGCCGCCGAGATCCTGGACGACGAGGTGCGCTGGGTCCTCACCAAGGGCAAGCTGCCGACGGCGACGTGGGTGGAGGTCGTGAAGGCCGCGCATGCGCTGGGCCTGCGGTCGTCCTCCACGATGATGTACGGGCATGTGGACCAGCCGCACCACTGGCTGGGCCATCTGCGGCTGCTCGCCGAGATCCAGCAGGAGACCGGCGGCTTCACCGAGTTCGTGACGCTGCCCTTCATCCACACCAACGCGCCCGTCTACCTGGCCGGTATCGCCCGCCCCGGCCCGACGCTGCGGGACAACCGGGCGGTCACGGCGATGGCCAGGCTGCTTCTGCACACCCATATCCCCAACATCCAGACCAGCTGGGTCAAACTGGGCGCGGAGGGCGCGGCGGAGATGCTGCGCTCCGGGGCGAACGACCTGGGCGGCACGTTGATGGAGGAGACCATCTCCCGGATGGCCGGTTCCAGTTACGGCTCCTACCGGTCGATCCAGGATCTGATCGCCATCGCGGACTCCGCCGGCCGGCCGTCCCGCCAGCGCACGACCCTGTACGGCGAGGTCTCCGAGGAGCGCCGGGCGGCCGGCCTCGCCTCCGACGGCCACCTGCCCGAGCTGCTGCCGGTGCTCGACGCGTAGCGGTGACCGTAGTGGTGATCGCAGTGGTGACCGCGTAGTGGTGATCGCAGCGGTGAGGGGCGGACGGCGTATGTACAGGGGGCGTGCGACGGGCCATGGCCGATGCACCCCCTGTGCCGCTGGGGACACGGGACGTGAGCGGTGATGTCGACTATCGTGCTGCGATTGACAGCTGCTGACCGAAGGGGCTCGCTTTGACGGCGGTTTGGGGACGTGCGCAGCAGCAGGATTTCCGCAGCCGCGTACGGGGCTGCCTGCTCGGCGGGGCCATCGGTGACGCGCTCGGCGCGGGCATCGAGTTCGACTCGCTGAAGGCGATCCGGGCGGAGCACGGCCCGGACGGCGTCACGGACTTCGTGCCGGCGTTCGGCCGCCGTGGCACGGTCACCGACGACACGCAGATGACCCTTTTCACGACGGAAGGGCTCATACGGGCCCAGGTGCGCCGTGACAGCGGCGCCTGGCATCCGCCCACCGATGTGCACCGTGCCTACCTGCGCTGGGCGGCCACCCAGAGCGACTGGGGGCCCGACGAGCGCCGCAAGGACACCGGCTGGCTGGCCCGCGAGGAGTGGCTGTACGCGCGCCGCGCGCCGGGCCGGGCCTGTCTGAACGGGCTCGGGGACGACCGGATGGGCACCGTCGAGAACCCGAAGAACCCCGGCTCCAAGGGGTGCGGCACGGTGATGCGCTCCGCGCCGTTCGGGCTGCTGGTCGGCTGGGAGGCGGGGTTGGTCTTCCAGCTCGCGGTCGAGTGCGCGGCGCAGACCCACGGCCACCCCACCGGCCAGTTGGCCGCGGGCGCGTTCGCCGTCATCGTGCACGGCCTGGCGCGCGGCGACGCGCTCGACGGCGCCGTGCAGCACGCGCTGGCGCTGCTCGGCTCGCGCCCGGACCACCAGGAGACCACCGACGCCCTGCAGCGGGCACTGGGCGCCGTACGGCAGGGGATGCCGTCACCGGAGCGCGTGGAGTCGCTGGGGGAGGGCTGGACGGCGGAGGAGGCGCTGGCGATCGGCGTGTACTGCGCGCTCGTCGCCGAGGACGTCCGGCACGGTCTGCTGCTGGCGGTGAACCACGGCGGGGACAGCGATTCGACCGGTTCCGTCTGCGGCAATCTGTTGGGCGCGCAGCACGGCGAGACGGCTCTGCCACCGTCGTGGATAGCGGAGCTGGAGGGGCGCGGCACGATCCTGCAGCTCGCGGACGACTTCGCGATGGAGATGACGCAGGCCCCGGCGCTGCACGGCCCGGCCGGCTCGTCACCGTCCTGGCTGGAGCGCTACCCGAACGCGTAGGGCCGGAACACCCATGAACCGGCGCGTAGGCGCCGAACGCGTAGGAGGTGGGGCAGGTCCTCCGCCGAGGACCCGCCCCACCTCCCGTACGCTCCAAGCTGCGCCTCAGTCGTTGGCGGGAACCGCCGCCGTGTCCTGGGGCTTGGCCGGCTCCGGGACGGCCGCGGCCGCGGCGGATCCGCTGTCGCCACCACCGTCGCTGTTGATCTTCTCCAGCAGCGCGTCCCGCTCCGGGGTGTCCTCCGGCTTGATGAAGCCGATGCCGATGTACAGGACGAGCGAGACCGCGAGCGGTACCGAGATCTGGTACTCCAGGTTCACCCCGCCGTCGATCGCGTCGTTGATCGGGTAGTTGAGCAGGTAGAACGCGAGGAGGCCCATCGCCCAGCTGGTGAGCGCGGCGGTCGGCCCGGACTTACGGAACGGTCGCAGCAGGCCGAGCATGAAGGGGATCGCGATCGGTCCCATCAGTCCCGCCACCCACTTGATGACGATCGTGATGATGTCCTTGAAGGTGGGCGAGTTGACCTGGGTGGCGATCGCCATGGACAGGCCGAGGAAGGCGAGCGTGGTGAGCCGCGCGGCGATCAGGCCGGCGCGCTGCGTCCACGCCCGTGCCGTCTTGGAGAACGCCGGGGCGATGTCACGGGTGACGACGGCCGCGATGGCGTTGGCGTCGGAGGAGCACATGGCCATCGTGTGCGAGAAGAAGCCGACGACGACCAGGCCCAGCAGTCCGTGCGGCAGCAGCTGCTCGACCATCAGGCCGTACGAGTCGGATCCGTCGGGCTTCTTGGCGGTGACCAGCAGCGGGGAGACCCACATCGGGAAGAAGAGGACCGCCGGCCAGACGAGCCACAGGGCGGCGGAGAGCCGGGCCGAGCGGGTGGCCTCCTTGGCGTTGCTGGTGGCCATGTAGCGCTGGGCCTGGTTCCACATGCCGCCGTTGTACTCGAAGGTCTTGATGAACAGATACGCCAGCAGGAAGATCAACGTGTACGGTCCCGCGGTGCCGCTGGTGTGGCCCTGCAGCTTCGGGTCGTCCCAGACGTTCCAGATCCCGCTGATGCCGCCGATCTTGCTGAGCGCGGCCACCAGCATGGCGAGGCCGGCCAGCAGCTGGATGACGAACTGCCCCAGCTCGGTGAGCGCGTCGGCCCACAGGCCGCCGACCGTGCAGTAGATCGCGGTGATCGCGCCGGTGATGACGATGCCCTGGGTGATCGTGACGCCGGTGAACACCGACAGCAGGGTCGCGATCGCCGCCCACTTGGCGCCCACGTCGACGATCTTCAGCAACACGCCGGACCAGGCGAGCGCCTGCTGCGTGGTGAGGTTGTACCGGTTCTTGAGGTATTCGAGCGGCGAGGCGACATGCAGCCGGGAGCGCAGCCGGCTGATCCGGGGCGCGAAGAGGTTGGCGCCGATGGCGATGCCGATCGCGATCGGGAAGGACCAGGTGACGTAGGACGTCACCCCGTACTTGTAGGCGATGCCCGCGTATCCGGTGAACATCACCGCGCTGTAGCCGGACATGTGGTGCGAGATGCCGGCCAGCCACCACGGCATCTTGCCGCCCGCGGTGAAGTAGTCGCCGACGTCGTCGATGCGCTTGTGCGACCAGACTCCGATCGCGATCATCACGCCGAAGTAGGCGATGAGTACAGCCCAGTCGAGATTGTTCATGTCCCCTCCAGGGGGTCCGCCTTGTGAACGTGAAACGCACTTCGCTGTGACGTTCGCTGCGGCGGTGCCCCCGTGCGGGAGTGGGGACTTCCGGGATTGAACCCCCTGTCAGGGCGGTCGGTCAAGGGTCTCCGCGTTCAAGAGTCTGAACAGGAATCAGAAAGCCGAACGATTTTACTTGTTCTTGACCTGCCTTGGCATTGTCGTGACCGTGACGGCGAACACACGATGAGCGGGCACTTCGCTGGACGTCCTGCAGGGCATGACGAAGTACCGCGCGGGAACGGGATCCCGCGCGGTAGGAAAAGGGGGAGTTACGGTCTACCGCATCAGCTCGCCGGCGTTCACCAGGAGCGACTGCCCGGTGATCGCGCGAGCCCGGTCGGAGGCGAGGAAGATCGCGGCCTCCGCCACGTCCCCGTCCGTCGCCAGCTCCGGGAGCGCCATCCGCTCGGTGAGCCGGCCCAGCACCTCGTCCTCGGGCACGCCTTCCGTGTGCGCCGAGAACTGCACGAACGCCTGCACCGGCGGGCCCCACATCCAGCCGGGCAGCACCGTGTTCACCCGGATCCGGTACGGGCCCAGCTCGCGCGCCACCGAGTACATGGCCGACGTCAGCGCGCCCTTGGACGCCGCGTACGCCGCCTGCCGCACCTGCGAGGGCGCCGCCACCGCGGACTGCGTCCCGATGAACACCACCGAGCCGCCGTGCGCCTTCAGCGCGGGCAGGCACGCCTTCGTGAGCCGCAACGTTCCCAGCAGATTGACGTCCAGGACGCGCTGCCACGAGGCGAAGTCCGCGTCCTCCAGGCCGCCGAAGTAGCCGTCCATGGCGGCGACGTGCACGACCGCGTCGATACCGCCGAACCGCTCGACGGCGAGCGCCGCGAGCGCCTCGCACTGGTCGCCGTCGGCGATGTCGGTGGAGAGCCACGCGACCTTCGACCCTTCCGGGTCGATCTCCTCCGCCACCTTCGCGAGCTGCGCCTCGGTCCGCGCGCCGAGCACCACGTTCGCGCCGTCGCGAGCGGCGGCGGAGGCGACGCGCTGCCCGAGCCCGGCGCCGACTCCGGATACGACCACGGTCTTTCCTGACAGCAGCATGCTCGCCTCCGGCGGGGTTCCCCTGTCCTGACGGACCGTCAGGTTAGATCCCGCGCCGACAGAACGCCACCCCCGCGTCTGCGGCGGCTGAGCCCCACCCACCCGCCCTTGCCCTCAAACGCCGGGCGGGCTGATGGGGTGTCTGCTGCGCAACCCCTCCAGCCCGTCCGGCGTTTGAGGACGCCTTTCAGCGCGCGCGGCGTCGGAGCGCACAGGGCGGGAGGGTGGGAGTCAGCCCGCCGCGGGCGCCGTCGCCGTGGACAGCGCAGCGGCCAGGCGGCGTAGGCCCTCGGCGATTTCCGTGGGGGTGTGGGTCGTGAAGGACATGCGTAGGGCGGCCGGGTCGGCGGGGCCGGCGAAGAAGGGGGCGCCCGGGACGTACGCGACGTCGTGCGCGATGGCGACTGGCAGCAGGGCGGTGGCGTCGAGGCCGTCCGGGAGCCTCACCCACAGGAACATGCCGCCGTCGGGGCGGTTCCAGGTGCTGCCCGGCGGGAGGGCGGCGGGCAGGCCGTTCAAGAGGGCGTCGCGCCGAAGGCGGTACGCGTCGCGCACGCGGCCCAGGTGCGCGTCGAGGTCGCGGTCGGCGAGGTACCGCGCCGCCGCGGCCTGGTCGACGGTGGAGGAGTGGAGGTCCGCGGCCTGCTTGGCGATGACGCAGGCGCGCCGCAGCGCTTCCGGCGCGCGCATCCAGCCCAGGCGCATCCCGGGCGCCATGATCTTGGAGAACGAGCCCAGCAGGACGGTGCGGTCGGCTGCCGCTTCGAGGGAGGCGATCCACGGCACGGGCTCCCCGTCGAACCGCAGCTCGCCGTAGGGGTCGTCCTCGACGATCCACAGCCCGTGCCGCCCGGCGACCTCGGCCACCGCCTGCCGGCGGGCGAGCGGGAGGGTGCGTCCGGTGGGGTTCTGGAAGTTCGGGATCAGATAGAGCAGCTTCGGCCGCTCGCGGACGACGAGTTCCTCCAGCGCGGCGGGGTCGATCCCGTCCTCGTCGGACGGCACCGGCAGCACCCGCGCCCCCGTGAAGCCGAAGCACTGCAGGGCGGCCAGGTAGGTGGGGTCCTCGACGAGGACGGTGTCGCCCGGCTCCAGCAGTGCGGTCGCCAGGAGCGCCAGGCCCTGCTGGGACCCGGCGGTGACGAGCAGGTCGTCCGCGCCGGTCAGGAGCCCGCGCGCACCGAGCCGGGCGGCGACGGCGCCGCGGAGCGCCGGGTCGCCTTCGGTGGTGGAGTACTGGAGCACGCGCTGGGGCGCCTCGGCGAGCACGTGGTCGTAGGCGGCGCGGATCCCCTCGGCGTCGAAGAGCTCGGGAGCCGGCAGCCCGCCCGCGAAGGAGATCACTTCGGGGCGTGCGGTGAGCGCGAGGATCTCGCGTACCGGTGACGCGCCGACCGAGGCGGCGCGGGCGGCTAGGGCGGGGACGTCGGCTCGGCCGGCTCGATTCATACGCGTCATGCGCGCAGCCTACGAATAATCGGTGGCCTGTCCACCTAATTGACCAACATGCGAACGGGGACGCGGTCCCGCACCCCGTACGGCCCGATCCGTCGCCCGGTCGCGACCGACCCCTCCCCATCTGACGTATCGTCAGCTACACCTGTAGGCATGACAGAAGAGACGCGCAGCGAGGTGTACGCGGAGCTGGCCTCCGTCGGGCCGTACGGGGTGCGGGTCGGGCACGCCCTGATCACCATGGTGGAACCCCTGCCGGGCCACGAGTACGCCTACAACAGGTGGTACGAGGACGATCACTTCATCGCCGGCGCGATGGCCATGCCCTGGATGTACGCCGGCCGCCGCTGGGTCGCCACCCGCGATCTGCAGCTGCTCCGCTACCCGGAGAAGTCCGCCGTCGCCCAGCCCGTCACCGCGGGCTGCTACATCTCCACCTACTGGGTCACCGACGGCCGCTACGACGACCACATGAAGTGGACCGTCGGCATCAACAAGCGCCTCAACCGGGACGGCCGGGTCTACCAGGACCGGACCCATGTCTTCACGGCGTTCCAGGACCACTCCGCCACCGTCTACCGCGACGGTGCGGCCGGCCCCCGGGACTTCCACGCGCTCGACCATCCCTACACGGGTCTTGTCGTGGAGGTCATCGACGCCGAATCGGCCGAGCAGCGGGAGGAGTTGCTGGAGTGGCTGCGCTCCCGGCATCTGCCCAAGCGCCTCGCCGGCTCGCCGGCCGCGATGGTGACGATCTTCAAGCCGACGCCGCTGCCGGGCGACAGGATGACGTACGTGAAGCAGGTCGAGGGGGTCGACACCCGTCTGACGCTGCTCTGGTTCCTCCAGCAGGACCCGCGCGAGGTGTGGGACGCCCACTTCACCGGTCTGGACGACGAGATCGCCGCCTCCGGCCTCGGCCGCGTCGAGCTGGTCGCGCCGTTCGTCCCCACCATCCCTGGCACGGACACCTACGTGGACCGGCTCCGCTAGCGGAACCGGTGCGGGCTGCTCCCGGCTCGCAGTGAGCCCTCTCGGCCAGGACGGCGGGCCGGACGAGAGGGCTCTTCGGTACTGCTGATCGGTTCGGCTGCTCCCACTGGGGTCAGTCGAGGTCGTACGAACCCTGGCCGACGTCGGTCACGAACGCGGCCCAAGACTCCGGGGAGAAGTCGAGGGTCGGGCCGTAGGGATCCTTGGAGTCACGGACGGCGACAGCGCTGAGGGTGGGTGAGGCCACCTCCACGCATGCGCCGTTTCCCTGCGAACGCGAGGACTTGGTCCACGCCTTGGTGTTGCCCAGCTGAATAGCCATGATCGCTCCGAGCTTTTCTGGTTGTGCAGCTCTGACGCGACTGAAGCTACTCGCCAACATCACTGACCGCAGGGTCTATTCACTCGACCGGATGGCATATTCCATGTGACTCTTCCGCATTGAGCCGACGGGGGTGTACTCTCCCGCCTTTCCCAGTCCAGGGCGGGTCGGAGAGCCCTGTTCCGGGCTCAACGCTCCCCAACTCGGCTCAACGCGCGTATTCCTTGGCGGCGTCCGCGATGAACTGGCGGCTCGCTTCGGCGCTCAGTGCCTGTGCACGGAGATGCTCGTACATCACGCTGTATCCGTGTACATCGACCGGCTTCTCCAGATACAGGTCGGAGGTCACGCCTTCGATGTACACCACACTGGAATCCGTCGCGTCCGGGAATTCCAGAATCGCGAAGTTTCCCGACATGCCGGGGTGTGCGCCGGCCTCGTACGGGAGCACCTGGACCGTGACGTGCGCCTGCGATCCCATCTGCACGAGGTACTCGAGCTGTTCCCGCATGACGTCCTTGCTGCCGACCACGCGGCGCAACGCGGACTCGTCCATGACGACCCAGAACCGCAGCGGCGAGGCCGGGTCGGTGATCCGCTCCTGGCGCCGCAGTCGGATGTCGATGCGCTTGTCGACCTGCTCGGGAGTGGCCTCGGGCAGCGTGCCCTCGATGACCGCCTCGGCGTAGTTGCGGGTCTGCAGCAGACCCGGCACTACGAGCGAGTCGTACACCCGGAGTGATTCCGCTTCGGTCTCCAGGCCGATGTAGACGCTGTACGGCACATCGCCGAATGCGTGCCACCAACCCTGCTGGCGGGATTCCTTCGCCATGTGCATGAGGGAATCGACGATGCGCTGGTCCTCGACGCCGTACACGCCGCACAGGTCGCGGACATCTCGCTGGCTGATGCTGCGGCGGCCGTTCTCCAACCTGCTGATCTTGGACTGGGAGACCAGCAGCCGGGCTGCCACCTCCTCCGCGGTCATCCCCTTGGTTTCGCGGAGTTTTCGCAACTCCGATCCAAGTCGACGTCGCCTGACGGTGGGATTCACGTTGGCCGCCACGGGTGGTGCACCTCCGGCTCCGGACTGCTTCTCGTACTTCTTCTTCGCCGCACTTGTGCGGCTTTTCCTACCGAGCGCGTACTGCTGGTCAGCAGCCTGCCACTATCGGTCATCGGTGCGCTGGCAAATGGTCTTACGAACTGCACAAACGCAACGCGCGGGGTGGGGGACCGGTGTTGACCGGTCCCCCACCCCGCGCGTCGAAGCGGCCCTGGGGTCCCCGGGCCCGAAGGCCGGGGGGAGGGTTGCCGAGGACGGTGGGCCTGCGGTGTCCGGTCCCTGCCGACGGACACCGTGCCCTTGCCTACCGTCCTGCTGCCTGCTGCCTGCGTACTGCTCATCTGCCGGGTACTGCGAATTTCGCCCCGCGCACTGCTTCGGGTTACCGCCCCGGGGCGCTGCTAGCGCGCTCCGGCACGGGCCATGCTGTTGTGCCCGGCCGGCCCCACCGCTGCGGGCCGTCCCTGCACGGGAGCCCGCTTCGGCTGAGCCGCGGCGCCGTTCTGCACGTCCATGACGGCGTGCGCGACGAGACCGCCCATCGGGTCGTATCTGATCAGGTCCCGCAGGCGCGATCGCGATGACCGGCCCTCGTTCCCCGGATACAGGTGCTTGCCGAGGCCCACCGCGTGGGCGAGGGCAGCGAGAGCCGCGGTCCGCGGGTCCGGCGGGACGCCGGTGCGGATCGCGTTGTCGAGCCGGGCTCTGATGTCCCGGCTGACCTCGCTGTCGCTCGCCTGGTAGCGAGTCGTCGGCAGCACCCCGCACATCTGTCCCGCTACGGCATGCACCATGCCGCACCGCTCCAGATGCGCGAGATACGTCTGGCGCAGCCCCAGGCGGGGCCCGCCGATCCAGTGGACAGCGCGAACCGGACTGCCACGACGGCGCAGCAGTTCGAGCGCGGAGTCCAGTGTCGGATCTCCTGTCGGCCGTGGGTGTACCACGGCGATACGATCCCCATCAGGGGCTATCCGTCCAGCCAGGGCCAGCTCGACGAGCTGTGCCCCGGCGAGGCCGAGGTCGAGCGACTGCGGCTGCGCTGTGGTCCCGGTCGTCGGGTCCAGAGCGAGCAGCAACAGCTCTTCCGGAATCGTTCTGCGGCTCTTGCCCATCCATGCCTCCCCGCGTGGATGAATGACAGGGTGACGCCTCTCACATTCATCTGTCGAGAGCGCCTGGAGTGTTCGGGATGGAACCGACTGGTATGTCGTTCTCGTCTAGGGGGTGAGCGGTGGTGTCGCAGACGGGCCGCGATCGGTTCCGGCGGGTCTGATAGGGGCTTCCAGGCCGGGGACTGGAAACTGGTGCAGTGAGATGGGGCGTCGTGCGTCGCGCACGAGGACGCCCCTCGTGATGTGTGGAGGAGGTCTGCGTGGCGGGCGAGTCCCCCGGCAGGGAGCAGCAGCAGGAGTCGTCGGGGGTGGCGGCCGAGCAGAAGGCGCTCGATCCGAGGCTGACGGTGTTCCGTGCGCCGGATGTGGTGCCTGAAGCCGTACGCGAGGAGCACGGCGGTCTGCCCGACCGCCCGGCCCCCGACGCGGACCCCCGTCCGGAAGATCACCCGGTGGCCTCCGAGACCCCTGGCGGTACCGGCGGCGAGGACGCGGACAGCGGCCGCGGGAGCCTGCCGCGCCAGTCCGGCGCGTCTGCATCCGGCGGCGGTACGGATACGCCGGACGACGTACCCGGCCCGGACACCCCCGTCGCGGAACCTACGGTCCCCGAGGACGCGCACGACGGGCCGGATGACGCAGCACCTGACGAAGAACCCGTCTCTGCGGCCGCGGACACTCCGGAGGATTCCGTCCTGGAACCGGAAGACGCCGCGGGCGAGCCCGTTGACAGGCCGGTGGACGAGCCCGACGACGAGCCCGCGGACGAGCCTGCGGACGCGAGGCCGGAGCGCGCGCAGGACGATCCCGCCGCGCCCGATGTCTCCGACGCGCCCGAGGACGGGACCGAGGACGGGACCGAGGACGGGACCGAGGACGGGACCGCGCAGGAGCCGGCGGACGATGCCGCGCCCGCGGACGACCCGGCGGACAGCCCGGCGGACGCGACCACGGACAGCCCCGCGGGCGCTCCCACGGACCCGGCGGACGCTCCGGCGGACGAACCCGAGGACGCGGTCGCGGAGGCGCCGGCGGAGGCGCCGGCGGAGGCGCAGGCGCCGGCGCAGGCGCCGGTCGACGCGCCCGCCGACCGCAAGCCGGAGTGGAGAGCCGCCAGGAGCGGCCCGGCGGACGTGCCGGACGATCCGCGCAGGGAATCCCCGGCGCAGCCCCCGCGGGCCTCACAGGAGCAGTCAGCGTCTCCGTACGCCCTGGCCTGGCCCGAGGTGGAGCGTCCGGTACGACCGGCCGCACCCGAACCCGCCGCCCCTCCGGCCCCGGCAGCCCCATCCGCCCCGGCCGCCCCTTCGGCCCCGGCTCCGGCCCCGGCGTCGGCCGCTCCCGCCGCGCAGCCGGAGGCCGCCGGCCCGCAGGGCACGCGGCAGATGCCGTTGCCGCCGGCGCCCGGACAGCCGCTGAAGCTGCTGGCGGAGCTGACGAACACCCCGCCGCCGCCCCAGACGAAGCTGCGGACGGTGGTCAGGCGGTTCAAGATCTGGACGCCGCTGGTGGTGCTGCTGCTGATCGCCATCGCGGTGGCGCAGTCGCTGCGCCCGCTGCCGGCCCCGGCGCTGACGCTGACCTCGGAGTCCTCGTACGCCTTCCAGGGCGGTCAGCTGTCGCTGCCGTGGCCCGTGATGGGCCAGTCGGTCGTCGAGGTCGAAGGCGTCGGGAGCATGGGGGTGCGCGGCGCGCAGACCCCGGTGCCGATCGCGAGCGTCACGAAGGTGATGACCGCGTACGTGATCCTCCGCGACCACCCGCTCAAGGGGAACGAGACCGGCCCGGAGATCAAGATCGACCAGACCGCCGCGGACGAGGCGGCGTCGGTCGACGAGTCCAGGGTGCAGGTCCAGCTCGGCCAGGAGTTCACCGAGCGGCAGCTGCTGCAGCTGCTGCTGATCCCGTCCGGCAACAACATCGCCCGCGCGCTGGCCCGCTGGGACTCCGGCACGCAGGACTCTTTCGTCGTCAAGATGCAGAAGGCCGCCGCCGACCTGGGCATGAAGAACACCACGTACACCGGGGCGAGCGGGTTCGAGGAGACGACGAAGAGCACGGCGGTCGACCAGCTGCTGCTCGCGCGGGAGGTCATGAAGAACGAGGTCTTCCGCTCCGTGGTGGCCATGGAGAACGCCGAGGTCCCCGGCGTGCCGAAGATCTACAACAACAACGGGCTGCTGACGAAGACTCCGGGCGTCATCGGCATCAAGACCGGCTCCAGCACCCCGGCGGCCGGCGCCCTGATGTGGGCGGCGCAGAGGACCATCGACGGCAAGCCGCGGATGGTCCTCGGCGTGGTGCTGCAGCAGCGCAAGGGCTCGACGCCCGACCAGATGCTGAAGTACGCCCTGTCCACCAGCGACACGCTGATCAGGGGCGCGCGCGCCGCGCTCACCTCGGCGGTGGTGGTGAAGAAGGGCGAGGTCGTCGGCTATGTGGACGACGGTCTCGGCGGGAAGACACCGGTGGTCGCCACCAAGGATCTGACGGCGATCGGCTGGTCGGGCCTGAAGTCCGACCTGAAGCTGGTGGCCGGCACGGCCGGCGTTCCGCACTCGGCGAAGGCGGGGACCGAGGTCGGCACGCTGAGCCTCGGCAGTGGTACGGGCGAGACGAAGGTGTCGGTGGCACTGCAGTCGGACCTGGCGGAGCCGTCCTTCTGGGACAAGCTCATTCGTCTCGGCTGATCCGCCGGACGGCACGGGAGATGACGGCGGCCGGGTCCAGGTGACCCGGCCGC
Source organism: Streptomyces sp. NPDC045021 (assembly GCF_056432645.1). Lineage (NCBI taxonomy): Bacteria > Bacillati > Actinomycetota > Actinomycetes > Kitasatosporales > Streptomycetaceae > Streptomyces > Streptomyces sp. NPDC045021. Next base: position 23,331 of record NZ_JBWKIQ010000018.1, read on the forward strand.
CCTCGTGTCAGCGGGTAGCAGGCGAGGCCGAGGAGCGCGGCGGTGAAGTGGCCGACGTCGGTGAACGTGCGGCCGTGGACGAGGGCGAGACCGTAGAAGCCCAGGACGCAGAAGCCGTAGAAGAACCGCCAGCGGAAGACGAGGAAGTAGGTCAGGACGGCCTCGACGGCCGCCAGTCCGTAACTGACGCCCACGTCCAGGGTGTCGACCGAGTTCTCGGGCGCCCGGCCGTGGTGGATCGCCCAGAGCAGGACCCCCTGGCTGATGTACGTGGCGACGACATGGCCGATGAGGACGACGGCCAGCCACCGCCAGGTGCCGAGCCAGCGCTCGGCGGTGGCGTGGAAGACCGTGTACAGGAACACGTACGGCAGCCAGCCGCCGCCGTCGATCCACAGCGCGCTCCGGATGAGCACGCTGACCGCGTCGTCCGACAGGTTGTGCAGGTTCGTCGACCGGTCGCCGAGGATCTCGTCCAGCCGTGAGGGCGAGACATGGTGCATGACGACGGTCGTCACGAACAGGATCGCCAGCCAGATGTAGGTGCCGGGGGCGCTCCGGATGTAGGACCGTACGGCGCGCAGGAGCGACCTGAGGCGCGACGGCCAGGAAGTGTCCACGCTCGGATTGTGTCCGATACATGGCTTTTGATGACTCCCGCCGCGCCCCGGCCGGCAGCGGGTGGACCGGTCAGGCGGGCAGCGGGTGGACAGGGGACCGACCGGCACGCGGACGGTGGACCGACCGGTCAGGCCGACAGCTCCCGCTCCAGTGGCGTACGGAAGCGTGGGGTGACCCGGACGTCCCCGAGCCGGTCGCCGAGCAGTGCCGCCTCGGCCGTGATCCCCGCCACCGCCTCCTTGCCGGGACGCTTTCCCGGACCGGCCAGCAGTCGCCACACGATCTCGCCGTCCGGGCGCTGCGCCCATCCGCCGACGACCCGGCCGTCCCACCACACCGTCGGTCCGACGTTGCCGGTCTTGTCGAAGAGCGCGGTTCGGTGTTCGTCCGGCAGGAACCAGTCGCGCTGCTGCCAGCCCATCGGCGTCGGGTCGAGGCCCGGCAGCAGGGCGGCCCACGGGCCGGCGGACGGCCCGGGTTCCACATCGTCGGGGAGCACGTATCCGGTGCCCTCGTCCAACGCGACCTGCTGGGCGCCCACCGCGGTGAGCGCCTTGCGCACGTCCGTCAGCGTCCAGCCCGTCCACCACTTGAGGTCGGCCTCGGTGCCGGGGCCGTACGCCGCCAGCCAGTCACGGGCCAGCGCGGCCTTCGCCTCGGCGGCGGGCGGCTCGGAGAGCGGCTCGGCCACCGCCCACCGGAACTGGCTGCTCGTCCAGGAACCCACCGGTCTGCGCCGGGTGATCCTGCCCTCCGCCGCGAGCACCCGGATGATGCGGCTCGCCACGTTCTGCCGTGCCTCGTACGGCTTCCCGGCCGCGACGACCACCTGTTCGCGCAGCCGCGGCTCGTACCCGCCCAGCTGCGCGGCCGTCGACTCGCCGTGCACCGCCAGCGCGGCGACCACCGCCTCCTCGACCTCCGACAGCCAGGTCTCGTCCCAACCACCGCCGTCCGCGAGGTACTTGAGCAGCCCGGCCCGCTCCCGCACCGCGATCGCGCGGGCCGCCGCCGCGTAGACCACCGGTGCGGAGTCCTGGGTGACGACGAACATCGTCCGCCGCATCGCCAGCAGCCGCACCAGCGAACCGTCCTCGTACAGCGCCCGGTCCACGTCCGCGAAGCCGGGCCCGGCCAGTCGCGCAGCCGTCGAGAGATAGACCGTCGCCGCGTCCGTGGCGTGCAGGGCCACCAGCGACCGGGTGACCTCCTCGGCGGACTTCGCGCGCAGCCCCGGTGCCAGCAGGTGCCGCACCCCCAGCCGCGCCCGCCGCTCGTCCCCGCCGATCCGCCGCACCGCCCCGTCCACCGTCATGGCCCCATGCTCACACGCACCTCTGACAACGCCCGGTTCTGACGACGCCCGGCCCCGCACGTGGCGCACATCACACTCGCCGGGACCGAAGTCGCGTAATCCCCGGCCCCAATTCCCGGTCTTGAAGACGACTGGATTCAACGCAGCGGGAGAGGGACACCTCATGCCGACCGTCATCGACCAGACCCTGCGGGCCCGGCTCTGCTCGCCCCCGGCCGGGGATCGGGTGATCACCGCGACCCTGATCTACCAGTGCGACGACCCGCTGGCCACCCGTATGACGTTCCCGGCATCGGCGACGCTCGACGGTCACGACGTCACGTGGACGTTCGCCCGCGACCTGCTGGCGGCGGGACTTCGGATGCCGTCGGGCGAGGGTGACGTGCACGTCTGGCCGTACGGGCGGCGCCGCACCATGATCGAACTCTCCTCGCCGGAGGGCATCGCCCTGCTCCAGCTCGACAGCGAGGACGTCCAGGACTTCCTCACCCGCTCGTACACGGCCGTCCCGTCCGGCGACGAGCACCGCCATGTCGACCTCGAGGCCGACCTGGCGGCGCTCCTCGCGGAAGAGTGACGCGGGAGGCGGGGGCCCGGGGGCTCAGGCCTTGAAGCCGCGCAGGCGCAGGCTGTTGCCGACGACGAAGACGGACGAGAACGCCATGGCGGCGCCCGCGATCATCGGGTTGAGGAGTCCGGCCGCGGCGAGCGGCAGCGCCGCCACGTTGTAGCCGAAGGCCCAGAAGAGATTCACCTTGATGGTGCCGAGGGTCCTGCGCGACAGGCGGATGGCGTCGGCCGCGACCCGCAGGTCACCCCGTACGAGGGTCAGGTCGCCCGCCTCGATGGCGGCGTCGGTCCCGGTGCCCATCGCCAGGCCGAGATCGGCCTGGGCGAGCGCGGCGGCGTCGTTGACCCCGTCGCCGACCATGGCGACGGAACGGCCTTCGGCCTGCAGCCGCTTGATGACGGCCAGCTTGTCCTCGGGCATGACCTCGGCGATGACATCGTCGCCGGAGACCCCGACCTCCTCGGCCACCGCCCGCGCCGCGGCTTCGTTGTCACCCGTCAGCAGGATCGGGGTGAGACCGAGGGCGCGCAGCCGCGTCACGGCCTCCGCGCTGGTCGGCTTGACGGCGTCGGAGACGACGAGGACGCCGCGGGCCGCCCCGTCCCAACCGACGGCCACCGCCGTACGGCCCTTGGCCTCGGCCGCGGCCTTGGCGGCCGCCAGCTCCGCGGGCAGGAACTGCGTCCACTCGTTGAGGAGTTTCTCGCGGCCCACGAGCACCGCGTGTCCTTCGACGACGCCCTGCACGCCCAGGCCCGGGACGTTGGCGAAGTCCTCGGGCACCGGCAGCGGGCCGCCCGTGCGCTCCGCGGCGGCGGTGGCGACGGCCTTGGCGATCGGGTGCTCGGAGGCGTGCTCCAGGGCGCCGGCCAGCCGCAGCACCGTCTTCTCGTCCTCGCCTTCGGCGACATGCACTTCGGTGAGCGTCATGACGCCGGTGGTGACCGTGCCGGTCTTGTCGAGAACGATCGTGTCCACCGCGCGGGTGGACTCCAGGACTTCGGGGCCCTTGATGAGGATGCCGAGCTGGGCGCCGCGCCCGGTGCCGACCATCAGGGCGGTGGGCGTGGCGAGTCCCAGCGCGCACGGGCAGGCGATGATCAGTACGGCGACGGCGGCGGTGAAGGCCGCGGAGGCGCCTTCGCCGCTGCCGAGCCAGTAGCCGAGCGTCGCGACGGCGAGCGCGATGACGACGGGCACGAAGACCGCCGAGATCCGGTCGGCCAGCCGCTGCACGGCGGCCTTGCCGTTCTGCGCCTCCTCGACGAGCCGTGCCATCCGGGCGAGTTGGGTGTCGGCGCCGACCCGGGTGGCCTGGACGACGACCCGGCCGCCCGCGTTCACCGTGGCGCCCGTGACGCCGTCGCCGGGGGCGACCTCCACCGGAACGGATTCGCCCGTCAGCATGGAGGCGTCGACGGCGGAGTTGCCCTCGCGGACGGTTCCGTCGGTGGCGATCTTCTCGCCGGGGCGGACGACGAACAGGTCGCCGACCGCCAGCTCCCCGGTGGGGACGCGCACTTCGCGCCCGTCGCGCAGGACGGCGACGTCCTTGGCCCCCAACTGCAGCAGCGCCCTGAGCGCGGCTCCGGCCTTCCGCTTCGAACGGGCCTCGAAATACCGTCCGGCCAGGATGAACGCGGTCACTCCTGCGGCGGCCTCCAGGTAGATGTTGCCGCTGCCGTCACCGCGCGAGATCGTGAATTCGAAGGGGTGCTTCATGCCGGGCATTCCGGCGGTGCCGAAGAACAGCGCCCACAGCGACCAGCCGAACGCGGCGAGCGTGCCCACCGAGATCAGCGTGTCCATGGTCGCGGCGCCGTGCCGCAGATTGGTCCAGGCGGCCTTGTGGAACGGCCAGGCCGCGTACACGACGACGGGCGCGGTGAGGGTGAGCGAGAGCCACTGCCAGTTCTCGAACTGCAGGGCCGGCACCATGGCCATCGCGATCACCGGCACGGCCAGCACGACGGCGGTGAGCAGCCGTTGGCGCAGCGGGGTGAGCTCGTCGGGCGCGGCTCCCTCCGGGTCGGATCCGGCGGGCCCGGCCGGCGGGGCGGGCAGCACGGCGCTGTAGCCCGTCGCCTCGACGGTGGCGATGAGGTCGTCCACGGCGACGCCGCCGTCAAAGCTGACCTTGGCCTTCTCCGTGGCGTAGTTGACGGTCGCGGTGACGCCGTCCATCCGGTTGAGCTTCTTCTCGATGCGTGCCGCGCAGGAGGCGCAGGTCATGCCACCGATGTCCAGCTCCACCTGGCGGCCGGTAGGCGCCGTGATCATCGCCACTTCACTCCACTCCTTCGATCAGGGCCAGTCCTTCGGCCAGAGCCGGACAGGCCCTACATGCCTTGGTGGGAGGCCGGGCGCGGCTCCGGGCTGTCCGCCCCGCCACCGTCCCCCCGCACCGCGCGGCCGAGGCCGAACGCGGTGCCGAGGACGATCAGCAGGATCAGCAGATAGCCGCCCAGTTTGACCGGTGCGGTCACGCCCGGCCGACCAGTTCGTACCCGGCCTCGTCGACGGCGGCGCGGATCGTCTCGTCGTCCAGCGGCTGCTCGGAGGCGAGGGTGACCAGCCCGGTGGCGGCGTCGACGTTGACGACGGTCACGCCGGAGACGCCGCCCAGCTCCTTGGTCACCGCGGACTCGCAGTGGCCGCAGGTCATGCCCGAGACGGAGTACACGACGGTGCCCGCGGCCTGCGACTCGTCGGTCGCGCCGTCGGTGTGGCAGGTTCCCTCGGGGGAGCAGCAGGACATGGCGTTCTCCTCGTGCGTCTCGTGCGGTGACGGCTGTCGCCGTCCACTGTTGACCACCATATACCCCCCCAGGGTATTAAGCGAAGCCGGACCCGCCGCCGAGGTTGCCGTCGGGTTGCCGTCGGGGTTGCCGTCGACACCCCCGCAGTACCGCCGCAGCACCGCCCCGGGCCCACCGGGCGCCGTTAGGCCCGCTGCTCCGCGGGTAGGCGCCGCAGCGACGGAATTCGGACAACCGGAGGTGACTCGGATGCTGTTCCTGGGATTGGTGCTGCTCGCCGCGACCGGAACGCTCACGGGACTATTGATCGCAGGCAACCTGTCCGGCGGGCCCGACTACACGGTGGCGCTGCTGGGACACGACGTTGTCACCATGAACTCGCTCTCCATCTTCTGCGCCGGCCTCGTCCTGGCGCTGGTCTGCTGCCTGAGCCTGCTGATGGTGGGCGAAGGCGCGGCGCTGCGCCGCCGCAAGGCCGTACGGCTGCGCGAGGCGCGCAACGACGCCGAATCGGCGGCCGCGGAGCGGGACGCCCTCGCCGCGCGGGTCCAACAGCAGCGCACCGACGTCCAACGGCAGCGCACCGACGACGACCAGCCCACGCGGACCTCGGCCCCGGAGATGCCGCTGCAGCAGCCGCGCAAGCACCGCGCGCCGCACGCGTTCGGCAGTTGAGTCGCCATCGGTCCGAGGTTGATCCAAGGCTGATCCGAAGGCTGATCCGTGGTTGATGAGATGTTGAGGGGAGTGGTGCGCGATGGACTGGTGGATCTGGATCGTCGCCGTGGTGGCGGTCCTGCTGGTGCTGGCCGGCTCGGTGGCGGGAGTGCAGGCGCGGCGCCGTAGCGGTGGGGTGATCGCGGTGCGCCGCGGCGCCCTGGGCCGGCGGGCCGGGAAGGGACGGGTGAAATGACCACACCCACCCCCACGATGATGCTCGCGTCGGAGATCACCAAGCGGCCGGTCGTGACACTGGCTGGTGAGGCCGTCGCACAGGTCAAGGACCTCGTCTTCGACGGCACGGCCGGACGTATCGCGGGCTTCACCCTGAGCGGCCGCGGCCTGCTCTCCGGTCCGCTGCGGCACAGCCTTCCGTGGTCTGGCGTGCACGGCCTCGGCCACGACGCCGTGATGATCAAGGGCGAGGACGTCTTCGAGAGCAAGGCCGACGTCCTGGAGCGCGGCACCGCCGGCCGCGGTGACGTCCTCGGCTCGCGGGTGCTGACCGACGGCGGCACCGACCTGGGCAGGATCTCCGACGTCGTCGTCGAGGTCGTCGAGGGCACCACGGCGCACGTCGTGGGCTACGAGATCGCCTCCTCGGACGCGCTCGACCGGCAGGGGCGCAAGGTGTTCATCCCGCTGTCGGAGACCACCGCGGTCTCCGGTGAGGCACTGGTCATCCCGGCCGCCGCGGCCGAGTTCATCGCCGACGACCTTCCAGGGTTCGCGGCAGCGGTCCAGGCGTATCGCGCCCGCCGCGGGACGGAGGTCTGATGCTCTTCTCGGAAACGGTCGGCCGCCAGGTGGTCAGCGCCGCCGAGGCCCGCACGGTCGGCGTCGTCGACGGCTTCGTCGTCGATCCGGCGACGGCCGCCGTCGTGGCCCTCAAGCTGAAGAAGACCGACGGCTCCGGCGACACCCTCGTCTGGGACCACATCCACGCCATCGGACCCGACGCCGTCATCGTCCGGTCGGGCGCCACCCTCGGCAACGCCGCGGGCGAGTTGGCCCCCCTCGCCGACAAGCACCGTTCGCTGCCGGGCAAGCGCGTCCTCGACGAACGCGGCGAGTCTCTCGGCACCGTGTCCGACGTCGAGTTCGACGCCGACTCCGGCGTGCTGCTCACCGTCCACACCACGACGGGCGACTGCTCGGGAGAGCGCGTCCTGGGTCTCGGCTCCTACGCGCTGGTCGTCCGCGAAGCCTGATCGCCGCACCGCCCCTGTCCGTGACGCACCGCGGCCCGGCCCCCGCCGAAGCGGGGACCGGGCCACAGCGTTGTGTGCCGGCGGATCAGGGGGCGTAGTAGCCGTTGAGGTCGGCGATGAGCTGCACGCTGCCGGAACTCGCGTTGTAGAAGCTGTTCATGCCGGCGTCGTCGTTCGCGACCACCACCTGGTTCGGGATCGTCTGCCCGGCCGTCCAGTTGAGGTTGGAGACGGTCGGACGGGTGGTCCCCCGCGGGTAGACCGTCATGAAGCCGACGTCGGCGCCCTGGGTCACCGTCACATTCAGGGACACCGCCCGGGCGTTGGTGTAGCCGACATCACGGACGTTCTCGGTCTGACGGCCGCCGACCGGCGCGGCCGGCACCCATTCGCCGACACCGTCCGCGAACCACGGCGCCCTGGTGTCGATCACCCGGTGCGGTGTGACGGCGTGGTACTTGTCGCCGCCGGTACCGGTGAAGTAGCCGGTCACGTCCGCGAGCACCTGCACGCCGTCGCTGTGGTTGTAGAACGACACCTTGCCGTCCTTGACCGGGACGGTCACCAGGTTCGGGATCGTCTGCCCCTTCGACCAGTTGAGGTTCGAAGCGGTCGGGCGGGCGGTGCCGTGCGGGTACACGGTCAGGAAGCCGTCGCTCGTGGAAGCGGTCGAGGTGACGTTCAGCGTCACTGCGGTCAGTCCGGTGGCCGGGATGCCCTTGACGCCCGCGACCTGCAGGTCCAGCGTGCCGCCGGATCCCAGCGGGCCCTTGGGAGCGCCCACCGCGGACCGGGTGTCGAGGAGCCGGGAGGGCGTGGTCGCGGTGAAGCCGCTACCCGTGGTGCTGAAGTAGCCGAGCAGGTCGGCGAGTACGTGCACGGTCCCTGCGCTGCCGTTGTAGAACGACACCTTGCCGTCCTTCACCTGCACGGTCACCAGGTTCGGGATCGTCTGGCCCGGGGACCAGTTCAGGTTCGACGCGGTCGGCCGGTCGTCGCCGTGCGGGTACACGGTCAGGAAGCCGCCCGAGGTCGGCGCGGTGACCGTCACGTTCATCGTCACAGCCGTGGTGCCCTCCGCCGGCACTCCGTGCGCGCCGGCGACGGGCAGTTCGACGGTGCCGCCCGAAGGGACCGTGCCCGCCGCGCCGGTGCCCGTGCCGTCCCGGGTGTCGAGCACCCGCAGAGGACCGACCGGGGTGTATCGCGTCCCGAAGTTGTCCTGCTCGGTCGCACCACGGTCCCGACGCCCGGAACCGGTGCCGCTGTCGGTGACATACGGGTCGTCGGTGGCGCGGGTCCCGTCGAAGTCACCGGCGAGCATGCCCGGCGCGTTCTCGTCCGCCGAATCGATGAGCGCGGAGGGCGTACCTGTGCCGGAATCACCCGTCCAGGTCTCGAGCTGGACGTTACTGATCACATCACGTTCGCCCTGGCCGGAAGCGGTGGCGAACGCGGACACGGTGTCGTACGCCGTGCCGGACCAGTTGTACGCGGGGCTGGCGTCCTTCGAGTCGAAGGCGTTGTAGGCGACCTTGGTACCGCTCGTCGCCTCGGCGGCCACCCGCAGACCGGTGAAGTCCGCAGCGTTCTCGCAGACCGGGGTCCCGTCGTCATTCGCAGCGGAGGCCGAGATCACGTTGTTCTCGACGACCGCGCCGGTGGACCCGCCCGTCAGCTCGATCGCGTCCTGGCAGCGGGTGTCGAAGGTGTTGCTGACGATCACGGTGCCGGGCGCGCCATCGGCCACGACGGGGGTGATGAAGGAACTGGAGATGCGATTGGTGGAGATGACCGTGCCCTGGACCCCGGGGTCCACCTTGGCGAGTCCACCGCTACTCAGGCTGTTGTTCTGGATGATCCGCACCGATGTTGCGGCCCCGGCGACCCGGACAGCGGGCCACCCGGCCGTTTGACCCTCGGCTCGGCCGCCTTCGACCTGGTTGCGGGAGATCGTGATGTCGGACCCGCCGTTGACCAGCACCGCCTCCTGCTGGGCGCTCATCACCATGTCGCGGATCCGGATGTGCTGCACACCGGAGAGCAGGAAGGCATGGGCCTTGGTGCTGTCCCAGCCGCCCACTGTGGTGGGTCGGGCGAAATACTTCGTCCCTTTACCGGCGAAGGTGATCGGAGCCTCGGCCGTGCCCGAGCGGGTGACGGTGACCTGCTCCGGATAGTCGCCCTCGGCGACGTTCACCGTCTGGCCGGGCAGCACCTTCGCGGCGGCGGCCGAGACGGTGCAGTACGGCTGCGCCAGGGTGCCCTGACCGGCGTTGGAGCAGTGTGCCCCCGCCGCGTTGTTGACGTACAGATTCACGACCGCGGCCGACGCGTCCACCGCGGCCAGGCCCGGCAGCGCCATGGCGCCGAGCAGCATGGCGCCGGTCACGGCGCCGATTCGAGTCTTGATAGTGCCCCCCCAGGGCGAAAACGGGAGATCCCGTCGGTCGGCTCGGCGGGAGTCCCCACACTCGTCAGCCGACCGCGCGGATCATTTCACACGCTTCACACAGGTACCACTGGTATCCCCATGCCCCCGCGGTACGCGAAAGGCCCTCCCGTCAGTACTGACAGGAGGGCCTCGCGGAAGGTGTGCCCCAGGCAGGATTCGAACCTGCGACACCAGCTTTAGGAGGACGGGTGTCGACCACACCCGCTGACCTGGGCTAGGGGAGTGCTGGGCATCGCTCGGTTCGAACGCCGTCCGCTACCGCGATTCCCCGTGAGTCCCCGCCCGATCTGGCACGGCTGTGGCACGGCTGGCACATGGCCTTACGCTCGCTCCCCGTGAGAGGACGGTGGCCGTCACTCAAGCGGCGCGGGAGCGACCGGGAGCTGTTCCCTGTAGAGCCACGTAAAGGTCCGGTCCAGTTCGAGTCGGGCCTCCCCCCAGTGGATGACATGGATGCCGCTCTCCACGTCGGCAGTGAAGAAGAGACAGACGAGCTTCGTTGAGGCTCCCAGCTCCTCGAACGCTTCGTGCAGCCCCAAGTACTCCTCGGTCGCCACGTCGTCGCCGAGGTCAAACAACCCATCCGGAGGTTGCGGTCCGTGCGCCCGAAACAGTCGATGACGCATTGGTGACGTATTGGAAGGCAGTCGGGCGCGATCAAGGGGCCTTGGCCTGTCTGCGTACCGGAAGGGAAAGAGGGCATGACCGTTGATCACTGCGTACTCGTACCCACGCACGTCACGAACCGACTCCCCCAGTTCCCGAGCCATATCTGCGAGGTTCTCCCGTACAGCCCCGGCGAGTGTGACACCGTATGGGCCTCGCTTCTTCAGCCCCGCTGCGAGGTGCGTGGCGTGAGCCTTCGAGTGCGCCTTGGCTAGTTGCATCGGGACCGCGGCCACAAGGTTGCTGGCCCGTTGCCTGAACCTCGCGAGCGCCCAGGCTGACGGTGCTACGGAATCACTACCAAACACGGACATCCAGCGTCCCCCTCCCCAGATCACCCCTTCTCATCTGTGTGACACGCAAGTGCAGTGCGCACAAGGGAGCAATCAGGCCATGGCGCAGTGCCGATGCCCTGCGCAGTACAGCCACAACTGGCCGACGGCGCCTGTGACCAGGGGCCGGCCGCCTAATCGGCCAACGCTCTTGCCTGCTCCTGAGCTGCGGCAGTTGTCGACATTGGTCACTATCGAGCCATCTTCTACGGCCCGAGGACGGCCCGGGAGGGTGCTCGTGTAGACCGCTCCTTACACGACTCCATGGATCGCACCCGCGTGCCGGCCGGTGTCTCAACGGTGCTGTAATGCACTGGCTCCGGAGGCCGATGGCGGCCCAACGGTTCCCGCAGCCGTCACGTCTCGCGACTTCTTTCCATAAGCGAGAGAGTAAGACCCGCGCCGCTTACAAGCAGCCCCACCAAGCTGGAAGTGGCAGTGGAAATGATAATACTCGTCAGGGGAAAGCTTCCTACGCTGGCATTATCCATACCAATGGCGACTGTAGCAAAAACCAGAAGGATCATAAGGAATAAGCTCGTTGCTAGGAGGACTTTACTGATCCCTACTCTGGCATCGGCGAGTCTATTCTCGCGATCACGCGCATCTTGGGCAGAAGTAACTCTTCTACCAAACGCCGCCATGATGGCAACTGCAGCCAGCGCAAAACCCAAAAGCCCACTCGATGACCCCGTGAGTGAAGAATAGATCTCCTTGCGACTCTCGGCATTAACTGCGGCTAGAAGGAAATCCTTGGACTTAAAGTAGCAAACTGCGCCAAGAGCTCCCTCAACGACCACGAAAACCAAGAATGGAAGGATCCACAAATGCCGATCAAGCCACGTGAACACTCGTCGCAACACAGGGATCCCCCACTCGATCGTTATTTACTCTTTGCCTCTCATCTTCTGCCCATGAACCGCAGAAGCGATCTTGCCATCGCGTTGAAAATCCTTGTAGGCGCTGTCTAGAGCAAGGAAGACCTCACTGGGGTCGGGCATGGAGGGGACCGATCGACTTTGCCGAAAGTTCGCTTCAACTTGCAGTCGCTCATGTAGAAGGTTGATGGTATCGACCCTCTCTGTTACAGGATTCCTCCCTCGAATGATCATATTCGTCACGAAGTCGTCAGCTTGTTCGGCCAAGGCAAATACTTGCTCTTCGGTTTCCCCATCGAGATACCTATCCCTCGGTCCGTATCGCCCCATGCCGAGGGTGAAACGAACGGAAGGGGCCCGGCGACCGAAATTCTCCGGAGCCAAGGTACCAAATACCCCACTGGGACTGTCAGGAGCCCTCTGCGTCATGGCTACTTCCACTGAGCGCATATGACCGGCCATAGCTTTCAGCTTTTCAAACATATCCTCCCGGTACAGAGCGTCGAACTTGACATGGGCACTCATTTTGCGCCGCAGGAAAAGCGACAGTCGCGAAACTCGTGGGACGTTTTTAGCGTAGTCGTGAGCGCATACGCCGTCGGGCCACAAGGAAACATGGCTGACATCAGCGGGATATTCGTGATCGCGCAACGAGATCGGGCTTACACTGCCTGCGCTGTCCCATTTAAATGGGCGGTCGTTTGCCCCCCGCAGAGCGAAAAGCCTCAGGTTTGTTGGCGTGCCTACCGAGCCGACACTCACAACCTCCACGGCTGTCACGGCGTCTCCGTCATCGAAGATCGCAAAATCGCCATCGGATGCGATCGCATCCCTAAGGCTTTGGGCAATTTCCTGCGGATCGAATTCCGGCTTTCCCGCCACTGAGCCCCAGCGGTGGAATATCAGCCTGCGCTTCAACATGGAGTCATGTTAGCCCCTCGTAACCGCCTAGTCTCGCAAAGTCAACATCCCAAATTCGATTATACGTTCGATATCATCGGACCACAAGATATTGGACCTGTAAGTATCGAGCTGCTCACCCTTCGTACAAGTATGCCCGCCGGGTCTGACAGTGACACTTAGTAACTGAAGAGTCGCATGACGTAGCACTCGGAGGCTCGAAGGATCAGATGGGCGTTTTGCCTGACACCAACCCACCACTTCACGTCTGCCATCCCGTCTGCCGTCGTCCCACACTCTGTGGAGCGGGCGTGGTTCAGGGCGTCAAGGTGGAGCGCGCCACTGTACGAACGACCTTGACGCCCTGAGCCGCGACTGCTCGGCTCTGCCTGGGACGTCGGTGGACGGGATGGCAGCTCCCACCTTCACCACGAACTGCCTGCGGTCGCCGTCCGGGTTGCCACCATCCCAGAGTCGGAGCGCCCCCGCCGGAGGCTGTCTGCGCCTTGTCGGCTGGCAATCCGCGCAACCGCCCCTGACCCCTGCCCCGGACCTGTGATTCCCCCACCTTGTGGGCGCGGACGGCGCCCGGCGCGGCCAGCCGGTGGCGCAGACATGGAGGCGGGCCGCGCCGGGCGACGGCCGGCGCCGCCGCGCTGTGCGCGGCCCTTTCTCTCTCGGAGAAGACTGCCTTGCAGACCCTGAGAGGCCCGGAGCTACGGGCCAGCGGCGAGCGCAGCGAGTCGCCTTGATCTAGTAGAGAAACTCCTACCGCGCAGGATGCGGCCGTCTGGCTCTCGGCGTCGTTAGAGGTCCATGGAGCTGGTCAGCTTGCGCCCATCGTGTGCGCGGACATGAGGAGCGTCATCGCGGAGTGCGTCGGTGATGCGCACGGCGTACACCTCGCCCATGCTGGCGATCACCTCGTCCGGGGTCAGCCACTCGACCGCGATGGACTCGTCGGAGAGCTGCTCCTGTCCGCCCTCAGGACGGCAGCGGAACACGATGGCGACGATCCCGCGCGCCGTGTTCTTGTACACCCCGGTCAGCCGCTCGACCTGGATCTTGATGCCAGTCTCCTCGTAGACCTCCCGACGAACGCCGTCCTCAAGGGTCTCGGTGAGTTCGAGTACACCGCCGGGCGGCTCCCACGTTCCGTTGTCAGCGCGCTTGATCGCCAGGACGCGCCCGTCTTGCCGTACGACGACTCCGGCCACAGACACGGAGTGGAGAGGCGTTGACGTGGCTTCGTGGCGGCTGTTACTCATGTACAGGAGAATAGGAGACAGGGAAGGACTATGGCGAGTGCTGAGGTGGCTTCTACGGCCCAGGCGAAGTACCTGCTGATCGCAGGTGACCTCGCCGCACAGATCCGGGCAGGCACGTTGGCGCCCGGCGATGCCGTGCCGAGTGAAGCGGACCTGATGGCTCGCTACACCGCCGCTTCCGGCACCGTACGCAAGGCAGTCGCGGAACTGCGTACGGCTCAACTGATCGAGACCCACCATGGGCGGGGATCGTTCGTCCGCTCCCGTCCGCCTGTCCAGCGGAAGTCCTCCGACCGCTTCCGCCGTGCCCACCGCAAGGCAGGGAAGGCGGCCTACCTGGCAGAAGCTGAGCAGTCCGGTGGCAAGCCTGGCGTGAACGTCCTCTTCATCGGACCGGTAGACGCTCCGCCTGAGATCGCAGTGAGGTTGGACGTGCCGGCCGGGACGAAGGTGCTGGCACGCAAGCGCCGGTACTTCCGCGATGGCACTCCGACAGAGGAGGCGACCTCCTACCTGCCGTGGGACGTGGTGAAGGACATTCCGGAGATGTTCGCCGAGAACCCTGGCGGCGGCGGGATCTACGCGCGCCTTGAAGAACACGGCCACACCCTTGCGGAGTTCACGGAGACCGTGCGGGCACGGCTGGCGACCAAGCCTGAGACGTCTGCCTTGGCTCTCAGCCCAGGCTCCCCGGTGATCCATCTCGTACGGGATGCGATGACGCACGAAGGTCGCGTGGTCGAGGTCTGCGACACGGTCATGGCCGCTGACCAGTTTGTTCTGGACTACCGCTTCCCTGCGGGGGATTGATCGTCCATCAGGTCTGACAGCCCGCCACAAGATTCTTTCTAGTGGCGGGTTGACTCATGTACAGGAGTCAGGCACTCTTCTAATCACTACTCCTGTACATGAGTGCAAGAGAATGTCACTTCTAGAGGAGTTCGATCGTGCGTCAGATCCCCGTAGACGTGAACGCTGCGACCGTGATGGTGGCGCAGCCTCCGCAGACGAAGATGAAGGACAAGAAGAACGGCGTGATGGCCATCGACGCCGAGACCGGCGAGTCGCTGAAGACCGTGGACGTGATGTTCGTGGCCAACGGTGAGGCCGAGGTCATGACCGTGACGGTGGTCGAGTCGGGCATCACTGGTGAGCTGGTCATGGGCACGCTGGTGGCGCTGACGGGTCTGGTGGCTCGGCCGTGGGAGAACGAGTTCAACGGCACCAAGCGGCACGGGATCAGCTTCCGCGCCGCTGCGGTCACCGCCATCTCGCCGGCTACGTCGAACGCCAAGGGCTGATCGCCATGCGGGGGACATTAGTCCTGGCCCTGCTGGCGCTCGTGGTCGCCGTGGTGGTGCTGCTGCGGTCGAAGCGTCCGGCTTGGTACTGGATGACCTTCGGCGCGCTGGTGGCACTGGTGCGGATCGCGTTCACCTACAACTCCGTGATGGAAGCGTGCGGGCTGACCGTCCCGCCGTCCCGCATCCGCCTGATGCTGGCTCGGATGGCCCGCCGGGAAGTCCCGCCCGACCGCCCGCCCCGACTCCTGCGCACTCGTGTCACCCGCACCGGTCTCGTGCTGCGATTGGGACTGCGCCCGGGTCAGGACGCCTTCGACGTCGCCGCCTCGACCGATCGCCTGCGGCACTCGTTCCGCGCCTACGGCGTCACCTCCCGGGAGATCCGGGCCGGTGTGGTCGAGCTGCGGATGACCGGCTACGACGTTCTCAAGCGGGTACAGATGCCTGCCAAGACCGACCGCGGCACCATGCGGGTTCCCGTCGCCCTGCGCGATGACGGATCGGTTCAGTACCGCGACTACCGCCAGATCCCGCACGCTCTGAACCTGGGCGCCACCCAGTCCGGCAAGTCCGTCTACCAACGCAACCTCGTCAAGGAACTCGCAGCTCAGCATGTCGCGCTCGTCGGGATCGACTGCAAACAGGCTGTCGAACTCGCCCCGCTGGCACGGCGCTTCTCCGCCTTGGCCGACAACCCGGACGATGCTGTCCTCCTGCTGGAAGCCCTCGTAGATCGGATGGCCGGCACGTACCGGATCATCCGACGAGAACAGCGCATCAGCGCGGACATCCCGGATGCGGAGATCACCGCCGACATCTGGGGACTCCCCGAGAAACTGCGTCCGGTGCCGATCGTCGTCGTGATCGACGAGGTGGCTGAGCTGGCGTTGTGGGCGAACACCGCAGAGAAGAAGCGCCGGGATCGGATCATCACCGCCCTGGTCCGGCTCGCTCAGCTCGGCCGTGCCGCCGGGATTTACCTGGAGGTGTGCGGGCAGCGCTTCGGCTCGGAACTCGGGGATGGGATCACCATGCTTCGGGCTCAGTTGACCGGCCGTACCTCGCACCGTGTGAACGATGAAGCCTCGGCGAAGATGGCCTTCGGCGACATCTCTCCGGACGCTGTCCTGTCAGTGCAGGCGATCTCTGCCGAACGGCCGGGGACTCGCGCCAGGTCCCTACCCGTCCCATGCCCTGAGCGGAGAGATCGCCATGACCGCACGGAAGGCCACCACCCGCCGCCGCCCCACCGCCAAAGCCCCGCCAAGTGCCACGTCTGCAAGGGAACCGGTGAGGTCTCCGTCCCAGTCGCGGTTGGGCGCGCTCGTCGGCTGACCGCTGACCAGCAGGTCGGGATGTGCCTGACCTGCTTCGGCTCCGGCGAAGCCTGACCCCTCAATCCCTGGTGCCGGGCGGCCGGACTCGCTTCCCGCCCGGCACCGGACCCCACCCCATGAAGGAGGTGAACGACCATGCGTCTTCCGATCCGTCCCGATGCGGTTCTCGTGCAAGCGGTTATCGCGGGCGCCCTGTCCTTCGCCCACCTGCACGACATCGCCAACGCCGCCGGACAACACGGCTGGAAAGCCTGGGCCTACCCGATCAGCGTCGATCTGCTCCTGGTCGCGGCCTGGCACCGCCTGCGGACCCTGCGAGCTGCTGGAAGCCCGGCACGCTCGGCGTGGATCTGGTTCGTCGTCGCCTTGGTCGCCTCGCTCGGCGCCAACGTCGCCACCGCGGGACTGCTCGACCTGGACCAGGTGCCCGCGTGGCTGCGGATCCTCGTTGCCGGATGGCCCGCGCTGGCCTTCCTCGGGGGAACCTTCCTCGCCCACAACCCCGTACCCCGGGCCGAAGCACTCGCGCCGGCCGACTGCGACCCCGAACCGTCGATCGACCCCGAACCGGTTCGGGAAGCGGTCACCGCCTCTGAGCCTGCCCCGGCGCTGCCTCCGGCCCCCGTACCGGCTCCGGGCCTGGTCGCTCATGCCCGCAAAGTTGCCGCCGACCACCTGACGGCAACCGGCACCCCGATCGACCTCGACACCCTTCGCGCCCGCCTTGGTGTCCCTGCTCATCTCGCTGAGTCCATCGCCGCCCAACTCGCCTGAAAGGACAACCGCTCATGGCCCGTAACGAGAACTTTCACTCCGTCTCCCACGTCGGCCCGGTCCAGATCGGGACCTACCGCGATCACCTCGGCCGCACCCGGCACGCCGCCGCCTGCACCAACGACGGGTGCGGCTGGTCCTCGGACTACTCCAACCGTGCCGCCGCATCCCTCGCCGCCCGTACTCACCGCTGCCGCGTCCGCTGACCCCGAAAAGGACCGCTCCTCATGCCTGTGTCCGTGCCGTTCTGGCTCGCTATCGCCGTCGTCGGCTACCTCGGCTACAAGCTCGCCCGCCCGCCCATGTGGCTCGTGATCGTCCTACTCATCGCCGGGTTCCTGCTCGCGAACAGCTTCCTGGCTCCGGTCATCGAGTCCGGTACTACGACCGGCGTCTCCGTCGTCACCCCGCCCACCAAGCCCTGATCCGGAAGGAAGTCCCGTCATGTTCCGACCGCAGATCCCGACCATGCCCACCGCCACCTTCACCACCGCGCAGCACACCGCCCCGGCCCCGGTTGTCGCTCAGCACTCGGCCTGCGCCTGCCAGCACACGGCCACCGCACCCGCCCCGGTCCCGTCCCGCCCGGCGGTGCGGCTCACCCCGGCCGGCCTGGTCGCCGTCGTCGGTGGCGGTGTCGCTGCCGTCCTGGTCGTCGGCGCGGTCCTGGTCTCGCTGCTCCTGGCCGTCGCCGTCACCGCCGCCTCGATCGCGGTGTGCGCCGTCGTCCTGCGCTCCCTGCTCAAGACCGAGCACCACCGCCGTTGACCGGCTCCCGGGGTGGCACACAGCCGCCAAGCAACGGCCACCCCGAGAGCCCGCACCTCCCGCCCGTCCCGAAAGACCGACAAGGAGAAAACCCATTATGTCCAGCCTGACTGTGTCCTCCCCGCGCGTGTGCCAGGACTGCGACGGCTTCCCCGTCGTCGCCATCACCACCGGCACCCGACTGCGCAACGGCTCCCGCGCGACCCTGCGCGTCACCTGCAACCGATGCCACGGCACCGGCACCACCCCCGCCCGCCGCCCGGTCTGCCTGTCGTTGTCGGCAGGTGTCTCGTGCTGACCTACGTCGACTTCTTCGCCGGGCTCGGCGGATCGTCCTTCGGAGCCTCCCTCGTCCCCGGCATCCAACCGGTGCTGGCCGCGAACCACTGGGACCGGGCGATTGCCTCGCACTCGGTCAACTTCCCGTCCGTTGACCACTTCCAGGGCGACCTGCACGCCGCCGATGTGGCCGGCTTCCCCGCCGCCGACCTGTTCTGGGCCTCACCCGAGTGCCCGAAGTGGTCCAACGCACGCGGCAAGCAACGGGACTTCGACAAGCAACCGGACCTGTTCGGCGAGACCTTGCCCGACCCGGCCGCCGACCGCTCCCGGGCCCTGATGTGGGACGTGCCGCGGTACCTCGAATCCTGCGCCGCACGCGGCCGCCCGGTCCTGGCCGGTGTGGTCGAGAACGTCATCGACGTCCGCGCCTGGGACCTGTGGCAGGCCTGGCGCGACCGCATCCGGCTCCTGGGCTACGACACGAAGCTGATCGCGCTGAACTCCATGCACGCCACCCCGGTCCGCACCGCGCACGCCCCGCAGTCCCGCGACCGCCTCTACCTCGCCTACTGGCGGGGCTCCCTGGGCCGGACCCCGGACTGGGACAAGTGGTTGCGCCCCTCGGCCTGGTGCCCGACCTGCCAGACCACGGTTCGAGCCGTGCAGGCGTTCAAGAACCTGCGCCGTGACATGGGGCGCTACCGCTCGCAGTACGTCTACCGCTGCCCGAACACCGCCTGCCGCAACGCCATCGTGGAACCCGCCGTCCACCCGGCCGCCTCCGCGATCGACTGGGCGCTCGCCGGAACCCCGATCGGAGACCGCCCCAAGGGCCTGTCACCCAAGACCCTCGCCCGCGTCCAAGCCGGACTGGACCGCTACGCGCTGCCCGTGACCGTCCCGGCTGGCGGAACCTGGCGTGACGCTGCCGTACCGGTCACCGACCCCATGCCCACCCGCACGACCACCGAGAACGACGCCCTCGCAGTACCTCCGCTCCTCGTGCCGGTGGAAGGGCGAGACGGCAAGTACGCCTCGCCGGCCGCCGACCCGCTCCGCACGCAGACCGCACGCAACGAGACCGGACTGGCCTGGATGCCGTTCATCGCCGAACTGCGCGGCGGCTCCTCCGACGCCCGTCCCGTCAGCGACGCCCTGGCGACCGTCACAGCCTCCGGCAACCATCACGGACTCGTCACCCCCGCCGACCCGGCCGATCACCTGCTCGTCCCCTACTACCGCACCGGCACCGCCAAGACCGTTGCGGAGCCGATCGGCACCCTGTCCACCCGCGACCGCTTTGCCCTGGTGCGGACTGCGGTGGACCTGGAGAGCGTCCTGTTCCGGATGCTCGAACCCGCCGAGATCGGCCGCGCGATGGCCTTCCGCGACTCGTACACGGTGCTGGGCACCAAGCGGGAGAAGGTCCGCCAGTACGGCAACGCCGTCACCCCACCCGTCGCGGAAGTTCTTCTCTCCGCGCTCGTCGAGACCGTCACCGGCAGTGATCTGGACCGGGGGTGCGTGTGACCGACACCGCGCTCGCGGGCCTGGACCCGGCCACCTGGGGCGATCTGCTCTCTGTGGCCGGGGATCCGGGTTTCCACCGCTGGCACCACCAAGTCACCCGTACCGGGGGCTGCTCCAACCCCATCCACCTTCGCGGCTTCACGCGCACCAGCGACAAAGCCACTGGCCGGACCCTCCACACCTACTCCACCGCTGACGAACCCGGCGGACGGCTCCGGCTCGCCTGCGGTAATCGCCGTGCCTCGCGCTGTGAGCCGTGCGCCGCCGTGTACGCCGCCGACACCTACCACCTGATCCGCGCCGGGCTTGCGGGCGACGACAGCAAGGATGTGCCCGGCACGGTCCGCGATCACCCTCGGGTCTTCGTCACCTTCACCGCCCCCTCGTTCGGCCCGGTCCACAACCAGCCCAACTCCGGCCACTGCCAGTGCGGTACCGCCCACCCGGACGGAGACGATCTGCTCGGTACGCCGCTGCATCCGGACGGTTACGACTACGCGGGCGCCGTGCTTTTCAACAACCACGCGGGCGACCTGTGGATGAGATTCACCAACCGTCTCCGCCGGGAGATCACTGCCCGCGCCGGCCTGACCCAACGGGAGCTGTCGGAGGTCGCCCGGGTCTCGTACGGGAAGGTCGCCGAGTTCCAAAAGCGGGGCGCCGTTCACTTCCACGCCGTGATCCGCCTCGATGGGCCCGAAGGCCAGGACGCACCCCCGGCCTGGGCCACCATCAATCTCCTGACCGACTGCATCCAGGCTGCAGCCGTCCACCGGTACACCACCATCACCGTGCCGGCCGCACCGGACGCCGGATACCCGAACTCTTGGATCTTGCGCTGGGGCACCCAGCTCGACATCCGGCCCATTCAGGCCTTCGGCGCCGGACAGGATGTGAGCGAACAGGCGGTCGCCTCGTACGTGGCGAAGTACGCCACCAAAGCCGCCGAGTCCACCGGCACTGTTGATCGACGCGTCGGGAACCTCGAAGCGCTCGACCTCCTCGGCGTCCCGCCGCACCCGCGCCGACTGATCGAAGCCTGCTTCGACCTGGACCGCATCTTCCCCGACCGGAAGCTTCTGGCCTGGGCGCACATGCTCGGCTTCCGGGGCCACTTCTCCTCCAAGTCCCGCCGCTACTCCACCACCCTCGGCGCCCTCCGCCAGATCCGGGCCGACTACCGCGCCGCCGAACAACGCGAAGCCCTCGGCCTGCCCGACTACACCCACGATCCGACCGTGCTCGTCATGGCCGACTGGCAGTACGCCGGGCAAGGTCACACCCCCGGTGAATCGCTGCTCGCCGCCAGCGTTGCTCGGGACCTCCGCATCAATCGTGAGACTGCTCGCGAAGCCCTGCGCGAGATCAAGACGGAAGGGGAGTGGTGATTGTGGACCGTCTCCTGAGCGTTGAGCAGGTGGCCGAACGGCTCGGCACCACCGTGCGTTTCCCCCGGCGGCTGATCGAGGAACGGCGGATCACGTTCGTCAAGGTGGGGCGTCACGTCCGCATCCCCGAGAGCGCCGTTGACGCGTTCGTCCTGGCGAACACCGTGCAGCCGGTCCGGGTGCGGCGGTTCACCTACGGGAGGGCCGCCTGATGGCCAACGGGAAAGGCAAACGGCGGCGGTTCGGCTCGGTTCGACAGCTCCCGTCCGGCCGCTGGCAGGTGCGCTATCCAGATCCCGAGACCGGGGAGACTCGGACGGGGGAGGAGACGTTTCCGACCAAGACTGACGCTGACCTGGCTCTGGTCCAGATTGAGGCGGACATCAGCCGCAATCAGTGGACTGATCCTGACGCGGGCAAGGTGAGCTTCGAGGACTTCGCCACTGGCTGGCTCAAGGATCGGAAGCTGGAGGAGAGCACCCGGGAGCGCTACGAGACCGTGCTTCGGCTGCACATCCTGCCGGCCCTGGGCACGGCGACCGTGGAGGAGATCACGCCTCCTCGGGTGCGCGCCTGGCGTACGGGCCTGCTGGCGGTGACGGGCGAACCAACCGTGGTCAAGGCGTACCAAATGCTGCGGGCCATTCTGAATACGGCCGTGGATGACGAACTGATCCGCCGCAATCCGTGCCGGATCAAGGGAGCGGACGCCTACGAGGTGCCGGAGCGTCCGGTGCTCACCGTGCCGGAGGTCTACGCGGTCGCTGCGGCGATCAGCCTGCGCTGGCGAGCCTTGGTGCTGCTCACCGCGTTCACGACGCTGCGCTTCGGGGAGTTGGCCGCGCTCCGGCGCCGGGATATCGACCTGGAAGCGCGAGTGGTTCGGGTCAAGCGGCAGCAGGCCGAGTTGAACAGTGGCCGGCTGTTCGACAAGGCGCCCAAGAGTCGGGCGGGCTTCCGACCCGTCGCGTTCCCGGTGGAGATCCTGCCGGACCTGGTGGAACACCTGGAGTGCTTCGTCGGCAAGAAGGCGGACGCGCATGTCTTCATCGGGCCCCGCGGCGGCAAGCTCCGGCGTAGTAACTTCCGGGATGACTGGCTGGACGCCCGCGCCCGTGCCGGGATCACCGAAGACGTGCACTTCCACGATCTGCGGCACACGGGGAACACCCTTGCCTCGCAGAGCGGGGCCAGCACCCGGGAGCTGATGACCCGCATGGGACACAGCACGACCCGGGCGGCGTTGATCTACCAGCACATGGCCAGCGAGCGGGACCGGGTGATCGCTGACCACATGGGCGCTGCGGTCCGGAAGGCGCTGGACAAGGAAGATCCACCGGCCACATCTGGCACGGACGTGGCACAGGCGGATTGATCGCCCGCTGTAATCGAACAACGACTGAGGGCCAGGCTCCCGGGATCAACCCGGTGACCTGGCCCTCAGTGCGTCATGTGCCGCTGACGCGGGTGTGCCCCAGGCAGGATTCGAACCTGCGACACCAGCTTTAGGAGAGCTGTGCTCTATCCCCTGAGCTACTGGGGCGGGGTGAGGACAGGTTAGCGGATTCGGGGCGCTCGGCGCTGGCGGGTACCGGTGGTCGCGGTGTCGGGTGGTGGGTTATTCGGGGGCGGGGTCGGCGGATGTGTCGGGGCCGGCCGCGTCGAGGGTGGCGGTGAGGTGGTGGAGGCGGGTGCGCAGGTCGGTCAGGTCGGTGAGGGTGAGGCCGGTGGCCGACGCGATCTGCTCCGGGACCCGTTGGGCGCGCTCGCGCAGGGTGTCGCCCGCGGTGGTGAGGCGGACGGTGACGGAGCGCTCGTCCTGGGCGCTGCGCTCGCGCTGGACGAGGCCGGCGGTCTCCAGGCGCTTCAGGAGCGGGGAGAGGGTGCCGGAGTCGAGGCGCAGGTGCTCGCCGATCTTTTTGACGGGCAGGTCGCCGTGTTCCCACAGGACGAGCATCACCAGGTACTGGGGGTACGTCAGGCCGAGATCGCGCAGCGCCGTCCGGTAGAGGGTGCCGAACGCCCTGGACGCGGCGTGCAGGGCGAAGCAGATCTGGTTGTCCAGTCGCAGGTATTCCGCGGGTGCCGGCTCGATCGTCCTCATGTATCAAGCGTACCCTTTAGTTGTGCACAATTCAGTTGTGTGCTCTAGTAGTGCCGAGGGCGGCCCGGGGCAACCGGGCCGTGAAGTGTGGAGAGGGATGGTTCCGATGAGTGCGCTGTACACCGCTGTGGCCACGGCCAATGGACGCGACGGCCGGGCCGTGAGCTCGGACGGTCAGCTGGACCTGCAGCTGGCCATGCCGCCGGCGCTCGGCGGGAACGGCAAGGGCACCAACCCCGAGCAGCTCTTCGCGGCCGGTTACGCGGCGTGCTTCTCCAGCGCGCTCGGGCTGGTGGGGCGTGAGGCGAAGGTCGACACCAAGGACGTCTCGGTGACCGCCGAGGTCGGCATAGGCGCAGACGTGGCGAACGGCGGCTTCTCGCTCGCCGTCACGCTGCGGGTGGAGCTCCCGACGGAGCTGGAGGGCGAGATCGGCCGCAAGCTCGTCGAGCAGGCGCACGGCGTGTGCCCGTACTCGAAGGCGACCAACGGGAACATCGCCGTCGAGATCGTTGTGGAGTAGTCGAGCGGTCGAGGTGGTCGAGTTCTTGTAGTGGTTTCCGGCGGGAGTGATTCCCGCCCAGAACGGTTTTCCGTGGCGCCGATCGGCCCTGGCTCAGCGCAGCCAGGGCAGGTCGGCGCCTTCTGGTTGCAGGCCTTCGGCGATGATGCGGGAGATCTCGCCGAGCTGCTGCACCTGCTCGGGGGAGAGCCGGTCGAAGATCGCCGAGCGGACGGCCGTGACGTGCCCGGGGGCGGTCCGCACCAGCACCGCGTACCCCTCGTCGGTGAGCACGGCCATCTGGCCGCGGCGGTCGGAAGGGCAGTCCTCGCGGGCGATCCAGCCGTTCTTCTCCAGCCGGGTGACGGCGTGCGAGAGCCGGGAACGGGTGATCTTCGTCTGCTGCGCCAGTTCGGTCATCCGCATCCGGCGAGTCGGGGCGTCGGAGAGGGTGGTCAGCAGCGCGTAGTACATGTGCGGCATGCCGGCGTCGCGCTGGAGCTGCCGGTCGAGATGGTCCTCCAGGAGCGTCGTGGCGTGCACATACGCGCGCCAGGCGGCCTGCTCTTCTTCGGTCAGCCATTTCATGCTGTCCATCCTACGTCCACTTCTTGAAGATTCAATGAAAGCGTTCCCTGCCTGGTCGAATGCCTCATCGTGGACGTCGATTCGCAATGTGCCGCAGGTCACACCGGGGACCCGAAATATCCGGGGACCATCTCCCCGTTTAGTCTGGTGTCAGAGCGAAGCGGGGAGTGAATCCCCGCTTCACACCAGCTTTCGCCAGAAGGCCGGAAGGCCCGAAGACCAGAAGGTCGGAAGGCCCGAAGGTCAGAGGGCCAGAAGTCAGAAGGAGTGTCCGGTGGTCGGCAGTGCCGTGAAGTCGCGTTCCCCCCGGTTGCGGGCCGATGCCTCGCGCAACCGGGAGCGGATCGTCGCCGCCGCGCGCGAAGCCTTCGTCGAACACGGGGCCGAGGTCCCGCTCGACGAGGTCGCCCGCCGCGCCGGGGTCGGCAATGCCACGCTCTACCGACACTTCGCGGACCGGGCCGAACTCGTCCGGGAGGTGGTCCTGTCGGTCATGGCGCGGATCACCGAACGGACCGAGGCGGCGGTCGTACAGGAGCCCGATGCCTTCGAGGCGCTGCGGCGCTTCGTCTTCGAATCGGCGGAGGACCGGGTCGGCGCCCTGTGTCCGATGCTGTCCGAGGCCTTCGACGGGAACGATCCGGCGATCTTCGCGGCTCGCGACCGGTTGAATCGCTCGATCGAGGACATAATGGACAGAGCGCGATGCTCTGGCCAACTCCGCACCGACATTGCCGTCGGTGACCTCATGGTCGCGATCACACAGCTCACGCGACCGCTGCCCGGTAAGGCGTGCATGGACATGGACAGGTTCGTGCATCGTCACCTGCAGATCTTCCTTGATGGGCTGCGCGCCCCGGCGCGATCCGCGCTGCCGGGCGCCGCCGTGACGTTGGAGGACCTGCAGCAGCAGCGCTGACGAATTCCCACAAACGTCCCCATTTCATGCCCCTCCGCACCCCTTAGTGAGAACAGCTATGCCTTCTATGTCCAAAGCGGTCCAGCAGCCGGATCCCCGGCGCTGGAAAGCTCTCATATTCATCGCGATCGCTCAGCTGATGGTCGTGCTCGACGCGACCATCGTGAACATCGCCCTTCCCTCCGCCCAGACCGACCTCGGCATCTCGGATGCCAACAAGCAGTGGGTCATCACGGCCTACAGCCTCGCCTTCGGTGGACTGCTCCTCTTCGGTGGCCGTATCTCCGACCTGTTCGGCCGTAAGAACGCCTTCATCGTCGGACTGCTCGGCTTCGCCGCCGCGTCCGCGATCGGTGGCGCGGCCGTCAACACCGGCATGCTGCTCGGCGCCCGCGCCCTGCAGGGTGCGTTCGGCGCACTGCTCGCGCCGGCCGCCCTGTCGCTGCTCGCGGTGCTCTTCACCGACGCCAAGGAACGTGCCAAGGCGTTCGGTGTCTACGGTGCCATCGCAGGTGCCGGCGCCGCCGTCGGTCTGATCCTCGGCGGTGTGCTCACCGAGTTCCTCAACTGGCGCTGGACGCTCTTCGTCAACATCGCCTTCGCGGTCATCGCCGCCATCGGCGCCTACCTCGTGGTGCACGAGCCGGCCGGTTCGCGCAACCCCAACCGCCTCGACATCCCCGGCGTGATCCTCTCCACCCTGGGTCTGGTCTCGCTGGTCTACGGCTTCACCGTCGCGGCCGAGGACGGCTGGACCTCCGGCAAGACGATCGCCCTGCTGATCGCGTCCGTGGTGCTGCTCGCCGCGTTCGTGTTCTACGAGGCCCGGGCGAAGGCGCCGCTGCTCCCGCTGCGCGTCATCGCCGACCGCAACCGTGGCGGCGTCTACCTGTCGCTCGGTATCGCGATCATCGGCATGTTCGGTCTGTTCCTGTTCCTGACGTTCTACCTGCAGAACATCCTGGGCTACTCGGCGATGAAGTCCGGCTTCGCGTTCCTGCCCATGGTCGCGGGCATGATCGTCGGCTCCACGCAGATCGGCGCCCGGCTCATGCTCCGCGTGCCGCCGCGCCTGCTGATGGCACCGGGCTTCCTGGTCGCCTCCGTGGGCATGCTGATCCTCACCCAGATCAAGCCCGAAGCGAACTACGTGGGCATCGTCCTGCCCGGCCTGGTCCTGATGGGTCTCGGCATGGGTTCGGCCTTCATGCCGGCGATGAGCCTGGCGACGCACGGCGTCCAGCCGCGCGACTCGGGTATCGCCTCCGCGATGGTCAACACCTCGCAGCAGGTCGGCGGTTCCATCGGCACCGCTCTGCTGAACACCATCGCGGCCAGCGCCACCACCACCTGGGCCGCTGCCAACCTGGCGACCGCCGGGAAGGTCGGCAAGGTGGAGTTCGGTCACCAGGCGGCTGTGCACGGCTTCTCCGTCGCGATCTGGTGGGCCTTCGGCGCACTGGTGCTCGCGGCTCTGATCGCGGCGACGTTCATCAACACCGGCGTCCCCGGCAGCGAGGTCTCCGGCCAGAGCCTGGAGGACGAGATGGCCGAGGGGCTGCCGATCCCGGTCGTCGTTCACTGATCAGGCTCCCTGCGTACTGAGTACGCGGAGAACCAGCAAGGTAGAACCAGCAAGGTAGAACCAGCAAAGCAAGGGCCCCGCCTCCGGAATTCGGAGGCGGGGCCCTTGCTTTGCTGTCAGACCCTCACCGGCTCAGACGCCCGCGGGCCAGGTGTAGGTCGACGGGACCTTCGGTCCGGGCTTGCCGTAGACGATGGCGATCTCCGCGTGGGCGCTGAGGTTGATGGCGGCCGGATCGCCGCTCTGCTCCTTGCCGTTGACGTAGACGTGCAGTTCCTTGCCGCCGCCCGTCTTCAGGTCGCCGAGGCTGTCCTTGGTGAGCGGCACGTTCCACTCGGTCATGAACTGGCCGAGGGTGAAGTCGGCCTGGACCGGCGACTCGATGTGGACGATGCCGGTCGTGTCATGGGTGTGCAGCGGGCTGATCTTCTGCTGGACCAGGTCGATGCCGATATCGGCGGGCACCGCCACGGGCTTGCCGTCGACCAGTACGTCCAGGTGGCTGTGGATGTGCAGCACCTGGCCCTCGGCGCCGAGCATCGGCAGTCCCGCCGCCTTGGCGCGGGCGGAGGCGTCGGCGGGCGCCGGCCAGGTAGCGGCAGCGGCGGGTGCGGTGGCCGGTGCGGTGGCGGGTGCGCTGGCGGAGGCCGGGGCGGAGGTGGTGGCGGCGGGCTTCGCGCCGTCGTCCCCGGAACCGCAGGCGGCGAGGGTGACGGCGCCGGCCAGGGCGGCCGATCCGATCAGCAGGCGGCGTACGAGCATGGTGTGTGGGCTTCCGTTCAGCTGATCGGGCGCGAGCGCTTGGCGCCGTCGAGCGTAAACGAAAGGAGGGGGTGCCCGGAGCGGACTCCGGACACCCCCGCCAGCCCGGTTCTACAGGGCCGGCTCGATCAGCTCGGTCGCTCGGACGGCCGCCACCAGGGCCTGCGTGCTGCCGGTGGCCGCGGCCACGTCCAGCGCGGTGTCGGCGAACTTCACGGCGTGCTCGTCGCCGTGCCGGGCGGCCCGCGCGAAGAGCTCCTCGGAGGCGTCGGCCACGGATCCGGCCGGGGGCTCGGGCAGTTCGGAGGCGGGCGTGGGCGCGGTGGGCGAGTACAGCGCCGTCACCGCCGCGCTCGCCGCCCAGGCCGCGCCCAGGCTCGGCACCCACAGCTCGGGCGGCAGCGCGGGGAGGGTGCGCAGTACGGCGTTGGGCGCGGTCGCGGCGTGCACCAGCATGACCGGGCTCTGGTGGCCGTAGGCCGCGTAGCGGTACGTGGCCGCTCTGACCAGCTCGCGGAGGAGTTCGTGGGCCTCGTCCGGGGTGGCGGGCGGGCGGAGCGACGCGCTGGCCGCCGTCCAGCCCGGGGTCCCGGCCAGCAGGGCGATGCCGTCCCGGTACCCCGCCCCCTGGCCTGCTATGGGCGGGACGCCGTCCAGGGCCGCGGCTGGGCCGGCCGTGCCGGACAGCGCCGCGAGGCCGGGTGTCGGGAGGCTGCGGGCTGCCCAGTAGCCGAGCCCGTGGGCGAGTTCGGCGATACGGGGGCCGCCTGCCGCGGGCTTGGTCGGGCGCCCGTTCCCGTCGGCCCGGTCGGCCCCGTCCACCGCGCCGGCCTCGTCGGCGCCGGCCCCGGCCTCGCTCGCCTCGTTCGCCTCGTCGGCCAGCAGGGTGCGTACGGCGTGGCCGACGCGGATCACCGGGTGGGTGGCGCCGGCGGCGATCCCGGGGAGCAGCCGCGGCCACCATTCCGTCAGCACGTCGCGCCACGGGCGCTCGTTCGTCTCGCGGACGAAGTACTCCGTCCAGTCGGCCGCCCGGCGCGGATCGCCGAGCGCCTCCTGCCAGCCGGTGCCGGTGATCGGCTCGGTGGGGCGCGGCGGATCCTCCAGTTTGGTGCGGTAGTGGTCGAGCCAGCGGTGGACGTCGGCGGCGTGGCCGCCCCGGACCAGGGCCTCGACGGCCATCGGTCCGTGGTTCGTCAGCCAGCCGTGGAATTCCGGGCCGGTGGAGTGCAGCCGTTGGAGGGCCTCGTCGAGGATGCCGGTGGTGTCCGGTGTGCCGGTCGTGTCTGTCGCGCGCCTGGGATCCATGGGGCCGACGGTAGGCCTGGGTGCGGCGGGACGTAACGGGCTGGGGACCTAGGACCTGGGACCTGGGGCCGGAACCGATTCGAGGGCTTCTTTGCCCGTTTGGGCAACCAAAAAGCGGTACGGGCCGTCTTCCGGGTAGGAGAGCAGCCAGGGCGACGGTGCCCGGGAGGCGGGACCCCGACACCGGATGCCGGCCGCTGATGTCAGCGGTGATGTGGGCAGCCAGGCGGGCAGCCATGTGAGCGGCGTCTCACGGGTGCAGGGGCCGCGGAGATCCGGCCAGGGCCGCGAAGTGCCTGGTGACCGGTCCTGACCTGGCCTTCCCGGAGACCCGAACCGCCCCGCCTCCCTGTGTGGCGGCACAGGGTACTGCAAGATCGCGAAAATCAGTGATCGACATGGGAATTGTGTCCGGATTCCAGTCGTTATCCAGATCAGAGCGGGCAGCCGAGAGGCAGCATCAAGAGTCCCGCTCCAACCGACACCCGACCGAACCTTCGCAAGGGAGCACGCATGGCAACCCGTGCCGTCGCCCGTCGTTCCGCAGGCGGGAGCAGCAGCGTCCGCGCCGTTGGCGGGGAAGTGGCAGACCGTGACCTCGTCGGGATGTACCTCGACGAGATCGCGCGTACTCCGCTGCTCGACGCCGCGCAGGAAGTCGAACTGTCACGGGAGATCGAGGCCGGCGTCTACGCCGAGCGCATCCTCTCCGGCGACAACCAGCTCGTCGAAGGTGCCGGGGCCGGTGCCGACCGCGAGGAGCTGGAGGCGCTCGTCGCCATCGGCGACCGCGCCAAGGACGTCTTCATCCGTTCCAATCTGCGCCTCGTCGTAGCGGTCGCCCGCCGTTACCCGCGCAGCGGTCTCCCGCTGCTCGACCTGATCCAGGAGGGGAACGCGGGCCTGGTGCGTGCTGTCGAGAAGTTCGACTACGCCAAGGGCTTCAAGTTCTCCACGTACGCGACCTGGTGGATCCGCCAGGCCATCACCCGTTCCATCGCCGACCAGTCCCGCACCATCCGGCTCCCCGTCCATCTGGTGGAGGAGCTGGGCCGGATCCGGCGTGTGCAGCGGGAGTTCAACCGTGAGCACGGGCGCGACCCGGAGCACGAGGAGATCGCCGCCGAGCTGGACTCGACGCCGTCCCGCGTGCATGACGTGCTCGACTGGGCCCGTGACCCGGTCAGTCTGAACATGTCCGTGGACGCGGACGGCGAGACCGAGTTCGGGGATCTCGTGGAGGACGGCGCCGCCGCCTCTCCCGAGCAGTCCGTGCTCGTCATGCTGCGCCGCGAGGAGTTGGAAGAGCTCATCGGCAGGCTCGACGAGCGCACCGCATCGATCATCAGGTCCCGGTACGGTATCGAGGACGGCCGCGAGCGGACGCTGACCGAGGTCGGCAAGCAGCACGGTCTGACCCGTGAGCGCATCCGGCAGATCGAGAAGCACGCCCTGGCCGACCTCAAGCGCATGGCCCGCGACACGGGCCTGGAGTACGAGGCCGCCTGACCGCGGCGGGGTCCGTCCCCGCCGCCCCTGGACCCGAACCTCGGCGCAACCCCCCCCGCGCCGGGGTTCGGCCATGTCCGGACGCGGGCCGGCGATCCCGCCCACCGCGGCGCGAGCATTCACGTGACGCGGCGCGAGCATGCACCTGACGTCCGAACATGCACGTGACGTCCGAATGAATCCGCCCCATGCCCGTTTGTGTTTACTTTCCGCCGACCCATCGGTACGGTGACGGCATAGCAACACACTCGGGCATGAGGCGGAGGCAGAACCACATGTACGCCCCGGAGCGGCAGCAAGAGATCCTGCGGCGGGCCCGCGATCTCGGAAGCGTCGATGTCCCCTCGCTCGCCGAGGAGTTCGACGTCACGCCGGAGACGATCCGCCGCGACCTCAAGGCGCTCGACCGGGCCGGACTGATCCAGCGCGTGCACGGTGGCGCCATACCGGCCGGACGGCTCGACTTCGAGCCGGACCTCGCCGAGCGCGAGGCGACGGCGGCCGACGAGAAGGACCGGATCGCGCGCGCCGCACTGGCCGAACTGCCCGCCGAGGGCAGCGTCGTCATCGACGCGGGCAGCACCGCGGCCCGGCTCGCCGCCGTCCTCCCGCTCGACTCGCGGCTCACCGTGGTGACGCACGCCCTGCCGATCGCCGCGCGCCTGTCGGAGTACCCGGACCTCACCCTCCACCTCGTCGGCGGCCGGCTCCGGCATCGCACCCGCGCCGCCGTGGACGCGTGGGCGCTGCGCGCCTACAGCGAGATCCACGCCGACGTGCTCTTCCTCGCCGCGAACGGCTTCTCCGCCGACGGCGGACTCACCACCCCCGACCTCGCGGAAGCCGCCGTGAAGCGGGCGATGATCGCCGCCGCGCGGCGCGTCGTGCTGCTCGCCGACTCCTCGAAGTACGGACAACGGAACTTCGCACGCTTCGGGGACCTCTCCCATGTCGACCTGCTCATCACCGACCAGGGACTCAGCCCCGAGGCAGCCCGCGCGATCGAGAGCGCGGGCACGGAAGTAGTACGCGCATGATCGTGACCGTCACTCCGAATCCGAGCCTGGACCGTACGTACGAGATCCCCGCGCTCGAACGCGGAGCCGTGCTGCGGGCCACCGCCGACCGGGTCGACCCCGGCGGCAAGGGCGTCAACGTCTCGCGCGCGGTGGCCGCCGCCGGGCGGCGGACGGTCGCCGTGCTGCCGATAGGCGGTCCCGAGGGTGCGCTGCTCGGCCGGTTGCTGGAGGAGCAGGGCATCGAGGTCGCGGGAGTCGGCATCGCCGGCTCGACCCGCGTCAATGTCTCGATCGCCGAGCCGGACGGGACCCTGACCAAGCTCAACGCGACCGGGCCCACGCTCACCGGCGCCGAGTCCGAGGCGCTGCTGGACGCGGTCGGCGCCCGGTCCGCCCAAGCCCGCTGGATCGCCTGCTGCGGCAGCCTCCCGCGCGGGCTGCCGCCCGAGTGGTACGCCGAACTCGTCGCCCGCGCGCACCGGGCGGGCGCCCGCGTCGCCCTCGACACCTCGGGCCCCTGGCTGCCGGCCGCGCTCGCGATGCGCCCCGACGTCGTCAAGCCCAACGCCGAGGAGCTGGCCGCGGCCGTCGGCCGGCCGCTCACGACGGTCGGTGACGTGGCGAAGGCGGCGGAAGAACTGCGCGCGCTGGGCGCGCGGGCGGTGCTCGCCAGCCTCGGCGCGGACGGCCAGCTGCTCGTCGACGACTCCGGCACGTACTTCGGTCATGCGCGGGTCGCGGTGGTACGCAGCAACGTCGGGGCCGGGGACGCCTCGTTGGCGGGGTTCCTCGCCGCGGGCGGCGACGGGGAGGCGGCTCTCGCCTCGGCCGTCGCCCACGGGGCGGCCGCCGTGCAGCTGCCGGGCAGCGTCATGCCGGCGCCGGCGGATCTCGACCTGTCGGCGGTCACCGTCACCGCGGACGTCCCCCTCTCCCGCCTGCTGCGGGAGCCGGCATGACCGGCCGCCCGCCGCGGGAGCCGGCATGACCGGCACCGGGCCGGCGATCGGCCCGCCGGCCGCAGCAGCTGCAGCAGCCGCAGCAGCTGCAGCAGCCGCACCACCCCGTTCCACCCACAGTCCGTTCCGCCCGCCGGGCGGGGACGCGAGCAATGGAGCCGCGCGATGAGTGCCATGATCACCGCGGAGCTGGTCGATCTCGACCTGGCCGCCAACAGCAAGGAAGCGGCGGCACGTTCGCTCGCCGAGCGGATGGTGGCCGCGGGACGCGTCATCGACCTGGAGGGCTTCCTCGCGGACGTGGCCGCGCGCGAAGCCCAGATGCCGACCGGTCTCGACGGCGGCATCGGGATCCCGCACTGCCGCAGCGCGCATGTCGCCGAGCCGACCCTCGCGTTCGGCCGCAGCGCCACCGGTATCGACTTCGGTGCCCCGGACGGCCCCGCCGACCTGGTCTTCCTCATCGCGGCCCCGGCCGGAGCCGACACCGACCACCTGACGATCCTGTCGGCCCTCGCCCGCCGCCTCATGGACCCGGACTTCACGGCGGCCCTGCGCACGGCCGAGGACCCGGCGGCAGCCGCCGCCCTGATCGCGGGCGAGCCGGCGACCACGGATCCCGCGACCGCGGAACCTGCGACCACGGAACCTGCGACCACGGAACCCGCCCCTGCAGAGGCGGAAGCGGAGGCGGAGGCGGAGGCAGAGGCGCAAGCCATAGCGCCGGCCATCCCGGAGCCGGAAACCGTCCTCGCGGAGCCGGAGAGCGTTCCGCGGGAGCGGCCGTTCCGCGTTGTGGCGGTGACGTCGTGCCCGACGGGCATCGCGCACACGTACATGGCGGCCGAGTCCCTGGAGAACGCCGCCCGGGACGCGGGTGTGGAGATCACGGTGGAGACCCAGGGGTCGGCCGGTTTCGAGAAGCTGCCGAAGGCGGTGATCCAGGCCGCCGACGCGGTGATCCTCGCCCATGACGTCGAGGTCCGCGACAAGGAGCGCTTCGCGGGGAAGCCGACGGTGGACGTCGGGGTGAAGGCGGGCGTCAGCCGCGCGCCGGAGCTGATCGCCGAGGCGCGCGGCAAGGCGGAACGCGGCGAGGTGACGGCCGCGGCACACCACGGCGAGTCCGGCAGGGCCGCCGAGTCCGTCGAGTCCGCCGACTCCGGAGAGGCGTTCGGTACGCGGCTGCGCAAGTGGCTGATGACCGGTGTCAGTTACATGGTGCCGTTCGTCGCCGCTGGCGGACTGCTGATCGCGCTCGCCTTCGCGATCGGCGGGTACGAGATCAACGCCGCGCCCTCCGTCGCCGAGCACTTCGTCTGGAGTGAGAGCGCGAGCTGGGCGGCGCTGCTCTTCCAGATCGGCGATACCGCGTTCACGTTCCTCGTACCGATCCTGGCCGGGTACATCGCCTTCGGGATGGTGGACCGGCCGGGGCTGGTCCCCGGCATCGTCGGCGGCGCCATCGCGCTGACGATCAACGCGGGCTTCCTCGGCGGCCTGGTCGCCGGTCTGCTCGCGGGCACCGTCGTCATGGCGATCCAGCGGGTCACGATCCCACCAGTGCTGCGCGGCATCATGCCGGTGGTGGTGATCCCACTGATCGCCTCCGCGGTGGTGGGGTTCCTGATGTTCCTGGTGGTCGGCAAGCCGATCGCCTGGCTGCAGGAGCGGCTCACCGACTGGCTGAACGGCCTGACGGGCTCGAACGCGATCATCCTCGGCATCGTCCTCGGCCTGATGATGTGCTTCGACATGGGCGGTCCGCTGAACAAGGTCGCGTACGCCTTCGCCGTCGGCGG
The DNA here is from genome assembly GCF_056432645.1 of Streptomyces sp. NPDC045021. Classification (NCBI taxonomy): domain Bacteria; kingdom Bacillati; phylum Actinomycetota; class Actinomycetes; order Kitasatosporales; family Streptomycetaceae; genus Streptomyces; species Streptomyces sp. NPDC045021. The sequence goes on from NZ_JBWKIQ010000018.1 coordinate 57,467, forward strand.
TCTGGCCGACCCGAACGACGGCAGCCTGAAGGTCATGGCGTGCGTGATGGCGGCGGGCATGGTGCCGCCGCTGGGCCTGGCACTGGCGACGACCGTCCGCGGGCGGCTGTTCACCCGTACGGAACGCGAGAACGGCAAGGCGGCCTGGGTGCTGGGCGCCTCGTTCATCACGGAGGGCGCGATCCCGTTCGCCGCGGCCGATCCACTGCGCGTCATCCCCTCGGCGATGGCGGGCGGCGCGGTCACCGGCGCCCTGTCGATGGCCTTCGGCTGCACACTGCGCGCCCCGCACGGCGGCATCTTCGTGGTGCCGCTGATCGGTAACCCGTGGCTGTACCTGGTCGCCGTCGCGGCGGGCACGGTCGTCACAGCGGCACTCGTCGTCCTGCTGAAGGGGCTGCGCAGGCCCGCCAAGCCGGAGGCTGCGCTGCCGCTGCCGGACGACGCCAGGACACCGGTCGCCGCCTGACCGCCCGCGGCCGCCGCGAGTGAGACCCTCGCGGCATGAGCGACGGCGGGCAGAACGGCGAAGACACCGGTGAGCGGGACGGCGGCGGTGAGCGAGGTGGCGGCGGCGGGAAGGGTGGCGGCGTCCCGGCGGAGCACGGCGAGCCGCACGAGGGCGGCCTCGCGAGCCGGCTGAACTGGCTGCGGGCGGGGGTGCTGGGAGCCAACGACGGTGTGGTGTCGACGGCCGGGCTGGTGGTGGGTGTGGCAGGGGCCACCGACTCCCGTCCGGCGATCCTGACCGCCGGGCTGGCCGGGCTGCTGGCCGGATCCCTGTCGATGGCGGCGGGGGAGTACGTCTCGGTGAGCACCCAGCGCGACTCCGAGCAGGCCGCCCTGGCCATGGAGCGCGAGGAGCTGGCCACCGAGCCGAAGGCGGAACTCGCCGAGCTCACCGGCCTGTTGGAGGACCGTGGGCTGACACGGGAGCTGGCCCGCGAGGTCGCGGAGCAGCTCACGGAACGCGACGCGCTCGGCGCGCATGCCCGGGTCGAGCTGGGCATCAACCCCGACGAGCTGACCAACCCCTGGCATGCGGCGGCCGCGAGCTTCGCCGCGTTCACCGCCGGGGCGCTGCTGCCGCTGCTGGCGATCGTGCTGCTGCCCCCGCCGCTGCGGCTGTCCGTCACGGTGGTGGCGGTGCTGATCGCGCTCGCGCTGTGCGGCTGGGAGAGCGCGCGGCTGGGCAGCGCGCCGGTCCGCCCCGCCGTCCTGCGGAACATGGCGGGCGGGGCGACGGCGATGGCTGTCACTTACGCGGCCGGATCACTGCTCGGCGCCACGGGCCTCTGAGGCAACGAGTCTCCAGAGCGAGCCTCAGGAGCAACGGGGTGGCCCGTGGCGACGGCGGACCCTCAGGCTTCGACCGGAGCAGCAGGGGGCGCCGGAGCGGCGGGCATTGCTGCGGCCTCTGCCGATTCCGCGGCCACCCGCCTGGCCTCGCCCTTCCTGCCCGTGCGGATCGTGTAGAACACCAGCCCGGCGGTGAAGACGAACGGCAGCACGCTGGAGACGCCCACCATCGTGTCGGTGGAGAGCACATACGTCAGAGCGATGCGGATGCCGGACTCCACGAGGAAGGTGACGCCCCACACCACGGTCAGCATGCGCTGGGTGCTGCGGAAGCCGGCGTACTTGTCCCACAGGCCGTTCCAGGCCGTGACGCCCGCGTCGGTGCCGTCGGTCGCGAACTTGCGGCCGAAGTAGAAGATCAGCGGCCGCTTCGCGAACAGGCTGACCAGGAAGGCCAGTCCGAGCAGACCGGTCAGCGCCGAGTCCTTGATGAAGACCATCTTGGTGCTGTTGTAGGCCAGCGCGCTGACCGCGCTCAGCAGCAGAGTGCCGAGGATCATGATGCTGAACTCGTCCAGGCGGCGGTGGATCGCGAAGTACAGCACCATCTCCACCACCGGCCAGCCGGAGATGATCAGCAGCGCGGGCACCTGCGCGACACCGTGGTCCGTCAGCATCCCGTAGGTGATCCACGGCAGGATGATGCTGAACAGGACCGTCGGGCCCCAACTCATCAGCATCGCTCTGCCGCGGCTCGGCCCGCCCGCCACCTCTGTCTTGATCATGTTGGGGTCCCCCTTGCCGTGACGCCGTGGCGCCGCGCCGCCGTAACGCCGTAATGCCTGGTCAGGCTGGTCGTCGGGGCAGATCGTACGGTCGCGGGGATGGGGTGGGAAGGACTTTGCGCATCCTTGATCAGACGTGCCCGGAGACGTTGTGACGCGCCAGCGTGATGCCGACCGCGACGGTCAGCGCCGACACCACGCCGGCCAGCAGAACCGCCGACTCCCCGCCGAACGTGCAGGCCAGGACCAGCAAGGAGGCCACCGGCAGCACGAGTTGCTGCGTGAGGCCGCTCTTGTAGTGCCGGGAGTGCAGCAGCCAGACGGTGAAGAACAGGACGGCGGTCGGCACTGTCACCGCGGCGGAGGCGGCCCGCACCGAGATCTCCGCCTTCCCGACGCTCTGCTCAACGGCCACTTCGAGGCCCGCGCCGATCGCCGCCGCGGAGACGAACACGGCGTAGTGCCCGTAACCCCAGGGAATCGCCTCGCGGTTGGAGAGCAGGTGCTCCTCGATGGGGACGGCGAAGTAGATCCACCAGGCCGAGAAGACGATCAGCAGGCCGCCGCCCGCGATGGGCAGCAACTCGGCCACCGCCTCGTGCTCGTCGAGCGCGGACTGTACGGCGACTGTCGCCGCGGCGATCGACTCGCCGAGCACGATGATGGTGAACAGGCCGTACCGCTCGGCGATGTGCTGCGGGTGCCAGGGCGTCGGGTGCCGGCGCTCGGCGAGCAACGGCACGGACATCTCGGCGACGATCAGGCAGAGGAAGGCCCACACCTTCGCGCCTTCGGGCAGGAAGAGCAGCCCGATCCACCCGATCTGGCAGACCGAGACACCGAGCGCGTAACGGAGCGCGCAGCCTCGCGCGTCGCCGCTCTCGCCGCGTGCGGCGCGCAGCCACTGCGTGGCGAGGGCCAGTCGCATCACCGAGTAGCCGATCACCGAGATCGTCCAGTCGTTGTTGTCGAAGGCGCGCGGCACGCCCGCGGCGAAGATCAGGACACCCGTGATCTGCACCAGGGTGGTGATCCGGTACAGCACATCGTCGGTGTCGTAGGCGGAGGCGAACCAGGAGAAGTTCATCCAGGCCCACCAGATGCCGAAGAACACCAGCAGGTAGCCGACGACCCCGTTGCCGGGGTGCCCCGCGGCCAGCGCGTGCACCAGCCGGGCGCCCGCCTGGGCGACCGCGACCACGAAGCAGAGGTCGAAGAAGAGCTCGAGCGGCGTCGAGGCCCGGTGCGCCTCGTCGCGGCTGCGGGCGGTCATACGGCGGAACGCGGCGCCGGCGGGGTTGCTCATGGAGGCCACCTTGCGCCAGAAGCCGCGCGAGGAACACCATGGCACGCTGCCGCATCCGGGTCTTTCGGCCCTGGCGGCCGGTCCGCCCCACACGGACCCTGGAAGGACCATGGCCGACACCAAGCCCGACCCCAAGCCCGACCCCAAGCCCGACATCACCGACCGCGCCGACCTCGGCACGCTGCTGCGCCGGTTCTACGCGGCGGCGCTCGCCGACGGGCTGATCGGCCCGTACTTCACCGAGATCGCGGGCCTCGACCTGGAGGCCCACCTGCCCAGGATCACCGACTTCTGGGAACGCGCCCTGCTCCGTACGGCCGACTACGGCGGCAACGCCTTCGCGCCGCACGCCGCCCTGCACGACACCCGGCCGATGACCGCCGAGCACTTCGGCCGCTGGGTCCAGCTGTGGCGCGCCTCCGTCGACGGGCTGTACGCGGGCCCCAACGCGGACCGTGCCAAGGCGCAGGGCGAACGCATCGCGCTGTCGATGCTGCGCCGGTTGTCGGGCTCCGAGGTCTCCACGGAAGGATCCACCGGCCTCGGTTTCGTGCCGCTCGCCGCTGTGCGGCTCCGCGCGGAGGCCTGAAGTCCTGAGCGCCGCAGCGCCCGGCAGCCTGACCGTCAGGCAGCCTGACCGTCGGGCGGGCTGATCGTCAGGCGGGCTGCGGGGCGGACTCTCCGACGGGTGCGGCGCTGCTGGATTCGGCGGTGCCGGATGCGGCCGTGCTGAGCACGCCCGTTGTGAGGAAGTGCTCGATGCGCGCGGTGAACGGGGTGATGTCGATGCCCTGCTCGGCCAGCCAGCCGTCCGAGTAGTACTTCTCCAGGTACCGCTCGCCCGGATCGCACAACAGGCCCACCACGCTGCCCTGCTCGCCGGCCGCCCGCATGTCGGAGATGATCCGGAAGGCGGCCCACAGGCCGGTGCCGGTGGAGGCTCCGGCCTTACGGCCCAGCAGCCGTTCCAGCACCCGGACGCAGGCGACGGACGCGGCGTCCGGCACCCTCATCATGCGGTCGATCGCGCCGGGCACGAAGCTCGGCTCCACGCGCTGGCGGCCGATGCCCTCGATACGGGAGCCGCGGTCGGTGACGACGTTCGGGTCGTCCGACTGCCAACTGGGGAAGAAGGCGGAGTTCTCCGGGTCGGCGACACAGACCCCGGTGTCCTGCTGCGTGTAGTGGACGTAGCGCGCGATGGTGGCGGATGTGCCGCCGGTGCCGGCGGTGGCGACGATCCAGGCCGGCACGGGATGCCGCTCCGCCGACATCTGCCGGAAGATCGAGTCGGCGATGTTGTTGTTGCCGCGCCAGTCGGTGGCGCGCTCGGCGTACGTGAACTGGTCCATGTAGTGGCCGCCCGATTCGGCCGCGAGCCGGACCGCCACCTCGTAGACCTCGCAGGGGTCGTCGACGAGATGACATCGGCCGCCGTGGAACTCGATCAGGTCGATCTTGGAGCGCACGGTGCTCTTCGCCATGACCGCGATGAACGGCACCCCGATCAGCTTCGCGAAGTACGCCTCGGAGACCGCCGTCGAACCGCTGGACGCCTCGATCACTGGCTTGCCCGGACGGATCCAGCCGTTGCACAGCCCGTACAGGAACAGCGAGCGGGCCAGCCGGTGCTTGAGCGAGCCGGTCGGGTGCGTCGACTCGTCCTTCAGGTACAGGTCGATGCCCCACTCGGGCGGCAGCGGCACCGACAGCAGATGGGTGTCGGCGGACCGGTTGGCGTCGGCCTGCACCTTGCCGACGGCGTCCTTGAGCCAGTTCCGGTACGCCGGGTCACGCCGGTCGATGTCGAGTTCCATGACCCCAGGTATAGCGGCAGGGGTGTCCCAAACCGGCGCTTGGGGTTTCTCCCCGCGAACCCTTGGGGGCGGAGCCAGGGCCGGCCGGGTGGGGGAGTGGTGACAGGCGTCCTGTAGTCCACAAGGGCGCCAATCACTGCGTTATGCACTGTTTGTCCGTAGATTGCCTGCGACCGGGCCATGCCGTCCGGCACGTGCGCAGTCGAACGGAGCCAGCCCGTGCAGCCATCCCCGCCGGAACCTCCTACGGCTGAGGCTCCGGCCGCGGCCACCGCCGTGGCCGGGCCGCCGCCCGCGGGTGCCGGTACCGCGGGCCGGTCGGCCACCGGCCGGGCCTCGCTCGTCGCCACGGCCGTTTCGCTCCTGCTGCTCGCGGCCATCGTGCTCGGCAGCCGGGGGCTCAAGGACTTCGACTCCGCGCTGATCCCGTACACCGTCGCCACGATCTTCCTCGCCTTCGGCGTCGCCTACCGCTACACGGTCTGGGTCTCGGCGCCCGCCTCCCGGCGGCTGTTCAAGCAGGGTTGGCGCAGCTTCTTCTCCGGCGCGAACTTCCGCAAGGCACCCACCGCGCTGCCGAAGATGGTCGTGACCTATCTCGGCTTCCAGAAGTTCCTCGGCGCCCGCTCGCACGGCCGTTGGCTCGCGCACCAGTTGATGTTCTGGGGGTGCATTCTGGCCGCCCTGATCACTTTCCCGCTCACCTGGGGCTGGTTCACCTTCACCTCCGGCAGGGGGCCCCTCCCAGCGGTAGCTGGGGGAGGTTCAGGACCCGGCTACGACATGCGGATCTGGGGCTTCAAGGTCCTCGGCTACGACTCCGCTTCGTTCTTCGGCTGGGTGATGTTCCACGGCCTCGATCTCGCCGCGGTGCTGGTCATCCCGGGCGCCGGCTACTTCCTGTGGCGCCGGATGAAGGACCGGGGCGCGATCACCGGGCAGCGCTTCGCGTACGACTTCGTCCCGCTCATCGCGCTGATCACGATCTCCGTCACCGGACTGCTGCTGACCTTCTCCAGCGTGCTGCTGCACGGCGGCGGCTACGAGTTCCTGGCCCTGCTGCACATGGTGTCGGTGGTCTTCACCCTCATCTACATCCCGTTCGGGAAGTTCTTCCACATCGTGCAGCGCCCCGCCGCGGTCGGCATGCAGCTCTTCAAGTACACCGCCCGGCAGGACGAGAAGGTCTTCCACTGCCGCCGTTGCGAGGAGCCGATCGACACCGCGCCGTACGTGGAGAACCTGCGCGGCACGATGCGCGACCTGAACCTCGGCTTCGACGAGTGGGCCGAGTACTGCCCGCGCTGCAAACGGGCGCTGCGCGGCAGCGCCTATCTCTCCCATGTGAAGCGGGGCTTCAAGTGACGGACACGCCGACCAGGCCGCCCCTTCCGATCGACCCGGCGATCGCGCCGCCCGGCACCCGCAACTTCCGGGACGCGGGCGGCATCCCGGCCGACAAGTGGCACGCCGACCAGAACGGTGAGACGCTCGTGCCCACGCACTGCTGCTTCTGCGGAGTGCAGTGCGGGATGTATCTGCGGGTGGACCGGCACGGCAAGGTCTTCGGCGTCGAGCCGCGCAACCACGACATCAACCGGATGCGGCTGTGCCCCAAGGGCATCAACGCCTATCAGCAGGTCAACCACCCCGACCGGCTGACGGCGCCGCTGATGCGACGCTCGCTCGACGAGCCGCTGCGCGAGGCGAGCTGGGAGGAGGCGCTGGACTTCACCGTCTCCGAGATCCGCCGGATCCAGCAGGAGACCGGCAACGACTCCTTCGGGATGCTCGGCGGCGCGAGCCTGTTCTCCGAGAAGACCTATCTGGTGGGGAAGTTCGCCCGGGTCGCGCTGAGGTCCAAGCACGTCGACTACAACGGCCGGCTGTGCATGGTCAGCGCCGCCGGGGCCAACAAGCTGGCCTTCGGCATCGACCGGGCCGGCAACCCGTTCTCCGACATCCTGCTGAGCGACTGCCTGCTCATCGCCGGCTCGAACGTCGGTGAGTGCTTCCCCGTCATGACCCAGTACATCTGGGGCGCCCGGGACCGGGGCGCGAAGCTGATCGTCATCGACCCGCGCGAGACCCCGATCGCGCGCACCGCCGACCTGCACGTGCCGATCAGGCCGGGCACCGACTCCGCGTTCTTCAACGCGGTGCTGCACGTGGTGATCCGCGAGGGGCTCGTCGACGAGGAGTACCTCGCCGCACACGCCACGGGCTGGGACGAGGTCCGCGAGACCGTCGCCGACTACCCGCCGGAGCGGGCCGCCGAGATCTGCGGGGTGACGGTCGACCATGTCGAGCAGGTGGCCCAGCTGTTCGGCGGCGCCAGGAACGCCATGGCCTGGCACGCGCGCGGCGTCGAGCACCACAGCCAGGGCGTCGAGAGCTGCCTCAGCATCATCAACCTGTGCGCCGCCACCGGGAACATCGGCAGGCCCGGCGCCGGCTACGGCACCATCACCGGCCAGGGCAACGGGCAGGGCGGCCGCGAGCACGGCCAGAAGGCCGACCTGCTGCCCGGCGGGCGCTCGATCATGAACCCGGAGCACCGCCGGCAGATCTGCGAGATCTGGGGGATCGAGGAGGCCGATCTGCCGCAGGCCGGCACCTCGATGATGGAGATGGTGTACCAGATGCAGCGCGGTGAGATCCGCGGCCTCATCGGCACCTGCAACAACCCGTTCGTCTCCCTTCCGAACCACCAGGTCGTCAAGGAGGGTTACGACAAGCTGGAGTTCCACGCCCAGCTGGACTTCTTCCTCTCCGAGACGGCCGAGAACGCGCATGTCGTCTTCCCCGTCACCACCTGGGCGGAGGACGAGGGCGTGATGGCCAACGCCGAGGCGCGGGTCGTCAAGCACAACAAGGCACAGGACCCGCCGCCGGGTGTGCGGACCGACACCTGGGTGATGTGCGAGATCGCCCGCCGGCTCGGCGTGGGCGACAAGTTCGCCTTCCCCGGCTCCCGCGAGGTCTTCGACGAGCTGCGGATCGCGTCGGCCGGCACCGTCAACGACTACTACGGCATCACCTACGAGCGGCTGGAGGAGACCGGCGGTATCGCGTGGCCCTGTCCGTCCACCGATCATCCGGGCACCCCGCGGCTGTTCGAGGACGGCAGGACGTACCACGCGGACGGCAGGATCCATCTGCAGGTGGTCGAGTGGCACCCGCCGATGGACCCGTACAGCGACGAGTTCCCGCTGTCGCTCACCACCGGACGCACCGTCGCGCACTTCCTGTCCGGCAACCAGACCCGGCGGCTGGGCGCGCTCGTCGAGCAGACCCCGCGCCCCTGGGTCGAGGTGCACCCCTCGCACGGTTTCCGCAACGGCGATCCGGTGCGGGTGGTCACCCGGCGCGGCAGCACCGTGTACCCGGCGCTGGTCGTCGAATCGATCCGTCCCGACACGGTCTTCATCCCCTATCACTGGCCCGCCCCCACGGCGGCGAACGTGCTCACCATCGATGCCCTGGACCCCCGATCCAAGATCCCGGAGTACAAGGTCTGCGCCGCCCGGATCGAGGCGGCGGAAGCGATCGACGAGGTCCCCGCACCACCGGTCCCACCCGGTCGTGAGGCCTATCCGGAGACCCAGGTCTCCCGCACCGAACCCTTCCCGCCCACGGCCCCCCAGGGCCGGGGCACCTCGGAAAGGAGCTGATCCGGTCATGATGGGACGGACGATCTTCATCGACCCGGGCCGCTGCATCGGCTGCCAGGCCTGCGTCTCCGCCTGCCGCGAATGCGACTCGCACCGGGGCAAGTCGATGATCCACCTCGACTACCCCGACCAGGGTCTCAGCGTCGCCTCGCTGCCCAGCGTCTGCATGCACTGCGAGGACCCCGTCGCGCCCTGCGCCGAGGTCTGCCCAGCCGACGCGATCCTCATCACCCCCGACGGCGTGGTGCAGGAAGCGGACCTGACCCGCTGCATCGGCTGCGCCAACTGCGTCAACGCCTGCCCCTTCGGCATCCCGAAGATCGACCTGCAGGCGAAGCTCCAGATGAAGTGCAACCTCTGCTACGACCGCACCGAGTACGGCCTCGCCCCCATGTGCGCCACCGTCTGCCCGACCGGCGCCCTGTTCTACGGAACGCTCGAGGAACTGCAGGCCGAGCGGCCCGGTGTCGAGGTCGCCGACTCCTTCGCGTTCGGCGACGTGATGGTCAAGACGGGTGTGGCGATGGTCGTCCCCGCCGACAAGGTCCAGTGGCCGGTGCCCGGCGGGCTGCCGATCGTCGAGGTGAACGGGGTCGATGTCCGATGACAACCACCACTGAGCACCCGGACGCGCAGCCGGATCCGGAGCAGGAGGCCCTGCACGACCGGATCAGCGCCGATTCGCTGACCACCCGCCGGGACTATCTGCGGATCGTCGCCACCGTCTCCGGCGGGCTCGCCGTCGGCGGGGTGGCCGTCGCGGCGGGGGTGCTGCACCGCCACGGTGACGGCGCGGCCGATCCGAAGAAGATCGCCGACCGCATCGAACGTGGACAGTCCCTCTCCTTCCGCTACCCGGGCGAGGACGACCGGGCGGTCGCGGTACGGATGGCCGACGGCACGCTCGTCGGCTACTCAGCGATCTGCACTCACCTGGCCTGCGCGGTGCTGTGGCGGGCGGAACGGGGCAGCGAGGGCGAGCTGTACTGCCCGTGCCACGAGGGGGTCTTCGACGCCCGCACCGGCGACGTCACCGCCGGCCCGCCACCGCGCGGACTGCCCAAGGTGGTCCTCGTCGAGCGGGGAGACGGCAGCGTCTGGGCCATCGGCACCGCTCGCTCCGGAGAGAGCGCCGAAGAGGGGCTCTGCCGCCAGCTCCGCGAAGCCCGCCCCGAAGTGGCCGGCCGGCTCGGCTGCTCCGGCGCCGGAGCGAGAAGCCCCATCACCGACGGAGGCCGACGCACATGACGGACACCCCGCCGCCCTACCACCCCGGCAGCGACCAGTCGCGGCTGAACCGCCCGGTGCGCGAGCGCTACCCGCAGATCCGCGCGACCAGCGGCTACGGCGACCCCCGGGTCCGCCACACCGGTCCCGGGCCTGGCGCCGGCACCGACCAGGATCCCGAACGCTCCGCCAAACTCTCCGCCCGGCTGGCGCTGGCGATCACGGTCGTCATCGGCCAGCTGTGGGCGCTCTCCATCGGCGTCAACGAATGGATGCAGGGCAACACGTCCACCGCCTGGTGGTGCGCCGGCTTCCTCGGCGCGTCCTTCCTGGTGGTGCTCGGTATCTGGCTGCTCGACCCGAAGGACCGATGACGCGGACCGGCCCGGGCCGGCCCGGTGCCCGCGAGGGCGCGGAGCCGCCCCGCCGGCCTGCGGCCGTACCCTGGAGGCATGAGCACCGCTCCCGAACCTGAGACCGACCCCCAGCCCGCCGCCCGGCCCGGGAAGCCGCGGCGTGACCCCGCCGCCGCGCTGGTCTTCGACGATCCGCTGAGCCGGCAGTCGTCCGACGACACGGACGGGGGCTGGGGCGAGCGGCCGTCCGGCGGCGGGGGCGACGACCTCGCCCGCTTCCTCGACGAGAAGCCCCCGCACCACATCTGACTCAGCTGCGCTGCGACACCATGGCGTCGCGGATCTCGCGCAGCAGCGCCACCTCGGCGGCTTCCGCGTCCGCCTGCACCACGGCCTCCTGCCTGACCCGCGCCGCCTTCTTCGCCAGGTAGCGGGACATCGGCAGCACCATCAGGAAATAGACCACCGCGGCGGTGATCACGAACGTGAGGACCGCGCTGAGCACCGAGCCCCACAGGATCGGAATACCGCTCACCGCGTCGCCCGCGGCGTTCACCACGCAGGGGCCCTTGAGGCACGAGCGGTAGTGCTCCAGATCCTTGGTGCCGAACGCACCGACCAGGGGATTGATGACGCCCTTGACCACAGAGCTCACGACGCTGGTGAACGCGGCACCGATGACGACGGCGACGGCCAGGTCGATCACATTCCCGCGCATCAGGAATTCCTTGAAGCCGCCCAGGATTCCGGTCTGCTTCTCGTCGCTCACTGAATTCTCTCTTTCCCCGCGCACAGTTGACGGCACAGCAAGTCCCGCAACCTACGGCATTCCGGGAGTGGGATGTCCAATCCGTACACACGAAAGAGTGAGTCAGCACAGCGTCACCGCCAAGGGAGTTGACGCCGCCGCGCCCATGATGACGGCAGCCGTCCGGCGTGGCACCGACAGCACGATCAACGCGCCCTCGCCGGACCGTCCGACAGTCCCGCCCCCGTACGCGACGCCGCCCGCCCCGCCGCCGTCCGCCGGCACCGACACCACCGGCGCCGCCACGGCCACCACCCGGTCGGCGGCCAGCACGTCCACCCGGTCGCCGGGCCGCAATAGCCGCACCGCCGCCGCGTCCGCGATCCTCACCGGCGCCCGCACCATGTCCCGGGCGTCGCGCACGTCCTGAGCTGCTGCTACTTCATGGGCAGGCGCCATGGCTCGCGTGCTCCGGGCGTCCTGTGCCGCCGCGGGCGCCCGTGGCTCATAGCGCGGCGGCCTGGAGTCCGCGCGCGGCGCGGCGGCCGCCAGCGTGGCGGCGGCCATCGCCAGCCCCGCGGCCACGGCCCGCCGCCTGCGGCGCACCGTCGGCCGCAGCCGGATCCTCCCTCGACCGCCACCGGCCCGGATCGGCTGGAAGGGCGGCACGACGCAGCGCGGGAGCGCGTAGGAATCCGGGGGAGCGGGAGTGGTGGGAGAAGGGGAAGTGGCGGGAGAAAGAGAGGAAGAGGAATGGGGAAATGCGGGCACGATGACCACCGCCTCGAAGGGATCTCCGCGGGGATCCGAAGTGATCTCCGCGGCTGAGATCTCTACGATCGCGCATCCCGCCAACAGCCCCTTCGGGCCTGTGGATTACTCACCGGTTGTGGAAAACTCCGCCACCCGCGCGGGTGAAATCACCGAACCTGCCACCGCGAACCTGCCATCGCGAAACCGCCTAGGCGAACCTGCCTACGCGAAACCGCCTAGGCGAACCTGCCTACGCGAAACCGCCTACGCGAACCTGCCTGCGCGAACCTGCCTACGGCAGCGTGATCCCCGGGTCCTGACCGCCCCACGGGTCCACGCACAGGCACTCCCGCTCCGCGATCGGCGGCAGCCCGCCGACCACGTCGAACAGCACCGTCCGCATCCGGTCGACGTTCGCCGCGAAGACCTCGAGAACCTCCTCGTGGGAGACTCCCTCGCCCGTCTCGGCGCCCGCGTCCAGATCCGTCACCAGCGTCAAGGACGTGTAGCAGAGACCGAGTTCGCGCGCGAGGATCGCCTCGGGGTGCCCGGTCATGCCGACCACCGCCCAGCCCTGCGCCGCATGCCACCGGGACTCCGCCCGGGTGGAGAACCGGGGCCCCTCGACGACGACCAGCGTCCCGCCGTCGACCGCGTCCCAGCCGCCCGCCCGCGCGGTTTCCACCGCGACCCGCCGCCCCACCGGGCAGTACGGGTCGGCCAGCGAGACGTGCACGACGTTCGGCTGCCCGCCGTCCGGCAGCACCTCACCGTCGAAGTACGTCTGGACGCGCGACTTCGTGCGGTCCACGAGTTGGTCGGGCACCAGCAGAGTGCCGGGGCCGAACTCCGCGCGCAGGCCGCCCACCGCGCACGGGCCGAGCACCTGGCGGGCGCCGACCGAGCGCAGCGCCCACAGGTTGGCCCGGTAGTTGATCCTGTGCGGCGGCAGATGGTGCTTGCGGCCGTGCCGCGGCAGGAACGCCACCCGCCGGCCGGCCACCTCGCCGAGGAAGAGCGAGTCGCTCGGCGGACCGTAGGGGGTCTCCACCGTGATCTCGGTCACATCCTCGAGGAACGAGTAGAAACCTGACCCGCCGATGACGCCGATATCGGCCCGAGTACCGCTGCTCTCCACCATGCGGATCACCCTAACGGCGGCCGGATACGACGAGGACCCCGCCGACTGGATCGGCGGGGTCCGTCATCGACGCGTAAGCCTTGCGGCTCACCCGTGCTCAGCGATCAGGCTGCGGAAGACCCGCTGGAAGAGCTGCTCGAACCGGATGAGGAGCTGCCGGACGAGGCGGCCGAGGACGGCGCGGACGTCGTCGAAGGCTTCGCATCCGAGCTGCTCTTGGCCGCGGGGGTGCTCGCCGAGGACGAGCCACGGCTGTCGGTCCGGTAGAAACCGGAACCCTTGAACACGACCCCGACCGCCGAGAAGATCTTGCGCAGGCGTCCGCTGCAGGTCGGGCAAACGGTCAGAGCGTCATCGCTGAACTTCTGCACCGCCTCGAGGCCCTCGCCGCACTCGGTGCACTGGTACTGGTACGTCGGCACTTGATCCTCCTGGCACTCTCACTCGATGAGTGCTAACGACATTCAATAGTGCAGCATTCCGCCGCGTCAGTCCACCGTGACCGGCACGCGGTGACTCATCCCACGTGCCGAACCCTGGACGATCCGTCCCTCGGAGCGTGGTTTGAGCCGCTTGCGCAGCGCCACGAGGGTGGCCAGCGCCAGCGCGGTACCAGCCAGCGGCACCACGAAGGCGGCGCTCGCGCTGACCCGGTCGGCCAGCTGTCCCGCGGCCGTCACCGCGATGGCCTGGCCCAGCGCGACCGAGCCGGTCAGCCAGGTGAAGGCCTCGGTGCGGGCGGTAGCCGGCACCAGGGATTCGACCAGGGTGTAGCCGGTGATCAGTGCGGGAGCGATGCACAGTCCGATGAGCAGGCCGAGCGCGCCGAGCAGTGGCACCGAGTGCACGGCCCACAGCGCGGAGCAGGTCAGCGCCAGCGCCGCGTACGCGATCAGCAGCCGGCTCTGCGGGCTGCGGCGCCAGGCAATGGCTCCGCAGACGACTCCGGCCAGCATGTTGCCCGCCGCGAAGGTGCCGTACAGCAGTCCGGCGATGCCCTGGCGGCCGATTTCCTCGCTGAAGGACGTCAGTCCGACCTGCATGCCGCCGAAGACCGCGCCGATACCGAGGAAGGCCACGGCCAGCGCCCTGACGCCCGGGACGCTCAGCGCCGAGGCGTTCTTCGCGCGGACACCGTCGACGGTCCGGTTGGGCGCCGGGGCGGTGCTGCGCTGGGCGGCGAAGAACAGACCACCGACCAGGGTGAGGGAGGCCTCGGCGATCAGGCCGGCGGCCGGGTGCACGCCCGTGCACAGCGCGGTGGCCAGTACCGGGCCGATGACGAAGGTGAACTCGTCCGTCACGGACTCGAAGGCCGCGGCGGTCGACATCAAGGGCGAGCCGTCCAGCTTGGCCGCCCACCGGGCCCGGACCATCGGTCCGATCTGCGGCACCGAGGCGCCGGCCGGCACGGCCGCCGCGAACAGCGCCCACAGCGGGGCGTGCGACAGGGCCAGCACGGTCAGCAGGACGACGGAGGCCGTGTGTACGAGAACACCCGGCAGCAGGACGGCGCTCTGCCCGAAACGGTCGGCGAGCTTGCCGTTCTGCGGCGCGAAGATCGCCATGGAGACACCGGTCACCGCGGCCACGGCGCCTGCCGTGCCGTACGAGCCGGTGGTGTTCTGGACGAGCAGCACGATGCCGATGGTGAGCATCGCGAAGGGCTGCCGGGCCGCGAAACCGGGCAGCAGGAAGGTCCAGGCGCGGGGTGTGCGCAGGAGTTGTCCGTAACCGGGCCGCTTGGTGGTGCGGCTGTCCGGCTGGTGGTTCACCGTGGATGCCACGGCTTGGTCCTTTGTGCTGCCTGGTAGCGGCATCCGTCACGGATGGCGCCGAGAGCTGTCCGCTCGCGCAAGACATGGGGTGACCGTGGCCACTCCGTCGCGCCAGCTCTGCGTCAGACAGAGGTCTGTGTATTCGACACGTACGTAGTCAAGATGTTGTGCTCAAGACGTACCGGCCCAGCTTAGCGGCACTCAGTGCCATTTGTCTGGGTTTGTCGCTCGCCTCCCGCTGAGACCTCGCTCACCCCTCGCCCAGCCAGGTCGCGAGCTTTCCGCCCCTTCCGATTGCGCGCAGCCGCCGCTCCGCGGCGTCCCGGACCGGATCGGTGGCGACGACCAGTAGCTCGTCGCCGCGCCGCAGCACCGTGTTCGGCAGCGGTACGAAGCTGGACCCGTCCCGTACGACGAGCGTGACGGCCGCCCCGGACGGCAGTCGCAGTTCGTTGACCTCCACGCCGTGCATCCGGGACTCCTCCGGGATGGACACCGAGAGCAGGTGTCCGCGCAGCCGCTCCAGCGGCGCCGACTCGATGCCGAGGTCGGCGGCCCCGTCGCGGACGCCCAGGCGCAGCCGCCGGGCGAGCCAGGGCAGGGTCGGGCCCTGCACCAGGGTGTAGACGATCACCAGGATGAAGACGATGTTGAATATCCGGCGGCTGTCGGGCACGCCCGCCACCATCGGGATGGTGGCCAGCACGATGGGCACGGCGCCGCGCAGCCCGGCCCAGGACATCAGCGCCTGCTCGCGCCAGGGGATACGGAACGGCGCCAGGCTCGCGGTGACCGACAGCGGTCTGGCCACAGCGGTCAGGATCAGGCCGATGATCAGCGCAGGGAGGATGTCGTCGCCGAGTTCGTGCGGGGTGACGAGCAGACCCAGCAGGACGAAGAGGCCGATCTGCGCGATCCAGCCGAGCCCTTCGGCGAAGCCGCGGGTGGCCGGCCGGTGCGGCAGTTTGGCGTTCCCCAGTATCAGGGAGGCGATGTAGACGGCGAGGAATCCGGAACCGTGGGCCGTCGCGCCGGCGGCGTAGGCGAAGACCGCGATGGCCATCACCGCGATCGGGTAGAGGCCGGAGGCGGGCAGGGCGATGTGCCGCAGCGCGTAGGCGCCGAGCCAGCCGACCGCGAGGCCGAGCGTGGCACCGATCGCCAGTTCCGCGACCACCTCGGCGAGGAGCAGGTACCAGTGGTCGACCGGTCCCGCGGTGGAGAAGGCGACCACGAGGATGACGACCGGGGCGTCGTTGAAGCCGGATTCGGCTTCGAGCACGCCGGTGATTCGTTTCGGTAGCGGGACGTTGCGCAGGACGGAGAAGACCGCCGCCGCGTCGGTGGACGAGACCACCGCCCCGATGATGAGCGCCTGCCGCCAGTCCAGTCCCACCAGATAGTGGGCCGCGCCCGCCGTGATGAAGACGCTCAGCAGCAGGCCGAACGTCGAGAGCACGGCGGCGGCGGGCACCACCGGTTTGATCTCCTGCCACTTCGTGCCGAGTCCACCTTCGGCAAGAATCACCACAAGTGCCGCATAGCCCAGGACCTGGGTCAGCTGGACGTCGTCGAAGGTAAAGCCGAACGGACCGTCCTGGCCGATCGCGACGCCGATGCCGAGGTAGATGAGCAGCGTGGGCAGACCGCTGCGGGACGCGAGTCGCACGGCGACCACCGCGATGAGCAGCACGAGGGCGCCGATCAACAGGAGTTCGTTGAGACGGTGGACAGTCAGGGCGCGGTCCTTCCTCGAAGGCCAGGGAGAAGTTCATTGCCTTGCCTAACATTTTACCGGTACTTGAACTTCCGCGGTCAACGATGACTCCGCGTAGGGGTCCCCCGATCGCTGCGCCTATGGTTGCTCCAGCACCAATCCAGTACCAAGAGCACCCGGTCCACCCTGCCCCTCGAAGGACAGAGATGCCCGCCAAGAAGAAGTCCCGCCGCCTTCGCCTCTTTGTGATCGCGTTCGTGGTCCTGCTGGTGGGAGGCATCGGATACGGGTCGTACTGGAGCGTCAGCACCGTGCGCGCCTCGTTCCCCGAGACCACCGGATCGCTGAAACTCAAGGGCCTGACCGCGCCGGTCGACGTGCAGCGCGACGGCAACGGCATCCCGCAGATCTACGCGGACACCTCCGAGGACCTCTTCCGGGCCCAGGGCTTCGTCCAGGCGCAGGACCGGTTCTACGAGATGGATGTCCGACGCCACCTCACTTCGGGGCGGTTGTCGGAAATGTTCGGCTCCGGTCAGGTCGAGACCGACGCGTTTCTGCGCACCCTCGGCTGGCACGGCATCGCGCAGAAGGAGTACGACAACAAGCTCGACCCGACCACCAAGAAGTACCTGCAGGCTTATTCGGACGGCGTCAACGCCTATCTGAAGGACCACAGCGGTGCGAGCCTGTCCGTCGAGTACGCGGCCCTGTCGTTCTCCAACAACTACAAGCCCGAGCAGTGGACCCCGGTCGACTCCGTCGCCTGGCTCAAGGCCATGGCCTGGGACCTGCGCGGCAACATGCAGGAGGAGATCGACCGGGCGCTGATGACCAGCCGGCTCGACAGCGCCAAGATCGAGCAGCTCTACCCGGGCTACCCGTACCAGCGGCACCAGCCGATCGTCGACGGCGGCAAGCTCGACCCGATCACCAAGAAGTACACACCGGCCGGCGCCGGGAACACCCCGATAGCTGCCAACGCCCTGAACAGCCAGCTCTCCGGGCTCTCCGAGATCATCGACCAGATGCCCAACCTCCTCGGCCCGTCGGGCAACGGCATCGGATCCAACTCCTGGGTCGTCTCCGGCACGTACACGACCACCGGCAAGCCGATGCTGGCCAACGACCCGCACCTGGCCCCGCAGATGCCGTCCCTCTGGTACCAGATGGGCCTGCACTGCCGCACCGTCGGCGCGGCCTGCCCGTTCGACGTGGCCGGGTACACGTTCTCCGGAATGCCCGGTGTCGTCATCGGCCACAACCAGAACATCGCCTGGGGGATGACCAACCTCGGCGCCGACGTGACCGACCTCTATCTGGAGAAGGTCACCGCGAACACCTACCTCTACGACGGCAAGCAGGTGCTGTTCGGCACCCACAAGGAGACCATCAAGGTCGCGGGCGGTGACGACCGAGAGATCGTCGTGCGCACCACCAACAACGGCCCGGTGATCTCCGACCGGGCCGACGAGTTGCAGCGGGTCGGCGAGACAGCGCCCGTCCAGGACGCCGCCCCGGACCGCAACGGCGGTTACGCGGTGGCTCTGCGGTGGACCGCGCTCGACGCCGGCAAGAGCATGGACGCGGTCTTCGAGATCGACAAGGCGCAGGACTTCACCCAGTTCCGGGCCGCGGCCGCCGACTTCGCGGTCCCGTCGCAGAACCTGATCTACGCCGACAAGCAGGGCAACATCGGCTACCAGGCCCCCGGCCAGGTCCCGGTCCGCGGCAAGGGCGACGGCCGCTACCCGGCGCCCGGTTGGGACCCGCGGTACGCCTGGAGCAGCTACATCCCGTTCAAGTCCATGCCGTGGGAGTACAACCCCCAGCGCGGTTACATCGTCACCGCCAACCAGGCCGTGATCGACGAGGACAAGTACGGCCCGATGTTGACCAAGGACTGGGGCTACGGCGCCCGCAGCCAGCGCATCAACGACCTCATCGCGTCCAAGATCAAGGACGGCGGCAAGGTCTCCATGGACGACATGCAGAGCATGCAGTCCGACAGCAGCAGCGAGATCGCCAAGCTGCTGGTGCCCTATCTGCTCAAGGTCGACGTCAAGGACTCCTACGTCCGCGACGCCCAGCAGCTGCTGGAGGGCTGGGACTTCAACCAGGACGCCGATTCCGCGGCGGCCGCCTACTTCAACGCCGTCTGGCGCAACACCCTCAAGCTCGCCTTCGGCAACAAGCTGCCCAAGGAACTGCGCCCTGAGGACCAGTGCCTGCGCGTCCCGGCCGCCGACCAGTCGGGGCCCGTCGACAACCTCGACGGCAAGAGCGAGACGGTCACCGAGTGCGGTGAGCGCGCCGCCGACCAGGCGCAGCCCGACGGTGGCGACCGCTGGTTCGAGGTGGTCCGCAAGATCCTTCCGGACGAGAAGAACGCCTGGTGGACGATGTCGCCGACCGCGTTCTTCGACAGCAGCGCGCCCCCGTCCGCGCACACCACCCGCGACCAGCTCCTCAAGCAGGCGATGCAGGACGCGCGGTACGAGCTGACCGCCAAGCTCGGCAAGGACATCGACACCTGGAGCTGGGGCCGGCTGCACAAGCTGGAGCTCAAGAACCAGACACTGGGCACCGGCGGTCCCGCCGTGGTGAGGTGGCTGCTCAACCGCGGCCCGTGGCAGCTCGGCGGCGGCGAGGCGGCCGTCAACGCGACGGGTTGGAACGCGGCCGGCGGCTACGACGTCGTCTGGGTGCCGTCGATGCGCATGATCGTCAACCTCGAGGACTTCGACAAGTCCCGCTGGATCAACCTCACCGGGGCCTCGGGGCACGCGTACAACGCGCACTACTCCGACCAGACCGCGCTGTGGGCGAAGGGCGAACTCCTGCCCTGGGTCTTCTCCAGGCCCAAGGTGGACGGCGCGACGGACGACAAGATGGCGCTCACGCCGTAGCGCGGGTGGTGGCCGGTGCCGCTGCCAGGTCCGGTGCCGCTGTCAGGTGGTGAAGCGGTGGGTCCCCTCGGGGGTCACCGCGAGGTGCACGGGGTGGTCGTGCGGTTCCTTCGGGACCGAGGCGACCACCTCGTTCGCGTACAGCAGCACCATGAGCGACGGAGTGGAGCCCGCCCGCTCCAGCCGCGCCAGCACGCGGTCGTACGAGCCCCCGCCGCGTCCCAGCCGCGTCCCGTACCCGTCCACCGCGACCCCCGGCAGCAGGACCACGCCGGCCCGCGTCACCGCGTCGGGTCCCAGCCGCGCGCCGGTCGGCTCGAACAGCCCCCGGTCCGTGCGCTCCAGCGCCCGCGGGCCCTCGTACTCGGCCCAGTCCAGGTCGTTATCGGCCATGAGCACGGGAAGCAGCACGCGGGTGCCGGCCGCGCGCAGTACGTCGAGCAGCTCGCGGGTGCCCGGCTCCGTACCCATCGACACATAGGCCGCGACGGTGCCGGCGGTCCGGACCTCCGGCAGGTCAGCCACCCGGCCGGCCAGTGCGACGGCGGCGGTCCCGCGCTCCTGCGGCGTCAGCGCGCGCCGCAGGCGCAGCAACTCGGTGCGCAGTGCCGCCTTGGTACCGTGGTCGTCGCTCATACCCCGCACTACCGCCGCCTATCAGCCGTTATCAACTGGAACTTCATCTTCGCCTCACGCGTAGCGGTTATGGTGCACGGCATGACTCAAGCACGTACTCGGATCACCAAGGCCGTCATCCCGGCGGCGGGTCTCGGCACGCGGTTCCTGCCCGCGACCAAGGCCACTCCCAAGGAGATGCTCCCGGTCGTCGACAAGCCGGCGATCCAGTACGTGGTGGAGGAGGCGCGGGCGGCGAACCTCAGCGACGTGCTGATGATCACGGGTCGGAACAAGCGCGCCCTGGAAGATCACTTCGACCGGAACTACGAACTCGAAGAGGCGCTGACCCGCAAGGGCGACGAATCGCGGCTGGCGCGGGTGCGGGAGTCCAGCGACCTGGCGACCATGCACTACGTGCGCCAGGGTGACCCGAAGGGTCTGGGGCACGCCGTGCTGTGCGCGGAGCCGCATGTGGGGGACCAGCCCTTCGCGGTGCTGCTCGGTGACGACCTGATCGACCCGCGGGACCCGCTGCTGTCGCGCATGATCGACATCCAGGAGCGGTTCGGCGGCAGCGTCATCGCGCTCATGGAGGTCGACCCCGCGCAGATCCACCTCTACGGCTGCGCGGCGATCGAGCCCACCGCCGAGGACGACGTGGTGCGGGTGACGGACCTGGTCGAGAAGCCCGCCGCGGGCGAGGCACCGTCCTCGTACGCGATCATCGGCCGGTACGTCCTGGACCCGGCGGTGTTCGACGCGATCAAGAAGACTCCGCCCGGCCGCGGCGGGGAGATCCAGCTCACCGACGCGCTGCGGGAGATGTCCCACCGCGTCGACGACGGCGGCCCGGTCCACGGCGTGGTCTTCACCGGCCGCCGCTACGACACCGGCGACCGCGCCGACTATCTGCGCGCCATTGTCAGACTCGCGTGCGAACGTGAAGACCTGGGCCCGGACTTCCGGACCTGGCTCCGCTCGTACGTGACCGAGGAGATGCAAGATTGAGCACCGTGGCTGACCGAATCTGGTCTGTCTCCGAGCACCTCGACAACATCCTCGGGCAGCTGTCCCCGCTGGAGTCGATCGAGCTGCAACTCCTCGATGCCCAGGGCTGCGTCCTCGTCGAGGACGTCACCGTCCCGGTGGCGCTGCCGCCCTTCGACAACAGCTCCATGGACGGCTACGCGGTGCGTACCGCGGACACCGACGGAGCCACCGACGCGCATCCGGCGGTCCTGACCGTCGTCGGCGATGTCGCGGCGGGCAGCGACCAGCTGCCCACCGTCGGCCCCGGCCAGGCCGCCCGCATCATGACCGGCGCCCCGCTGCCGCCCGGCGCGGAGGCCGTCGTCCCCGTCGAGTGGACCGACGCGGGCACCGGCGGCGGACCGGCCACCACCATGCGGGCGCACAGCACGGATCCGGCCGGTGCCAGCGGCGAGGTCCGGGTGCACCGTCCCGTCGAGGCACGCCAGTACGTAAGGGCCCGCGGCAGCGACGTCGCCGCGGGGGAGCTGGCGCTCGCCGCCGGCACGATCCTCGGCCCGCCGCAGATCGGCCTGCTCGCCGCCATCGGCCGCGGCAGCGTCCGGGTGCGGCCGCGGCCCCGCGTCGTGGTGATGTCGACCGGCAGCGAGCTCGTGCAGCCCGGCGAGGAGCTCAGCCCCGGCCGGATCCATGACTCCAACAGCTTCGCGCTGACCGCCGCCGCGCGGGACGCGGGCGCCATCGCGTACCGGGTGGGCGCCGTCGCCGATGACGTCGAGACACTGCGTGCCACCATCGAGGACCAGCTCATCCGGGCCGACATCATCGTCACCAGCGGCGGTGTGAGCGTCGGCGCGTACGACGTCGTCAAGGAGGCGCTCGCCTCGATCGAGGACGACGAGAGCCGCGTCGACTTCCGCAAGCTCGCCATGCAGCCCGGCAAGCCCCAGGGCTTCGGCCGTATCGGCCCTGACCGCATCCCGCTGCTGGCCCTGCCCGGCAACCCGGTCAGCGCCTACGTCTCCTTCGAGCTCTTCGTACGCCCCGCGATCCGCACCCTGATGGGCGCCGGAGCCGTCCACCGCGAGGTCGTGCGCGCGGTCTGCGACACGGCGATCGCATCCTCGCCCGCGGGCAAGCGCCAGTTCCTCCGCGGCAAGTACGCGAACGGCACGGTGACGCCGGTCGGCGGTTCCGCGTCGCACCTGGTCAGATCGCTCGCGCACGCCAACGCCCTGATCGTCGTTCCGGAGGACACCACCTCCGTGGACAAGGGCGCCGAGGTCGACGTGATCCGGCTGGATTAGGCGCGTGTGGTGCTGATCGAGTCCTCCCGATGAAGGGCCTGGGGCTTTTTTGCTGCCCCCTCCCGGTACGGTGGCTGCCCAGAGGACCGGACCGGGAGAACGATGAGCAGCGCGCAAGAGCACCTCACCCATATCGACGAGGCCGGTGCGGCCCGGATGGTGGACGTCTCCGGCAAGGACGTCACCGCCCGCACGGCCCGCGCCACCGGCCGGGTAATCGTCGCCCCGCGCGTGATCGAGCTGCTGCGCGGTGAGGGCGTTCCCAAGGGCGACGCCCTCGCCACCGCGCGCATCGCGGGCATCATGGGCGCCAAGCGGACTCCGGACCTGATCCCGCTCTGCCACCCGCTCGCGCTCTCCGGGGTGACGCTCGACCTCGCCGTCACCGACGAGGCCGTGGAGATCTCCGCGACCGTGCGCACCACGGACCGCACCGGCGTCGAGATGGAGGCGCTGACCGCCGTCACCGTCGCCGCCCTCACCGTCATCGACATGGTCAAGGCCGTGGACAAGGCCGCCGTGATCACCGACGTCCGGGTCGAGACGAAGACCGGCGGCAAGTCCGGCGACTGGCAGCGGCCATGAGGGCGCTGGCGGTCACCGCGTCGAACCGCGCCGCCGCGGGCGTCTACGAGGACCGCGGCGGGCCGCTGATCGTCGCGGCGCTGCAGGCGCTCGGCTTCGAGACCGACGGCCCGCGGGTCGTCCCGGACGGGGAACCCGTCGGGCAGGCCCTGCGGGACGCCGTGACGGCCTCCTACGACGTGGTCGTGACCACCGGCGGCACCGGAATCTCGCCCACCGACCGCACTCCCGAGGTCACCCGCGGCGTGCTGGACTACGAGATCCCCGGCATCGCCGAGGCGATCCGGGCCGCCGGGCGGGAGAAGGTGCCCACCGCGGTGCTCTCCCGTGGCATCGCGGGCGTGGCCGGCGGCACCCTGGTGGTGAACCTTCCGGGCTCGACCGGTGGCGTCAAGGACGGCCTGGAAGTGCTCGCCCCGCTCCTCGTCCACGCCGTCGACCAGATCCGCGGCGGCGACCACCCTCAAACCGGGAGACCGAGCTGAACGCGTCCTGGCCGGCCGAGCTGGTGGACGGTGACATCACCCTCCGCCCGATCAGGATGCGTGACCAACGCTCCTGGCGCGAGGTCAACCGCCGCAACCGCGAATGGCTGCGCCCGTGGGAGGCCACCGTGCCGCCCGCGCCGCCCGGCCATGTCGCCCAGCGCCCCACGTACCGTCAGATGGTGCGCCACCTGCGCTCGGAGGCGAGCGCGGGCCGCATGCTGCCCTTCGTCATCGAGTACCAGGGCCGACTGGCCGGCCAGCTCACCGTCGCCGGCATCACCTGGGGCTCGATGTGCTCCGCCCATGTCGGTTACTGGGTCGACGAATCGGTCGCCGGACGCGGAGTCATGCCGACTTCCGTCGCGCTCGCCGTCGACCACTGCTTCCGCCATGTCGGGCTGCACCGGGTCGAGGTGTGCATCCGGCCGGAGAACATCCCCAGCCGCCGCGTCGTGGAAAAGCTCGGATTTCGCGAGGAGGGTCCGCGCCCGCGCTATCTCCACATCGACGGTGCGTGGCGAGACCACTTGGTGTTCGCGTTGACGGCCGAGGAAGTGCCGGAGGGGTTGGTCAACCGATGGCACCAGGCCAGGCCGGGAACGCCGCAGAAATAAAATAAACGTTCGAAAATGAACCCGATCACAAAAAAATCTCGGCATATCAGCCAGATCGTGCGACACACCGTGCGGAATTGCGTATGGCGTGTCTCTGCGGCACCTACCGTGTAATCCGTGAGCAGTAGTGGCCTCATCTACGCAGTCATCGTCGGGGCCTGGGCTGCCTACTTGGTGCCGATGTGGCTCCGTAGGCAGGATGAGCTCAACGAAGCGCGTCCGACGGAACGCTTCAGCACCGCCATCCGGCTGCTGTCCGGAAGGGCGGGGATGGAGCGTCGCGTCGCGAAAGCGCGCGATGAGAGCGATCAGCCCGCCGATGCACCGGTGTCCGCCAACGACGTGGTGGACGTCCGGGGCCTCGCCGTGCCCGCGACCGAGATCAAGCCCGCCCCGGCGGCCGTTCCGGCACAGCAGTCCGCCCCGGCGCACCACTCCTCCGGGGTGCACCACTCGGCCCCGGCGCAGCAGAAGGCGCAACGTTCTGCCGCGGTGCCCAACCCCCGGGCCAAGGTCCTCGCGCGCCGCCGCCGCACCACCACGCTCCTCTTCCTGGCCTTCACCGTCGGCGCGATCGTCGCCGCGGTGGGCGGCCTCGCGTTCCTGTGGGCGCCGGCGGCGCCGGCCGCGCTGCTGACCCTCTACATCGGCCACCTGCGCCGCCAGGAGCGCCGCCGCTTCGAGGTCAAGATCGACCAGCGCCGGGCCGCCGACGCCGCGGTGCGGCTGCGCGACCGCCGGCGCCCCGCGATGGACGACGAAACGGATCTCGCCGACGAGCCCGAGCCCGCCACCTCGCCGCGCACCGCGGACCGGCGGGCCCTCGTCGAGCAGACCGACCACGCGGAGTGGGTGGACCAGCAGCAGCGCGAGCAGCACGCCGCCCCTGACGACGGCTGGGACCCCGTCCCGGTGCCGCTGCCGACCTACGTCACCGCGCCGGTCGCGCCCCGCACCCCGGGCGGCATCGACTTCACCGCCCCGGGCAACTGGAGCTCGGCCCGCTCCGGCACCACGCCGGGCCACGCGCCGGCTACCCCGGCGCCGGCCGCGACCCCCGAGCCGGAGCCCGAGCGCGAGCTCCCCCGCCCCACCACCGGCCGCCGCTCCCGCGACCGTTCCCGCACCCCGCTGTTCGACCAGTACGCGGACCCGGACCGGCCGCGCGCCGCCAACGAGTGACCGATCGGTGACCAGCGAGGATCTCGTTAACAACCACCCCCGAGAGGGTGCTATCGTTTTCCTCGTTGCAAGGGCCTGTGGCGCAGTCTGGTAGCGCACCTCGTTCGCATCGAGGGGGTCTGGGGTTCAAATCCCCACAGGTCCACCGCAGCTCAAAGCCCCTGGCGGGGAAACCCGCCAGGGGCTTTTTGGTGTTCGGGGGTGCTCCCGGGGGTTTTCCGGAGGTGCGAGGGGCGCGCGGGTGCGCTCGCGGGGTGGGTTGGAGGTCAGCCGGAGTCGCGGGCGGAGACGACCACCCGGGTCAACTGGTGGGTCTCTGGGGCGGTTTCCGGTTCGCGGATGGCGCGGTCGACCAGGCCGACGATGCGGGCCGTTGGGATGATGTCGAAGTGGACGCTGGTGAGGCGGGGCCGCAGCAGGCGGGCCAGCAGGAGGTCGTCGGCGCCGACGACGGCGACGTCCGCGGGGACGGTGAGGCCCGCGTCCTGGAAGGCGCGCATCACGAGCATCGCGTACTCGTCGTTGTAGGCGAAGAGGGAGTCGAGGCCGAGCCGGGGCCAGCGGGCGGCGAGTTCGGCCGCCGATTCCTCGGTGCAGTCGAGCGTGAGCGGCTCGACATGGGCGCCGGTCTCGCTGGCGGCGGCAGTGCGGACGCCCGCGAGGCGCGGAACGCTGAAGAGGTCGAGGCCCGACTCGGTCGGCATGATGACGCCGATCCGGCGGCGGCCGCGCTCCAGCAGATGGGTGCCGGCGCGGGCGCCGAGCATCTCCTGGTCGAGGAGGAGGGCGTGCGCGCCGGCCACCGGCTGCATGCCGAGGGTGAGGACGGCGCGGGTGCCGGAGCGCTTGAGCAGCTCGACGGCGGACGGGGTCAGGCCGGTGCCGGGCAGGGCGAGGACGGCGGCTGGGCGCAGTTCCGCCCAGGCGCGCGCCGCCTGCTCGCCGGCGCCCGCGACGGGGCCGTGCCAGACGCTGGTGTAGCCGAGCCGGTGCAGGGCGCCCTGCAGCTCCATCAGGAAGTCGCCGAAGAGCGCGCCGATCCTGGGGATCGGACCGGTCGGGGTGGTCAGCAGGACGAGGCCGGAGTGCCCGGCCCGCAGCGTGCGGGCCGCGGCGTGCGGCACGTAGCCCAGCTCTTCGGCGGCGGCGCGCACCCGGTCCTGGGTCCGCGTGCTGACGCGCCCGGCGGCCTGGGCGTTCAGGACGTACGAGACGGTGGCGCGGGACACTCCGGCGAGACGCGCGACATCGGTGCTGGTCGGCGTGGCCGGGGGGTTCGTGGGCTCGAGTGGCTGTGTCATTCCGATCGGCATCTTTTCAGAGATCGGGTCTGGCCGAGGGTCCGGGGTGGGTGCTACATCTATAGTTACACGTGTCATGCGACAGGTGTAACCGCAGGCGCCCGAAACAGCGCCCGGAGCAGGGCCCGAGACCGCACCAAGCAGGGCCCGAGACCGCACCCGAAACGCGCGCCCGAAGACGGAACCCTCCGGCAGAGCCCCCAACAGCAGGAAAGGCATCAACATCATGAAGCTCAACACCCGCGAGTGGGGCACCGGCGACCGGACCGCGCTCCTGGTCCACGGCATCATGTCCGACCATCGCACCTGGCGCCGGGTCGGTCCCGCGCTCGCGGACAAGGGCTACCGGGTCATCGCCGTCGACCTGCGCGGTCACGGCGAGAGCGCCCGCGGCGAGTACACCCCCGAGCTCTTCGCCGACGACCTCGTCGAGACGCTGCCGGGCGGCGCGGAGCTGGCCATCGGGCACTCGCTGGGCGGGCTGGCGCTGTCGCTCGCCGTCGAGCGCCTCGCGCCCGCGCGGGCCGTCTACTCCGACCCCGCCTGGGCCTCGGCGGATCCCGCGCAGCAGGTCGACCCGGCGATCTTCGTCCACTTCGCCCGGGCCACGCGTGAGCAGATCGCCGGCCTGAACCCGCGCTGGGAGGAGGCGGACGTGGACGTGGAGCTCGCCACCCTGGCGCTGTGGGACACCGACTCCGCCGCCTTCCTGGGCGGCCGGCCGCTCGCCGGCTACCTGCCGCACAAGCCCGCCGTCCCGTCGCTCGTGCAGCTCGCGGAGAACAGCTTCCTGATCGGCCCGGACGATGCGGGACTGCTCAGCGAGCGCGGCTTCGGGATCCGTACGGTCGTGGGCGCCGGCCACACCATCCACCGCGACGACTTCGACGGATTCCTCCGTTCGCTGGACGGCTGGATCTGAGCTGCCACAGGCCCTCCGCGGGGGAGTGCCGCCCGGCAAAACCGTACGTAAAGGGCGGCAGTCCGGACGTAAAGACGGACAACGTGACTCACACCACCCATCGAAACGTTTCCGTTTCGATGGGTGGTGTTCTACTCTCTAGGAGTCAGCTGTACGAAACCGTTTCGTTTGGATGGGAGGCCGAGGATGTCGATGGATGCCCCGGCACGCCGCACCAGGCTCACCCCCGAACGCGAGCAGGAGTTCTACGCCGCGGTGGTCGAGATGCTGCGGGAGGTGGGTTACGAGGCGCTCACCATGGACGCGATCGCCTCGCGCACCCGCTCCAGCAAGGCCACGCTCTACCGCCAGTGGAAGGGCAAGCCCGAGCTGGTGGCCACCGCGCTGCGGCACACCAAGCCGGTGCGCATCGAGGACATCGACACCGGAACGGTGCGGGGCGACCTGCGCGAGCTGGTGCGGTGCCACGACGCGACGGGCGACTCGAAGCGGGACAACGAACTGATGCGGGCGCTGGGACAGGCCGCGCACCAGAATCCGGACCTGTTCCAGGCACTGCGGCAACTGCTCATCGAACCGGAAATGGCCGCCTTCGACGGCATGTTGCAACGTGCTGTGGAGCGTGGCGAACTGGCGGCGGATGTCCCCGCCAGGCAATTCGTACCGCACATGCTGATCGGCGCCGCGATGGGGCGGCCGCTGATCGAGGGAGTCGATCCCGACCCCGAATTCGCCTTCCGATACATCGACGCGGTGGTACTCCCCGCCCTGCGTCTGACCTGATCCGACCGGCCGGATCAACCGCCTGATCCCACCGCCGATCCACCGGAAACAAGGCCCCACCTGACACGCCGCTCTCGTCGTCGGGCAGGCACCGTACGCCCTTTTTTCCTCGACCTGACGGGAGCGCCGCGACTCGTGGCTACTTTCCTTTACAAACTCGGCCGGTTCGCCTTCAGGCGACGCCGGTATGTCGCCCTCGCATGGGTGGCTCTGCTGGTACTCGCCGGAGTCGGCGCCGCATCGGCCTCCACTTCCACGTCGAGCAGTTTCTCGATACCCGGCACGGAGGCGCAGAAGGCCTTCGACCTGATGGAGCAGCGCTTCCCGGACGCCAGTGCCAACGGTGCTTCCGCGCGGGTGGTGTTCACGGCCCCCGGCGGGCAGAAGGTGGACGTCGGCGCGCAGAAGGCCGCCGTCGAGAACGTCGTCAAGGAGCTGAAGACCGGCGCGCAGGTGAGTTCTGTCGCCGATCCCTTCGAGTCGAAGGCCGTCAGCAAGGACGGCAGCACCGCCTACGCGTCGGTGAAGTACAAGCTCACCTCGATGGAGCTGACCGACAAGGACCGCGACGCGCTCAAGGACGCCGCGCAGCACGGCCGTGACGCCGGGCTCACCGTCGAGATCGGTGGTGACGCGCTGCAGGCGATGCCCGAGACCGGTGCCACCGAGATCATCGGTATCGGTATCTCCGCGGTCGTCCTGCTCGTCACCTTCGGGTCGCTGGTCGCCGCCGGACTGCCGTTGCTGACCGCGCTCATCGGCGTGGGCATCGGCGTCTCGTCGATCACCGCGCTCGCCAACGTGCTGGATCTGGGCAGCTCCACGTCCACCCTGGCGATGATGATCGGCCTCGCGGTCGGTATCGACTACGCGCTCTTCATCGTCTCGCGCTTCCGGCACGAGCTGACCGAGGGCCGAGAATCGGAGGACGCGGCCGGCCGGGCCGTGGGCACCGCCGGATCCGCGGTGGTCTTCGCGGGCCTCACGGTCCTGATCGCGCTTGCGGGCCTCGCCGTCGTCAACATCCCGATGCTCACCAAGATGGGCCTCGCGGCGGCCGGCACGGTCGCCATCGCGGTCCTCATCGCACTCACCCTGATCCCGGCGCTGCTCGGCTTCGCCAAGCACCGGGTGCTCGGCCGCAAGGTGCGCAAGGGCCTCAAGGGGATCAAGGACGACGCCGCTGACGGCGCCGGTTCCGCCGCCGCGAAGAAGCCCAACATGGGCACCCGCTGGGCCAGGTTCGTCCTGCGCCGCCCGATCTGGGTGCTCGTAGTGGGTGTGCTCGGCCTGGGCGCGATCGCCATCCCGGCGGCCAGCCTGGAGCTCGGTCTGCCGGACGACGGCTCGCAGCCGGTCAGCACCACGCAGCGCAAGGCGTACGACCTGCTTTCGGACGGTTTCGGCCCCGGCTTCAACGGCCCGCTGATGATCGCCGTGGACGCCGCGAACAGCGACAACCCGAAGGCGGCCCTCGACAAGATCTCCAAGACCATCTCCGGGATGGCGGACGTCGAGAAGGTCACCGAGCCCGCCTTCAACAAGGCCGGCGACACCGCGATGCTGACGGTCGTCCCGAAGTCCAAGCCCAGCGGCCTGGAGACCGAGGACCTGGTCCACACCATCCGCGGCCAGGCGGCCGGACTGAAGTCCGAGACGGGCGCCGTGACGCTGGTCACCGGCACGACGGCCATGAACATCGATGTGTCGCAGAAGCTCAACGACGCGCTGCTGCCGTATCTGGCGCTCGTCGTCGGGCTGGCGTTCCTGCTCCTGATGGTGGTCTTCCGCTCGGTGCTGGTGCCGCTGAAGGCGGCCCTCGGCTTCCTGCTCTCGGTGGTCGCAGCCCTCGGCGCCGTCGTCGCGGTCTTCCAGTGGGGCTGGCTCGCGAGCCTGCTCGGTGTCGAGCAGACCGGGCCGATCATGAGCATGATGCCGATCTTCATGATCGGTGTGGTGTTCGGTCTCGCGATGGACTACGAGGTCTTCCTCGTCACGCGAATGCGTGAGGCGTACGTGCACGGCGAACGGCCCGGCCAGGCAATCGTCACCGGCTTCACGCACGGCGCCCGCGTGGTCGCCGCGGCCGCCGTCATCATGATCAGCGTCTTCGCGGGCTTCATCGGCTCGTCCGAATCGATGATCAAGATGATGGGCTTCGGCCTCGCCATCGCCGTCGCGTTCGACGCGTTCGTGGTGCGCATGGCCGTCGTTCCGGCGGTCCTGGCCCTGCTCGGCAAGGCCGCCTGGTGGCTGCCGCGCTGGCTCGACCGGGCGCTGCCGAACGTCGACGTCGAAGGCGAACAGCTCCAGAAGAACCTGGCGGCGCAGGCCGCCGGTTCCGCGCCCGAGCGGGTGCAGGAGCCCAGCCGCGTCTGACGCGGCACATCGACCGGGGCCGCCGGTTGGCGGAGAGCTCGACGGCGGCCCCATGACGCGCCCTCCCCGTGGGGACGGGGGGACGGCGCGCAGGACAGGGCCCGGCGAATCGCCGGGCCCTGTGTCGTACCCCCGAACCGGAGCCACAGTCGCTAGCCGCCGCGGGCCTGTCTCCTGGCGCGCACCAGGGCGCCGACGTAGTCGATCCACTGGCGGAACGACCGGCCCGTACCGGCGCTGTTCCGCTGCTCGTGCCGGTGCTGGAGCTCCCGCTCGTAGCTGTCGGTGATGATTCGCGACATCCGGACATTCCCCCTCGTCATCGTGTCCAGCGCCCGCCTCGCCCTTGCCGTGGCGGGCCACTTGAACGATTCTTTGGGGGAATTGGCCTTGAGGGCAGGGCCATTCGGGAGAGATTGGCATGGCAGACATGGGGACCGTCCAGAGTGCGGGCACGCCGCCGACATCAGCGACCGGCTCGGCCACCCACACGCCCTCCGGCGTGCCGCTGGGCAGCAGGCAGCTCGCCGTGCTGCTTCCCGACCTGACGGGTCCCGGGGCCGGAGACCGGCCCGCGTACCGGGGCCTGGCGCAGGCGATCCGCGCCCTCGTGCTGGACGGACGCATCTCGCTGCGCGTCAAACTGCCCGCCGAACGCGAACTCGCGACGACGCTCGGCCTGAGCCGTGCCACCGTGACCGCTGCCTACGACCTGCTGCGCGAGAGCGGTTACGCCCGGAGCAGGCGGGGTTCCGGCACCTGGACCCTGCTGCCGGAGGGCCACCGGCACACCGGCCTCGACCGGCTGGCGCGGCCGGACAGCGCCATCGACCTCTCCAACGCCGTCGGCGGGCTGCCCGCCGACGTGCTGACCGACGCGCTCGCCGAGGTCGCGCCGCTCGTGGCGCTGCACGCGAACACGCCCGGCTACCACCCCTACGGCCTGCCGGAAGTGCGTGCCGCCGTCGCCGACCGGTACACCCGACGCGGCCTGAAGACGTTGCCGGACCAGATCCTCATCACCTCCGGCGCCCTCCAGGCGCTCGGGCTGGCCGTCGGGATGCTCTGCGGCCCCGGCGACCGCGTGCTGGTCGAGAACCCCAGCTACACCAACGCCCTCGACTCCATCCGCCGCGCCCGGCTGCGCACCGTGCCCGTCGCCGTCTCGGACGACGGCTGGGACATGGAGCTCATCGAGGCGACCCTCCGCCAGACGGTGCCGCGCCTCGCCTACATGATTCCGGACTTCCACAATCCGACCGGCTGCCTCATGCCGCCGGAACAGCGCGCCGAACTGATCCGCGCCACCCAGCGGTCGTCGACCTGGCTCGTCGCCGACGAGACCATCACCGACCTCGCGATCGACGTGCCCGCGCCCGCGCCGTTCGCCTCCCACGCGGCACGCGGTGGCGCCGACCACGTCATCACCATCGGCTCGATGAGCAAGAGCCACTGGGGCGGGCTGCGGATCGGCTGGCTCCGCGCCACCCCTCGCCTCGTCACGGAACTCGCCGGCCACCGGGTGTCCATGGACATGGCGGGCTCGGTGATCGACCAGCTCGTCGCGCTGCCGCTGCTGCGCCGCATGGACGAACTCGTCGCCGCGCGCGTCGCCGAGACACGCGACCGGCGCGCCGCGCTCGCAGCCGCCCTCGCCCGCGACATCCCGGAGTGGAGCTGGCGGCTCCCGCCCGGAGGTCTCTCCCTGTGGGTCGACCTCGGTGAGCCGGCCGCCACGGCGCTGGCGGAACGGGCCGCCGGGTACGGGGTGCGGATCGAGGGCGGATCGCGCTTCGGCGTGGAGCCGGGCACGTTCGAGCACCGGCTGCGGCTGCCGTTCTCCCTGCCGGGCGGGACGTTGGACGAGGCCGTGCGGCGGGTCGCCCTGGCGCTGAACGACTCGACGGGCAGCCCGCTGGCCTCGGCGGTGACCCGCCCGCACTGGATGGCCTGACCGACCCGGCCCCTGCCGCGATCGGCAGGCGCCCGGGCTCAGAAGAGGGCTGCCGGCTCGTGGGTTCCCTTTTCGAAGGCGAGGAGGTAGCGCTTGCGGTCGAGGCCGCCTCCGTAGCCGGTCAGGGAGCCGTCGGCGCCGACGACGCGGTGGCAGGGGACGATGATGCCGATCGGGTTCTTGCCGTTGGCGAGGCCGACCGCGCGGGAGGCGCCCGGGTTGCCGAGGAGGTCGGCGAGTTGGCCGTAGGAGCGGGTCTCGCCGTAGGGGATGTCCCGCAGGGCGGACCAGACGCGCTGCTGGAACGGGGTGCCCAGCAACGTCAACGGGAGGTCGAAGTCGGTCCGTTCCCCGGCGAAGTAGGCGGTGAGCTGCTCCTCGACGGCGCCGAAGGCGGAGTCGTCGCGGTCGCCGAAGGTCTCCTCGGCGGGGAGGTGCCGCTGCTGCGTCATGTACAGGCCGCAGAGGGTCCCGTCGAGGGCGACGAGGGTCAGCGGACCGCAGGGGGAATCGGTCACGGTGTGGGTGCGGGTGGACATCACGCGGCTCCGGTCGTCGGGAGGTAGTTGATGGCGTGGTCGCCGGTCGCCCACAGGTACTGGACGGCGTAGGCGCGCCAGGGCGCCCACGCGGCGGCGTGGCGGGTGAGCGCGGCGGGAGTGGTGGGCAGGCCCAACTCCTTCGCGGCGAAGCGGATTCCGAGGTCGCTCGGCAGGAACGCGTCCGGGTCGCCGAGCGCGCGCATCGCGATCGACTCGACGGTCCACGGGCCGAACCCCGGCAGCGCGGACAGCTGCGCGCGGGCGCGCTGCCAGTCGCTGCCGACGTCGAGGTCGAGTTCGCCGCCGGCGAGGGCGGTGACCAGCGTGGTGAGGGTGGCGCGGCGGGTCTGCGGCATGGCCAGTGCCGCCGGGTCCAGGCCGGCCAGTGCGGCCGGGTCGGGGAACAGATGGGTCAGACCGCCCGCCGGATCCTCGACGGGCTCGCCGTACCCCGTCACCAGCCGTCCGGCGTGCGTACGGGCCGCTGCCGTCGAGATCTGCTGGCCGAGCACGGCGCGCACCGCGAACTCGGGCCCGTCCGCGACCCGCGGCACCCGGCGGCCCGGGGCCTTGGTGACGAGCGGGGCCAGTACCGGATCCGAGCTCAGCTGCGCGTCGACCGCGACCGGGTCCGCGTCGAGATCCAGCATCCACCGGCAGCGGCTGATGGCGTGCGCCAGATCGCGCAGGTCCGTCAGGCGCAGCCGGCACGCGATGTGATCGGGCTGCGGGCGCAGCGAGACGATGCCAGGGCCGTGCGGCAGCCGCAGCGTGCGGCGGTACGCGCCGTCACGCCACTCCTCCACACCCGGTACGGCTGTCGCCGCCAGATGCCCGAAGAGGTTGTCCGGGCAGAGCGGCGCCCGGAACGGCAGCCGCAGCGACAGCTCGCCGGGGGTGGACGCCGGGCGGCCCTTGGCGACGCGGGCGCGCAGCTCGGTGGGGGAGAGGGCGAAGACCTCGCGGACGGTGTCGTTGAAGGTGCGGATGCTGGAGAAGCCCGCCGCGAAGGCGGATTCGCCCATCGGCAGCGTCGTCGTCTCTATCAGCAGCCGGGCGGTCTGCGCGCGCTGCGCCCGCGCCAATGCCAGTGGTCCCGCGCCCAGTTCGGCGAGCAGCTGCCGTTCCACCTGGCGAGTGCTGTATCCCAGCCGGGCCGCGAGTCCCGGGACGCCGTCCCGGTCGACGACGCCGTCGGCGATCAGCCGCATGGCCCGGGCCACGAGGTCGGCCCGCTCGTTCCACTGGGGCGACCCCGGGCTCGCGTCCGGCCGGCACCGCTTGCAGGCCCGGAAGCCAGCCTGTTGCGCGGCCGCCGCGCTCGGGTAGAAACTCATGTTCCGGACCTTGGGCGGCACCACGGGGCAGCTCGGCCGGCAGTAGATCCTGGTCGTCAGCACCGCGGTGAAGAACCAGCCGTCGAACCGGGCGTCCTTCGACTGCACGGCGCGTACGCAACGTTCGAAGTCGGTGTGCATGTCTCCAGCATCGACCCGGGTCACAGCACCGGTCTAGCGAGAATCCGACATCTACCTCCAGCCGGGACGGCCGGGCTCCGATCGCCGTCCGCGCGACAGGACCGCCGGTGTCGATGTCAGCGTTCCTGTCGGTGTCGATGTCGCAAAACTGCCAGACGAAGCCGCGTACGGCTGATGGACTGTGTCCATGACTACGCCGAACCTCCGTGACAAGGCCCTGCTCCTCCACTCGCTGCACACCGCCGACCGGCCGCTCGCCATCGCCAACGCCTGGGACGTGGCCAGCGCGCGGATCATCGAGGAGGCGGGGGCGGCCGCGGTCGCCACGACCAGCTGCGGAGTCGCCTGGAGCCTCGGGTACGCCGACGGCGACCGGCTGCCGCGCGACCTCGCGCTGGCGCTCATCGGCCGGGTGACGGCGCGGGTCGGTGTGCCGGTGTCCGCCGACATCGAGAGCGGCTTCGCGGACGACGCGGCCGGTGTCGCCGAGACCGTACGCGGGGTCCTCGCCGCCGGCGCCGCCGGCATCAACATCGAGGACGCGCTCGCGAGCGGGCCGGAGCCGCTGCGCACCGTCGCGGAGCAGGCGGAACGTATCGGCGCCGCGCGCAAGGCCGCCGACGAGGCGGGCATCCCGCTCTTCATCAACGCCCGCACCGACGTCTACCTCCGGGCCGTCGGCGCGCCGGAGACGCGGCTCGACGCGGCGCTGGAGCGCGCCGCCGCATACGTCGAGGCGGGCGCGGACGGTGTCTTCGTCCCCGGCGTGACGGATCTCGCGGTGATCGCCGAGCTCGCGAAGGGCATCTCCGTGCCGCTCAACGTCCTCACCGGACCGGGCGCGCCGTCCGTCGCGGAGCTCGCCGGGGCCGGAGCGGCGCGCGTCAGCATCGGCGGGCGGGTGGCCGAGTCCGCGTACGGGCTGGTGGGGCGTGCGGCCCGCGAATTCCTGACGGAGGGCACGTACACCTCGGTCGAGGAAGGCCTCGGATACGGCGACCTGCAGGCGCTGTTCACGTCCTGAGCCATGGCCGGCGGGCCCCGGGCCCGTGCGGGACGGACCGTCAGTCGGTCGCCTTCCCGCACGGGCCGCTGCGGTCGCAGTACGGGGCATGGCCCGTGGCGCCGCAGCCGCACAGGACGGCGCGGGTCTCGGTGCGGGTCTCGCGGCCGGTGTGGATGACGAGGTCGCCGCGGATGGTGATGCCTCCGGCGGAGGAGCGGCTGATCTCGGTCGGGTGGGTCGGCTCCTCGGGGTGGCCGCCCTCGAGCCGGTACTGCAGCGCCCCCGAGGGGCAGCGCCGGATGACCTGCGCGACGAGGTCGGCGGGGGCCTCGTCGGGCTTGATCCACGGGCGCTCGGCGGAGTCGAAGACCTTGTGGAGGCCGCGCACGCACTCGCCGGAGTGCAGGCAGCGGCCGGTCTCGAAGGTGACCGTGATGTCGGCCCCCGGGTAGGCCTTCGCGCCCTCGGGGATCGGTACCTCGGCGCTTCCCGTCATGACTCGTAGCCCTCCACGGTGAATTCGGACCGGACACGGGCCTGGCCCGGGTCCTCGCCGGCCTCGCCCTTGGCGCGGCGCTGGCGCAGCAGGTCCCAGCACTGGTCGAGTTCGCGCTCCAGGGCGGCGAGCCGGGCCTGCTCGGTGTCCACGTCGATCCGGCCGTCGGTCAGCTGCTCGCGCAGCGCCTTCTCGTCCGCGACCATGGCCTTGATCCTGGAGAGGATCGCCTGTTCTGCCTTGGCGTCGTCTGGCTGGTCCATGGGGTGCCTCCTCAATGCGGCGATACGGGGTCCGGTCGGTGGTGGTCCGGTCGGTGCGGTGCTGCTGCGGGCGGGCTCTTCTCCACCTTCGCAGTTCACAGCGCCGTGCGCTCGAGATGTGCCTCCTCCTCGTCCAGGAGGCGGCCGGCGATGCCGTCGATGGCCCGGTCGAGGCGGGCGCGGTCCTCCGGATCGGAGACGTCCCAGTCGTCCAGTCGCTCGTCGAGCCAGCGGCGCCACGCTCCGGCGAGGAGGTCGATCTGTGCGCGGCCGGCATCGGTCATGGCGAGCTTCTTGCCGTCGAAGTCGGCGTATCCGGCCCGGGCGATCCTGGAGGGTGGAGACGATGGTCTGGTCGAGTGCGGCCAGCAGCATGCCGAGGACGATCGTCACGAAGAGGACGTTGGTCTGGCGGCGCTGCGCGAGGACGGCCCCGGGGGCGGTCCCGTCGCGGGTCCGGCCTCGGCGAGCGTGGTCATCGGGCCGGTACCTCCTGCGCCGGGGGCGGGTCCCCCTCAGGATTCGCGGCGCTAGCGGGTTCCGCCACCGCTTGTACGCCCGCCGGGCGGTTGCCGCACGTTGCCCGGCGGGTCCTCGGTCGCCTCGGACACCCCGTGCTCCCGCAGCCACTTCTCCAGCTCGGCGCGGACCCGCCGGTCCATGGCGAGCGACAGCTCCGCGTCGACCACGTTCTTGGCCAGCGGATGCAGCCGTTCCAGGGCCTCGGCAAGCCGGGTCGCCTCGCCCGGCGGCAGGCACTCCACGGCGGTGTCCACCACGTGCTTGCGGATGAGGACCGTGAAGAGATCGGCGAGCGCGTCCACGTGGACGCGCACGGCGCGGCCCGTCTCCAGCACGGCGGCCAGCGGGACGCCCTCGCGGACGAGGGCCGCGGAGGCGTCGAGCAGCCGGCGGCTGGTGTGGACGACGTTCTCGCCGTCGACGGCGATGTAGCCGATGTCCAGGGCGGCGGTCAGGTTCTCCGGGGTGACGTCCTCGCCGAAGTAGTCGGCGAGGGCCTCGGGGGTGAGCCTGACCGGGGTCTCCTCGGACCACGGAGTGATCAACGCGCCTTCCAGGCCCAGGAGTTCGGCGACGGCGTCGAGGGTCCGGCCGTTCTCCCACGCGCCGATCAGCTCGGCGATGCCGCCGAGCGTGTGGCCCCGTTCCAGCAGGGCGGCGATCGTGCGGAGGCGGGCGAGATGGGCCTCGCTGTACCAGGCGATCCGGCCTTCGCGGCGCGGTGGCGGGATGAGCTTGCGCTCGCGGTAGAAGCGGACGGTGCGCACGGGGATCCCGGCCGCCTCGGCCAGCGCCTCCATGCGGTATTCCTGTCCCGGCTTCCGCTCCTCGGGCTGCTCCTGGTTTTCCTGCACGTCCTCGGCCACCTCGTCAGCCTATGCGGTCCCCGGAGAGTGCTGAGGGCCGTGCGTTCTCCGGGCGCCGTCCGTTCGTCTTGGGTGGCTCCGACCCCTACCGCCGGTAACCCCAGTGGTCTACCGTACGGATCGTGCCAGTGATTGCTGGCGTGATTGATGGGCAGGAAGGCGGCGCCATGACTGAGCACGTGCGGGTGGCGGTCATCGGATCAGGGTTCGGCGGGCTCGGCGCGGCCGTCCGGCTGCGGCGCGAGGGCATCACCGACTTCGTGATCCTCGAACGCGCCGGCTCGGTCGGCGGGACCTGGCGGGACAACAGCTACCCGGGATGCGCCTGCGACGTCCCCTCCCACCTGTACTCGTTCTCCTTCGCGCCGAACGCGGACTGGCCCCGTACGTTCTCCGGGCAGCCGCACATCCGGGCCTACCTGGAGCGGGTCACCGACACCTTCGGGCTGCGGCCCCATCTGCGCTTCGACTCCGAGGTGCTCACGGCGAGCTGGGACGAGGAGGCCAGGCACTGGCACATCCGGACCACGCAGGGTGAGCTGACCGCCGATGTCGTCGTCTCCGCCACCGGCCCGCTCTCCGACCCCAAGCTGCCGGACATCCCGGGGCTCGACACCTTCCCCGGCGCGGTCTTCCACTCCTCGCGCTGGGACCACGACTTCGACATCAAGGACCGGCGCATCGCGATGGTCGGCACCGGCGCCTCCGCGATCCAGATCGTGCCCTCGATCCAGCCGCAGGTGAAGTCGCTGACCGTGCTGCAGCGCACCCCGCCGTGGGTGATGCCGCGGATGGACCGCGGCATCAACAAGGCCGAACGGTGGCTGCACGGCACGGTGCCCGGCACCGCGAAGGCGCGGCGCGGACTGCTCTGGCTGATCAGGGAGTTCCAGGTCGGCGCGTTCGTCAAGCGTCCGCAGCTGATGAAGGCGACCGAGCAGATCGCCAGGAACCACATGCGCCGCGCGATCAAGGACCCGGTGATGCGGGCGAAACTGACGCCGGACTACACCATCGGCTGCAAGCGGATCCTGCTCTCCAACGACTACTATCCGGCGCTCGCCCAGCCCAACACCGAAGTGGTCACCTCGGCGCTCAAGGAGGTGCGCGGCTCGACGATCGTCACGTCGGACGGCACCGAGCGCGAGGTCGACGCGATCGTCTTCGGCACCGGCTTCCATGTGACGGACATGCCGATCGGTGACCGGATAACCGGTGTCGGCGGCCGTTCGCTGGCCGAGCACTGGAAGGACGGGATGGCCGCGCTGCGCGGCACCACGATCGACGGCTTCCCGAACCTGCTGCTGATCATCGGCCCCAACACCGGCCTCGGGAACAGCTCGATGATCCTGATGATCGAGTCGTCCATCAACTACGTCGCCGACTACCTGCGCACCCTGGAGCGGACCGGGGCGGCCGCGCTGGACGCCAAACCGGCGGCGGTCAAGGCGTGGAACGCCGAGATGCAGCGGCGTACCGCCCGCACGGTGTGGAACACCGGCGGCTGCAAGAGCTGGTACCTGGACTCCGAGGGCCGCAACACGACGGCCTGGCCCGGCACGACGGCCGAATTCCGGCGGGCTACCCGCGAGGTGAAGCTGGCAGAGTACGACCTGGTGCCGGCGCCCGTGCGCACGGCCGAGCCGGTGGAGGTGCCCGCGTCATGAGCAGGATCACCGCGAAGGGCGCAGCGGCGGCGGACAGCCCGTTCACCCTCCCCGCACCCCGCCGGGAACTGGCCGTGAACTCGGCGGACGGCACCCTCATCCACGTCGAGGAGCACGGGCCGGCCGACCGGCCGACCGTCGTACTGATCCACGGCTGGACCTGTTCCACGATCTTCTGGGCGCCGCTGATCCGGGACCTGGCGGCCGACTTCCGGGTGGTCGCCTACGACCAGCGCGGCCACGGCCGCAGCGGCACTCCCGACCGCACCGGTTACAGCACGCGGGTGCTGGCCGACGATCTGACGGCGGTGCTGGAAGTCGTCGTTCCCGAGGGCGAACGGGCGGTCCTGGTCGGCCACTCCATGGGCGGGATGACGCTGATGGCCGCCTCGGACCGCGCGGCCGTACGGTCGCGCACGGCCGCCACCCTGCTGGCCAGCACCGGCAGTGGACGGCTGCTCGCCGAGACCCAGGTGCTGCCGCCGCGGATCCGCTCCCAGAAGGTCCGCGACGGCTTCCACCGGCTGCTGCTCGGCTCGCGCGCCCCGCTCGGACCGGTCACGGGGCTGTCGCGCGCCGCGCTCAAGTACGGCGTGATGGCATCGGGTTCGACCCCGGACCAGGTCGCCGCGACCGCCCGTATCGTGCACGCCTGCGGGACCAGGCAGCGCTCGGCGTGGGGACGGGTGCTGGCGGGACTCGACCTGGACGCGGCGCTCGGGGGGCTCACCGCGCCGACCGCCGTGCTGGTCGGCACGGCTGACAAGCTGACCCCGCCGGTGCACGCGCGCGGCATGGCCGCCGCGCTGCCCGACTGCGTGGGGCTGACCGAACTCGAAGGCCTCGGCCACATGACACCCATCGAAGGCACGGACGCGGTCGCGGGCGTCGTCCGCGGTCTGGTCAGGGACCACCTGCCGGTCCTGCCGGTCCTGCCGGTCCGGGAGACCCCTTCCGTGAAGGAGGAGACGGTATGAGCCAGTCGTTGAACGGACAGGTCGTGGTGGTCACGGGCGCCGCCCGCGGGGTGGGCGAGATGCTCGCCCGCAAGCTCGCGCGGCGCGGTGCCAAGCTGGCGCTGGTCGGCCTGGAGCCGAACCAGCTGAAGCTGGTGGCGGAGGGGCTCGGCGGCGGCGCGGCGCACTGGGTGGCCGATGTCACCGACCTCGCGGCGATGCAGCGGGCCGCGGCCGAGATCCTGGAGCACTTCGGCCGGATCGATGTCGTGGTCGCCAACGCGGGTGTGGCGACCGGCGGTCCGTTCCTGGACTCCGACCCCGTCGCGTTCGAGCGCGTCGTCAACGTCAACCTGCTGGGCAGCGTCACCACCGCCCGCGCCTTCCTGCCCGCGCTCCTCTCCTCGCGCGGCTATCTGCTGCAGATCGCCTCGCTGGCGGCGATCACCCCGGCCCCGATGATGACCGCGTACTGCGCGAGCAAGGCGGGCGTCGAGGCGTTCGCGCACAGCCTGCGCGCCGAGGTCGGGCACAAGGGCGTCAAGGTCGGCGTCGGTTATCTGAGCTGGACCGACACCGACATGGTGCGCGGCGCCGACGAGGACGAACTCATGCGCCACATGCGCGGCAAGCTGCCCTGGCCGGCGAACCGCACGTACCCGCTGGAGCCGGCCGTCGAGAGGATCGCCGCCGGGATCGAGCGGCGCTCGCCGCATGTGTACGCCCAGTGGTGGCTGCGCGGCATGCAGTCGGTCCGCGGCTATCTGCCGTCGGTCATCGGCGGTCCGCTCGGGCGGCGGGAGATGCGCCGGGCCGAGCCGCGGTTCGCCGCCACGGCGGGCACCCGGCGCGGGCTCGTCGGACGGGGCGGCGAGGCCGACGAGGCAGCGCAGTCGTCACGCTCCGTAGGGTGACAAAAGCGGCGCTGACCTGGGAGTTATGCCCCGACATGCGCACCATGTCCAGCCGTGTCAGTCTGGTCGAGGCCCCATCCCCACAAACTCCAGGAGGAGTGATCATGGGCGCTTTCGACCAGTTCAAGGACAAGGCCGGCGACCTCTCGAACAAGGCCAAGGAGGCCATGGGCGAGAAGCGGGACAAGTCCGCGGAATCCGCGGACCAGGCCCGCGACAAGGCTGCCGACATGCGCGACCAGGGCCGGGACAAGGCCCAGGACGCGGCCGAGGACGCCCAGGACAACTGGAGTTAGTCCGCCTGCGCGGCGCGAACGATGAAGGGGCGCACCCGTGACGGGTGCGCCCCTTCATGCTGCGCTGGCGCTCATGCTGCGTCGGCGCTCCGGCAGTTGGCGGTCGGCGCGGCGGCGGTCAGCGCGGCGGTAGCGGTGGGCGGCGGCGGTCCGGGCGCCGGGAGAGGTCGGGCGGTGTGACGGCGGGGTGTTCGGCCAGCAGATCGAGGGCGGTGTGGACGGCCACGTCCAGTTGGGCGTGCCGGCCCTCCGCCCAGTCCAACGGGGTGCGCAGGGACTCGATGTCGGGCTCGACGCCGTAGTTCTCGATGCCCCACCCGTAGGCGTCGAACCAGCCCGCGTTCATCGGCACCGTGATCACCGTGCCGTCCCCCAGCTTGTGCCGGCCGGTCATACCGACCACCCCGCCCCAGGTCCGCAACCCCACCACCGGGCCGAGGCCCAGCAGTTTGAACGCGGCGGTGATCATGTCACCGTCCGAGGAGGTCGCTTCGTCGGCGAGCGCGACGACCGGACCGCGGGGCGCGTTGCTCGCGTACGAGACGGGCTGGGCGTTGCGGGTGAGG
This sequence comes from Streptomyces sp. NPDC045021, assembly GCF_056432645.1. NCBI lineage: Bacteria > Bacillati > Actinomycetota > Actinomycetes > Kitasatosporales > Streptomycetaceae > Streptomyces > Streptomyces sp. NPDC045021. The sequence goes on from NZ_JBWKIQ010000018.1 coordinate 99,672, forward strand.
TCCCAGCCGAGGATGGTGCGGGTGAGCTTCTCGACGACGAGTTCGCTGATGTGCCCGCCCGCGTTGCCGCGCACGTCCACGATGAGCGCCTCGTAGGCGACCTCCATCCGCAGATCGCGGTTGAACTGTGCCCAGCCGGAGCCGCCCATGTCGGGGATGTGCAGATAGCCGCACCGGCCGCCGCTCAGACTCCGCACGACGGACCGGCGTTTGGCGACCCAGTCCTGGTAGCGCAGCGGCCGTTCGTCGATCAGCGGGACGACCGCGACCCGGCGCGGATGCCCTTCGCCGGGCGGGGTGAACGTCAGCTCCACGGTCGTGCCACCCGCGCCCGCGAGCAGCGGATACGGCCCCGCGCACGGGTCGACGGGCCGCCCGTCGACATGGGTGAGCACCGCGCCCTCGCGGATTCCGGTGCCGGCCAGCGGGGAGCGGGCCTTGGAGTCCGAGGAGTCACCGGGCAGGATCCGCGCCACCGTCCACGTACCGTCCTTGTTGTGCTGGAAGTTGGCGCCGAGCAGCCCGATCGGCCGCTGGTAGTGCGCCGGGCCCTCGTTGCGGCGGGCCGGGCTGACGTAGGCGTGCGAGGTGCCCAGCTCGCCGAGGACCTCGCGCAGCAGATCGGCGAACTCGTCCGGGGTGGCGACGCGTTCGACCAGCGGCCGGTACTGGTCGAGGACCGCGGGCCAGTCGATGCCACACATGTCGGGCGCCCAGAAGTAGTCACGGATGAGCCGGCCGGCCTCCGCGTAGGACTGCTGCCACTCCGAGGGCGGGTCGACCTCGTGCAGGATCCGCCGCATGTCGACGTAGACCGTCGAGTCGTCGTCGCCGCGCTCGGTGGCCGGGAGGACGGCCAGATCGCCCTCGTCGTAGACCGCGAGCCGCTTGCCGTCGCCGCTGACCGCGTACCAGTCCATGTGGTGGACGAGCTCGGTCCGCTTCGACTTGGCCAGGTTGAAGTACTCCAGGGTCGGGCGCGCCGACGGGTCCGTCGGGTTGGTGAACGTCTCGCCGAGCGCGCCGGAGATCGGCCAGCGCAGCCAGACCAGGCCGTCGTGCACCGGTTCCAGCGCCGAGTACTTGGACGCCGAGACCGGGAAGGGTGTGACGCGGCTCGCCAACCCCTCCGTCTCGACGACCACGGGCCCGTCCCCGCCGCTCTCCGCCGGGTCGAGGCCGCTGATCGGGCGGCCGTCGACGGGCAGCGCGAACGGTGACGGCGTCGCGGAGTTCAGCGGTACGAGGTAGGGGCGGCAACCGAGCGGGAACGACAGGTCGCCGGTGTGCACGTCGTAGACCGGGTCGAAGCCGCGCCAGGACAGGAACGCCAGATAGCGGCCGTCGAGGGTGAAGACCGGCTGCTCGTCCTCGAAGCGGCCGTTCGTCACGTCGATGATCGTGCGGTCCGCGAGCCTGGCGATCTTCACCGAGCGCAGCGACCGGCCGATCCCCGGGTGGGACCACGTCAGCCAGGCCGAGTCGGGGGAGAACGCGAGGTCCCGGACGGGGCCGTTCGTGGACATGATCAGCTCGGAGACGGTCCCGGGTGCGCCGGTCGGGCGGCCGGAACCACCCTCGTCGCCGTCCTCGTCCTCTTCCTCGGCCGTGGGGCCGCCTTCGCCGGTGGAGACGAGCAGCAGCCGTCCGTCGTTCGCGGCGACGGCCAGGGTGCGGCCGTCCGGGGACGAGACCAGCTCCAGGACGCGGCCCAGCTCGCCGACCCCGAGCCGGGGCCCGGTGCCGGTCACAGCGGCGCGGCCCGCGGTGCCGGTGGAGACCGCGGGGGTGTTCAGGGGGGTGGCCTTGTCCGACGTGCCCTCGTTGTCCCCATCGTCGTCGTCCAGGGCATCGGGGCCGTCGTCCTCGTCGAGGCCCTCCAGCGCCGCGCGGACCGCCGGGCGGCTGGCCCGGCCCGGCAGATGGGCGATCTCGATGCCGTCCTCGCCCTCCGCATCCGTGACGAAGGCGATCCGGCCGGTGTCCCCGAGCATCTCGGGCAGCCGGACGCGCGCGCCCGGCTCGTCGGCGATGGTGCGGGCCGGGCCGTCCCGGTGGGTCAGCCAGTACAGGCTGCCGCGGACGCAGACCGCGCTGGCGCGGCCGGTCCGGTCGCAGGCCAGGCCGTCCAGGTTCGCGGCGGCCGGCACCTGGTAGGGCCGCCGGCCGGCGCGGGGGCCGCCCAGCCGGATGTCCAGCTTGCGGGGCCGGGCGCCGGGGGAGAGGTCGTCGGCGATCCACAGCTCTCCCGCGCACTGGTAGACGACGCGCTCCCCGTCGGTCGAGGCGCTGCGGGCGTAGAAGTCCGCGTGGTCGGTGTGGCGGCGCAGCTCCGTGCCGTCCGGCCGGCACGAGTAGAGGTTGCCGATGCCCTCGTGGTCGGAGAGGAACGCGATCCTCCCCCCGCCTTCGGCCGGGGGTACCCCCATCTCGCTCCGCTCGCCGACGAACATCGGTGAGTTCAGGTGCCCGTCGATCGCCGGCACCAGCCGCTCGCCGTGCAGCCACAGCCGCCCCGTCGCACCGCCCCGGTACCGCTTCCAGGCGTGCGGCTCGTGCGGCGGAGTGCCGCTGAGCAGCAGCGTATGGCGCTCGCCGGTGACGTCGCTGACCGCGATGTCCGAGACCGGGCCCCACGGCAGCCGGCCGCCGGGGCCGCCGTCGGTGGGCACGCTGTGGGCCCAGGAGAAGTACGAGAACGGCTGGCCGTGCGAGGAGACCGCGAGGATCTGCCCGTCGGGCGTCCAGGAGCACACCCGGGTGTCGAAGCTGCCCCAGTACGTCAGCCGGCGGGCCGGGCCGCCGTCCACCGGGGCGAGATGGATCTCCGGGTCCAGGCTGCGCCACGAGGTGAAGGCGATGGCCGAGCCGTCCGGCGAGAAGCGCGGCGAGCCGACCCTCGTGCGGTCGGCCGTGACCCGCCAGGCCCGGCCGGGGGCGGTGCCCGGTGGCCCCAGTGGCGCGACCCAGACATCGTCCTCGGCGACGAAGCACAGCATGTCGCCATGAACATGCGGAAACCGGAGATACGCGCCATCGCTCACCTTCCCCATGGTTCTGGCCATGGGGAGTGCGGGCAACTCGTACGTGCCCCCAGCGCATCCGAACCGCTCTTGCACATCGGTTGCAGGTAGCCACTACTATCAAACGGTTGACCAGGCAGGACTCGAGGGGACCCCCATGCACGTACCCGACGGATTCATCGACACTCCGGTGTCAGCGGCGACCGGTGTCGTCGCCATCGCGGCCGTCGCGATCAGCCTGCGTGGCGCCCGCCGCGAGCTGGACGAGCGCACCGCGCCGCTCGCGGGCCTGGTCGCCGCCTTCATCTTCGCCGTGCAGATGCTGAACTTCCCGGTGGCCGCCGGCACCAGCGGCCACCTGCTGGGCGGCGCGCTCGCCGCGATACTCGTCGGCCCGTACACCGGGGTCCTGTGCGTGTCGGTGGTCCTGCTCATGCAGGGTGTCCTGTTCGCGGACGGCGGGCTCACCGCGCTCGGCACCAACATCACCGACATGGCGATCGTGACGACCGTCGTCGCCTACGCGATCTTCCGCGGCCTGGTGAAGGTGCTGCCCCGCAGCCGCGCCTCCATCACCGTGGCGTCCTTCGCCGCCGCCGTCGTCTCGGTGCCGGCCGCCGCCGTCGCGTTCACCACGATCTACTGGCTCGGCGGCACCACTGACGTCCCGATCGGCAAGGTCGCCACCGCGATGGTCGGCGTCCATGTGCTGATCGGCATCGGCGAGGCCGCGATCACCGCCGCCACGGTCGGCGCGGTCGTCGCCGTACGCCCCGACCTGGTCTACGGGGCCAGGGGGCTGAGCAAGCCGCTGGAACTGCGCACCACGCCGACCGGCGCCCCGCTGGTGCCGGGCGAGGCCCGCCCGGCGACGGTGAACGTGGTCACCCCGGCGCCCGCCGTCGTCATGATCGCCCCCGCACCCGCCGGCCGGTCCAACCGGCCGGTCTGGATCGCGGGCCTGATCGCGGCACTGGCCCTCGCCGGCGGCGTCAGCTACTACGCCTCCGCCAGCCCCGACGGCCTGGAGAAGGTCGCCCACGACAAGGGCATCGACGAGAAGGCCAAGCCGCACGCGTCCGACGACTCCCCGCTCGCGGGCTACAGCGTCAAGGACGTCGGTGACGCCCGGCTCTCCGGCGGTCTCGCCGGTGTCATCGGCGTCGGCGCGACCCTGACCGTCGGTTCCGGCGTCTTCGTCGTCGTACGGCGCCGCCGCACGCACACCGGCCGGCCGCTCCAGGGCCAGGGGGCCTGACGATGGGCGCGGGACACGCACACCGGCTCTACCGGCACGGGCACTCGCCCGTGCACGGCATGCCCCCGCACTGCAAGATCGCGGCCGTCTTCGGCTTCGTCCTCGTCGTGGTCTCCACCCCGCGCGAGTCGATGTGGGCCTTCGGCCTGTACGCGGTCCTGCTGGTGGCCGTCGCGTTCCGCGCCCGCGTGCCGATCCCGTTCCTGCTCCGCAGGCTCCTGATCGAGGTGCCCTTCGTCGCCTTCGCCGTCCTGCTGCCGTTCGTCGCGACCGGCCCGCACGTCGACTTCCTCGGCCTCTCGCTGAGCGAGAACGGGCTGTGGGGCGCCTGGAACGTGCTGGCCAAGGGCACCCTCGGCGTCGCCGCGTCCGTGCTGCTCGCCGCCACCACCGAGCTGCGCGAGCTGCTGCTCGGCCTCCAGCGGCTGCGGATGCCGCCGCTCCTCGTCCAGATCGCGTCCTTCATGATCCGTTACGGCGATGTCATCACCGACGAGATGCGGCGGATGCGGATCGCCCGTGAGTCCCGCGGCTTCCAGGCCCGTGGCGTCCGGCACTGGCCGGTCCTCGCGAAGTCCGCGGGCGCGCTCTTCATCCGCTCCTACGAGCGCGGTGAACGGGTCCACCTGGCGATGGTCAGCCGCGGCTACACGGGCACGATGCCCGTCATCGACGACGTCACCGCCACCCGCGCCCAGTGGTCGCACGCCGCCGTGCTCCCCGTACTGGCCCTGGCCGTCTGCCTGACAGGATGGACGCTGAGATGACCACCGAACTGACCGCCGAAATGGCCGCCGACACCATGCCTCCCTCGCTGGACGTACGCGGCCTGGCCTTCGCCTACCCGGACGGCCACCAGGCCCTCTTCGGCGTCGACCTGAGCGTCGCCCGCGGCGAGCGGGTGGCGCTGCTCGGGCCCAACGGCGCGGGCAAGACCACCCTCGTCCTGCACCTCAACGGGATCCTGACCGGCGGCGCCGGCACCGTCACCGTCGGCGGTCTGCCCGTCGGCAAGAAGCACCTCGCCGAGATCCGCCGCCGGGTCGGCATCGTCTTCCAGGACCCCGACGACCAGCTCTTCATGCCGACCGTCCGCGAGGACGTCGCCTTCGGCCCCGCGGCCGGGGGGCTGCGCGGCCCGGAGCTGGAGGCGCGCGTCATGACCGCCCTCGACCAGGTCGGCATGGCCGACTTCGCGGCCCGCCCGCCGCACCACCTGTCCTTCGGACAGCGCCGCCGGGTCGCCGTGGCCACCGTGCTCGCGATGCGGCCGGAGATCCTGGTCCTGGACGAGCCCTCGTCCAACCTCGACCCCGCCTCCCGCCGCGAGCTGGCCGACATCCTCCGTTCGTTGGACGTCACCGTCCTGATGGTCACCCACGACCTCCCGTACGCCCTGGAGCTCTGCCCCCGCGCGGTCGTCCTCAGCGACGGCGTCATCACCGCCGACGGCCGCACCCAGGAACTCCTCTGCGACGAGGAGCTGATGCGGGCCCACCGGCTCGAACTTCCCTTCGGCTTCAACCCCCGCTCGGTGACGGCCCCTACCGCGAGGTAACGTGCCCCCGAGCATCCAACCACCGCACCCGGAGGGCACCGCCATGGCCATGGACGCGGACGTCATCGTCGTAGGAGCAGGACTCTCCGGGCTGGTGGCGACAGCCGAGCTCGCCGCGGCGGGCCGCAAGGTGATCCTGGTGGACCAGGAACCGGAAGCGTCCTTCGGCGGTCAGGCGTTCTGGTCGTTCGGCGGGCTGTTCCTGGTCGATTCGCCGGAGCAGCGCCGGATGCGCATCAAGGACAGCCGGGAGCTGGCCCTCCAGGACTGGATGGGCACGGCGGGCTTCGACCGTCCGGAGGACCACTGGCCGCGCAAGTGGGCCGAGGCGTACGTGGACTTCGCCGCGGGCGAGAAGCGCGCCTGGCTGCACGAGCGCGGCGTGCGGTTCTTCCCGGTGGTCGGCTGGGCCGAACGGGGCGGCTTCCTGGCGACCGGCCCCGGCAACTCGGTGCCGCGCTTCCACATCACCTGGGGCACCGGTCCCGGCATCATCGAGCCGTTCGTCCGCCGGGTGCGCGAGGCCGTGGCGCAGGGCCGCGTCGAACTGCGGTTCCGGCACCGGGTGACCGGGCTGAGCGCGACGGACGGCACCGTGGACGGCGTGACTGGCGAGATCCTGGTCGCCGACACCGCCAAGCGCGGTGAGGCCAGTTCGCGCGAGGTGAGCGAGGAGTTCACCCTGACGGCGCAGGCCGTGATCGTCACCTCCGGGGGCATCGGCGGCAACCACGACCTCGTGCGCAAGAGCTGGCCCGCCCGGCTCGGTGCGCCCCCCGAGAAGCTGCTGTCCGGCGTCCCCGCGCACGTGGACGGCCTGATGCTCGGCACGGCCGGCGCCGCCGGCGCGAACCTGATCAACGGCGACCGGATGTGGCACTACACCGAAGGCATCGAGAACTGGGACCCGATCTGGGCGCGGCACGGCATCCGGATCCTGCCGGGCCCGTCGTCGCTGTGGCTGAACGCGCGCGGCGAGCGGCTGCCGGTCCCGCTCTTCCCGGGCTTCGACACCCTGGGGACGCTCGAGCACATCATGACCACGGGGTACGACTACACGTGGTTCGTCCTCACCCAGAAGATCATCGAGAAGGAGTTCGCGCTCTCGGGCTCCGAGCAGAACCCGGACCTGACGGGCAAGAGCGTGCGCGACGTGCTCAAGCGCGCGCTGCCGGGCGCCACCGGGCCCGTCGAGGCCTTCAAGAAGCACGGACCCGACTTCGTGGTCGAGAAGGATCTGTCGGCACTGGTCCGGGGGATGAACGCGATCACCAAGGACGCGCTGATCGACGAGAGCGCGCTGCGCCGCGAGATCGAGGCGCGGGACCGGGAGATCGCGAACACGTTCACCAAGGACCTCCAGGTCATGGCGATCCGCGGAGCGCGCAACTACCTCGGCGACAAGCTGATCCGCACGGCGTCGCCGCACCGGATCCTGGACCCGAAGGCGGGCCCGCTGATCGCGGTCCGGCTGAACATCCTGACGCGCAAGTCGCTCGGTGGGCTGGAGACCGACCTCGACGGACGGGTGCTGCAGGCGGGCGGCGAACCGCTGGGCGGGCTGTACGCGGCGGGCGAGGCGGCCGGGTTCGGCGGCGGGGGCATGCACGGCTACCGCTCGCTGGAGGGGACGTTCCTCGGCGGCTGCATCTTCTCCGGGCGCACGGCGGGCCGGGCGGCGGCAGCGGCGACCGCGTAGCGGCGGCCCGGGCCACCGGCTGGCGGCGGTTCTGTTCGAAGCGTTGACAGGACTTGGTCAACGCTCAACTATGGGAGCGCTCCCACGTTAAGAGCGTGTAACCGAAACAGGCATCAACGCACCACCTCCCTCGACGACTTGAAAGTTCACCCCCACCCCGGAGGTAGTCCGCACATGAGAGCCGCAGCGCAACAGCCACGCCAGCTACCACCGCCACGACACCGCCGTACGGCAGTGTTGGCCGCAGGTCTCCTCATCACCACCGCGGGCGGGACCGCGGCGGCGTTCACCGCCACCAGTGCCTCGGCCGCCACGGACGCGGCAGCCGGATGCACGGTCGCCTACACGGTGCAGAACCAGTGGGACACCGGTTTCACCACCCAGATAACCGTCACCAACACCGGACCCGCGGTCACTTCTTGGACGCTGGGCTGGTCCTTCGCCGGCAACCAGAAGGTCACCCAGGGCTGGAGCGCGGACATCGCGCAGAGCGGCGCCGCGGTCACCGCCAAGAACCTGTCGTACAACGGAACCCTGGCGACCGGCGGTTCCACGAACTTCGGCTTCAACGGCTCCTACACCGGCACCAACACGAGCCCCACCGCCTTCACCCTCAACGGTGTCGCCTGCAACGGCGGCACGCCGACCACACCCCCCACCACTCCTCCCACGACGCCGCCGACCACACCCCCCACAACCCCACCGACCACACCGCCCACCACGCCCCCGACGACCCCGCCGCCCGGCACCCGGGTCGACAACCCGTTCGCGGGCGCCAAGGGCTACGTCAACCCCGAGTGGTCCGCGAAGGCCGCGGCCGAGGCCGGCGGCAGCCGCATCGCCAACCAGCCGACCGCCGTCTGGCTCGACCGCATCGCCGCGATCAACGGCGTGAGCGGCGGCATGGGCCTGCGCGCCCACCTGAACAAGGCGGTCACCCAGGCCGCGGGACAGCCGCTCACCATCGAGCTGGTCATCTACGACCTGCCCGGCCGGGACTGCGCGGCGCTCGCCTCCAACGGTGAACTCGGCGCGACCGATATCGGCCGCTACAAGACCGAGTACATCGACCCGATCACCGCGATCATCGCCGACCCGGCCTACGCCGCGCTGCGCATCGTCACGGTCGTCGAGCCGGACTCGCTGCCGAACCTGGTCACCAACGCGGGCGGCACCGCCGGCTCGACCGAGGCGTGCGCGACGATGAAGGCCAACGGCAACTACGAGGCCGGCGTGGGCTACGCGCTGCACAAGCTGGGCGCGATCTCCAACGTCTACAACTACCTCGACGCCGGGCACCACGGCTGGCTGGGCTGGGACACCAACATGGGCCCGGCCGCCCAGGAATTCCTGAAGGCCGCGACGACGGGCGGCGCCACCGTCAACGACGTGGCGGGCTTCATCGTCAACACCGCCAACTACGGCGCGACGACCGAGCCGTTCTTCAAGGTCACCGACAGCGTGAACGGCACGACCGTCCGCCAGTCGAAGTGGGTGGACTGGAACCAGTACGTCGACGAGCAGACCTACGCCCAGGCGCTGCGCAGCCTCCTGGTGACGACCGGCTTCAACTCCGGTCTCGGCATGCTGATCGACACCTCCCGCAACGGCTGGGGCGGCGCGGCCCGGCCCACCGGCCCGGGTGCGACGACCTCCGTGGACACGTACGTCAACGGTGGCCGGCTCGACCGCCGTATCCACCTCGGCAACTGGTGCAACCAGTCCGGCGCCGGTCTCGGCGAGCGGCCGACGGCGGCTCCCGCACCCGGGATCGACGCCTATGTGTGGGTGAAGCCGCCGGGTGAGTCCGACGGTGCCAGCAGCGTGATCCCGAACGACGAGGGCAAGGGATTCGACCGGATGTGTGACCCGACCTACACCGGCAACGGTCGCAACGGCAACAGCATGAGCGGAGCGCTGCCGAACGCGCCGCTGGGGGGCCACTGGTTCTCCGCCCAGTTCCAGGAGCTCATGAAGAACGCCTACCCGGCGCTCTGACCGCTCCCGGTCCCGGTACCGGCCGCGCCCCGCTCGGATTCCACGAGCGGGGCGCGGCCCCTGCGCGTTCCCGGAAGGTATCGGGGCAGGGCGGGGTTGGGATGTGGGGACGCGCCGTGCACCATGGGGGTGCGGATTCATGTCGGGCGCGGAGCGGGAGCGACAACGGTGGTGGACGTCCACGGGACGGTGACGGACGGCTTCGAGCCGCTCCGCGAGGCGTTCGCACGCAACTTCGAGCAGCGCGGTGACCGCGGCGCGGCCTTCGCCCTCTACCGCGACGGCCGCAAGGTCGCCGACCTGTGGGCGGGGACGGCCGGTCCCGACGGGGACGAGCCCTGGCAGGAGGAGACCGCCCAGGTCGTCCGCTCCGCCACCAAGGGCCCCGCGGCGGCCTGCCTGCTCCTGCTCCACCAGCGCGGCCAGCTCGACCTGGACGCGCCCGTCGGTACGTACTGGCCGGCGTTCAAGGCCGCGGGCAAGGACCGGGTGACCGTACGCGACGTCCTCGCGCACCGGGCCGGCGTGCCGGCGCTCGATGTGCCCCTCACCCCGGAGCAGGCCCTCGACGGGGTGTCCGGCCCCCGCGCCGTCGCCGCGCAGGCCCCGCTCTTCGCGCCGGGCACCACCCACGGCTACCACGCCCAGACGTACAGCTGGCTGCTGGGCGAGATCGTCCTGCGGGCCTCGGGGCGCAGCCTCGGCCGGTACATCGCCGAGGAGATCACCCGGCCGCTCGGCCTGGACCTGTGGGTGGGCCTGCCGCCCGGCGAGGCCCACCGCGTCGGACGGATCGCCGACGTTCCGCCGCCGCCCGCGGCCGCCGCGAACGGGCTGCGCGCCCGCCCCAAGCAGTCCGTCCACGACGCCTACGCGAACCCGGACTCCCTGACCCGCCGGGCCTTCGCCGCGATCACCCCGCTCCCGGACGAGAACGACCCGGCCTACCGGGCCGGCGAACTCGCGGCCTCCAACGGGATCGCCACCGCCCGCTCACTGGCCCGCTTCTACGCGGCCCTCATAGGCAACGTGGACGGGTACCAGGAGAGCGACGCCGACGGCCGGATGCTCTTCGCCCCCGCCACCGTCACCGGCGCCCGCACCGTCGAGTCCGACGGGCCGGACGAGGTCCTGGTCGTCAACACCCGGTTCGGCCTCGGCTACATGCTGCACGGCCCGGCCTCCCCGTTCCTCGGCCCCGCCTCGTTCGGACACCCCGGCCGCGGCGGCCCGCTGGCCTTCGCGGACCCGGACGCGGGCATCGGCTTCGGCTACATCACCAACGGCATGCAGAAGAACGTCACCTCCGACCCCCGCGCCCAGGCCCTGGTCCGGGCCGTACGGGAGTGCCTCGCCGCGCTGCGGTAGCGGGGCTTGCGCCGGTTGCGCGGGTTACGAGGCCTTGAGGACGGCCGCGACGATGGGGCCGGCGGAGTCGCCGCCGTGGCCGCCGTTGAGGACGACGGCCGCCACCGCCACGTTGTCGCAGTAGCCCATGAACCAGCCGTTGGGCTGTGTGGCGCCGGCCTCCGCCGAACCGGTCTTGGCGCCGCAACCGCTGCCCTGCAGACCGTTCATCGCCTGGGCGGCGGTTCCGCTGACGGCGGTGGTGTGCATCATCGACCGCAGGTCGTTGGTGACGCCGGAGGAGAGCCCGCCGGCCTTGGCGACCGGTGCGCCGATCACGTCCAGCGGCACCATCCTCGGCTGGTGGAAGCTGCCGGTGGAGGCGGTGGCCCCGATCGAGGCGACGGTGAGCGGGTTCATCTGGAGCTGGCCCTGACCGATCATCTCCGAGGTCTTCTCGTCCCCACTGCCGCCGGGCACCTTGCCCTCGACGCACTGCACACCGCAGTTCCACGTGGGGCCGATGCCGAAACTGTCCTTGGCGACGGACGGGAGGGTGTCGGGCTGGATCTCCCCCGAGAGCCTGACGAAGCCGGTGTTGCAGGAGTTCGCGAAGTCCCAGCGGAAGTCGGCCTGCGGGTTCGAGCTCTTCTCCACGTTCGTGTACGGCTTGCCCTGCGGGGCGGCGTACTGCTGCGCGCAGGGCACCTTGTCGCCGGGCTTGACGCCCGCCTTCAACAGCGCCGCCGCGGTGAGGACCTTGAACGTCGATCCGGGCGCGATCTGCGTGCCGAAGGCCAGGTTCTGGCCGGTCGCCGGGTTGTTGGCGACGGCCAGGATCCCACCGGTGCGCGAGTCCAGCGCCGTCACGGCGGAACCGGACCGCTTCAGGACGGCCTTCTCCGCGGCCGCCTGGATGTCCGCGTCCAGGGTGGTCGGGAACTTGCTGCCGATGCCCTTGGTGATGACGTGCAGGGTCTCGGTCACGGCGCCGTCCGCGCCGTCGATCCAGGTCTCGACACCGGGGGTGCCCCCCGACGCCTTGGCTCCGTACTTGGTCCGCAGCTGGGTGAAGAACCGGCCCAGGGACGGGTACTTGACCGGGTCGAGGACCTTGTCGTGCCGGTCGGTGAAGTCCAGTGTGGGCTGCCTGGCCGTGCCGGTCTCCAGGCTCGCGCCCTCCGCGAGCTTCGGGTGCACGACGGCGGCCTTCCACTGCACGACGGGCTTGCCGCTCGCGCCACGGATGACGGTGAGGGTGGAGTCGTATGTCCACGGCGAGGTCTTGCCCTGGAACGAGAGCGTGGCGGCCACGTTGAACGGCACCTTGGCGCCGACGGCGGTGCCCGGGGTGAACTTGACGGCCGAGACGTGCGCCTTGTCCTTGTACCCGGTCAGGGCGGCGGTGGCGGTCTGTACGGAGTCCGTGAGGCTCGCGGCCTTCGCGGTGTCCCCCGAGGACCAGGCGGCCAGGAAGTCGGCCGCGGTGTCGGTGATCTCCTTGGCGGCCGGTGGTCCCGCGCTCTTCGCCGAACCGGCGGACCCCGTCGACGACGTGTTGTCGCTGTTGAGCGCGTCCAGCACGTTGTAGACCCCGTACCCGGCGACCCCGAGCATCCCGGCGACGACCCCGCCGACTATGCCGAGCTTGGCACCCCGTTGCATTTCCCGTCCCCCTCGTGAACTGAACGCGTTCAAAGAAAGCGCTCTTCATCGCACTTTACGGGACGGCAGTGACGCGAGGGGTCTCATTCCGGGCACGCGTCGATATCAGGTTCGGACCAATGGTCCAGAACCGGCCACACTGCTCAGCCCTCCGGGTCCACTCGGACGAGGTCTTGGCCGGCAGCGTATGGCTTGTAGCACCCGGTCACCCGTGCGAGTGAGCAGGATGCACCCTATGGGTTAACCGGTGTGATTTATCCATTCTGTCCGGGCAGTGAGGGCAGTATGGGGAAAATGACTGATAAATACCTTGAGCGTCTGCGCGAGTGGCGGCTGGAACGCCGGCGGGAGCGGCATTCTTGGGAGCTCAGCGAAGAGGGCCGCGCCAATATTCGCAAAATGACGGCTTTCGTAGAATCCAGAGAGGCTGAACTTTCCGAGGACGAGGACGTCAACGTAAAACAGCTGATGGTGGCGGCGCGTGGTGAATTACATTCCGCAGACCAGTTGCTCGACTTTGACAAACATCGCAGGACTCCCCTTGGGTCGCATGTAACTTCTGCTCAGATCCACCTCAATTCTGCTCGGCTGCTCTGGGTGAAATCCTTCATCTCATCTCCCCAGACCATCAAGCCGTATCTGCCCAGCCTGCTTGCGGTCATCAGGGAGCATCTTGCCTCCGATGACGAACGCAGGAAATCTGTCGAGGGTATCCGACACCGACAGCGCGATAAATTGACGCCTGAAGACGTGGTAAAGATCACCGAGGCGGTCGAAGCCGCTCAGGCGGTCAGTCTCCGTGAGAAGCTGCGCGCCGGTAGCTTTGTGCGCATCGTGTGGATGGTGACCGGCTTCCTGTTTTTTCTGGCGGTGAGTGTCGGAGTGCTTGCCGCGGTCTGGCCGGACGCGGTACCACTCTGCTTCGACCCAGTGCGGTCTACGGAACCCATCGCGTCAGAAGTGCAGATTCTGGGAAAGTCACCAGTGGGCTATGAGGTGGTCTGCCCTGCGGGAAGTGATCGGTTGCCTCCCTCCCCAGATTTGGACGATAACTTCGCGAAGGTCACGTCAAATGCCGACTATTTTATTGTTGAAGTCGCCGGCCTCGTAGCGGCAAGCCTCGCCTCGGCCTCGGGCCTGCGGAAGATCGGCGGTACAGCTACTTCCTATGGGGTACCGGTTGCTTTGGCCGCATTGAAGCTGCCGGCAGGCGCACTGACCGCTGTTGGGGGACTTCTCCTCATGCGTGGTGGATTTGTTCCGGGTCTCAGTGCACTCGACTCATCCGCGCAGATCATTGCCTGGGCCATCATCTTCGGGTACTCGCAGGAGCTGTTCACGAAATTCGTTGACCGGCGCGGGAAAATGGTGCTGGAAGAGGTGCGTGGACCAGGGAGTCCCCCGCCTGCGGCCGGCCAGAGCGGAACTTCCCCAAGCGGTTCCAACCCCGGGTCCCAGGCTGCGGCTGATATGTAGACCGTGCCCTTCATGACCACTAACGACCGATGCCGACCGTGAAGGGTGACCTTCGCGAGTCGGCATCGGGGCGATTGTGGGGCTAGATCCAGGCGTCGAACCACATGCGGGCGTGCCAGTCGTCCATCGAGATCGGCATGCCCGTGTAGATCGGGAAGAAGTAGATGAAGTTCCAGACAATCAGCAGGACGAGCGTGCCCGCGCCGACCGCGCCCCACATTCGGCGGCGCTCGTCCGCGCCCGGTGGGCCCAGGATCGCGCCGACCATCATCGCGACGGCCAGGCAGAGGTAGGGGACGAAGGCGACCGCGTAGAAGAGGAAGATCGTGCGGTCCTGGTACATCATCCAGGGCAGCCAGCCGGCGAACGCGGCGCAGACGATGGCGCCCGCCCGCCAGTCGCGGCGGAAGCCCCAGCGGAAGAGCAGGTACAGCAGCGCGAAGCAGGCCGACCACCACAGCAGCGGGGTGCCGATGGCGAGGATCTCGCGGGCGCAGCCCTTGGCCGCGGTACAGCCGGCCTCGCCGTTCTTCGGCGACTCGTAGAAGTAGGAGACCGGGCGGCCCAGGACCATCCAGCTCCACGGGTTCGACTGGTACATGTGCGGCGTGGAGAGGCCGATGTTGAACTGGTAGACCTGGAACTCGTAGTGCCACAGGCTGCGCAGCGCGTCCGGCATCCACGTCATGTCGAACTGCGGCAGGTCGATCCGGCCGAGCAGCGGCAGCTTGATGTGGTCGGGGGAGAGCCCCTTGCGGTGTGCCGCCCAGTCGCGGCCGTAGCCGCCCTTGGTCACGAACCAGCCGGTCCAGGAGACCAGATACGTGGTCACCGCGACGACCACGACCGACAGGAACGCCCAGCCGGTGTCCTTGCGCAGCACCGCCACGTACGGCCGCCTGGCGCCCGCGACCCGGCGCGAGCCGGCGTCCCACAGGACCGTCATCAGCCCGAACGCCGCCAGGAAGTACAGGCCGTTCCACTTGCTCGCGCACGCCAGGCCCAGGAACAGCCCGGCCGCGAGCCGCCACGGCCGCCAGCCCATGCCGCCGCGGTCCCCGACCCGGCGGTCCGGGCCCGCCACGCCGTCCTCGCCGACCGGCAGCGCCGCCGCCAGCCGGGCCCGCGACCAGTCGCGGTCCACGACCAGACAGCCGAACGCGGCCAGCGCGAAGAACATGATGACCAGGTCGAGCAGTGCCGTACGGCTCATCACGTAGTGCAGGCCGTCGACCGACAGCAGGAGGCCGGCCAGGCAGCCGAGCGCGGTGGAACGGAACAGCCGGCGGCCGATCCGGCACACCATCAGCACCGAGAGCGTGCCGAGCAGCGCGACCATGAACCGCCAGCCGAACGGGTTCAGGCCGAAGAGCTGCTCGCCGACGGCGATGACCCACTTGCCGACCGGTGGGTGCACCACATAGCCGGCATCGTGCGACAGCGGAATGATCTGGGGGTCGGCCAGGATCTGCGCATTGGAGATCTTGCCGTCGGGCCAGGTGCCCTCGTAGCCCAGCTTGAGCAGCGACCACGCGTCCTTCGCGTAGTACGTCTCGTCGAATATCACCGCGTGCGGAGTGCCCAGGTGCCAGAAGCGGATGAGGCCCGCCATCAGCGCCACCAGCAGCGGACCGCCCCATCCTGTCAGGCGGGCGACCCGCGACGCGGCCGCCGGGCCCAGGCCCAGCGAACCCCACAGCCGGGTCCCCGGCTCCGGGAACGGCACCACGAGCCGGTCGCGGACGTCCACGTGCGGCCGCTCCGTATAGCCGAAGCGGCGCAGCCGCCGCTGCCATGCGCTGGGCTGCGGCTCCGGGGGGAGGAGGCCCTCGCCCCGTTCGGCCTGAGTCGCGGTGTCACTGGTCACCGGGCCATCGTAGGGATGTCGCATGCCGGTTCGGGTCCCGGGCATGCGGATTCCACCCTCAAACCCACCCTCGACCGCCCCTGCGACCCCCACGAAGCGGCCTTTTTCCCTCCGGGGCGCCACCCCGTCGCCGTGCGGCGAGGCCTGACCGTATGGGGCGGCGTTTGAGGCCCGCCGTGGCCAGGTCGGCGATCGGATCCGCCCTTTCAGCCCGGCCGACAGTTGAAGCCGGGTGCACGCCGGCCCGCCTGGGGGCACCTCCCAGCGGTAGCTGGGGGAGCTTGAGGCCCGATGTCAGGCCGCCCGCCGATTGAGGGCAAAGGGTGGGTGGGTGGGAAGCTATGACCGTGACTAGCTCAGCGGCAGGCGTAGGCGTACTGGTTCTGGCGGGGACCCCGATCGGCGACATCCAGGACGCGCCGCCGCGCCTCGCGGCCGAACTGACCGCGGCGGAAGTGATCGCCGCGGAGGACACACGGCGGCTGCGCCGCCTGACGCAGGGCCTCGGGGTGCACACGACCGGCCGGGTCGTCTCGTACTTCGAGGGCAACGAGAGCGCCCGCACGCCCGAGCTGGTCGAGGCGCTGGAGAACGGCGCCCGCGTCCTGCTCGTCACGGACGCCGGCATGCCGTCGGTCTCCGACCCCGGCTACCGCCTGGTGGCTGCGGCCGTGGAGAAGGGCATCAGGGTCACGGCGGTACCGGGCCCGTCGGCGGTGCTGACCGCGCTCGCGCTCTCCGGGCTGCCCGTCGACCGGTTCTGCTTCGAGGGATTCCTGCCCCGCAAGGCGGGCGAGCGGCTGGCGCGGCTGCGTGAGGTGGCCGACGACCGCCGCACGCTGGTGTATTTCGAGGCGCCGCACCGGATCGACGACACGCTGGCCGCGATGGCGGAGGCGTTCGGCGCGGACCGCCGTGCGGCGGTCTGCCGCGAGCTGACGAAGACGTACGAGGAGATCAAGCGCGGCCCGCTGAAGGAGCTGGCGGCCTGGGCCGCGGAGGGCGTGCGCGGCGAGATCACCGTCGTCGTGGAGGGCGCCCCGGAGCGGGGGCCGTCGGATCTCGGCCCGGCGGAGCTGGTCCGCCGTGTGATGGTGCGCGAGGAGGCGGGGGAGCGCCGCAAGGAGGCCATCGTGGCCGTGGCGGCGGAGCTCGGCCTGCCGAAGCGCGACGTCTTCGACGCGGTGGTGGCGGCGAAGAACGCGGCCAAGGCGGCGGGGACGGGCCCGGGAACACCCACGGGACCGGAAACGCCCACGGGCCCGGGAGCGTCTGCGGGGGCCTGAAACCGGCCGACTGCGGGGGCCTGACAACCGGACCCCCGCGCGCCTCCCCTTCGTGGAGTCGGGGTCGGGGCTATTGCTGGCGCGGCGTGGGGGCGCGCAGCAGGGCGGTGGTCGTGCCGACGAGGTCGGCGAGGAACAGGGGCTCGTTGGTGAGCGGGCGCGTGCCGTCGAGGTACTGGCGGGCCCGGTCGCCCAGGGCCGCGCCGATCAGGGTGAGCGCGAGGTCGAGGCGTTCCAGGCGTACCGGCTCCGGCAGCCGGTCGAGGCGGTCCTCGATGAGGCCGATGAGCCGCCAGTAGCCGGTGCCGGCGAGCGTCGGGTGCGGGACGCGGGTGCGCACGCCGCTCTCGTGGCTGAGCTGTGCGGAGATCAGCAGGCAGCGCCGCCCGCCGTCGGTGGCGAGCTCGGTCGCCTCGGCGGCGATGAGCGCGGCGAGCAGCTCACGCAGGCCCGGCGCGGGTTCACCCCCCGTTCCCGCCTCCGCCCCCGCTTCGAGGGCCGCGAGCAGCTCGGCGAGCCGGGGTGCGAGCGCCGCCTCCGTCCGCTCCTGCCGGCCGGCCATGACGGCTTCGAGCAGGCCCTGCCGCGATCCGAAGTGGTACTGCACGGCGGAGGGGTTGGACTGGCCCGCGAGACGGGTGATGTCGCGGGTCAGCGCGCCGTCGACGCCCTTGACCGCGAAGAGTTCCTCGGCGGCACGGAGCAGTTTGCGGCGGGTCTCGGGTCCTGATGTTCGCGCCATGGGCAGATTCTAATGCACGACATTATTAAGTGTCGTGACGTGCGTCACGCGCCTAAACTCGGACGAGGGCAAAGGAAAGTCGCGCACTACCCACATACAGCCCAAATCTGCCCCAAGAGTCGTATACCCCTGCTGCGGTATCGGCCGGAAAGGCGTTCGCTGGTAGGTGGGAAGACCCGCTCCGGACGCCTCGTCCGGAGGGCAACAGGAGCTGCCATGAGCGAGATCGTCGGATCCGACACCACTGTCTCCGAGGCGTACGCCTTCGCCTGCCTCAACTGCGGCCACGGCTGGGAGCAGTCGTACGACATCGAGCACCACGTCGACGTGAAGGGTCAGGCCTTCGTCACCTACACCACCGCCGGTGAGAAGGTACCGTCCCCGCTCACCCGCCCGACCTGCCTGAACTGTGGTGGGCACAAGGTGCGGATCATGCGGTCGGGTCAGGTGTCCGACGTGTCGCTGTGGAGCACCCCCGCCGGTGAGCGCGAAGTGCACCGCACCCACCACTGGTCCCTGCTGCACATGCTGCACCGCCGGCACGGGGAGACCGACACCGCCTGACCGCCGCACAGCGCACGCCTCCAGCCTCCCGCCGGCCCGCTCCCCGGGCCGGTCTTCATAGGATCGGGGCATGTCCCCGAAGAACGAGAAGTCCGCGGCCCCGCCGGCGCCCGAGCCGCTGCGGGTCCCGGTCGCCGACTCGCACACCCACCTCGACATGCAGGAAGGGCCGGTCGAGGAGGCTCTGGCCAAGGCCGCCTCCGTCGGGGTCACGACCCTCATCCAGGTCGGCTGCGACCTGAAGGGCTCGCAGTGGGCCGCTGACACCGCCGCCCTGCACCCGAACGTGTGGGCCACCGTCGCCCTGCACCCCAACGAAGCGCCCCGGATCGTCCACGGCGATCCGGACGGCTGGTCCCGCCAGGGCGCCCGCACCCCCGGCGGCGACAAGGCCCTGCACGACGCTCTCGACCGGATCGCCGCGCTCGCCGCACTTCCCCAGGTCCGCGGCGTCGGCGAGACCGGCCTTGACTACTTCCGCACCGGCCCCGAGGGCGTCGAGTCCCAGCAGTACTCCTTCCGCCGCCACATCGACATCGCCAAAGGGCTCGGCAAGGCGCTCGTCATCCACGACCGCGAGGCGCACGCCGATGTGCTGCGCATCCTCGACGAGGAGGGCGCGCCCGACACCGTCGTCTTCCACTGCTACTCGGGCGACGCCGCCATGGCCCGGACCTGCGCGGACAAGGGCTACTACATGTCCTTCGCCGGCAACGTCACCTACAAGTCCGCCCAGGACCTGCGGGACGCCGTCGCCGTGGCCCCGCTCGAACTGCTGCTGGTCGAGACGGACGCGCCCTTCCTCACGCCGGTCCCGTACCGCGGTCGGCCTAACGCGCCCTACCTGATTCCGGTCACTCTGCGTGCGATGGCGGCTGCGAAGCAGCTCCCCGAGGACGAGCTGGCTTCGGCCATCGGGGCCAATACGGCACGGGCCTTCGGCTACTGACGGCTACGCCCGGAACGCCGTCCGGACGGTCCTGCCGACCGTCTCCGGCGGATCCGGCATCCCGGTGGCCGCGACGCAGTGTGCACGGATGATTTTGGAGAGTGACGAAAGCTCCGCTATGGTCCCGGTCCGGATCGGGGACCGTCGGACCTGTGGAGTCGTCGTGAGCAATGCGCAGGGCACCCACCGAGCGGCACGCGGCGTGGCAGGGGCTGTGACGGGAGCCGCGGCGGGGGCCGGGGGCACCCGGCTGCCGCAGCAGTCCGACTGGGACGCGGTACCGAACTCGTCGTGGGCCGACGAGGCGGCGGCGACCGGCTGCCTCCCGCTGATCCCGGACCAGGAACCGGCGCCGATCGGCGAACCGGCACCGATCGGCGCGCCGCTGGACACCCGCGTTGACCTGCTGGCAGGAGACACCCGCGTTGACGTGCCGGCGGGCGTCCCGGTCGGCACCAGGGCCGCCGCGCGCCGGGCCGCCAGGAACGGCAGACGCATGGGACCGGCCTTCACGGCCTCCCCGGGTGAGGGTTTCCGGCCCGACTCCCTGCGCAAGCTGCTGCCGCAGGCGCTCGTCGTCGCGTTCCTGGCGGGCGGGACCGTCGCGTTCCTCGCCGGTGACAAGGACGTCCGGCTGACCGTCGACGGCGAGCCACGCACCCTGCACACCTTCGCCGACGACGTCGGTGAGGTGCTGGCGCGGCAGGGGGTGGCCGTTGGCGAGCACGACCTCGTCGTGCCCGGGCCGCAGGCCGAAGTGCACGACGGCGACGACATCGAGGTCCGGTTCGGCCGCCCCGTCACGCTCACCCTCGACGGCCACCGCCGCCGGGTGTGGACCACGGCCGGCACCGTCGACGAGGCCCTGCGCGAGCTCGGCGTCCGCGCCGAAGGCGCTCATCTGTCCGCCTCGCGCGGTTCTTCGATCGGACGGCACGGCCTCGACCTGGAGGTACGCACCGAGCGGACGGTCACGCTGCTCGCCGACGGCCGCGAGCGGACGGTACGCACCAACGCCGCCACCGTCCGCGAGGCCGTCGCCCAGTCCGGCATCACCCTGCGGAACCAGGACACCACGTCGGTCGACCCGGAGAGCTTCCCCCGCGAGGGCCAGACCATCTCGGTGCTGCGCATCTCCGGCACCGAGGAGGTGCGCGAGGAGCCGGTGCGGTTCCGCACCGAGAAACACAAGGACGCCAAGCTGTTCCAGGGCACCGAGGCCGTCGACACCCCGGGGAAGGCGGGCGTCCGGCGCGTCACGTACGCCTTCCGCACGGTCAACGGGGTGAAGCAGCGGCCCAGGATCATCCACTCCGAGATCGTCAGGCATCCCGTCACCCAGGTCGTCCGCATCGGCACCAAACCGCTGCCGACCTCGGTGGCCGGAGCCGACGGTCTGAACTGGCAGGGCCTCGCGCACTGTGAGGCCGGCGGCCGCCCGCACGCGGTCGACCCGTCCGGCACCTACGGCGGCCTCTACCAGTTCGACACCCGGACCTGGCACAGCCTCGGCGGCAGCGGCCGCCCCCAGGACGCTCCCGCCGGCGAGCAGACCTTCCGTGCCAAGCGGCTCTACATCCAGCGCGGCTCCAGCCCGTGGCCGGTCTGCGGCCGCAAGCTCGGCGGCTGAGTCCCGCGAGGTCCCGGCGGGCGCTCCGCCCGGCCGGGGCCCGGCCGGAAGGCGGCTGCCGGGCCCGTACGCTGAGTACGTGAGCACCACTGAGCCCGACGCCGCCCTCCTCGGTCCCGCCGACATCCGCGAACTGGCCGCCGCGCTGGGCGTACGCCCCACCAAGCAGCGGGGCCAGAACTTCGTCATCGACGCGAACACGGTGCGGCGCATCGTGCGGACGGCCGGTGTGCTGCCGGACGACACCGTCGTCGAGGTCGGCCCCGGCCTCGGATCGCTGACGCTGGCGCTGCTGGAAGCGGCCGACCGCGTCACGGCGATCGAGATCGACGACGTCCTCGCCGGCGCCCTCACCCCCACCATCGTGGCCCGGATGCCCGCCCGCGCCGACCGCTTCGCGCTGGTGCACAGCGATGCGATGCAGGTCACGGAGTTGCCGGGGCCGCCGCCGACGGCGCTGGTCGCGAACCTGCCGTACAACGTGGCCGTGCCCGTGCTGCTGCACATGCTCGCGACGTTTCCGACGATCGAACGCACCCTCGTCATGGTCCAGGCCGAGGTCGCGGACCGGCTGGCCGCCAAGCCCGGCAACAAGGTCTACGGCGTGCCCTCGGTGAAGGCGAACTGGTACGCGGAGGTCAAGCGCGCCGGATCCATCGGCCGCAACGTCTTCTGGCCCGCGCCCAACGTCGACTCCGGCCTGGTCGCGCTGGCGCGCCGTGAGCCGCCGAAGACCACGGCCACCCGGCGTGAGGTCTTCGCGGTCGTCGACGCGGCGTTCGCCCAGCGCCGCAAGACCCTGCGGGCCGCGCTCGCCGGCTGGGCGGGCTCCGCCCCCGCGGCCGAGGCCGCGCTCGTTGCGGCGGGCATCTCGCCGCAGGCCCGCGGCGAGGCGCTGACGGTCGAGGAGTTCGCGGCCATCGCGGAGCACAAGCCGACCGCGGCCGTCGCGGCGGAGGACGCGCAGTGAGCGTGCAGACCCCTTCGCCCGCCTCTGCCGCTGCCTCCGTCACCGTGCGGATCCCCGCCAAGGTCAACGCGCAGCTCGCCGTAGGCGGTCTGCGGCCCGACGGATTCCACGACCTGGCGAACGTGTTCCTCGCCGTGGGCCTGTACGACGAGGTCACCGCCACCCCCGCCGACAGCCTGCGGATCACGGCGTCCGGCCCGGACGCCGCCGAGATCCCCCTGGACGGGACGAACCTGGCCGCCCGCGCCGCCGTCGCGCTCGCCGCGCGGCACGGCATCGAGCCCGACGTTCACCTCCACATCGCCAAGGACATCCCCGTCGCGGGCGGCATGGCGGGCGGCAGCGCCGACGGCGCGGGCGCGCTGCTCGCCTGCGACGCCCTGTGGGGGCTGAACACCCCGCGGGCCGAACTCCTCGACATCTGCGCCGAGCTGGGCAGCGACGTCCCGTTCAACCTGATCGGCGGAGCCGCGCTCGGACGCGGCCGGGGCGAGATCCTCACCCCGCTCGACGTGCGCGGACCGTTCCACTGGGTCTTCGCCGTCGCGGACGGCGGCCTGTCCACCCCGGCCGTCTACCGCGAGTGCGACCGGCTGCGCGAAGCGTCCGGCACGGGCGCCACCACGGCCGACATCGCCGACCCGGAACCGGCCCCGGCGCTGCTCGAGGCCCTCGCCTCCGGCGACCCCGCCGCGCTGGCCGCCGCGCTGAGCAACGACCTGCAGCCGGCCGCGCTTTCGCTGCGCCCCGCCCTCGCCGACACCCTCCGCGCCGGCACCGAGGCGGGCGCGCTGGCCGCACTGGTCTCCGGCTCGGGCCCGACGTGCGCCTTCCTGGCGGCGACAGCCGAAGAAGCCGAAAAGATCGCCGAAGCCGTCCTGGCCTCCGGCACCTGCCGCACCACCCGGGTCACGATGTCCCCGGCCCCGGGAGCAACGGTCCTGCCGGCCTGAGGTTGCCGGGTGGGGCGCCGGGGCGCGGCGCCGGTGGATGGCTGGGGTCAAGGCGCGAAGCGACGCAGAAGCGCACTCCGCACTGCTCGTACGCCGGCCCCCGCCGGCCGGGACTTCGCGAACCGTCTGAACCTCAGCCGTACATCCTCGCCACCAATACCCACACCGTGAACTGCGCTCCCATCGCGATGGCCCAGAGGGCCGGCCGCCACGGGCGGCGGGACATCGCGCCGTAGCTGCCCACGGCTGCCGCCGCCAGAGCGACTGCCATCGGGCCGAGGGACAGAACGGCCCTACCCCAGCCGTTGCAGAGGGCGTGGTCGCCCGGATTGCACTCGGTCGCAACGGACAGGCCCATCAGTGACACGGCGGTCAGTCCGATGAGGGAGCACAGACAGACGACCGCCACACCCAGCACACGTACACCCTGCTCGACGATCTCTCTGCGCGTCACGACCGGCACGGTAACGGGTCGTCCCCTAAGCCGCAGCCAGCATCGCGTTGGTGATCCATACGGCAAGGAGCAGGATCAGGCCCAGCACGGCCGCCAACGCCGTGCCGTTGCGGCGGAGGGTGCCGATCAGGCCGGCCGTCACGATCAGTGGGGCGGCGATCTGGGGGAGCAGGCCGACGAGGTTCTGGCGGCCCGGGTCGCAGATGCCCCTGTGGGAGTCCGGGAAGCACGAGTCGCTCGCCATGACGAACATGGGCGCGAGCAGGTAGGTGATCAGGCCGACGACGACGAGCAGCACCGCGAGCAGCCCGCGGACCAGTGGTAGCGGGGGTCGTGCGGTAGGTGTGATCACGGGGACGGTCATGCCGATGACGCTAGGCCGCAACCGGGCGGGCGGCATGAGTGGGGCTACTCAACCCGGGGTGAGTACAGCCGCCGCGGCAGCGGTCCGCAGGCCCCGGAGGGGCTGGCGGCACGGGGTGGCGGGCGGCGCGACTACCCTGGGAGATCGATCGTTCCGCACCAGCATGGAGTAAAAGTGGCCGTCAACCTCGTCAACGTCGAGGCCGTAGGAAAGGTCTACGGCACCCGGGCGCTGCTCGACGGTGTTTCCCTCGGCGTTTCGGAGGGCGACCGTATCGGGGTCGTCGGCCGCAATGGTGACGGGAAGACGACCCTGATCCGGATGCTCGCGCAGCTGGAGGAGCCGGACAGCGGGCGGGTCACGCATGTGGGCGG
The DNA here is from genome assembly GCF_056432645.1 of Streptomyces sp. NPDC045021. Taxonomy (NCBI): domain Bacteria; kingdom Bacillati; phylum Actinomycetota; class Actinomycetes; order Kitasatosporales; family Streptomycetaceae; genus Streptomyces; species Streptomyces sp. NPDC045021. Next base: position 123,849 of record NZ_JBWKIQ010000018.1, read on the forward strand.
GCTGCGGCTCGGGGTGCTGACGCAGCACGACAGCCTGGACCCGCAGGCGACCGTCCGGCACGAGGTGGTCGGGGACAAGGCCGACCACGAGTGGCTCGGGGACGCCAAGATCCGCGATGTGCTGACCGGGCTGTTCGGCGGGCTGGACCTGCCGGGGTTCCCGCAGGGGCTCGACACGGTGATCGGGCCGCTGTCCGGTGGTGAGCGGCGCAGGATCGCGCTGGCGAAGCTGCTGATCGACGAGCAGGACCTGGTCGTGCTCGACGAGCCGACCAACCATCTCGACGTCGAGGGCATCGCCTGGCTCGCCGGGCACCTGCAGACCCGGCGCTCCGCGCTGGTCTGCGTCACTCACGACCGGTGGTTCCTGGACCAGGTCTGCACCCGGATGTGGGACGTGCAGCGCGGTGACGTGCACGAGTACGAGGGCGGGTACAGCGACTACGTCTTCGCGCGGGCCGAGCGCGACCGGCGCGCGGCCACCGAGGAGGGCAAGCGCCAGAACCTCATGCGCAAGGAGCTGGCGTGGCTGCGCCGCGGCGCCCCCGCGCGGACGAGCAAGCCGCGCTACCGCATCGAGGCCGCGAACGAGCTGATCGCGGACGTGCCGCCGCCGCGCGACAGCGCCGAGTTGATGAAGTTCGCCAACTCGCGGCTGGGCAAGACCGTCTTCGAGCTGGAGGACGTGACGATCCAGGGCGGCGACAAGGTGCTGCTCAAGCATCTGACGTGGCAGCTCGGTCCCGGCGACCGGATCGGCCTGGTCGGGGTGAACGGCGCCGGCAAGACGTCGCTGCTGCGGGCGCTGGCGCAGGCCGCGTACTCGCGCGGGGACGACCAGCCGCCCGCCGGGAAGATCGTCGTGGGCAAGACGGTCAAGCTCGCCTACCTGTCGCAGGAGGTCTCGGAGGTCGACCCGACGTGGCGGGTGCTGCAGGCCGTCGAGAGCGTGCGGCAGCGCGTGGACCTCGGCAAGGGCAAGGAGATGACGGCGGGCCAGCTGTGCGAGCAGTTCGGCTTCTCGAAGGAGAAGCAGTGGACGCCGGTCGGTGACCTGTCGGGTGGCGAGCGGCGCCGGCTGCAGATCCTGCGGCTGCTGATGGACGAGCCGAACGTGCTGTTCCTCGACGAGCCGACCAACGACCTCGACATCGAGACGCTGACGCAGCTGGAGGACGTCCTCGACGGATGGCCCGGCTCGATGGTGGTCATCAGCCACGACCGGTTCTTCCTGGAGCGCACGACCGACAACGTCTGGGCGCTGCTCGGCGACTCGACGCTGCGCATGCTGCCGCGCGGGGTCGACGAGTACCTGGAGCGCCGCCGCCGCATCGCGGCGGACTCGGCGCCCGCGCCGGTCGCGGCGAAGGGGAAGACGGCGGGAGCCGCCGGGTCCCGCGACGAGCGCGCGGCGAAGAAGGAGCTGCAGAAGGTCGAGCGCCGGCTCGACCGCATCGGCCAGGAAGAGGCCAAGGTGCACACGCAGATCGCGGACAACTCGACCGACTTCGACCTCGTCGCCAAGTTGGACACGCAACTGCGCGCGCTGCGCGACGAGCGCGACGAGCTGGAGATGCGCTGGCTGGAGCTGGCGGACGACGAGTAGGACGGCGCGAGCCGTCGACGCCGGGGCGTGCGCGCCCCGGCGTGTGGGGCTTGTAGCGGGCGGGTAACGGTCGTGGACCGGCGCGTGGGGCGGCAGGGGCGCAGTGATAGAAAGAGAACTCCCGCTTACCTGACCCTTACTGGTATTGCCTGAATGAGGACCTGCTGATGACGCAGCCGCCCCCGCCGCCCGGCAACCCGCCCAACTTCGGGAAGCCCGAGGGCGCTGTGCCGCCTCCGCCTCCCCCGCAGGGTCAGCCCCCGCAGGGTCCGCCGCCCGGTCAGCAGGGTTACGGCCAGCAGAGTTACGGCCAGCAGAGTTACGGCTATCCGCAGACCCCGCCCCCGGGCCAGGTGCCGGACAACCCGTACGCGCAGCCGGTGCCGCCGGGGCAGAACCCGTACGCGCAGCCGGCGCCGCAGCAGCCCCAGCCGCAGTACGGCTACCCGCAGACGCCGCCGCCCGGTCAGGTGCCGCCGCCCGGCCAGCCGCCGCAGTACGGCTACCCGCAGAACCCGCAAGGGCCCCCGCAGACCGTCTACACGCCGCAGGGCGGCGGTCAGGGCGGTGGCAACAGCAAGCTCGTCGTCATCGTGGCCGCGGTGGTCGCCGCGGTGCTGGTCATCGGCGGCGGTGTGTGGTTCGCGACCAAGGGCGACGGCGACAAGAAGCCCGTGGCGGACCAGACTTCGGGCGGTGCCAACGGCGGCGCCAGCGGCGGTACCGACAGCAAGCCGCAGGGCGTCATCAACGCCAAGGTGGCCTGGACGAAGACCGCTGTGCGGCCGCCCGTGGACGAGATCACCGCCCGGGTGCCGAACACCTGGTTCAGCGGTGACACCGTCGTCAAGACGCTGCCGGACTCCGTGAAGGGGTACGCGCTCAACGGCGGCGCGGAGAAGTGGTCGATCCCGCTCACGGGCAAGTCCTGCCCCGCGTCGGACGACGTCTCCGACAACCGGGTCGCGATCCAGTTCGGCGCCAACTGCGAGATGCTGATGGCCGTCGACATCTCCAAGGGCACCAAGCTCTGGGAGGTGCCGCTGCCCATCGCGCCGGGTTCGAGCAGCTCGACCTTCCTCTACTCGACGGTCGCGGTCAGTGGCGATGTCGCGGCGATCTCCTGGCTGCACGGTTCGGCCGGCTACAAGCTCAGCACGCATGCGCAGGTCTGGGCGCCCGTTCCGTCGTCGAGCTGTCAGGACAAGAGCTACGCGGGCGGCAAGCAGCTCGTCGCCGTGGTCGAGTGCGGCAGCAACGAGGTCTACGTCCGTGGCGTCGACACCACGACATACAAGAACACCTGGTCCTGGCAGGTGTCGGCGGGCACCGAGCTCTCCAGCATCGTGTCCACCGACCCGGTGGTCGTCGGTATCGGCGCCACCAACAGCCTGATGTCCGACCTCATGTACCTGGAGGGCGGCAAGCTCGTCGGCCACACCTCGCTGGGCAACGGCGGCTACCAGGGCAACTACGGGATCCACTGCCGGATCGCCGGTGAGGGCCCCTGCTTCAACTTCGCCATCCAGGGCACGACGCTCTACACCCCGACGAAGTCGCACAAGGCCGAAGGCGCCTCCTACGGTCAGACGAACGAGATCGCGGCCATCGACCTGAAGACCGGCAAGCCCATGTGGACCGTCAAGCCGGCCGTCTCCGGCGAGTCGGACGTGGTCGGCATCGAGAACGGCAAGGTCATCGCGTACCAGAAGTCGGGGTACGACAAGCCCGGCGGGCTCTACGCGATGGACCCGACGACGCAGAAGAACACGCCGTACATGGTGTTCACCGGTGACACCAAGAAGACCGAGAACGAGTTCCTGGACACGTACAGCTACGCGTGGCTGCACAACGGGCACTTCTTCCTCACCAGCGTCACCATCTCCGCCCGGGACTCGCTGTCGGCGCTGGCGATCGCCGACTTCAGCTGAGCCACCGGCCGGGGTAAAGCCCCAGCACCGCACTGACGGGCCCATAACGAGACACCAGTCCCGTTGTGGGCCCGTCTTGTGCACGATGAGACGGCCCCGGGTGTGAACCGGCCATCAATGACGGGTATTTCGGAATTGAGGGGTGCTTCTTACCGGTAAGGGGCGCGCCGCGTCGAACAAACGTGTAGCTTCCGGGGCTAGACCCGGGCCCGCCGTGGGTCACCGCCGGTACATCGGGCGGGCCGTGCGCTACGTACATGTGGGGGCAGGACGTGGAGCCGCCGGGGCCGGTCCCGATCGGTCCTCAGGGGGATAGGGGAACGCGACATGGGCGTACGTCTTGTCGTCATCGACGACCACCGGCTGCTCGCGGAGGCGCTCGCCTCGGCACTGAAACTGCGCGGACACCGGGTGCTGGCCGCGGCCTCGCCGGCGGCGGGAGCAGCGGATCTCGTACTGAGCAGGTCGCCGGAGGTGTGTCTGATCGGTACGTCGGCCCCGGCCGACCCGGGGGTGTTCGAGACCGTCTCCCGGGTCAAGCGCGAGCGGCCGGCGGTGGCCGTGGTCGTTCTCGGGCCGGTACCGAGCCCGCGCGGTATCGCGGCGGCGTTCGCGGCCGGTGCCTCGGGCTATGTGCGGCAGGACGAGCGCATCGAGGGCGTCGAGCGGGCGATGGTGAAGGCCAGGGCCGGTGAGGTCGCGGTCTCTCCGCAGCTGTTGCAGAGCGCGTTCGCGGAACTGCTGAATCCGGTGGAGGAGCCCGACGACGAGGGCAGCCGGCTGCTGCAGATGCTCACCCCGCGCGAGATAGAGGTGCTGATGCGGGTCGCCGAGGGCGAGGACACCCGGCTGATCGCCGCCGGGATGAGCATCGCTCCCAGCACCGCGCGCACGCACGTGCAGCGGGTGCTCATGAAACTCGGCGTCGGCTCCCGGCTGGAGGCCGCCGCGCTCGCCGCCCGTACGGGGCTGCTGGACCGGGTCACGGCAGGGAGCCTCCCTTCCGGAGCCTGACCGCCCGCGCCGCAGCCCGTGGGCCCCGTACCTCTGGGCCCCCATAGCCCCTGGGTCCCCGGTAGCCCCTGAGCCCCTGCCGGACCACCCGGCCCTCGCATGCCCCCGCGCCCCGCGCGGGGGCATCGCCATGTCGTCCCGCCCTCTCCTCGCCCGTCGCTTCTGCCACAGCGGTCATCTCGTCGTGTCCTGGCCCGTGCATTGACGCGACTGTTGTGTTGTGATTCATTGTGCGCGGTTATGTTGAGTGAGTTTGGTGAGGGGCCTCCGGAGTGAAGAAGACGACAACCCGCCTGGCGGACGGCCGTGAGCTGCTCTACTACGACTCGCGCGACGACGCGGTGCGCGACGCCGTGGACCGGCGCCCGCTGGACGCGGTCGCCACGTCCTCGGAGCTCCGCCGCGATCCGCTGCTGGGCGACACCGTCGCCATCGCCTCCCACCGGCAGGGCCGCACCTATCACCCGCCGGCCGACGAGTGCCCGCTGTGTCCGTCGCGCGACGGCCGGCTCAGCGAGATCCCGGCCGCCGACTACGACGTCGCCGTCTTCGAGAACCGCTTCCCCTCCCTCGCGGGCGACGCCGGCCGCTGCGAGGTCGTCTGCTTCACCTCCGACCACGACGCCTCGTTCGCCGACCTCACCCCCGAGCAGGTCCGGCTGGTGCTCGGCGCATGGACCGACCGCACCGCCGAGCTGTCCCAACTCCCCGGCGTCGAGCAGGTCTTCTGCTTCGAGAACCGCGGCAAGGAGATCGGCGTCACCCTCGGCCATCCGCACGGCCAGATCTACGCGTATCCGTTCACCACCCCGCGCACCGAGCTGATGCTGCGCTCGCTGGCCGAGCACCGGGAGCGCACCGGCGGCAATCTCTTCGACGACGTGCTCGCCGGAGAGCGCGCCGACGGCCGCCGCATCGTCCTGGAGGGCGAGCACTGGACGGCGTTCGTCCCGTACGCGGCGCACTGGCCCTACGAGGTGCACCTCTACCCGAACCGCCGGGTGCCGGACCTGCTGGGGCTCGACGAGGACGCGCGCACAGAGTTTCCACATGTCTATCTGGAACTCTTGAAGCGCTTCGACCGGATCTTCGGGGAGGGCGAACCGCGCACGCCGTACATCGCCGGATGGCACCAGGCGCCCTTCGGGGCGGCCGACCGGCGTGACTTCGCGTTGCACCTTGAGCTTTTCACCGTCCGCCGCACTTCCGGCAAGCTGAAGTTTCTCGCGGGTTCCGAATCCGGCATGAGTGTGTTCATCAACGACGTGCCACCGGAAACCGCGGCACAGCGACTGCGAGAGGTAGCGAGCCAGTGAGCACCCCCATGAAGGTCCTGGTGACCGGCGGCGCCGGTTACATCGGCAGCGTCGTCACCGCGCACCTGCTGGAAGCCGGCCACCGGGTCACCGTCCTGGACGACCTGTCGACGGGCTTCCGCGCGGGCGTTCCGGCCGGCGCGGCCTTCGTGGAGGGGCGCATCCAGGACGCGGGCAAGGTGCTCGACTCCTCCTACGACGCCGTGCTGCACTTCGCCGCCTCCTCGCAGGTCGGCGAGTCGGTCGCCGATCCCGGCAAGTACTGGCGCAACAACGTGGCGGGCACCATGGAGCTGCTCGCCGCGATGCGCGAGTGCGGGGTCCGCCGGCTCGTGTTCTCCTCCACGGCCGCGACCTACGGCGAGCCGGCGTCCGTCCCGATCACCGAGGACGACGCGACCGCGCCGACCAACCCGTACGGCGCCACCAAGCTCGCCGTCGATCACATGATCACCGGGGAGAGCGCGGCGCACGGGCTCTCCGCAGTCTCCCTGCGGTACTTCAACGTGGCCGGCGCGTACCGCGCGCTCTCCGGGGACATGATCGGCGAGCGGCACGACCCCGAGTCGCACCTCATCCCGCTGGTCCTGCAGGTCGCGCAGGGCCGCCGCGAGGCGATCTCCGTCTACGGCGACGACTACCCGACCCCCGACGGGACCTGCGTCCGCGACTACATCCACGTCGCCGACCTCGCGCAGGCGCATCTGCTGGCGCTGACGGCGGGTGCCGAGGGCGAGCACCTGATCTGCAACCTCGGCAACGGGGAGGGCTTCTCCGTCCGCCAGGTCGTCGAGACCGTCCGGCAGGTCACCGGCCACCCGGTCCCCGAGGTCACCGTCCCGCGCCGCGGTGGCGATCCGGCCGTACTGGTCGCCTCCGCCGACCGGGCCCGCCGGGTCCTCGGCTGGCGTCCGTCCCGGCCGGATCTGGCCGACATCGTCCGCGACGCGTGGGAGTTCGCGCAGCGCGCGGAGCGTGCAGAGGCTACAGAGGTTACGGAGCGCCCGCGGCGCCCGGAGAATCAGGAGACCGCCAAGTGACCGTGTTCGAGAAGGTGTTCGGCGCCGCCCCGGAGGGCGTGTGGGCCGCCCCCGGCCGGGTGAACCTGATCGGTGAGCACACCGACTACAACGACGGCTTCGTGATGCCGTTCGCGCTGCCGCACACCACCGTCGCCTCCGTCGCGCGCCGCGACGACGGTCTGCTGCGGCTGCACTCCGCCGACATGCCCGGCGGCATCGTCGAACTGCGCCTCGACGAGCTGGCGCCCGGCAGGGACGACGGCTGGGCCTCGTACCCGGCCGGTGTGGTGTGGGCGCTGCGCGAGGCGGGCCACCGGCTCACCGGCGCGGACATCCACTACGAGAGCACGGTGCCCACCGGCGCCGGCCTGTCCTCGTCCGCCGCGCTGGAGGTCGTCACCGCCCTCGCCCTCAGTGACCTGCACGAACTCGGCCTGGAACGGCCCGCGATGGCGCTGCTGTGCCAGCGCGCCGAGAACGTCTACGTGGGCGCTCCCACCGGCATCATGGATCAGACGGCGTCCGCCTGCTGCACCGCGGGGCACGCCCTGTTCGTGGACACCCGCGACGGCTCCCAGCGCCAGGTTCCGCTGGATCTCGCCGCGGAGGGGATGCGGCTGCTCGTCGTGGACACCCGCGTCAAGCACGCGCACAGCGACGGCTCGTACGCCGAGCGCCGTGCCGGGTGCGAGGCGGGCGCCGCCGCGCTCGGGGTCCCCGCGCTGCGCGACATTCCCTACGACGGCCTGGCCGCGGCGCTCGACCGGCTGCGTGCGGGCGGCAACGACGACGGTCTGCTGGGCCTCGTCCGCCACATCGTCACCGAGAACCACCGTGTCGAGCAGGTCATCGAGCTGCTGGACGCCGGTCGCACCCGGGACATCGGGCCCGTCCTGACGGCAGGTCATATCTCGCTGCGCGACGACTTCCGCATCTCCTGCGCCGAGTTGGACCTCGTCGTCGACACCGCCAACGCCTCCGGTGCGCTGGGTGCGCGGATGACGGGTGGCGGATTCGGCGGCTCGGCCATCGTCCTCGCGGAGAGCGACGCCGCGGAGAAGATCACCGAAGCGGTCGTCTCGGCCTTCGCCGCCGCCGGTCACAAGGAGCCGCGGGTCTTCACGGCGGTCCCGTCGGCGGGCGCCCGGCGCCTGTAACGGGAGCCTGTAACCCGCCGCCTGTAACGGGATCCTGTCGTCCGTCCGTTCGCCGGTCCGGCCGTTTTCAAACACGGTCTGGCCGGAAACCGGCGTGGACCCGAAGCACCAACGTTCCCGCGCGCCCCAAGTGTTGGCCGAATGCATCCGCTGCTCCCACCGACTTCTGCCAATCGGGCGCCATTGGCGGTCCCGGCCCCTACGCTTCTGACACAGCGCCGGTGGGGGCCGGCGCCATCAGGGGGCGAGACGCAAGGATTCGGCACCCGGAACGGGGGCCGCAGGTGCGGTACGACGGCGGTCGTGCGGGCTGTGGTGGAACTTCCTGTTTCCGGGCGCCGGATCCCATGCGATCGCGATCCCAACCGTGGGGGAGTGCAACATGCCGGGAGTGGGGCCCGTGGGACGCATTCGTGTTCTCGTCGTCGACGACCACCGGATCTTCGCCGAATCACTGGCGGCCGCACTCGCGGCGGAACCGGACGTCGATGTGTCGGCAGCCGGCAGCGGCCCTGCCGCGCAGCGCTGTCTGGAGCGCGCGGTGGCGGACAACCGAAGGTACGACGTGCTGCTGGTCGACGCCGACCTCGGCGCGGTGTTCCGCCCGCCGGGGGGCGCGGCGGGCGCGGGCACGCTGACCGCGGTGCCGCGGATCGTGCCGGAGCCGCGCCGGGCGGACCACCCCGGCGGCCCGGCCGTAGCGGCGGTGCCGGACCATCTGATCGACGGAATCGGCCTGGTGGAACGGGTCCGCTCCGAGCATCCCTCGACGCGCACCGTGGTGCTGGCGGAGCGGGACGACGCCCGGCGCGCGGCCCGCGCGCTGCAGGCCGGCGCCTCGGGCTGGGTCGCCAAGGACTGTTCCCTGTCACGGCTGCTGGCCGTGATGCGCGGTGTGTTGCGGGACGAGACGCACCTGCCGCCCGCGCTGCTCACGGGCGTGCTGCGGGAGCTCACGGCCGCCCGCCGACACCGCACCGAGAGCGAACGGCTGGTGGAGTCGCTGACGCCGCGCGAGCAGGAAGTGCTGCGCTGCATGGTGGCGGGGCTCGGCCGCAAGGCCGTCGCCGAGCGGCTGTTCCTGTCCCCGCACACCGTCCGTACCCATATGCAGAACGTGTTGGGGAAGTTGGGCGTGCACTCGACGCTGGCGGCGGTCGCGCTGGCGCGCCGGGCCGGTGTCGGTCCGGTGGAACTGGTCCCGTCAGCCGGGGATGTTGTCGAACGGAGCGGTCAGCTGTCGTAGCAGCGCCGCGAGGTCGCCGCGCTGGCGGTCCGTCAGTTCCCCGAGGATGGACCGCTCCTGGGCGAGCAGCCCGGCCAGCGCCTGGTCGGCGCGCTCGCGTCCCTCGGGCGTGAGTCGGACGAGCACCCCGCGCCGGTCCGAGGGGTCCGGCAGCCGTTCCACCAGGCCCTTCTTGGCGAGCCTGTCGATCCGGTTGGTCATCGTGCCGGAGGTGACGAGCGTCTGGGTGAGCAGCTGCCCGGGGGAGAGCTGGTACGGGTCGCCGGTGCGGCGCAGCGAGGTGAGCACGTCGAACTCCCACGGCTCCAGGCTGTGCTCGGAGAAGGCGAGCCGCCGTGCCCGGTCCAGGTGCCGTGCCAGCCTGCTGACGCGGCTGAGCACCTCGAGTGGTTCCACGTCGAGGTCGGGGCGCTCTCGGCGCCATGCAGCGACCAGCCGGTCGACCTCGTCCTCCATGACGATCAGTGTAGTGGTTCTGTCGATATGAAGTCTCTTGACGTCAAGATAAAAATTGGGGCACCGTAGAGGGCGGCAACAGATCCACCGGATCCACCCTGGAGGCAGAAACGTGCCGGCAGCAGCTCCCGCCTGGGACCCCCAGCAGTACCTGCACCACACCGACCACCGCACCCGCCCCTTCCACGAGCTTCTCGCCCGGGTGCCCACCCTCCCGGGCCAGGCACCGCGCATTGCGGACATCGGCTGCGGTCCCGGCAACGTCACCATGCTGCTCTCCGGCCGGTGGCCCGCCGCCCGCGTCACCGGCTTCGACAACTCGCCCGAGATGCTGGACGCGGCCCGCACCTACGCCGGCCCGACCCCCTGCGGCGGGCAGCTGGACTTCCGCCCCGCCGACGCCGCGCACTGGGCGCCCGAGGAGACCTACGACCTCATCGTCTCCAACGCCGCCCTGCAGTGGGTCGAGGGCCACGCGGAGCGCTTCCCCGACTGGCTGGACCACCTGGCTCCCGGCGGAACCCTCGCGTTCCAGGTCCCCGGCAACTACACCGCCCCCAGCCACGTCCTCCTCGCCGGGCTGTGCGCGACCCCGGGATGGCGCGCCCGGCTGGGCGGCCTCGCCGAACGCGAGGTCCTGATCCTCGAACCCGAGGAGTACTTCCAGCGCCTGACCTGCCTCGGCTGCGAGACCGACGTCTGGGAGACCACGTATCTGCACCATCTGCAGGGCCCCGATCCGGTGCTCGAATGGACCAAGGGCACCGCGCTGCGTCCCGTGCTGACCGCGCTCGCGGGCGACAGCGCCGCCCGCGACGAGTTCCTCGCCGAGTACGGCGAGCTGCTGCGCACCGCGTATCCGGCCGGCCCGCACGGCACCGTCTTCCCGTTCCGCCGGATCTTCGTCGTCGCGCGCAAGGCAGGGGTGTCCGCATGATCAGCGCTCTCGACCATGTGCAGCTCGCGGCGCCGCCGGGCAGCGAGGACGCGCTGCGCGCCTTCTACGGGGACGTCCTGGGCATGACCGAGCTCCCCAAGCCGCCGGTGCTCGCCGCCCGGGGCGGTTGCTGGTTCGGCTCCGGCGCGGCCCAGATCCACATCGGCGTCGAGGAGGACTTCCGCCCCGCCCGGAAGGCGCACCCGGGCATCAGGGTCGACGGCATCACGGCGTACGCCCGGCGGCTGGAGGAGCGCGGCGCGACCGTCGTGTGGGACGACAACCTCCCCGGGCACCGGCGCTTCTACTCCGACGACCCGTTCGGCAACCGCCTGGAGTTCCTGGAGCCCGACGACCCCTCCTGAGCTGCGGCGCCGCAAGGGCAGCGCGACACGGCCTAGAGCAGGGCGAAGGCGGCGACCATCAGGGCCACGCCCGCCAGCCCGGCCGCCCAGGCGCTGCGGGGCATGCGCAGTCCCCCCGCGAGCACCAGGGCGGCCATCAGGAGGGCGCCGCCGAGCGGGACCCAGGCGTACAGCACCCCGGACCAGCCGGTGCGTACGACGTCATCGGTGCCGGGCTCCACGGCGACCTGGAGCTTCTCGCCGGTGCGGTGGGTGACCGACCGGGTGATGGTGACCCGGGGGCGCGCCGTGGCGGACCCGGCGGGGGCGAAGGGGCCGGTGCAGGTGTTGTCGCCGCAGGCGGACACCGTCATCGTGCCGCGCTCGCGGCCCTTGGAGAGCATGACGTGCTGGGCCGTCCCCCAGGACACCCACACACCCGACGCGAGCAGCAGCGCGACCACCGCGGACAGGACCACGGCCTTGCCGACGAGCAGCACGCCCCAGGCACTCTCCGCCATCCGGCGGGACCGGCTCCGTTTGACCATGCGGGGATCTTTGGCCATGACACGCCATGGAGTCAACCGGCGGTACGGAAGGGGGTGAAAAGGGGCGGAGTCAGCTGTTGTACGTGCTCTGGGCCCGCTCCAGGCCGTCGGAGATCAGCGACTCGACCGCGTCCGCCGAGCGGTCGACGAACCAGTCCAGCTCCTTGCGCTCGGTCGAGGAGAAGTCCTTCAGCACGAAGGCCGCCACATCCATCCGGCCCGGCGGCCGTCCGATGCCGCAGCGCACCCGCAGATAGTCGGGGCCCAGCGACTTGGTGATCGACTTCAGGCCGTTGTGCCCGTTGTCGCCGCCGCCCAGTTTCAGCCGCAGCGTGGGGTAGTCGATGTCCAGCTCGTCATGGACGGCGATGATCTGCCCGGTCGGCACCTTGTAGAAGTCGCGCAGCGCCGTGACGGGACCGCCGGAGAGGTTCATGAACGTCATCGGCTTGGCCAGCACGACCCGCCGGCCGCCGATCCGGCCCTCGACCACCTGGGCCCGGCTTTTATGGGTCTTGAACTTGCTGCGGATCCGCTCCGCGAGCAGATTGGCCACCATGAAGCCGATGTTGTGCCGGTTGCCGGCGTACTCGGGGCCGGGGTTGCCGAGCCCGGCCACCAGCCAGGGCCCCTCGGGGGCGGGTGAACTGCTCATGCTCATGCCGTCCATTCAAGTCCACTGACGTCGCAACCCGAACCGCCGCCCCGCTCCGGAGGGAGCGGGGCGGCGGTTCGGGAAAGCGGAGGCCAGGAGGATCAGGCCTCGGTGGTCTCGCCGGCCGGGGTGGCGGACTCGTCCGCCGGCTCCTCGGCCTGCGGGGCGACGATCTGGATGACGACGGTGTCGCCGTCGATCGTCAGCACGGTGCCTTCCGGCAGCGTGATGTCCTTGGCGAGGATGGCGGCGCCGGCCTCCAGGCCCTCGATGGAGACGGAGACGGAGGTCGGGATGTGGGTGGCCTCGGCCTCGACCGGGAGCGCGTTGAGCACGTGCTCCAGCAGGCCGCCGCCCGGGGCCAGCTCGCCCTCGGTGTGCACGGCCACCTCGACGTTGACCTTCTCGCCGCGCTTCACGGTGAGCAGGTCGACGTGCTTGAGGAAGCCCTTGATGGCGTCGCGCTGGACGGCCTTGGGGAGCACGAAGGTGGTCTCACCCTCGACCTCAAGGCTGATCAGGACGTTCTTCGTACGGAGCGCGAGCAGCAGCGCGTGACCCGGAAGGTTCACGTGCACCGGGGTGGCGCCGTGGCCGTAGACGACACCGGGGACCAGGTTGGCGCGGCGCGCGCGACGGGCGGCACCCTTGCCGAATTCGGTGCGGACCTCGGCGCTGAGCTTGACCTCGGAAGCGGACATGAGAATCACTCCTCGTAAAGAGACGACTGGCTGGGACACATGTCGCCCGGCCCACGACGGGGGCCGATCCACTTACGAGGAGCGCGCCGATAACGGAGACGAAAAAGCCTCCCTCGCCGAGCAAACTCCAGGAGTCTACCCGGCGGGGAGGCCTTGACGAAATCGATCAACGCACGCCCGGGGCGTGCGGTCGATCAGCGATCAGTGCGAGGCACCGTCGAAGAGGCTGGTGACCGAGCCGTCCTCGAAGACCTCGCGGATCGCGGAGGCGAGCGTCGGGGCGATCGAGAGCACCGTGATCTTGTCCAGCTCCAGCTCGCCCGGCGTCGGCAGCGAGTTGGTGAAGATGAACTCGCTCACCTGCGAGTTCTTCAGCCGGTCGGCGGCCGGGCCGGAGAGCACACCGTGCGTCGAAGCCACGATGACGTCCTCGGCGCCGTTGGCGAACAGGGCGTCCGCGGCAGCGCAGATGGTGCCACCGGTGTCGATCATGTCGTCGACGAGCACGCAGATGCGGCCCTTGACGTCACCGACGACCTCGTGGACCGTCACCTGGTTCGCGACGTCCGGGTCGCGGCGCTTGTGGACGATCGCCAGCGGGGCACCGAGCCGGTCGCACCAGTTGTCGGCCACGCGGACGCGGCCGGCGTCCGGGGAGACGATGGTGAGCTTGGAGCGGTCGACCTTGGCGCCCACGTAGTCCGCCAGCATCGGCAGGGCGATGAGGTGGTCCACCGGGCCGTCGAAGAAGCCCTGGATCTGCGAGGCGTGCAGGTCCACGGCGAGCAGCCGGTCGGCACCCGCGGTCTTGAACAGATCCGCCATCAGCCGGGCCGAGATCGGCTCGCGGCCGCGGTGCTTCTTGTCCTGGCGGGCGTAGCCGTAGAACGGCAGGATCACGGTGATGCGCTTGGCGGAGGCCCGCTTCAGCGCATCGATCATGATCAGCTGTTCCATGATCCACTTGTTGATCGGGGCGGTGTGGCTCTGGATCACAAACGCGTCGCTGCCGCGGGCGGACTCCTCGAAACGGACGTAGATCTCGCCGTTCGCGAAGTCGAAAGCCTTGGTGGGAACGAGGTCGACACCGAGCTGGTGGGCCACCTCCTCCGCGAGTTCCGGATGAGCGCGTCCGGAGAAGAGCATCAGCTTCTTCTCACCGGTCGTCTTGAGCCCGGTCACACCGTCTCCTTGGTTGTACGGGTCTACGGGGGTTTCGGGGGCAACCCCCGTGAAGACTCAGTTAAGACTCAGTTCGCAGCTTCGTCCCGTGGACGTCAACCTGCGGCATTCTGTGCATCTCTTACGGTACGCCCCGCCGGGCACGGTCGTGACCCGGCGGGAGTGCCGTTACTCACCCTGAGCGGCCCTCTCGGCGGCCTCCGCGGCGGCGCTTCCGGGACGCTTGCGGGCGACCCAACCCTCGATGTTCCTTTGCTGGCCACGGGCTACGGCCAGCGAACCGGCCGGTACGTCCTTGGTGATCACGGAGCCCGCGGCGGTGTAGGCGCCGTCCCCGACTGTGACCGGCGCCACGAACATGTTGTCGGAGCCGGTCTTGCAGTAGCTGCCGATCGTGGTGTGGTGCTTGACCTCGCCGTCGTAGTTCACGAAGACGCTCGCGGCGCCGATGTTCGTGTACTCGCCGATCGTCGCGTCGCCCACGTAACTCAGGTGCGGCACCTTGGTGCCCTCGCCGATCGTCGCGTTCTTCATCTCGACGTAGGTGCCGGCCTTCGCCTTCGCGCCGAGCCGGGTGCCGGGGCGCAGGTAGGCGAACGGGCCGACGGTGGCGTGCTCGCCGATCTCGGCGCTCTGCGCGACGGTGTTGCTCACCTGGGCGCCCGCGCCCACGGTGGTGTCGGTCAGCGTGCAGTTCGGGCCGACCTCGGCGCCCTCGGCCAGGCTCGTGGCGCCGTACAGCTGGGTGTTCGGCAGCACCAGGGTGTCGGGCGCGAACTCGACGGCCACATCGACCCAGGTCGAGGCCGGGTCGACGATGGTGGCGCCGGCGAGCATCGCCTCGTTCAGCAGGCGGTCGTTGAGCGTGCGGCGGGCCTCGGCGAGCTGCACCCGGTTGTTGATCCCGGCGATCTCGCGGTGGTCGGGGGCGACCGAGGCGCCCACCCGGTGGCCGGCCTCGCGCAGGATGCCGAGGGTGTCGGTGAGGTACTCCTCGCCCTGCGCGTTGTCCGTGGTGACCTTGCCGAGCGCGTCGGCGAGCAGCTGCGCGTCGAAGGCGAAGACCCCGGAGTTGATCTCGGCGATGGCCAGTTGGGCAGCGTTGGCGTCCTTGGTCTCGACGATCCCCGACACCGAGCCGTCGGCGGCCCGCACGATCCGGCCGTAGCCGGCCGGGTCCGGCACCGCGGCGGAGAGCACGGTGACGGCGTTGCCGTCGCCCTCGTGCGTCGCGACCAGCGCCCGCAGCGTCCCGTCGGTCAGCAGCGGGGTGTCGCCGCAGGTGATCACGACCGTGCCGGCGAGCACGACACCCCGGGCCGACAGCGCTTCCAGCGCCATCCGGACCGCGTGCCCGGTGCCGAGCTGCTGGTCCTGGACGGCGGTGCGGGCGGCGGGGTCGATCTCGGCGAGATGGGCGCCCACCTGCTCGCGGGCGTGCCCGACGACCACGACGAGGTGTTCCGGGTCGAGCGCGCGCGAGGCGGCCACGACATGGCCGACCAGGGTGCGCCCGCAGATGGCGTGCAGGACCTTGGGGACGGCCGACTTCATGCGGGTGCCCTCTCCCGCGGCGAGGACGACGACAGCAGCCGGGCGGTTGGGGCTCACGGAAGGGGCTCCTCGGCTTTGGGTGACGGACATCCGCAGGATACCGGGGGGTATGGGCGGAGAAACACGGGCGGGTCCCGACCAGGAAGGCCGGGACCCGCAACCATAAGCTCCGCCGCCAGGACTCGAACCCGGACAAAGGGCACCAAAAGCCCCGGTGCTGCCAATTACACCACGGCGGACCGACGCGCTCAACGCGCCTGCGCGTCCCTACTATGCCGCAAGCAACCACGTGAACGCGACGAGGTTCCGGGGTACACCTAGCTACGGGGCGTCAGCCCTCCGGACCTATTGCGTACGGACGCGACGCTGACATACTTACGTCGCCGTAGGTTACGGTTCCGTAGTAAATCCCCCCATACACCCCCGGTGAGGGACCTCCATGACCGCACAGGCCGACGTGATCACCGAGCCCCGAGACCCCGGGCCCGGCCAATTCGTAACCCTCGCCACTCTCGGTGGCGACAACAAGGGAATGACCGAGCGCATCACCCTCGGCGCCTTCATCGGCGTCCCATTCGTGGCGCTCGTCGCCGCGATCCCTCTGGCCTGGGGCTGGGGGATGAGCTGGCTGGACCTCGGTCTGATGGTCGGCATGTACTACATCGGCTGCCACGGCATCACCATCGGATTCCACCGGTACTTCACGCACGGCTCCTTCAAGGCCAAGCGCCCGCTGCGGATCGCGCTCGCGGTCGCCGGATCGCTGGCCGTGGAGGGCCCGGTCGTGCGCTGGGTGGCCGACCACCGCAAGCACCACAAGTACTCCGACGCGGACGGCGACCCGCACTCGCCGTGGCGCTACGGCGAGACCGTGCCCGCCCTCATGAAGGGCCTGTGGTGGGCCCACATCGGCTGGATGTTCGACACCGAGCGGGTCTCCCAGGAGAAGTACGCGCCCGACCTGATCAAGGACCCGGCGATCAGGATGATCTCCCGGCAGTTCCTGTTCTTCACCATCGTCTCGCTCATGATCCCGCCGCTGGTCGGCGGACTGGTGACGATGACCTGGACCGGCGCCTTCACCGCCTTCTTCTGGGGGTCGCTCATCCGGGTGGGTCTGCTCCACCACGTCACCTGGTCGATCAACTCCATCTGCCACGCCGTGGGCAACCGCCCGTTCAAGTCCCGCGACCGCTCCGGCAACGTGTGGTGGCTGGCGGTGCTGTCCTGCGGCGAGTCCTGGCACAACCTGCACCACGCCGAGCCCACCTCGGCCCGGCACGGCGTGCTGCGCGGCCAACTCGACTCCAGCGCCCGCATCATCCGCTGGTTCGAACAGCTCGGCTGGGTGAGTGATGTCCGGTGGCCCAGCAAGGAGCGGATCGCCGCCCGGCGTCAGCAGAGCGTCAGTGAAGCGGCATGATTGACGCGTGAGCGACGGCAGTAGTACGAGCGGCGAGGGCCCGAACGGAACGACGGGTACGAACGCGCGGCGCGCGCGCCGGGTACGGATGACGGGCAAGGAGCGCCGCGAGCAACTGCTCGACATCGGCCGCACGCTCTTCGCGGAGCGTGGCTTCGAAGGCACCTCGGTCGAGGAGATCGCGCACAAGGCCGGGGTGTCCAAACCGGTGGTCTACGAGCACTTCGGCGGCAAGGAAGGGCTCTACGCCGTCGTGGTCGACCGCGAGATGCGCCGGCTCCTGGACATGGTCACCAGCGCTCTCACCGGCGGCCATCCGAGGGAACTCCTGGAACAGGCGGCGTTCGCGCTGCTCGACTACATCGAGCAGTACACCGACGGGTTCCGGATCCTCGTCCGGGACTCGCCCGTCGCCCAGTCCACCGGCACCTTCGCGTCCCTGATCAGCGATATCGCCACCCAGGTCGAGGACATCCTCGGCATGGAGTTCAAGAACCGCGGCTTCGAACCCAAGCTCGCGCCGATGTACGCCCAGGCACTCGTCGGCATGGTCGCCCTGACCGGCCAGTGGTGGCTCGACGCGCCGCAGCGGCCCGAGAAGGCCGAGGTCGCCGCACACCTGGTGAACCTGTCCTGGAACGGGCTGTCGGGCATCGAGCCCAAGCCGCGCCTGATCGGGCACCGCAAGAGCTGAGCACGCGAAAGCCCCCGGACGACCTTGAGTTCTCGTGGTCCGTCCGGGGGCTTTCGCGTGTCCTGGGCCGGGTCGGCCGGTGCCGGGTCAGCCGGTGTTGCGCAGACCCGCCGCCACGCCGTTGACGGTCAGCAGCAGGGCCCGCGCCAGCAGCGGGTCCGGCTCCTCGCCCCGGGCCGCCGCCTCGCGCTGGCGCGAGAGCAGGGCGACCTGGAGGTACGAGATCGGGTCGAGGTACTGGTCGCGGATGTGGAACGTCTGCGCCAGCGCCGGGTCGCCGGCCAGCAGCTCCTTCTCACCGGTGATCCGCAGGACCTCCTGGACGGTGAGGGCGTGCTCGGCCTCGATGGTGTCGAAGACGTGCTTCAGCTCGTCGGGCACGAGGGTGTCCACGTAGTGCCGGGCGATCCGCAGATCCGTCTTGGCCAGCGTCATCTCGACGTTGGACAGGAAGTTGCGGAAGAAGTGCCAGTTCGCGTGCGCCTCGTCGATGACGGAACCGAGGCCGGCGTCCCGCGCGGCCTTGAGACCGGAGCCGACGCCGAACCAGCCCGGGACGATCTGCCGGGACTGCGTCCAGCCGAAGACCCACGGGATGGCCCGCAGCCCGTCCAGGCCCGCGCCGGAGTCCGGGCGGCGGGAGGGGCGGGAGCCCAGGTGCAGCTCGGCGAGCTGGTCCACCGGGGTGGAGGCGAAGAAGTACGACGGCAGGTCCGGGTCCTCGACGAGGCGCCGGTAGGCGTCGTGCGCCGCGTCCGAGATGGTGTCCATCGCCGCGTCCCAGCGGGCCAGCGCCTCGTCGGACTGGCGCGGCGAGGTGTGCAGCGCGGAGGCCTGCAGCGTCGCCGCGACGGTCAGTTCGAGGTTCTCGCGGGCCAGCGACGGGATCAGGTACTTGTCGGAGATGACCTCGCCCTGCTCGGTCACCTTGATCTCGCCCTCCAGCGTGCCCCACGGCTGCGCGAGGATCGCGGTGTGCGAGGGGCCGCCGCCGCGGCCGACGGTGCCGCCGCGGCCGTGGAAGAGCCGCAGCCGTACGCCGTAGCGGTGCGCGACATCGCGCAGCCGGCGCTGGGCACGGTGGATCTCCCACTGCGAGGTGGTGATGCCGCCGAACTTGGAGGAGTCCGAGTACCCGAGCATGACCTCCTGCACATCGCCGCGGAGCGAGACCAGCCGGCGGTAGGACGGGTCGGCGAGCATCTCGTCGAGGATCCGGTCCGCCTCCTTCAGCTCGTCCGTCGTCTCCAGCAGCGGGACGATGCCGATCTGGGCGACGCCGCCGTGCAGGTCGATCAGGCCGGCCTCACGGGCCAGCACCGCCGCGGCGAAGACATCGTCCGCGCCCTGGCACATCGAGATGATGTACGACTCGACGACCTCGGGGCCGAACCGCCCGAACGCCTCGCGGATGGTGTGGAAGACACCGAGGGTCTTCGCGCCGGCCGCATCCAGCGGGGCCGGGGTGCCGGCCAGCGGGCGGCGGGAGCGCAGCTCCTTCGCGAGCAGCTTGCGCCGGTAGTCGCGCGGCATGTCCGCGTACCGCCAGGACTCCTCGCCGAGCCGGTCGAAGAGCTGGCCGAGCGCGTGGTGGTGGGCGTCCGCGTGCTCGCGCACGTCCATCGTGGCCAGTTGCAGCCCGAACGCGGAGAGCGTGCGGATGGTGCGTTCCATCCGGCCGTCCGCCATCAGCTCGCCGCGGTTGGCGCGCAGCGAGGTCTGGATGAGCGCGAGGTCCTGCAGCAGCTCGGCGCTGCCCAGGTAGTCGCGGCCCGCGACGTGCGCGCTGCCGGCGGCGAGCCGCTCGCGGGTGTTGACCAGCTTCTGCCGGATGCAGGTGGCCTTGAGGCGGTACGGCTCCTCGGCGTTCAGCCGCTTGTAGCGCGGGCTGATCTCGGGAAGCGTCGCCAGGTCGCGGTCGAGCGAGGTGAGCAGCTCCGGGGTCGCGCCGCAGTTGCGGATCGAGTTGGAGAGCGCGCCGCGCAGGAAGTCCACCAGCTCCAGGGCGTCGGTGATGCCGTGCTCGTGCTGCAGGATCAGGACGTCCCAGGTGACCTCGGGGGTCACGTTCGGGTTGCCGTCGCGGTCGCCGCCGATCCAGGTGCCGAAGGTCAGCGGGCGGGTCTCGGGCGGCAGCGGCACGCCGACCCGCTCCAGCTCGGCCGACAGGTCCTCCAGGACGTCGCCGACGGCCCCCGCGTGCAGCTCGTCGAGGTAGTAGATCGCGTTGCGCGCCTCGTCGGCGGGCTCCGGGCGCACCACGCGCAGCTCGTCGGTCTGCCACAGCAGGTCGATGTTCTCGGCCAGCCGCAGGTCCGCGCGGCGGCGGTCACCGGTCCCGTCCTGGTGGGCGTCGAGCAGCTCGGCGATGCGCCGCAGCTTGTTCAGCACGCTGCGGCGGGCCGCCTCGGTGGGGTGCGCGGTGAAGACCGGCCGGACGTTGAGGTGCTTGACGGTCTCGCGGACGTGGTCCGGGTCGGCGTCCTTCATCAGGTCCGCCGTCTGGCTGAGCAGACCGCCCTCGGAGGCGCGGCGGGCGCGCAGTTCGCGGCCGCGGTGCACCTGCTCGGTGACGTTCGCCAGGTTGAAATAGGTGGAGAAGGCCCGCACCAGCTTCGCGGCGGTCTGCAGGTCCGTCTCCCCGAGAAGGGCGGCGGCGGCCTCGCCGTCGGAACGGGTCAGTGCGCGTACCTTCTCGACGAGGTCGAGTAGCTCCTGGCCCTCCTGGCGGACGAGCGTTCCGCCGAGGAGTTCGCCCAACCGGCGGATGTCGGCGCGCAGGGCTGGGCTGTCCGTTGCGTTGTCGGCGCTGCTCACAGGTGCGGCTCCTAGTGCAGTGGGATGGGCGACGGCTGATCTCCCCGCCGACGGAAGGGCGGGGTGGGGCGGACCGCGCTGTCCGACCGGACCAGGATAGGTCGCGGCACCGCCGACCACGGCCCCCGCCCACCTGGCGGACAGCCCCTATGCCCCGATGGCCGACCCCCTGCCCACAAGGGAGGCCGAAGGCCTGCGGGCAAGGGACGCGAACCCCTACCCGCGCGGGACACGGCCTACGCTGGTCCGTATGAGTACGACGGGGGCGCACGTACCGGATGACAGGGGCGGGGGCCGAGCACGGCCGGGCCCATGGTGGTGGCCGAGGCGGCGCAGCCTCGTGCTCGACGCGACGCTGGCCGCTGTGTCGGCGCTCGAATGCTTTGTCGAAGGCGTGTCCTTCGCGGAGAAGACCGGCATCGAACCGGGGGTCGGCGCCGTCTTCGGGCTGATCGTCGGCGCGTCGCTGCTGCTGCGCCGTCGCTGGCCGATCGCGATCGTCCTGCTGGCCATCGCGGTGACGCCCGCGCAGCTCGGGTTCCTGCTCAGCATCGTCGGGCTCTACACGCTGGCGGCCTCCGAGGTCCCGCGCCGCATCACCGCCACCCTGGCCGGCATGACCGGGCTCGGCACGATGATCGTCGCGTTCATCCAGATGCGCGAGAGCCTGCGGCAGGACAGCAACACACCGCTGCCCGTCATCGTGATCACCTCGCTCCTGATGGCCCTCGGCCTGACCGCGCCGCCGGTGCTGCTCGGCCTGTACGTCCGGGCCCGCCGCCGGCTGGTCGAGAGCCTGCGGGAGCGTGCCGACGGTCTGGAGCGGGAACTGACGCTGCTCGCCGAGAAGGCGACCGAGCGGGCGGAGCGGGCTCGTTCCGACGAGCGCACCCGGATCGCCCGCGAGATGCACGACGTGGTCGCGCACCGGGTCAGCCTGATGGTGGTGCACGCCGCGGCGCTCAAGGCCGTCGCCCTCAAGGATCCGGAGAAGGCCTCCGCGAGCGCGGAGCTGCTGGGGGACATGGGGCGGCAGGCGCTCAACGAGCTGCGGCAGATGCTGGGCGTCCTGCGGACCGCGCAGGTGGTGAACGGCGCGGGCACCGGGAGCACGCTGGCCTTCACCGAGCTGGGCAGCGGCAACGCTTCCGGGGCGGCGCGCGCCGCCGCCGGGCGGGCCGACGCGGCCGACGGGGCGGGCGGCGGCGGTGGCCCGCAGGCCGACGGGCCGTGCCTGGCCCGGCTGGAGGCGCTCGTGGAGGAGTCCCGCGCGGCGGGGATGCGTGTCGAGCTGACCGTCGAGGGCGAGATCCGGGCCTGCGAGGACCAGGTCGAGCGGACCGCGTACCGGGTCGTCCAGGAAGCTCTCACCAACGTCCACAAGCACGCCCCCGGCGCCAGGACCGAGGTCCGGCTCGCCTACCGGGACGCCGAGGTCGCCGTCCGCGTCCAGAACGGCCCGTCCGACGGCTCGCCCGCCGCGGCCCTGCCCAGCGGCGGCCACGGCCTGGTCGGGATGAAGGAGCGGGTCACCGCGCTCGGCGGCGGTTTCGTCGCGGGCCACACCGAGGTCGGCGGCTTCCGGGTCTCCGCCATGATTCCGGCGCTGCCCGTCGTCGCGCTGCCCGCCGGCCCGTCGGCCGCCGGCTGAGAGCCGGCGGCCGGACACCGGCCGGGCGGGGCGTCAGGCGGTCGTCAGCCGCTCCGGCCGGCCGCCGCTTACGAGGATGGTCAGGGCGTTGTCGATGTCTGCGCCGAGATACCAGTCGCCGGTGTGGTCGATGGCGTAGACATGGCCGTTCGCGTCGATCGCCAGCAGGGAGCCCGAGCCCATCTCCTCGCCCAGCGGCGAGACCTCGGTCTCCAGGGCCCGCCCGAGGTCGGCGAGGGTCCTGGCGAGATGGAGCCCGCGCAGCGGGTTCACCAGCACCGGGGTCGGGGCGATCTGCCGGCCGGGCCCGGTGGTGGCGGGTATGGCGAGGCCGCCGAACTCGGCCCAGGCCTCCACTGCCGCAGGGGAGACGGCGTGGGTGTGCCCGGCGGGGGAGGAGTGGGCGCGCAGCGCGTCCGCCCAGACCTCCGCCTGCTTGATGTCCCAGCGGCCCGGCTGCCAGCCGGCCGAGCGCAGGGCGGCGTCCACAGCGGCCGGGAACCGGATGCTCGGGGAGCTCGGCATACCGGCGGCGTTGTTCACGCCGTTCACGCTGTTCGGGTCCCGCAGGCCGTTCCGGTCGCTCACGCCGCCTCCGCCGCCGGATCGACCGGCCGCACGCCGAAGTGCGCCAGCAGCGGCGCGCAGGAGCGGCACGGCGGCGCGTAGGAGCCGTGCTCGGGGTCGCCGTCCTCGCGTATACGGCGGGCGGTGAGCCGCGCACCACGCAAAGCCTTACGAGCCTCACTCTGCGTGAGCGGCTTGCGGGCCGCGCGCTTGCTGCGCGAGGCGTCCGCGGCGGAGAGGAACCGGGAGAGCAGCACGGGCTCCGGACAGCGTCCGGTGAAGCGCTCGCGCTGGGAGACCGGCAGGGTGTCGAGGAAGTCCTGGATGATCGGGTGCAGCGCCGGAGCCTGCTCGGCCTTGCTCCCGGTGCAGGTCAGCACCTCGTCACGGATGGACAGCGCGGCGGCCACGGCCGGCAGGATGCCGTCCCGCCGGTGCCGCAGAACAGGTGGCCCCGCGGTGTCGGCGCCCATGGCACTCCAGGTGAGCCGCGGATCCGCGGCGTCCGTTGTCTGCATGGTGATGCGTCCTCCTGTCCGCCCGCCGGAGCGAGCGATCCCCCGTTTACAAAACTCAGAGTGCCAAAGGTGTCAGGAGGTGGGGAAGTCGGGTGCGGTGTGCCGAACATCCTGTGTGTCCCATGTCACCGTGGTGTGACGGATCGTCGGCGGAGTGGAAACGGCTTGGACGGGGCAGCAGATGGGCCGGAAGGATGGTCCGGAGCTCGCATTCGCGGGCGGAACGTTCCGTCCACAGGGGAGAGTTGCCCGCATGCGCGCAGAGTCCCGCACCAGCACTCGCACCAATTTCCGTATTCGCCAAGCCGTCACGGCCGCCGCCGTGCTGCCTCTGCTGGCGCTCGCCGCGGCCTGTTCCGGCGATGACGGCGGGAGCGGCGACGCGAAGAACAAGGGCGGCGCGACGACGGCTCCCGCGACCTCCGCGGGCGCGACCCCGACGGCGGACGCCAAGGCACCGCTGACCGAGACGCAGTTGAGGGCGGCGCTCGTCAAGGACGCCGATCTACCCGGCTACAAGATCGAGGCGTCGAAGAACGAGGCGATGAGCCCCGACGACGTGATGACGACGGACAAGCCCGAGTGCCAGCCGCTCGCCGATCCGCCCAGCACCCGGCCGAAGTACGCGCGCAAGGCCTTCGTCGGTGCCTCGGTCGGCAAGATCGACACCTCCAACCTGCTGGCCGGCGCCCAGCTGAACCAGATGCTGCTCGCCAGCCACGCCCCCGGCGAGGCGCAGAAGATGGTGGCCGACATCCGGCAGGCCCTGGAGAAGTGCACCGCGTTCACGGCCACCGACGGCACCGGCAAGAAGATCCCGTTCACGATCCGGAAGGGTCCCGCGGTCACCGTGGGCGACGAAGCCGTCGCGTACGTGATGTCGGACACCAGCGACAAGGAGGGCGGCACCGCACTGGTCACCGTCGTGCGCACCGGCGGCTCCAGCGTCACGTATCTGTCGGTGAAGGGGACCGGCCAGGCGGGCGACGTGCCCCTCGACGTCGCCCGCAAGCAGGACACGAAGCTGAAGGCCGCGGAGGCCGCCGGCTGACCCGGACGGGGGCGGAAGCCGAACTTGCCACACCCCATAGGCTGTGCTCATCAGCCAGACGTAGCAGGGGGCAACCGCCATGACGACAGGTCGGCCAGGGCTGGGGGCACCTCCCAGCCCCCGGACCGGGGGACGGACCGTGCCACCGAACGCGGCCTACGCCGGTCAGGTCGTGCACTTCCCGGACCCGGTGCGCGCCGCCCGGCACCCCCAGGGTGTCTGGGTCGACGACGACGGTTACCCGGATTTCTCGGCGTTCGCGAGGGCGGCGGCGGAGATCGCGGAGCCGCCCGAGGGCTTCGGCGTCGACGAGCTCCGGCTGACCGACTACGTGTCGGCCAACGCCGCGATGCACGCCGCCGGGCACGAGCTCTGGGGCAGCCTGCCGCCCGTCGCGACCCCGCACGGCTGGACCTGGCACCACGTCCCGGGCACCCGGCGGGTGGAGCTGATCCCCGTCGAGGTCAAGGCGCTGCTGCGGCACCACGGCGGCCTCGCCGTCTCGACCGCCGACCACTCCAAGCGCGGCACCCGCCCGCTCCAGGAGACCCGTCCCGTGCACTTCGGGCTGCCCAAGGCGACGCCCCACCACAGCGGAGTGGCGGTCACCGAGCAGCAGGTGCTGGACGTCGAGGAGGAGCTGGGGTACCGGCTCCCCGGCGCCTACCGCACCTTCCTCAAGGCGGCGGGCGGCTGCGCCCCGGCCGGGGTCGCGCTCGACCCCGACCTCGGACTGCTGCTGGACCAGCCGTTCTTCACGGTGCGCGACGAGGCCGCGGTCAACGACCTCGTGTACGTCAACAAGTGCCTGCGCGACCACTTCACCAAGGACTACCTGGCCATCGGCTACGTCCAGGGCGGGGTGCTCGCGGTGAAGGTCAAGGGCGACAGCACCGGCACGCTCTGGTTCTGCGCCTACGACGATGCCCGGGACGGCGACCACTGGTCGTCCCCGGAGGAGCGGGTCGCGGCGCTGCTGCTGCCGTGCGGTGACTCGCTCGACGCGTTCCTGCTGCGTCTGGCGGGCAATCCGCCGGAGTTGGAGACAGTGGCGAACCTGATGGTGGACGGTGGCTTCGCCAGTGCCGTCCCGGTGGAGGGGTGAAGCAGGGAATGGTCACTTTCGCGCAGGCGCAGGAGCGCGCCGAGCGGTGGATCAACGGTGACGTCCCGGCGTACCAGGCCCGCGAGGTGCGGGTGCGCGAGTTCGACCTGGGCTTCGTCGCCTGGTCCGAGCCCCGCGAGGACGGTCCGTCGAGCGATGACGGACAGGTGCGGCTGGTCATCGCGCGGGACAGCGGAGAGGCCACCTTGTGGCCGGGTCTGCCGGTCGGCGAGGTCATCCGCCGCTACGAGGAGGAGTACGGCGCGGTGCCGAACGACACTCCGCCGACCCCGCCCCAACGCCTCGATCTGGAGGCGACGTCCTTCCTGATCAGCCCGCCGCAGTGGCTGCAGGACGCGGCGGACAAGATGGGCATCCCGGACCGCCGCCCCGGCGCCGCTCCGGCCGCCCCCGCGGCCCCCGCCGCGCCGGTCGCTCCGGCCGTCGCGTCCGCGTCGTCCTCCGCGTCGGCCGAGATCTCCTCCGGGGCCTGGTCCGGACGCACCACCAGCGCAGGGGAGGACTCCGTGTCCGTCCCCATCCCCGCCACGGTCTTCGCCCCGCCGATCTCCGACTCCGACGAGGCGCACACCCCGCCGCCGATGGCCGGCGCCGAGGCGAAGACCGAACTGATGCCGCAGGGCAGCTCGCTGCCCGCGACGATGATCGCTCCGCCGGAGGGCGCCGGCTTCCCGATCGCGCCCGCGACGCCCGGGCCCGCCCGGCCCCAGGGCCCGGGTTACGCCGCTCCCAACCTGCCGCCGCCGTCCGGCCCCGGCGCGGCGCTGCCGCCGCCCGCGGGTCTCGCGACCCCGGGCGGCCCAGCAGGCGCCGGCACTCCCGGGCGCGGCGCCGCGGACATCGCCGACGCGGAGACCGCGAAGGCGGTGCGCGGCAGCGTGCCGTCCGCGGGACCCGTACGACGGAGCCCGGACGCACCGCCGCCGCCCAGCGCGCCCAACTCCGCCGGAACCCCGGGCGCTCCCGGCGCTCCGGCCGGCGGGGGATACCTTCCGACGCAGCTCGTGCCCGCACGCGGCCCGAACGACCCCGGCCCGGCCGCTCCCGGAGCGCCCGGTGCCCCCGGCACGCCGGGCAGTCCGCCGTCGTCCGGCGGCGTCAACTACGCGGCGACGATGCTGGCCGGTCCTGGCGTCGGCGGTCCCGGTGCTCCCGGCGGTCCCGGCATGCCGCCGCCGCCCGGGGCGATCGGTGGCCAGGGTGGTCCGCCGCCTCCGCCAGGTGTGCCCGGCGGTGGCCGGGGCGCGCCTCCGGCTCCTCCGGGCCCCGGCGCTCCCGGCGGCGTCAACTACGCGGCGACGATGCTGGCCGGTCCCGGCGTCGGCGGCCCCGGCGCGCCGCCGCCCCCGCCCGGGGCGATCGGTGGCCAGGGCGGTCCGCCGCCTCCGCCCGGCGTACCCGGCGGTGGCCGGGGCGCGCCCCCGGCTCCTCCGGGCCCCGGCGCGCCCGGTGGCGGTGCCCCCTACGCGGCGACGATGCTCGCCGGCCCGAACCCCGGTGGCCCCGGTCCCGGCATGCCGCCACCGCCGCCGCCCGGAGCCGCGGCGCCGCCGCCCCCCGGCGGTTACGGATACCCGCAGCCGCCGGCCGGTGTGCCGACCGTCGGCCCCGGCTACATGGCCGTACTGAGCTACCGCGCGCACGACGGCTCGCAGCAGCAGCTCATCCGCCGCTCGGCGCCGGGCACTCCGCACCCGGAGTGGCAGATCCTGCACGAGCTGCGCGCGCTCAACGTGCCGCCGCAGCAGGTGCTGGAGCTGCACACGGAGCTGGAGGCGTGCGATCTGCCGGGCGGTTACTGCGCCCGGATGATCCGCGAGACCTGGCCCCAGGTGCGGATCAGCCACACGGCCCCGTACGGCCGGGAGCACGCCTCACGCCAGCAGGGCGTCCAGCATCTGCTGACGCACCAGGGCGAGCTGCACCAGGTCGCGGCGGCGCCGGCCCGCCCGCAGCCGCAGCGGGTGCCGATGCCGGACCCGAACCAGGTCCAGCGGGTGCCGCCGATTCCGCTCGAAGGCATCGGCCACGAGCTGGCGCAGGCGTTCGGGCCGCAGGGCCTGTTCCGGTTTGACCAGCGCTCGGTCTCGCGCCAGGGTGTGCCGGACATCGTCGCGCAGACCCTGATGTGGGCCGGGCTGCCGGTCGACTTCGGGCCGTTCTTCTGGGCGCAGGCCCAACCGGGCCGCCCGGTGCCGACGCTCGCCGAACTGGCGCAGGAGCGCGGTGTGCAGCCGGCCTCGGACGCGGGCTCGTACCTGGTCATGGGCAATGACTTCGGGCGCCAGCTGTGCGTGCAGTACGGGACCGCGCACATCGTCGCCGTGCCGCTCGAAGCGGGCCCCGGCGGGCAGCCGGTGCCGCCGCAGTTCGTGAACTCCAGCCTGCCGGAGTTCGCCCGCTGCCTCGCCCTGCTCGGGCGGATGTGGCGGCTGCGGATCGGGCTCACGCCCGACCAGGCCGGCCGCTGGACGGTCGACTTCCAGGCGCAGCTGGCGGCGCAGGACCCGGCCGCGATCGCTTCGCCGGACAACTGGTGGGCCGTACTGGTCGAGCAGATGTGGGACGGCCTGCTCTGATCCGACGTTGCCTGTCGTGTCCTGAACCCCGGGCGGGGCCGGGGGGGGGGGCCCCCCCCCCGGGGGGCCCCCGGGGGGGGGGGGGGGGGGGGGGGGGGGGGGGGGGGGGGGGAGGGGGGGGGGGGGGGGGGGGGGGGCTGGTACTGCTGCGGCGGGGCCTGGTAGGGCTGCGGCGCCTGCACCACCGGAGCGGGGGCGGGA
>NZ_JBWKIQ010000019.1:0-127300 GCF_056432645.1 Streptomyces sp. NPDC045021
CGCCCGGTTACATTCCGAACCCGGAAGCTAAGCCTTTCAGCGCCGATGGTACTGCAGGGGGGACCCTGTGGGAGAGTAGGACGCCGCCGAACAATTATTACGAGGCCCGACCTCGGATCTTCGATCCGGGGTCGGGCCTTTTTGTCGTCTGGGGTAGGGTCGGGTGGAATCATCGGCACGTACATACAGGAGGGGCCCCCGGTGGAGGTCCAGGAGTCAAGGGTGCAAACGGATCGGATCTTCACGATCCCCAACATCCTGAGTATGGCCCGCCTGGTGGGCGTCCCGGTGTTCCTGTGGCTGATCCTGTGGCCCGAGTTCGGCGGCCCGAAGGCCGACGGCTGGGCTCTGCTGGTCCTCGCACTCAGCGGTATCAGCGACTATCTGGACGGCAAGCTCGCGCGGCGGTGGAACCAGGTCAGCAATCTCGGCCGGCTCCTCGACCCGGCCGCGGACCGGCTGTTTGTGCTGTCCACCCTGATCGGGCTCACCTGGAGGGACATCCTCCCCTTGTGGCTGACGTTGCTCCTGTTGGCCAGGGAGGTGATGATGGGGGTAATGCTCCTGATCCTCCGGCGGCACGGATACGGGCCGCCGCAGGTGAACTTCGTGGGCAAGGCCGCCACCTTCAACCTGATGTACGCCTTCCCGCTGTTGTTGCTGAGTGATGGCAGCGGATGGCTCGCCACGCTGGCCGCAATTTGCGGATGGGCGTTCGCCGGATGGGGTACAACTCTGTACTGGTGGGCAGGGATCCTCTATGTAGTGCAGGTCCGCAGACTTGTGCGGATGGACGCCACGGCTGATTGAGCCGCAAGGAGGACTTTTCCGACATGAAGGCCGTCGTGATGGCCGGCGGCGAAGGCACACGCCTTCGCCCAATGACCTCGAGTATGCCCAAGCCCCTGCTGCCGGTTGCCAACCGGCCGATCATGCAGCACGTGCTGACGCTGCTCAAGCGGCACGGTCTCACCGAGACCGTGGTGACCGTCCAGTTCCTCGCATCCCTCGTCAAGAATTACTTCGGGGACGGCGAAGAACTTGGGATGGAGCTCACGTACGCCAATGAGGAAAAGCCACTCGGGACGGCCGGGAGTGTAAAGAACGCCGAAGAGGCGCTCAAGGACGACTCCTTCCTCGTGATTTCCGGTGATGCGCTCACGGACTTCGACCTCACCGAGCTCATCGAATTCCACAAGGAAAAGGGTGCACTTGTCACCGTATGCCTGACGCGGGTGCCCAACCCGCTGGAGTTCGGCATCACGATCGTGGACGAGGAGGGTAAGGTCGAGCGCTTCCTCGAGAAGCCCACCTGGGGCCAGGTCTTCTCGGACACCGTCAATACGGGCATCTACGTCATGGAGCCCGAGGTCTTCGACTACGTGGCCGCCGACACGTCCGTCGACTGGTCGAGCGATGTCTTCCCGCAGTTGATGAAGGAAGGCAAGCCGGTCTACGGCTTCATCGCCGAGGGCTACTGGGAAGACGTCGGCACGCACGAGAGCTATATCAAGGCGCAGGCGGACGTCCTTGAGGGCAAGGTCGATGTCGATCTCGACGGATTCGAGATCTCGCCGGGTGTCTGGGTGGCCGAAGGTGCCGAGGTCAGCCCCGATGCCGTACTGCGCGGGCCTTTGTACATCGGGGACTACGCCAAGGTCGAGGCCGGCGCGGAGATCCGCGAGCACACGGTCATCGGCTCGAACGTCGTCGTCAAGTCCGGTGCGTTCCTGCACAAGGCCGTGATTCACGACAACGTCTACGTCGGACAGGGAACGAACCTGCGCGGCTGCGTGGTCGGTAAGAACACCGACATCATGCGGGCGGCGCGGATCGACGACGGTGCCGTGATCGGCGATGAATGCCTGATCGGCGAGGAGTCGATCATCGCGGGCAATGTCCGTGTCTATCCGTTCAAGACCATCGAGGCCGGCGCTTTCGTCAATACGTCGGTCATCTGGGAATCGCGGGGTCAGGCGCATCTGTTCGGCGCGCGCGGTGTCTCGGGAATCCTGAACGTGGAGATCACCCCGGAACTCGTCGTCCGGCTGGCCGGTGCCTACGCCACCACGCTCAAGAAGGGGTCCACGGTCACGACGGCCCGCGACCACTCCCGTGGCGCGCGAGCACTGAAGCGCGCGGTGATCTCGGCCCTGCAGACCAGTGCCATCGACGTCCGGGACCTGGAGAACGTCCCGCTGCCGGTGGCCAGGCAGCAAACGGCGCGCGGCAGCGCCGGCGGCATCATGATCCGCACGACCCCGGGTACGCCGGACTCCGTCGACATCATGTTCTTCGACGAGCGAGGCGCCGACCTGTCGGCGGGCGGGCAGCGCAAGTTGGACCGGGTCTTCGCCCGCCAGGAGTACCGGCGCGCCTTCCCCGGCGAGATCGGTGACCTGCGCTTCCCGTCGAGCGTCTTCGACTCCTACACGGGCTCGCTGCTGCGGGCGGTCGACACCTCGGGTGTCGCGGAGTCGGGGATGAAGGTCGTCGTGGACGCGGCGAACGGCAGCGCCGGCCTGGTGCTCCCGAGCCTGCTGGGGCGGCTGGGCGTCGACGCGTTCACCATCAACCCCGGGCTGAACGAGGCCCGGCCCACCGAGACCGCCGACGAACGCCGGTCCGGGCTGGTGCGGCTGGGCGAGATCGTCGCCTCGGCCCGTGCGGCCTTCGGCGTCCGGTTCGACCCGGTCGGTGAACGGCTGTCGCTGGTGGACGAGCGCGGCAGGATCGTCGAGGACGACCGGGCACTGCTCGTGATGCTGGACCTGGTCGCGGCCGAGCGCCGCAGCGGACGGGTGGGACTGCCGGTCACCACGACCCGTATCGCCGAGCAGGTGGCGGCGTACCACGGCACCCAGGTGGCATGGACCACGACATCGCCGGACGACCTCACGCGAGTGGGCCGGGCGGAGAGCACGATCTTCGGCGGAGACGGCCGGGGCGGCTTCATCATCCCCGAGTTCAGCAGTGTCTTCGACGGGTCGGCTGCGTTCGTGCGGCTGATCGGCCTGGTGGCCCGTACCCAGCTCACCCTCAGCCAGATCGACGCCCGGATCCCGCGCGCCCATGTCCTGCGACGCGACGTGGCGACCCCGTGGGCCGTCAAGGGACTCGTGATGAGGAGCGTGGTCGAGGCCGCCGGCGACCGGTCGGTGGACACCACCGACGGTGTCCGGGTCGTGGAGACCGACGGCCGTTGGGTGATGGTCCTGCCCGACCCCGCGGAAGCGGTCACGCATTTGTGGGCAGAAGGTCCGGACGACGCCTCTGCCCAGGCGCTGCTCGACGAGTGGTCGGCGATCGTGGAGGGCGCTGGTCACTGATTCCGGGGCCGAACGGCGCGCCGCAAGGGGGCCGTTCGAGTGGAGCGGCCCCGACGTGCGACGATGTGCGGCATGCCGCAGCAGCACCAGGATGGGAGCAGCCCCAGCCCGAAGGCCCCGCCACGGCGCCCCGACGCCTCGATGTCGCTGCTGACCAACGTGATGGATCACAGCCTCGACGACGGCTACGCGGAGGCGGCGGAGCGTCGTGGCGTGGTGGGCAGCTCACGGCTGCCCACCACGCTGCGGGCCAAGCTGGGGCTCGCCGTCGGGCTGGTGCTGGCGGCCGTCGTCGTCACGCTCGGGGCCGCCCAGGCGAACGTCGCGGCGCCCACGCTGGCTCTGGAGCGGCAGAAGCTGATCGAGCGCATCCAGTCCGGCACGAGCTCCGCGGACAGCCTGCAGAAGAACGTGGACCAGCTGCGCGACGAGGTCGACGCGAAGCAGCGGGCCGCCCTGGGTGACAAGGGTGCCGGCAGTACGGACCTGGTGGCGCTGATGGCGGGCGCCACGCCCGTCAAGGGCCCGGGGGTGAAGCTGGTCGTCGACGACGCCAAGGAGGCGTCGACGGGGAACGGCGGCGGGCCGCGGGAGAGCAATGGTTTCTCCGACACCGGGCGCGTGCGCGACCGTGACATGCAGCGGATCGTCAACGGGCTGTGGGCGTCGGGGGCCGAGGCGATCTCCGTCAACGGCCAGCGTTTGACGGCGCTGTCGGCGATTCGCGCCGCCGGTGACGCCATACTGGTCGACAACAAGCCGCTGGCGCCTCCGTACACGGTGCTGGCGATCGGGGACGGCCGGCGGCTGAGCACGACCTTCCAGGAGAGTGCGGACGGGCAGTATCTGCACGTACTGCAGCAGAGCTACGGGATCCGCGCGGACATCTCCGCGGAGGACGAGGTGCGGTTGCCGGCCGCCCCCAGTCTGATCGTGCGCTACGCCAAGCCGGTGCCCGGCAACACGAAGGCGGACGCCGCCAGAACAGGGAAGGGTACGAAGTGATCGCCGTACTGGGCCTCGTCGTGGGAGTCGTGGTCGGACTCGTGGTCCGCCCCGTCGTGCCGACAGTGGTCGAGCCCTATCTCCCGATCGCCGTGGTAGCCGCGCTCGATGCCGTCTTCGGCGGTCTGCGCGCGATGCTCGACGGGATCTTCGACGACAAGGTCTTCGTCGTCTCCTTCCTCTCCAACGTGGTGGTGGCCGCACTGATCGTGTTCCTCGGGGACAAGCTCGGTGTCGGCGCGCAGCTGTCCACGGGTGTGGTCGTGGTCCTGGGTATCCGGATCTTCTCCAACGCGGCTGCCATCCGCCGCCACGTCTTCCGGGCGTGACCGCCGTATGAGCGACGAAGAACTCCCCGAGCGCGCCACGACGCCCGACAGCGAGGGTGTCCCCGAGGGCGCCGCGACGCCGGAGCGCGCCGGCGTCCCCGAGAGCGCCGGTGCACCGGAGCGTGCCGAGACCCCGGGGCACTCCGATGCCCCCGAGCCCGACGACGCGCCCGCGCGGCCCGGGAAGGCGGTGCCTTCCGAGGCGTCCGAGACCCCCGTGCCGGACGCGGGGCCCGTGAAGCCGGCGTCGGGCGAGACGGGCCGGCAGCGACTGCTGGCGGGGCTGTGGCCGCCGCGGCTGTCGCGGGCCCAGCTGATCGTCGCGCTGCTGCTGTTCGTGCTGGGGCTGGGACTGGCCATCCAGGTGCGCTCCACCAGTGACAGCGGGGCGCTGCGCGGCGCCCGCCAGGAGGACCTGGTGCGCATCCTGACGGAGCTGGACAACCGCACGCAGCGGCTCCAGGACGAGAAGCGCCGGCTGGAGACGCAGCGCTCCGAGCTGGAGACCAGCTCCAACCAGGCCGAGGAGGCCCGCAAGCAGACCGACCAGAAGGCGCAGCAGCTCGGCGTGCTCGCCGGTACGGTCGCCGCGCAGGGCCCCGGCATCAACCTGACGATCTCGGACCCCAAGGGCGGCCTGGAGGCGGACAAGCTGCTGGACACACTGCAGGAGCTGCGGGCGGCCGGGGCCGAGGCGATCCAGATCAACGACGTACGGGTGGTGGCCGACACGTACTTCACGCAGGGTGCCGACGGTGTGGAGATCGACGGCCACAAGGTGGTCCAGCCCTACCGGTTCAAGGTCATCGGAAATCCGCAGGACCTGGAGCCGGCGCTCAATATTCCCGGCGGAGTGGTGCAGACTTTGAAGAAGGAGCAGGCCACGGCCGATGTCGTCCGTTCTGAGAAGATCGTCGTGGATGCCTTGCGGCCGGCGAAGCAGCCTGACTACGCTCGGTCGTCATCACAGTGACGCGGGGGGTCGGCACATCGTCGGGGTGGTCTGTGTTGGAAACTGTGTGTAGCGAGGGTTCGTCCTGCCCCACGGGCGGGTCTGTTTCGGTCAAGGGGAATCGCCCGTGAAGTTGTTTGGGAAGTTGTTCGGCAAGAGCGCGCGACAGGCCAAGCAGGCTGGTGATCCCGCTACGGCGCGTCATCGTGCCCCGCGCCAGGGGCAGGGGGACGGCCCGGCCGGGGAGCGGCCGCTGTTCCGGAACGAGCCCGCCGGAGCGCGCGGTGACATTTCGGGCGGACAAGGTGTGGCGTCTGTTGACCCTGCCGCGTCCGGCCGCATAGGTTTCGGGGAACCATCAACCTCAAGTACGGGTGCAGGGTTTCCCTCCGATCCGTACGCGTCGAACGTCCCCGCGGGCGATCCGCGGCAGGAGGCTCAGTCCATGACGGCCTTGCCGGTATGCACGAGGTGCGGTCACACCAACGCGGAAGCGAGCCGCTTCTGCTCCAACTGTGGCGCGCCGCTGCGTGCCGGTGTCCCGTCCGAGCGGCCGTCGGAGACCACGTCGACGATCTCGATCTCGGGGCTGGAGGCCTACGAGGCCGAGGCGACCGGTCAGACCGTGACGCCGTCGCTGTCCCCGGAGGCCCAGGCGGCCGTGGACGCGCTGCCGATCGGTTCCGCCCTGCTGGTGGTGCGCCGAGGCCCGAACTCGGGCAGCCGCTTCCTCCTGGACGGCGAACTGACCACGGCCGGCCGCCACCCGCAGAGCGACATCTTCCTGGACGACGTCACGGTCTCGCGCCGCCATGTGGAGTTCCGGCGGGCGACCGACGGCGGCTTCACGGTCTCCGACGTGGGCAGCCTCAACGGCACGTATGTCAACCGGGAGCGGATCGACTCCGTGTCTCTCGCCAACGGCGACGAGGTCCAGATCGGCAAGTACCGACTGGTCTTCTACGCGAGCCAGCGAGGCATCTGACCTCCCACGCAGTGTGCGGGGGGACTCCCACAGGGAAGGTCCATGCTTAGAACACCGTCAGGCGGTGCCGGCAACGGCACCGCCACCCCGGACGGCCGGCTGCTCAGCATCGGGGCCGTGCTGAACCACCTGCAGGACGAGTTCCCCGAGGTCACCATCTCCAAGATCCGGTTCCTGGAGGCGGAGGGCCTGGTGGAGCCCCAACGCACTCCTTCGGGCTATCGGAAGTTCGCTCTTCGCGATGTGGAGCGGTTGGGCCACGTCCTGCGCATGCAGCGGGACCACTATCTGCCGCTGCGCGTCATCCGGGAGCATCTGGACGCGCTCGACCGGGGCGAGCAGATTCCGCTGCCGGGGCCGGGCGAGTCCCGGGAGCTCGCGGAGGGTGTGGCCGCTACCGACAGCCCCTCCGAGCTGCGGATCGGTCGGGAAGCGCTGCTGGCCGCCACCGGTGCGGAGCCGGACGATCTGGAGCAGTGGGAGTCCTACGGCCTGGTGGAGGCCGGTCGTGACGGGGGCTACGACGCCGAATCGGTGAACATCGGCAAGCTGATCGTCGACATGGGCCGCTTCGGCCTGGAACCGCGCCATCTGCGCGCGGTGAAGGCCGCGGCCGACCGGGAGGTCGGCCTGGTGGAACAGGTGGTCGCCCCGCTGCGGCGACACCGCAACCCGCAGACCCGTACACACGCCGAGACGACCGCCCGGGAACTGGCGGCACTCTCGGTCCGTCTGCACGCCGCCATGGTCCAGTCCGCCCTTCGCCTGCGGCTCTTCTGAGAAGCTGCGCGATACCTGTCAAGTCCGCCGAGCGGGATGCCCGACTACCCAAACCGGCCGGGCACGTCCTAGGGTTACTGTGTGAACGAGCTCGACGTCGTGGGTGTCCGGGTCGAAATGCCCTCCAATCAACCGATCGTGCTCCTGCGCGAAGTGGGAGGCGACCGGTATCTGCCCATCTGGATCGGGCCTGGAGAAGCCACGGCCATCGCTTTCGCGCAGCAGGGCATGACGCCTGCTCGCCCGCTGACCCATGATTTGTTCAAGGATGTGCTCGAAGCGGTCGGACAGACGCTCACCGAAGTGCGGATCACCGATCTGCGCGAGGGTGTCTTCTACGCCGAGCTGGTCTTCGCCAGCGGTGTGGAGGTCAGCGCCCGCCCGTCCGACGCCATAGCCCTCGCCCTGCGCACCGGGACGCCGATCTACGGCAGCGACGGAGTGCTGGACGACGCGGGGATCGCCATCCCGGACGAGCAGGAGGACGAGGTCGAGAAGTTCCGCGAGTTCCTGGACCAGATCTCGCCGGAGGACTTCGGCACGAGCAACCAGTAACGGGCTTATTTGGCCCATTCGGCTAGCCGTTCCCCGTTCGGGGGCACGCGAAACCAC
Organism: Streptomyces sp. NPDC045021; assembly: GCF_056432645.1. Lineage (NCBI taxonomy): Bacteria > Bacillati > Actinomycetota > Actinomycetes > Kitasatosporales > Streptomycetaceae > Streptomyces > Streptomyces sp. NPDC045021. The sequence goes on from NZ_JBWKIQ010000019.1 coordinate 7,993, forward strand.
TCTTGGGGTTGATATCACTCGGCGTGCCGAGTGTGGCGATCGTTGACGCACCCCGAGTGACTGCCTACCGTCGAGATGGAAAGTCCCGTTGGCACGTGCACGTGCCGACCGGGACGCGAAGGGACGGAGGGCGGCGTGAGAAGCACCGGCGACGGTATGGCCACGGGCGGCCCGTATCCCACCCGTGGGGCCCTGGCCCGGCAGCCCGCACCGGCCGACGGTGCGATGGCCGGCCCGGCGGAGCCCGAGACCGAGACGGTCGGGTACCGGGGGCCGACGGCGTGCGCGGCGACCGGCATCACCTATCGCCAGCTGGACTACTGGGCGCGTACGGGCCTGGTCGAGCCGAGCGTCCGGGCAGCGTACGGAACGGGTGCGCAGCGCCTCTACGGCTTCCGGGACGTGGTCGTCCTCAAGATCGTCAAGCGGCTCCTGGACACCGGGGTCTCCCTGCAGAACATCCGCACCGCCGTCCGGCACCTGCGCACCACCGCACCCGCCGAGCTCACCCGGATGACCCTGATGAGCGACGGCGCCACCGTGTACGAGTGCACCTCGCCCGACGAGGTCGTCGACCTGCTCCAGGGCGGCCAGGGCGTCTTCGGGATCGCCGTGGGCGTGGTCTGGCGGGACGTCGAGAGCTCCCTGTCGCAGTTGCACGGCGAGCGCGTGGACACCGGCGAGACACTGGCCGGCCACAACCCCGCGGACGAGCTGGCGCGGCGCCGGAACCGCGTGGGGTGAACCGTCCGCTGTACGTCCGTACGGTGAATGTCAGTGCCGTGCGGCAGCATCGGTGACTGTGAGAACCGCTCCGACGATCCTGCACCTGGACATGGACGCGTTCTACGCCGCGGTGGAACAGGCCTCCAAGCCGAGCCTGCGGGGCAAGCCGGTCGTGGTCGGCGGTCTCGGACCGCGCGGCGTCGTCGCGACCGCGTCCTACGAGGCACGTGTCCATGGCGTCCATTCGGCGATGGCCATGGCGCACGCACGGCGTCTCGCCCCCAATGCCGCCTACCTCATTCCCCGCTTCGACCTGTACCGGCGGGTCAGCGAGACCGTGATGGGGATCCTCGGGGAGCTGTCGCCGCTGGTGGAGCCGCTCAGCCTGGACGAGGCCTTCGTGGACCTGGAGGCGGGTGCGACGACCGAGGCCCCCCGCCAGGTGGCGGAGCGGGTGCGGGCGCGGATCAGGGCCGCCACGGGGCTGACGGCCTCGGTGGGGCTCGCGGGCTCCAAGCTGCTGGCCAAGATCGCTTCCGAGCAGGGCAAGCCGAACGGCCTGGTGGTGGTCGAGCCCGGCACCGAGCGGGCGCTGCTGGACCCGATGCCGGTCCGGGTGCTGCCGGGCGTCGGGCCCGCGACCGGCGAGCACCTGCGCCGGGCCGGTATCGGCACGGTCGGGGAGGTGGCGCTGGCCGGGGAGTCCGAGCTGGTGCAGCTGCTGGGCAAGGCGCACGGCGCCTCGCTCTACGCCATGGCCCTGGGCCTGGACAGCCGGGCCGTGGTCGCCGACCGTGACGCGAAGTCCGTCTCGGTGGAGGACACCTTCGACGTGGACCTCACCGACCGGTTCCGGGTGCGCTCGGAGCTCGACCGGCTCGCGGACCGCTGTGTGCGGCGGCTGCGGGAGGCCGGGCGGTCCGGCCGGACGGTGGTGATCAAAGTGCGGAGCTACGACTTCAGCACCCTGACCCGGTCCGAGACCCTGCGGGCGCCCACGGACGACCCAGGGGTGGTGCGGGAGACCGCCCGAAGGCTCCTGGAGGCCGTCGACACGACCAACGGCGTCCGGCTGCTCGGGGTGGGCGTCACCGGGCTGGCCGACTTCACGCAGGAGGATCTGTTCGCCCAGGCGGCCGAGCTGGAGGCGGAGCTCGAGGCGGAGGCCGCCGCGGTGCGCGCGGCGGAGCTCGCGGAGCGGGAGGAGGCGGATCCGGCAGGGCGTCCGGCGCCCGCGGCGGAGCCGGTACGCGCCGCCGTGCGGTGGATGCCGGGGCAGGACGTACGGCACGCCGAATTCGGCGCCGGGTGGGTGCAGGGCAGCGGGGTGGGACGGGTGACCGTGCGCTTCGAGAAGCCGACGGACCGCGTACCGGGCCGGGTGCGGACGTTCGCGGTGGAGGATCCGGAACTGGAAGCGGCCGAACCGCTGCCACTGGTCCCCTGACCTGGGCGTTCGCGGACCGCTCCGGGTGGTTTCTCAGTCCTCGCCGGCCAGCCGGCCGAAGTCGTGGTCGCCGGTGCCGGGGGCCTCGGTCGAGGTGGACGGGACGTCCATGCCGTAGTGGTGGTAGAGCTGGATCTCCTGCTCGGGGGAGAGGTGGCGGCCGACTCCGAAGTCGGGGGCGTCCTTGATGAGGGCCTTGGGGAAGGGGACCCGCAGCTCCCCGTCCACCACCTCGCTCGGCTCGAGCGGCACGAACGCGTCCCGGCTGAACAGCCCGGTGCGTACCGCGGCCCACTCGGGCTCTCCGGTCGCGTCGTCGAGGTACACCTCGTCGACCGTGCCGATCTTCGCCCCGTCGCTGTCCAGGGCCCGGCGGCCGATCAGGCTGCGGGGATCAATATCGGTCTGCACGGTCCCTCCAACAGATCGGTGCTGCTCTGCTAGATCAACCAAAGGCCACATTGGGGGCGGTGTCGACTCGAGGGATCCACGAGGAATCCGCCCCCATCCCCGCTGGTAGGCTGAATGGCGGCTGCAGACCCCATGCGGGAGAGTCCTCCGAGATCGTGTCGGGGGCGCCGAAGGAGCAAATCCTCCCCGGAATCTCTCAGGCAACCGGTACCGCATGGATGAGGTCACTCTGGAAAGCAGGGCGGGCCTCGGGCATGACTCATGCGCGGGACCCGGCCTCACCGACGGTGAAAGTCGTGCTTTAGGCAGCACGGTGAAGCTCTCAGGTTGTGATGACAGAGGGGGAGGCCGTTCGGGTGCCCGCGCCGCGGCACCCCTCGCAGGTCGTGTCAGACCAGGAGGCCTCCGCAGATGAATGCCCACCGCATCCCACTCTCCGAGCTCGAGAGCGGCATCCCGTTCGAACAGCGCCACATCGGCCCCGACGCCGGGGCCCAGGCCAAGATGCTGGCTCACGTCGGTTACGGCTCCTTGGACGAGCTGACGGCTGCCGCCGTGCCGGACACCATCAAGAGCTTCGAGGCGCTGAACCTGCCCGCGGGACGCACCGAGGCCGCGGTACTGGCCGAGCTGCGTGACCTCGCGGACCACAACCAGGTGCTGGCGCCGATGATCGGCCTGGGCTATTACGGGACCTTCACCCCGCCGGTCATTCTGCGCAACGTGATGGAGAACCCGGCCTGGTACACGGCGTACACGCCCTACCAGCCGGAGATCTCGCAGGGCCGGCTGGAGGCGCTGCTGAACTTCCAGACGGTCGTCGCCGACCTCACCGGTCTGCCCACCTCGGGAGCCTCGCTCCTGGACGAGGGCACCGCCGCCGCCGAGGCCATGTCGCTGGCCCGCCGGGTCGGCAAGGTGAAGCAGGGCGTCTTCCTGGTCGACGCGGACTGCTTCCCGCAGACCGTCGCCGTGATCGAGACCCGCGCCGAGCCGACCGGCGTCGAGGTCGTGGTCGCCGACCTCACCGACGGCATTCCGGACGAGGTGGCCGAGCGCGGCGTCTTCGGCGTGCTCCTGCAGTATCCCGGCGCCTCCGGCGCGGTACGCGACCTCAAGCCGGTCATCGAGCGGGCGCACGAGCTGGGCGCGATCGTCACGGTCTCCGCCGACCTGCTCGCCCTGACGCTGCTCACCTCGCCCGGTGAGCTCGGCGCGGACATCGCGGTGGGCACCACCCAGCGCTTCGGTGTCCCGATGGCCTTCGGCGGCCCGCACGCCGGCTACATGGCCGTCCGCGAGAAGTTCGCCCGCAGCCTGCCCGGCCGCCTCGTCGGTGTCTCCGTCGACGCGGACGGCAACAAGGCGTACCGGCTCGCCCTGCAGACCCGCGAGCAGCACATCCGCCGCGAGAAGGCCACCAGCAACATCTGCACCGCCCAGGTGCTGCTCGCCGTCATGGCGGGCATGTACGCGGTCTACCACGGCCCGGACGGGCTGGCCCAGATCGCCCGGCGCACCCACCGCTACGCCGCCATCCTGGCCGAGGGCCTGCGGGCCGGCGGCGTCGAGGTCGTGCACGGCGGGTACTTCGACACCGTGACCGCCCGGGTGCCCGGCCGCGCTGCCGAGGTCGCCGCCGCGGCCCGCGCCGCGGGCGTCAACCTGTGGGAGCGTGACGCCGACCTGCTCGGCATCTCCTGTGACGAGACCACCGGCCGCGACCAGCTGGCCGCGGTGTGGGGTGCCTTCGGGGTGACCGGTGACGTCGAGGCGCTCGACGCCGCCGTCCCGGACGCGCTCCCCGGCGGTCTGCTGCGCGGTGACACGTACCTGGCGCACCCGGTCTTCCACCAGCACCGTTCCGAGACCGCGATGCTGCGCTACCTGCGCCGGCTGTCGGACCGTGACTACGCGCTCGACCGCGGCATGATCCCGCTGGGCTCGTGCACGATGAAGCTCAACGCCACCACCGAGATGGAACCGGTCACCTGGCCCGAGTTCGCCGGGCTGCACCCCTTCGCGCCGGTGGAGCAGGCCGAGGGCTACCTCACGCTGATCCACCAGCTGGAGGAGCAGCTCTCCGAGGTCACCGGCTACGACAAGGTCAGCATCCAGCCCAACGCCGGATCGCAGGGCGAGCTGGCCGGGCTGCTCGCGGTGCGCGCCTACCACCGCTCCAACGGTGAAACCCAGCGCACGGTGTGCCTGATCCCGTCCTCGGCGCACGGCACCAACGCGGCGAGCGCCGTGATGGCCGGCATGAAGGTCGTCGTGGTCAAGACCCGCGACGACGGCGACGTGGACGTCGAGGACCTGCACGCCAAGATCGACCAGCACCGTGCCGAGCTGGCCGTCCTGATGGTCACCTACCCGTCCACGCACGGGGTGTTCGAGGAGAACATCACCGACATCTGCGCGACGGTGCACGAGGCCGGCGGCCAGGTGTACGTGGACGGCGCCAACCTCAACGCGCTGGTCGGCCTGGCCAAGCCCGGCAAGTTCGGCGCGGACGTCTCGCACCTGAACCTGCACAAGACCTTCTGCATCCCGCACGGCGGCGGCGGTCCCGGCGTCGGCCCGGTCGCGGTGCGCGCGCACCTCGCGCCGTTCCTGCCCAACCACCCGCTGCAGCCGACCGCGGGACCCGCCACGGGCGTCGGCCCGATCTCCGCGGCGCCGTGGGGCTCGGCCGGCATCCTGCCGATCTCCTGGGCGTATGTGCGCCTGATGGGCGGCGAGGGGCTGCGGCGCGCCACCCAGGTCGCGGTGCTCGGTGCGAACTACGTGGCCAAGCGGCTCGAGCCGCACTACCCGGTGCTCTACACGGGCCCGAACGGTCTGGTCGCGCACGAGTGCATCATCGATCTGCGGCCGCTGACCAAGGAGACGGGCGTTTCGGTGGACGACATCGCCAAGCGCCTGATCGACTACGGCTTCCACGCGCCGACGATGTCGTTCCCGGTGGCCGGCACGTTGATGATCGAGCCGACGGAGAGCGAGGACCTGGCGGAGCTGGACCGGTTCTGCGAGGCGATGATCGCCATTCGCCGGGAGGTCGACAAGGTCGGTTCCGGCGAGTGGCCGGTGGAGGACAACCCGCTGCGCAACGCGCCGCACACCGCGGCGTCGCTGGGCGGGGAGTGGGACCGGCCGTACTCCCGCGACGAGGCGGTGTTCCCGGCCGGTGTGTCGGCCGCGGACAAGTACTGGCCGCCGGTGCGGCGCATCGACGGCGCCTTCGGTGACCGGAACCTGGTCTGCTCCTGCCCGCCGCTCGACGAGTACAACGCGTAGTACCCGCGCCGCGGTCGTCGTCCCCCCAACCTCCGGCCGGGGGTGCCCCCAACGTCCGCCGATACTGTCCGGGCCCCGCTGTTGTCGGCGGGGTCCGGAGGTTTCAGGCGGCCGTGGCGATCTGTTCGGTACCCAGCGGCCGGTGCGGGGCGATGATCTGCCCGTCGGGCAGCAGCTCGCCGGTGTCCTCGAAGAGCAGGACGCCGTTGCACAGCAGGCTCCAGCCCTGCTCCGGGTGGTGGGCCACGATGATGGCGGCCTCCCGGTCGGAGCACTCGGCGGTGGGGCACTGCGGCTGGTGCTGGCACATGGAAGGTGTCTTTCGCTGCGGTGGAGGAGTCGTGCGGTCGGATCGGCCTGATACCTGGTTCATAACCGCCCCCGTTCGTTCGGTCGGTCCCAGTGTTGCCCCACGGAGCGGAATCCGCAGGGATTTCGCGTGAGCTGTTCCTGCTAGGTGAGGACGCGTCACCCGACCGGGCGGTTGCCCTCACAGCGTGTGCCTTTTCGGGTGGTACACATGACCGATCCGGGTCGAGCAGTCACGGTACGCACATGACAACGCCCCCGTGACCCAGGGGGTCACGGGGGCGCCTGCCGTCCGGCCGCGCGTCAGACAGCCGACTCCAGCACAGGCGCGGGCGCCAGCCGCAGCGTGAGGACCGGCACCAGATCGGTCAGCCGGTGCAGCCGATGGGCGGCGATCCCCGGCGGCGCAGGTGCGAGGGGCACCAGCAGGTCGGCCGGGGCGGGCTGGGCGGAGCCGGCTTCGGCCGAGATGTCGCTGTGCAACCAGAGCGCCAGCATGTACAACCCGGGCACGGAGAGCAGATGCGGCTGGAAGGCGGTCGAGAGGGCTTCCGCCTGCCGCAGGGCGCGTTCGGTGGAGGCCAGGTACGGGCCCTCGAAGAAGCGGGAGAACACCCATCCGTCGGGGGTGCGGACGGTCTCGCCCGCCGCCGCTACGCGGTCGCCGGCGCGGATGTGGAATCGCCACCCGGTCAGCCGGGCATGCGGCAGACCGTGGCCCGAGGCGGCCGGCTCGAAGACGTGCACGGGGAGCGGGTGCTCGGGGATGAGCGGGCCCTCGGCCGAACGCAGCGCCGGCGTACGCGCCTCCAGAACGGCGGTGGGCGAACTCAGGGCGGCGAGGACACTCCGAAGGGCGGGTGCTGGTACTGCGGGGACATGCAGCGGCATGGTGGGTTGCCTCTCAGTCGGAGACACGGTGGTGCTGGACGGGTGCGGACGGCACTGTCAGCGGTGCGGTGAGGGGGTTCCTGCGCAGGCTACGTCCGGCGGATCGCGGAGTCTCTGCCTTGTGCGCGAAGTTTATACGACCTGTGTTCACACGGTGTTTCGGCTAGCTGTCGTGGGCATTGCGAGCAAGGAGGTAATTGGCCTTCCTGGCCAGATATTTCCTCCGCATTTGCGCCGGAGTACGCTCCCCCGAACTGCACATTCCCTGCCGCTGCGGACGGCTGGATCTCGTCGGTCCTTTTTACGAGGGGTACCCCTCATGCCGGGTTAACCCGACCATGCCGGGGGAATGTGCCGGAGAGACTATCCAGCAGCTTAGCTTCCGCTCGGCGCCGCCGGGGCCGTTATCGATCTTATGGGTTGGGCATCATCGTCACACGGCCCACTCGAGGAGGGACGCTCCTATGGGGGAGAAGGTCGTAGCCGTCGGGTTCGACCTGGCCGACCGGCAGCGGTACCGGATGAAGCTTCGCCAGTGTCTCATGGGACTGGAGCGACTGCTGGACGAGAAGAGGTTCGATCGGCCCAGGAATCTGATGGGACTTGAGCTCGAGTTGAATCTCGCCGATTCGGCCGGGTTGCCGCTGATGATGAATGAAGAGGTGCTGGAGCGGATCGCCAGCACCGATTTCCAGACGGAACTGGCGCAGTTCAATATTGAAGTGAACATTGCTCCCCATCATCTTTCCGGACGGGTGCTCGACCGGCTCGCGGAAGAGCTGCGCATCGGGTTGGGATACGCGGACCGCAAGGCCCGCGAAGTCGGTGCGCACATCGTCATGGTGGGTATTCTGCCGACGCTGGGCGCACAGGATCTGGTGGGGGCGAACCTGTCCCGGGCGGACCGTTACATGCTGCTCAACGACCGGATACTGGCCGCCCGCGGCGAGGAGATCACCCTGGACATCGCGGGGGTGGAGCATCTGCTCTACACCTCGGGATCGATCGCCCCCGAAGCGGCCTGCACCTCCATGCAGATGCATCTGCAGGTGACGCCCGCCCGGTTCGCCGCGGTCTGGAACGCGGCCCAGGCGCTGAGCGGACCGCAGGTCGCGGTGGGCGCCAACTCGCCGTTCCTGTTCGGCCGGGAGCTGTGGCGGGAGACCCGGCCGCCGCTGTTCCAGCAGGCCACCGACACCCGCCCGCAGGAGCTGCGGGCGCAGGGCGTGCGCCCGCTGACGTGGTTCGGGGAGCGCTGGATCGACTCGGCGTACGACCTGTTCGAGGAGAACCTGCGCTACTTCCCCCCGCTGCTGCCGATCTGCGACGACGAGGACCCGCTGGGGGCGCTCGACGCGGGGACCGTGCCGCGGCTCAAGGAGCTCACGCTGCACAACGGCACCGTCTACCGCTGGAACCGCCCGGTGTACGCGGTGGTGGACGGCGTCCCGCACCTGCGGGTGGAGAACCGGGTGATGCCCGCCGGCCCCACCGTCGCCGATGTGATCGCCAACACGGCCTTCTACTACGGGCTGGTGCGGGCGCTGGCCGAGGCGCCCCGCCAGGTCTGGCAACGGCTGCCGTTCGCCGCCGCGGCGGCGAACTTCGACGCCGCCTGCCGGCACGGCATCGGCGCCGTCATGCACTGGCCGCGGCCGGGGCGGGGCGGCGGGGTGGTGGAGCTGCCCGCCGTGGAGCTGGTGCTGGAGGAGTTGCTGCCGCTGGCGTCGGCCGGACTCGACGCCTGGGGCATCGAACCCGTCGACCGCGACCGCTACCTCGGCATCATCGAGGCCCGCTGCCGGCTGCGCACCAACGGCGCCGAATGGCAGTCGGCGGTCTTCCACCGCGCTCTGGAGCGCGGCCTCGACCGGCGGGCCGCGCTCGCGTCGATGACGCTGCGCTACTGCGAGCTGATGCACTCCGGGGAGCCGGTGCACACCTGGCCGGTGAGCTGACCGGGGATCCGGCCGGGCCCACCGGCTCCGGGGACGTCAGGCCGTGGCGGCCGCCGCGCTCGCCGCGGCCGCCACCACCGCCTTGAACAGCACCGCCTGGATCTGCCCGGGGTCGGTCACCCGGTACGCCGCTCCGCCGGTGGCTCTGGCCATGCGGTCGCACGCGGACTTGTCGGCGTCGGGGCCGACCGCGATGACGATGAGCGGGACGGGGCGGGCGGGGTCGCCCAACTCCTTCAGCTTGGTGGTCAGGGCGTCGAGGGAGATGCTCCCCGGGTCCTCGTTCGCCCCGTCGGTGAGGACGACGACCGTGTTGAACTTGCCCGCGGCGAACGACTTCCTGGCGTCCTGGTACACCGCGAGTGTGGTGTCGTAGAGGCCGGTCGCACCGCCTTCGACGGGCTGCAGGGCGCCGAACGCGCCGGTCAGCCGGTCCCGTTGGGTGGTGCCCTGGGCGGTGCGTACGCCCAGCCGGCCGGTCTCGACGACCTTCTGGTAGTCGCGGGAGCCGTCGAGCCGGGTGGAGAAGCGCCACAGGCCCACTTCGTCCTCGGGCGTGAACTGCGTCAGCGCCTGCAGCAACGAGGCCTTGGTGACGTCCAGCCGGGTCTTGCCGTCGGTGCCGGGCACCGGCTCGGCCATCGACCCGGAGACGTCGACGACCGTGGTGATCCGGGCGCTCTGCACGGTGATCTGCCACATGACGCGCAGTTGCTGCAGGGTCTGTCCCGTCGGTGCGGGTAGCGGCTCCGCGCCGACCGGCTGTGGCTCCGCGCCGCCCGCGCCGCGTACCAGCGCCGGGTCGGGGGCGCCGGTCGGCGGCCGGAAACCGCGGGCGGACAGCAGCCGCACGCTGGCGTCGCTGCCGAGCAGCGACATGAAGCGCGACACGGCCCGGGACTGGTCGGTGGAGAGCGAGCCGTCGTCCAGCGCCGCGTAAGGGTAGTCCAGGTCCACGGTGCCGTCCTTGGGATAGAACAGCTTCAGCGCGGGCCGGCCGTCGCCCGCGGTGTTGCGGACGAACGCCGCCTGCTCCGAGATCACCAGCGCCTGGTTGCGGTGCGGGTTCTCCAGTTCGGACGTGCTGGAGTCGTTGGGCAGGGTGGCCACGATCTGCGCGTCGCCCGGGGCGGTGTACTGCGCCAGCATCTTCGCCGCGGCGGCGGACTCGGTGTCCACGTCACCGCCCCTGCGGCCGATCGACGACGTGATCATCGTGAACCCCAGCAGCCCGGTCGCGCTGCGCGAGGGATCCGCGCTGCCGAGGCGGAAGTTGCTCTTCTCACCGGCGGCCGTGGTCAAATCGGCCCAGGTGTACGCCTTGGAAGGCCAGCCCAGGCTCTTGGCCTGCGCCTGCAGCGTGCCGACGACGACGGGGGAGCGGGCGATGGTGGTCATCGAGGACAACGGGGTGCCGCGGCCGCCGACGTTGACCTGGTCGAGCCACAGGCTGGAGTCCGGGATCCAGACCTGGAAGCCGGCGTGCGCCGGGGCTTTGCCGAGGGCGTCCGCCACATCGGCCGAGGCACGCGCGATCACGGTGACGTCGAGGCAGCGCCCGTCGGTCTTCACACCGGTGGCCCTGGCCTGTCGGGCGATGGTGGTGAGAGCGGGCGCGATGTCGGGTGAGGCGGCGACAGAGATCTTGACCACGCCCTCCGCGCACTGCCCGCTCACCGGCAGCAGACCGCCGCGCAGCACGACGAAGGTACCGGCACCCATCGCCAGGACGAACGTGGTGGTGACCGCTATGGTGCGGCGGCGTACCCGTGGGCGCGGCGCTCCGCCGGCCTCCCGGGGATCAACTGGAATGCGGTGACGTCCCATGGCTGTTGCGTCTCTCCTGAGGGGGGCTCCGGCCTGTCGCGCGCGATCTTCGTATCTTTTTTCGAGACCCTAGCCAAGCGGGAACGGCACCGAGGCGGGATGACGTAAATGGAGGTTCGGGTGCACACAGAGTCATACGGGTCGGATGCCGGGCTCGCGCGGCGGACTCTGCGGAGCGAGGCACTGCTCGTACTGGCCCTGTCGCTCGGCGCCAGCGCCGTCGGCGCGCTCATCAGCTTCGTCGGGTCGCTGACCAAGCCCGGAGCGCTCAAGGACCAGGCGGCCACCCTGGTCGGCTCCCAGGCGCCGGGCCGGCCGTGGCTCGATCTGGCGTGGCAGCTGTTCGGGATCGCCACCGCCCTGGTCCCGGTCGCCCTGGTCGCGCACCTGTTGGCCCGTGAACGGGTCGGCATAGGTTCCATCGGCTTCGACCTGACGCAGCCCCGCCGCGATCTCGGCCGCGGCACGCTCGTCGCGGCGGCGATCGGCGGTACCGGGCTGCTGTTCTACCTCGGCGTCCGCGCGGCCGGGTTCAACCTCACCGTGGTGCCGGAGTCGCTGCCGGACGTGTGGTGGAAGATCCCGGTCCTGATCGCCTCGGCCGTGCAGAACGCGGTGCTGGAGGAAGTGATCGTCGTCGGCTATCTGCTGCGCAGGCTCGGGCAGTTGGGCTGGACACCGGCCGCCGCCCTGGCGGCGAGCGCGGTGCTGCGCGGCTCGTACCACCTGTACCAGGGCGTCGGCGGGATGATCGGGAACATGGTGATGGGGGTGGTGTTCGTCCTGCTCTACCGCAGATGGGGACGGGTCGGCCCGCTGGTCGCCGCACACGCCCTGATAGACACGGTGGCCTTCGTCGGCTACGCGCTGCTGGCCGGCAAGGTCGGCTGGCTGCCGACGGGCTGAGCCCGCGCGCGGTCGCCGCCCCCCGATCCGGCCCGGGCGGCTACGGCGCCGCGTGCAGCTCGCCGTCGATGACGGTCACGGCCGTGCCGGTGAGCAGTACGCGGTCGCCGCGCAGTTCGGTACGGACGAAACCGGTGCGGGCGGAGACCTGCAGTCCGGTCAGTTCCGCGCGCCCGAGCCGGGCGGACCAGAACGGCGCCAGGGCGGTGTGGGCGCTGCCGGTGACCGGGTCCTCGTCGATGCCGACGGCGGGGAAGAACCCGCGCGAGACGAAGTCGTAGCTTCGGGAGGGGTCTTCGGCCGCGGCGGTGGCGATGACCCCGCGCGGGCCGAGCGCCGCCAGGGCGGCGAAGTCCGGGGCGAGGGCGCGTACGGTCGCCTCGTCCGCCAGCTCGACCAGCAGGTCGCCGACGTCCGGGCCGGTGTCGTACCCGGCCAGCGGCTGCGCGCCGAGCGCGAGCGCCACGGCGGGCGGTGGCGTGGCCGCGGTCAGCGGGGCGGTGGGGAAGTCCATGGTGAGCGAGCCGCCGTCGGCGGGCCGGACGCTCAGGACTCCGCTGCGGGTGGCGAAGCGCACCTGCGAGGTGGCGGCGCCCGTGGAGAACAGCACATGCGCGGTGGCGAGCGTGGCGTGCCCGCACATGGCGACCTCGGTCGCGGGGGTGAACCAGCGCAGCGCCCAGTCGGCGTCAGCGCCGTCCGTATCACCCGTGCCGTCTTGGAGGCGGTGTGCGAAGGCGGTCTCGGAGAGGTTGACCTCGGAGGCGACCCGCTGCATCCAGCGGTCGTCGGGGAAGGTACCCGCGTCCAGGAGCAGGACCCCGGCCGGATTGCCGGCGAAGGGCCGGTCGGTGAAGGCGTCGACGATTCGAATCCGCATGTGTCGACGGTAGGCAGCGGCAAAGCCGCAGGCCAGAGCCAATCGGGGGGAGGTGGCCCGGAAGAGGGTTGCCGAATGAACGCTTCCGATATATCGTTGAAGCATCGCGACCGATCAACGATGGAAGGAGCGTAACCATGCGTTCCCAAGGGCATGAACACGAACACCGCGGACCCGGCCACCACGGCAGGGGAGAACGAGGAGAGCAGCGACGTGCGGCCTTCGGACCGTTCGGACCGCCCTTCGGGGGTGGCCCCTTCGGCGGCCCCGGCGGGCGCGGTCGGGGCGGGCCCAGGGGCCGGGCGAGGCGCGGCGACGTCCGCGCGTCGATCCTGGCGCTGCTCAAGGACCGACCGATGCACGGCTACGAAATGATTCAGGAGATCGCCGAGCGCAGTGGCGGCGCGTGGAAGCCGAGCCCCGGCTCGGTCTACCCGACGCTGCAGTTGCTGGAGGACGAGGGCCTGATCACCAGCGCGAGCGAGGGCGGCAAGAAGCTGTTCACGCTCACCGATGCCGGCCGGACCGAATCCGAAGCGGGGCCCGAGGCCCCCTGGGAAGAGGCCGGCCGGGGCGTCGACTGGGATGCCATGAACGAGATCCGGAAGGCCGGCGGCGGGCTCGTCGAGGCCTTCAAGCAGGTCTGGTCGACCGGGACGCCCGCCCAGCGCGAGAAGGCGCTGGTCGTGGTGAACGACGCCCGTAAGAAGCTTTACCTCATCCTCGCCGAAGAGGACTGAGGCCGGAGGCTCTCCGTCGAGCCGGTCCGAGGCACCTATGCCCCGGGCCGGCTCGACGCGCGTACGACGAGCCGGGTCGGCACGATCCAGGGCTCGGCGGGCTCCGCCGGATCGGCGTCGAGCAGTCCGCGCAGCGCCTTGACGGCCGCCGAGCCCAGCGCGCGCTGGTCCTGGGCGACGGTCGTCAGGGCCGGGCGGACCAGCGAGGCCGCGTCGATGTCGTCGAAGCCGACGATCGCGAGATCGCCGGGTACCGACAGCCCCGCGTCGGCGGCCGCGTGCAGCGCGCCGATCGCCATCTGGTCACCGGCCGCGAAGACCGCGGTGGGCGGCTGCGGCGCGGCGAGCAGGGTACGCACCGCGTCCTGGCCGCTGTTCAGGAAGAAGTCCCCGGTGACCACGTACTCCGGGGGCACGGCCACTTTGAGCCGGGCGCACGCCTGCTGGAATCCGGCCAGCCGTTCGGCGGCCGGCGGCAGGTTCAACGGGCCGGTCACGGTGGCTATCCGGCGGTGCCCCTGCGCGTACAGGTGCTCCACGGCGGCGGCCGCGCCGGCGGCGTTGTCGGAGGTGACCCGGACGGTACGGGGGCCGCTGAGCGCGACGTCTATCCCGGAACAAGGGACATCGGAGGCGGCCAGGGCCCGCAGGGCGCGGTTGTCGGCGGGGGTGCCGAGCACGACGACACCTTCGAGATTGTGGCGCCGCACCGCCTGCAGATACGTGGTGTCCTCGTCGTCGGGTCCCGAGGTGGTCAGCAGCATCAGGTGGTAGTCGGCCTCGGACAGCGCGTTGCGCACCGCGCTCAACAGCCCCTGCAAGAACGGGTGCTGGAAGCCGAGCGTCTCGTAGCCGGTGTCCCAGACCAGGCCGATGGTGTCGGACCGGCGGCGCACCAGCGTGCGGGCGGGTTCGTTCGGGGCGTACCCGAGTTCGCTGGCCAGCCGCCGGATCCGGTCGCGGGTCGCCTCGCTCACCTCGGCCCGGTCGTTGAGCGCGCGGGAGACCGTTGCGGTCGAAACACCGCTGCGGAGAGCCAGTTCGCGGATGTTCACGGCGATTGCACCTGTTCCTGGAGTGGCGAGGGTGTGTGCTGCACACAGTCTTGACGATGTGTCATGGCGAAGACAGACTTCCGGCGCACCGGAAACGTTTACGTAACGCGGCTCCGCCACCGGGGCCCGACAGGAACGGGATGCTGCGATGCCACGCGCGATGCCAATGAAGTCCCCCAGAAGCCGCTTCAGAGCACTTGTCACCCTGGCCACCGCCGCGGCCTGTGTCGCCGCGGTCGGCGCGGTACCGGCCACCGCGGGGAGCTCGGCCCACTACACCGACGCCAGGGCGCCGATCGATCTGCGCGTCAAGGACCTCCTGAAGCGGATGACGCTGGAGGAGAAGATCGGCCAGATGGACCAGATCGCCGTCGCCCGGGTCCAGGGCGACTGCGAATGGAGCGGCGGCGCCCTCAACGAGACCTGCATGAAGTCGGTGCTGGGCGACTACGCGGCCGGCTCGATACTCTCCGGCGGCGGCATGGGGCCCGCGGTGAATACGCCCGCCGAGTGGGCGAAGATGGTCAACACCGTGCAGAAGTACGCCGTCGACCACTCGCGGCTGCACATCCCGGTGCTCTACGGGGTGGACGCCGTGCACGGCCACAACAACGTGCTCGGCGCCACCGTCTTCCCGCACCAGATCGGCATGGGCGCCACCTGGGACCCGGCCACCGTGCAGGCGGCGGGGGCCTCCACCGCGCGCTCGGTCGCCGCGACCGGCATCGACTGGAACTTCGCGCCCGTCGCGGACCTCGCCCGCGACCAGCGCTGGGGCCGCTACTACGAGACCTTCGGTGAGGACCCGCTGCTGGCCGGGACGCTGGCCGCGGCGAGCGTCACCGGCATCGACTCGGCGAACGGCGCCAAGCACGTCGTCGCCACCGTGAAGCACTTCGGCGGCTACTCCGAGCCGGCCAACGGTCATGACCGGGTGCCCGCCGACGTCTCCATGCGCTACCTGCAGGACACCCTGCTGCCGTCGTACAAGCAGGCCGTGCAGGCCGGGGCGAAAACGGTGATGGTCAACTCCGGTGCCATCAACGGCGTTCCGGCGACCTCGTCGAAGTACCTGCTCACCAAGGTGCTGCGCGACCAGTGGGGCTTCAAGGGCGTCACGGTCAGCGACTGGGAGGACGTCCGGGCACTGCAGACGAAGTACGAGCTCGCCGCCGACTACCCCGAGGCGATCGCCCTGGCCGTCAACGCGGGCCTGGACATGGCCATGGAGCCGTACTTCGCCAAGGAGTGGAGCACCGGCCTGAAGACCGCTGTCGACCGCGGTCTGGTGTCGGTCAAGCGCATCGACGAGTCGGCCGGCCGGATCCTGCGGATGAAGTTCGAGCTCGGCCTGTTCGAGCACCCCTACGTGGACGCGGCCAAGGCCGACGCCGCGGTTCTGGGCGCGGACAAGGACCTGGCGCGCAAGGCGGCCGCCGAGTCGCAGGTGCTGCTGCGCAACGACGGCGGGGTGCTGCCGATCTCGCCTGCGGCCAAGAAGATCGTCGTCGCGGGTTCCTACGCCGATGACATCAACGACCAGGCGGGCGGCTGGACCATCGGTTGGCAGGGCGTCCCCGAGGGCGTGACACTTCCGGGCACCACCGTACTGGCAGGGATCAAGGAGGCGGCGCCCGCGGGCACCGAGGTGGTGCGGGCCACCAGCGCCGACGACGCGGTGGCGCAGGCCGAGGACGCCGATCTGACCGTCGTGGTCGTCGGTGAGAAGGCCGCGGCGGAAGGCGCCGCGGACAGCCCGCGGCCCGAACTGTCGGCGGACCAGCAGGCGTTGGTCAAGGCGCTGAAGGCGTCCGGCAAGCCGGTCGTCACCGTCGTCATCGCGGGCCGGCCGCTCGTGCTCGGCGACGCGGACGGCACCCAGGGACTGCTGATGTCCTGGCTGCCGGGCAGCGAGGGCGGGCACGGTGTGGCCGACGTGCTGTTCGGCGCGGCCAACCCCAGCGGCCGGCTGCCGGTCTCCTGGCCGAAGCACATCGGCAACGAGCCGCTGTACTACCAGCAGTTGCCGGGCACCAACGGCGGGCCGGAGTCCTCGTACGACGCCGCCTACCCGTTCGGCGCCGGGCTCTCGTACACCTCCTACAGCTTCGGCGCGATCACGGCCGACCGGACGGTGGTACGGGCCGGTGACCCGGTCGGGGTCAAGGTGACCGTCTCCAACACCGGTGGCAAGGCCGGCGACCTGGTGGTGCCGGTGTACGTGGCACGTCCGACCAGTGACGTCCTGGCGCCGGCGACCCGGCTGGTCGCCTTCACCAAGGTGCACCTGGCGGCGGGGGAGACCCGGACGGTGCGGCTGCAGGTGCTGCCGGGCACCCTCGCGGTGACGCCGGGCGACCTGGACGGCGCGGGCGCGCAGAGGGTCGAGCGCGGCGCGTACACCTTCTCGGCGGGCGACAAGAGCGCGGCGGTGACAGTGCGCTGAGCCGTCCGGTGCGGGGCGGCGGGTGCGGTGCGACGGTCCCTGCCGTCGTCCCGCACCCGTCCGTCCGCGCTCGCAGCGGCCGTGCGCTCAGGCCCTACGGCTACTCGACGAGCCCGGCCAGCTTGCGCAGCGATTCGTTGAGGGCGGCGGTCGCCGAGTCCTTGAGCTTGCCCGCCATCATCGCGACGGCGGCGCCGGCGAAGCTGCTGTCGATCCGCAGCTCGGTGCCGTCTCCGTCGGGGGTCAGGGTGTAGCGCATGCTGAGGTTGACACCCATCGGGCCCTTGCCCGCGATGCCCAGCACCCGCTCGACCTCCAGGGCCTCCACGGTCCAGGTGACCTCGGCCGGGAACCCCATCATCTTCATGTTCTCCTGATAGGTGGCACCGGCCGCCAGCGGCGACGGGCCCCCCTTCGGGAAGTTCGTGTGGGTGGCGCTCCACTGGCCGTACGACGCGAAGTCGGTCAGCTGCCTCCAGACCTTCTCGGCCGGGGCCGCGATGCGCGCCTGTGCGGAGACTTCGGCCATGCGATCACTCCTTGTGCGAAGGCGCTGCGGCTCGCGCGCAGCGACGGTGTCGCGGAACGTAGTCGCAGCCGCCCGAACATTCAATACTGATGAAGCATCAGAACTGACGAACCGTCAGAGGTTCTCGGCGGGCCAGCCGTACGCTGCGCGTCGGCAGCGGCCCGCGGTTCAGCAACCGGTCCACCTGACCCCGGTTCAGGCCGTGCGCGGGATTGATCCGCAGCAGCACCCGGTCCGGGCGGAACCGCGCCTGCCGGGCGAGCCGGCGCGGGATGATGTCGTCGATCCAGGCGAACGGCCGGCCACCGGCGTGGCGCAGGATCGGCGCCCACTTCCGGCCGGTGAACAGGTCCGCGCGCGGCAGCCGCGGATCGCCGGGACGCGGGCGGTAGCGGCCGAACTCCACCACCGGCAGTTCCGGCAGGCCCAGCCGCGGGGCTATGTACCGGTTGGCCTCGTGCTCCCAGGTACTGGCCCAGGTGAGCTCGTAGACCGCGGACAGTTCGCGCAGCCACGCGCCGTGTTCGGCCGAGAGCAGCACGGTGTGGTCCAGGATGTCGTACGCGGTGAATTCCGCCGATGGCAGCACCGGATTGAGGACGCCGTCGATGTCGAGGAAGAGCAGCGGTCTGACCATCGGTCTCCTTCCCCGGGCGGGGCAGGCGGGTACTCGTGCCTGTGAGGGACGAGGATCGGGGCCACAGTGGTTGCGCGCTCAACAGGAGGACATATGGACGAGGAACTGCCGGCCCGGCTGCGCGCCGTGCCGGTGCTGGCCGGACCCCTGCCGCGGTTCGACCCGGACGGCGCGGACCCCTCACCCGGGCGCCAGTTCGCCCGCTGGCTGGACGACGCGCTGGACGACGGCGTACCGGAACCGCACGTCATGACGCTCAGCACCGCGGACCGCGACGGGCGTCCCTCGGCGCGGGTGCTCATGCTGCGCGGCCTCGACACCGACGGGTGCGCGTTCGTGTTCGCGTCCGACGCGGGCAGCCGCAAGGGGCACGACCTGTCGGCGAACCCGCACGCCGCGCTGAGCTGGTACTGGCCGCTGCACGGCCGTCAGATCCGGGTCGTCGGCGGGGTCGAGGCACTGGACGAGGGAACCGCGCGCGACGATTTCCTGGGCCGCCGCGAAGCTTCCCGCATCGCGGGTTTCACCGGCCGGATGAGCGCCCCGCTCACCGGGGCCGACGCGTACGACGCGGAGCGGCGGCGGGCCGCGGACGTGGTCGCGGCCGACCCGCAGGCCGTTCCGGAGGGCCACACCGTCTACCGGCTCCGGGCCGAGGAGATGGAGTTCTTCCAGGGGGACCCGGGCGGCTTCCACGTGCGGCTGCACTACGTCCGGCAGGGCGACGACTGGAGGCGGGGACTGCTGTGGCCTTGAGCGGTCCTGCCGTCCGGCCGTGAGCCGCCGGCCGTGAGTCACCGGGCCGCGAGTCGTCCGGCCGTGAGTCATCCTCAGGGATGAGAGCGGCCGGACGCCCCCGCCTTCGGGCGGACGCGCACATGGCCCCTGGCGGGGATGTTCCGGACACTCCGCCCTGATGAGGTGGGGTATGTGCACAGCGAAACCCGCCCCCTGGACCTGACTCACCCCGACAACGACGCGCGGCTCACCGTGGAGCTGCGCACGGTGGCGGCCGGCGCCCGGCGGCGCGCGGGGCGGGACGGGGACCGGCAGATCGACACCGCCCACCTGCTGCACTCCCTGCTGGAGACCGACCCACGGGCGCGGGCCGCCTGCGACGCGGGCAGCGGGCAAGTGGTGCGCGTGCTCGGCTACCTGGCGCAGCGCAGCATCGGCTACGGCATGGAGTGGCAGGGGTCGGTGGAGGACTCCGGGGCGCTGCCGGTGGTCACCGCGCGGAGCACCCCGGGCTGGAGCCCGTCGGCCGCCGCCGCGATGCGCACAGCGGTGCGCTCGGCCCAGCGCGGGGGCCGCACCCAGGCCGACGGGATCGATCTGCTCAACGCACTGACCGCCGACCGGCACAGCCGCGCCGTCGAGGTACTGCGTACCGCCGGTCTGGATGTCAGCCGCTACCTGGACGAAGGACCTGTCGCGAGCTGACATCATGGCCCGATGCATGCGTCTCAGGGGAGAAACGCGGGGCTGGGGCTCGCCCTGGCCTCAGCGTTCGCGTTCGGTGGTTCAGGAGTAGCGGCGAAGCCGCTGATCGAGGCGGGACTCGACCCGCTGGATGTGGTGTGGCTGCGAGTCGCGGGAGCGGCGATCATCATGCTGCCGGTCGCGCTGCGCCACCGCGCCCTGCTGCGGCAGCGCCCCGGACTCCTGGCGGGCTTCGGCCTCCTCGCCATCGCGGGTGTGCAGACGTTCTACTTCGCGGCGATATCCCGGATCCCGGTGGGTGTCGCGATCCTCGTCGAGTTCCTCGGCCCGGCCCTGCTGCTGGGCTGGGTGCGCTTCGTGCAGCGCCGCCCGGTGAGCCGGGCGGCGGCGATCGGGGTGGTGTTGGCGGTCGGCGGCATGGCCTCGGTGGTCGAGGTCTGGTCGGGGCTCGCCTTCGACGCCTTCGGCCTGCTGCTCGCCTTCGGCGCGGCCTGCTGCCAGGTCAGCTACTTCGTACTGGCCGACCACGGAACGGAGGGCGAGGACGCCCCCGACCCGATCGCCGTCATCGCCTTCGGTCTGCTGATCGGCGCCGCGGTGATGACCGCCGTGGCCCGACCGTGGGGGATGGACTGGGCGGTGCTCGGGCGGCAGGCCGCGCTCGGCGACAAGCAGGTGCCCGCGGTACTGCTCGTCGGCTGGATCGTCCTGGTGGCGACCGTTGTCGCCTATCTGACCGGGGTGCTGGCCGTGCGCAAGCTGACCCCGCAGGTGGCCGGGGTGGTCGCGTGCCTGGAAGCGGTGGTGGGGACCGTGTTCGCCTGGATCCTGCTCGGCGAGCACCTGGGGGTACCGCAGATCATCGGCGGAACGCTGGTGCTGGCGGGCGCGTTCGTCGCCCAGACCACCACTCAGAGCGGCCGGAGCAAACCGGTGGCCGAGCCGCTGCCGCAGCCCGACCTGGTCTGAGGACGGCACGGTGAGCTCGGGGGCGGCCCGGATCCGGTGCCCGGCTCTCGTCCCGAATTCGGTGCCCGGCTCTCGCTCCGCATCCCGCACCCGGATCTCGCGCCTCGGAACCGCCTTGTAGGGGCCGGTCCGCTCCTCGTAAGGTGACGATCATGCACCTCACCGTTCTGCCGCCGCCCGCCGCCTAGGCGGGCCGCCAAGCCACGGAAGACCCGGCTCGGGCACGTACCCGAGCAGGTCGCGGCTGCCCGCACACGGGACCACGCGACCATTTCAAGTCCTCCGCGGGAGAACACTCGTGCCGTCGATCCATGGCCACACCCTTGCCCCGTCCGTCGGACGCGGCCTGCTCTACGTCACCTTCGCCGCCACCGCCTGGGGCACCGCGGGCGCCGCCGCCGCGCTGCTTCTGGCGAGCAGCGGCCTCGGCCCCATCGCTCTGACCTTCTGGCGCACCGCCGGCGGCTTCGCGCTGCTGCTGCTCGTCCGGCTGGTCCGCCGCCACGGCGCCGTCCGTACCTCGGTGCGGAAGGAGCCCCGGCGCCGCGCGGTGCTGCGCATTCTGGCCACCGGACTCGGCCTGACGGTCTTCCAGGCCGCCTACTTCGGCGCCGTCCAGTCGACTGGACTGGCCGTCGCCACCGTCGTCACCCTGGGCGCGGGCCCGGTCCTCATCGCCGTCGTCGCCCGCCTCACCATGGGCGAACGGCTGGGCCGCGGCGGCGCCGTGGCGGTCTCCGGCGCTCTGGCGGGACTCGCCGTACTCGTCCTGGGCAACGGCGGCGGATCCGTGGCCCCGGCCGGGGTCGGGCTCGCGCTGCTGTCCGCGTCCGGCTACGCCTGCATCACGTTGCTGACCCGCTGGATGGGCCGCGGCGGTGAGGCCGGGGACCCGTTCGCGACCTCGCTGTGGTCCTTCGCGGTCTGCGCCGCGACGCTGCTGCCACTCGCTCTGGCGGAAGGGGTGTGGCCGCGCGGCGCGGACCTCGGCCACACCCTGTGGCTGCTGGTCTACCTGGCCTCCGTGCCGACGGCGCTCGCCTACGGGCTGTATTTCGCGGGCGCCGCGGTGGTCCGCGCGGCGACGGTCTCCGTCATCGCGCTGATCGAACCGGTCTCCGCGGCGGCCATCGCCGTCGTCGTCCTCGGCGAACGGCTGACCGGCGCGACCGTGCTGGGCACCGTGATCCTGCTGGGCGCGGTGACGGCGCTGGGCCTCGAAGAGGCCCGGCTGGCCTCGGCCGGCCGCCGTGCGGCGGCCGGCACAGGATGAACGGCTGAGGGCGCGGTCCGGCCGGTGACCTAAAGCCTCTCCGGGTCTGAGGCCGCCAGCCGGCGCAGCTGGTGGGCGCGGGCTTCCGCGTCGTGCGGGGCGGCCCGCTCCGCGAGGCGCTCCGCGTCCCGCCGCTGCATCTGCCGGGGCTTGTTGCCGCCGTACTTGAACTTCGCGCGGACCTCGGTCACCTCCAGCCGGATGCCGCGGATCCCGGGCAGCATCCGGCCGAACGGTGCCTGCCCGGGGGCGACGAGCGCGTAGTCGCCGGCCGGCTGGAAGTGCGCGAGCTGGCGGTGCAGCACGGCGGCCTTCTGCGCCTCGTCGTCGATGACGTGCGCCGTGCACACCAGCTGGACGGCGGCGTAGAAGCTGGTCGGGGTGCCGTGCTCGGCGGGTACGCCCTCGGGGGCGTGCCACGGGCCGGGGATGAACGTGTAGTCGTCCACGACGCTGAGCGTCACCCGCGGGTTCGCTTCGAGGGCGGGCCACAGCGGGTTGGGGCGGGCGAGATGGGTGAACGCCTCGTTGTGCTCCGCGTCGTAGGCGAAGTGCAGCGGCTGGACGAACGGGGCTTCGCCGGGCAGGCCGTTGACGGCCAGCTGCCCGAAGTCGTGGGCGGCGAGCCAGCTCTGCCACTCGGCGTCGTCCTGCGGTGCGTCCCAGGGGTGGATCAGCATGTCGGTCCCTCAGACGAGATAGGCGGGCAGTGCGACGGCCGGGTCGAGGTCGTCGGCCGGAACGGGGGCGCCGTACGTCTTGCTGACCGGCACGATGCCGGTCCAGTACGGCAGGCCGGCGTCCTCCGGCTCGTCTTTCGGGCCGCCGGTGCGGACCTTCGCGGACACTTCCAGGAGGTCGAGCCGGATGACGGTCGTCGCGGCCAGCTCCTTGGCGTTGGCGCGGCGCGAGTCGTCAGCGCGGCCTGCCACGACCTGGTTGACCAGCGCGTCCAGCGCCTCGGCGCGCTCCGCCGGATCGGTGACCTGGTGGGCGGTCCCGTGCACCACCACCGAGCGGTAGTTCATCGAGTGGTGGAAGGCGGAGCGGGCCAGCACCAGGGCGTCGAGGTGGGTGACGGTCAGGCAGACGGCCAGCCCCGGATCCTTCGCGCCGCGCAGGGGGCGCGATCCGGTCGAGCCGTGGACGTAGAGCCGCTCGCCGATCCGGCCGTAGAGGGTGGGCAGGACGACGGGCGCGCCGTCGCGGATGAACCCGAGGTGGCAGAGGTAGCCCTCGTCGAGGATCGCGTGGACGGTGTCACGGTCGTACGCGGCACGCTCCCGTATCCGGGTGGGGACGGTGCGTTCCGTGGCCTCGTACGACGGGGCCCGGGTGGCGGAGGTGTCGGCCATAGCGAAATCCTTTGAACTAGTGCATAATCAACTTTGTGCTAGGAGAGTATCGAATCACGGGCCGGGGCGCATCGGGTATCGCCGCCGACATCGAGCGCGCGGTGGGCGAGGGCACGCTCAAGCCCGGCGCGGCGCTGCCACCGCTGCGCGAACTGGCCCAGGAACTGGACGTGAACCCGAACACGGTGGCCGCCGCCTACCGGCTGCTGCGCGACCGCGGGGTGATCGAGACGGCCGGGCGGCGCGGCAGCCGGGTGCGGTCCCGGCCCGCCACCACCTCGCGCGACCAGATCCGGATCGATGTGCCGCCGGGAGTACGGGACATCTCCGACGGCAATCCGGATGTCTCGCTGCTGCCCCCGCTCGACGCGGCGTTCGCGGCGGCGGTCGCCCGCAACGCCGAGCAACCCGCGCTCTACGGCGGGCCGGCCGTCGACGCCGAGCTGAGCGGCCTCGCCCGCGCGGCCTTCGACCGGGACGGCGTGCCCGACGGCCCCATCGGGCTCACCTCGGGATCGCTCGACGCCATCGAACGGGTGCTGGCGGCCCATCTGCGTCCCGGTGACACCGTGGCGGTCGAGGATCCGGGCTGGGGGAGCGTGCTGGACCTGGTGCCCGCCCTCGGGCTGCGCGCGGTGCCGGTCGGGGTCGACGACGACGGTCCGGTCGTCGCGGACGTCGTGCGGGCGCTGCTGGCCGGGGCGCGCGCTCTCGTGGTCACCGACCGCGGCCAGAACCCCACCGGCGCGGTGATCTCGGCGGACCGCGCGAGGGAACTGCGCGAGGTGCTCGCGCGCCATCCGGAAGTCCTCGTGGTGGACGACGACCACGTCCACGGACTGGTCGAACTGCCGCTGCAGTGCCTGTCGGGCGTCACCACGCACTGGGCGCTGGTGCGTTCCACCGCCAAGGCGTACGGCCCGGACCTGCGGCTTGCCGTCTTCACCGGCGACCCGGTCACCGTCGACCGCGTCCAGGGCCGGTACCGGCTGGGCGCCGGCTGGGTCAGTCATCTGCTGCAGCGCGCGGTGGTGCACCTGTGGGAGTCCGGCGCGGTCGATCCGCAGGCGGTGGCGCGGTCCTACGGCCGGCGGCGCGACGCCCTGGTGCTGGCCCTCGCCGAACGCGGCATCGCGTCCCACGGGCGCAGCGGCATGAACGTCTGGGTGCCGGTCTCCGACGAGACCGGCGCCGTGGCCGGCCTGCTGCAGGCCGGCTGGGCCACCGCCCCTGGCGCGCGCTTCCGTCTCGCCTCCGCCCCCGGAGTGCGGCTCACGGTCTCCGCCATCGGCGACGGCGACATCGTGCCGCTCGCGGACGCGGTCGCCCGGGTGATCGGGGCGCCGGGCGCGGGGCGGTACGGCTGATCGGGTGCGGGGACGGGTACGGGTGCGGGGACGGGTACGGGTACGGGTACGGAGACGTGGGCGCTGGGACGTTGAAGCCGGGACGTTGCGCCTGGATCGTTACGGCTGGGGCGTACCGGCGGCCGCGGCCGGTCGTGAACGGCGGGGGCGCAGCTGGGTGAGAGCGGCGCCCGCCAGGACGACGGCCGCACCGACCGGCTCGTTCCAGCCCAGCCGCTCGTGGAGCAGCAGCACGCCCGCGGCGGTGGCGACGACCGGGATCAGATAGGTGACCATCACGGCGATGGTCGGTCCCTTCTCGGCGACCAGGGCGTACTGGAGCAGGAACGCGATCCCGGTGCCGAGGGCGCCGAGCGCGATGACCGAGAGCACGGACAGGATCGGGAACGAGGTCGGAACGGAGGTGAAGAACGGCGTGACCAGGGCGAGCTGGACCGTGCCGAGCAGCAGCTGGCTTCCGGAGAGCGCCAGGTTGGAGTTGCCGGTACCCGCCAGGGTGCGGCGCACGTACGCCCAGCCGACCGCGTAACTGGCCGCGGCCGTCAGGGCCATGGCGGTGCCCGCCGGATCCTGGCCGGAGAAACCCTGCCAGGCGCCGAGCACGGTCAGCACGCCGAGGAAACCGAGGCCGACGCCGGCGAACCGCTGCCGCGTGGGCTTGTCCTCGGAGAGCGCGACGACCGAGACCACCATGCTCCACAGCGGGGTGGTGGCGTTGCAGATCCCCGCGAGGGTGGAGGGGATGGTCAGCTCGGAGTAGGCGAACAGCGAGAACGGCAGCGCGTTGAGCAGGAGCGCGGCGACCGTCAGATGCAGCCAGATCCGCTTCCCGCGCGGCAGCCGCTCGCGCTTGACGACCAGGGCGGCGACCAGCACGGCCGTGCCGAAGACCATCCGGCCCAGCGTCACCTGCAGCGGGGCGAACGCCTCCGTGCCGACCTTGATGAAGAGAAAGCTGAAGCCCCAGATGATGCCCAGGAGGGCGAACCGGATCCGCCAGTCCACCGCGCGACGGGCGGCCGGTGCCGCCTCCGGTATCAGGTCGGGCGCGGCGCTGGCGGGGGTGGGCCGGAGGCCGGCGGGGACGCTCATGTTCCTAAGATGACGGATTTGATTCCGTAGAACAAGCGAGTTTAGGTACGAGAGAACGCGTAGAATCGCTTACATGTTGAACCTGGAGCGCCTCCGGATCCTGCATGCGATCGCCACCTACGGCTCGGTCAGCGCCGCCGCCGATGTCCTGCATGTGACGACGTCGGCCGTCTCCCAGCAGATGGGCAAGCTGGAGCGCGAGACCGGCCAGCAGATGCTGGCCAAGAACGGCCGCGGGGTCCGCCTCACCGACGCCGGCCGGCTGCTGTCCGGCCATGCGGAACGCATCCTCTCGCTGGTCGAGCTGGCGCACTCCGACCTGGAGGCGCACCGGGGAGCGGCCGTCGGCGAGGTCGTCCTGGGGGCGTTCCCGACCGCCGCCAGGGGGCTGCTGCCGGCGGCCCTCGCGACGCTGCGCCGGGACCACCCCCAGCTGCGGCCCCGGATGCGGGAGATGGAGCCGGCCGAGTCGGTGGCCCGGGTGGTGCGCGGGGACATGGACCTCGCCGTCGTCCTGGACTGGTACAACAGGCCGCTGTCGCTGCCGTCCGGCCTCGCCAAGGCCCCGCTGCTGGACGACATCGCCGATGTCGCGATGCCGTCGGACCATCCGCTCGCCGGCCGCGCCCAGATCGAGCTGGAGGACTTCGCGGACGACGACTGGGTCTCCTGGCCGGACGGCGAGTTCTGCCACGACTGGCTCATGTTCACCCTGCGCGGCAAGGGGATCGAGCCCCGCCTGTCGCACTCCGCCGAGGAGCACCACACCCAACTCGCGCTGGTCGCGGCCGGACTCGGCGTCGCGGTCGCCCCCCGGCTCGGCCGCGGCCCGGTCCCCGACGGCGTGAGCGTCGTCCCCGTCCGTCACACCATGCACCGCCACGTCTACGCCGTCTGGCGCGAAGACGCCGACCGCAGACCGGCGATCCGCGCCGCGGTCGAAGCCCTGCAGTCCTCAGCGGGCGCCGCACTCACCACGGCGGCGAGCTGACGCCCTGACGGTCACCCGGGCTTGCGGACTCTGACGGCCAGGACGGTCGGGGTCGGCGCGCCGCCCTCCGTGAAGCGTTCGAGCACCAGGCCCGCCGCGAGGAACGCATGCATCAGCTCGGGCAGCGGATAGTGCGTGGCGCCCACCTTGTCGCGTACTCCCGCGGTCGTCCAGGAGGCCTTGGTCCAGTGACCGTCGCGGTAGCCGGGACCGATCACCACCGCGTCCGGGTCCGCGCGGTCGGCGAACCCGCCGCAGAAGCACGGATGGACGCCGATGTGCACCAGCACGCCGCCGGGGCGCAGCACCCGGGCCGACTCGCGCAGCACCGCCGGATACCCGGGCATGTCGGTGTGGACCATCATCGAGACGACGGCGGGAACGGAGCCGGCCGCTATGGGCAGCCGCTCGGCGTCGGCCCGCGCGATGGGCAACCGGCCGCGCGCGTGCCGCAGCATGCCGCCGGAGAGATCCACGCCGACGGGGGTCCAGCCCAACTCGCGGACCCGTTCCGCATGCGTCCCGGTGCCGCAGCCGATCTCCAGACAGGTGCCGCTTCCCTCACCCAGCAGTTCGCGCAGGGCGCGGTGGATACCCAGAGGATCGACATCCGCCACGGGTTCCCCGGCCTCCGTCCTCGGCTGCCGCCCACCGAGGAACTCCTCCTCGTACCAGTCGGCGATCTCGTCGTAGGCCGCGGTCGGGGCCATGAGGAACCTCCGTGGGTCGGGTACTTCCGGGGTTCGGCCGGGCTTCCGGCCGTTGTCGGTCCCGTACCTTCCCCGGACAACCCACGGGTATCGCTCGTTCGCCAGGGGCTTGGCCGGGCTCGGCCGGCTGCTCGCGCTGGTGTGGCGCGGCATTGATGACCCCGGCCAGGCCGGTGTGCGGGTGCACGTCTGCCGGACGGCCGGAACCGTGCGGGGAAGCACCGGGGTCAATCGTTGAGCGCACAACCAAGTGTGCGCACTGAGACGTCAGATGCGCACGTGAATCGCCGTACTGGGGCAGCCCGGACATGACTACGTCGGCATTTTTGACCGGATTGCCCTGGTTGTTACCGGATGGCGAGCTGGGCGAGCGCTTCGGTGGCGATGCGTTCGAAGAGCTTGGGGTCGGCGGCGAAGTCGGAGTCCTCGATCGGCCAGTGGATGACGATCTCGTCGATACCCAGCTCCGCGTGACGGCCCGCGAAGTCGGTGAAGGCGTCGAAGGAGTCCAGCGGGCGGTCCGGGGTGAAGCCGGTGAGCATGATCTTGTTCAGCTCGGCGGCGTCCCGGCCGATCTCAGTGATCTTCCAGCCGCATCGATGGGAGAACGAGCGATGTTCGAAGGACGCCCCGACGGACTGCCCCCTGGCCATCGTGCCCACTCCGCAGCCTCTGCCGGTGAGACCGAGACAGGCCGCTTGGCAGCGCGGCGAGGTCGCCTGCCTCATGGACCCGGACGGGGTGCAGTGGCAGCGCATCGACTTCTTCGCCGTCCCGAAGGCCCACCGGTTCCTACCCACGGGCCCGCGACCGAAGTCCGGCGCTCAGGTGCCGACGTCGAGCCGACAACGGCCGGCTTCCGGAGCAGGAGCAGCGCCGCGTCGTCGTGGAGCCGACCGCCGACGTGGGCCAGCAGTTCGTCGTGGAGTGCGGCGAGGGTACGGGTCGGCTCGTCCGACATGTGCCGCGCCACCCGCTCCATGAGCGGGTAGAACTCACGACTGTGGTTGCGGGCCTCGGTGACCCCGTCGGTGTAGAGGAGCAGCTGGTCACCGTCGGCGAAGGGCAGCACCTGGAGACTCGGGGTCTCGCCGGTGAGGGCCCGCAACCCGAGCGGTGGAGCCGGACGCGTCGGCTCGACAGCCGTGACCTCGAAATCGCGAACCACCAGCGGCGGGGCGTGTCCGCAATTGACCACCTCCATGCGCCCGGCCCCGGGGTACCCGACGACCACGGCGGTAACGAAGTCGTCGGGACCCAGGTTGCGCGCCAGGCTCCGCTCTATCCTGCCGACGACGTCGAGGAGGTCCGGTTCGTCGTAGGCGGCCTCGCGGAAGACACCGAGCACCAGAGCGGCGGTGCCCACCGCGGGCAGTCCCTTGCCGCGCACGTCGCCGACGATCAGCCTGACCCCGTACGGAGTGGGGATGAGGGCGTAGAGGTCGCCGCCGATCCGGGCCTCCGCCGCGGCGGCGCTGTAGCGGACGGCCACCTGGAACTCGCCGACAGTGGCGGGCACGGGCTTGAGGAGGGCGTGCTGGGCAGCCTCGGCGACTGAGCGGACGGCCGCCAGTACCCGTTCGCGACGCCCGCGCAGCGCGCTGGCCTGGCTGCTCGCCAGGGTAACGGCGACCAGTGCGGACAGCACGATTGCCTGTTCACGGACCGAAGCACCGCCACGGGCGCCGAGCACGGCACCCAGCGCCACGGCGAGGAAGCCGATCCGAAGCACTCCCCATGGCCTGCTGGGGGCGGCGGCCAGCGCAGGCCCGACGGCGAGCAGCGGCAACCAGGTCATCCCACCTCCGCTGACGAGGGCGAGGAGTGCAACGGCAGAGACGATCAGTGAGGGCGCCCAGGCGGCGAGGTGGGCGGCGACGCGTGACTGCTCCTCCGGCGCTGTCCTCGGGGCCGGGCCCGCCGACCCCACGCGAAGCCGCTTCCTGAGCTGCCACGTCGGCCGATGATCGCGCTGATGCTCTTGGGCATAGCTCATGTCCTCTTCCGCAGCCCTCTCCTGCTCACGGCGCGTACGCCAGTCCGTTTCATCCAGAGAACAGGTAGCCGTGCGGGAGCCGCAAGGGCGATATTTTCAGATAGTGAGCGAAAGGCCCCTGGTCACACGACTCGCTGTCGGGACCAGCCGCGCTCGAACCTGCTCGATGCGGGAGAGCCGGTCTGCCCGGAGTGAGACACCGAGCGAGCCGAGCTTGTGCCCGCTGTACACGGGCACCGCGACGCAGATCGTGCCCAGGGCGTACTCCTCCAGGTCCATGACGGTCGGGGCCGTGGGGGTTGAGTCGAGTTGTCGAAGCAGTTCGGAGCGGTGGGTGATGGTGCGGGGCGTGAGGTCGGCGAGGGAATGCCGGGAGAGGTACTCGTTGCGGGAGTCGTCGTCGAGCTCGCGCAGCACGCACTTGCCCAGCGCCGTGGCGTGCCCGGCGTCCTCGAATCCCACCCAGAGGTCGACCCGTGGTGCCCGTGGGCCCTCGACGATCTCGGCGACCCGGATCTCGCCCTCCTCGTAGAAGGTCAGATAGGCGGCGGCCGACAGTTCGTCCCGCAGAGCGGCGAGCATGGGACGGATACGGGTGATCAACCCCTGGCCGCGGCTTCCGGCGTGCAGCGTGTGCAGTCTGTCTCCGATGACGTACGCCCCGTCGTCCAGCTTCCGCAGGTATCCGTCGTGGACCAGCGTCCGCAGCAGGTGATAGGTGGTGGCCAGTGACAGTCCTGCCTCACGTGCCAGCTGCTTCGCCGGAGCACCGCCCTCGTGTGCCCCTACGGCTTCCATCAAGCGGAAGGCTCGCTGCACTGAAGTGATGAGCGTAGGGCTGCCATGAGGACCCATGTCCCAAGCTTGCGCCCGGCGGCACCGCGCCAGCAAGCTCAGCCTGGACCGGCCCCGGCCGACCCGTCCCACACCGTCTCGTCGAGGTCTTGGCCTCCCGGCTCAGCTGGTCGGCGAGGGCGGCGCCCCCCACCGCGTGGTCGGGGACCGACTCGGCCTGGCTGGTCGCCGCCACGGCGGAACTGCAACGCCTGACCCTCCTGCACCGCGACCGGGACTTCGAGTGCATCGCTGCCTTCACAGGACAAGCTCTCCAGTGGTACGGACCCGCAGCCGGAAGGTAGACCCAGGACCGGTTGCAGTTTTGGTTGCATTCACCCTCGTCCAGCACCGTTCACAGCCGCGCCAGATAGCCGTTCCGGCGCAGGTCAGGACAGCGCTGATCTGTCGCGAACAGCCGGACGAACAGTTGGAAAGCGTGTTGTGGACGGGCGAGACGATCATTTCGCGGTGTGCTGCTTCCGCAGGTCGTGGCGGCCCTGGTCTTGCCGAAGGTGAAGCGGACCTGGCTGCGGCCGGCCTCCGGGCCTCCGTAGAAGGCGGCCTCGCCCAATGGCCACCCCGCCGCGGGGAAGGACGCCTGACGCTGCTGACCTGGGCCTGCGACCAGGGTGTTCAGGCGCGTTCCACGTAGGGTCGGAGCATGCGACTGAGCACTGTGATCCTCCCCATCCACCGCTGGCAGCAGGGCCAGAAGGTGTGGCGGCACGCTGAAGACCTCGGCTTCCACACCGCGTATACCTACGACCACCTGTCCTGGCGGACCTTCCGCGACGGGCCGTGGTTCGGCGCGGTGCCCACGCTGACTGCTGCTGCGGCCGCCACAACGCGCCTCCGGTTGGGGACCCTCGTTACGTCTCCTAATTTCCGGCATCCCGTGATGCTGGCGAAGGACCTGATCACGCTCGACGACGTGAGCGGTGGGCGGATCACGCTGGGGATCGGGGCCGGGGGGTCGGGGTTCGACGCCACAGCGCTGGGGCAGGAGGCATGGACGCCGAAGGAGCGGGCCGACCGGTTCGCGGAGTTCGTGCCGCTGCTGGACAAGCTGCTGTGCGAGGACATCGTCAGCTTCGAGGGCGAGTTCTACTCCGCGCACGAGGTGCGGAACATCCCCGGTTGCCTGCAGCGCCCCCGGCTGCCGTTCGCTGTGGCCGCCACCGGGCCGCGGGGGTTGAAGCTGGCCGCACGCCACGGCCAGGCGTGGGTGACGACCGGCGACCCGAAGCTGTTCGAGACTGGCACCCCTGAGCAGTCGCTGGAGGCCGTCAAGGGTCAGCTCGACAAGCTCGGCGCGGCCTGCGAGGCGATCGGCAGGGACGCCGACGAGCTGGAGAAGATCATGCTCACCGGCTTCACCCCGGACCCGCGCGGCCCGCTGGAGTCCGTGGACTCGTTCGTCGACTTCGCGGGCAAGCACCGCGAGGCGGGGATCACCGAGCTCGTGCTGCACTGGCCGATCCCGGAGACCGAGTTCGCCGCCGACCTCAAGACCTTCGAGCAGATCGCCACCGAGGGCCTGAAGCAGCTCGTCTGAGATGGATGTTGCCTGGTCAGGCTGCGATAGGTGAAAGAGGCTTGACGGAGGTGACGAGCGTGCCGAGCCGCAGTCGCTCGGTGGCCGTCGCGGCCGCGGTGAGGGTGGGCACCGCGCCGAACCACGGCCCGTCCCGGAAGGTCCGCCAGGAGAGGTGGTCATACGTATAGGCGGTGTGGAAGCCGAGCTCCTCGGCCCGCCGCCACACCTCCTGGCCCTCGGTCCAGCGGTAGACGGGAAGGATCACAGTGCTCAGTCGCATACCCCGACCTTACGATGCGCCTGGTCAGGTCGTCACAGCCGCATTCCGCTGCGGGCGAATTCGCTGTGAGCATGGAACGGTTACCACGAGGGCGGTCCGGGGGCAGGGTGACCGGCATGAGGATTCTGCTGCTGGGTGGGACGGAGTTCGTCGGGCGCGCGGTCGCCGACGCGGCGCTGGAGCGGGGCTGGGAGGTGACGGCGTTTCACCGCGGTCGCCATGAGGCACCGCCGGGGGTCGCGACCCTGCTGGGTGACCGGAATGCGCAGGGCGGTCTGGCGGCGCTGGACCGGGGTGAGTGGGATGTCGTCGCCGACACATGGTCCGGTGCGCCGTCGGCGGTCCGCGACACGGGCCGGCTGCTCGCCGGCCGGGTCGGGAGGTACGCGTACATGTCCAGCCGGTCGGTGTACGAGTTCCCGCCGCCCGCCGGCCTCACCGAGGACGGTCCGGTCGTCGAAGCGTCGCCCGACGACGGCGAGGTGGAGTACGCCCAGGCCAAGCGGGGCGGTGAGTTGGCGGCGCTGGCCGCCTTCGGCGAGCGGGCGTTGCTGCTGCGCGCCGGGCTGATCATCGGGCCCGGGGAGAACATCGGACGGCTGCCGTGGTGGCTGGGGCGGATCGCCCGCGGTGGCAGGGTGCTGGCGCCAGGACCGCGCGACCTGGGGCTGCAGTACATCGACGCGCGCGACCTCGCGACCTGGACCCTGGACGCCCTTGAAAAGGGGCTCGGCGGCCCGTACAACCTGGTGAGCCCGCCGGGGCACACCACGATGGGCGAGCTCCTGGAGACGTGCGTGCGGATCACCGGCTCAGACGCCGAGTTGTGCTGGACCGACCCGGAGCCGATCCTCGCGGCCGGCATCGAGCCGTGGACGGAGCTCCCGGTATGGCTGCCGCCGGGCGAGGTCCAGGACGCCATGCACCGGGCGGACGTCTCCAAGGCGCTCGCCGCGGGACTGCGCTGCCGGCCCGTCGAGGAGACGGTGGCCGACACCTGGACCTGGCTCCGCGCCCTGGGCGGCGAAGCACCGCAGCGGCCCGACCGTCCCACGCTCGGACTGGACCCGGAAAAGGAGGCGAAGGTGCTGCGTCAGGAGACATAGGACGTGCGAGAGAGGCCGTGCGAGAGAGGCGGTGCGCGCGTGGCCCGGGGCGGATCCACTTCTCTTCCGGTGCGACCGACCACGATCGGCGATGGCTCGTCAACTTCCCTACCCGACTCCACCACCGCCGTCCGGCGGCTCCCGTACCTTCCTCCTACGGCGTGGGAACGTACGAAAGGAACCGCGAGGATGTCCGGATCGCGAATTACCTTCCTTCAGGGGCAGGCCGACCAGCCGAACGCGCTGGAGCGGGTGGTCGCGCACGTGCGCGGGCAGTTCGAGGGCGCGGGCCTCGACCGGCTGCGCGGCGCCGAGCGCCCGCTCTTCGCGGGGATCGGTGCCTCGTACGCGGCGCTGGCCGTAGTGGTCGGACTGCTGCGCGCGCAGGGTGTTGTCACGCAGCGGGTGCTCTCCAGCGAGATCGAGAGGGGCACCGCCGGATTCGACGTCGATGTGCTGATCGGGGTGTCGCAGGGCGGCCGCAGTTCGGAGACCATCGCGGCCTTCAAGGAAGCGAACGGCGTGCCGCGCGTCGCTCTCCTGAACGTCCGACCGTCCCCGCTGGGCGAGCTCGCGGACATGACGGTCGACCTCGGCAACGAGCCCGACTCGTACGCTTCGACGATCGGGTTCACCGGAGCCGTCGTCGCCCTGGACCTGATCGCCGCCGCGATGGCGGGCCGGGGCGGCGCGGACGACCCCTGGCACGGCATCGGGACGCTGGCGGCGGCGGTCCGCCGGGACGCGGCGGAGGTGATCGGCCCGCTGCGGGCCCGCGCCGCGCGCCGCGTGGCCGCCGACGTCATCGCGTCAGGAGCCTCACGGGCCTCCGCAGAGGAGGGTGCGCTGCTGCTGCGCGAGGTCGTCCGGATGCCGGCCACCGCCTCCGTCACCAGGAACTATCTGCACGGCGAGATGGAGTCCGCCGGCCGGACGCTGCACGTCGTCTTCGGTGACGGCCGCGAGGTCGCGCTTGCCCGCTCTCTCTCGGGCGCCGGCCACCTCACGCTCCTCGTCACCACGCGACCGGTCGCGGCCGGCGCCGACCTCGGGGTCGTACGACTGCCCGACGCGGCGCCGAGCGTGCGCGTCGTGCTGGAGACCGTCGTCATGCAGGAGTTGGTGGCGGCTCTCAGCAACGAGCGGAACATCTCCATAGAGTCGTTCGTCTTCGCCAACAACGACACGAAGCAGGGCGGCGTGGACCCGGCGGACTTCGCGATCGCCCCGCCGGCACCGCCGGCGATGGACTGAGCGTCGGCGACCACCGATCACAGGTCCGAGCCGAGTTCCTGGTGGCGGCGTTCGAGGAAGTCGTGCTCGGGCCTGTTCTCGGTGAGCGCTGTCGCCGTCTCGTACGCCGACAGCGCCTCGGCGGTGCGGCCCAACCGCCGGAGCAGGTCGGCCCGGACGGCGTGGAACACGTGGTATCCGTCGAGCCTCAGCTCTTCGACGAGAGCGAGCGCGGCTTCCGGACCCTCGACCTCGGCCACCGCGACCGCGCGGTTCAGGGCCACGACGGAGGTCGGGGTGAGCGCCAACAACTGGTCGTAGAGGTACAGGATCTGCCGCCAGTCCGTGGCGGCGGTGCTCGGGGCGTCGCTGTGGACCGCGTTGATCGCCGCCTGGACCTGGTAGGGGCCTGGGCGGCCGCGCCGCAGGCACTGCCGGACGATGGCCTGCCCCTCGGCGATGAGGGCGCCGTCCCACCGTTCACGGTCCTGGTCGGCGAGCGGGATCAGCTCGCCGTCCGGGGTGGAGCGGGCGCGGCGGCGGGACTCGGTGAGCAGCATGAGCGCGAGCAGCCCCATCACCTCGGGCTCGTCCGGCATGAGTTCGGCCAGCAGTCGTCCGAGGCGGAGGGCTTCCGCGCAGAGGTCCTCGCGGACCAGCCGGTCGCCCGAACTCGCCGTGTAGCCCTCGTTGAAGATGAGATAGACGACGGCCAGGACGGCCCGGAGCCGGGCCGGGAGATCGGCCTCGTACGGGACCCGGTAGGGGATCCGCGCATCACGGATCTTGCCCTTGGCCCGCACCAGCCGCTGGGCCATGGTCGGCTCCGGGACCAGGAACGCGTGGGCGATCTCGGCGGTGGTGAGCCCTCCCAGGAGCCGGAGCGTCAGCGCGACCTGCGCTCCGGTGGCGAGCGACGGGTGGCAGCAGGTGAAGATCAGGCGGAGCCGGTCGTCGCGCACGGGGCCCTCCTCGGGCGGTTCGTCGCGGGCGTGCAGCAGAGCGGCCTGGGCATGCCGGTCCTGGCGGGACGCCTCCCGGCGGAGGCGGTCGATCGCCCGGTTGCGCGCGGTGGTGATGATCCAGCCGGCCGGACTCGGCGGCAGCCCGGCGGACGGCCACCGTTCCAGGGCCGTGGTGAACGCGTCCTGGACCGCCTCCTCGGCGATGTCGATGTCGCCGAAGACGCGGACCAGGACCGCCACCGAGCGGCCGTACTCCGCACGGAAGACCCGTTCGATCTCCGGGGCGGGGACGGCCGGCAGGTCGGGCATCAGCCGGTGGCTTCCCCGTAGAAGGGGCGCACCTCGATCGGGAGGGTGGTCGCCCGGGTGCTCTTGCGGCCCCATTCCAGCGCGGCGTCCAGATCGGGCGCCTCGATGATGCACAGGCCGCCGAGATACTCCTTGCCCTCGAGGTACGGGCCGTCGGTGGTGAGCACGTCACCGTCCTGCAGGCGCACCACGGTTGCGGTGCTCGGGGCATGCAGCCCGCCGGCGAAGACCCATGCGCCCGCGGCCTTCAGCTCCTCGTGCAGAGCGTCGAGGTTCCGCATGATCTCCTGCAGAACCTCGGGGGCGGGCGGCTCCCCTTCGGGCTGCATCACGCTGAGCAGGTACTGCGGCATGGTGTCCTCCTAGGTCGTTGCGCCGGCCCCGTGCCGGCTTCTCACTCCCTATACGAACGGCCCGGGCCCGGATCGACACCGCGGCGAGAACATCCGGAGATTTCTGTGACTACCGGTGCTGGGGGGTGTTCGACAGCCGGTCCAGCCATTCGGTCAGCAGGACCGTCTCGGCGACGCTGAGCGTCTGGTCGGGCGACTGGCGCAGCAGCGCGTTCAACCGGCTCGCGGTGGACTGCAGCCGCCCCTCGTCCTGGCCGCCCGCGGAGCTGTCCGCGGCGGCCCGGGGGCCGAACACGTCCGGGGTGAAGATGGACGCGTGCACGGCGTCACGGACGCGGCGCGAGGTGCTCGGGTCGGTGAAGGTCGAGGGCCGGGCGACGAGCATCAGGGCCACGCCGACGTTGGCCGACATCACTATCTGGGCGGCCAGCTCGGGGGCGAGCCGCAGCTTACCCAGTGCCGCCGCCCGCTCCAGGTCCCGGGTGAGGATCTGATGGGACTCCAGCGCCGCGGCCGGCGTGGTGCGCATCGCGGGGGAGTTCATCAACCGGTACAGGTTCGGGTTCTGCAGGGCGAATTCCACGTGGCTGTCCCAGCCGTGGCGCAGGTCCTCGATGGGATCGGCACCGGCGCGGTGCTGCCGCTTGGTCGCCAGGTACTTGTCGAAGCCGTGGTCCACGACGGCCGACAGCAGGCCTTCCTTGTCCCCGAAGTACCGGTAGAGTGCCGGGGCGCCCACCTGCGCGGCCTCGCACACCGCCCGCGTGGACACGTCCCCGTCCGGAGACTCCGCGACCAGGTCGGCCGCCACTTCCAGGATGCGCGCTCGTGTACTCACGAAGGGGACGCTATCAAGCGCGGCGTAGCGATGCTACGTACGGTGGCGGGCTTTCCGCGCGGGGGTCGGCCGGTCGTCATCCGGTGATCCGCATCAGGGATATCCGGTCCCCGGACACCGTGAACGCGAAGTCGGAAGGCCCGTTGAAGCCGTTCCCGCCCACGGTCGCGCTCACGGTGACGGTGTCGCCCGACCGGCGCACCGCCGTGACGTCCAGGCTGA
Source organism: Streptomyces sp. NPDC045021 (assembly GCF_056432645.1). Lineage (NCBI taxonomy): Bacteria > Bacillati > Actinomycetota > Actinomycetes > Kitasatosporales > Streptomycetaceae > Streptomyces > Streptomyces sp. NPDC045021. The sequence continues at coordinate 44,928 of NZ_JBWKIQ010000019.1, forward strand.
CGTCCACGCCGATGAATTCCTTGTCGCTCCACCCCCGGATGGCCTCACGTCCCGTGAAGACGCGGCCCCAGTCGTCGACCGCGCCGTCCGCGGTGAAGCTGTCGAGGAAGTCGTCGGTGACGCCGGAGTTGGCGGCGTCCACCGCGCGCTGGACTGCGGGGTGCAGTTCGGTCGTGGCCATGGTGTTCTCCTGTTCCGGTACGGGGTGAACGGGTGCGAGCGGGGGCGGGGCCGGGGTCCGATGCGCCGGCCGGACGGGGCCGGTCCCATGGTCTCCGCGCTCGCGCCGGGGTGCTACTTGGCGGTGTGGGGGCCGAGGAGGTCGCCGAGGCCGATCCGGGTGAGGAATGCGGCGCGGATGCGGTCGGCGACCGCACTGACTTCTTCGGCGCCGTCGTCCGCGGGGTCCACATGGACGCGGAAGGGCCGCGTGCCGTGCGGGGCGTTGACCACGTCGACGATGGCGTCGGCGACCTGGGAGACATCGGCATCGGCCGGGGCGAGGGCGGCCAGTCGCTGGGAGACCTGGTCCATGAGGCCTGCGTAGTGCTCCTCGTAGGCGTCGACGGTGGCCTGCTCGGCGGGGTGCCCGCCGGTGGCGAAGTGGTTGGTGCCCGAGGTGAAGGCGCCGGGGACGACGATGGAGGTCTCGATGTTGAAGCGGGCCAGTTCGGCGGCGTAGCTCACGGCGAGAGAGTCCATGGCGGCCTTCGCGGCGAAGTACGGGGCGAGGTAGGGCGGGGTGCCGCCGCGGGTGCTGGTGGAACCTATCCACAGGACGAGGCCGTTGCGCCGGGCTCGCAGGTGCGGCAGAGCGGCGCGGTTGACGCGCTGGGTGCCGAGCACGTTGGTGTCGTAGACGGCGGCGAGCTCTTCGGGAGTGAAGGCTTCGGTGGGGCCGGTGACCATGTGGCCGGCGTTGTGGATGATGACGTCCAGGGTGCCGGCCTCGGCCAGGACGGTGGCGACGGCGGCGTCGGCGGACTCCTGGGAGAGGACGTCGAGTTCGACGGTGCGCAGGTCCGCCTGGTGTTCGGTGGCGTACTGCCGGGCCTGGGCGACACGGTCGGCGTTACGCCCCGTGGTGTTGCGCATGGCGGCGTAGACGGTGTGGCCTGAGCGGGCCAGCGCCCGTGCGGCCAGGGCTCCGAAACCGGAACCGGCTCCCGTGATGACGATGGTCTTGCCCATGACAGAACTCCTCGGTCGGTCGAGCGCGATAAGGCGGCGGGAAAAGCAGGCGTGATCGGTGTTGGGGACGGCTCGGGCGGGCGGCGGGCGGCAGGCCGGGGCGTCGGTCAGACGATGCCGCCGTTGGCCCGGATGACCTGGCCGTTCACCCAGCGGGCGGGTCCGGCGAGGAAGGAGACGACCTCGGCGATGTCCTGCGGGGAACCGAGGCGCTCCAGCGGCGCCTGGGCGGCCATCTTCGCGATGGTCTCCTCGTCCTTGCCGTCCAGGAACAGGGCGGTGGCGGTCGGTCCTGGGGCCACGGCGTTGACGGTGATGTCCCGGCCGCGCAGCTCCCGGGCCAGGATCAGGGTCATGGCCTCGACGGCGCCCTTGGTGGCGGCGTAGGCGGTGTAGCCCGGGATGGCCAGCCCCACCACGGAGCTGGAGAAGTTGATGATCGCGCCACCGCCGCGCAGCCGGCGGGCGGCCTGCTGGTCGACGACGAAGGTGCCGCGGATGTTCGTGCGGTGCATGCGGTCCAGGGCGTCCAGGTCCGTGTCGACCAGGGGCGCCAGCGTCATGACGCCCGCCGCGTGCACGACGACGTCGACTCCGCCGAAGGTGCTCTCGGCGGTGTCGAAGAGGGCCGAGACGGCGACCTCGTCGGCGACGTCCGCACGGTGGGCGACCGCCTGTCCGCCGGCGGCGGTGATGGCCGACACTGTCGCTTCGGCCTCGGTCCGGTTGCCCGCGCAGTTGATGACGACGGCGAAACCGTCGGCGGCCAGCCGCTCGGCGCTCTCCCGGCCGATCCCGCGGGACCCTCCGGTGACGATCGCCACCCGGATCGAAGGGCTTGAGGTGGTGGTCTGCTCGCTCATGACGGTGCTCCCTGATGCGGATTCTGATGCGGTTCCTGATTCGGTCGGGAGGGCGTCCTCCGCAACCTGACAACAGCAACGCTAACACCAAAGAAGTAGCAGTGCTACCCCACAACGTAGCGCCGTTACGCCGACCCTGTCGGATCCCGGTCCGCTGTGATCGCCCCCGCCAGCCGGGTAGGGATCTCGCATGCCCGAAGTCGAGAGCCCCCGCCGCTGCCTGGTCACCGGAGCCACCGGATACATCGGTGGCCGGCTCGTGCCGGAACTGCTCGATGCCGGATATGCCGTCCGCTGCCTCGCCCGGACGCCGGACAAGCTCCGGGACTACCCCTGGGCCGATCGGGTCGAGACGGTCCGGGGCGATGTGACGGACGCGGACTCGCTGCGCCACGCCTTCGAGGGCGTGCACATCGCGTACTACCTGGTGCACGCGCTGGGCACCGGTCGCGGCTTCGAGGAGACCGACCGCCGTGCCGCCCGGCTCTTCGCCGAGCAGGCCCGCGCCGCCGGAGTCCGGCGCATCGTCTACCTGGGCGGGCTGACACCGGGTGGGGTCCCCGAGTCGGAACTCTCCCCGCATCTGCGCTCCCGCACCGAGGTGGGACGCATCCTGCTCGGCTCGGGGGTGCCGACCGCCGTCCTGCGGGCCGCCGTGATCATCGGCTCGGGTTCTGCCTCCTTCGAGATGCTGCGCTATCTCACCGAACGGTTGCCGCTGATGGTCACCCCGAGCTGGGTCAGGACCCGCATCCAGCCGATCGCCGTCCGTGACGTACTGCGCTGCCTCGTCGGCGCCGCCGGTCTGCCGCCCGACGTCAGCCGTTCATTCGACATCGGCGGCCCGGACGTTCTCACCTACCGCGGCATGATGCGGCGGTACGCGGCCGTCGCCGGACTCCCGCGGCGGGTGATCCTCCCCGTACCGGTCCTGACGCCGGGCCTGTCCAGCCACTGGATCGGGCTCGTCACCCCCGTACCGAGCTCCATCGCCCGCCCGCTCACCGAGTCACTGCGGCACGAAGTGGTGTGCGAGGAGAACGATCTGGCGCGCTACGTGCCCGATCCGCCCACCGGACGGATCGGGTTCGACGACTCCGTGCGCCTGGCGCTCAAACGGCTGCGGGACGCCGACGTCCCCACCCGCTGGTCGTCCGCCGCGGTGCCCGGAGCCCCCAGCGACCCGTTGCCCACGGACCCCGACTGGGCGGGCGGCAGCCTGTACACCGACCGGCGCGAACGCACGGTGGACGCTTCGCCGGACGCGCTGTGGCGGGTGATCGAGGGCATCGGCGGCGAGAACGGCTGGTACTCCTTCCCGCTCGCCTGGGCCGTACGGGGTTGGCTGGACCGGCTCGCCGGCGGCGTCGGGCTGCGCCGGGGCCGCCGCGACACCGCGCGGCTGCGGGTCGGGGACTCGCTGGACTTCTGGCGGGTCGAGGCGATCGAACCCGGCCGGCTGCTGCGGCTGCGTGCCGAGATGCGGCTGCCCGGCCTGGCCTGGCTGGAACTGTCGGTGGACCACGACGACGCGGGCGCCACGCTCTTCCGCCAGCGCGCGCTGTTCCATCCGCACGGACTGGCCGGGCAGCTCTACTGGTGGAGCGTGGCGCCGTTCCACTCGGTGGTCTTCGGCGGCATGGCCCGCAACATCTCCGAGGCGGCGGCGCGCGGGCCCGGTCGGAAGTAACGCCGCCCGCACCGCCCGCCCGCCCCGCACCCGCCCCCGCACCGCGCCCGCCCGGAAGGCCTGCCGCCCTTCCGCCCTCCCGGCCTGCGGTTCTACTGCGGAATCTTGCTGAAGTCCCAGGAGGCCATCCGGTCCGGCGTGAGCCGCAGCCAGGCGTGGCGGCCGTCGTGCGGCATGCTGTCGAGCCCGAAGTTCTTGGCAGAGAAGAGCCGCTCGGGAGTGGCGAGTTCGGGGACGGGCTCACCGGTGCGGGGCGCCTCGCCGATGAATTCCACGGTTCCGGAGAGCTCGATACCGCGCAGTTCCCCGTACTCCACTCCGTCGTCGATCACGACCGAGACGCGGGGATCGCGCAGCAGGTCGGTCCAGCGCTGGCTGCGGACGATGGAGTAGAGCCAGAGCGATGTGCCGTCCCAGGCGAACCAGAGGGCGCCGACGTGGGGCCGGCCGTCCTTGGAGACGGTCGCCACGCGGCAGGTGCGCTGCTCCGCGAGGAAGGCGTCGACCTCGTGCGGGGTCATCATGATTCTGCGGCCCCGCCGCTGAATGACGGCCATGAGTCGAGCACCTCCACTATCTGACTGTGTGTCAGAAATAATGGGGGACGGCGGCCCGGCCGTCCAGTGGTGGCCCGCGGGAACGTCCCGCTCGCGCCGCCTCGCGAGGGTACGCCTCTTCCTACCTGACGATCCGTCAATTACTGTCAGCCCTCGTCATCGTCCGTACTCCGTTGTAGTCCGTCGATGTCCGTCGTACGAAGGGGCAGTCATGGCGCCGAGCGACCGGCTTGTGGAACTGCTGGACCCGGCGGTCACCGCCGTACTGACCGTGGAGTGCCAGCGCGGCGTCGTCGGAGCGGACAGCGCGCTGCCGGAACTCGCCGCGGAGGCCCGGGATTCCGGGGCACTGGGCAATGTGGCACGGCTTGTCGGCGGCGCCCACGAGGTGGGCGCCGCCGTCCTGCACGCCATCGCCGAACGCCGCCCGGACGGGCGCGGCGCCAACCACAACGCGCGGCTCTTCCGTGCCGCCGGGCGGCTGCCCGTGCAGCAACTGTCCGGCACGCCCGCCGTCCGGCTCGCCGACGGGATCCCGCTCGCCGACAGCGACCTGGTCGTACGGCGGCTGCACGGGCTGTCGCCGATCGCCGGAACCGACGTGGACGCCCTGCTGCGCAACCTGGGCTGCCGCACCCTGATCGTCACCGGGGTCTCCGCGAACATCGCGATCCCCAATGCCGTCTTTGACGCCGTCAACCTGGGGTACCAGGTCGTGGTTCCCGCCGACGCCATCGCTGGGGTGCCCCGCGAGTACACCGAGGCCGTCGTCCGCCACACCCTCGCGCTCGTCTCCACGGTCAGCGCGACCGACGACATCCTCGCCTGCTGGAAGCGGCAGGGGCAGCGAGCCGGAAAGCCGTAGCCGTACAGCCATGCTGCCGCAGCCGAAGTGGCCGCGGCAGCACGACAACGGCAAACGGCACCACCGCCGTCCGGCTCGGCCCTGCCCGCTGCGGTCAGCCCAGCTGCAACGAGCTGCCGGCGACGGTGACCTTGGCGGCGGCCAGCGGCTTGGTCGCGGGGCCGTTCGCGACGCTGCCGTCCGCGATTTTGAACTTGCTGCCGTGGCACGGGCAGTTGATGGTGCCGTCCGCCACCTCGCTCACCGCACAGCCCTGGTGCGTGCACACCGCGGAGAACGCCTTGAAGTCACCGGCGGTCGGCTGGGTGACGACCACCTTCTGGTCCGCGAAGATCTTTCCACCGCCCACCGGGATGTCCGAGGTCTTGGCCAGGGCCTCACCGCCGTCCGCGCCCGGGGTGGTGGGGGCCGTCGCCGGGGAGCCGCCCGGGGCCGAGGACTGCGCCGGGGTCGTGCCCGTCGGGGTGTCACTGGCCTTCGTGTCCGATCCGCCGCACGCGGTCAGAGCGGCGATGAGACCCACGCCGCCCGCCGCGGCGACCATCGTGCGGCGGGTCGGAGCCGCGGGAATACCGGAGGTGTCGGTCATGTGGCACTTCCTGTCGGTCGGAGGAGCCGGGTGGCGCAGGAGAGGCCACCCGGTGGGCGTGATGCCGCGCCCGCCCGGTCATACGCAGAGATCCTCCGGCGCGTTCAAAGCCGTCCGAAGGAATTCCAGCTGGTGTCGCAGCAGATTCGCGACGGTGGTCTCGTCGGTCGGCATGTGGGACGTCCCCGACAGCGGCAGCACCTGGTGCGGGCGGCCCGCAGCGAGCAGCGCCGCCGACAGCCGCAGGGTGTGCGCGACCACGGCGTTGTCGTCCGCCAGGCCGTGCACCAGCAGCAGGGGACGGCGCAGCGCGGCGGCGTCCCCGATCGGCGACGAGCGGCGGTAGTTCTCCGGCTCCTCGTCCGGATGGCCGAGGAACCGCTCCTTCCAGTGCGTGTCGTAGAGCCGCTGATCGGTGACCGGCGCGCCCGCCACGGCCGCGTGGAAGACATCCGGCCTGCGCATGACGGCGGCGGCCGCCAGCGAGCCGCCGTAGGACCAGCCGCGGATGGCGACCCGGTCCAGATCCAGCTCCACCCCGGCGCCCGGGCCGGAACCCGGCCGCCGGCAGTGCTCGGCCGCCGCGTGCAGCGCGGCGACCTGGTCCTCGATCACCGGATCCAGGGTGTTGCCGTGGATCGCCTTCTCCCAGGCCGGACCCCGCCCCGGGGTGCCGCGGCCGTCCGCGACCACCACCGCGAATCCGGCCTCGGCGAACCACTGCGCCTCGCACAGCCACCAGTGCCTGGCCCGGGTCACCAGCTGCAGCCCCGGACCGCTGTACGGCGCCAGCAGTACCGGCAGTTTCCGCGAACCGGGCACATGACCCGTCGGCAGCAGCAGCGCGGTGCGCACCTCACGCTCGCCGGACCGGAGCCAGCTGACCCGGGGTGTCAGACGGGGCGTCGCGGCGAGCGAGGCGATGTGGCCGGCCGGCTCGCCGTCGCGCAGCACCGTCACCGTGTGGCCGTCCATGGTGTGGCTGTGCAGGACGACGACCGGTCCGCCGAACGCGGCCGTGTGCACCCCGGGGCCGTCGGAGAGCCGCACGAAGCCGCCGTCCGGGTCGTAGCGCCAGACGTGCACCTCGGTGGGCTCCTCGCTCGCACGGAACAGCACCCGTTGGCCGTCGATGCCCAGCACCCCGTGGAGCTGGAGGCCCGGCGGGGTGCTCGCGCCGTGGACCCGCAGTTCCCTGGTGCCGGCACGCTCGCGGCTCAGCACCGGGGACCCGCAGGCCAGGCGCGCCGGAGTGCCGGGGACCAGTTCCACCCAGTGCCGGTCCCGGCGCAGATGCACGTGCGCCGTCCGGCCGGTGTCCGGGTCGACCTCGAAGACGTCGAGGTTCCGCTGGTCGCGGCTCTGCAGGGTGATCAGCGGACCGTGCGCGTCCCACAGCGCGGCGGCCAGGTACTCGAAGGCGTCCCGGTCCCAGCCGACCTCGGTGCGCCGGCCGTCGAGTCCCACGACCCACAGCGTGACGTCCGCGTTGGCGGTGCCCGCGGCGGGATAGGCGATCTCACGGGGCGGCAGCTGCGGCTGCGCCGGGTCGGACAGGAACCAGCGCCGCACGGGGGCGGTGTCCACCCGGGCCACCAGCAGACGGGTGCCGTCCGGCGCCCACCAGAAGCCCCGGTGGCGGTCCATCGACTCCGCCGCGACGTGCTCCGCCAGCCCGTAGGTGACCTCCGCTTCCGTCGGACCCTCCGGCTCGGCCAGCCGCCGGTCGGTGCCGTCCGTCAGGTCGACCACGTGCAGCGCCCCGCCGGTCACATAGGCGACGTACCGACCCGCCGGGTCCGGGCGCGGATCGACGACGGGTCCCGCGGTGGGCACCGGGCGCGGCGCGGAGCCGTCGGTGCCCACCACCCAGAGGCGCCCGTCGAGGGCGAAGACGGCGGTGCGTACGGCCGCGTCGGTGGCGTACCCGACGACGCCGTTCGCGCGCTCCCGGGCCCGCTCGCGCCGGATCCGCTCCGCCTCGGGAACGTCGCCCGCCCCGGCGTCCAGCAGCTCGGGTCCGGCGAGCAGTGACTCCGTTCCGTCCTGCCACAGCCACAGGCAGCTGTTGCGGTCCTCGCCGCCCCGGGTCCGCAGGAACAGCACCCGCGCGCCGTCCGGGGAGACGGTGAAGGCGCGCGGGACGCCGAGCGAGAAGCGCTGGGTGCGGGCGATCTGGCCGGGGAATGCGGCTGCGTCTTCAGGCGTGTTGGACGAGGCGGTGTCCTCGGGCATGGTCATGGAGGAGTTCATGGGCAGACACTGACAGCCGAAGCACGGCCCCGGTACCCGATTGATCGCCGGTCGTGGTCGTGGTCGCGGTCGCCCGGCGCCGCGCAAGTAGCCTGGTGCGATGCTCACAGAGGTAACAGGGATCCGCTACGTGACGCCCTTGCGCGAGGGCGGCTCGGTGCCGGGGGTGGTCGAGGCCGACGACCTCGGCACGTACGTCGTGAAGTTCACCGGCGCGGCGCAGGGCCGCAAGGCGCTGGTCGCCGAGATCGTGGCGGGCGAGCTGGCCCGCCGGCTGGGGTTGCGCGTCCCCGAACTCGTCCGGTTCCAGTTCGATCCGGTGATCGGGCTCGGCGAGCCCGATGCGGAGATCCAGGACCTGCTCAAGGCCAGCGGCGGACTCAACCTGGGGATGGACTTCCTGCCGGGCTCGCTCGGATTCGACCCGCTGGTCTTCGAGATCGACCCGGTCGAGGCCGGCCGCATCGTCTGGTTCGACGCCCTGATCGGCAACGTGGACCGGTCCTGGCGCAACCCCAACCTGCTGATCTGGCACCAGGACCTCTGGCTCATCGACCACGGCGCCTCGCTGATCTGGCACCACAACTGGAAGACCGCCGAGCAGGCGTCGGCGAAGCCGTTCGACGCCGCCGACCACGCGCTGTCCCGCTTCTCGCCCGACCCGGCGGCCGCCGCGGCCGAGCTGGCGCCGAAGGTCACTGAGGAGCTGCTGCGGGAGGTCACTGCGCTGGTTCCCGACGAGTGGCTGGCCGAGGAGCCCGGCTTCGACGGTCCCGACGAGGTGCGCAGGGCGTACGAGCGGGTGCTGCTCGCCCGCGCGGTCTCCGTGCACGAGCGGATCATCCTGGTGGCGGGGCAGAAGCAGAAGCAGGAAGCGCCGACCTGGCTGCGCACCTGGGTGGACGGGAAGGCCGCGAAGTGACCGGATACCGGGACAGTGGCCGGGATGTGTTCGAGTACGCGCTGGTGCGCGTCGTACCGCGGATCGAGCGCGGCGAGATGATCAACGCGGGGGTGCTGGTCTACTGCCGCGCGAAGTCGTTCGTCGGGGCGCGGATCCACCTCGACGAGGCGCGGCTGCGCTGTCTCGACGAGGGCGTGGACGTCGAAGGGGTGCGCGCCGCGCTGCGCGGGTACGAAGGTGTGTGCGAGGGCGGGGAGCAGGCCGGACAGGCGGCCGGCGACGACCCGGGACGGCGTTTTCGCTGGCTCACGGCGCCGCGCAGCACGGTCGTGCAGCCCGGTCCGATCCACACCGGGCTCACCGCGGACCCCGAGGCCGAGGTGGACCGGCTGCTGGGTCTCCTGGTGCGCTGAAACACACTCGTGAGGGGTTCCGTTGACAGCGGGTCACAGGCCTCCTACGGTTTCGACATCTAACCTACTAAGCGGTTGCTCAGTGTGGAGTCCGTGCGGGATTCCGGGCGGCACCGCATCTGAGGGCAAGGAGACTGCATGTCCACGACCGAGCAGCGCGTCGCGATCGTGACCGGGGCCGCGCGCGGGATCGGCGCCGCCACCGCCAAGCGGCTGGCGGCCGAGGGCCGCGCCGTCGCCGTACTCGACCTCGACGAGGGTGCCTGCAAGGAGACCGTCGAGCAGATCACCGCCGACGGCGGCAGGGCGCTCGCGGTCGGCTGCGACGTGTCGGACGAGGCGCAGGTCGAGGCGGCGGTGGCCCGCGTCGCCGAGGAGCTGGGCGCGCCGACCATCCTGGTGAACAACGCGGGTGTGCTCCGCGACAACCTGCTGTTCAAGATGAGCGTGACCGACTGGGACACCGTCATGAACGTGCACCTGCGGGGCGCCTTCCTGATGTCCCGCGCGGTGCAGAAGCACATGGTGGCGGCCAAGTTCGGCCGGATCGTCAACCTGTCGTCGAGCTCCGCGCTCGGCAACCGCGGCCAGGTCAACTACTCGGCCGCCAAGGCCGGTCTGCAGGGCTTCACCAAGACGCTGGCCTTCGAGCTCGGCAAGTTCGGCGTCACCGCCAACGCCGTGGCCCCCGGCTTCATCGTCACCGACATGACCGCCGCGACGGCCGCCCGGATCGGCATGGGCTTCGAGGAGTTCCAGGCCGCCGCCGCGACCCAGATCCCCGTCCAGCGGGTCGGCAACCCGGACGACATCGCCAACGCGATCGCCTTCTTCACCGGTGAGCAGGCCGGCTTCGTCTCCGGCCAGGTCCTGTACGTGGCCGGCGGCCCGCTCAACTGACGCGCATCGGAGATCTGAGCACCATGACACGTGAGATTCGCACCGACAGCGGCAAGGTCGCCCTCGTCACCGGCGCCAGCCGCGGCATCGGCTACGGCATCGCCGAGGCCCTCGTGGCCCGCGGCGACCGCGTCTGCATCACCGGCCGCAACGAGGACGCGCTCAAGGAGGCCGTCGAGAAGCTCGGCGCCGACCGGGTGATCGGCGTGGCCGGCAAGGCGCACGACGAGGCCCACCAGGCCGTCGCCGTCGAACGCACCATGGAGGCGTTCGGCCGCGTCGACTTCCTGGCGAACAACGCCGGTACGAACCCGGTCTTCGGCCCGATCGCCGAACTCGACCTGAACGTCGCGCGCAAGGTCTTCGAGACCAATGTGATCTCCGCGCTCGGCTTCGCCCAGCAGACCTGGAAGGCCTGGCAGAAGGAGAACGGCGGGGCGATCGTCAACATCGCCTCGGTCGCCGGTCTCGCCCCGTCGCCCTTCATCGGCGCCTACGGCATCAGCAAGGCCGCCATGGTCAACCTGACGATCCAGCTCGCCGCCGAGATGGCGCCGGGCGTGCGGGTGAACGCCATCGCCCCGGCGGTGGTCAAGACGAAGTTCGCCGCGGCGCTCTACGAGGGCCGCGAGGAGGAGGCCGCCGCGGGCTACCCGCTCAAGCGGCTGGGCGTCCCGGAGGACATCGGCGGCGCCGCCGCCTTCCTCCTCTCCGACCAGGCCGGGTGGATCACCGGCCAGACCCTCGTCGTGGACGGCGGGTTGTTCCTGCACGCGGGCGTCGCCTGAGCCTCGCGAGCGAGCCGGGTCCGGGCTTCGGCCCGGGCCCGGCTCAGCCGTTTCCGCTCGCGTCACCGGCGGTCGCGTCGAGCACCCGGGGAGGGCGTTGTCAGTGGCTCCCGGTACGTTCTGAGTCCAGTAACGGATCGCGTACCGGAGGTTCCTGACGTGCCCAGCATGCTGCCCGACTCCTGGCAGGACGTCCTCGGCGAGGAGTTGGACAAGCCGTACTTCAAGCAGCTCACCGACTTCGTGGAGGCCGAGCGGGCCACGCACAGGATCTTCCCGCCCCGGGACGAGGTCTTCGCGGCTCTGGAGGCCACGCCCTTCGACAAGGTGAAGGTGCTGATCCTCGGCCAGGACCCGTACCACGGCGAGGGGCAGGGGCACGGGCTGTGCTTCTCGGTGCGGCCGGGCGTCAGGACGCCGCCGTCGCTGCGGAACATCTTCAAGGAGATGCAGGAGGAACTCGGCCACCCGGTACCGGACAACGGCTACTTGATGCCGTGGGCCGAGCAGGGCGTCCTGCTGCTCAACGCGGTGCTGACAGTGCGCGAGGGCGAGGCGAACTCGCACAAGAGCAAGGGCTGGGAGAAGGTCACCGACGCGGTCATCAAGGCCGTCTCCGACCGGTCGGATCCGGCGGTCTTCGTGCTGTGGGGCAACTACGCCAAGAAGAAGCTCCCGCTGATCGACACGGAGCGGCACACGGTCATCCAGGGCGCGCATCCCTCACCGCTCTCCGCGAAGCTCTTCCTCGGCAGCCGGCCCTTCACGCAGATCGACGAGGCGGTCAAGGCACAGGGCCACGAGCCGATCGACTGGCGCGTCCCCGACCTCGGTGTCCGCGCCTGACCGGGTTTGCGGGACCCTGCGGCTAGCGTCATCAGGATCAGCGGGAATGGGGCGCAGGAGGCGGCAGTGACGGATCAGGAACAGGGTTGGGGCGTCGGCCAAGACGCGGTCATGACGCGGATCGGCCAGGTCATGATGCTGCTGCACGGCGGCGACCGTGAAGAGGCGAGGACCCGGTTCGGTGACCTGTGGGAGGAGATCGGCGAGGACGGCGATCCCCTCCACCGCTGCACGCTCGCGCACTTCATGGCCGACACCCAGGACGATCCCGAGGACGAACTGGAGTGGGACCTGCGGGCCCTGCGAGCGGCGGAGGGTCTCTCCGACGAACGCACGGGCCGCCCTCACCAATCCCTCGCCGTACGGGGCATCTATCCGTCGCTGCACCTGAACCTCGCCGCCGACTACCTGAAGGTGGGAGAGCAGGAGCTGGCCCGCAACCACCTCGTCCGGGCCAGAAGCGCCTCGGGGGCGCTGGGTGACGACGACTACGGCGACGGCCTGCGGGCCGCCATCGGCCGGATGGAGCTGAGGCTGCAAGGCTCCGGTCACCGATGGAGCTGAAGGTCGGCGCCTGCGGTCACCGGCCGTAGGACTCGTGACAGATACGGGAGGCGTCGCTGTCCTTGGCCCAGCCGCCGTAGGTCTCGCCCAGCGCGCAGACCCCCGCCCCGCCGGGCAGTGACGCGGCCGGGCGGGGGTGCGCAGCGGCCTTGCCGACGGGCCCGGGATCGCGCCGGGCCGCCGCCGGGTGGTGCGCCCGGTGGTGGCGCCGAACGGGCTCCGGCGGCGCCGTCGCGGCGGAGGTCTCCGGGTCGGAGGCCGGTTCCGCCGGTACGGTCGCGAGCGACTGATGGTCCGGCTGCCGGACGACCGTCCGGTCCTGCGGGAGCGGGAGCGGGAAGACCGGCAGGGCCGGCGCCGACGAGGGAGTGGGGGCGGGCTGCTGGGCCACCGTCGTACACCCGGTGACGGCCGAGGCCGCCGCAATGAGCACTACTGCTGCTAAATGACGCATTCGGGCAACTCTGCCGGTCGGCGGCACCGTTGGGTATTCCCCGCAGGAGTGACGCGGAGTGACACCGCCGGCCGACGGCTCCGGCAGGCCCCGTATGCTGCCAGAACACGTCAGACCTGTCGCCGCGGCGACGCGGGCCCCACGGGCGCGGCAGCGGCGACAGGCGCGGTAGGAGCGGTAGCAGCAGAACGGGAGAGGTTCATGGGATCCGGCAACGCCCCCCTGAAAATCGGGGTGATCGGCCTCGGCGACATCGCCCAGAAGGCGTACCTGCCGGTGCTCGCCGCCCAGCCGGGGCTCGAAGTGCACCTGCACACCCGGACCCCCGCCACCCTGGACCGGGTCGGTGACACCCACCGGCTGCCGCACCGGCACACCAGCCTGGACGCCCTGATCGGACAGGGGCTCGACGCCGCCTTCGTGCACGCGCCCACCGACCGGCACGTCGAGATCACCGAAGCGCTGATCGAAGCCGGCGTCCCGGCCTATGTCGACAAGCCGTTCGCTCCCGACCTCGCCGGCGCGCGGCACCTCGTGAACCTCGCCGAGCAGCGCCGCGTCAGCCTGATGGCCGGCTTCAACCGCCGTTACGCGCCGGGCTACGCCCAGTGCGCGGACCACCCGCGCGACCTGATCCTGATGCAGAAGAACCGGGTCGGGCTCGCCGAGGAACCCCGCTCCGTGGTGTTCGACGACTTCATCCACGTCGTCGACACGCTGCGCTATCTCGCGCCCGGCCCCATCCAGCACACCGACGTCCGCGCCAAGGTCGTCGACGGGCTGCTGCACCACATCGTCCTGCAGCTGTCCGGCGCCGGATTCAGCGCCATCGGCACGATGAACCGCATGAGCGGCTCCACCGAGGAGATCCTCGAAGTGAGCGGCGACGACACCAAGCGCCAGGTCGTCAACCTCGCCGAAGTCATCGACCACAAGGGCCAGCCGACCGTGCGCCGCCGCGGCGACTGGGTTCCGGTCGCCCGCCAGCGCGGCATCGAGCAGATCATCCTGGCCTTCCTGGACGCGGTGCGCAGCGGCAAGCTGCTCGACGCCCAGGACGCGCTGCGCACTCACGAACTGTGCGAGCAGATCGTCACCGCGGTGGCCGAGCAGTCCGCCTGACGCGCAACGTGACCTCGTACCCCAGGGCCAGCAGGACGAACACCAGCGCGAGGTGCGGCACCCAGTCGCCGAACCGGGCGTACGGGCTGCTGCCCTCCGACAGAGGCACCTGGTAGACCGCCGCCGTGCCGGCGCTGGTGCCCAGCCAGGAGCCCACCGGCCGCCCCTGGGCGTCGTAGACCGCGCTCACCCCGGTCAGGGTGGCGTGCACCATCGGACGCCAGGTCTCCGCGGCCCGCAGCGCGGCGAGCGAGGCGTGCTGCGGCGGCGCCCAACTGCCCTGGAACGACGAGGTGGACGACTGCGCCACCAGCAACTGGGCCCCGGCGTCCGCCAGATGCCGGCTCATGTCGGGGAAGGCGGACTCGAAGCACACCAGCGGCCCGAGGCGCAGCTGCCCGGCCGTCATGACCACCTGGTGGTCGCCGCGCCGGCGGTCCTCGCCGGCCGCCTTGCCGACGGATGTGGCCCAGCCCAGTACCGAGCGGAACGGGATGTACTCGCCGAACGGCACCAGACGCATCTTGTCGTAGCTCTCGCCGGTGACGCCGTCCGCTCCGACCAGCACCGACGTCTTGGAGATACCGCGCCCGTCGGCCCGGACCGCGTCCACGTTCACCAGGACGTCCGCGTCGACCTCGCGGGCGAGTGCGGCGAGCCGGTTGGCGAGGTCGGGACGGGACGACAGGTCGAAGCCGACGCTGCTCTCGCCCCACACCACCAGGTCCACCCGCTGCCCGGCCAGCGTGCGGGTCAGCTCCTCCTCGCGGTCGAACCGCGCCTGCGCCCCCTCGATCACCCCCGGCTGCACCACCGCGATCCGTACCGTCCCGTCCCGGTCCGGTACCGGCGCGACCAGCCACACGGCGGTCGCGCCGACCGCCGTGGCGGCCAGCGCGGCGACGGCCGGGGCGCGTGCGGCGGGCACCGCGATCAGCGCCGCCACCGCCGTGTTCACCGTCACGACCAGCACGGTGATCAGCCAGACGCCGCCGACCGACGCCAGCCGCAGCGCCGGAGCGACCTGCCACTGGCTGGCTCCCAACAGCCCCCACGGTCCGCCCAGGTACTGCCAGGAGCGCACCAGCTCGACCATCAGCCATCCGCACGGGGCCAGCACCAGGGCGGCGGCCAGCCGCCGCGGGCCGGGCTGCCCGCCCAGCGTCCGCCGCAGCAGCCACCCCCACGGCGCCCACAGGGCCCCGAGCAGCAGGGCCAGCACGACGAGGAAGACGTTGAGGCTGGGCAACAGCCAGTTGTGCACGGCCAGCATGAAGCCGGCGCCGCCGAGCCAGCCGTCGAGCGCGGCGCGGCGGCCGGTCGGCGCGGAGCGCGCGAGCAGGATCCACGGCACCAGGGCCACGTACGCCAGCCACCACAGCGAAGGCGCGGGGAAGGCCAGCGCGGGCAGCGCGCCCGCCGCGGCCGCGGCGACGCCGCGTACCCACGGCGAGGTGAGGCGGGATACCTGCCGGTCGGCTGTCACCGTCATACCCGCTCCCTAGTGAGTGCTTCGCCTCAGTGTCGGGGGTGCGGGTCCTCGTGCACAGAGGGCGACATGCCGATGACCCGGCGTGTCCCGGTGCCGTCCGGCCCACCGGGGATGGTTGCCCGGCGGCGGTCAGGGCATGCGGTTCCACGATACGAGAACCGGATGGCCGTGCTCGGTGCCGATCCGGCTGGTGGTCCCGGTGGCCAGCTGGAACAGGGCGCCGGCCGCCGGGGGGAGTCCCAGCCGACGGGCGGTCAGGACCCGCAGGAAGTGGGCGTGGGCCACCAGGACGATGTCGCCGTCGTCCCCGAAGTCGCGGAATGCCTCGTCCACCCGGGCGAGCACCCGGTCGGCGCGCGCGCCGACCTCCTCCGGCAGCTCGCCGGGGTGCCCGGGAGCGCCGGGGGGCACGCCGTCGGTCCACAGGTTCCACTCCGGCCGCGTCCGGTGGATCTCGTTCGTGCTGATGCCCTCGTAGCCGCCGTAGTCCCACTCGTGCATGTCGGGATCCTGCTCGGCGTTGCCGAGGCCCGCGAGCTCGGCGGTGTGCACCGCGCGCGTCAGCGGGCTGGTGAGGGCGAGCGAGATCCTGAACTTCGCCAGCAGGGGTGCCAGACCGCGCGCCTGCTCCTCGCCCCGGGCCGTGAGCGGCAGGTCGGTGTAGCTGGTGTGCTGCCCCGACGCGCTCCACTCGGTCTCGCCGTGCCGGACCAGGATCAGTTCACCCATGGCGGGTCCCTCTTCTCTTTCCGTGCTCAACCCACGCGACGCTACGCCCAGCCGACGCGCGCCCGCGCATCCCCCTCCGCTGTCGTGTCAGCTTCCGGTGGGGGTGAGCGCGGCCGCCGGCTCCGCTGCTTCGGCGCCCTCCGGCTGTCCGTACCAGGCGACCGCCACCGCGCCCGCCACGGCCAGGACGAAGCCGACGCCCGCCATCCAGCCGAACCCCTCACGGGAGGTGTCGCCGAGCCAGACCACGCCGAGGATGCCCGGGACCACGGTCTCGCCGACCACCAACGCGGCGGTGGCGCCGTTGATCGAGCCGATCTGCAGGGCCACCGTGTGCAGGTACATGCCGCCGATGCCGGCGACCAGGATCGCGTACAGGGCGGGGTCCGCCAGCAGCGTCGGGAGGTCGAACGGGTCCACGCCGTCCAGTACCCGCACGCCGACGCCGAGGGCGCCGAAGCCCAGCCCGGACAGCAGACCGGCCAGGATGGCGCCGCGTGCGCCGAGGCGGCGCACCAGCAGGCTGCCGGCCCCGATGATCGTCACGGCGGCCACCAGCAGCCACCAGTGGGTGGCGCGCGGGGTGTGGCCGCTGCCCTCGGGGCCCGCGGCCGTGGCCAGCAGCACCAGGGCCGAGCAGACGACGCCGATGGAGAGCCACTCGGGACGGCTCAGCCGGATGCCGAGCATCTTGATGCTCAGCACCGCGGTGATCACCAGGTTGGCGCTGATCACCGTCTGCGAGAGGAACAGCGGCAGCAGCCGCGCCGCCAGCGCCCCGAGCGCGAAGCCGATGAAGTCGAGCACCGTGCCGAGCATGAACTCCCATGTCACGGCGGCCTTGGCGGTGGAGGACAGGCTCGGTCCGCCGTGCTGGGTGGTGCCCGTGGTGGAGGCGGCCGCCGCCTCGCGCCGGGCGGACCTGCGTGATCCCACGGCCTGCAGGACCGACCCCGTGCCGTAGCAGGCCGATGCCGCGACGGCTGTCAGAAGGCCGATGTACACCAAGAGCTCCGTTCCCGTACCGCTTCGTACCACCGTGTCGTGCCGCGGAGATCATCTCCTCCGGTCTACTGGACGCGCTCCGGGGGGCGAAAGTTCCGTAAACCGGGCGCCAGGTGTCCAGTCGCCGCGCCGACACTCCGGCTCCGGGATCTTCCGCCGCCACAGCGCCGGTCACATCGTATGGTCATCAGAATTGGCTGGCAGTGGCCGGACAAGCGCGTTGTGGATCATGTGCGGGGGAACGGATGTCGCTGGGTCGCCGGGTGGTCTTCACAGCCGTGGCGGGCGGATTTCTGGCGGGCTGCGCCTCCTCGCCGGCCCCCGCCCAGCTGTCGCCGGACCCGCCGTCCACGCCGCCTCCGCCGGGCCCGGGTCCCGGTGCGGCCCGAACGCCGCCCCCCGTGACGCCCTCGCCCACGGCGGCGGGCCACCGGGCGACCCGGGCCGCGACCGTCGCCCGCTACGGCCGGCTGGCCCCCACCTGCTGGGGTTTCACCGCTCCCGGGGTGGTCACCAAGCTGCCGTCCTCCGCCGGACGGGCGATTGCGCTGACCTTCGACGCGTGCGGGGGACCGGGTGGCGGCGGCTACGACCGGGAGCTGATCGACCTGCTGCGGGTGCGCAAGATGCCCGCGACGCTCTTCCTCAACGCGCGCTGGATCGACGCCAACCGCGGCCACTTCGAACAGCTCGCGAGCGATCCGCTCTTCGAGATCGCCAATCACGGCACGCGCCACCGGCCGCTGTCGGTGTCCGGCCGGTCCGCGTACGGCATCGCCGGGACGCGCGACGCGGGGGAGGTCTTCGACGAGGTCGCCGGGAACCGGGACAAGCTCACCGCCCTGCTCGGACATCCGCCGCGGTTCTTCCGCTCCGGCACCGCGTACTGCGACGACGTCGCGGCGCGCATCGTCGCCGAACTGGGGGAGCGGTTCGCCGGTTTCGGCGTCAACGCCGACGCCGGGGCGACGTTCACCCCCGCCCAGGTGCACCGCGCCGCGCTCACGGCGACCGCCGGGTCGATCGTCATCGGCCATATGAACCACCCCGTGGGCGGCACGGCCGAGGGCCTGGCCCGCGCCCTTCCCGAGCTGCTCGCGGCCGGTCACCGGTTCGTCCGGCTCTCGGACGCCGTGCACTGAGGACGCGGTGCACTGAGGGCGGCGTGCGCGGCGCGAGAGGTAGGCTCCGGAGTGCGGTACTTGAACTTTCAAGGCAGATTGCTTGAAGTTTCAACTTGGCGGGCGTACGGTCGAAGGAGTCCCGCCGACCACGGGGCCGACCGATGTCCGACCGGGAGCGCCACCATGCCTGTACGCCGTCTCAACCACGCAGTGCTCTACATCCGCGATGTCGCGCGCGCCGTCGAGTTCTACACCGATGTCTTCGGCTTCAAGATCGATGTGGAGATCCCCGGGCGGGCCGCCTTCCTCAGCGCCCAGGACACCCTCAACGACCATGACCTCGGCCTCTTCGCGATCGGCGCCGACGCCCCGGGCCCCGAGCAGGGCCGGGTCGGCCTGTACCACCTGGCCTGGGAGGTCGGCACGCTCGGCGAGCTCGCCGAGACCGCCGCCAAGCTGACCGAACGCGGCTCGCTGGTCGGCGCGACCAACCACGGGGTGTCGAAGTCCCTGTACGCCAAGGACCCCGACGGCAACGAGTTCGAGATCATGTGGCGGGTGCCGCGTGAGGACTGGCCGGCCGGGGACGAGCCGAAGCTGCGGGCGCTGGATCTCCAGGAGTCGCTCGACCGCTGGGGTCCGGACCTGAAGACCGGCGCCGCCGCGGGCTCGGCCACCTGACCCGTCCCGTCCTGCGCCTCCTGGCGTAGGCGGGCACCTCTTTCGAACGTCGAAAACGGTGGTTTCAGGTCGAGCATGGTGGGCCGGGAAAGTTCAGGGCGCGACGTTCTCCCAGCTCACGGACGTGTCAACTTCCGCGCCACGCGCGAGTGTCCGCATGCTGGACGGTCTTCCCGATGGCTCCGGAGCCACGGCTGAGCTGCCCGTATCGAACAATGAGCCATCGTCCGATCACACACCGCGACCGGAAGTGATCGTTCGAAGTGCACCCGCGAAACGCCTCCGTAATACTCCTGTCCGTTATCCGCAACCAACGGAGAAGGAGTGTTCGGAATGCGATACACCCTAGGTGCGATCGGAGTGGGGGCCGCCCTGGCTCTCAGCTGCGTGGCGGGCACCAGTGGGACCGCCCGAGCCGAATCCGCCCAGCCGCAGAGTTTGTATGCGCCCTCGTCGATGGTGCTGACCATCGGCAAGGGGGAGGATGCAGCGACCGCCACGATTCAGCGGGCCGTACTGCTGCGCTGTCGCCCCACCGCGGGCGGCGACCACCCGGCCCCGCAGGCCGCGTGCACGGAACTCGCCCTCGCGGGTGGGAACTTCGACGCGCTGTTAGCTTCCGACCCCAACCGGATCTGCCCCAAGATCTGGGATCCGGTGGTGGTCACCGCGGACGGAGTGTGGCAGGGGCAGCGGGTCTCGTACACCCACACCTACGCGAACTCCTGTATCAAAGCGGGTGGTACCGGGTCGGTTTTCGCCTTCTGAGCCGGCGGTGAACGCCTGCACCGAGGTGTGTCCCGGCTGTTGTGATACCGGCCACTCGGGTCAAACCCGACAGGCTGTGTTCATCTTGCGCCGGTAACGTGCCCTTCAGCCCCACTGCTGTGGCGCGGATGTCGCGGAGCCCAGAGCGCCCGCGGCCCCGGCGGAAAGCCCGGATCCGGCGCACGCCCGGCCGTTCGGGTGGGCCGGGACAGTCCGTCCCCGGAGCCCGCCCGCGGCCCCCGGCAAGCAGTCCACGTACCTCGGAGGGTAAGACATGCGTCCGTTCCTGGCCGGCACTGATCGGATCGACGCGCGCTGTGCGCCGCCGTCCCTCACACCGGCCGGGAACGGGAGCGCTGCATGACGCTGGCCGAGGCACCCGAGCTGACGCTCGACCCACTGATCGACCCGGCGCAGCTCCTCGCGCCGCCGCGCGCGGTCTTCTCCGGGAAGGGTCCCGCTCCCGAGCGGACCCTGCTCGACATCCTGGCGGAGACCGCCCGCAGACACCCGAACGGCCCAGCCGTCGACGACGGTTCCACGGCGCTGAACTACCGCGCGCTGGTCGCGGAGACCGAGGCGATGCGGCTGCGGCTCGCGGCGGCGGGCATCGGCGCCGGCGACCGGGTCGGCATCCGGGTGCCGTCCGGCACCAACGACCTGTACATCTCGATCCTCGCG
This sequence comes from Streptomyces sp. NPDC045021, assembly GCF_056432645.1. NCBI lineage: Bacteria > Bacillati > Actinomycetota > Actinomycetes > Kitasatosporales > Streptomycetaceae > Streptomyces > Streptomyces sp. NPDC045021. Next base: position 65,407 of record NZ_JBWKIQ010000019.1, read on the forward strand.
GTGCTTGCGGCAGGCGCCGCCTACGTGCCGGTGGACACCGAAGACCCCGACGAACGCGCCGAGTTGGTCTTCTCCGAAGCGGGAGTGAGCGCCGTCGTCGGCGCGCACCGCGAGATCCGCCCCTGCGGTACCCCGCACGGCGTCGTGGGCCGGCGGCCAGCACCCGACGACGACGCCTGGATCATCTTCACCTCGGGCTCGACGGGCAAACCCAAGGGCGTTGCCGTCACCCACCGCAGCGCCGCCGCGTTCGTGGACGCCGAGGCCGGGCTCTTCCTCACCGAGGAGCCCATCGGCCCCGGGGACCGGGTGCTGGCCGGGCTGTCGGTCGCCTTCGACGCCTCCTGCGAGGAGATGTGGCTGGCCTGGCGGTACGGCGCCTGCCTGGTCGCCGCGCCGCGGTCACTGGTCCGTACCGGGCTCGACCTGGGCCCGTGGCTGGTCGAGCAGCGCATCACCGTCGTGTCGACGGTCCCAACCCTGGCGGCGCTGTGGCCGTCGGAAGCGCTCGACGACGTCCGGCTGCTGATCTTCGGCGGCGAGGCCTGCCCGCCCGAACTCGCCGAGCGGATGGCCGTCGAGGGCCGCGAGGTGTGGAACACCTACGGTCCGACCGAGGCCACCGTCGTCGCCTGCGCCGCCCAGCTCACCGGCGAGGGCCCGGTCAGGATCGGGCTGCCGCTCGACGGCTGGGACCTGGCGGTCGTGGACGCGCGGGGCGACATCGTGCCCATGGGCGAGGTCGGCGAGCTCGTCATCGGCGGGGTCGGGCTGGCCCGCTACCTCGACGCGGACAAGGACGCCGAGAAGTACGCACCGCTGCCCTCGCTGGGCTGGTCGCGCGCCTACCGCAGCGGTGACCTGGTCCGCGCCGACGCCGAAGGGCTGCTCTTCGTCGGCAGGGCGGACGAGCAGATCAAACTGGGCGGCCGCCGGATCGAACTCGGCGAGGTCGACGCGGCGCTGCAGGCGCTGCCGAACGTCGCGGGCGCCGCGGCCGCCGTCCGCACCACCCGGGGCGGCAACCAGATCCTCGTCGGCTACGTGGTGAGCGCGGAGAAGGACGGCGGCGAGCAGAGCGGTGCAACCGCGCTCGACGAACCGCGCGACGAGGCCGAAGTGGCCGCCGGCAGTGGCGCGTTCGACCCCGTCGACGCGCTGCGCCGGCTGCGCGAGGCGTTGCCGGCCTCCCTCGTGCCGCTCATCGCGGTGGTCGACACCCTGCCCACCCGCACCTCGGGCAAGGTCGACCGGGCCGCGCTGCCGTGGCCGCTGCCCTCGGTCGACACCTCCGGGCAGGAGAGCCCGCTGGAAGGCACCGAGGCCTGGCTCGCCGAGCAGTGGGCGGAGATCCTGGGCACCTCCGTCGGCACCGCCGACGCCGAGTTCTTCGCCATCGGCGGCAGCAGCCTCGGCGCCGCCCGCCTGGTCGCCCTCATCCGCGCGCGCTTCCCGAACGTCTCCGTCAGCGACATCTACCAGAATCCGGCGCTGGGCGCGCTGGCCCACGTCCTGGACGCGTCGGACGCCCGCGAGAGCGCCGTGCGGACCGTACGGCCCACCCCGCGGCGCGCCGCCGCCGCGCAACTGGCGCTGATGCTCCCGCTGCTGACGATCGCCGGGCTGCGCTGGGCCGTGGGGGTCGCGGCACTGAACAACGTGCTCGGCCGGTACGGGGACTTCCCGTGGGCGCCCGCCGTGTCCTGGTGGTGGGTGGCGCTGGGCTGGCTGCTCTGCGTCAGCTCCGCCGGCCGGGTCGCCGTCGCGGCCGGCGGCGCACGGCTGCTGCTGCGCGGTGTCCGGCCCGGCACCTATCCGCGCGGTGGCAGCGTCCACCTGCGGCTGTGGACCGCGGAACGCCTCGCCGAACGTGTCGGTGCGAACCGGCTGACCGGCACCTGGATCACCCACTACGCCCGCGCGCTCGGCGCGCGGATCGGTGCGGACGCCGATCTGCACTCGCTGCCGCCCGTCACCGGAATGCTGCGGCTCGGCAAGGGCTGCGCCGTCGAGCCGGAAGTGGACCTGTCGGGCCACTGGCTCGACGGCGACCTGCTGCACATCGGCAAGATCCGGATCGGCGCGGGGGCAACGGTCGGCGCGCGCAGCACCCTGTTCCCCGGCGCCCGCGTCGGCAAGCGCGCCGAGATCGCGCCGGGCTCCGGCGTGACCGGCGCGGTGCCGGCCGGTCAGCGCTGGTCGGGCGTTCCGGCGGCCCGCTCCGGCAAGGCCGCCCACCGCTGGCCGGGCAGCCGCCCGCCGCGCACCCGGGGCTGGTCGCTGGTCTACGGGCTGACCTCCACCGCGCTGGGTCTGCTGCCCGCGCTGGCCGCCCTTCCCGGGCTGCTGACGCTGCTGCTGATCGTCCGCGGCGAGTCCGCGCCCGGTGCCGTGCTCGGCGCCGCTCTGATCGCCGTACCGGCGGCCACCGTGGTCTCCCTGGTCACCTACGCGCTGCTCGTCCTGGTCCTGGTCCGGGCGCTGGGCACCGGACTGCGCGAGGGGTACCACGCCGTGCACAGCGCCGTCGCCTGGCGGGCCTGGGCGACCGAGCGGCTGATGAACACCGCGCGCGTCGTGCTCTTCCCGCTGTACGCGAGCCTGTTCACCCCGGTGTGGCTGCGCGCCCTGGGCATGAAGGTCGGGCGACGCGTCGAGGCGTCGACCGTCCTGGCGCTGCCCGCGATGACCACGGTCGGCGACGGCGCGTTCCTCGCCGACGACACGATGGTCGCCACGTACGAGCTGGGCGGCGGGTGGATGCGCATCGCCGCCGCCCGGGTCGGCAAGCGGGCGTTCCTGGGCAACTCCGGGATGACCGCGCCCGGCCGCTCGGTACCGAAGAACGGTCTGGTCGGTGTGTTGTCCTCGACGCCGAAGGGCGCCAAGGCGGGCAGTTCCTGGCTGGGCATGCCGCCGATGAAGCTGCCCCGGGCCACCGAGGCCGGCGACCAGAGCCGCACCTACGATCCGCCCCGCTCCCTGATGGTGGCCCGCGCCGCCGTCGAACTGTGCCGGGTCGTGCCGGTCATGTGCACCGTCGCCCTCGCGGTCCTGGTCGTGGGCGCGTTCGAGGCCCTGGCCAGTACGGCGGGACTCGCCGTCGCGGCCCTGTGCGGCGGCCTGCTGATGGCGGCCGCCGGTCTGCTGGCGTGCGGCGTCGCCGCCGCGGCCAAATGGGCACTGGTCGGCAGGTTCCGGACGGTCGAGCATCCGCTGTGGAGCTCGTTCGTGTGGCGCAACGAGCTCGCGGACACCTTCGTCGAGGTGCTCGCCGTGCCGTGGCTGGTGGGCTCGGTCCCCGGCACCCCGCTGATGAACCTGTGGCTGCGGTCGCTCGGCGCGCGGATCGGACGCGGCGCCTGGTGCGAGACGTACTGGCTGCCGGAGGCCGACCTCGTGCGGGTCGGCGCCGGGGCCACCGTCAACCGGGGCTGCGTGGTGCAGACCCATCTCTTCCACGACCGGATCATGCGCATGGACACGGTGACGCTGGGGGATGGTTCAACCCTGGGGCCGCATGGCATCGTGCTCCCCGGCGCGACCGTCGGGCCGCGCACCACCATCGGTCCGGCCTCGCTCGTCATGCGGGGCGAGTCGGTGCCCGAGGGCACCCGCTGGCTCGGCAATCCGATCGCCGCCTGGCACACCGACCGGCACGCAGAGGGGACCCGCGGTCAGTGAACAAGGCACAGGGGGGCGGCCGTGCGGCCGCCCCCGCCAGGCCCGGGACGGCCGTCTCCACCGACTCGTACCTGCCCGAGCACGGCAACGGCGGCTACCGCACGCTGCGCTACGACCTGGACCTGGACTTCCGGCCCAGCGCCGACCGGCTGTCCGGCCGGGCACGGATCTCCGCGGTCACCGATCACGCCCTCTCCGAGTTCAGCCTCGACCTCGGAGCGTTCCGTATCGACCGGGTCCTGGTCGACGGCAAGCGGCCCGCCCGCTACACCCACCGCGCCGGGAAGCTGCGGGTCCGCCCGGCCCGTGAACTGCCCGCGGGGACGGCCTTCACCGTCGAGGTGCGCTACGTCGGCACCCCCCGGCCGGTCCGCAGCCGCTACTGGGGCGATCTGGGCTGGGAACCCCTGGAGTACGGCGCGCTGGTGGCCAGCCAACCGATCGGCGCGCCCTCCTGGTTCCCCTGCAACGACCACCCCTCCGACAAGGCCGTCTACCGCATCGCGGTGACCGCGCCGTCGGTGTGCACGGTGCTCGCCAACGGCACCCTGGAGTCGTGCACCATCGGCGGTTCCACCACGACCTGGGTCTACGAGCAGCGGGCGCCGATGGCCAGCTATCTCGCCAGCGTCCAGATCGGCCCCTACGAACTCGTCGAACACCTCGGCGGACCGGTCACGCAACCGGCGGCCGTCCCGCCCGCGCTGATCGCCGCGTTCACCCACGACTTCGGCCGCCAGCCGCTGATGATGGAGGTCTTCCAGGACCTCTTCGGCCCGTACCCCTTCGACGACTATGCGGTGGTCGTGGTCGACGAGGAGCTGGAGGTGCCGGTCGAGGCGCAGGCCCTGTCGGTCTTCGGCGCCAACCACATCGACGGGCGGCGCGGCTTCGAACGTCTGGTCGCCCACGAGCTGGCCCACCAGTGGTTCGGCAACAGCCTCACCCTCGCCGACTGGCGCCACATCTGGCTGAACGAGGGCTTCGCCTGCTACGCCGAATGGCTCTGGTCGGAGGCCGCGGGCGGCGCCCCCGCCACCGTCCTGGCCGCCCGGGCGCACACCCGGCTCGCCGGGCTGCCGCAGGATCTGCGCGTCGCCGACCCGGGCGTACGGCGGATGTTCGACGACCGCATCTACAAGCGCGGCGCGCTCACGCTGCACGCGCTGCGTACGGTCATGGGTGACACGGCCTTCTTCGCGCTGCTGCGCACCTGGACGTCGCAGCACCGGCACCGCACCGTCACCACCGAGCAGTTCACCGCCCTCGCGCAGCAGTACACCCCGCGTCCGCTGGAGGCGCTGTTCACCGCGTGGCTGCGCGAGCCCCATCTCCCGGAGCTGCCGCGGGCCGGCGACTGAGCGACTGAGCCACTGAGCCACCGGGCATCCGCGATTCGGCATCCGCCATCCGGCATTCCGACACACCCGGGACGGCCCTTAATACCGGGATGTGTCATACAAGCTACATAGGCTCGGCGTCGCAATATGGGCTAAATCGGTCAATTCCCATCACTGTCCAGGCCTTGCAGGCCAAGAAGTGAAGGGCCGTCACCGATTCGCCCTCTCACAGCTTCGGTGATCACCGATGAGGAGACGCCATGTCCGGCAGTCCCCGGTTCTCCGTACGGCGTGGCGCTCCCCGCCGCGGAAACCCTCCCCGAACCCGCCGAGGACGCCCGCGGACCCTCGTCGTCCTGCTCGCGGCGGCCCTGTCGGCGAGTGTGACGCCCGCGATGGCCGGTTCGGCCGCACAGGCCGCACCCGGCGACTCCGTCCCCTGCGGCATCACGACAGCGGCACTGAACCGGCCCGCCACCGCCTCGTCCACCGAGAAGGCCGGCACCCCGGCCGAGGCGGCGTTCGACGGCAACGCCGGCACCCGCTGGTCCAGCACCGCCTCCGACCCGCAGTGGCTGCAGGTCGACCTCGGCTCCAGCCGGCCGGTCTGCGGCGTCCAACTGGCCTGGGAGAACGCGTACGCGAGGGCGTACCAGGTCCAGATCTCCGACGACGCCAGCAACTGGACGACCGTCTACTCCACCACCGCCGGCGCCGGCGGTATCGAGACGCTGGCGCTGCACGGTACCGGCCGCTACGTGCGGCTGGCCGGCATCCAGCGGGCCACCGCATGGGGCTACTCGCTCTGGGAGTTCACCGTCCTCACCCCCGGCGGCACCGGCGGGCCGCCCGGCGGCGGCGACGGCAGCTGCCCCTGGGTGGGCTCCGGCGCGCCCGTGGCCGACCGCGTCACGCAGCTCCTGGCGCAGATGACGCAGGCCCAGCGGATCCAGATGGTGCACGGCACCGGCAACACCTCGCCGTACATCGGCAACCTCGCCGCGATCCCGTCGCTGTGCATTCCCTCGGTGGGCTTCCACGACGGCCCCGGCGGGGTGGGTGACGGCTTCGCCGGCGTGACCCAGCTGCCCGCGCCCGTGTCGTCCGCAGCCACCTGGGACACCGCTCTGCAGCGCCAGTACGGCGCAGTGGCCGGGAACGAGTTCGCGGGCAAGGGCGCCGACGTGGCTCTCGGGCCGACACTCAACATCGTGCGCGATCCGCGCTGGGGCCGGGCCTTCGAGACCTACAGCGAGGACCCGTACCTGTCCGGGGAGATGGCCGTCGCCAACATCCGGGGCATCCAGAGCCAGGGCGTCATGGCGCAGGCCAAGCATGTGGCGGTCTACAACCAGGAGACCAACCGCAACGGGCCGAAGGACAACGCGGTCGTCGACACCCGCGCCCTGCAGGAGATCTACCTGCCCGGGTTCCAGACCGCGGTCAGCAGGGGCGCGGCGGCCTCGGTGATGTGCGGCTACAGCACCGTCAACGGCGCCTACGACTGCCAGCACCCGTACCTGCTGAACACCGCGCTCTACCAGCAAGCGGACTTCGGCGGCTTCGTCACCAGCGACTGGGGCGCCGCGCACTCCACCGTGGAGTCCGCGAACAGCGGCATGACGATGGAGATGCCCGGCGGGTACTTCTACTCCAACTACCTCGCCCAGGCGCTCGCCAACGGCCAGGTCACCCAGGCCACCCTGGACACCATGGTGAGCCGGGTGCTCACCCAGATGTTCGCCTTCGGCCTCTTCGACCGGAAGCACACCGGGTCGACGGCGGCCGTGGTGACCTCCGCCGCCCACCAGGCGACCGCCCGTCAGATCGCCGAGCAGGGCAGCGTCCTGCTGAAGAACACCGGCGTGCTGCCCCTGTCGACGGCGACCACGCACTCGATCGCGCTGCTCGGTCCCGACGCCGGCGCCGGGGTGCGCAGCGTGGGCGGCGGCAGCGCCGTCGTCACCAGCTCCGGCACCGTCTCGCCGCTTGCCGGCATCCAGAACCGGATCGCGGGCACCGGCACCACCGTCCAGTACGCCGACGGTACGGACATCGCGGCCGCGGTCGCGCTGGCCCGTGCCTCCGACGTGGCGGTCGTCTGCGTCGGGTACGGGGAGAAGGAGGGCACCGACCTGGCCGGGATCGGTCTGTCGGCCCAGCAGAACCAGCTGGTGGCGGAGGTCGCCGCCGCCAACCCGAGAACTGTCGTGGTCCTCGACACCGGGTCCGCGGTCACCATGCCGTGGCTGGGCCAGGTGCAGGCCGTACTGGAGGAGTGGTACGCCGGGCAGGAGGTCGGCAACGCCGTCGCCCGGCTGCTGTTCGGCGACGCCAACCCGTCGGGCAAGCTGCCCGTCACCTTCCCGGCGAGCCTGGCCGACGTGCCCGCGCACACCGCCGCCCAGTGGCCGGGCATCGACGGCACGGTGCGGTACTCCGAGGGTCTGAAGGTCGGCTACCGGTGGTACGACGCCGGCGATGTCGCCCCGCTCTTCCCGTTCGGATTCGGCCTGTCGTACACGACGTTCGCCTTCTCCGGTCTCCAGGTCGGCACACCGGACGCGAGCGGCAACACCACCGTCTCCGCGACCGTCACCAACACCGGCAGCCGCGCCGGGGCGGAGATCGCCCAGCTCTACGTCGGCGCTCCCGCCGCGACAGGTGAACCGGTCCGGCAGCTCAAGGGGTTCCAGCGGGTCGAACTGCAGCCGGGGAAGAGCCGCCGGGTGCGGTTCACCGTCACCGCACACGATCTGGCGCACTGGTCGGACACCTCGGCCGGCTGGACGACCACAGCGGGCGAGTACCGGATCCTGGTCGGCGACTCGTCCCGCAACCTGCCGCTGACCGGAACCCTGACGGTCGGCACGCCGCTTTCGGCCAGGACCGTGACCAGCACGGTCACCAGTACCGGCAGCGTCACCGTGGTCAACCCGCACGGCATGAGCAGCCGGGCCGGCGTCGCGGCGGCGTTGCGGATCGGGGCCCGCACCACCGGCTCCACCGGGTCCGGCCCGGTGTTCACCGCGACCGGGCTGCCCGCGGGGCTGTCGATCAGCCCGGACGGAATGATCTCCGGTACCGCGACAACCCCGGGCACCAGCACGGTCTCCGTCACCGCGACCGGCCCCACCGGAGCGACCGACACGGCCGGCTTCGTGTGGACCGTCAGCCGGTCCTGACCCCACCGACGTGACCGGTCCGCGTCGTGCCGCCGTGCTGTCGCGGTGTCACGCGCGACCGGTCACGTTGACGCCGGTCCACGCGGCGGCGACCGCCGCGTACTGGGTACTGGTCGCCCCGTACAGATCACGCGCCGCGCTGAGCGTCGCGGTCCGCGCCGAGTGGTAGTTGGCGGTGGACGTCAGATACACGGTCAGCGCCCGGTACCAGATCGCCGCCGCACTGCTCTGCCCGATCCCGGTCAGCACCGAGCCGTTGACGGTCGGGCTGTTGTAGGCGATCCCGTTGATGACGCGGGGGCCGCTGCCCTCCGCGAGCAGGACGAAGAAGTGGTTGGCGATCCCCGAGGCCAGGTGTGGGTCGAGGTTCGGGACCGACGTCGACCAGTAGTCGGGCGAGACGCCGTCCCTGGAGGGCCGGTCCATGTAGCGCAGCGGGGTGCCGTTCCCGTTGAGGTCGGCCTTCTCGCCGATGAGGTAGTCGGGCACGTCGGCCGGGATGTTCGCGGAGAACTCCACCATGGTGGCGAAGATGTCGGAGGTGCCCTCGTTGAGAGCGCCCGACTCGCCGCTGTAGCCGAGCCCGGCGGTGGCGGAGGTGATGCCGTGGGTGATCTCGTGCGCGCCGATGTCGATGGTGGTCAACGGGTGGACGTTGTCCGATCCGTCGCCGTAGGAGACACAGCCGCAGGCGTCGCTCCAGAAGACGTTGGCGTAGTGGTTGCCGTAGTGGACGACGCTGCGGACACCCTTGCCGTCGTTCCTGACACCGAGTCGATTGAACGTGTACTTGAAGTAGTCCCACACGGAGACGGCGGCGAACTGGGCGTCGACACCCGCCGACTGGAGGTTGGTGGGCAGCCCGTTGCCCCAGACGTTGTCCGCGTCGGTGAGGAAGGCGTTGGTACGGCCGTCGACGGTCGCGGTGTTGCCGCGCGTCGGGTCCTGGAGCAGATACGCCGAGGTCGACTTCGTGGTGGTCAGCGGGACCTTGCCGTCATGGACGCCGTAGCCGGTGCCGGGGGCGGGGGAGTCGGCGGCGGCCGTCCCGGTGCCCAGGCCCATGACCGACGCCAGCAGCGCCGCGGCCGTGAGAACGGCCCCGGCGGTGAGTCTCCGTCGCATCTGACTGCCTTCCTGTCGCCGGCGCGGTGGCGCCTCGCTGATGGGGCGCCGGGTGGGCGCCGGGACGAAGCATGACGGCGCGGACGGCATTCTTGGCAGGGGCCCGTCAAGAAATGGCGTGCCTTCGCCGGTCAGGAGGCCGGATCCCTTTCCTCGAAGGCCGGTATCCGATGCCAGGCGCCCTGGACGGGGCCGGATGCTCCCCTCTACGGTTGCGTCCGTGGACCGGATGAGCGCCTTGGATGCGGGTTTCTACTTCATCGAGGACGAGAACGTGCCGATGCACGTGGGATCGGTCCTGGTGTTCGAGGGGCCGGTGCCGTCGTACGGCGATGTCATCAGACTGCTGGTGTCCAAGCTCCCCGACGTGCCCCGGTACCGGCAGCGGGTCAAGAGCCTGCCGATGCATCTGGGCCGTCCCGTCTGGGTCGACGACGAGCACTTCCAGATCCTCTACCACGTGCGCCACACCGCGGTTCCCGCACCGGGCGGCGACGACCAGCTGCGCAACCTGGCCGGCCGGCTCTTCGCCCAGCGCCTGGACCTCACCAAGCCGCTGTGGGAGATCTGGCTGGTGGAAGGGTTGGAGGGCGGCCGCTGGGCGCTCATCTCCAAGGTGCACCACTGCATGATCGACGGCATAGCCGGCACCGACATGATGCAGCTGGTCCTGGACTGGCGTAAGGACAGCACGCTGTCCGAGCCGCGGCCCTGGACGCCGGAACCGAGCCCGTCCACGCTCGACCTCGTCGCCGACGGAGTGCGCGACGCGGTGCTGACCCCGCTGGAACACCTGGCCGCCGTACCCGCGCTCGCCCGGCGGCTGCGCAGCGGTTCCGAACTGCTGGGCATCGGCCGCGCCCTGGCCGGCAGCCTGCCGAACACCGCCCGCCGGCTCACCACCCGCGCGGCCGGCTCCCTCAACGGGTCCCTCGGTCCGCACCGCCGCTGGGTCTGGGCGAAGGCGGACCTGACGGAGACCAAACAGATCCGCAAGGTGACCGGCGGAACGGTCAACGACGTCATCCTCGCCGCTGTCACCCGCGGATTCCGCGATCTGCTGGAGAGCCGGGGTGAGCTCGCCGAGGGCATGGTGGTCCGCACGATGGTGCCGGTCTCCGTACGCTCGCGGGACCAGCGCAACAAGCTGGACAACCGGGTGAGCGCCGTCCTGCTGAACCTGCCGGTCAGCGAGCCGGATCCGCAGGTCCGGCTGGCCGCGGTGCGCGAGCAGATGGACGACCTCAAGAGCAGCCGCCAGGCGGCCGGCGCGGACGCCATCACCGGCATGGCGAACTTCGCGGCGCCCACCCTGCTCGCGCTGGGCTCGCGCACCGCCATGCGGTTCCCGCAGCAGTTCCTGCAGACGGTCACCACCAACGTGCCGGGCCCGCGCGTGCCGCTGTACATGCTGGGCAGGCGGCTGGCCGAGATCTACCCGTACGTGCCGATCGCCAGCACCATGCGGATCAGCGTCGGGATCTTCTCCTACCTCGGTCAGATCACCTTCGGCATCAATGCCGACTTCGACGGCGTACCCGACGTCCAGGTGCTCGCTGACGGCATTCGCGCGGGCTTCGACGAGCTCCTCGAGCTGACCTGACACGCGCTCCGCCGGGGCCCCGGTGATCGATTGGCGAGGCCGTGCGGCCAGGCTTAGCCTCGAAGGAGTGACCGATTCGGTTCACTTCTGACCTGAGGCGCAAGCGATCCGCAGGCAATCCCATGACGGGCTCTCAGTCGACAACCTCGGAGCCTGCCGCATCCCCGGAGCGGGGCCGCGGCAGCACTGTCGCACTCCTCGTCATCGCCTCGTGCCAGCTGATGGTGGTACTCGACATCACCATCGTGAACATCGCTCTTCCGCACATCCAGACCTCCCTCGGCTTCTCGACCGAGAATCTGTCCTGGGTGGTAAACGCCTACACGCTGACCTTCGGCGGGCTGCTGCTGCTCGGCGGCCGGCTGGGTGACATTCTCGGCCGTCGCAGGGTCTTCATCTTCGGTCTCCTGCTCTTCGTGTTCGCCTCGCTGCTCGGCGGACTCTCCCAGGAATCCTGGCAGTTGCTCGCGGCTCGCTCGCTGCAGGGCGTCGGTGGCGCCATCGCGTCCCCCACCGCCCTCGCGCTGATCACCACGACCTTCCGCGAAGGACCCGAGCGGAACAGGGCGTTCGGTGTGTTCGCCGCCGTCTCGGCGGGCGGCAGCGCGATCGGGCTGCTCGCGGGCGGGGTGCTGGTGCAGTGGCTCGACTGGCGCTGGGTCTTCTTCGTGAACGTGCCCATCGGCCTGCTGATCGTGCTCGCGACGCCGCGTTACATCCGCGAGTCCGAGCGCCACCCCGGCCACTTCGACGTCGTCGGCGCGCTCACCTCCACGCTCGGCATGGTGCTGCTCGTCTACGGCTTCATCCGTGCCTCGAAGGACGGCTGGAGCGACAGCGTGACCATCGCGGCCTTCACGGCGGCCGTGGTGCTCCTCTTCACGTTCATCACCATCGAGCGCCGGTCGAAGCAGCCCATCACTCCGCTGTGGATGTTCCGTGACCGCAATCGCGCCGGCGTCTACGGCATGATGCTGAGCCTGGCCGCGGCGATATTCGGGATGTTCTTCTTCCTGACACTCTTCGTCCAGGACATCCTGAACTTCAGTCCGCTGCGTGCCGGTCTCGCGTTCCTGCCGGTGAGCGCCATCGTCGCGGTCGCCGCGGGGTTCGCCTCGCAACTGCTGCCCAGGTGGGGACCCAAGCCCTTCATGGTGACAGGTGCGCTGCTGGCCGTGGTGGGGCTCGGCTGGCTGACGCAGGTCGATGCCGACAGCTCGTACGCGGCGAACATTCTCGGCCCCATTCTGGTCTTCGGCACCGGCATGGGTCTGCAGTTCGTGTCACTGACGCTGATGGCGGTGTCGGGCGTCGAGCCGAAGGAGACGGGCGCGGCCTCCGGGATCCTCAACGCCACCCAGCAGGTGGGCGGGTCGCTCGGCCTGTCCGTCCTGGTCACCGTCTTCGGTACGGCCAGCCGCAACGAGGCCACCCACCAGGTCCCCCAGTTCCTGGCGCAGGCGACCCCGGCCCAGCAGTCGGAGTTCCGCAGAACCGGGCAGCTTCCGGCATCCTGGGGCGATCAGGTGCTGGCATCGGGCATTTCGACCGCGTTCGTCGCCTCAGCCGTCTTCGCCGTCGTCGGCGCGCTCATTGCGCTGCTGGTCATCCAGGTACGCCCCTCCGACCTGGCACGTCTCCAAGGTGACGGAGCTGCTCCGCTCGGGCCGGCCGTGGTGGGCGAGACGGCTTCGGAGGCATCGCCGCGAGCGTCGGACACGCGCGATGTTCCGCCGCCGCCCGGCTGAGCGCCGGGTCCGTGCACTCCGACCACTCGCTTCCCGGGGTCATCAGGGGTACACATAGGCCATGGCCCGGTTGACGATCCGACCCTCGGTCGCCTCGCTGGCCGGTCGACGCAAGTGGATGCGTGGGATACGCAGCGTCGCCGGCCAGGTCTTCGCGCTGCAAGTGGTTGTGGTGCTGCTGCTCGTCCTGGCGGCGGTACTGGCGCTCGTCCTGGAGTCGCAGCACGACAGCACCCAGGAGGCCCGCAACCGCTCGGTCGCCGTCGCCCAGACCTTCGCGAACTCGCCGGGAATCGTGGCGGCGCTGCGGGCCCCGAACCCGAGCGCGATCCTCCAGCCGAAGGCCGAGGCCGCCCGGATCAAATCCGGGGTGGACTTCATCGTCGTGCTGAACACCGACGGGATCCGGTACACGCACCCCAAGCCGGACCGCATCGGCAAGAAGTTCGTCGGCAACTACCAGCCGGCCCTGCAGGGCCAGGTGATCACCGAGAAGATCGTCGGAACCATCGGGCCACTCGTCCAGGCCGTGGTCCCCGTCCCCGACGCCAACGGCAAAGTGGTCGGCATGGTCTCCGCCGGGATCACGATCACCAAGGTCAGCGGGGTCGTCGACCGCCAGTTGCCGCTCATCCTCGGTGCCGCGACCGCCGCGCTCGCCCTGGCCACCGTCGGGGCGGCACTCACCAGCAGACGGCTGCTGCGCCAGACACACGGTCTGGGGCCGGCCGAGATGACCCGGATGTACGAGCACCACGACGCGGTGCTGCACGCGGTGCGGGAGGGCGTGGTCATCGTCGGCGGGGACGGCGGGCTGCTGCTCGCCAACGACGAGGCGCGCCGGCTCCTCGAACTGCCGTCGGATGCCGAGGGGCGCCCGGTGACAGACCTCGGACTCGACCGCAGGGCAGCGGAGCTGCTGGCCTCGGGGCAGGCCGTGAACGACGAGGTGCTGCCGGCCGGCGACCGGCTACTGGTGGTGAACATCCGGCCGACCGACCGTGACGGCGGGCCGCCCGGCATGGTCGCCACCCTCCGGGACTCCACGGAGCTGCACGCGCTATCGGGGAAGGCGGAGGCGGGCCGCAGGCGCCTGGCGCTGCTCTACGACGCCAGTGTGGCCATCGGTACCAACCTGGACGTGGCGCAGACCGCGCAGGAACTCGCCCGGGTGGCCGTCCCCCGGTTCGCCGACTTCGTCACCGTCGACCTCGCGGTGCCCGTCCTGAGCGGGGAGGAGCCCTCGGAGCAGGCCGGCTCCAAGATGCAGCGGGTCGCCGTCAGCGGCATCAGGGACGATGTGCCGCTGTATCCGGTGGGCCAGGCGATCACGGTGCTCCCCGCCACCCCGCAGGCCTGGAGCCTCGACACCGGACAGGGCCTGTACGACCCCGACCTCGCCTCGTCCACCGACTGGAAGGTGCAGGATCCCGAGCGCGCCGCCAGGGTGCTCGAGTACGGCATCCACTCGGTCGTCAGAGTGCCGCTGCTCGCCCGGGGCGTTCTGCTGGGCATCGCCAAGTTCTGGCGTTCGGAGCGGCCGGAACGCTTCGACGAGGACGACCTCTCCTTCGCCGAGGAACTGGTCACCCGCGCGGCGGTCTGCATCGACAACGCCCGCCGCTACACGCGCGAGCACGCCATGGCCGTCACCCTCCAGCACAGCCTGCTGCCGCACGGTCTGCCCGACCAGGACGCCGTCGAGGCCGCCTACCGCTATCTGCCCGCCCAGGCCGGCGTGGGCGGGGACTGGTTCGACGTCATCCCCCTGCCGGGCGCCCGGGTCGCGCTGGTGGTGGGCGATGTCGTCGGCCACGGCCTGCACGCCGCCGCCACCATGGGCCGGCTGCGGACAGCGGTCCACAACTTCTCCACGCTGGATCTGCCGCCGGACGAAGTCCTCGGGCACCTCGACGAGCTGGTCAGCCGGATCGACCAGGATCAGACGGCCGCCGGCCACAGCGACGACGTCACGGGAGCGACCTGCCTCTACGCGATCTACGACCCGGTCTCGCGGCTGTGCACCATGGCAAGGGCGGGCCATCCGCCGCCCGCCCTGGTCCACCCCGACGGGACGGTGGAATTCCCCGACCTGCCCGCCGGTCCGCCTCTCGGCGTCGGTGGTCTGCCGTTCTCGACGACGGAACTGCTCCTGCCGGAGGGCAGCCGGCTGGTGCTCTACACGGACGGGCTCGTCGAGGACCGCGAGCGGGACATCGACGACGGCCTGGAGCGGCTGCGCAGCGCCCTCAAGGACAGCGACCGGACCCCGGAGGAGACCTGCGAGGCGGTCCTCGACGCCCTGCTCCCCGCCCATCCGACGGACGACATCGCCCTTCTCGTCGCCCGTACCCGCGTCCTGCCGCCCGACCGGATGGCGGAGTGGGACGTACCGTCCGATCCCGCGGCCGTGTCCGAGGTCCGCGCCGCCGTCAGCCGGAAGCTGGCGAGCTGGGGGCTGGACGAGACGGCCTTCGTGACCGAGCTGATCCTCAGCGAGCTCGTCACCAACGCCATCCGCTACGGCGCGGAGCCGATCAAGGTCCGGCTGCTGCGCGACCGCACGCTTATCTGCGAGGTCTCCGACACCAGCGACACCTCACCGCACCTGCGCTACGCCGCCACGATGGACGAAGGGGGTCGCGGGCTCTTCCTCGTCGCCCAGTTCGCCGAGCGCTGGGGCACCCGCTACACCGCCGCGGGCAAGGTGATCTGGAGCGAGCAGCCGCTCTAGACCGTGCTGTCCCGCCGGGTTACCCGTCGGACTTCACGGCCCCGGTCGGCCGGACGTCGTCCAGCCAGTCCAGCATCCGCCCGGCGACGACGTCCGGTATCTCCAGCTGCGGCACATGGCCGACGCCGGGGAACGTCTCGAAGCGCCAAACGGGATTGCGTGCGGCCGCCGCCCGGGCCGACCGCACCGGCACCAGCCGGTCCCGTTCACCGCTCATGAGGAAGACCGGCATCCGCAGCGCCCGCATCGCGGACCAGTACGCGCTCCGCCGGGCGTTCACCAGCACCAGCGAGCGCGCGGCGGCCAGGAAGGCCGCGTCGAGCCCCGGCACCCCGGCACGCCGCTCCGCCAGCTCGACCGAGGCGCGGACCAGCTCCTCGGGTACCGCCGACGGGTCGGCGCACACGAGCCTCAGCAGTCGTTGCACCTGCTGCCGGGCCGTGCTTCCGGTCCGTGACCGCGCGAGCAGCCGTTCCCCCACCCCCGGCACGGCGTAGAGCAGGAACGCCGACAGGACCAGCGGGTCCGGCCGGGCCCCGAACGGCAGCGGCAGCGCCGGGTCCACGAGGACGAGTCCGGTGGCCGTCTCCGGATGGGCCGCCGCCTGCAGGATCGAGATCATCCCGCCCATGGAGTTGCCCACCAGCACCGCCGGTTCCCCGACGACCTCCCGCAGGAAGCGGTCGAGCAGCGCGACGTTGTCCTGCACGGTCGTGCCCCGGCCCGCCGGATCCGTCAGCCCGAACCCGGCCAGGTCCACCGCGGTCACCCGCAGCCGGCCGGTCAGCAGGGGCGCGAGCAGGCACCAGTTGAGGTGCGATCCGCCGAGCCCGTGCACGAGGACCACTCGCGGTGCGTCCTGCGGGCCCCCGAAGTCGACCCAGTGGACGCGCCCGCCGAGGTCCGCGAAGCGGCTGGTGCCACCCCAGTCGGTCACAGTCGTCATGGCAGCCAGTATTGGCCGCCGGTGCTACCCGGCGGTAGGCCCCCGGCCGCTCGACGAGGATTCGAGCGACCGTCGTTGGTGCCCCCTCCACACTTTCCAGGAGGTAACCCCTGATTCGTTCTTCGCCACTTGTGGACGTCAGGGGCCCGGTGTGAACATCGACCGCTACGGAGCCGGCGGGACCGCCGTGAACGCCGGGCCCGTCGCGCTCGTAGAACAGCGCACAGTGTCCCGCCTCGTAGCCGCTCCTGAATGGACTCGATATGAAGCCTTCCTTCCGTGCCCAGCTGATACAGCGGAACCCGGGCGAGCCCGAATTCCACCAGGCGACACAGGAGGTGCTGGAGACCCTCGCGCCGCTGCTCACGGCGCGTCCCGAGTTCGCCGAGGCGAAGTTGGTCGAGCGCATCTTCGAGCCGGAGCGCCAGCTGATGTTCCGGGTGCCGTGGCAGGACGACTCGGGCGAGATCCACGTCAACCGGGGATTCCGGGTGGAGTTCAACAGCGCGCTGGGACCGTTCAAGGGCGGCCTGCGCTTCCACCCGTCGGTGAACCTCGGCATCGTGAAGTTCCTCGGCTTCGAGCAGATCTTCAAGAACGCCCTCACCGGACTGAACATCGGCGGCGGCAAGGGCGGCAGCGACTTCGACCCGCACGGCCGGTCGGACTCCGAAGTGATGCGGTTCTGCCAGTCGTTCATGACCGAACTCCACCGCCACCTGGGCGAGCACACGGACGTCCCGGCGGGCGACATCGGCGTCGGGGGCCGGGAGATCGGCTACCTCTTCGGCCAGTACAAGCGCATCACCAATCGCTGGGAAGCGGGCGTCCTGACCGGCAAGGGCCTGGAGTGGGGCGGCTCCCAGGCGCGTACCCAGGCCACCGGTTACGGGAACGTCCTGTTCACCGCCGAGATGCTGAAGAAGCGCGGTGAGGACTTCGACGGCCAGCAGGTCACGGTCTCCGGATCGGGCAATGTCGCCATCTACACCATCGAGAAGGCCCAGGCCCTCGGCGCCAACGTGCTGACCTGCTCCGACTCCGGCGGCTACGTCGTGGACGAGAAGGGCATCGACCTCGAACTGCTCCAGCAGATCAAGGAGGTCGAGCGGGGCCGGATCAGCGAGTACGCGCAGCGGCGCGGCGCCTCGGCCCGCTACGTGGCCGGTGGCCGGGTGTGGGACGTGCCCGCCGACGTCGCCCTGCCGTCGGCGACCCAGAACGAACTCGACGCGGACGCTGCCGGGGTTCTCGTCCGCAACGGTGTGAAGGCCGTATCGGAGGGCGCGAACATGCCCACCACTCCGGACGCGGTCAAGCTGCTGCGCGCCGCCGGTGTCGCCTTCGGGCCGGGCAAGGCCGCCAACGCGGGCGGCGTCGCCACCAGCGCGCTGGAGATGCGGCAGAACTCCAGCCGCGAGTCGTGGTCCTTCGAGCGCACGGCGGAGGAGCTCGCGACCATCATGCGCGGCATCCACAACACCTGCTACGACACCGCCGAGCGCTTCGGTGCACCCGGCGACTACGTCACCGGAGCCAACATCGCCGGCTTCGAGCGGGTGGCCTCCGCGATGCTTGCCCAGGGCGTCGTCTGACCGGGCTCCCGCAGGCCCGGGGCAAGGTCCCAGCTCCTATCAATCGCACAGATGTACGAGTCTGTATAGGCTGGTCCCATGGCCGTACATCTGCAGAACTCGCTCTTCGACCAGGAGGACGAGATCGCACCCCGCCCGCTCGACGGGCTGCGCCGCACCGACATCGGGCTCGGCGCCTGGATCGACGTGCTTCCGCAGTGGCTCGTCGGGGCGGACGCGCTCTTCGAAGCGCTGGCGCGGGACGTCGAGTGGCGCGCCGAGCAGCGCGTCATGTACGAGCGGACGGTGGACGTACCGCGACTGCTGTCGTTCTTCGGCGACCGCGACGCCTTGCCGCACCCGGCGCTCGACGCGGCCCGCTCCGCGCTGAGCACGCACTACGCCGCCGACCTCGGCGAGCCGTTCACCACGGCCGGGCTCTGCTTCTACCGCGACGGACGCGATGGTGTCGCCTGGCACGGCGACACCATCGGCCGCGGCGGCACCGAGGACACCATGGTCGCGATCCTCTCCCTGGGGGCGCCGCGGAACCTGGTGCTGCGCCCGCGCGCCGGCGGCCCGGCCGCCGTGCGCATGCCGCTCGGGCACGGCGACCTCCTCGTCATGGGCGGCAGCTGCCAGCGCTCCTGGGAGCACGCGATCCCGAAGACGGCGCGGCCGGTGGGACCGCGGATCAGCGTGCAGTTCCGCCCGCGCGGGGTGCGCTGAACCGGTAGCGGGCGGGCTCGGAGGCGCTTCGCTCCGGGAGACGGGGCGGGAAAGGGGGTACGGATGGGCCACGCGCAGCCTTCACCGCCCCAGCCCTGGAGTTCCCCACCCATGCTGCTTCACGAACTGGCCGTCACCTCCCAGGCCGTCGGCGCCGAGCCGGCCCGCAACGCGAAGATCGCCCTGCTGGCCGGGTACCTCCGGAGCCTGGGGCCGGACGAGCTGCCCGCCGCCGTGGCCCTGCTGTCCGGCGAGTCCCGGCGCATGCGGATCGGGGTCGGCCCCGCGGGCCTGCGCGACCTGCCGCCGCCCGCCGCCGAGCCGGAGCTCGGCGTGCTGGAGGCCCAGGACGTTCTGGCGGCGCTCGCCGCCGTGCACGGACCCGGCTCGCAGGGCGAGCGGCGCCGGCTGCTGGAGGAACTCTTCGCCCGGGCCACCGCGCAGGAGCAGACGTTTCTCAGTGCCGTGCTGGTGGGCGAGTTGCGGCAGGGAGCGCTGGACGCGGTGGTGGCGGACGCCGTCGCCAAGGCGGCCGGCGTGCCGGCGGCGGACGTACGCCGCGCGCTGATGTTCCGCGGCTCCGCCCGTGTCGTCGCGGCGGCCGCCCTGTCGGGCGGGAAGGAAGCGCTGCGCGCGTTCGGACTGGAGGTCGGGCGCCCGGTGCGGCCGATGCTCGCCGCCGCGGCCCCGGACGTCGCCGCGGCCCTGGAACGGGTGAGCCCCGCCGCGCTGGAATGGAAACTGGACGGCATCCGGGTCCAGGTGCACCGGGACGGGGACGACGTCTCGGTGTTCACCCGGAGCCTGGACGACATCACCTCCCGCGTACCGGAGGTGGTGGAGGCCGCACGGTCGCTGCCCGTGCGGACGGCCGTGCTCGACGGTGAGGCCATCACCCTCGGCCCGGACGGACGGCCCCGCCCGTTCCAGGTGACCGCCGCCCGCACCGCCTCGCAGCAGGATCCCGAGCAGCTGCGCGCGCAGGTGCCGCTGAGCGTCTTCTTCTTCGACCTGCTGCACCGTGACGGCACCGATCTGCTCGACCTGCCCGCGGAACGCCGCTGGGCGGAGCTCGATGCGGTGGTGCCGGCGGAACTGCGCGTGCCGCGCACCGTCACCGCGGACGCCGACGCCGCCGCGCGCTTCTTCCACGAGGCGCTCACCCGAGGCCACGAAGGCGTGGTGGCGAAGGACCCGTCCGCACCGTACGCGGCAGGCCGCCGCGGCGCCGGGTGGATCAAGGTCAAGCCACGGCACACCCTGGACCTCGTGGTGACGGCCGCCGAATGGGGCCACGGCAGGCGCCACGGGTGGCTGAGCAATCTGCATCTCGCGGCGCGCGGCGAGGAGTCCGACCCCGCGTCCTGGGTGATGCTCGGCAAGACCTTCAAGGGACTGACCGACGAACTGCTCGCCTGGCAGACCGACGAACTGCTGGAGCGGGAGGAGACCCGCGACAGGTATGTCGTCCACGTCCGGCCGGAACTCGTCGTCGAGGTCGCCTTCGACGGCCTCCAGCGCAGCCCCCGCTACCCGGCGGGGCTCGCCCTGCGCTTCTCGCGCGTCCTGCGCTACCGCGACGACAAGACCGCCGCCGAGGCGGACACCGTCTCCACCGTGCGGGCGCTGGCCGCCGAGGAAGGACTGTGAGCCCTCAGCGGCGCCGCCCGCCCACCTGGTCGTCCGGGCGCAGCGACTGCCGCACCCGGACGACGGAGCGTGCCTACCAGCCCACCGCGACCAGCAGGTACTGCGGGTTCGCGTGGGAGACGAACGAGGACTGGCCGGCGTAGTCGTCGTACGGGAATCCGTACGCCAGCTTGCTGATGCCGTGGTCGTGCCAGAACTTCGCGTAGTAGTTCGCCGGGCCCGCCTGGTAGTACAGGCTGGGGTCCGACCACTGCGACTGTGGCAGCGTGGCGACATGCCGGTTGAGCGCCGAGCACATCCCCGGGCTCTCGGACAGGGTGCCCGCGCATCCGAAGATGTCGGACGCGGGAGCGTTGACGCCGACCGAGTTGGCGTAGGCGGTGAAGTAGTTGGCGTTGACCCCGCCGGCCCGGAAGGTCGGGTCGCTGCCCGGCGCGATGATCCGGTACGGGGCCTGGGACTGCGCCAGCACCTTGAACTGCGCCGGCACCTCGTTGATGAACTTCTGGAAGGTGACCGACCGGTCCTCGGCGAAGGTCGCCTGGTCCTCGCCCACCGACACGTCGTACCCGTCGCGGGTGTGCAGCCGCATCGCGAGCTTCAGACCGAACGCGTCGACCCGCGTGGTGTTGCCGTTGAAGACGTTCGCGCCGACGGTGAACTCGATGAAGTCGAAGTACTGCCCGCTCGGGGTGCCGACGTAGAAGTACATCCGCCCGGCGGAGTTGACGGGCATGTCGAAGTACGGCTGGTCGGCGATCGAGTGGACCTGCCCGTTGTAGCTCCAGTAGACCTGGCTGTCCGGGTACTTGCCGTTCGTCCGGTTGAGGATCTTGAGCATGGCGACGTTCTGCGCGGGCGGGATGGTGCTGGTGTCGCCCCAGAACGAATCGGGGTCCGGCGGCGTGGTCGGGGGAGTCGTGGGCGGCGTGCTGGAGGCACCGGAACGCACCTGGAACTCCCACAGGGAGTAGCCGTAGGCGGTGGCGCGGGTGGTGCCGTTCATGCGGACGTAGCGGCCGGTGCCGGTGACGTCGAGGGTCTGGGTGCCGCCGGTTCCGGTGGTGGTGGAGTAGATCGTGGTCCAGTTGCCGGTGCCGCTGTCGGAGACCTGGATCTGGAAGCCGCTCGCGTACGCCGCCTCCCACTGCAGGACGACCTGGCAGATCTGCTGCGACGCGCCGAGGTCGACCTGGACCCACTGCGGGTCGCTGAAGGCGCTGGACCAGCGGGTCCCGGTGTTGCCGTCGAACGCGGCGCTGGCCGGACTCGCCGCGTTCTCCGTGGATGACGCGGTCGCCGGACGGTTCATTGCGGCGTTGGCGGTGCCGCAGCCGCCGGGGGTGAGGACGCCGTAGACCTGGAACTCCCACAGGGAGTAGCCGTAGGCGGTGGCGCGGGCGGTGCCGTTCATGCGGACGTAGCGGCCGGTGCCGGTGACGTCGAGGGTCTGGGCGCCGCCGGTTCCGGTGGTGGTGGAGTAGATCGTGGTCCAGTTGCCGGTGCCGCTGTCGGAGACCTGGATCTGGAAGCCGCTGGCGTACGCCGCCTCCCACGTCAGCCCGATCTGGCTGACCGAGGCGGTGGCCCCGAGGTCGACCTGAATCCACTGCGGATCGCCGAAGGCGCTGGACCAGCGGGTTCCGGTGTTGCCGTCGACGGCGGCGCCGGCGGGGGTGCCGGCGTTCTCGACGGACGACGCCGTGGCCGGCTTCCCCTGCGAGAGCAGCGCGCCCGCCGCACGGGCCGGCGGCTGCGTCACGGCGAACACCAGGCCCGCCAGCAGCGCGGTCAGCAGAGCGATGAGGAAATACGGTCGGCGCCGGTCGCGGCTCAACCGATGGCGCACCAGCAAGGAACGATCGCCTGACATGGCATCTCCTGAACGGGTGGGGGTCCGTGATGGAGCCGGAAACGCCGAGAGAGCGCTCTCCCGGTGGGGTGATGTTTACAACCGCGTTTCCTCGGCGTCAAGAAGTAGCTCCATAATCGCCCCAACCCACCTGCTGAGAACGAGGGTTGAACACGCGTCGACCGTGTGGAACCCGGGTCGGCCCGGGTTCCACCCGCTCGACGGATCTCCGCGCGGGGTCGGCCTAGGTGTGCGGCCGCCGGCCCTTCTCCTGCTTCGGGAACGTCTGGTCGGCGCCCGGGAGTACCGGCTTGGGAAGGGTGGCCACTTCCTTCTTGGCCTCCTCCAGCTGCTTCGCCGTGTCGTGCGGCAGCCGCGGCGGGCGCGCGGTGGCGTGGGAGAAGCGGAACGCCGAGGTCAGGTCGCCGAAGGTGCGGCGCCGCCACTGCGTGACGTTCGGTGCCTCGACGCCCGTGAACCGCTCAAGGAACTGCAGGGCCGAGGTGTGGTCGAAGGCCTCGCTCGCCACCCAGCCGCCCACGGTCCAGGGCGAGACGATGATGGCCGGGACCCGGAAGCCCCCGCCGATGGGCAGCCCCTGGACGAACTCGTCGGTGGTGCCGGCCTTCGGGGTGGGCGGGGGCACATGGTCGAACAGGCCGTCGTTCTCGTCGTAGTTGAGGATGAACGCGGTCTTCGCCCAGACCTTCGGGTTGGACGCGATCGCCTCGATCTTCTGCGCCACGAAGTCGGCGCCGGCCGCCGGAAGGTAGTCCGGGTGCTCGGACTGGAAGCTCGTCGGCATGATCCAGGAGACCGTCGGCAGCCGGTCGTTGCGGGCGTCGTCCTCGAAGGTGCCCTCGGGCTGCCGGCGCATGCCGCGCTCGTAGAGGTCCTCGCCCGGCTTGGAGTTCTTGAACGTCTGGAACTGCTCCAGCATGTTGCAGCCGTAGTCGTCGTCCTGCTGGTACACCTTCCAGCTGATCCCCGCGGACTGCAGGCGCTCGGCGTACGTCGGCCACCGGTACGGCGTGGGCGCTTTGTTGGTGAGCACCGGGCCGCCCATCGTGCCGCCGGGATCGATGGTGCCGGTCATCCAGTACAGGCGGTTCGGCCAGGTCGGGCCGAAGACCGAGCAGAAGTAGTTGTCGCAGATCGTGAAGGTCTCCGCGAGGGCGAACTGGAAGGGGATGTCCTTCCGCGTGTAGTAGCCCATCACGTACGGGCCGTTGACACCGTCGGCCTTGCGGTGCGCGGGCAGCCACTGGTCCATCCTGCCGCCGTTCCACGCCGCGTGCTGCACGGCCCAGGCGTGGCTGGTGGACGGGATGGCCTGGGCGCTGGACTTGTGGGTGTCCAGATGGAACGGCAGCAGATAGCCGTCCGGATTGACGGTGTCGGGCTGGTAGAACACCGAACGCCCGTTCTCCAGCTTCAGCGCGTGCGGATCGTTGAAGCCGCGGACGCCGGAGAGGGTGCCGAAGTAGTGATCGAAGGAGCGGTTCTCCTGCATCAGCATGACGACGTGCTCGATGTCGTTCAGCGATCCGTGCCGCGGCGGACCTGCCGCGACCGCCTTCTGCACGCTGGGCGGCAGCAGGGAGAGCGCCGCCGCGCCTCCCATCGCCCCCGCCGCCGATCCGAGGAGTCTGCGTCGCGTCAACTCGGCCATGAACATCCCTTCTCGACCTGTCGGTGCGGGCCCTGGACGTGGACCCGCCAACACCCTTCCGGGCGCCGGGAGGGAGGCGAAGGGGGCAATCGGTGAACACGTGAACAACGGGCAACGAGCGCCGGGTCACAGCACGACCGGCCGCGGCGGTGACCGGGAGCCGGGCCGGGCCGGTCACCTCTCGCCGCGACACCTGACAGATGGTCATGGCGGCGGCACACCCCGGGGCCGGGCCGGCGGGGGATGATGGCCGGGTGGAGATCCGTATCGAGGCCTCAGACCTGCCCGGCCGTACCTTCGCCCGGGGCCCGGACCTCCCCGCCGCCGTCAACGTTCACATCGGCGTGCAGCGCAAGGACCGGCCGGGGGAGTGGGTGGGCCTCCACCCGGGTGACGCCGTGTCGGCGGCCTGGACCCTGGACGCCGTCGCCGTTGCGACGGCCACCGGGACGGAACTCGAAGGCCCGTACATCCAGAACCGGTTGGGCGGGCAGTTCGTCTTCCTGGCCTGGGTCACGGTGGACGACGACGCGGGTGTGGCCGACATGCTGCGGCGGGCGAAGCTGATGTTCTCCGACATCCCGCCGGAGGTGTTGGCCGAGGCCTTGCGCGGCGGCCGTCTGATCGCGCGGCTGCGGCTGGCGACCGCCGAGTGGCGGCCGCTGTGCGGGCGGGTGCGACCGCCACTGGTGACCTGGTCGGCGGAGCGCGGCGGCCCGGGTGCGTTGTCAGTGCCGGATGGCAGACTCCACCCATGACGGACGCAGTGAAGGGCCCTGCAAGTTATTTTCCCTCGATCGAGCAGAAGTACGGCCGGCCGATCGCCGAGTGGAAGGACCTCATCCGGTCCTCGCCGCTGACCAGGCACATGGAACTGGTCGGCTGGCTCAAGGCCGAGCACGGCATGGGTCACGGCCATGCGAACGCGCTGGTCGCGCACACCCTCGCCGAGGACGGCGGCAAGTAGCCCGCCGCCGCGGCGGGCGGGCGGCGGGCGGGCGGTCTCCACACCCCGCGTACCCGTTCTGGCACGCATCGCAGACGCCACACCAGTGGTGGGACCGGACCGGCAAATCCGCCGGCCCGCCTGATCCGTTCGGTCGGCGGAGCCGCGGCCGGGCGACCGCTCAGGCTTCCAACGACATCCGGCCGACCAGGGCGACCGCGCGCCCGTCGAGCAGGACGACGGCGGCCTCGTGACGCCGTTCGGGAGTGTCGAGCGCGTCGAGCGCGCTGGAGAGCGGCTGGCCGACACCGACGACGGGCAGCGCCGGTTCGAGATGGTCGCGCAGCGGATCCTCCGGGCGCGCACCCTTGTCGAGTGCCGCTTGGAGCCCGGCAACCTCGGCGGAGCCGATGATCTCGGAGGCGCTGATGCCGAACGGCCGTGCCGCGCGGGCGATCACAACGGGCGCGACCTCGGCGTTCCCCGTGCGCAGCACGGTCAGGGCTTCGCCCAGCGAGGCGGTGGAGGCAACGGTGACCAGGTCCTCGCCGTGGCCCGGGACTCCGCCCAGGACCGTACGCACCGTCGGCTCCGTGTCGTCGCCGTGGCGCGGCTCCTCCAGGAAGCCCCGCTGCCGGAGCCAGTCGTCACTGAGCGCCGAGGAGAGATAGGACCGGCCCGAGTCGGGCAGCAGGACGACGACCAGGTCGTCGGGGCCCAACCGCCGTGCCACCCGCAGCGCCGCGGCCACCGCCGTCCCCGAGGAGGGGCCCACCAGCAGTCCTTCCTCGCGGGCCATCCGCCGCGCGGTCAGCAACGACTCGCGGTCCGGCACCCGTTCGAACACGTCGACCACGTTCCGGTGGTAGGACTCGGGCCACACGTCCTCCTGGGTCTCCGGGTGGACGAAGTGGCCGATGCTCTCCACGAAGTAGGCGCTGCCGTCACCGCCGGAGTACACCGACGCCTCCGGGTCCGCGCCGACGACGGTGATCCGTCCTCCGGAGGCCTTCCGGAGGAATTCGCCGGTGCCGCTGATGGTGCCGCCGGTGCCGACGCCCGCCACGAAGTGCGTGACCCGGCCGCCGGTCTGCTCCCAGATCTCCGGCCCGGTGGTCAGCACATGGGCGTCCGGGTTGGCCGGGTTGTCGTACTGATTCGCCAGCCAGGCTCCGGGGATCTCCTCGGCGAGCCTGCGCACCACATGGAAGAGGTGGTCGGGATGGTCCTTGGACAGCGCGGTCGGGGCGAGCACGACCTCGGCGCCGTAGGCCCGCAGGATGTCGCTCTTCTCCCTGGCGGCCCGCTCGGACACCCCGATCACCACCCGGTAGCCGTGCTGCCGCCCGACGATGGCCAGCCCGATGCCGGTGTTCCCCGACGTCGCCTCGATGATCGTCCCACCCGGCCGGAGGGCTCCGGTACGCTCCGCCTCCCGCACCATCGCAAGCGCGGCGCGGTCCTTGACGCTGCCGCCGATGTTGAGGAACTCCGCCTTCGCGTAGACCGGCGTCACGATTCCCTCGCCCAGGTGCCCCAGCCGGAACAGGGGTGTGCCGCCGATCGCGTCCGTGACCGATTCGTAGACGGTCATCACTGGAACCTCGTCCTTCGTGCGGTGGTTTCGACGCGACGGAACCACCGGACGTGAAGGACCAGCGGCAACCCCGCGGGCCGGCGTCCAGGTCATGGACCCGCAGGTGGACGATACCGCGATCGCCCCCCGGGCCGGCCGGGGGGCGATCAGCCGATCAGCAGAGAACGAGGCTGGTGCGGCGGGGCCGGTGGTCAGCCCTGGCGGGAGGAGTCCAGGTGGGCGAAGACGACCACGTTGTCCTTGTAGTCCTTCTTCTTGTGGTCGTACGAGCCGCCGCAGGTGATGATGCGCAACTGGGCGTTCGGGGTGTCGGCGTAGACCCGCTGGTCGGGGAAGTTGTCCTTGGAGAAGGTCTCGACGGAGTCGACCTTGAATTTCACGATGATGCCGTCGGCGCGGGTGATCTCCGCGGTGCTGCCCGGCTTGACCATGCTGAGCAGGAAGAACACCGCGGGGCCCGTCGTGGTGTCGACATGGCCGGCGACGATCGCGTTGCCGCGTTCGCCGGGTGTGGGGCCCTCCGCGTACCAGCCGGCCATGTTGTTGTTGTCCGACGGCGGGGGCTCCAGCTTGCCCGACTTGCCGATGTGCAGCGGGGTGAAGGGGGCGCTCACGCCGATCGCGGGAATCGTCAGCAGGGTGGGCCGCGACGCGGGAAGCGAGGGGGCGGCGCCGGCGCTGGCGGGCGGCGGGGCCGCCGCGCGGACGGTGGCCGGCGCCACGACGGCGGTGGGGGGCGGCGGCGCGGTCTCGGAGGAGGCGTCGACGGAGTTGTAGATGAGGAAGGCACCGAGCAGGGCCGCGCCGGTGGCCCAGCCCAGGACTCGCGACCGGCCGTCGCCGTCCGGTGCGTTCTCCGCCGCGCCGGCGCTTCGCTGTGTGGGCTGCTGGGCCATTCGGTGATGCCTCTCCATCGGCTCTGAAGTCTGAAGTTCTGAAGCTTTGAAACTCTGCGGTTCTCCGGCGTCCGTGCGTGGCACCGGACGGGGCCCGGAACCCGGCGCTGCCACCGTCATCGTGGGACGACGGTGGCAACGACAGGACGGCGCGTGGATCAGGTCCGCGTCGGATCAGGCCGCGAGGCCGGAGGGGGCGCTGCGGCGGCGCAGGACGAAGGCGCCGGCGCCGAGGCCGCCGAGCAGCAGGACCGAGCCGGCGGCCAGGCCGCCGCCCGACAGGGCCATGCCGCCACCGCCGGTGTGCATGCCACCGTGCGGCTTCTTGGACTCCTGGCCCTTCCACCCGTCCTCGGACTTGGCGCCCTTCTTGGACTCCTGGCTCTTCCACCCGTCCTCGGACTTGGCGCCCTGCTCGGACGGGGACCAGCTGTCGCTGGAAGAAGAAGAGGTGCTCGGGTCGTATGCGTTGTGGGCACCCGTGGCGGCGTGGGCGGCGGGAGCGGCGAGGGCGAGGACTGCCGAGAGGGTTGCTCCGGCCAGCAGGGTGCGAGCAGTGCGCATGGGAGGGTTCCTTCCGCCGCGACGTGCGCTGGCTGACAGGGCATCAGCCATAGGAAGCGCAGTAGCGACGTCATCACCGTCAGTCATATGCCGACGTTGTGCCACCGGAGAGGGCGCAATGGGTGACGGCCTGCGCCCTTCGGGTGGCGCCGGCCAGGGGGAGCGGCGCGGCATCGAGCTGACGGTTCCTCACCCCGACGAGCCATCACCGCCCAGCCCGGCGGAGCGGAACGCGAACATGACGTAGCGGGCCGCGCGACGCTCCGCGCGGCCCGCTCCATGTCAGCTGTCATCCGTTGCCGGGAACCCTGCCCAGCACCTTCTGCAGCACGTCCTCCAGTGTCCGCCCGGCGTCCGCGTCCGCGGTTCGCGACCGCCACGCGATGAATCCGTCCGGGCGGATCAGGACGGCCCCGTCGCTCTCCGCCCCGTGCAACTGCGCCCAGTCGGCGCCGTCCTCGGGAGTCAGTTCGTGGTGCGCGTCCGAGCCCACCCGGTAGCAGGCCAGCGGGATGCCGGTGCGCTCGGCGATGCGCAGACCGGCCTCGTGCCAGGCGTCACCGTCGGGGCCGCTGAGCAGTACCGGCGTCCGCTCGTACAGGTCGAGGGTGGAGAGCCGTACGTCTCCCTCACGCAACCACATGTGCGGGGCCCGGCCGCCCGGCTGGGCCAGCGGACGGAACTCCTCCGGGACGGCCGGCTGGTCCTGCGGCGCGCCCACGACGGCGCCGTCGAGGTAGCGGTAGCCCAGCACCACCGCGAGCATTCCGGGCTTCCGGCCGGCGCCGGGGCTCACGTCGTAGCCCGGGTGACGGTGTTCGGCGGAGCGGGTCGAGGCGCGGGCGCCGGTGGCCAGCGCCACCGGCCGCCGCTCGGCGTCGTACGTCTCCAGCAGCCCCGGGCCCGCCCAGCCCCGCAGGACCGCGGCGAGCTTCCAGGCGAGGTTGTGCGCGTCCTGGATGCCGGTGTTCGAACCGAACGCCCCGGTGGGGGACATCTCGTGCGCCGAGTCGCCGGCCAGGAAGATCCGGCCGACGCCGTAGCGCTCGGCCACCCGTTCCGCGGCATGCCACGGAGCCTTCCCGGTGACCTCCACCTCCAGATCGGGCACACCGACCGCGGTGCGGATCAGCGCCTCGCACCGCTGGTCGGTGAAGTCCTCCAACGTCTCGCCGCTGTCGGGCCGCCAGGGCGCGTGGAACACCCAGTTCTGGTCGTTGTCGACGGGCAGCAGCGCTCCGGGGCTCTCGGGGTTGGTCAGGTAGCAGACGATGAAGCGGCGATCGCCGACCGCGTCAGCCAGCCGCTTGGCACGGAAGGTGATGCTCACGTTGTGGAACAGGTCGCCGGCCCCGGTCATCCCGATGCCGAGCCGCTCGCGCACCGGGCTGCGCGGCCCGTCCGCGGCGACGAGGTACTGCGCCCGGATCGTCCGCTCCTCACCCGTCTCGCGGGATCGGACCACTGCCGTCACCCCTTCGGCGTCCTGCTCGGCGGAGATCAGTTCGTTGCCGAAGCGGATGTCGCCGCCGAGGTCGAGGGCGCTGCGCAGCAGTACCGGTTCCAGGTCGTTCTGGCTGCACAGGCACCAGCCGGACGGGCTGAACCTGGCCAGCGCCCCACCGGGGTCGATCTGCTTGAAGAGCCATTCCTGTTCCGAGCCGGTCAGCGTGTCGGCCTGCAGGATGCCGTGGTTCTCGGCCAGGACGGAGGCGGCCTCGCGGATCAGCGGTTCGACCCCCGCCGTCCGGAACAGTTCCATCGTGCGGACGTTGTTGCCGCGGCCGCGGGGGTGGTGCGAGGTCTGTGCGTGCCGTTCCACGAGCACGTGCTCGATGCCGAGCCGGCCGAGGAACAGTGAGGCGGACAGCCCCACCAGGGAGCCACCAACGATCAGGACGGGCACGCGATCGTCGATTTTCGACGTCATGAGGTCTCCAGACAGGGGTTGTGCGGGGCGGGTCCGCCGCGGGTTCACGGCGGCCGTTCACGGCTGCGTTCCTCCTTTCCCTGTCCGAAGGCGGTTGACCGGGACTTCACTCGGCCGCCTCACGTACCGTGCGCGATTCATGCCGTTATGTGAGCATCGGGCGTAGCCGAGCACGCCTTGTGCATATGCAGAGGGCAAGGCATGCGGCAGTCGGCAGGGGTGTCGGAGTCCCCGACCCGTCATCGAAGCCGCATCCGGCGGGCGGAACAGCCCGCACCCTGAACGAGAGGACGAACACGGTGACGACTCTGGACGACCGGCGTACGGCGGATCCCACCCTCGAGGCGACCCGGCTGCGCGTCGTACTCCTGCTGGATGTCCTCGAAGGCCGAGAGGAACGTTTCCTCGAGGCGTACGAGGAGATCCGGCACCAGGTGGCCGGGGTACCGGGCCACGTCAGCGACCAGCTCTGCCAGTCGCTCGGAAATTCGTCCCAATGGCTCATCACCAGCGAATGGGAGGGCAGCGAGCCCTTCCTGGCCTGGGTGGAGAGCGCGGCCCACCGCAAGATGGTCGAACCGCTGCACGGATGCGTCCGGGACACCACGTCCCTGCGCTTCGTGATCGCCCGGGAGACCCCCGATCCGCTGGCCGCCGACGTCCGCCCGGAACGGCGCGCGGCCCGACCGGCCGCTGCCAAGGGGACCGGTGCGTCACGCGCCGCCGTACTCGACCCGCTGCCCGCACCGCCGCTGTGCTCGGGCGGAGTGGTCCGCCACGCGATCACCTTCACCGTCAAGCCCGGCAGCGAGCCGGCCGTCGCCAAGATCCTGGCCGGCTACCGCTCCCCGCAGGCCCGTGTGGACGACACCACGCAGCTGCGCCGCACCTCGCTGTTCATGCATGGCAACCGGGTCGTCCGGGCCGTCGAGGTGACGGGCGACCTGGGCAACGCGCTGCGGCACGTCGCCGCCCAGCCCGAGGTCCGGGCCGTCGAGGAAGCGATCAACCCGTATCTGGAGGAGGCCCGGGACCTCACCGACGGGTCGTCCGCCCGCGCCTTCTTCGCCCGCGCGGCGCTCCCCGCCGTCGAACACGTCACGGGCGGCGCCGAACCCGGGCCGGACGACGGCATCACCCGCCGTGGGTACTTCTACCCCGTCAAGCCCGGCCGCGGCGAGGCGGCGGCACGCCTGATCGCCGAGCTGGACGCGGCGGCCGCGGCCGACCCCGGGCAGCGCCTCGTGGGCAGCACGGTCTTCCTCCGCGACGACGTCCTCGTCCGCGTCGTCGACCTGAAGGAGTCGGGCCGCCGCTCGCCGGCCGCCGGGCTCGCGGGTGACGTGGCCAAGAAGCTGCACCGGCTGCTCGACCTCGCGAAGCACCACGACCCCTCCGCCGCCGACGAACTCTCGTACGGCGCCGAGGCGATGGACCTGATCACCGACCGCCGGGCGCAGGCCGCCTGAACCCCCAGCACGTCCGGCTCCGAATCCGGGCGGCACCGACCAAGGAGCGGCCATGACACCGCAGCAGGCACGCATCGTGCACCTCGACGAAACAAGCCCCAACACCCGGCGCGGCGGAGATCTGCGCGCCGTTCTCACCCCGACGTCCGTGGGCGCCACGAGCGGCTTCATGGGGCTGGCGATCATCCAGCCCGGTGAGCAGATCGCGGAGCACTACCACCCGTACTCCGAGGAGTTCGTCTACGTCGTCAGCGGATCGCTCGAAGTGGACCTGGACGGCGTCAGCCACCCGCTGCGACCCGACCAGGGGCTGCTGATCCCCATCGACGTCCGGCACCGCTTCCGCAACGTGGGCAGCGCGGAGGCGCGGATGGTCTTCCACCTGGGGCCGCTCGCGCCCCGACCGGAAATGGGCCATGTCGACACCGAAGAGTCCCAGCACGTCCAAGCCGGAACGATGGCGCCCCCCGACCCCGCGGGGGCGAGGACGTGACCCGGCGGGTGGCGGTCACCGGACTGGGCGTGGTCGCCCCCGGCGGCGTGGGGGTGCCCGCTTTCTGGGACCTGCTCACCGCCGGGCGTACCGCGACCCGGGGCATCACGCTGTTCGACCCCGAGGGCTTCCGCTCCAGGATCGCCGCGGAGGTCGACTTCGATGCCGCTGCCTGCGGTCTCGACCGGGACCGTGTGCGGCGGGCCGACCGGTACGTCCAGTTCGCGCTGGTCGCCGCCCGCGAAGCGGTCCGGGACTCGGGACTCGACATGAACACCCAGGACCCGTGGCGGGTCGGTGCCTCCCTCGGATCAGCCGTGGGCGGCACCACCCGGCTCGAACACGACTACGTGTCGGTCAGCGACTCGGGCGGCCGCTGGGACGTCCGGCCCGAGGGTGCCGGACCGCACCTGCACCGGGCGTTCTCGCCCAGCGCGCTGGCGTCCGAAGTGGCCGAGGACCTCGGTGCGCAGGGGCCCGTCCAGACGGTCTCGACGGGCTGCACGTCAGGGTTGGACGCGGTGGGCCACGCCTTCCACGCCATCCAGGACGGCAAGGCCGACGTGATCGTCGCCGGGGCCGCGGACTCGCCGATCTCCCCGATCACGGTGGCCTGCTTCGACGCCATCAAGGCGACCTCGACGCGCAACGACGACCCCGCCCACGCCTCGCGTCCCTTCGACGCCGAGCGTGACGGATTCGTGCTGGGCGAGGGCGCCGCCGTACTGCTCCTGGAGGAGTGGGAGCACGCGAAGAGCCGCGGCGCCCGGATCTACTGCGAGCTGCGCGGCTTCGCCACCTTCGGCAACGCGTACCACATGACCGGTCTCACCACCGAGGGCCTGGAGATGTCCCACGCCATCGACCAGGCGCTGGACCAGGCCCGTGTCGACCGGACCGAGATCGACTACGTCAACGCGCACGGCTCGGGCACCCTGCAGAACGACCGGCACGAGACCGCGGCCGTGAAGCGGTCCCTGGGCGAGCACGCGCACAAGGTACCGATGAGCTCGATCAAGTCCATGGTCGGACATTCGCTCGGCGCCATCGGGGCGATCGAACTCGCCGCCTGCGCCCTGGCACTGACCCATGGGGTGGTCCCGCCGACCGCGAACTACGACACCCCCGACCCCGACTGCGATCTCGACTACGTGCCGAGGACCGCGCGCACCGCCCCGCTGCGGTCCGTGCTGTCGGTCGGCAGCGGCTTCGGCGGCTTCCAGTCCGCCGTGGTGCTCGGGCACGCCGAGAGGAGCCCGTCATGAAGCGAACGTCACCGGATCGGGGCACCACCGGTCGGCAGACCGTGGTGACCGGCCTCGGCGTCATCGCGCCGAACGGCGTCGGGACCGACGCCTTCTGGAAGGCCGTCCAGCAGGGGCTGTCCGTGCTCGGCCCGGTCACCCGCGACGGCTGCACCGAACTGCCCCTGCGGGTCGCCGGCGAGGTCACCGGATTCGATCCGGGCCTCCTGGTGGAGGGCCGCTATCTGGTCCAGACCGACCGCTTCACGCACTTCGCGATGGCCGCGGCCGATCTGGCCCTGGGCGACGCCCAGCTGGCGTCCGATCCGCAGTCGCCCTTCGCCATAGGCGTGGTCACCGCGGCCGGCTCCGGCGGCGGCGAGTTCGGCCAGGGAGAACTGCAGCAACTGTGGGGCCAGGGCCCCCACTTCGTCGGGCCGTACCAGTCCATCGCCTGGTTCTACGCCGCGAGCACCGGCCAGATCTCCATCCGGGGCGGCTTCCAGGGCCCGTGCGGAGTGCTCGCCAACGACGAGGCCGGCGGCCTCGACGCGCTCGGGCTCGCCTGCCGCACCATCAGGCGGGGAACCGACGCGGTGGTCGTCGGCGCCACCGAGGCGCCGCTGGCCCCCTACTCGGTCGTCTGCCAGCTCGGGTACCCCGAGCTCAGCCTCGCCAAGGACCCGCACCGGGCCTATCTGCCCTTCACCGACGAAGCGTGCGGGTTCTCGCCCGCAGAAGGCGGCGCGATGTTCGTGGTGGAGGAGGAGTCCGCCGCGCGCCGCCGCGGCGTCCCGATCCGGGCCGTGGTCGCGGGACACGCCGCGACGTTCACCGGCACCGCGGGCTGGGACCACTCCCGGCCGGGCCTGGCACGGGCCATCCAGGGCGCCCTGGACGAGGCGGGTTGCTCCGCCGAGGAGATCGACGTGGTCTTCGCCGACGCCCTCGGCGTGCACGCGGCCGACCAGGCCGAGGCACTGGCGATCGCCGACGCCCTCGGCCCGCACGCCGCGAACGTCCCCGTCACCGCCCCCAAGACCGGCTTCGGCCGGGCCTACTCCGCGGCTTCGGCACTCGACGTCGCCACCGCGGTACTCGCCCTGGAGCACGGCGTGGTGCCCCCCACTCCCAACATCACGGAGGTCCGCCACGACCTCGACCTCGTCACCGGCGAGGCCCGCGCCGCCGAACTGCGCACGGCTCTCGTCCTGAGCCGCGGACTGATGGGCTGCAACTCGGCCCTGGTGCTGCGCCGCGTCCCCGACGACCGGCGCTGACGTGAACGGCGCGCACCGGCCGCCGTTCCGCCGTCCCACGACCGCTGTTCCCTGGAGCTGTTCCCCCGAGCGAAGGAGAAACCAGTGATGAACGGACCTGTCACGTTCGATGAACTCGCCTCCCTGATGAAGGGTCGCGCCGGCCTGTCCGTCGACCCGGGCGAGATGGAGAAGCGGCCCGAGGCGACCTTCGAGGAGTTCAACCTCGACTCCCTCGGCCTGCTCGGCATCGTCTCCGAGCTGGAGAACCGCTACGGCCGGCAGATCGGCGACGAAGCGGACTCGTGCAAAACCCCGCACACCTTCCTGCAGAACGTCAACGCCCAACTCACCCTCGGAGCCTGACATGACCGGACACACCGACAACCAGATCGTGATCGCCGCGCCCCTGGACCTCACCTGGGACCTCACCAACGACCTCGAACGCTGGCCGCAGCTGTTCAGCGAGTACGCGTCCGTGGACGTCCTCGAGCGGCAGGGCGACACCGTCACCTTCCGGCTGACGATGCACCCCGACGAGAACGGCACGGTCTGGAGCTGGGTCTCGGAGCGGGAGGCCGACCGGAAGGCGCTCACCGTGCGGGCCCGCCGGGTGGAGACCGGTCCCTTCGAGCACATGAACATCCGCTGGGAGTACCGGGAGGTGCCGGACGGCACCTCCATGCGCTGGCTCCAGGACTTCGCGATGAAGCCCACCGCGCCGGTCGACGACGCGGGCATGACCGACCACATCAACCGCAACTCGGTGATCCAGATGGAACGCATCCGCGAGCAGGTCGAGCAGCATCACGCCCGGGTCTCCTGACCGCTCCGACCCGAAGGGACGACCCCGATGCACCGCACTCTCATCGTCGCCCGTATGAGGCCCGACGCCGCCCCCGACATCGCCGAGACCTTCGCGGCCTCCGACCGCGGGGAACTGCCGCGCCTCATCGGTGTGACCGGGCGCAGCCTGTTCCAGTTCGGCGACCTCTACCTGCACCTGATCGAGGCGGACCGGCCACCGGGCCCCGAAGTGGCCCGGTTCAAGGGCCATCCGGAGTTCCGGGACGTCAGCGACCGGCTCGCCGCGCACGTCCAGGCGTACGACCCGGCGACCTGGCGCGAGCCGAAGGACGCGATGGCCCGCGAGTTCTACCGCTGGGAGCGCAGCGACGCCGGTTAGGGCGGACCAGCCCCGGGGCCGGCCCCGGCCCCAGGCACGCCGCCCGGACGTTCGAGCCCTGCACGGCAGGCTGGAAGGACACCATCTCCCATGGTCGAGGTCGAGATTCCCCGAAACGCCGAGTCCCCGGCGTGGGTGCGGTGCGACAGCTGCGTCACGCTGATCTATGCCAAACGCTTCAGCCGGGCGCTCAAGGTGTGCCCCGACTGCGGTTCCCACACCCGGCTCACCGCGCGGCAACGGCTGGAGCACCTGCTCGACGCCGGAACGGCGGTGCCGCTGGACCCGGTCGAGTGCGTCCGCGACCCGCTGGGCTTCTCCGACACCCGCCCGTACGTCGACCGGTTGGTGGACGCGCGGGCGGCGACCGGACTGCGGACGGCGGTGCTCAGCGCCCGCGGCACCATCGAAGGCCGGCCGGTGGTGGTCGCCGCGATGGACTTCGGTTTCCTCGGCGGCAGCCTCGGCTGCGGGGAGGGGGCGCTGATCACGGCGGCGGCGCAGACCAGTCTGCGGTTGCGCATCCCCCTGCTCCTCGTCACCGCTTCTGGCGGCGCGCGGATGCAGGAGGGCGTGCTGTCGCTGATGCAGATGGCGAAGACCACCAACGCCCTGGCCGAGTTGGACGAGGCCGGGATCCTGGTGATCTCGCTCATCACCGACCCGACCTACGGCGGGGTGGCCGCCTCTTTCGCGACCCTCGCGGACGTGATCATCGCCGAGCCCGGTGCGCGCCTGGGCTTCGCCGGGCCGCGGGTGATCGAACACACCACCGGCGAGCGGCTCCCGGAGGGCTTCCAGACCGCGGAGTTCCTGCTGAGCCACGGGCTGGTCGACGATGTCGTGCCGCGGGCCGCACTGCGGGCGACACTCGGCCAGCTCCTCGCGCTGCAGCCCTCCGCGATCCCGGACCCGGAGGCGGATTCCGCGGCGGACCCGGCTGAGTCGGTGCCCGCCGCCACAGCCGGCGACAGCGGAGCCATCCTGCGCCGGCCGGAGGAGCTGGCCGGCGCCGGCTCCTGGGCGACGGTGCAACTCGCCCGCCACCCCGACCGCCCCACGACGCTGGACTACGCCGCCCACCTGCTGGACGGCTTCCACGAGTTGCACGGCGACCGCATCGCGGAGGACTGCGCGGCGGTCGTCGGCGGTCCCGGGAGGCTGAACGGCCGCTCCGTCATGCTGATCGGCCATCAAAAGGGCGGCACCGGACTGGTGGAGCGCAAGCGCCGCAAGTTCGGAATGCCGAACCCCGGCGGATACCGCAAGGCGGCCCGGCTGATGCGGATGGCCGCGAAGCTCGGCCTGCCCGTCGTCACGCTGATCGACACCCCCGGCGCCAACCCGGGCCCCGACGCGGAACGGACCGGCCAGGCCGGCGCCATCGCGGCCAACCTGCGGCTGATGGCCCGGCTGCCGGTGCCGATCGTGGCGGTCGTCACCGGTGAGGGCGGCAGCGGCGGCGCGCTGGCACTGGCCGTCGCCGACCGGGTGCTCATCAGCGCCAACGGCATCTACTCGGTGATCAGCCCGGAGGGATGCGCGGCCATCCTGTGGAAGGACGCCGCGGCGGCGCCGACCGCCGCCGAGGCCCTGCGCGTCGACGCCCGGCAGCTGCTCCAACTCGGCATCGTCGACGGTGTCGTGCCGGAACCGCCCGGCGGCGCCCACACCGACCATCCGCAGTCCGCCGCCCTGCTGGGCGCCGCCCTGAACGCGGCCCTGAACGAACTCGAACCCTGGGAGCCGGAGCGGCTGCTGCGCGAACGCAGCAGCCGATTCCACCGCTTCGGTATCGCGCACGACCTGAGCGCGGAAAGAGGTGTGCTGTGAAGCCGGACCACGAGCAGCAGAACCACAACGGGAACGCCCCGGCGAAGGACCGACTGTCGGGCGCATCGCCGCTGCAGCACGCCGAGGTGCCGCGCGCCGAGGTGCCGTACTCCGCGATGCCGGCCGGCGCGGTGCTCGACGCCGTGTGCCGCAGCGTCGTGCAGCTGAGCGGGACCACCGCCCATCCGCCGTCCCGGATCCGGATGCAGGACGGCCAGATCACCGTCGAGGTCGAGTGGCCGGAACCGGCCTCCCTGAGCAGTCCCGCGCCGGTCGCCGGCGTCCTGGCCGCCCCGGAACCCGACGCCGCACCCGACGGGGACAGCGAGACGCTGGACTACGTACGGGCGCCCATGGTCGGCACGTTCTACCACGCGAGTTCGCCGGACGCGCCGCCGTACGTGTGCGTCGGTGACGTGGTCAGACCGGGTCAGCCGGTCGGCGTCCTGGAGGCCATGAAGCTGATGAGCACCATCACCGCGGAAGTGGGGGGCCGGGTGACCGAGGTGCTCACACCGAACGGGCAACCGGTCGAGTTCGACCAGCAGCTGATCGCGCTGGAACCGGTCGGCGCCGACCCGGGTCCTGACACGCCCGACCCGGCTTCAGGCGCGGACGTGGGCGCGGGCCGCGCGCCGGCGGTCGTCTCCGGGTCGTCGAGGTGACTCCCGTGTTCTCCACCGTCCTGATCGCCAACCGCGGGGAGATCGCCCTGCGGGTGGCGCGCACCTGCCGCGAGATGGGCATCCGTACGGTCGCGGTGTACTCCACCGCGGACCGCGACTCCGCGGTCGTCCGGTTCGCCGACGAGGCGGTGCACATCGGCGCGCCGCCCGCCAAGGGCAGCTATCTCAGCGTTCCCGCCGTCATCGAGGCGGCGCTGCAGACCGGCGCGCAGGCCATCCACCCCGGATACGGCTTCCTCTCGGAGGACCCCGACTTCGCGGAGATCTGCGAAGCGCACGACATCGTCTTCATCGGGCCGCCCCCGCACGTCATGCAGCAGCTCGGCGACAAGGCGGCGGCCCGCACCCTGATGGCGCAGGCCGGGCTGCCGGTGCTGCCCGGCAGTACCGGGGCGCTGACCTCGCCCGCCGAGGCCAAGGAGCTCGCTCGGCAGGTCGGCTACCCGGTGATCCTCAAGGCCGTCGCGGGCGGTGGCGGCCGCGGTATGGCCGTGGTCCGCTCCGCCGACGACCTCCGCCTCGCCTACAACGAGACACGCGCCCACGCCCGGGCGGTGTTCGGCGACGACCGGCTCTATCTCGAACGGTTCGTCGACGACGCCCGCCACATCGAGGTCCAGGTGCTGTGCGACCGGCACGGCAACGCCGTCCACCTGGGCGAGCGCGACTGCTCGGTGCAGCGCCGGCACCAGAAGCTCATCGAGGAGGCGCCGGCCACCGGGCTGCCGCGGGAGCTGCGCGAGGCGATGCTGGCGGCCGCGGTCCAGGGGGCCACGGCCGTGGGGTTCGTCGGGGCGGGCACGTTCGAGTTCGTCGTGACACCGGACGACCGGTTCTACCTGATGGAGATCAACTGTCGTCTCCAGGTGGAGCACCCGGTCACCGAACTGGTCACCGGGATCGACATCGTCCGCGAACAGATCGCGGTGGCAGCCGGGCTGCCGCTGCCGTTCCGGCAGAGCGACATCACGCTGCGCGGTGTGGCCGTCGAGTGCCGCGTCAACGCCGAGAACCCCGACAACGAGTTCTCGCCCACGCCGGGTCTGCTCTCCGAGTTCGTGCCGCCCGGCGGCCCGTTCGTACGGGTCGACACGCACGCCTACCCGGGCTGGCTGGTCGGACCGGACTACGACTCCCTGCTGGCGAAGGCAGCCGTATGGGCTCCGGACCGGGAGCAGGCGCTGGCCAGGATGGACCGCGCGCTCAGCGAGTTCCGGGTGAGCGGGCACGGCGTGCACACCACGCTCGGCTTCCTGCGCAGGACGCTGGCGCACCCGCTGTTCCAGACGGCGCTGCACACCACCGGGCTCGTCGGCACGATGTGCGCCGAGCAGTCCGACCAGGACGGCGACGCGAGCAGGGAACCCGCGTCGGTCGGCTGACCGGACCGCACCGCGACCGTACAACGCACCGCGCGCCACGCTCCTTCGGGAGAGTGGCGCGCGGTGTGTTGTGACCGGCTCTAGCCGGGGACGACGGCCTCGAAGGCGTGCAGGTAGGGGTTGACCGGGCGGATCTCGCCGACCGTGAGCCCGGCCTCCTCCATCAGGGCGACCATGCTCACCTTGGAGTGCTTCGCGCCCCCGACGTTCAGGAGCAGCAGCAGGTCCATGGCGGTGGTGAACCGCATCGACGGGCTGTCGTCGACCAGGTTCTCGACGACGATCACCCGGGCACCGGGGCGCGCGGCTTTGACGATGTTGCCCAGGGTGGCGCGGGTGCTGTCGTCGTCCCACTCCAGGATGTTCTTGATGATGTACAGGTCCGCCTGGACGGGGATGTCCTTGCGGCAGTCGCCCGGGATGAGCCGGACCCGCCCGGCCAGCGGCCCGCCGTCCCGCAGGCGCGGATCCGCGTTCGCGATCACCTTGGGGAGGTCGAGCAGCGTCCCGCTGAGCTTCGGGTGCTTCTCCAGCAGGCAGGCGAGCGCCAGCCCCTGGCCGCCGCCGATGTCCGCGACGCTCGACACCCCGGAGAGGTCGACGTACTCGGCGAGGTCCTCGGCGGACTGCCTGCTGGACGACGTCATCGCCCGGTCGAACACGACGGCCGACTCGCCCGCGTCGTCGTGCAGGTACTCGAAGAAGCCCTTGCCGTACAGCTCGGGGAAGACGTCCTTGCCGGACCGGACCGCGTCGTCGAGCAGCGGCCACGCGTCCCAGGTCCACGGCTCCGTGCACCACAGCGAGATGTACCGGAGGCTGTTGGGGGAGTCCTCGCGCAGCAGCCGTGACATCTCGGTGTGCGTGAAGCGGCCGTCCTCCGTCTCGGCGAAGAGTCCGTAGCACGACAGCGCGCGCAGCAGCCGGCGCAGCGGCTTGGCCTCGGCGTTGACCTCCTGGGCCAGTTCCTCGACCGTCGTCGGGGTGTCGCCCAGCGCGTCCGCGATCCTCAGCCGCGCCGCGGCGCGTACGGCCGCGGCGCAGGCGGCGCCGAACACGAGTTCGCGCAGGCGCATGCCGGCGTGCGGGGTGATGCCGGGTGGGGATGCGGTGGAAGATGTGGTCGTCATGTGGCTGCCTCTCCTGGGGCTCGGAAGGGTGTCGGACGCCGCGCGGTGGACCGCCCGTTCAGCAGCGGCCCGTCGGCGCCGAGACCTTGCAGTGGTTGCGCTCGAACGTGTTGCCGAGCCCGGTGTCGCGGTCGGACAGGTCGGCCGGACCGTTGCGGAGCGCCGTGTTGTCCCGGATGGTGTTGCCGGAGTTGGGCCCGCCCGTGAAGCTCGGGAACAGCACGACGCCACCGGACAGCGGCGAGGTACCGACGTTGTCGGTGATCTTGTTCAGCTCCACGGTCGTGTTCTCCACGCCGGTCAGGACGATTCCGGAGCCCTGGATGACCGGCAGCCGGCTGTTCGCCGGGCAGAACTTGTTGTTCGCCACCACCTTGTTGCGGCGGATGGTCAGCGCTCCGGCCCTCGGCGTTCCCTCGTCGCCCACGGCGAACACGCCGCCGCAGTTCCCGGTCATCGTGTTGTTCACGACCGTCACATTGCGGACGCGTCGTGCCACGACACCGACCCGGTTCCCGGAGAGGTAGTTGCCACCGATCTCGGCACCCTTGGTGTCGAGGGCGCCGCCCTCGCCACTGGTCAGGTTCGCGATGAAGATGCCGGCCTGCCCGTTGTCCCGCGCCCGGTTTCCGGACAGCCGGGACCTGGTGGACTTCTCCACGCTGATCCCGTACTGGCCGTTGTCCTTGACGAGTACGAACTGGACCCTCAGCCGGTCGGTGTCGGACGCGTTGATCGCGTGCTTCTTGAACCCGGAGACGGCGAGCGACTCGATGGTCACACCGGTGACCGGGTGGCCCGCCGTTCCGGTGACGCAGATCCCGAAACCGCCCGTGGCGCAGGCATTGCCGCCGGGTACGGCCGAAGGGGTGATCACCGTCCGGTCGCCGGAGCCGAGGATCGTGAGATTCGAGACCGTGACCTGAACGCTCTCCTTGTAGGTGCCCGGCAGGACGAGGACCGTGTCCCCGGGCTTCGCCCGGTTGACCGCCGCTTGGATCGACTGCCCCTTGCTGACCAGCAGCACGCTCTCCGCCTGCACGGGCGGCGCCGCCGCCAGTGCTACGGCGGCGACGCCGATCGTCGTTCCCACCAGTTGATACAACCGTCGCGCAACCATGACGCCAACCCGCTCTCCAGGATGGTCCACCCGTAACAGCGCCGGTCTCGGCGATGGATCCGAGGGACGTTCGACAGCGGTCCCGCATCCTTCGCCCGTACAAGGGCGTGCGCCCGCCGGTTCGAAGCTATGGGTGATCATCAACTCCCGCCACTCATAGTCGACCGACCGAGCACGTCGAGTGAGCGCCATCAAGTAATAACAAGCCCTGTGGATTGCCGGTCGCGGCGGTCACCAGGGCGCGCGGGCCCTCTGCCGCCTCCACTTCGTCCAGCAGCTCGTTGACCGCGGCGATCCAGTCCGGGTGGAAGCGGTTCTCGGTGTCCCCGAGATCGAGGACGAAGACATCGTCGAGGCGTTCGAGGGTGGGCATGGCTGCTCCTTCGGCAAGGGGTTGAGAGGTGGCTGCCGTGTCCGTGCCCGGGTGCGCCGTGCGCCGTGCGCCACCGACACGTGAACCTACTGGTCGGTAACCAGACTGCTTCGCATCGTACATGGAACCTTCGGCGATCAATCGCGCCCGGACAAATGTCGGGTGTATGTCCCGGCCGTTAAGTAGATCTTGTTCAACTTCTTGACGCGAACACGTCGTGCGCCAAGAATCCAACACGATCCTGTTGGTTGAGAGCGCTCTCACGTCGTTGGTTCGAAGGCCTCCCGAGGGATGACGACCTGCCATCGACTGTGAGATGTAGGCGCGACCTGCCCGGACCAGTACTTCCCTTTCGCTTCGTGAACAGAAGAAGGGATACGAGTTTCGATGCGCAGAACCCCACTTCCGCGCCTTGCCCGGCCCCGAAAGCCCTGGAGCCGCAGCGTCACGGCGTTCCTGTCCGCCGTTGTCCTGGTACTCGCCGGCCTGTTCGGTCTCACCTCCATCGCGGGGACCGCGGTGGCCGGCCCGTCCGACTACACCCAGAGCGTCACCGCGACCAGCGCCAGTCAGGCGCGGATCACCTTCACCCCGACGACGCCCGCGCTGTACGTGGATGTGCACTACCTGGTCAACGGCGCGGGCCAGCAGAACTTCCGGGTGGCGAACGCCGGGGGCAGTTGGACCCGCACCGTCGACCAGCTCTCCACGGGCTCGGTCATCACCTACTGGTTCACCTATGAGAAGAGCGGGCCGCAGTACGACACCCCCCAGTTCACGTACACCCAGGGCAGCGGTACGACCGGTGGCGGCACCGGTGGGACGACCGGCGGAGGCGGCGGTGGGCAGCCGGTGCCCGGGACCATCCCGCTGAGGGTCACCAACAACTCCGGCCGTGGTGGCAGCGTCTACCTCTACGACCTGGGCACCGAGCTGTCGAGCGGCCGGCAGGGCTGGGCGGACGCCAACGGCGGGTTCCACGCCTGGCCGGCGGGCGGCAATCCGCCGACCCCCGCCCCCGACGCGTCGATCCCCGGTCCTGCCGCGGGGCAGTCGGTGACGATCCAGATTCCGAAGTTCTCCGGCCGTGTCTACTTCTCCTACGGCCAGAAACTGGTGTTCAAGCTGACCACCGGCGGGCTGGTGCAGCCCGCGGTG
The DNA here is from genome assembly GCF_056432645.1 of Streptomyces sp. NPDC045021. Taxonomy (NCBI): domain Bacteria; kingdom Bacillati; phylum Actinomycetota; class Actinomycetes; order Kitasatosporales; family Streptomycetaceae; genus Streptomyces; species Streptomyces sp. NPDC045021. The sequence goes on from NZ_JBWKIQ010000019.1 coordinate 108,515, forward strand.
CAGAATCCGAGCGATCCGAACCGCAACATCCTGTTCAACTGGTCGGAGTACACCCTCAACGACAGCGGGCTGTGGATCAACAGCACGCAGGTGGACATGTTCTCCGCGCCGTACGCGGTCGCGGTGCAGTCCACCACGGGAGCCGGCCAGACCACCGGGCATCTGAAGTCCGGCGGATACAACGGAGTCCTCAACGCGCTGCGGGGCCGGCCCGGCGGCTGGGGCGGTCTGATCCAGACGGCTCCGGACGGTTCGGTCCTGCGGGCGCTGGCGCCGGGGCACGGCATCGAGTCCGGTGCGCTGTCCAACGGCATCCTCGACGACTACGTCAACCGGGTGTGGCAGAAGTACTCCACATCGACGCTGACGGTGACGCCGTTCGCGGACCAGCCGAACACGAAGTACTTCGGCCGTGTCTCGGGGAACGTCATGAACTTCACCAACACGTCGGGGGCGGTCGTCACCAGCTTCCAGAAGCCCGACGCCGACAGCATCTTCGGCTGCTACAAGCTCCTGGACGCACCCAACGACCTGGTGCGCGGGCCGATCTCCCGCACCCTGTGCGCGGGCTTCAACCGTTCGACGCTGCTGGTCAACGCCAACCAGCCGGACACGAGCTCCGCGAACTTCTACCACGACGCGGTGACCAACCACTACGCGCGCTTCATCCATGCGCAGATGGCGGACGGGAACGCGTACGCATTCGCCTTCGACGACGTCGGGCACCACGAGTCGCTGGTCCACGACGGCAGTCCGCAGCAGGCATCACTCCTGCTCGACCCCTTCAGCTGACGGGGCGCCGGGGGGGCGGCCCCGTCCGTTCGGTGCGGTGTCGCCTCTCGGCAACCGGTCCGTACTTCCCCGTAGTGCTCGTAGATCTGTAGAAAGGTCAGGACCGTCCATGAGGAAGAACGTCCCGCCCGAAGCCGCGTCGCGCAGAGCGCGCCGCATCCGGCGTGTTCCGCTCACGGTCTTCAGTGCTCTGCTCCTGCTGGTTTCCGGTGCGCTGGGCCTGTCTCTCACCGGCGGTTCGGCGGCTGCGGCGCCCGCGCCTCCGGCCGGCTGGACCACGGTGTTCAGCGACGATTTCAGCGGCGCGTCGGGCAGCGGTCTCAACAGGGCCAACTGGCTGTACGACATCGGTACCAACTACAACTATCCGGGGGCGGCGCCGAACTGGGGGACCGGTGAGCTGGAGACGGCGACCGATTCGACGGCCAATGTCTACCAGGACGGTGCGGGGCATCTGGTCATCAAGCCGATCAAGGACGCCGGCGGGCACTGGACGTCCGGGCGCATCGAGACCCAGCGCACCGATTTCGCTGCCCCGCCCGGCGGCCGGCTGCAGATCAGTGCGTCCATCCAGCAGCCCAACCCGCAGCACGGTCTGGGGTATTGGCCGGCGTTCTGGGCGATGGGTGCCGCTGCCCGTCCGGTGGGTGCGACCAACTGGCCGAACATCGGCGAGTTGGACATCATGGAGGATGTCAATGCGCTGAGTCAGCACTCGACCACGTTCCACTGCGGTGTCTGGGCCGGCGAGTGCCATGACCCGGACGGCATCAGCAGTGGTCTGCAGGCGTGCGGGGGCTGTCAGACGGGGTTCCACACGTACTCGGTGATCATTGACCGTACCAATACCGCGGCCGAGCAGTTGAGGTTCTATCTCGACGGCGGTCTGACATACCAGGTCAATCAGAACCAGGTGTCCACCGGTACGTGGCAGGCCGCTGTCGACCACGGGTTCTTCGCCATATTCGATGTGGCGATCGGTGGTTCGTACCCCAACAAGGTCTGTGGTTGCACCTCGCCTTCGGCCGACATCAGCTCGGGCGCCGGGATGAGCATCGACTGGTTCGGTGTCTACCAGACCAGCGGCACCACCACGAGCGGTGGGACGACGACCGGTGGTACCACCACGGGTGGAACGACGACGGGGGGCACCACCACCGGTGGGAGCACGACCGGGGGCACCACGGGCGGTGGTACGTCCTCGCCCGACTACTCGGCGAGTGCGACCCGGATCAGTGCCACTCAGGCGCGGATCTCCTTCACTCCCACCACGGCCGCGCAGTACGTGGATGTGCACTATCTGGTCAACGGGGCAGGTCAGCAGAACTTCCGGATGGCCAACAGCGGAGGTACCTGGACCCAGACCATCAGTCAGCTGTCCGCGGGCACGGTCATCACCTACTGGTTCACCTACGAGAAGAACGGTCCCCAGTACGACACTCCGCACTTCACCTACACGCAGAGTTAGCCGAGCACCAGAACTCAGGACCGCACGGCCCCGGCCGGTGGAGGCGACGATCGCTGCGATCGCTGTTCCCACCGGTCGGGGCCGTTGTGTTCCGTGCCGGGGGGACAGCGCTGTCCGCGGGCTCGGCGGCGTCCGACGCGCGGGACCGGTCACACGCGGGTACGGAACGGTACCAGGGATTCCGGGTAGTGATCTGATGTTTATCCGATGGTGATGATCCCTCAACAGCAGTGCCACAAACGGCACTAGCGTCCGGTGGCACCCGGGAAGGCGGTGCCCGCCGCATGTCGGTGCGGGACCTTCCGCGTTGGCGCCCCACCCGGCAAGCGGCAAAGGAGGCACTGTGCGGACATTGGTCCGGCGATCCGCCCTCAGCGCGTCCGTCGGTTTCCGGTACACGACAGGAACCGTTCTCGTCATCGGCGCCCTCGCGGTGACGCTCGTGGCGTTGCTGATCCCCATGCAGAAGTTCGGCGGCCAGAGCGCCCCGGTGGCTGCCGGCGTCACGGACGACGGCGGCGGAACCGTGAACACGCAGTACGGACCGTTGACCCCACTCGACCGGGATTTCATCCGGAAGGTCCGGCTCGCCGGACTGTGGGAGGGCCCCGCGGGGCACCAGGCGCAGCAGCGCGGTACGCAGGAATCGGTCAGGACCGCGGGTCGGCACCTCATCGACGGACATGCCGAGTTGGATGCGCGGGTCCTGCAGGTGGGTCAGGCGCTCCATGTCGACCTGCCCAACCAGCCCAACTCGGACCAGCAGGGCTGGCTCTCGCAGATGAACGCCGCCCAAGGGGCCGACTACGACCAGGTGTTCGTCAATCTTCTGCGTCGGGCGCACGGGAAGGTTTTCGCGCTCGTGGCGCAGGTGCGGGGGCAGACCCGCAATTCCATGGTCCGTTCCCTTGCCACACGGGCCAACACCGTGGTCCTCGACCACATCTCGGTTCTCGAGGAGACCGGGCTCGTCGATTTCGGCGCGCTCGCCGACGGGGCCTCGCCCTCCGGGAAGCCAGCGGTCACCGTCACGGCTTCCGCTTCGACTCCGCTACAACGAAGTGAAGTGAAGTGATCTCATGAGTCAGAAAGACCATAAACGTTCCCGCGTGCCGAACAAGGCCGTCGTGGTGGTTACCGCGATGGTGTTGGGTGCGGGCGGGGTCGCGTTCGTCGCCGCGAATGCCTCTGCGGGCAACTCGAAGAGGGACTCCGCACAGACGCAGGACGTCGGGGCGGCCACGATTGCCTGTCCCGATGTGGGGGACAAGCTGACGGCCGTTCCCGATGAGGCGAAGCCGGCTGTCGATCAGAATCTGGCGCAACTGGACGCGCAGGTGGCGGACTCGTACAAGAAGCTCGCGGCCGGGCAGTGGGACAAGAACACGTCGCTGAACGATCTGCAGCAGAAGCGCAGCGGCACGATCGCCCGTATCGACGAGGCGATTTCCAAGGTGGCGCAACCGCCGGCCGGCCTGGACGAGTTGAGTGCCTGTGTGATGAAGGCCACGGATGTGAAGCCCGGTGACACCGGGGGCGGGCAGGACGAGGCCGGTGCTGTGCAGAACCAGCAGGACGGTCAGGTGCAGGACGGTCAGAACCAGGCGGTGCAGGACCAGGCGGTGCAGGATCAGAGCAAGAAGCAGGGCAAGGGTCCGTCGAAGGCGGACTTTGTCGACATCACCAAGGTCCGGCCGAATGTGCAGAAGCCGCGTCTGCGGGCCGGCGCGTCCACCGGTTCGTTCACTTCGAGGTGCGGCCGCAACGAGAACAAGCACTTCAATCCGGACAATGTCATCGTCGCGCCCGGTGTGAGCAACGGCGCTCACCACATGCACGATTACGTGGGCAACAAGACCACGGATGCGTTCTCCACCAACGACTCTCTCGCCGCGGCCGGTACGACGTGCAGCAACGGGGACCAGTCGGCCTACTACTGGCCTGTGCTGCGGGTACAGAACGCCGGGCAGGGACCGGATGTGAACGCGCCGGGTGGCGGCCAGGACGCCAACGTGGGCAAGATCCTGCAGCCGAAGAGCGTCACGATCCGCATGGACGGCAGCCCGGTCAGCCGGGTCACCGCGATGCCGCGTTTCCTGCGGATCATCACCGGTGATGCCAAGGCCTTCACCAACGGCCCGGCCAACGCCAATGCTTCGTGGAGCTGCACGGGGTTCGAGAACCGCCAGCTGAAGGACAAGTACCCGATCTGCCCGCAGGGCAGCGACGTGGTGCGTACGTTCACCTTCCAGAGCTGCTGGGACGGCAAGAACATCGACAGTGCCAACCACCGGACCCATGTGGCCTTCGCGGATCGTAACGGTGCGTGCGGCAACGGGTTCAAGGCGATTCCGCAGCTGGTGGAGCGGATCACCTACAGCGTCCCGCAGGGTGCGCGGATCGCTGTGGACAGCTTCCCCGAGCAGTTGCACAAGCCGGTGACCGACCATGGCGACTTCGTCGACGCGATGTCGGACCGTCTGATGCGGCAGGCGGTGAACTGCATGAACAGCGGTCGCAGGTGCTGATGACCAGGGGAGGGAGTGTGTCCGGGGCTGCCGGGCGCCGCTTCCCCCGTTAGGACCCTCGGGGCAGGGCGCTCCCCATGCCCCCGCCCGGCCCCGAGATGGGCGTGGCCCCGGAGCCGACTCCGGGGCCACCGCCATGTCTGTGCGCCAATCCGGCCGTCCAAGCTGTGCGAGCGCTGTGGAACGCGTACGGTTCGGCGCACGTCCCACGGAACACGACTACGGAGCCGGGGCCGAATCCGGAACGAACTCCGTAGTCGCTCGATTGTGCGAGGTGGCAGTGCTGGGCTCTCGCGAGGCCGACAACGACCGGGAACGCGCGGTCGCGCAGGAAGCCGTGCCCTCCGACGAGGAGCTCACCCGGCAGCTGAAGGACGGCTATGGCTCAGGCACCGCGAACCCGGCCGCGGGTGACATCCTCTACCGTCGGCACCGTGAGGCCGCTCTCGCGTACGCGCACCGGTGCTGTCGTGATTCCCACGACGCGGAGGATCTCGTGTCGGAGGCGTTCATCCGCACGTTCCAGGCGGTGCGTTCGGGGGCCGGGCCGCAGGGGGCGTGGCGGCCGTATCTGCTGGCGGTGGTGCGGCATACGGCGATCGAGTGGGGTGCCGGTGACCGCAAGACGCTGCTGACGGCGGATCTGGAGTGGTGGCGGCAGCAGTCGCCGGCCGGTACCGATCCGCAGCAGCATCTGCTGGCCAGCGAGGATCGTCAGTTGCTCGTCCGCAGTTTCAACACGCTGCCCGAGCGGTGGCAGGCGGTGCTGTGGCACACCCTGGTGGAGAAGGATTCCCTTGCCGAGGTGGCCGCGCTGCTGGGTATCACTCCGAGTGGTGTGACGTCCCTGGCTTTTCGTGCGCGCGAGGGGCTGCGTGAGGCGTATCTGCACGCTCATGTGGACAGCGTGGGAGACGATCGGTGCCGGCACTTCAGCGCCATGCTGGGCACGGCGATACGGCGCAGTGGCGCTGTTCGCAGCCGTGATCTCGCGCGGCATCTGGCCGATTGCGGGTCGTGCTCGCGGGCGTACCGCGAGCTGGTCGACCTCAACGCGACGATGCGTGCGGCGGTTCCTGCCGGGTTGTGAGGAAGGTCCGGCGGATCACGATGGGTGTGTGATCCGCCGGAACGGGCCGGTGGGCCCGGGTGGTTCAGAGTCCGTTGACGCGTGCTTCGCGTGCGACGACCAGTGGTCGGAAGCCCACCGTGACGGTTCGCGCCCTGCGGGTCACGCGGGTGCTGCGGCGTCCTATCTCGGCCATCAGCCGGCGGCTGCGCAGCGCCATCTCCAGTTCGAAGCGGGTGCGCGGGTCACGCAGTCCCTGGCCGAAGAGCTTCTCCAGTTGGCGCATGCGGTAGCGCACTGTCTGTGGGTGCACGCTCAGTGCTTTGGCCGCTTCGGGTGCTCCGCCGCCTTCGAGCCAGGCCAGGAGGGTCACTTCCAGCCGTTCGCTCTGGCGTGGTGTCAGTCCTGCCAGCGGCCGGAGCCAGCGGGCCGCCAGGGCTTTGGCCAGCGGTTCGTCCTGGAGCAGGAGCAGGGTGGAGAGGTGGTCGTCGACGAAGACGGGCCGGGCGTCGGGTCCTGCGGGGGTGGGGGTGAGGTTCAGCAGGCGCCGGGCCCACCGTAGTGAGGATGCGGCGTCGCGCAGCGGGACGGCGTGTCCGACGGCGGCGGTCCGGCCGCGCAGGGCGGCCTCCAGTGTGCCGCGGGTGTCCGGGTCGGGGCTGGGTATGAGCAGGCAGGGCCCGTCGCTGCCCATGCCGACCAGGCAGTCGTCGAGGGAGGCCGCCAGTTGCTGGCTCTCGCCGGGTGAGGTGACGGCGACGGCCCGGACGGTTTCGGGCAGTGGCCAGCGGGCCTTGCGGGCCAGTTCCGTGAGGGATGCGGCCGGTACGTCGATGGTGCCGGTCAGTGCGTTGAACAGGTCCTGGCGTGACCGGTCGATCGGTACCGCCGCGGGGGCGGGCGGCTCCTGGGGGAGTTCGCGGTCCTTGTGTGGCTTGTGGTAGCCGAGGGCGGTCAGCAGGGCTTCTTCGAGCCCCTGCCGGACCGTTTCGCGGCCCATGTCGTCCAGAAGGTCGGCGAAGCCGGGAATTTCATGCCGAAGCGCCTCGACCATCTCATCTGCCAGTGACGGGAGTTCCTTGCGCAGAACGCGGGTCCACTCGCCACGGGGGAGGGACCAGATGCGGTTAAGAAGTTCGCACATCTCTACCTCGTTCATGCCGGGGTAAGACCTGCCTGGGGGGAGGACAGGTCTTGCGGAGGTTGCCTCCATCGCCGGCCATCCTTGTCCGGCGGAGGAGTTGAGGGTCCTCCTGCGCCCTCCTAGAGGTTGCTTCCCGCCAGTGGTCCCGGAGTTTTGCCGGGTCTTTACCACCAGGGTGCGGCCGGGACGGTTTAGACCCGGTCCGGCCGGAACCGGAAGCACTTGGTTGAGCATCTTCCGCAGTTGCACACCGTGACGACGACGGGGAAGCAGGAACTTGTCACGATGCGATAAATCTTGTGGAGATGCTGGGAAGTTGAGCGATGCTGCTGCACCCGGTCACTGCTCATCGGCTGCGGAGGCGATCCCTCCAATACCCGCACCGGAGCCGGTCCCCCCAGCCGTTGAGTTTCGGCGAGTTTACGGCTCCGCATGTCCCCCGTGCGGGCCGTGCTGCCCCGGGTTTCACCGCTGCTGCAAAGCAGCGCCGACATCAACCCCCTGGGCTCCGGGTGCGACTTGCAGTGCTCGGTACCCCCGCTCGGGAGGCTTTCCCTATGCCCTTGTCCCCCATGCAGTTTCCCCGCCAGGACGGGTCGCGCCAGGCGCGCCGGTCGCACCGAAGGAGACTGAACGCCGGAGCGGCCGCCGGTGGACGGCGAGCCGTCCGCCGGCCTCCTTTGCTGTCCGGGGCCGGCGGGCGGCGTCCGGTCACGATCGTCACGCTCGCTCTGGTGGTCCTCGTCGCGTTGGCCGTAGCGGGCAACGTGGGCGCTTTCACCCGGCCCCTGGACTTCCTGGACTTCGGAGCGGGAGTGCTCTCCCTGGTCTCGCTCACCGCCACCGTGCTGTGGGGCCTGGCCGCCACCGACCGGCTGCTGTTGCACTCCAGCCACCGGCTGCTCGCCCAAGGCGTGCACCGCGGCCTGGCCAGCGCGGGACTCGGCTTCCTCGCGCTGCACATCTGGGTGAAGGTCCAAAGACAGGAGACCAGCGCGGGCGCGGCGGCCCTGCCGTTCACCGACGGCCGGCAACCCCTGATGATCGGGCTCGGCACGCTCGCCGGGTACCTCTTCCTGACCGTGGCGGTGACCGGCGCGGTGCGCAGCGCGTTCGCCTCCGGCGGGCGCTCTCGCTGGTGGCGGGCCCTGCACATGGGCGCGTATCCGGCCTGGGGCGCGTCGCTGCTGCACGGCCTGAAGGCCGGCCGGCCGGCGAGCGGCTGGGTGACGGTGTCCTACGCGCTGTGCCTGGTCGGTGTCGCCGTCGTGCTCGCCGTGCGCCTCAGGTCCCGGCAGAAGCGCGTGGCCGCCGGCCCGCAGATCGCCACGACCGCGGCCTTCCGGGTCGTGCCACCGCGGGAGCCGGACCGCCCACCGCGCGCCGCCGTCTACGTGCCGCGCCAGGACACGGACCGTATGGACCGGTCCGGCGGGCGGGTCGACAGCACCGCTGGATGGCGGCTGTGAACGGCCCCCGTCCGGCGATCGGCTGTGTCGGAGCGCCACGGGTGTTCGCGGGACTGGACGAGGTGCCGCGGCTGGACCGCGTCTCGCATCTGGCGGTGCACGGGTCGCTGCCCCGGCTGCGGCCGGAGGAACTGCTGGCGCTCGCCGAGGACATCGACCTGCGCGGCCGCGGGGGAGCGGGCTTCCCCTTCGCCCGGAAGCTGAAGTCGGTGACCCGGGCGGCCGAGAGCCGGGACGGACGCACAGCCGTCGTCGTCAACGGCAGCGAGGGCGAGCCCAGTTGTCTCAAGGACACCGCGCTGCTGTTGCACTCCCCGCATCTGGTGCTCGACGGAGCGCTGCTGGCCGCCGCGGCACTGAACGCCGAGGAAGTCGTCGTCGGTGTGACCAGGACCGACATCGAGCAGTCGGTCCAGGACGCCATCTATGAACGCGGCCCGACCGGCCTCAAGCTCCGGGTGACCCTGCTGCCCGAGCGTTTCGTGACGGGGGAGAGCTCCGCTCACGTCAGCGGGCTGAGCAACGGCCCCGCGCTGCCGTCGGGGCGTTCCATCCGGACCAGCGACCGGGGCCTGGGCGGGCTGCCCACCTTGCTGTCCAACACCGAGACGTACGCCCAACTCGCCCTCGCCGCACGGCTCGGCGCGCTGGGCTACCGCTCCGTCGGCCTGCCGACCGAGCCGGGCACACTGCTGCTGACCGTCGCCGGGTCCACGGTGATGGAGACGCCGACCGGTGTCCCGCTGTCGTACATCCTGGAACTGTGCGGGCTCGGCCCCGGCCAGGGTGTCCTGGTCGGCGGCTATCACGGCAAATGGCTGGATCCGTACTCCGCGAAGGCGGCGGACATCTCCCGGGAATCCCTGACCTCGTTCGGCGCGGTGCTCGGAGCGGGAGCGGTACTGCCGCTGCCCGACGACACCTGCCCGGCCGGTGAGGTGCTGCGGGTCACCCGCTGGATGGCCGGGGAGTCCGCGGGCCAGTGCGGGCCCTGCGTGCTGGGGCTGCCGGCTCTCGCCGACACCCTCGAACTGGCCGTCCACGGCGGTGGCCAGGCCGCGCTCGACGCCGTCCAGGCACGTATGCAGTCGGTCAGGCGCCGCGGCGCCTGCAGCCACCCCGACGGGACCTCGAATTTCGTGGAGTCGGCGCTCGCCGCGTTCCCGGACGACTTCTACGACCACGCGCTGGGCAGCGGCTGTGGCCGGCCGGTCCTGGGGACCCTCCCGCTGCGCGCGGACGAAACCGCCCCGGCACCGGCCGCCGAAGAGCGCACCGAGCGGCTGCTCGTGGACTGGACGCGGTGCCAGGGGCACGGACTCTGCATGGACATCCTCCCCGAGGTGATCCAGCTCGGCGCCGACGGCTATCCGGAGAAGGCGTCGATGGACCTGCCGGCCCGGCTGCGCCCGAAGGCGCTGCGCGCCATCCGGCGCTGCCCCGCCCTCGCGCTGCGCATCCAGGACTGAGTCACTCCCCGGCGCGCTCCCCGCGGCGGACGGTCCAACCACCCCTGCTGCGACGGCAATTCCCGCCGCCACGAGGGCAAATGTCCTGCCCCCACACCACGTTGACCCGCTCGGTTCTGTGCGTGATGTGACAAGTTTTGAATCGGCTGAACGCCACCCACCGTTCCTCCCGTATCAATTAGCGACGGCGAGCGAAGCCGCCGAACCGAATGCGAAGGAGCAGTCATGGTAAACAGGCGTCGGGCAGCATTCGCTGGAGCGGCCACCGTGGTCTTTCTGCTGACGGCAGGATGCGGCAGCAGTGAAAAGAGCGGTAACAACGCGCAGGGAGCCAACGTCCAGCCCGCTGGAGACAGTAAGGACATCGGGACTGGATACGGCTCGGATTACGGTGCGAGCTCCGGCGGATATGGCACGACCACCGGCTCGGGCGCCGACCAGGCAGGTGCGAAGAAGGGCGAGCCGGCGAAGGAACTGGCGGTGCGCAGCGACGGGAAGCTGGGACCGATCGTCACCGACAGCAAGGGGTTCACCCTCTATCGGTTCGACAAGGACACCGCCCAACCGCCCAAGTCCAACTGTGACGGCGCCTGCGCCATCACCTGGCCGGCCGTGCCGGCGGACGACGCCACCGCCTCCGCGGGCATCAAGCCCGAGCTGCTGGGCGAGGTCATCCGCACGGACGGCAGCCGGCAACTGACGCTGGCGGGCTGGCCGGTGTACCGCTACGCGATGGACACCCAGGCCGGTGACACCAAGGGCCACGGGGTGGGCGGGACGTGGAACGCGCTGGCGCCCGACGGCAAGAAGGCCGGACAGCAGGCGGCCGCGCAGCCGGCCCCCACCCAGAGTCAGAGCCAGGTCAGCGACGTCCAGCTCTCGGTCACCAACAACGACGAGCTCGGCAAGATCATCGTCGACGGGAAGATGCGGACCCTCTACCGGTTCAGCAAGGACAGCGCCTGGCCGATGAAGTTCGCCTGCCTCGACGCGTGCCTGAACACCTGGAAGCCCGCCAAGCCGGTCGACAAGAGCAAGGTGACCGGCGTGGCGTCCAAGCTGGTCGGCACCGTCACCCGGCCCGACGGTACGAAGCAGCTCGCCATCGACTGCTGGCCCGTCTACTGGTTCACCGGTGACGAGAAGCCCGGTGACATCAACGGCCAGGGCAAGATGGGTCTGTGGTTCGCGGTCACCCAGGGTGGCAAGAAGGCCGGCGCGGGTTCCTGAGCCCCGGCCCCCGGTGCCATCCGCACGGGGAGGTCAGGCCCGGTCACCGGGCCCCGGCCTCCCCGTGCGGGCACCCGCCCCGCACCGAGGGGTGAAGAAGCAGAGCCCGGAATTGTGGAATTCCGGAATTCCGACCGAAGCGATGAGGTTGATGTGCCGAATCTGCGACTTGGACATGTCGTCGCGGCGCTTTGTGTGATCCTGCTGAGCGGCTGCGCCGGAAATGCACACACAAAAAGCACCGCGGCAGCGGTTCCCACTCCCGTACCGGCGGCCGGCCCCGCCTCGATACAGCAGATCGCCGCCGTCCTCGGCTGCAAGGCCAATATCAGCGTTGTCGCGACAGAACTGCGGCAGGGTTCGTGCAAGACCGACCAGGGCGAGTTCCGCATGCTCACCTTCGCGGCGGAAACCGGACAGCACGCGTGGCTGACGGAGGCTCAGGCGTACGGCGGCATCTACCTCGTCGGGACCCGTTGGATCGTCACGGCCCAGTCCCAGGAGGCCCTGAAGGGCCTGCGCGCGACCCTCGGCGGCACCATCCAGGCGGGCGCCGATCACGCCGGCCACGGCGGCTGAGTCACCCCACCGCCCGCCCGGGCGGTGCGGTCAGCTGCGGGATCGGCTGCCGCAGGCCCTTTTCGACCAGGAGGGACTGCAGGTGTCCGACCCAGGGGGACTGCTGCGGCGTCGGCCGGAAGAGCCGTACCGAGGCGCCGTCGGGCAGGACGTAGGGCAGGCCGCTGCTGCCGACCACCGTCCATTGGGTGCCGTCGCGGACCGGCAGGCCCGTCGTCACCCGGCAGCCGCCGATGAGCACATCCCAGACCAGGGCCCCGCACATCGGGCCGGCGACCTCGTCGTCGAGCCAGTCGCGGCACCACGCTCCCGCGGGCAACTCCGTCCCGGCCGCCAGATCCGCCGTCAGCCGCTCGCGGATCGCGCCGACACGCGCACCGAGAGCGGCGTGCCGTGCGGTGAGTTCGGCGACAGGGCCGGCGAACTGCCGCCGGACCTCCTTCGGGATCGACGGCAGCACGGGCCCGGACGCCTCACGGAACTCCGTCGCCAGGGCCCCGCTGGAGCGGACGACCACCCGCGCCATGTACGGGCCGATCCGCACCCCGCGCCAGTCCTCCGGCGGTGCCGCGCGGTCCGCCCGGTACTGCTCGAGCAGGGTGCGGGCCAGGTCACGGACATCGTGCACGGCGCCGGCCGCGGCCCGGCGGCGGGGCAGCGAAGCACTGCTCTGCCCGGCCGCCGTGGCCAGCGCGTCGAGCCCGGCGCGTACCCAGCGCGGCTGGCGGCGCGACGGCCTGCTCCGCCGGCGCAGCGCCGCCCCGAGGGCGCGGATCGCGACGGGGTCGCCCGAGACGCAGGCCGCCCAGACCAGTCCGGTGAGCAGGGGCCCGACCGCGTCGTACGCCGTCACCGCGCACGCCGCCTTCAGCATCCCGGCCAGCGCGAGCGGAGCGGCGGGCGCCTCGGTCAGCAGGTACTCGGTCCGGCACAGCCAGTCGTGGGTGGGGCGGACCTTGGTGGCGGTGCCGCAGTGCGCGAGGAGTTCGAGTACCCCGTCGTCGAAGAGCACCGGGCCGAGCGCGTCGCGGACGGCGCCGCCGAAGGGATCGGCCGCGGGGAACAGCCGGGCGGCCCGGTCGGAGAGGTCCGGGAGGTCGGAGAGGTCCGGGCCTTGCGGGTCCGGCGGGACCGCGTCGTGCGGGTCCGGAAGGACGGTGTCAGTGAACGACGTGACGTCGAACGTCTGTTGCTTCGCCGGGCCGCGGTCGTGCCGGAGCGGCAGCCATCGCATCGCCGCCCGGCCGCGGCGGTGCGCCCGCGCGATCCGCAGCTTCAGCCATCTCGTCGATCCCACCGCGCCCCCGTCCCCCACCGCACCGTACCTCGGTGTGCGGAGCGGACGGGAGGAGTTCGTGGACGACGAACAGGCCGGGTCACGTTGCCCCCTGGCGGCGTTGGACCGGACGTCTCAGAGCGGCTTCCGCTCCGGGGTGGGTGCGTGCGCGGGGTCGTGGGCGGAGACCGCGATGGTCTCCTGGTGGAAGAACGCGGGGCGGATCACCCGGTAGATGATCATCAGGATCCCGCCGAGCACCAGGGCGCCGATGCCGGTGACGAAGACTCCGCCGAGCTGCCAGTGCGGCGGGAAGGGCAGGGTCCAGGAGGTGCTGCCGTAGTCCGAGGCGGAGTAGACCACGCAGGCGTTGATGAAGAAGTACAGCAGCAGGACGCCGCCGAGCCCCGGCAGGATGCCCTTGCCCCACAGATCGCGGGGGCTGCGGGTGAGCACCCTGCGGTAGTACCAGACGCAGGCGAACCCGGTGAGCCCGTAGTAGAAGGCAATCATCAGGCCGACCGACCCGATGGAGTCGGCCAGCACGTTCTCACTGACCCGGGTCAGCATGACGTAGAAGGCGATGGAGGCCAGGCCCATGCCCACCGTCGACCACGTCGGGGTGAGGAAGCGGGGGTGCATACGGGCGAACCGGTCCGGGATCGCCTTGAATGCGGCCATCGACAGCGTGGTGCGTGCCGTCGGCAGGATGGTGGTCTGGGTGGAGGCGGCGGCCGAGGTGAGCACCATGAGGATCAGGAGTTTGGTGGCGAACCCGCCCCAGCCTCCGGAGCCGAAGACCTCGCTGCCGAGGCTGGACAGCACATCCCCGGAATTGTCGGGGTTGCCGAGCCCGATGCCCTTGTCCCCGACGCCGGCGAAGGCCTGCGCGGAGACGCTGACCACGACGTAGACGAGCAGCAGGATGACGGTGGACATGACCGCGGCCCGGCCTGGGGTGCGGCCGCGGTCCCTGGTCTCCTCGTTGACCGACACGGCCGTGTCCCAGCCCCAGTAGATGAAGACTCCGGCGAGCACGCCCTTGGTGAGGGCGTCCAGCGAGTCGATGTTGGCCGGGTTGAACCAGGACCACGACACCTCCGTCGCCACGCTCGACGCCGTCCCCCCGTAGACCTTGACCAGCGCGGTGACGGCCAGCACGAAGAGCATCACGATCTCGATGGTGAGCAGCACCTTCTGCAGGTTGGCCGAGAGCTCGATGCCGATGTAGCAGATCAGGGTCATCACGGCGATCCACAGCACGCCGACCACGGTGACCCATGTGGTGTTCTCGGCCAGTCCGTCCGCGCCGAAGAGCTGGAAGCCGTACGCTCCGGCGATCTGCGCCAGGTTCGCCATGACGATGATGTCGGCGGCGATGATGCCCCAGCCGCCCATCCACCCGGTACGGGGGCCGAAGGCCCGGGAGGCCCAGGTGAAGGTGGTGCCGCAGTCCGGGTCCGCCTCGTTGAGCTGTTTGTAGCCGTAGGCGATCAGGAACATCGGGATGAACGCCAGGATGATCACAATGGGTGACTGGAACCCGACGAACACGACGATGACCCCGAGGGTCGCCGCGAGACTGTAGGCGGGCGCGGTGGAGGCCAGGCCGATCACGATGCTGGAGAACAGCCCCAGCGCGCCGCCCTTGAGCCCCTTCTCCGTCGCTCCTGGTCCCGACGGAAGGCGGGCTTCGGGCGGAACAACGGGAATACCCATGTCGGCCGCCTCCGGTCAAAGAAGCACACCCCACCCAGCTCTCATGCTCTAACAATGAACCGCTTTCCCGCGGGTCCGCAACCGGGAGCGGGGGCTCGCGCCGCTGGCTGCGGGTGCCTGAGGGGATCACCGACTCGACGACTCGGTGGGTGCGAGGGAACCGGTGATCCCTCGCTACGACGCTTCGCGTCGGCCGGTGTCCGCAGGGGAGTCGGGCGCCGCGCTCAGGGGCAGGAGGTGGGGGCGTTTCGCGGTGCGGCCGTCGCCCGAGGACCGCCCGCGCAGGCGGCGACCGAGCCAGGGGCACAGGAACGCGGTGGCCCAGCGCAGCTCGGCTGCTGCGCTCTGCCGGCGCGTGGGGCGTGCCTGTGGTGGCAGTGGGTGGGTCCAGGCGCCGCTGCTGCCGGGCAGGGCGATGGCGTGGGCGAGGGCTGCGGCGATCCGCTCGTGGCCGAGGGGGCTGGCGTGGAGCCGGTCGGCCGTCCACAGCCGTGGGTCGGTGGTGATGGAGTACGGTGCGGTTTCGGCGACCCGGACCCCGTGGCGGGCGGCCGCGGCGCGGATGTGGGTGTTGAGGTCGACGACGCGCGATCCGAGGGGCCGGGCCAGGGGTGCGATCCTTCCGACGTCGGGGAAGGTGAGGGTGACCACATGGGCCCCCGCGCCGGTGAGCGCGGCGAACATCCCTTCCAGGTGGCCGGCGACCTCCGCGGCGTCGAACCGGGGCCGGAGGATGTCGTTGACCCCGGCGACGACGGTGGCCACATCGGGGCGCAGGGCCAGGGCGGGCCCCAGCTGTTCGGCGCGGACCTGGCCGGCGACGCGTCCTCTGACGGCCAGATTGGCGTAGCGCAGGCCGGGGTTGACGGCCGTGAGGTGCTCGGCGAACCGGTCGGCGAAGCCGCGCAGTCCGACGGTGTCGTCCCCGTCGCCGAGTCCTTCGGTCTGGCTGTCGCCCAGGGCGACGTAGCGCAGATAGTCACCGTTCGGCATGGGTTGTCTGCCTTTCCCGTAGAACGGCTGCGATGCGCAGGCACCAGTCGCGGTGGCCCTGCTCGAAGGCCAGGCCGCGCAGGCACGTCAGGTACGGCCCGATCCGCTCGCCGTGGCGCAGGAACTCCTCCTCGTCCGCGTCGCCGCGCATGTGCCGCAGCAGGTTGCCGAGCAGCTCGATCTTGGCTTCGGCCGCGGCGGCGCGTTCCTGGAGTTGTTCGATGACCGGCGCGGTGCCGATGCGGTCGGCTGCCTGGACCTTGACGAGGAGGTCGTCGCGGATGACCGAGGGCTTGGAATCGGCCGCGGCGAAGGCTTCCAGCTCGGCGTGGCCGGCGTCGGTGACGTGGAACATGCGTTTGTTGGGCCGGGACTCCTGGACCACCTGCCGGCCGGCGACCAGCCCTTCCTTCTCCAGCTTGGCCAGCTCGGTGTAGAGCTGCTGGGGCAGGGCGTGCCAGAAGTTCGCGACGCCGATGTCGAACGCCTTCGCCAGCTGGTATCCGCTGTACTCGCCGTCCAGCAGCGCCGCCAGTACGGCATGTCGCAGGGCCATCGGGGCAACCCCTTCCCTTTCCTTGTCGGACACTGCATCCTACCCAAGAAAGCGATTAGTCATATCCTTGAGTATTTGGAGGGGTCATGGAGAGTGCCGAACGCTTCCGCGCCGCTGTGGAGAAGCGTGATCTCGCCGCGCTGGACGAGCTGTTCACCGACGACATCCGCCTCTACAGCCCGGTGAAGTTCACCCCCTTCGAGGGCAAGCCCATGGTGCTGGGACTCTTCGGCGTCCTGCTGCGCACCTTCGAGGACTTCCGCTACGTCGGACAGCTCGAGGGCACGGCCGAGACCGGCGCCGACGGCGACCAGGCCGCGTCGGAGATCCTGATCTTCCGGGCCACCGTGGACGGCAAGGAGATCCACGGGATCGACCTGCTCCAGTTCGACGAGGCGGGCCGGGTCAAGGAGTTCACCGTGATGGTCCGCCCCCAGTCCGCCGTTCAGGCCCTGGGACAGGCAGTCCTCGCGGGCCTGGTCGCCGACGGCCTCGTCCCCGGGCCTGCGTCATGAGCAACAGTCCCGCAGGCCCGCCGGCGCCATGCCGTGCTCCCGGGAGCGGTCGGCGGCGCCCCGCCGGCTCCACCTGAAGGCCGGATCGTCGGCCGGAAGCCCGCCCGGGAGGAGCCGTTGTGACACCCGATCAGGTGCCGGCGGGGGTGGGGGCTGATCGTGGTCTGCAAGGCGCCCGCCTACTGCGTCTCCCTGAGCAGCTTCCGGGGAGGCCCCATCTACCCGGCGATGTTCGTGGGAGCGACGGGCGGGTGGCCATGCTGAAACTGCCGATGACCTCGGTCCTACTGGCCACCCTCCTGCTGGGAGCGGCCGGTCTCACCGTGATGCCGCTGGTGTTCGTCGCCGTCGTCGTCTCCTACGTCGTCTCGCTCAGGCTCACCCCGGTGTCCGCCCGCCTCCCCGCAGCCCACCCCTAGCGCTGCTCCGGCCCCGTTCCGGTGGCCGGCGGCGTGTCGGGCTTGCCCCTTCGGCCGGGGACGGTGCGCGCGGTTACCGTCGGTGGCATGGACGGTGATCGCCGAGGATGGCGCCAGTGTCTCCTCAGCGGAGCCGTGTTCGCCGTGTGCATGGCCGGCACCACGCTGCCGACCCCGCTCTACGGCCTCTACCAGGAGAAGTTCGGCTTCTCCGAGCTGACGGTCACCGTCGTGTACGCGGTGTACGCCGTCGGCGTCATGGGCGTGCTGCTGCTGGTGGGCAATGCCTCGGACGTCGTCGGCAGGCGGCCGGTGCTGCTGGCGGGCCTGGGATTCGCGATGGTGAGCGCCGTCTTCTTCCTGTGCGCCTCGGGGCTGGGCTGGCTGTATGCGGGACGGCTGATGTCGGGACTGTCCGCCGGCCTGTTCACCGGGGCCGCCACGGCGTACGTGATGGAGCTGGCACCGCATGGCGGCGCCTCCCGGGCCACGTTCGTGGCGACGGCCGCCAACATGGGCGGGCTGGGCTGCGGACCGCTGCTCGCCGGAGTGCTCGCGCAGTACGCCGCCTGGCCGCTGCACCTGCCGTTCGTCGTCCACCTCGTCCTGGTCGCGGTTTCGGTCGCGGTGCTGCTGCGACTTCCTGAGACCGTGCGGGAGCGGCGGCCGCTGACCGCCGTGCGGCCGCAGCGGCCGGGGCTGCCCCCACAGGTGCGGGGGGTGTTCGGGCCCGCGGCGATCGCCTCGTTCGTGGGGTTCGCCCTGTTCGGGGTCTTCACATCGGTCAGCCCGGCGTTCCTTTCGCAATCCCTGGGCGTGGACAACCGCGCCGTGAGCGGGCTGGTCGTCGCGCTGGCCTTCTTCGCCTCGACCGCAGGTCAGCTGGCGGTCGGCCGGGTCGGGGTGGAGCGGTCGCTGCCCCTGGGTTGCGCCGCGCTCCTCGCCGGACTGGCGCTGCTCGCGGGCGCGCTGCGCTGGGACCTCCTGTCGCTGGTGGTGCTGAGCGCCCTCGTCGGTGGGGGTGGGCAGGGGCTGGCGTTCCGCGGCGCGCTGGCCGCGGTGGCCGAGGCCTCTCCCGCGGACCGGCGCGCGGCGGTGATCTCGACGCTGTTCGTGGTGGCGTACGCAGGCATCTCGGTGCCGGTGATCGGTGTGGGGGTGCTGTCGGGCCCCATCGGCCTCGAGGGCGCGGGGCTGGTGTTCATCGCGTGCATGGCCGTCCTGGTCTCGACCGCGGCCGTCTACCTGCTCCGGCGGCCGGGGCGCGTCAGGACATGAGCGGGTACGAACACGGTGCCCGTCATCCCCGCCGCGCACCGGCGGACTCGGCGATGGCCGGAACAGTTCTCAGTCGCGCCAGTTGGCGACGTTGACGTTCTCCAGGATGCCGAGGGCGTCGGGGACGAGTACGGCGGCGGAGTAGTAGGCGCTGACGAGGTAGCTGATGATGGCCTTCTCGTCGAGTCCCATGAAGCGGACGTTGAGGCCGGGTTCGTATTCGTCGGGGATGCCGGTCTGGCGCAGGCCGATGACGCCCTGGTTGTCCTCGCCGGTGCGTAC
>NZ_JBWKIQ010000020.1:0-52672 GCF_056432645.1 Streptomyces sp. NPDC045021
GCGGCCGACGTGCCCACACCCACCCCGAAGCCGCCCTCACCCTGCACGGAATCCCGTGATCAAACGGACGAACGCGACTCTCCCCGGGGCCCTGCAACTTGGGGGCTCGAATCGCTAGAAGGATGCGTCGAGTTCGAAGTCCGGGCTGACCAGCTGACCACCAACTGAGGTTCACGATCACCGGGCCCCGCCGACCTGACGGCGGGGCCCACCCATGCTCTCGGCTCTCCACCTTCCTCACACCACTCAAGCGACAACAAAGTGAGGCGAAGAGCGACAGCGGCGCTTTCAAGAATCCCCATCACGGAACCTCCATGCTCGACTGCCCTCGCCAGCACCTGAGGCCCCGGACCCCCGGATCAAAGAACCAACGGCGCGCAACACGCCCCGACCTCGGCCTCGAACTCGTCGCCGCCAGCCCTACCGGCGACCCCCCACCACAAGGCGGGCACCCAACCCCACCGCGGCACCTGAGTCGGAGCCCGACACCAAGGGTCTGTGCCCTGCCGTGTTGGATGGCTGCGTGGCGAGACGACGGATGGAGAAGCGGCCGCCTCCCTTCGGTCTGCCCAAGGGGATCGTCCTGCTGGCGACGCCGGACGGCTGGCGCCACAGCATCATCACCGTGGAAGGAGGCATGCTCTGCGGATGCCTCAGCGACGAGTTGCTCGACCCGCAGGCGGCGCTGACCGCTGCCGCCACGATGCTGAAGGAACTCGCACGCGACTTCCACGACACCAGGGTGGAAGTGAACTGGGATCCCCGCCAGGAGCCCTGGACCTGGACCGGTCACGTCACCCCTCTCCCGAACGACGAAACGGACCCGACTCGCGGCGGAGGTTGAACGGCAAGCTGAGCACATCCGCGCCTTGGTGAGCAACCGTGGATGGGCGGCCCGGCCGGCCGGTCAGCGGAGACCGGTTTGGCGGAGTCGCAGCTGTGTGCCGTACAAGGAGGTCAGGAGGTCTTGTACGGCACACGCCGTGGGTGTTACCGGGCGAGTGCGGCGAAGAACTCGCGGATGTCCCCGATGAGGAGGTCAGGGGCTTCCAGGGCGGGGAAGTGACCGCCGCGGTAGAACTCTGACCAGTGGGTGATGTGGTGGGCCTTCTCGGCGAAGCGGCGGATGGCGTAGTCGCCGGCGGCGAAGACCGCAACGCCGGTGGGCACGGTGGCGGGGGGCTTGGGCGCCCACATGCTCGCGTCGTGGAAGCGCTCGTAGTAGGAGTTGGCCACGCTGCGAGCGGTGTCGGTGAACCAGTAGATGCTGACGGTAGCGAGCAGCCGGTCGCGGTCCACCGCGTCCTCGGGCAGGTCCTTGGCCGGGTCGGTCCACTCCTTGTACTTCTCCGCGATCCAGGCGAGCTGGCCGGCGGGTGAATCCGCGAGGGCGTGGGCCAGCGTGTTGGGCCGGGTTCCCTGGAGCTGCATGTAGGCGGACATGTCGTCCTGGAAGTTCTTCATCGCCTTGAACCGCAGCTGCTCGGTCTCGGTCAGCGCGGCCATGTCGGCCGGGTCGCCGGTGGGGAAGGTGACCAGTGCATTGGCGTGCACGCCGATGACGTGCTCGGCATCGACTCGTCCCAGCGCCGGGCCGATGAACGCGCCGATGTCGCCGCCCTGCACGCCGTAGCGCTGATATCCCAGCCGGGCCATGAGCTCGGCGAAGGCCGAGGCGATTCGCGTGTCGTTCCAGCCGGTCTCGGTGACGGGCCCGGAGAAGCCGAAGCCAGGCACGGACGGGATGACCAGGTGGAAGGCCGGCTCGCCGGCCTGGGGCGCGGTCAGGGGTTCGATCATGTCGAGGAAGTCGACGACCGAGCACGGCCAGCCGTGGATCAGCAGCAGCGCAGTGGCGTCCTGCCGCTCGGAGCGAACGTGCAGGAAGTGCACGTTCTGCCCGTCGATGACGGTGGTGAACTGCGGGTGGCCGTTGAGCTCGGCCTCAGTGGCGCGCCAGTCGAACTCCTCGCCCCAGTAGGCGGCCAGGTCCTTGAGGTAGCCGGCCGGGACGCCGCGCTCCCAACCTGCGCCGGGCAGCTCATCGCTCCAGCGGGTACGGCGGAGCCTGGCCTGCAGGTCGTCGAGGTCGGCCTGCGGGATCTCGATGCGGAAGGGCTTGATCTCGTTCGTCATGCCTTCAATGCTGCCGGTAAAGAGCTGGGCCCCGCATCACGAGATCTTGTTATCTTTCCTGTTCATGGGCCTCTTTACGAGCAGCAGCACCTTCATCGGCCGCAGCGCTGAACTGGCCGCGCTGCGGGCCGCCTACCAGGACGAGAGCATCACCACCGTGCTGGTCTGCGGGGAGGCCGGGATCGGCAAGTCCCGGCTGGTGCAGGAGTTCATCTCCCGGCTGGGGTCCACACCGCTGGTGCTGACCGGCCGCTGCTTGGAGTTCGGCAACGACGGGCTGTCGTTCGCCCCGTTCCTGTCCCCGCTGCGTCACCTGTCCGCCGTACCGGGCGACTTCGGGGAGGTCCTGACGGTCCTGGAACGCTCCGCGCAGGCCCGGCCGCTGATCCTGGTCCTGGAGGATCTGCACTGGGCGGACAGGTCCAGCTTGCAGTTGCTCACCTTCCTGGTGGCCAACCTCGCCCACAGCGGCGTCTTCCTGGTCGGCACCCATCGGGCGCCGAGCGGGCCGCTGCGCCGGCTGGTGGCCGAGCTGGCGCGGCTGCCCGTCGTCCGGCGGGTCACGCCCGCGCCGCTGACCCGGCACGAAACCGGCCGTCAGCTGGCCGCCCTGCTGAGCCGCGAGCCGGAACCCTCCCTCGTCACCCGCGTGTTCGCCCGCAGCCACGGCAACCCGCTGTTCATCGAGGCGCTCAGCGACTCACCGCAGGATCCCCCTGCCGAGCTGCACGAACTGCTGCTGGCCGGGCTGCCCGAGATGACCGCGGACACCGGCCAGGTCCTGAACGTCGCCTCGGTCGCCGGAGCCGATGTGGAACACCAGGTGCTGTCCGCTGTTTGCGATCTGCCCGAGCCGCAACTGCACCAGGCGCTGCGCCACCTCGTCGACCAGCACGTCCTGCTGGCGACCGACATCGGCTACTGCTTCCGGCACGCGCTGATCCGCCAGGCCCTCTACGACCGGCTGCTACCGGTGGAGCGCACCGTCCTGCACGCCCGCTTCGCCGCTGCGCTGTCGGCGATGCCGCAGCGCGCCGCCCAGCTGGCGGCGCACGCGCATGCCGCCGGCGACCACGCTCTCGCACTCACCGCGGCCTGGGAGGCCGCCGGACAGGCCAAACTCTCCGGCGCCGAGCCGGAGCGGCTGCACTTACTGGAACGAGTCCTGCAGCTGTGGGACACCGTGGAGGGCCCGCCGGGGCTCGAGCGACTCACCGTGCTCGACCACGCGACCGAGGCCAGCCTGGCCACCAGCGCGGTCGAGTCGGGCCTGCGCTGGTGCGCCGAAGCGCTGGCCATCGCCCCGCACCCGCGCCGGTTCCATCAGCGGGCGCGGCTGAGAAACCTGGGCCGCGGCGGTGGCCGCGACGACCTGCTCACCGCGCTGGAACTGCTGCCCGAGCCGTCGCTGCTACGCGGCCAGGTCCTGGCCGATCTGGCCATCAGCAGTGCGTTCACCGGCGATCGTGTCCAGGGCGAACGCCACGCGCAGGCCGCGCTGGAGATCGCCGAGCAGCTGGGCGACGCCGCTCTCATGGCGCACGCCCACGCCTACCTCGGCCTGGCCGCCGCCGATCCCCAGACCGCCCGCCACCACTTCGCCGCAGCCCGCGCCCTTGCGGATCCGCGGACGACCATCGACGTCGCAACCTGGGAGTCGGCCCTGTGCGTGGCCATGGGTGCCTACGCCGAGGCGATCGAGGTCATTACGGTGGGCCTCAAGGCCGCGCACGAGTCATTCCAGTACACCAAGCACGCACCGATTCTGATGGTCAAATGGGTGCAGGCCCTGACGGCACTGGGCCGCGGTGCTGAGGCGCTCGACCTCATCGACGAGACATTGGGCGAGAGCGAACTGCCCCAGCTCAGCCACGCGGCGCTGCTCATCGCCCGCGGCGAGATTCACCTGGCGCAGGGCGAGAGAGCCGGCGCCCGGGCCGCGGCCGACAGCGCGGCACAACTGCTCGGCGACGAGCCCTGGGGCCGGCCCTACCGCATCAGGCTGCGCACCCTGCAGGTCCGGCTCGACTCCGGAACCGACCACGGCCTGCAGTCCGCAGAGCTGGCCGCGCACCCGCACGAGGCGTGGGCACTGCTCGCCGCCGCGCCCCCGGGCGAGCTGCCGAGCCTTCCCGTCGTCGGCCCGGTCGACGAGGCCTACCGGGCCATGGCCGGCGGCGATCTGGACCAGGCCGCCCGGGGCTGGCGCGCGCTCGGCCAACCGTACGAGTTGTCGCGATGCACGCCCCCTGCCGAACCGCCGGCCCCCCACACGCCCAAGCGCGCCCCGGGCCTGCCTGGTCTGACCGTCCGAGAGATGCAAGTGCTGCACCTGGTCGCCGAAGGCAAGAGCAACCGGCAGATCGCCACCGAGCTGTTCATCAGCGGCAACACCGCCGGTGTACACGTATCAAGGATCCTCGCCAAACTAGGCGCAGCCACCCGCACCGAGGCTGCACGCAAGCTCCTCGACGCCACCATGGGCTGACCCACCCCGGAACCGGCCGACGAACCAACCTCCAGATCAACCTGCCGACGATTGTTCAAGATCTCCGGACGAAGGAACCTGAACCGCTGGTCAACCACCACGGACACCCTGCATGGACAGTCCCCTTGGTGGCCTTCCAAGGCCGCACGGCCTGGTGCCTGTCGTACAACCTGCGGGCCTCCACCATCGAGGGCCAGTGCGCATCCCGCCGCAACCGCCGGCCAGCACAACGACCAAGCCACACTGTTGGCACCACCCACGGACGACGGATGGCCCCGCGCCCTCAGCTCCTGATGCGCCGCGCGATGCCCCCACGCGGCCGAAGGACGCCCCGCTCCATGCCTGGAAACTCCACCGCAACTGGTCAGCGTGCGGGCCCCGTCCTGGCCGAACACGGCGCGCACCAGCCACAGACGCGCCGCCAGATCGCCGTACGCGCCGCAGTGACACGCCTCAACGTGGCGGATCCCCACGCCGACCGTCGCCGCAACCGCCGCGCGCCAGGACCGGTACGCCCGATGGGCGGAACATCGCAGTCCGAACTGCGCCCCAGGCTCACGTCTCAGCGCCATGCCGAGAAGCGGGCCGCAGCCCGAGTGCGCCCGATCGACCGGGTGACGGCCACCGCAGCGCCTACCAATGTCGTCCACCTCGCCGAAGACCCCCTCACACCGTCAGCGGCCAGTGGGAGTCCTGGGTCGAGGTCACTCGGGAGATGTAGACAGTCGATTCCCAGGCATGACGACCCTCTCGCCGAGCGCGGTAGTTGACCGTATGGGTCGAGCGCCATGGCGAGCACGACCGCGCCCAGCACGAAGTAGACATCGATAGTGCGCCCCGACCACTGCGCCCAGGCCGAAGTGGCGTCCTCGCGCACAGGCAGCCATCAAATCGAGATCGGCGAACTGCTCCTTGCGTTTGCAGACCGATCACGATCGCGTCGCCATCGCTCCGCGCCCGGGCGCCCGTAGGCCCGCCGCTGCGCCGCAGACGTGCTTGGGGCCGACGTCAACCGACGCAGATCACGAGAAGGCAGAGGTGCTGCGGGGGCGAAGTTGTCGTCGGTGCCGGTGCAGACGGCGCGGTGGTCGGCGGCGGGGTCGTCGAGGTGGTTCCCCCACCGGCGTTCGTGCCCGGACTCGAGCCGGTGCCGGGTGCGGGGCTGCCGGTGCTCTGCGAGGTCCCACCGGGCGCGGGGTGACTGCCGTCCGCGCCGGCGGTCGGGGCGTGCAGGTTCGTGACCGTGGCGGAGCTGCCACTGTCGTCGGCACCCTTGACGACCTGCCCGGAGGGCACAGACAAGGTATGCACACCGGTGCCCGGCGCTAGTGCGACTGCGTGCGTCACCGGAGCGTGTGGGCCCTGATTGCCGGTGGTCCCATCCGTCGAAGGCAGAGCAGTGACCGAGTCCGAGCTGACGTGGGAGGTCAGTGGTACGGGCGCCATGTCGTCGGTCGTAGCGGTGGATGCGGTGGTGTTCCTGCCCGAGGGGGAATTCATCGCCAGCGCCGCAACACCGCCGCCGAAGAGCGCGACTGCTGTTGCGACTCCGGCACGACGCCGGCTCTTCTTCCACCGGTTCATCTGCCGCCGCCGTGCGGCGCGACCGCTGTGCAAGGTGGGCGCGAGCGATGCGGGGCCCAACACCGGGTCGTCGGCCGCGAAGCCCCCGTCCGTGCCTCCACCCGTTCCGGCGTCGGCATAAGGCAGAGGGGCGTACGTCCCCGTGGTGCGTGAGTCCGGGCCGGCCGCCACCAGGCCCGTGCCCGGCCCGTAAACGCCGCAACCCGGGCAGGCCAGGGCCCCGTTCAGGGTCCGCTGGCACGTGTGGCAGTAGTCCATGGACAGTCTCTCTGACGCGTCGGCAGTGGTGCGCCCGTCCTTGGACGAGGCGTCCGAAGGTAGCAGCAGCTCAGGTAGACCTTCTGCATGCTTTGTGATGCTCTCGTAAAGATCCTTAAGAAGCCGTTGTCTCCGAGCAAGATCGCCGCATGTCTGCTGGTCAGGCGTGGGACTAATGTTTCGGCGTCAGAGATGACGTGTCGTGTCGTCGCTGCTGTTGAGGTGCCGGGTGCCGTCAGCGATGGGGTTGTTGGAGGAGAGGGAGCGTGCTGATCGGCGCCGCAGGTGGAGGATCTTCAGGTCGAACTGCGGGAGGCGGAGCCCGTCTGGGAGCGGTCCGTGATTGTCCGTGAGACGTCGGGGAGGTGCAGCACACTAGTCCTCGTGATCTGCTGTGCTGTGGCGTCGTTGGTGATGGCCGCGAGAGGCGGCGGGGGCATGCCGCCCGGGCGGTTGCGGGCCTGTCCCGCTGTCAGCCGGCGTGGGTACCCGCCTTTGGTACGGGAGGCGCCCTCAGCCGCCATCTCCTGCGTGCCGATGACGCCGAGCAGCTCAGGTTGAGCGGCGCCCTGAGTACCGGGTGGGGCCGTGAACCACAGGAGGCGCTGGCGGCCGTCCTCGCTGAACAGAGTGTGACAGTCCAACGCGATGACGCCAGACCAGGCATTGCGCATCACGTACGAGCCGGAACACCGTCGCGATCTTCGACCGGTCCGCCGCGTAGGCCGCCTTCCGAGCAGCCAGAGCATCGTTGTAGACCGCCCTCGCGCAGCCGAACGTACGAGCCAACGCGATGCGCTGGACCGGCGTCGGCTCACTACGGAAGGAGTACCGCAGATGCATGCGACCAACCTACCGACCCTCACTGACAACGCCGCTGCGCCCAGGGTGCGAACCGGCTCCTCCTGTCCTGCTCCACAGGAGCTTCGTTTCCTCCCCGGGCTGAAGCACGGGGTTTCCACGAAGGAGATTCGATGACCGAATCCTTGCCGCCCGGTGGCGCTCTGCTGGATGTGGACGAACTGGAGGCCCGCTGGGCGGATGCCTGGCGTCCGGAACAAGTCGCGGAGCGGTTGGGCGGGGTCGATGCACCCTGGTGCATTGCGGCGGGGTGGGCGCTGGATCTGTTCTGCGGGGGGCAGTCGCGGCCGCACGGCGATCTGGAGATTGCGGTGCCTGCGGCGGGGTTCCCGGAGATCCGGGAGCGCTTCCCCGAGTGCGTATTTGACGCGGTGGGTTCGGGACGGGTCTGGGCGGGGGCGGGTGCTGAGGCGCTGGCGGCCACGTACCAGACCTGGCTGCGGGATCCGGTGAGTGGTCAGTTCCTGTTTGATGTCTTCCGCGAGCCACATGAGGGCGGTACGTGGATCTGCCGGCGGGACGAGGGGCTGCGGCTGCCGTACGACGCGATCATTGAGCGGACGGTCGACGGGGTCCCATACCTGGTGCCGGAGTTGGTGCTGCTCTTTAAA
Organism: Streptomyces sp. NPDC045021; assembly: GCF_056432645.1. Lineage (NCBI taxonomy): Bacteria > Bacillati > Actinomycetota > Actinomycetes > Kitasatosporales > Streptomycetaceae > Streptomyces > Streptomyces sp. NPDC045021. Next base: position 7,939 of record NZ_JBWKIQ010000020.1, read on the forward strand.
GCCAAGGCGGTGCGGCCCAAGGATCAGGCGGATTTCGACCAGGTGCTGCCGCTGCTGGGCCGGGCGCGGCGGGATGCCCTTGGCGGGTGGCTGGACCGCGTGCACCCCGGGCATCCGTGGATGGCGGAGCTGGCGGGGTGAGTGGCGCCGGCCGCATCCGTGGATGGCCAAGGATGATCCAGTCGGCGAGAACCGGGCGGCCGAGCGCGTTCTGATCGTGCTGCGGGGCCGGTCGATCGATGTGGCCGCACCGTCACACGTCAGGCCGATGCGTGCGGCTGTGGACACCGGGCCGGCAAATCTGCCCTGTCCTTCCCTGCCACCGATGCTCCGGGTCGCAAAGTGAGCACCGCCGCACTGCCTGGGTGCTGCGCGGTGCAGCACCCAGCCAGCACTGGCGGGCGTTCACCAACGGATGAAGCCCTACGGGAAGACCGTGACCACGATGGCGCCCCCGGCACACGCCGTCATGAACGGTTTGACGAGGGCCGGGTGCTGGTACGGCACGTAGGTCAGCCGCGCGATGAGAATGAAGAGCGCCGGGCCCATCAGCAGGAGCACCATCAGGAACGGGTGGTAGTCAGGGCAGGGTCGGGGCGGGCAGCCACGGCACGGACGCCCGCGGAATTGCTTCATCGCATCCGCGAGCCCCGGGCCTGCCCGAACTTCTCTTACTTGCTCATGGCGAAGCGCATCAGGGCCTGCTCGTCGCCCTGCTTGATCTTCCCGGTCTCGTTTATTACCTGGAGCTTCCAGCCCGCACCGTTCCGGATCGCCTTGGCCACGGCGCACCCGTTGTCGTTGGTGAGCAGGCTCGGCCAGATGTCGGCGACCTGCTGGGTGCTGCCGCCTGTCGCGTCGTACACCTTGAAGCTGATGTTCCGCGCCTTCTGGAAGGCGCTGTGCTTCTTGTACGCGGCGGCAACGAACACGATGGAGGTGATGTTGGTCGGCACCCGGGCGAAGTCGACGGTCACCGTCTCGTCGTCGCCGTCCCCGTGACCGGTCTGATTGTCCCCACTGTGCACCAACGATCCGTTGCCCAACGGATCAAGGGAGTCCAGACCGGCCAGCCGCACCGGTTCCGCCCCCTGCATGGCGATGGCAATCAGGTCAAGGTCGGTCCCGGTCTTCTGACGGAGCTTCCCGATCAGTCCCCCGCTGCTTCCGACCGTGGGATCCCAGGACACCCCGATGGACAGGTGGGTCACCCCGTCCAGATCCGCCGGGCCGTCTTCCTTCGTGAGCGTGATCATGCGTGATCCTCTTGGTGGTGAGACTGCGTACCCAGCAGTGTGCCTGGTGCCCTCGCCGACCGACCCACCAGGTCCAGGAATGGTAGCGATCACCGCGCCGTTTCAGGACCTCTGAGTGGGTCGTCACCGTCCGGTCCGCGGTCACTTCGACGGCGAGCACGAGGCCGCCGGTGACGTACAGTGCCGCCGGCGTAACGCATCCCATTGACTGCGGTGGCATTTGCTGAGGCGCCCGCCCTGACCGTGATGCCTCGGCAGACGGGGGCGCGGGTTGGGACGCACAGCGCGACTACCGCCGGGCCCGTCCGGACCCGAGGAGGCCCTTCATTCCCTCACGTCTCAACCCGCGTCGTCTGTTCAGGCTCACTGGACTCCCGAACCAGTGGGCATTGAGGCTGTCCGAATCGTCATCTCACGACTCAAGGTCCCACTCATCGCCATGAGTCGGCGCACACACCACCACCCAGCCAGGGACGGACCCGTGGAGACGACGAACGACCCCGCCTCTATGATGGACCGATGTCATCGGTCAGGCAGTTCCAAGTCACCTTCGACTGCGCGGAACCTGAACGCGTCGCTCGTTTCTGGTGCGAGGTGCTGGGGTACGTCGTACCGCCGCCACCGGAGGGGTTTGCTACTTGGGACGATTTCAATCGGTCGCTGCCGCCTGAGCGTCAGGGTGCAGCGTTCGTCTGCATGGATCCCTCAGGTGTGGGCCCGCGCATGTACTTCCAGCGCGTTCCCGAAGGCAAAGTCGTCAAGAATCGGGTGCATCTTGACGTGCGGGTCGGCACCGGGCTCGTGGGTGAAGAGCGCGTGGCCGCACTCGAGGCCGAGTGCGCACGACTGGTCCCGCTCGGCGCGGTACGCGTGCAACTACTGACCGCGGATGACGACAATGAGTCGTGCCTCGCGATGCAGGACATCGAGGGCAACGAGTTCTGTCTCGACTGAGGACAACAAGAGCGCACGCCACCTCGACGTCCTCGCCGCCCAGCGGAAGGAGCGCGCTCGCATCCGCAGCGAGAAGGGCATCGGGCGGGTGTCCCCTCCCCGCCGAAGGGTTTCAGATCCTCAAGTCGAGGACTGCATGACGACCTGCTCACCCTCTCCGTTCGGTTCCTCGAAGTTGGCCAGGTAGCGGTTGAACAGCGTCTCAGCCACGGTGACGGCGTTGGCACCTTCTACTCCGCTCCGTACTTCGAGGCGGCGCTCCAGCGTCGTCCGGTCAGCCTTGAGGTGGACCAGTTCCCAGTGGCAACCGTGGCTTTCGATCAGCGCCTTGTAGTCGTCGCGGGCGGCGCGACTCCAGAAGCTGTAGTCCACCACCACGTCGCGCGCGGCCAGCATCAGCTCGACCAGTTCCTGCCGTTGCTCGCGGCGGACCTCTTCCTTGAGCCGGTCGAACGCCTCAGCTCCCAGCACCAGGCCGGCGTCGCGCTGCCCGAGTCGTTGCCAGACCACTTCGTCGATCGACAGCCGGGCGAAACCGCGCCGCACCAGCTCCATCGCGTAGGTGGTCTTGCCCGCTCCGGGAAGACCGCACATCAGCACCACCGTGCTCGCTTGCTGCGTCATTGAGCCAGGTTAGACCGACCAATCTGGCGAACCTACGCGGTCAGAGCCCTGGAGGACGTATGAATGGGAGGACGCCCTGGGCCGATTGCCGGCGGCACATCCGGCCGCTGCTGTGCGAGTACAGCGTGCGTCTGGTCCGGGTCGCCTACGGCGGACCGCGTGGGTCCGATGGCATCGAGGGGCGCCGTTCAGTGCTGCTTCACCCCGCTTCCGTGCTCGGTCGTAGCTCTCTTGGAGGTCCGGCCCCTCGAAGTCGGAGGTGCGCTGTCGGCTATCGAGATCGCCAGTCCGTCGGTCAGCCATCTGTGAGCCACCGTCATGTTCAACACGCCCCCGCCGGTGACGGTGCCGACCAGGCCCCAATAGCGTTCCAGGCGGGGGTCGAAGCCGGATGACCTCGACACCAGCCCATGCAGGTAAGCGCGGAAAGCGGGGGTGTCCGACTCCCGCCGGGCTCGTGCGTGGGCGGATACGAAGGCGTTCACCGCATCCCCGGCGCTGGGCGGCAGACCCTGGGCCACAGCGGCGGCCGTCAGAACGGCAGCATCGTCGATCTCCCCGTAGAAGGCCGGGCCGTCCCTCATCTCTTCGTCGTGGTCCTGGGTCCAGCGGGTGAAACTGGGCGTGGAGATCAGCAGATGAAGCTCGGCGTAGGCCAGGGCCGTGGTGGGATCCGGGTCCTGCGGCGGGCCGGGTGACAGCATGGCGATCATGATGTCGAGCCGGCGCTTGGGCATGGCCGCGGACAGCTCGCGATACCAATGATCAGTGAGGGTGCGATGCGCCTGCGGGAGCCGCTGCACGCGAGAGAGGATCTCCAGACGCCGGAGCCGTTCCTCGCTCGGGCAGTTGTCCAGGGACTTGAGTGTGGCCTGGCGCCACCGCAGTTCGGTCAGTCGTTCCTGCACCACTTCGAGCTCGGTTGCCACCAGTTCGCCGAGGGAGCACTCACCGGTGACCACCTGCGTGATGGTCGCGATCGGAGTGTCCAGCGCCCGTAGGCGTCTGATGAGACGGATCCGCTCCCACGCCTCAGGACCGTAGCGCCGATGACCACCGGTGCTACGGCCGGCCACGGGCAGCAGACCGCTGTCGGAGTAGTAGCGGAGGGTCTTCACCGGGACCCCCGTTCCAGCCGCGAGTTCACCGATGCTCCACGTGTCGTGCGTCACAGTCTCTTGAACCTCCAGCGCGCGGGAGGTCCTAGCGTATTGAGCACTGACCGCGTCGGTCCGCACCCCTCCCCACCGCTCAGGCCGCGTTCCGGCCCGACCGGCCTCGCGCGGCCTCGTCCGATCCCGTCCGATCCCGTCCGACCAAGAACGGTGGGTACGTATGTCCCCGACCATGACAGCACCGCGTCCATGCCGAAGAGACCGGATCCGTGCGGTGCTCTTTCCCTTGCTCTGCGCGGTGGCCCTACTCGCCGCCACCGCTGTACCGGCGACCGGCGCACAACCCGATACCCCGCACTCCGCGAGGCAGAGCGGTACCGTCGTACGGACCGACCACGGCCTGATACGCGGCGTGTCACACGGCTCGTACACCACCTTCAGCGGCGTCCCCTACGCTGCGCCGCCGACCGGACCGCTACGCTGGCGCGCCCCAGTCCCCGCCGCCACCTGGCACGGTGTCCGGGATGCGACGACAGCGGCTCAACGCTGCGTACAGATGCCAACACCCGGTGCGGGCGCGGTCCTCGGGTCGGAGGACTGCCTCTACCTCAACGTCACGATGCCGACGCCGAAGCCGGCCGGACAGAAGCAGCCCGTGCTGGTGTGGATGCACGGCGGTGCGTTCCTGGGCGGTGCCGGCAGTGACTACAGCGCCGAGCAACTGGCGGTCCGGGGTGACACGGTAGTCGTCACGGTCAACTACCGGTTGGGGATCTTCGGTTACTTCGGCCACCCCGGGTTGGGCTCCGCCCCACCGTTCGGCCTGGCGGACCAACAGGCCGCCCTGCGCTGGGTGCGGGCGAACGCGGAGCGCTTCGGCGGTGATCCGGGCAGTGTGACGCTGTTCGGTGAGTCCGCAGGCGCCCTCAGCATCTGTGCACACCTCACCTCGCCGACGGCCGTCGGGCTCTTCCAGCGGGCCGTGCTCCAGAGCGGTTCCTGCCTCATGTCCTTCCCACGCGGTGCTCTGGGACGCGGAATACCGGCATACGAGCCGTTCGCCTCACAGCGCGAAGTCCAGACGGCCGGTGCGGAAGCCGCCCGGCAACTGGGCTGCACAGCGGGCGGCGGAGACGAGGTACTGGCGTGCCTGCGCGGGCAGAGCACGGATCGCCTCGCCACCGCGCAGCTGATGCAGTCCTTCAACCGTCCCGCCTTCGGCAATACGCTGCTGCCGCTGGCGCCGGACCAGGCGTTGGCGTCGGGGCACTTCCACCGCGTGCCGGTCATCCAGGGCACGAACCACGATGAGATGCGGATGTTCGTCGGTCTGTCGCTCGCCGCGTTCCCGATCCGCACCGAGGACGACTATCGCGCCCGTCTGGTGGACGCCTTCGGACTTGCAGCCCCGGCCGTCGAGGCGCAGTATCCGGCAGCACACCACCCCACGCCCGCACTGGCCTGGGCCGCGGTGCTGACCGATCGATCCCTCACATGCACCACACTGGCAGCCGACCGGGCAATCGCCGCTCATGCCCCCGGCCTGCCCCTCTACGGGTACGAGTTCAGCGATCCGGACGCTCCTGCCCTCACCGGTCTGCCGGCGAACCCTGGCTTCCCCTACGGTGCGGCGCACGGCTTCGAGATGCCGTTCCTGTTCTCCTCCTTCCCCACCGAGCGAGCGCTGACCGACGCCCAGCGCGCATTGTCGGACCGGATAGTCGACTACTGGACGAACTTCGCGCACACCGGCAACCCGAACTCTCCCGACGCGCCGTTCTGGCCTGTCCTCCGCCCTTCGTCACCCCTCGCGCAGTCGGTGCAGTCGTTGGCTCCCGGACCAGACGGAATCCACCCCGTCGATGCGGATTCCGCACACCACTGCTCGTTCTGGGACCGCCTGCCTCATTGAGACTCCGCCACCTTGACGTCACGGTTCAAAGGGGTGGCGTGACCGGTGCTCGGGGTGGTCGCGCTGGTCGCGGCCGAGTATCTGAGGTGTCGGCCGTTCGCTAGCGGTCGGCTCGCCGGTTTTTGAGGTACGCCTCGCCATCCCAGCCAGGGACGCGCGAGGCAATGGCTGCCACGGCAGCGCCAGGACACGATCTGGACCGGGCTGATGGACGGGCAGGGTGAGCGGCGCCTGGAGCAGCTCGGTGCAACGTCGCCAAGTGGTCTGCGTCGCAAGTCCTTCGGGGATTGACCATGTGCGAGTCAGATTCCGGTCAATCCGTGGCCGTCAACGCCTCGCGTGCGGTGGTGAGGATCTCCTCGGAGAGCGGTGAGCCCTTGGTCGCCCGGGACAGGACGAGTGCGCCGAGCATGGTGCACAGCCGGCTGATGCCGTCCTGGTCGTCGGTGGCGAGCCAGTCGGCGAAGTCGCCGACGCCCTGGGTGTAGACACGGCGGGCCTGCTCGCCCACGCCGCCCCGGGTGACGTCAGTGGCGAGCGCTGCGACGGGGCACCCGTCGGCCGGGCTGTCGCGGTGCTCGACGGAGAGGTAGGCGTCGATCGCTGCCCGCTGGGCGGCGTCGCGCCGTCCGGAGTGCTGTTCGAGCCCGGCCCTGTGGTGCCGGGTGAGTTCGGCGAACGCGTGGGCGGTGGCTTCGTCGACGAGCTCCTCCTTGGAGGCGAACTGCTTGTAGAAGCCGCCGTGGGTCAGGCCGACCGCCTTCATGAGGTCGGCGACGCTGATATGGATCCCCTGTTCCCGGAGCAGCCGGGAGGCGGTTTCCACGACCCGTCGGCGGTTCTCCTGTGCCTGTGCCTGCGATACGCGGCCCATCGGCCACCCTCCCGTTTGGATGTCGAGTCAAATCTATTCTAGACTGAGATTTAGATGTTGAATGTAATCTATTGCGCGCGGTCGCTGCCGTCCGCAACGCTGGGAGTGCTCATGGAACTGAAGGACGCGGTCGCGGTGGTCACCGGCGCCAACCGGGGGCTCGGGCGGCATCTGGCCGCCCAGCTCGTGGAGCGCGGGGCCAAGGTGTACGGGGCGGGCCGGCGCCCCGAAACCGTGGACCTTCCGGGCGTCATCCCGCTGCGGCTCGACGTGACGGACGCGGACTCGATCCGGGAGGTGGCGCGCGCCGCCTCCGACGCGACGCTGCTGGTCAACAACGCCGGCATCTCCACCGGCACGCCCTTGATCGCGGGCAGCCAGGAAGCGGTACGCCTGGAGATGGAGGTGAACTTCTTCGGCCCGCTCGCCGTGACACGGGCCTTTGCCCCGGTCATCGAGTCCAACGGCGGTGGCGCCGTGCTCAACGTTCTGTCGGTCCTGTCCTGGCTGCATCCGGCGAGTCTCGGCGCTTACGCCGCGGCGAAGGCCGCGGCATGGGCGCTGACCGGCGCGGCCCGGGAAGAACTGGCGCCCCGCGGCATCACCGTGACGGCGCTGCACGTCGGGTACATGGACACCGACATGGCCGCCGGCGTTCCCGCCGATCAGAAGGCCGACCCCGCCGAGGTCGCCGCGCAAGCCCTTTCCGGCATCGAGACGGGCGTGCCCGAGATCCTCGCAGACGAGACCACCCGGTACGTGAAGCGGAGCCTGGCCGCGTCGCCGAACGCGGTGTGAGGCGCGTCCCGCCGCATCGGCGTGGGGCGTCACGAACCAGCAGTGAATGCCAGAAAGTGACTCGTAACGGGGCATGCCCGGAGCGAGCGGAGATCCCGTCCCTGTGCGGGTGAGAGACACGGAGACGGCGATGAAGACCTTTCTGATCGACAAGTACGGTGGCCGGTCCGCGGTGCGCGCTGCCGAGATGCCCGATCCGGAGCCGGGCCCCGACGACGTCCTGGTCAAGATCCATGCGGCGAGCGTCAACCCGCTGGACTTCAAGATCCGCGACGGCGCGTTCAAGACGATCCTGCCGTACCGCCTCCCTCTCATCCTGGGCAACGACCTCGCCGGCGTCGTGGTCCAGGTCGGCTCGGCCGTCACCCGGTTCGCGGTGGGCGACGAGGTCTACGCCCGGCCTGACAAGGACCGCATCGGCACCTTCGCTGAACTCATCGCCGTCCACCAGGACGACCTGGCTCTCAAACCCGCCGCCCTCACCATGGCGCAGGCCGCCTCCCTCCCGCTGGTCGCCCTCACCGCCTGGCAGGCGCTGGTCGAGAGAGCGCAGGTCCAGCCGGGCCAGAAAGTCCTGATTCACGCGGGCTCCGGCGGAGTGGGCACCATCGCCCTCCAGCTCGCCAGGCACCTGGGCGCACACGTAGCCACCACCGCGAGCGCGGCCAACGCCGACCTGGCCAAGGAACTCGGCGCGGACATCGTCATCGACTACCGCACCCAGGATTTCGAGGGCGTCCTGGACGGCTACGACGTCGTCCTGGACACCCTCGGCGGCAAGGCCCTCGAAAAATCACTGCGGGTCCTCAAGCCCGGCGGGAAGGTCATCAGCATCGCCGGGCCGCCCGACGCGGCCTTCGCCCGAGAACTCGGCGCGAACCCGGTCCTGCGACTGGCGATGAACGCGCTGAGCTTCCGGACCCGCCGCCGCGCCATGCGCCAGGGCGTCACCTACTCGTTCCTGTTCATGAAGGCCGACGGCGACCAGCTGCGCGAACTCACCCATCTCATCGACGCCGGAGACATTCGCCCCGTCGTCGACCGCGTCTTCCCCTTCGACCAGACCCGTGAAGCCCTGGAGTACGCCGAGCGGGGCCGCGCCAAGGCCGGCAAGGTCGTCGTCGCGATGGTGTGAGGCTGAATCCGGTCCCCGTCTCCACGCGACCGGCAGGCCCCGGGCAACGGTGATCCCGGCTTCCCATCACCACGTCGCAAGCGCTGTCGAAGCATGGGGCCGTCGACTCCGCACACTGCACCCGCAATCGGGAGGCCGAGGAACCCCGGGGCGAACTCGTCCCCCTCTACCCCGACGCCGGACACGGCGGGATCTTCCAGTTCCACGACGAGTTCGTGGCCAGAGTTCTCGCCTTCCTCGAAGCACAGCCCCACTCCTGACCGCCGATGTCACCTCGCCGCCGAGAGCAAGAAGGCCCCGCCGGAGCGACTCGTCGAGGCTGCCGCGTGGTGCTGCGGCGCGTCAGCGGGACTCCTGTACGCCGAGCAGAGTGAGGGCGTTGCGGATGCCCTCTTCGAGGAGTTCGTCGGAGAGTCGCCGGTCGGCGAGGGCGCGGGAGAGCTGCAGCGTCCCGACCATCATGGCGTAGACGCTGAGGGTCTTCGTGTGCACCGAGCGCGGATCGGCTGGCGCCAGGTGAGCGGCGATACCGTCGATGACAGCGAGCACGCCGTCGGTGTACGCCTGCTTGGTCTGGTCCGCGCAGCGCCCGATCTCATCGAGAAGGGCCGCGGAGGGGCAGCCGTCGTTGGGACTGTCGCGGTGCTGGGGCGACAGATACCACCGAACGATCTGCTCGAGTCCGGCGATGCCGGGGGCCGCCTGCTCGATGACGTTCGCGTACTGCGTGCGCAACTGGTCCGCGACCGCCGTGGCCACGAGGTCGTCCTTGGATGCGAAGTGGGCGTAGAAGGCGCCGTTGGTCAGTCCGGCGTCCGCCATCAGCGTCGAGATGCCCGAGGCGTCGATACCGTCCCGCTTGAACCGGCGGCCGGCGGTCTCGATGATCCGCTGCCTCGTCGCCTGCTTGTGCTCTTTCCCGTAACGCACCACGCGCTCGCTCCTCTGTGGGCCGGAAGGGTCATTTGCCCCCCGGTGGCTTCGCCATCGTATTGGATTGCGTACGTACTCCAATGGTGTGCCGGCGGCGTCTGGGAGCACCGGCACGCCTGCTCTGCGGCCGGCCCGGCCGCCGTGGCGATGTGGCCGGCGGCCTTGCGGTCCGATGCGATCGAGGCGGCGACCGACCCGCCGAAGTGGAAGTGGAGCAGCGCCCTGTCGGGGTCGGCACCCTCGGGGATGGCCCACAGGGCGGGGACGCCGTCGGCGTCCACGCCGGCATAGGTGACGCCTTCCGGCTCGGTCGACGCCGAAGCGTGTGCGTCGACGATGTCGCGGACGACGGCCAGATCGAGGCCGGGCGTCGACGCCTTCGCACGCACGCTCTCGAGGAACTGCGCGAACTGCTGTGCTTCCCTACTGATTCCCATGGTGATGCTCCGGGTCAGGTCAAAGCTGAGCGCGCCTCTCGCGCGCAGTGCGGATCGTGGGCGGGGTGCGACGTCAGCCGGGCATCCGGTTGAATCTGCGGATCTGCTTGTCGAAGATCCCGGCCGGGACGAGGCGACGCGCGGTGGTGATGCGTGAGGCGAGCGGGCCCGCGGTGTAGCGCAGCTTCGGCTTCGGGCGGTGGCTGCCGTGACGACCTCCTTGGCGACGACGGCAGGGTCGTCGCCGGTCTCCATCGCCGCGGCGACCACCTCGTCGAAGACACGCCGTCGCTCCGCATACAGCGGCAGCGGCGTGTCGGGCTGCGCGGCATTGGCGTCGAAGGCGGTCCGGGTGTAGCCGGGCTCGACGAGCAGGACGCGGACGCCGTGCTCGCGGACCTCGTGGTCCAGGGACTCGGAGTAGCCCTCGACGGCGTGCTTCGCCGCAACGTAGAGGGCCATGTAGGGCTGCGGGATGACACCGAGGACGGACGAGAGGTTGACGATGCGGCCACGGCCCTGGGCGCGCATGTGCGGCAGGACGGCCTTCGTCATGCGGACGAGACCGAAGAAGTTGAGGTCGAAGAGGCTCTGGGCCTGGGCGACAGAATTCTCCTCGACGGCGCCGGCCGAGCCGAGACCGGCATTGTTGACGAGGACGTCGATCCGACCGAACCGTTCGATCACTTCCCGGACGGCGGCGGTGACGGATTCATCACTGGTCACGTCGAGGTCGAGGAAGGTCACACCGGCGGGCGGGGTGAGTCCCGAGGTGTTCCGTCCGGTTCCGATCACCTCGAACCCAGCCGCCACGAAGGCGCGAGCGGTTGCGTTGCCGATCCCCGATGATGCCCCCGTCACGAATGCTACTGGCCGATCTGTCGCCATCACTGACTCCTTGATCATTGAATTACGATCGTTTAGCTTACGGTCGTAAGGCTATGACGGGATGGGGCGGATGGCAAGGAGCGGCTCTGCGATCGCCTGGAACCTGCAGCTTGGCTCGCGAGCAGCGGCGCGTCGGCGAGGTCTGCGATGCGGTGCAGGCCATGCCAGGCAAAGTCTTCGTGTGGCTGCCACGCTCACCATCGCGGGCAATCGGCTGCTGGCTGGGATGGCCGCTGCCGTGACGTCGCCCGGCGACTTCACCGTCATGTCAACGATGTGGCGCGAGGCGAGTGCGGCCACTTTGTGCAGCTCAGCGCCGGTGTGAGCGACAGTGGCGGGTGCAACACATGTGGCGCTCCGTGCAGCAGTCCGACGAAGCGATCTTCATCCCAGGTGATCATTGATACGGTCCCGCCATGCCTGAAACACACGGCGGATCGAGCGATCCCGTCACCGCGGCCGACGTCGAGTACTCCGTCCGCCTGGCGGTGGCCACCTTGCGCGGGGCGGAAACGCCGGACTGGGATGCCAAGGCTGGCTCCTTGGAGTGGAACTGCTGGGAGACCGTCGAGCACCTCGCCGACGATCTGTTCTCCTACGCTGCCCAACTGGGCCCCGAGAGCCCGCCGCGGGACACACATATCCCGTTCGTCTGGGGTCGAAAGAAGCCGGGCGGCCCGGCGAACGTCATCTTCGCGGACCGTGACGCCGGTACGGCCGGCTTGTTGCAGGTGCTGGAAGCCAGCGGCGCCTTGCTGACGGCCATCGTGCGGACCACTCCGCCGACGGTGAGGTCGCACCATGTCTTCGGCGTAGCCGACCCCGAGGGCTTCGCCGCCATGGGGGTCGTTGAGACGTTGGTGCACATGCACGACATCGCCGAGGGCCTCGGCATCGACTGGATGCCGGATGCTGACCTGTGCCACCGGGTGCTGACCCGGCTCTTCCCTCATGCTCCGACAAACACTGAGCGCTGGCCCACCCTGCTGTGGGCTACCGGCCGTGCGGAAATCCCGGGTCATCCACGACTGACGAAGTGGCGTTGGCATGGCGCGCCCGCCGATGAAGGGCGGTAGACGCCCCGTCAGCACCGACAGCGCGACCCGAGAGGGCCGCGCACACACTCCGGGCGCCGTACGTTCTCGCCCGAAGTCGCATCAGTCGAGGGCGTAGCTGCGGCCGGCATGCAGAATCTCGTCGGAGAGCTCGGGCTCGACGTGGCGTACGGCGCGGGCGAGCGTCAGCGCGCCGACCATTTCGCTGAGCAGGCGGATGGCCCGGTAGCGGGCCTCGGTCGGGTCGAGCTCGTGACCCGTTTCCTCGGCTTCGTGCACGAACTCGGCCGCGAAGCCGGTGAGGTAACCCTCGACGCCTTCGGCGTACGCGCCCTGCACGGCTTCGCTGTGCCGTCCGGCGTCGGTGACCAGGGAGGCCGAGGGGCAGCCGCCGTCCGGAGCGTCACGGTGCGTGGTGGACAGGTAGCCGGCTACGACCCGCTCCAGGGGAGAGCCGGCCTGGCCCGGACCGTCCTCGATCGTCCGGGCCAGGCCCCCGAGCGAGGCGGCGAAGGAGTCGCGGCACACCTCCACGACCAGGTCGTTCTTGGAGGCGAAGTGGTTGTAGAAGCCGCCGTGGGTGAGTCCGGCTTCTTTCATCAACTCGGCGATGCCGACCGCGTCTATGCCCTGCGAGCGAAACATGCGGCCCGCCGCTTCGAGGATGTTGTGCCGGTTGCGGGCCTTGTCCTCCTTGGTGATCCGCGGCATGGCCGTCCTCTCGCGTCGCTCTCGACTTGACCTTTTTAATGATGTCTTTCATCATAGCAACAGTTCTAATGACGCCCGTCATCAATAATTCTCGGAAGGAAAGCGTCGCGCGCGCCATCGCTTACGACCAGCATTCCCGACGTGGACGTCAACGCGGCCTCCTTCGGCGCCCCCTTCATCGCCAACCTCGACCAGGTCGAGCGCTTCGCGCAGAGCCACCCGCTGGCCGAGGGCGACCGGGACACCTACTACGCCGGTCACACCGAGGGCTACACCGACCACCCCGCCCTCACCGCCAACTGAGCAAGGAAGATCCCCGTGAGCAGCAACATCCGAGCAATAGTCGCGAACGTCGAAGTAGAGAACCTCGAAAACGCGATCCCTCTCTACCAGGACCTGGCCGGGGACGTGGAAGTCCGCCGCTTCCCCTACCGTGAACTGGAGGTGGCACTGGTAGGACCCTTCCTGCTCTACTCCGGCCCGCTGGAGAAGTACGTCTCGCAGAATGCGACAGTCATCGTCGAATCCCTGACGCCCGTTCTCGAAGCCCTCGCCAAGGCCGGCGCCGAGATCCTCGAAGCACCCAACGAAGTACCCAACGGCACCAGGATCGTCGCCCGCCACCCGGACGGCTCTGTCTTTGAGTACATGCAGCCCCGCTCCTGAGCCCGAAGGGATGATCCCTCGCTCCTGGCCGCCACCGAGTAATCGCCAAGACCTGTGGATGGGGCGGGGATGACGCTGCGCGTTGCGCCGCGGTCGCGTCGAGGGGGAGCTTCGTCACTCCACAGACCGTGGCCGCCTCAGGCGAAGTCTGCTGCGGTGATGCCGTCGGGATGTCCGGACGGCCACTCCACCAACTCGATCCGGTAACCATCCGGGTCCGTGAGCCACGACGTCTTCGGGCCGTGAGGGCCGCCAGGGTACTGGAGGGGTTCGGGCCCCAGGCCGGCTTCGGTCAGCGTCTCCAGGGTGGTGGCGAGCGTTTCCACCTGGATCGCGAGGTGGTCGAAACCGCTGCCCACGTCGACCGGTCCGCCGCCGGGGCGGTGGACCAGCTCGAGCGAGGCCGCCGGCTCGTCGGGGAACTTGAGGATCACCAGGCGAGCCCCGTCGCCGACCTCGACCCTGCCCAGTTCGACGTAGCCCAAGGCGGTGTAGAAACCGAGCGAGCGGTCCAGGTCGGTGACTCGGTAGGAGACGAAGAGCGTCTTCACGCGGCCTCCTCGGGTCGACGCACCCGGTAGCGGAGGTGCGTGACATCTCGATCCTCGAGCCGTCGGACGAGGTCGAGTTCGATGTGATCACTACCCAGGCGCTCGAACAGCCGCCGGCCGTCCCCGAGGAGGACCGGAATCAGGTGGATCTCCATCTCGTCCACCTGCCCGGATCGGAGAAGTGCTTGGGCCGCCCCCGCCCCATGGACCATGACCGGCCGGTCCCCCGCGGCTGCGCGAGCCTGACGGGCGCAGTCCTCGACATCGGTGACGAAACGCGCGTGGCCGGGTGGCACGTCCCCGTCATCCACCTGGTGGGTGAGGACGAAGATCGGCACGCCGTCGTGGTGGTCGCCCTGCCAGCGCCCGGCGAGTTCGAAAGTCCGACGGCCGGAGATCACCGCGCCGGTCGCCAGCGCTTCGCGGAAGACCTGGCCGCTCGGACCGTCGGACTCCCGGTCGTCGAGCCAGTTGAAGAGCCGCCCACCATCGCGCCCGAGCTCCTGACCTGGCCGATCGTCCGGGCCGGCGATATAGCCGTCGAGCGACATCGACATGTACAGCCGAATCGGATTGTGCATCCTGGCCTCCCTCTCTCCTCCATGACACCGGGATCCGGCGTTTCCTGATCCGCCGACGGGGCGGGCCTGTCACAAGGAAGACTTCAGGCAACCGGCAAACTCATCGGCCCGACACGCCGCCCCTGCTGCCGGGTCTCCTGAGGGGGTAGGCGCCATGACCTGTGGATCATTTGCGGTCGTTAAGGCCGCGTGGCTCTCGGAGCGTTCGACGAGGTGGCCGCGCTCGAAGCGGGCTCCGGCACGGACCAGGGCGACGAGGTGGGGTGCGCTCACGGCCCGCCACCGCCGCTGGGCGGACTCGACGAGCTTGAAGACCAGGGCGGCGGCTGCGCTGCCGACGCCCCGGGTGACCTTGGTCCGCAGCCGGACGGTGGCGAAAGTCGCGCTCGCCGCTCACCTCGTCGACACGTTTGTCGTTGCCCCACGGTGCCTTTACCGCGACCACCCCGGCCGCGGTGGTGACCTTCCCGGGCTGGTGGTACCCGATACGGACCACGAGCCGACGCCCGTTCTCGTCACGCTGTTCAGCCAACTCGCTCAGCACGGGCGTGCCTTCCCGGCCGACGGCGCAACGTCGACCCGCTCGATGACCAGAAGTCGATCACTCGGGAAGGTACCCCTTCCGCGTCCAACCCGAGACCGATCCACAAGTCATGAGCGTTGCTGCCCGGTGAGGACGTCAGCTCAACCGCAAGCCCGTGGCCCGCACGATCGGCCACCCGTCTGCAGCGCGTTCTGCAAGGACCCCGCCTGGACGACCTCGGGATAGAGCGTCACGTACTCGCGCATGGGATCGTTCGGCGCTGCGTTGCCGGGAAGCTGCTCGGACATGCCATTGAGTCTGCCAGGCCGCACACCACCACCCACCACCATCACCGCCGCCTATCACCCTCCCTGCCGACCGCCTGTGCTTCGTCGACGCGATCACATCCAGCATCGAACCACGGCACGAGTGCCGCAGCCGGACATGCACTACCTGGCTGTGCCACACATAGCGGTCCTCACCCCGAACCGGCGAACCGGTCACCCACCCAGCGCGCCTCCACCGAGTGAACACCCCCCCTGGACCGCCTTCGCCACCCCCCACCGGCTGCACGCTCTGATGGGCAGTTGCACCGGGAGACGTCAGCCGAGCCGGCGGCGGTCATCGCAGAGCCATCAAGCAGAGTCATAGAGTGGGCTCCTGCGAGCAGGACCCGCTTGCGCAGCGGCGGGAGTCCGGTGAGGCCGAACATCTGGCGTGTGTGCATCCTGAGGCGGTTGATGTGACTTTCGAGCCAGAGCCGCCACCGCCGAGGCGCACGCGGCGCCGCGGTCCGGCAGCAGGGCTGCGCACAGGTTCGCGGCAGTGGCGATCGCCGCACGGCACGGTCGTACAGCCGGGGAGTAGGCCAGTCCTCTCGAGGGGGCTGACGTGACCACGGTACGACCGCTGCAGCCGGTTCGGCCCGAAGGCGCCGTACCCACGCAGGTCTGGTACGCCTCCTACGGCTCCAACATGCACATGAACCGCCTGATGTACTACCTCGGCGGCGGGCAGCCTCCCGGGGCATCGCGCAGCTACCCCGGCTGCCGAGACAGCCGGCCGCCGGCGCTCAGCGTTCCTGTGGAACTGTGCGGCGCGCTGTACTTCGCCACCGAGTCGCCGGTGTGGTCCGGCGGCCGGGCCTTCTACGATCCGCACGCAACCGGGCGCGTGTACGCGCGCGCCCACCTGGTGACCGCCGAGCAGTTCTCCGACATCGCCGCGCAGGAGATGTACCGGGAACCGGGAGTCGACCTCGACCTGGCCGAGGTCCTGCGCTGCGGCGTGGCCGCGCTGGGGCACGGCCGCTACGAGACGCTGGTATGCCCCGGAGCACTCGACGACCTTCCCTTGCTCACGTTCACAGCCCCCTGGCCGGTGGGCGAAGCCGAATGGACGCCGCCCTCCCCCGCCTACCTGCGGCACCTGGCCCGCGGGCTCCTGGAGGCCGGAGCCTGGGACGTGCCCGCCATCTCCGCCTACTTGCAGGCCTGCCCAGGCGCCGCAGGACACTGGAACACGCACCAGATCGCCGACCTGCTCACCCGGTGAACCGCAACCCGCTCTACCGCGCGGACGTTGCGTTGCCCGCGATCTCAGGTTGGCCGCAACACACGGCAGGCCCCCTGCGCGGCAGGAATGGCGGCCGCCCGTCTCATTCCTCCATGCGGAGCACTGCAACAAGCGCGACACCGCCGAACGGGCAATCAACAAACTGACGCGCCTGCGAGCCGTCACCAGATACGACCAGCAGTCGAGAGCAAGGATCGCCTGCTTGCGGCTCTTGCCCTCGGCTCGCTCGCTGTCATAGCAGCTCTCGGGGGGCAGGCAGAAGCGAGCGACGATCTGGGCGGAGAGGCAAAAGAACGCGCAGGAGCGGGCGATGATTTCCGTGCGGGCTGTCAGTCGTTAGGACAGAGACGAAAAGGAGACCCGCCATGCCGGCACAGGAACCCGCAATGCAACCCACCGCTGAACTCGACGCCCGCTACAGCTCCGCGCTCCATCCCCGCCCAGGTGCCGCGGGCGTCACCGCCACCGAATGGGCCCAGGCTCAAGGGCAACTGAAGGCCGCCGAGATCTTCTGGGTGTCCACGGTGCGGTCCGACGGCCGCCTGCACGTCACACCCGTGATCGCCGCCTGGCACGACGGAGTGCTGTACTTCTCCACCGGCCCGGGAGAGCAGAAGGCAAAGAACCTCGCTCATGACGCTCACTGCGCGCTGACCACCGGGGGGAACTCCCTCACCGAAGGGCTCGACCTCGTGATCGAGGGCACGGCGCAGCCGGTCACTGATCCGGCGATGCTGGAGGAAGTGATCGCGGCGTACGAGGCGAAGTACGGGCCACACATCACCTCACCTAAGGGCCCCTTCCACGGGATCGGGGATGCGTTCCGCACAGGGGACGCAGTGGTTTTCGCGGTGGCCCCGGCCACCGCGTACGGCTTCGGCCGGGACAACGGGGTCTACAGCCACACGCGGTGGGTGTTCTGAACGACGTTCTGAACGACAGGGCTCCCGGAGGCCGCGCCCGCCCGCCCGCAGCCGCCAACGGGTCCACCCCCGCACCGGAGCCGGGGCGGCCTGCGCTTTGCTTGCCCGGCTCCGATGGTCACCGCAGGAGTTGGTCGAGTACGGCCGAGGCGAGGGCCGCGTCGAGGGCGCCTACACCGGTGACGTCGGCGACCGTGATCCACGTGTCCGGCCGGTTGACGGGCGTTTTGAGCAGCTGGCCGGCCGCGATGTCGCTGTCGTGGGCGGTGGTCCCGGCGCGGACGGCGTGGCCGAAGTCCCCATGGTCGAGGCACTGGGCGTGGTCGTCGGTGGCGATGAGTTGTGCGCGGTGGAAGAGCGCCGGTGGCAGCTCGTTCTTGTGCGGCATGTCTGTGCCGATGCCCGTCACGTGTGCGCCTTCGCGCACGTGGGTGGCATCCAGGACGGGAGCTGTGGCCGGGGTCGTGGTGATGATCATGTCTGCACCGGCGGCCTCTTGGGCCGCGGCGGGCCGGGCGTGCAGCCCGCGTGAGTTGAGCTGTTCGCACAGGAGCTTGGCTTTGGGCAGAGTGCGGCCGTGGACGAGCACCGTGCTGATGGGGCGGAGTTTGGTGAGCCAGGATGCCTGGAGGCGGGCCTGTTCGCCGGTACCGAATACGGCTAGCGTGTCGGCGCTGGGGCGGGCCATGGCGTGGGTGATCAGCGCGCCCGCGGCAGCGGTGCGCCAGGCGGTCAGCAGGCCCCGGTCGTCAAGGAGCGCGCGTATCTGTCCGGTGCGGGCGCTGACGACGCACACCAGACCGTGATTGGACGGAAGGCCGAGGCCGGGGTTGCCGTAGAAGCCGGTCGCGATCTTGACGGTGAAATCGGTGGCACCGGTGATCCAGCCGACCTTGACGTGACAGTCCCCGTCGGCCGCGGGGAAGTCCATGTGCAGCGGCGGTGGCACGCTGGTGCGGCCTTCGGCGTGAGCGATCAGCGCGTCCCGGACGCTGTCGAGGACCAGCTGCGAGGTGGCGGCCCTTTCAATGGTGGCCGGGTCGAAGACGGTGAGGGTCATCGGCTCGTCCGCATCCATTGGGAGAAGGCTGCCAGGCCCTCTTCCGGGTCGCGGCGGCCGATGCCGATGCGGAACCGGTCGGTGGGGGTGGGGGTGAGTTCGGAGCGGTAGATGCTGGCGGGCAACAGCAGGACGCCGGTTTCCCTCACCAGGCGGGTGCAGAACCCCTCCACTCCTTGCGGGCCGCGGTAGCGGGGATAGGCGACGCATCCGCCGTCCGGCGCCTGCCACTCGAAGTCGTCTGCGAACTCGGCGAAGAACGCGTCGAACACCGGCAGGTTCTGGGCGATCAGGGCCCGGTTGCGGTCCAGGATCGTGGTGCGGGCCTTGAGCGCGATGCGGGCCAGGACCTCGCTGGGCGCGGAGTTGCAGATGGTGGTGTAGTGCTTGGCCCGCTCCAGGCGGGACAGCAGGGCCCGGTCGCGGCAGGTGATCCAGCCGATCCTTAGGCCCGGCAGGCCCAGGGACTTGGAGGTCACGTTGAGCGACAGAGCGCGCTCGGACAGGTCGGTGGCCTGCGGCAGGATGCGGGCCGGATCGCGCTCCAGGCCGCGATAGACCTCGTCGCTGAACAGGTGGATGCCGCGCTCGTCGCACAGCCGCGCCACCTCGGTGAAGTCGGCCGCGCTGATGACCTTGCCGGTGGGGTTGTTGGGGAAGTTCACCGACACGACCCGGGTGTTCGGGCGGATCGCCGCCTTCACCTCGTCGAGGTCCAGGGCCCAGTCGCGGTCGGGATCGAGGGCGACGCCGGTGACCTCGCACAGTGCCAGGGGCACGGTCTCGGCCGCCTGGTAGTTCGGTGTCACCACAACCGCGTGGTCGCCCGCGTCCAGCAGGACGTTCATCGCCAGGTAGAGGGCTTCCTCGGCGCCCGCGAAGCAGATGACGTCGGCGGCGTCGGCCCGCTCGTACATCTGCGCGATCACCTCGCGCAGGGCGCGATCACCGAACGTCTCGGTGTAGCCCAGGGACAGGTTCTCGAACGCGGCCCGCTCCTGATCGTCGGCCAGGGCGAGCAGTTCGCTGAGAGTCATGGTCTGGACGTCGGAGGCGGTCAGGTGATGCCGCGCGGTGAACTCCCACTGGGAGAAGTAGGTTTCCAGGCGGAAGTCGGGCAGCCGGGTCATGGT
Source organism: Streptomyces sp. NPDC045021 (assembly GCF_056432645.1). Classification (NCBI taxonomy): domain Bacteria; kingdom Bacillati; phylum Actinomycetota; class Actinomycetes; order Kitasatosporales; family Streptomycetaceae; genus Streptomyces; species Streptomyces sp. NPDC045021. The sequence goes on from NZ_JBWKIQ010000020.1 coordinate 27,643, forward strand.
GCTCAGTCCTTCGCTCTTGGTGCTCTCACGTCGGCCAGCAGGCCGTAGAGGGTCGATCGGGAGACCCGCAGGACGCCGGCGACGACGGGAGCGGCCCGGCGTACGGCGAACACCCGGGCCTCGTCCAGCCGGGCGAGGACTGCCAGGCGGTCGGCGCGGGTCAGCCGCTCGACCGGGCGGCCGCACTCGCGCACGTACGCGCCGACGATGTGCTGGACGCGCTCGTGCCAGTCCTGTTCGAACAGCGGCTCCGGCCGGGCCACGCTCGGGGCGCCGAACGCGGACAGCACGGCTGCGGCCTGCTCCAGCGGAGTGCGGTCCAGATTCACGCACAGGACCGCGGACGCCTTTCCGCCTGGATCGCGCAGGACGGCGCTGACCGACGACAGGCGCCGGCCGTCCGCGAGCAGCTTCTCGTACGGGCCGAACACGTCCCGGGCCGACGGATCGAGTGCATCCAGCTCGCCCAGCAGCGACGGATCTCCCGCGCCGCGGGAGCTCATCGGATTCCAGATGGCCAGGATCCGGTCGGAGTCCGGGTCGTGCAGGACCACCTCGGCATACGGCCCTATCAGCAGCGCAATGGCCTGACACGCCGGTGCCCACATCCGCACGCGAGGGTCGTCGCCCTCCTCCACAGTCTTCATATCTGGACTGTACGTCCAAAATGGACAGTACGTCCAGATGGGCTGGCAGTGGACCACCACCGATCCCGTTCCAGGCGAGCAGCATCGGCACCATCCGGCACCTCGTGCCCGGCACCTGGCGAGCGAGTCCCGATGCCCAGGCCGCAGAAACCGTGGGAGAGCCGGGTGGGGCAGCTGTCCGTGTGCGTGACGCCCGGTCCGCACCAACGGGCGCCCTGGCGGCACCAGGCGCGGCACCATCGGCCACCGTCCCGGGCGGAGCTTGACGAAAGCCCCACGTGGGAACATCACCAATGCCAAAATCCAGTATGCGAAGAGCGATGGCGGTACTGGCCGCTTCAACGATGGTGGTACTGGCCGGTTGCGGTGGGGGCGGGGACTCCGACTCCGCGTCGGTGGCCTGGACGAGCCCGTGCGACTTGCTGACCACCACAGAGGTCGAGCAGGCGATCGGCTCCAAGGTCAAAGCAGATGCCATCGAGGGAAGTTACGGCTACGAATGCCACTGGCGGCAGCCTCAAGCCCTCGACACTTGGGTGGTGTGGCTCAAGGTCAACAAAAGTCGAGCCCAGTGCGGTGAACCGGGCACGGGCATAGCCGACGAACTGGATGTCGACGCCTACAAGGGCACGAGTGACGGAATCGTGAAAGTCGGCGGCCCCTACAAGGACCACTGCCTGCGGCTGACCAGCTTCGCATCCACCGCTCCCGGAGAAACCCTCACTGAGGACAAAGCCGTCGACCTCATGCGCACGATCAGACGCCGGCTGCAGTAACCGGCCGGCGAGACGCGCAAATCCACGCGCTACGGCGTGCGGAGCAGGGGGTTCCAGACATAATCGTGCGGCCCGTCACCCCGTTCCTGGGGATGGCGGGCCGCTGCAGGATCACGGTGTGGCGCTGCATCCGTCGCGAACCGTGGACAGGCCCGAGGCTCGGGATCTGCCAACTCATAGCTGTCCGCGGCACTGTCGTCATCACGAGCACCCATGAAGCCCAGCGCCCCGATTGGGGAGACTGCCTTTTCCTGAGACTGGCCGTCAGCCCAGAACGTCGTCCGGGTTCAACGGATGATTGTCACCGAGATCCGCCCAGAACTCCGCACCGAACTCAACCACGCCGGCATCGGACACCGTCAGCGGTACCCACGCCAACGCGGTCAAGCCCGCCGCCCGCAGAGAGTTTTCGTAGACCTCGCGGTGGGGCGGGGTGGCGACGAACGAGATCGGCGGGTCGCGTAACGCGGTGATCCTCACAGTGTCCCCACAGGGCTTGAGGGCTGCCATCCGCACGCCCGCGCAAGCGCTCCGGTTCCCAGCGGTCGGGCGACTCGTCTGTGACCGGAGAGGAATACGATGAGTATGGAGACATCAACCCCGTTGTGCGAAGCGGCATTTCATGGCCTGTTCCAGAGGCCGGTACGGTCGGATCCATGGAGTGGAAATTTCAGACGGCCGAAGATCTCGCGGCTGCCATGCGTGCCGGTGACGTGACCTCGGCGGAACTGACCGACGAGGCGATCGCCCGTATCGAGCGGGACGACAAGGACATCAACGCGATCTGTGTGCCGGACTTCGACCGTGCACGGGCCGCCGCACGCGATGCCGACCAGGCGCGCGCACGCGGTGAGGACCGTCCGCTGCTCGGTATCCCGGTGACGGTCAAAGAGTCGTACAACATCGCCGGGCTGCCCACGACCTGGGGCATACCGCAACACCGGAACTACATGCCCGCCGAGGACGCGGTACAGGTGTCGCGGCTCAAGGCCGCGGGCGCGGTGGTGCTCGGTAAGACCAATGTGCCTTTGGGGCTGCAAGATGTGCAGAGCTTCAACGAGATCTACGGCACCACCAACAACCCGTGGGATCACGGTCGCACGTCGGGTGGATCCTCCGGCGGATCAGCGGCGGCCCTGGCGTCCGGATTCGGCGCGCTGTCCATCGGCTCCGACATCGGCGGTTCGTTGCGCACCCCCGCACATTTCTGCGGTGTCTACGCGCACAAGCCGACGCTGGGGCTGGCGGCGAGCCGCGGTATGGTCCCGCCGCCCGCGCCGGCTTTGCCGGCCGAGCTTGACCTCGCCGTCGTCGGTCCGATGGCGCGCACGGCCCGCGATCTCACGCTCCTGCTCGACGTAATGGCCGGACCGGACCCGCTGACGCTCGGTGTGGGGTACGGCTTGACACTGGCGCCCGCGCGCCACGAGCGGCTCTGCGACTTCCGGGTCCTGGTCCTCGATACACATCCGCTCCTCCCGACCGGGTCCGCGGTGCGCGCGGGCGTGGACCGGGTGGCCGACGCGCTTGCCGACGGCGGCGCCCGCGTCGAACGGCACAGTCCGCTGCTGCCCGATCTGGCCGAAGCCGCGATGATCTACACGCAGTTGCTGTTTTCAGGCTCCGGCGCACATTTTCCCGTGGAAGCGTACGAGCAGCTGCGGGCCCGCGCCGCCGGACTGAGCGCAGACGACCAGAGTCTCGGTGCGGCGCGGCTGCGCGGTCTGGTGTTCAGCCACCGCGACTGGATCGAGGCGAACAACCGTCGCGAGCTCCACCGCCACGGCTGGCGCCAGCTCTTCGCCGAGTTCGATGCCGTGGTGTGTCCGATCACGCCCACTCCCGCGTTCCCGCACGACCACAACCCCGATCTGTTGGAACGTCGGATCGACATCGACGGCGTCGAGTACCCGTACCTCGACCAGCTCGTCTGGGCCGGCCTGGCCACCATGCCCGGCCTGCCCGCCACCGCCATACCAGCGGGCCGGTCCCCCGAGGGCTTGCCAGTGGGGGTGCAGCTCATCGGTCCGATGTTCGAGGACCGCACCCCGCTGAGGCTGGCCGAACTGCTCGAGCAGAAGATCGGCGGCTTTCAGGTACCGAAGTAGGGCGTACTGCCAGGTGTCGTAGCGGGTGGACAGGACGGTGACCCACCCTTCACACAGGCCCGACCACCCGTCCTACCTACGCGTCCCCGTCATCCCCGTCATCCCCGAACACGACCAGACCGAGACCGACCGCAGGGCGGGGCACCAAGTGACCTTGCCTGGTTGACCCTTCGTCACTGATCGCAGGGTGCCCTGTTCTTCTCCAATGGCTATGGCCGGCTCTCAGATGTCAGTGGGACGGCGACGAGCGCGGCACCGATCACGACTCCTGCACCGACTCGGGAACCGTTCCCCCGGATCCTGCGTGACCTCTTGATGTGTAGTCGACTGGTGAGGGGACCGGAATGAGAGCGCGGACGATCGTGAGCGTGGCGGTGTCGGCCTGTGTGGCCCTGATGGCGTGCGCGTGCGGTCCGGAGAAATCGAAGGACAACGCGGACGCGAAGCCTTCGCAGCCATCCGCATCCACGCGGGCGAACGAGCCGTCGGCTACGCCGTCCGCGTCCGCTCGGACCGAGAAGCCGTCGGCCACCCCGACCGGCGATCAGCCCGCGCCCAGGACGAAGGAGCGCGCGATCCAGCGGTACGAGCAGTACCTCCACGCCCTCGGCCGCGAGGACATCAAGACCGTCTGCGAAGTGGCCGGACCCGGCGCGAAGAAGGCAGAGGACAAGGGGTTCGGCCCGTGCACGTCGACGTACGTCGCCGTGTTCCAGATGATCTCGCCCGCGCAGAAGAAGGCCCTGCGCAGCGCAACGGTCGACCCGAAGCGCATCGCCGTGCGCACGCCGGCCAAGATCGTGATGCCGATCGAAGCGGTCAGGTCCTCCGCTACCTTCTCCGAGAGTGACCTAGGCAGCTATACCCTGGAGTACCTCAAGAAGGACTGGTACATCACCGACGGAAGCTGACCGCCATACACGGAGCCTCCGACGGCAGGAGCAGACTCATTCCCACGGCCTTCGTGCTGATCAGTTGCCTCATTCGATACGGCACCGATCCCGCGAAGGCCGCCCCAGGAGCGGTGATCCACGCAGGCCCGCCTCAAGCGCGCACCCGTTCAAGAGCCTCGGGCAAGAAGCCTCACCATCGTCACCCTGCTGGCCACTCCCGAGGCCGCACGACCCACCATCCCGATGGCGAACCCAGATGTCATCCCCATGGGCCGCAGCTGAACAGACGCAGGTCACTGATCCTGCCGATCGCAGGACGGCAGGGTCCGCCGACGTCTCCAAACATGGTGCTGATGTTGTTCCACATGAAGGCGTCCTTCCACCCGGGACGCCCCTCAGCCCAACCGCTCAAGGCAGCGATCATCTTGTCCTGGGAGATCGTCCGGGTCTGGTAGTGCTCCGCGGCAAGCACATCACGGAACTCCAGCTGATAGGTGTTGTCGTCCCTCAGCCAAACCTGCACATACCAGTCGCCGTCCGCCTCATCGTCGACTCGCTCGACGATGACGAAGGCGTTTCCCCGGCCAAGGTTCGCCACCATCCGGCTCAACGCTGAAGTCTTCGGGTTTCCCGCCCGCCGGCCATGTTCATCTCTCGCTTGCAGCATGGACCGATCATCGCCCGCGGGTCTGACACGGTTCGAAGAGCAGTCTGTCGTGCTCAGCCTCGCTCCCTACTCGAGCAGCTCTGAGGAGAATTCGGGCTCCGCATCAGATCAGTGACCGTTCTGAACGGCATGGCCTCCTGGATGGCCACCCACGGCGACAGCATCCACGGCACCAGCGGCAGCCCTTCGCCACCGAGCCATCCTGGGGCAAGGTCACCAAGAAGAACGGCAAGCTCTTCGCCCACGTCTTCAGCTGGCCCACGGGCGGCACTCTGCAGATTCCGGCGGTGTACAACACGATCAACCGCGTCTACCTGATGACAACCCCTCCGCCTCGCTCAACTGCTGGGTCAATGGCGGCCAGATCAACGTCACGGTGCCGGCCACCGCGTCCAACGCGAACGACTCCGTGGTCTGCGTGGAGGTCAACGGCATGCAGGCTGTCCTCGCAGGCGGCGCCTACCGGCTGGTCTACGTCCGCAGCGGCAAGGCCCTCGACGACAACAACAGCGCCTCCGACAACGGAGTGATGGTGCAGCGGACCGACGACGGTAGTCATCAGCAGCAGTGGGCCATCACAGCGCTGGGTCGCTCGGCGGCGGCGCCTACCGGCTCATCAACCGGCCCAGCGGAAAGGCGCTGGACAACGCCGACAACGGCGCGGAGCAGATCCCGGTCATCCAGTGGTCCCCCAACGGCGGCGCTCCGCAGCAGTGGAACATGACCAAGGTCGGCTGAACGGTCCCGGGGTGGCGCGCCCTGAGCCCGCCACCCGGGACCGTTCAGCCGACCGGGAAATCGGCGGCAACCTTTTCGCCACCTGCGGCCACTGAGTAGCACAACACCGACACGCTCTTCCGAACGGATGAACATGCAGGAAACACGCCAGGCCGCGCGGCAGCGCAGGCGCAGACGCGGACTGATGGTGGGCACCACCACGGGGCTGGTCGTCACGGGTCTTCTTGTCTGCCTCGGCATGATGTTGCAACCAGACGGTAAGGAGGATGCCGGGCAGGCCCCGGCCACGGCCGTCGCCAACTCCCAGGAGACTCTCCCGCCGACACCTCCAGGCAAGAAGCCCTCCACAGCCTCCCCGTCCGCCGTCTCCGCGACCCCGTCGGCCGGCGTTACGACTCCGACGCCTTCCGCGACCACGTCGGCGGCGCCGTCATCGGCCTCCCCGCGGACGGCTCCTGCCACGTCATCCCAGGCCGGACGGATTCGACCCAAGAGCACCTACCAGGGAGTCGCCACGGTCTACAAGGCCGGGGTAGGGGACGGCGCCTGCTCGTACGGCCCGAGCGGCGACATGATGATCGCGGCGATGAACACTACCGACTACGAGACGTCCAAGGCCTGCGGGGCCTATGTGCTCGTCCGCGCGGCAAACGGCGCCTCCGTCACGGTCCGGATCACCAACGAATGCCCACTGCCCTGTGCACCACGGCAACTGGACCTCAGCGAACAGGCCTTCGCCCAACTGGCTCCCACCTCGACCGGCCGGATCGCGATCACCTGGAGCCTGTTGAGCCCCGGCACGTCGGGCACGCTCTCGATCCGCTACAAGGACGGATCCAGCCCCTACTGGTGCGGCATTCAGGCAATCGGCCACCGCAATCCGCTCGCCCGGCTGGAGGTCCGCACCAGCGGCGGCTGGCGCCAACTCGCCCGCACCGGCTACAACTACTTCCTCTCCCCCGGCGGCAGCGGGTGCGGCGGCCCGATCAGGCTCACCGATATCTACGGAGAACAACTGACCATCAACGGGATCGCTCTGCGGCCGGGAACCGTGCAGCCGACGCGGGTCCAGTTCGCACGGCACTGACCCCACCGCAAGAAGTGGGCCCTTCCGAACGGAACTCCCGACGCATCCGGTGCCGACTAGGGCGATTCCGGGCTATCCGAGGGTCCAGTGCTGATCGCTGCCGCCATTGCAGGACCACAATTCGGCCGGCGTGCCGTTGGCGGTGCTTGCCCGGTCACGTCCAGGCAGAGCCCCGACGGGGCGCTGGTGACAGTGCCGTCGGGATTGGTGTTCCACTGCTGGTTCGTCTGGCCGTTGCACGGCCAGACGATGACCTTGGTGTCAGGACTGGTGCCTTGGTTGTTCGCGTCCAGGCACATCTGGCTGGTGCCACCGACGACGGTCAACTGGTTCGAAGAGGTACGCGTGAAGACTGGTGGGAGCCGCCCGAGCAGTCCCAAATCTGCATCTGTGGTCCCGCCGTGGTGGACGCATTCAGTACGTCCAGGCACCTGCCCGCGTCCACCGCGTGCAGTTCGCCGCTGGTTCCTCCGCTCGTCGATCCGGCCGGAGTCACGTAGAGCGCGGGCGTTCGGGAAGTGCCTGGACGCCACCGGCCGCGGTACCGCCAACGGGGTGGGTGGCCCCTGGTGTGTGTGCCGCCGTTACCCTTCGCGACTGTTGTGGTGACCCTCAGCCCGGGTGTTGGCGTTGTTGTTCTCTCCGCTGTGAGGGTGGCTGTTGACCGATGTGTTCAGCAGATCGACGCCCGTCAACGCATGCGGGTTGTTCAAGGTGCCATCGGCAACGCCGGCATGTGCACTGGGGGTGATCAGTGCAGTCACCACTCCCGTGGCAAAGGAAGCAACCGCAAGCATCATTCGTTTCTTCATGCCCACTCAACCGGCAACCACGTGCGCAGGTCACGGCTCAGCACACAGTCGGCCGAATCCCTTGGGTGGCTGGCGGAATACCGGCACGCACCGACCGCTGGGCCCGCCGCGGCCTGACCGTGAGGGACACGGCCGACGCACCCCGACCGAGGGCTGCGTCGAAGCAGCCTCAGAGCCCCCGTACGGCATGGACGCCGCCACTTCCACGCCGCGGCGCCGCCGACCGATGGGTTCCCACCGAGCCCGGGGTTATCTGTGGCGGACCGACGGAGCCAGCACCGTGCCGGTATCTCGTCGAGGTCGACGGCGATCTGGATCGCCCGGGACTGGAGTGGTCCAAGCACCCTGCGTACGGCTGGTTCCTCCTGTCCCGCAAGGGCACGACCTGCGCCCAGATCGAGAGCGTGCGGATCGGTAGTGCCGCACAAGGGCTGGGGTTTGGCACCATGATCATCCATGGTGCGTGGACCGGGCGCGCGAGCGCGGTCGCGCGTTGGTCGAGCTGACGTCGGACGCCACCCACGGCGATGCCCACCGCTTCTACGAGCAGCTCGGTTTCCGTCCGACCCACGTCGGGTTCGAGCTCGTACTCGGCGACCCTCCTGCGCGGCATGAGGCGGTGACCGGTGCCACCGATTGAATGCGGTGAGCCCAGGGATTGACTCGGACACCAGGTGGTGCAGCACCGCGTGCACCGCGGGTGCCCCGTGGCGCACCGCGTGCACCACGAATGTCCACGGCTGCGTCGTCCCGTGGACCGCGTCGCCGACGCGTACGGCGCCCGGGGTCGCGTCTCAGGTTGCCAGTGGCAGCGCATAGGGTCCGTTGACAGGTGTGACGACGGACAACCTGGCGCTGGGAGATGGCGGTCCCACTGTCGGTCCTTGCTCTTGGTTCAGACAATTAACGACTATGTCGTTTCCATCTCGTTAATAGTTTACTTGTTGACGGTATGGCGTCGGCCGAGTTTACTCGCGTGAACCTCGGCCGCAGCGTTGCGGCCTCGTCAGGGAGGCAACCCAAAAATGAACGCGGTAATGCGTCGTGCCGTCATGGGCTCGCTTGCGGTAACGATGACCATGTCCGCGGCCGCTTGCGGCGAGACGAGTGGCAACACTGGAGTCAGTCTCAAGGACAAGTCGATCGGTCTGCTGCTTCCGGACTACGCCACGAGGCGGTACGAGAAGTTCGACCGTCCGTTGATCGAAGGCAAGATCACATCGCTCTGTCCCGACTGCAAGATCGCCTACGCGAATGCCGGCGGTGACCCGGCCAGGCAGGCGCTGCAGGTCAACAGCATGATCGCCAAGGGTGTCAAGGTCCTGATCCTGGGCGCGCAGGACGCGGTCGGCATCAAGGCCTCGGTCCAGGCGGCCGTGGACAAAGGCATCAAGGTCGTGGCGTACGACCGCTTCGCCCAGGGTCCGGTCTCCGCTTACGTCTCGTACGACAATGAGAAGGTCGGCGAGCTGCAGGGCCAGGCGCTCCTGGACGCCATGGGCGCCAAGGCGACCCCGACCGCAAACGTCGTCATGATCAACGGCGACGACGCCGACCCGAACGCCGCGCAGTTCAAGACCGGAGCTCACAAGGTGCTCGACGGCAAGGTCAAGATCGCGTACGAGCGGAGCGGTCTGTGGAACGACACCGTCGCGAATCAGAAGGTCACGGAGGCGATCGCCCGACTCGGCGCCAAGAACATCGACGGTGTCTACTCCGCGAACGATGGCATGGCCGGCGGTATCGCCACCGCCCTCAAGGGCGCGGGCATCGACGTCCCGCTGACGGGTCAGGACGCCGACCTCGCCGGCATCCAGCGGATCCTGGTCGGCCGGCAGAGCAGCACCGTATACAAGGCGTTCAAGCCCGAGGCCGACGCGACCGCCGAGATCGCCGTCAAGCTGCTCAACGATGAGGACATCACGGACATCGCGAACACCGTGGCGACCAGCGGCTCCGGCACCACCGTCCCCGCGAAGCTACTCCCCGCGGTGTCGGTGACCAAGGCCAACATCAAGGACACGGTCGTCAAGGATGCCGTGTACCTCGTGGTGCAGATCTGTACCGCCGGCTACGCCGCCGCCTGTGAGGCGGCCGGCATTCACTAGCACTCCAGCTGTGGATCATGATCTCGCTGGTGGGGGCCGGCGGAGCTCGATCGCTACGCTGACGGTGCCGATTCGCGGGTGGCGGCACTGGCGCAGATGGGGAGGGTCCGGGCGGAGTAGGAACGGGCGGCCGCGATGAGGCCGAAGCCCAGGCCGGCGAAGGCCAGACCGCCGAAGGCGACCATCCAGGTGATCCCGGAACTGGTGGTGAAGGGCCCCGACGGTTTCAGCTTCGGCAGTACTCCGGTGGCACTGAGCGGGGCGTAGATCAGCAAGGAGACTCCGTATACCGACAGGCCAACGGAGCTCAACCACGCTGGTAGCAAAGGCAGTAGGCGTGGGACTCGCCGCCCGGAGAGGATCAGGGTCCATCGGGGGAACGCTTGTCCCCACGGGTGGAGCAGTCCCAGCAGCAGGAAGATCGCAGCCATCGCGGCCAGCACGGTGACATCGATTCCCACCGATGCGAGGGCCTTTGCGAGCCCCGACTCGCCTGCGTTCATCTCCCGCCACCCCTGGGCCGTGACGCCGATCGCATCGCCACCCAGCGTCCAGATGGTCTTGACTCCCGCCCACGGCAGGAGCCCGCACATGAGCAGGTAGACCGCGACTCGGGTTCGCTTCGAGGCGAGGGACGGGCCAGGGTGGGCGAGCGGACCGTCAAAACCGCCTGCGTGGTCCTGTCCGCACCGAGGGCACCTGCCTCGCAGCCGTCGGCGGTACGACATCGCGACGAGGATGAGAAGAGCTGCGCCCACCGCGCTCAACAGGTCATGCGCCAGGCCGGTGGCACTGCCCACCCCGGAGAACGACGCCAGCGTCACGAAGTACGCCGGCAGACTGGCCATTCCCATCACGAACACTGGGACCGTCAGGATCAGCGCCGCTGCTGTCGTCACTCGGCCACGCCTGGCAAGCGTTCGGGTAGTGGCCAGGCAGGCAACGGCAGCCAGGACGGCGAGGGCCGCCAGGAGGAGCTGGACTGTCGGCGCATACGCGATATCCGGCGACCAGGGCACGGTGGCGCCTGATGTGGCCCATGTGACCTGGACTACGGCGAACAACACGCCCCACACCGCGGCGGCATGCGGTGCCCACGTGGGCCAGCGCCGCGACCACACCGCCCACCCCGCGTCCTCCAACGGGCGGCTGGAGCCGGTGTGTGTCCGCGATTGCGTAGGAACAGCCACCGTGACCTCCGCCTTTCGAATTGCTGATACTCAAGGATCCGCAGCACTCACACCGGTCACATCCGCCGCGCGGACCATCCGCCTCCCTCGCATGGGGGACAACCGGTCTGCCATGTCGCGAGCGGGCCGGACGGCCGGCGCGGTGAAGAGGCGCTTGATCTCGTTGCAGGTGAGGGGGATCAGGCCGTCGGGGATCTTCCCGTCATGGGTCGGGACCTGGTCGCAGCGTTCGAGAGCGGCGGCGACGGCGAGAAGGTGCGGGCGAACAGGGCCAGGGTGACCCAGCGGTGCCAGGAGTCCCAGCGGCCTACGTGGTGCTCGTCCAGTCCCGCCAGTCCCTTCGAGCTCTGGTACGCCCTGGATCGTGTGCACCAACTGCTCGCAGATCCGGGCTCGCACCCATACCAGCGAGCCTGGGGGCGGCCTCTCCTGCCTGACGATGCACTACTTCCTGTTCAGGCCCAGGAGAGGTCACAGCAACCCGCATAGCGCGGTCGTCACGGGGACGGGCTTCCGGGTGCCCGGCCGGACTGTCCGCGGGTTGGGAGAGGAGGCCGGCCCGGCAAGTGGAGCACATGCCCGATCCTTGCGGCGCCGCTGACGTCGACCATCGGACCCGACGAAGTGTGGCGGGCGCCGGCGGTGACGGTGGAAGGGCGGCCCAGGGCATCGCCGACGTCGACGGCGATCCCGGTGGCGCCCTGACGTCCGAGCAGGTGGGCGGCCAGGCAGGCGGAGCTGTTCACGTTGGCGATGTCCTCCGGTACGCCGATCGACGGGGCGAACATGCGGGCCGCGACCCGCCCAGAGGGCGACATCGGGGTGTGGACGAAGCAGCCCAGCAGGCCCAGGCGATCGCAGGCGGCGGCGAGCCGGTCGGGGGCCGGGGCCAGGGCGGCGAGAGCGGAGCGGGTGGGAACGGGCAGGAGGAGCCGCGGACGTCCCAGCGTGGCGATACACGCTCCGGAGGCGACCGCCGCCGTGCGGAGCCCCAGGGCAGGCAGGAGCAGCGCGAGTTCGTCTGCTGTGGGCTCACGCAGGCCGACCGGCCCCGCCGCGAAGGCGGTCTCGACAGATGACGCCCCGCACACTGCGCGGCCCTCGACGACGCGCCCGGCCACCCGCAGGCCGGCCCGGTACTCCCCGCCGCCCGCGCGCTGGGCGAGGAAGGCCAGGGCGGCCACGGTGCCGTGGCCGCACGCGGGCAGTTCCCCCTCCGCAGTGAAGAATCGCACCGCGACCACGGGCCGCTCGTGCCCACGCCCGGCTGCCGGATGGCGGGCCTTGGAAAGGAAGACCGCGTGGGACGTGCCGGCCAGGGCGGGTGTCGCACGGCGCTCGCCATCGGTCAACAGGCCTCCGGACAGGAGTGATGACGCCTCGTCCAGAACCGCGGTCGGGCTTCCGCCACCGCCCTCGCGCAGGCACGCGTGCACGATCGTGATCGGCAGGCCGGCACGGACCTCCGGTGGACCGGAGGGGCGGCTCATCGGGCGCGGGGGACGACGTCGGCGAAGCGGGGCGCGCCGGGCTCGTGCGGCAGGCGCGCGGCCCGCGCGGCGAAGCTGACGGCGTGGTACCAGCCGCACAGCAGGAGCAGATCCATCAACTGGATGTCGTCGAAGGCCGATGCGAGCCGCGCCCACAGCGCGTCGTCGATGTCGGAGCTCTCGTGCAGGCCGTCGACGGCGAGGATGAGCAGCCGTTCCCGCTCAGATGCCCAGCATGCGTCGGCGGCTCCGCCGTGGACGAGTGACGCCGTCTGCTCGTGGGTGAGGCCGACCCGGTCGCCGTACATCATCACGTGCACGCCCCACTCGTACTCGCAGCCGCACCGCGCGCACGTCCGGTCGATGACGATCTCGCGCTCCCGCAGGGTCAAGGTCAGCTGCCTGCCCAGCTCGTAGCGGCCCCACCCCTGCATGGCGCCGGTCATCGGCAGATTTCTGGCGAACATCCGGAACAGCCCGATCGGCGGAGCCCCCGCAGGCATCATGCCCGCGAGCTGTGCGCCGACCTCATCGGTGTACGGCGGCTCAAGCGGCTCTATCCGTGCCATCGGCCCTCCCGTTGCGCTGTTTCGAATTCAGAAGCAGGGATGGGCGATGCTAGTGTTTCGAATAACGAAACACAAGGAGGGTCATGCCGGCACCGCGCCCAGGCGTACCGGTCCGCGGCTCGACGACCGGCCGTCCGATCATGGCCGCGATGGACCTGTTCGGACGCCGCTGGGCGCTGCGCATCCTCTGGGAGCTGCGCGCAGGCCCGCTCGGCGCCCGCGCCCTGCTCGGCCGGTGCGAAGGCCTGTCCTCCAGCGTCCTGTACCAGCGGCTGCGCGAGCTCACGTCGAGCGGGATCATCGTCCCCTCAGCCGACGGCTATGAACTCACCCGTACCGGCGCTGACCTCGGCCACGCCCTCGCTCCCCTCGACCAGTGGGCGAACGCCTGGGCGCAGGAGCAGGAGCAGGAGCAGGCTCAGGGTGAGCGGGCCGAGCACCCGGGCCCGTCGCCGGACAGGGACTGACAGGTCCGACCGAAAACCGCACCGACTCGTGGAGGTTCAGGGGCCCACCTTGGCCCACGAACCGGAACCCCGACCGACGTCCCACGGGTGTGTGCCCCGCTATGCGCTGCGGGCGTGCCCCGCCCCGGCGAGGTGACGGGTGAACCACTCGGATGCCAGGCGGGCGACTGCGGGCAGGGCTCCGGGTTCTTCGAACAGATGGGTGGCACCCGGGACGACGGCCAGATCGCAGGGGCAGCGCAGTTCTGCCTGCGCCTGCCGGTTCAGGTCGAGCACGACCGAGTCGTGGCTGCCGACGATCAGCAAGGTCGGTGCGGTGACCAGGGCCAGCCGAGGTGCGGCCAGGTCGGGGCGGCCGCCCCGGGAGACGATCGCCGCTATGTCCGCGCCCGGTTCGGCCGCGGCCCACAAGGCCGCGGCAGCGCCGGTGCTCGCCCCGAACAGACCCACCTCAGCCCCCGACGTCTCCGGCTGTTCGAGCAGCCAGTGGACGGCCGTGCGCAGCCGGCCTGCCAGCAGGCGCACGTCGAACACCACGGCCCGATCATCCGCCTCCTGCGGGGTGAGCAGGTCGAACAGCAGGGTGCCGAGGCCCGCTCGGTTCAGCGTCCGGGCAACGAACTGATTGCGCGCACTGTGCCGGCTGCTGCCGCTGCCGTGCGCGAAGACCACGACGGCCCGCGCGTCCCCCGGGACCGTCAGTTCTCCGGGCAGCCGCACCGCGTCGGCGTGGATCGTGACCTCCCTCCGGTGCAGCGCGCCGGCGCTCCTCGGAGGTGTGCCGTTCCCCGCGTCCCCAGGGTTGCCCGATGTGCGGTTGGCGCGTGCCAGGCAGGCGACGACCTCCGCTTCGTCGGTCTGGGAGAAGTCGGCGTAGAACTGGCCGACCCCCGAGAAATCCCACGGTGTGTACGGGCACACATACACATCAGCGGCGTCCCCGAACCTGTCGGTCCAGCCATGAGGCGCCACTGGCACGGCCATGACCACCTTGGCCGCGCCCCGGGCCCGGACCACCTCGCAGGCGGCTCGGGCGGTTGCGCCCGTGGCGACGCCGTCATCGACGAGAATCACGGTCCGGCCCGTGACGTCGACCGGCGGACTGTCCTTCCGGTAGGTGCTGGCACGCTGCTTCAGCACCGCCCGTTCCCGTGCCTCGATCGCGGCCAATTCGTCCGGTGAGACCCCGGAGGAACCCAGAACATCCTCGTTGAGGACTCGTACACCATCCTCACCGACGGCTCCCATGGCCAGCTCCGGCCTGCGGGGCACACCGAGCTTGCGCACCAGGCACACGTCCAAAGGCGCTCTCAGCATGCGGGCCACTTCCTCCGCGACCGGGATCCCGCCCCGGTACAGACCCAGCACCAGCATGTCGGGACCCGGCAGCTGAACCTCCTGAAGCGCGCCGGCCAGCCGTCGCCCCGCGTCGTGACGGTCCAGAAACGTCTCCATGACGGCCTCCCTACGAGGACCCGGGAAGCACCCGTGTCACGGCCATCGCTGCGGGGGCGGGCGCACCCCACGCCGTCGGACGATGGCCAGGCCACGGTTCCAGTCTCTCTCCAAGGCCCCAGCGCCGCCCCCGCTGGCGCAGTCAGGAAGTGGCGGACGGCGTACTCGCGCAGACGGCGCCGTACACACTGCGGAGCAGCCGTTGCTGCGGCACGCCGAGACCGCACGATATCGGCCGGGCACCGGATGAGACCCGCTGCCACAGACAGCCGAGGTACCGCACTGACCTGCACAAACGCGTTCGATCCGATACGGACCGCGGTACATCGGCGACGGACGAGAGCTCGGTCTCCAAGGCCCTCGACGGGGAGTCGAGACCAAGCGAGCGCAGCGAGCGCCGTGCGGCGAGACACCGTGCCAGGCGTCGCGGGTCCGCCATGATCCCAAAGGCTTACTCTGGGCCGGTCCGGGCCGGCACCGGCCTCGACCCACCCAGGAGGGCACACCATGTTCGACCCCGCCCGCAAGTACCCGTTTCCCGATGCCCTGGGACTCGACGACGCGCCTGCACCACACGCACTGCTCGCCCCGGTGAGCGGGCTGCTGGGGACCTGGGCCGGCCGGGGCCGCGGCGGGTATCCGACGATCGGCGAGGAGTTTGTCTACGCGCAGGAGATCACTTTCAGCCATGACGGGCGGCCCTTCCTCCACTACGAGGCGCGCGCCTGGCTGCTCGACGCGGACGGCGCCCCGCTGCGGCCGTCGGCCCGGGAGAGCGGCTGGTGGCGCATCCAGCCCGAGGGGCGTGTCGAGGCCCTGATCACCCAGCCCACCGGCATCGCGGAGATCTCGGTCGGCAGCGCGACCGAAGGCGTGATCGATCTCGCCACCGATCAGGTGGCCCTCGCCCCCACCGCCAAGAAGGTCACCGCCACCCGGCGCCGCTACACCCTGGTCGACGAGGACACCCTCGAGTTCGTCCACGACCTCGCGGCGGTCGGCCAACCACTCCAGCACCACCTCGCGGCCCGACTCCGCCGCGAACGCCCCGAGTAGCCCCCCAGACCGCACCCTGCCGAAGGCTCCGTGAGATGAGGACGAGGCCGCTCACGGCACGGCCCCGACCGACGCGGCAGCCGACCGGCTCCTGCGGGGACGAAGAGCCCCGCCAGGTGCGTCTTCCAGTCATCGTCGAGGGGAATGCGAGGCAGCGCCGAACAATCGTGTCATGACGCAAGAGGGAGAGCGGTACGGGGACCGGCTCTACTCGCATCAGGATCCCAGTGAGGCGAACCGTCTCGGGGCTCTGGCGCGGGTCTTCGACCCGTATTCGTTCGAACGGCTACGGCCGATCGTCCAGCCAGGGTTCCGAAGCTGCGACGTGGGGGCCGGCCTCGGCACGGTCGCCGAGTGGCTGATGAGCGCCTCCGGCGCGGAAACAGCTGTCGTGGACACCGACGTTCGCCACCTTGGCGGCCGCGGCTTCCGCGAGTTCCAGGCCGACATCACCGATCCCGCCTTCGCACCCGGCCAGTACGACCTGGTGCACGCGCGGTTCGTCCTGATGCACCTGCGCGAGCGGGACGCGGTGCTGCAGCGCATGGCGCAGTGGGTACGACCCGGCGGATGGCTGGTCGTCTCGGACTCCTGGGACCTGGGCCCTGCGACCTCACCCTGCGCGGCGTACCGGGAGACCGCCGCGGTGGCGAGCGAGCTCGGCGCGCGGACGACCGGCAGCGACTTCAACGTGGGCCGCCGCTATCCGCGGCCGATGGCCGAACTGGGCTTCGCCCAGGTCGGTTTCGGGGTCGACGTCCCGGTGCTCGAGGGAGGCGGAACGCTGGCCCGGTTCTGGACCAGCACCGCGAACGCCGCCCGTCCCGCGCTGGTCAACGAGCTCGGATCCGAGACCGTTGACGACGCCCTGGCCTATCTCGCCGATCCGGCCACCCGTGACCTCGGAATCGGAATGGTCACCATGTGGGGACGCCGCGCCTGACCGGCTCCCCTCCTCGCCGAAGGACCTGATCGCCACGCCCACCGGAGGCTTTCGTTGACCGCCACGGAGATGCTGTTCAATCCGTTCGCCCCAGGTTTCACCGACGACCCGTATCCGACGTACCGCCGGATGCGCGAGGTGGATCCGGTGCACGAGCACCCGTTCGGGTTCTGGGTGCTGAGCGCCTACGACGACATCGCGGCGCTGTTGCGGGCCGGGCTGTCGGTCGACGACCGCATGGTCGCCGGCGGCCAGATCCGTGCGCAGATGGACCAGGTGGACCTCGGCGTGCTCAACCAGTCCATGGTCCACCGCGATGCGCCCGACCACACCCGACTGCGCTCCCAGGTCGGCAAGGTGTTCACCTCCCGATCGGTGGCCGCCCTGGAGGGCGAAATCACCGAACTGGTCGATGCCGCACTCAACCGGATCGCCGAGGCCGGGCAGGCCGACCTCGTCGACACGCTGGCTTTCCCGCTGCCGTTCGCGGTGATCTCCAAGATGCTCGGCATGCCGCCCACCGACCACACCCGGATCCGCGAGCTGACCGGCATCCTGGCGCTCTCCCTCCAAGTCGTCACCGACCCGGTCGTCATGCGGAGCATCAACGACGCGGGCCGGGAGATGACCGAACTCACCCGCGAGCTGATCGCCTGGAAGCGCGTCAACCCGGCCGACGACCTGTTCACCGGACTCATCGCCGCCGAGCACGACGGCGAGAAGCTCAGCGACGATGAGCTGATCGCGCAGATCGTCATGCTCTACATCGCAGGCCACGAGACGACCGTGAACCTCATCTCCAACGGCGCCGTCGCCCTGCTGCGCAATCCCGACCAGCTCGCCCTGCTCCGTGCCCGCCCCGACCTGGCCGGCAACGCCGTCGAGGAGTTCCTCCGCTACGACAGCCCCGTCCAGCAGTCCAAGCGCATCACCCTGGCCCCGCACACCGTCCGCGACCGAACGATCCCGGCCGGCACCTTCATCTTCGCCTGCCTGGCCTCCGCCAACCGCGACCCCGACTTCTGGGGCCCCGACGCCGACCGCCTCCGCATCGACCGCCCCAACGCCCGCAACCACGTCTCCTTCGGCGCCGGCCCCCACCACTGCCTGGGCGCTGCCCTGGCCCGCCTGGAAGGCCGAGTGGCCATCGAACGCCTGGTCCAGCGCTTCCCCGACCTCGCCCCAGCCGGCGACGTCGTCTGGAACGGCCGCATCAACCTCCGCGGCCCCGCCAAACTCCCCATAGCGATTTAGAGGGCAACTCGCCTGGGGCCGATGCTCACTTCTGCGACGGCGCGAAGCGGCAGACTGGCACGCCGCAGCTCAGCGAAACGACAGACCGGCCTTCCGGGTTTCGTCTGACGAGTGTTGGCGACGATCGCAAAGCGCCACCGCCTACTGGCCCGGAGGCCGCACCCAGGGGGCGAAGCGCTGGTCGGGCGCCGCATCCTCGCGCCAGTACCTCAGGACGGTTTCACGGACGATGTCGAGCCGCTCGGCGGCGATGAGGCACGAGACCGGCTCCGGCCCGCCGGCGTCCGCCTCGAAGGCAACCAGGACGGACGGCTCAACGCCGAGCTGACGGGCCACTTTCACAAGCTCATCGGGCGACGGAACACGGAAGTTCGGATCCTGGAAGTCCGACGGGCAGCTGACGTAGACCGGGTCGTGGAAGACCAGCTCCAGACCATGGTGATAGGTCAGATCGTGCCCGGCGGCCAGCCGGAGCTGTCCGCCGCCCCAGGCGACGACATCCCAATCCCACCAAGACCCTTCAGGGAGTTGGACCGCTGCATGCGATGGTCCGACGTCCATCCTCAACCCCCCTCGTCCTGTGCGAACAGTTCGTCAGGCTGCACAGCGGCTTGAGGCCGCAGCCTCGGCGAGTCAACGACGAACTCGAGCTCCCTACCCCGCCTTGTCCACGCGGAAGGTGCGCCGGTAGGCGGCGGGCGTGGTGCGCAGGGCCTCGTGGAAACGCCGGCGCAGGTTGACAGCCGAGGAGAGGCCGACGCGGCGCGCGATGGTCTCCACGGGCAGGTCGGTCTCCTCCAGCAGCGCCCGGGCGGCGGCGATCCGCCGGTCCAGCAGCCAGCGTCCGGGGCTGATGCCCAGTTGCTCGGTGAAGTGCCGGGTCAGTGTGCGGGCCGAGACCCGTGAGCGGGCCGCCATCTCGGCGACGCTGACCGGCTGGTCCAGCCGTCCGGCCAGCCATTCCAGCAGCGGGGCCAGCGAGTCGGCGACCGGTCCGGAGGTGGGCAGTTCGGCGTACTGCAGCTGGCAGCCCTCGCGGTGCGGCGGCATCACCATCTGCCGGGCGATCCGCATCGCATACGCGGCGCCCTGGTCGGCACTCACCAGGTGCAGGCAGAGGTCCACGCCGGCCGCCGAGCCGGCGCTGGTGGCGACGTCGCCGTGGTCCACGTAGAGCACCGCGGGGTCGACCCGGACCTGCGGGAACCGGGCGGCCAGCTCGGCGGCCTGGGCCCAGTGAGTGGCGGCCTGCCGGCCGTCCAGCAGTCCGGCGTCGGCGAGCACGAAGGCGCCCGAGCAGATGCCGACGATCCGCGCCCCGCGCCGGTGCGCCCGGCGGACCGCCTCGACCACCGCCGGCGGCAACTCGGTACCGGGCGCCTGTTGCCAGCCGGGGACCAACACGGTATCCGCGCGCTCCAGCGCGTCCAGGCCCGCCGTGACCAGCAGGTCGTAGCCGGCCTGGGTGCGCACCGGGCCGGGGTGCTCGGTGCAGACCTCGAACGCGTAGCGGGCGGGAATCGCCGGGCCGTGATCGCCGAACACCTCGGCCGCGCAGGCCAGCGGGAAGGTCGACTGCGGGGCCTGCAGCAGGGCCACGACCCGGTGCGGCGCCGGGGACTTCGGCAGCGAACGAAGCATCATGGCGTGAAAGTACCCCATCATGTCGTTTGGGACACTGGGGTGACCGATTGGTCCAAACCAGTATCTGTGGTGTGACCACCTCGCAGACCCAGACCCAGACCCAGACTCAGACCTCGACCCAGACCCAGACTCAGACCGCCCAGACCGATCCGTCAACTTCCCGGCCGCCCGCCCGGCCCCCGTTGTGGGACCGGCGCTTCACGCTCTTCTTCGCCGCCCGCACGGTCTCGCAGGTCGGCGACGCGATGATGCCGGTCGCCGCCGCGCTCGCAGTCGGCGCGCTGTACGGCATCTCCGGGGTCGGCTTCGTCCTCGGCACCTGGACCGGGACGTTCGTCGCCCTGGTCCTGTTCGGCGGCGTGTTCGCCGACCGCTTCGGCGCGCGCCGGATGATGGTCGGCGCGGACCTCGCCCGAGTGCTCACCCAGGGTGTGCTGGCCGTTGCCTTCTTCGCCGGGGCGCCGCCGTTCTGGCTGCTGGTGACCATGGCGGCACTGGCCGGCGCGGCCGTTGCGATGTTTCTGCCGGGGGTGAACGGGATGGTCCCGCTGGTCGCCCGCGAGCCGCAGCGGGCCAACGCCACACTCAAGGTGGCCGACGCGCTCGCCCAACTGCTCGGCCCGGCCTTGGCGGGGCTGCTGATCATGCTGACCGGCGCCGGGACCGTGTACGCCATCGACGGCGGCACCTTCCTGCTGAGCGCCCTGTGCCTGGCGCTCATCCGGCTCGCCCCGGCCGACACGCCCACGGACACCCCGGCCGACGCCGACTCTGCTCCCCGCACCGGCAGTTCACTCCGTCGTGACCTGCGCCAGGGCTGGCAGGAGTTCCGCGCACGCACCTGGATGTGGGCGGTGATCCTGATCTGGGTGGGCTACGGCGTGCTGCTCTTCGGCCCGCTGGTACCGCTCGGCTCGGCACTGATCGGCGCCCGGCTCGGCCCGAACGCCTACGGCCTGGCGGTCTCCTTCCTCGGCGTCGGAACTGTGCTCGGCGGCCTGCTGGCGCTGCGGCTGCGACCGGCCCGGCCGCTGGCCGCCGGCGCGGCGGCGATGGCGTTGTTCACCGTGCTGCCGCTCTGCGTGGCGCTGGACGCCGGCCTGCCGGTGCTGCTGGCGGGCCACGTCCTCGGCGGCGGCGCCTTGGCGTTCTGGTCGGTGATGTGGGCGACCAGCGTGCAGACCCACACCCCGTCCGCGGTGCTCAACCGGGTCTCCGCGTACGAGTTGGCCGGCTCCGTTTCCGGGATCGCGCTCGGCCAGATGCTGGCGGGGCCGGCCCTCTCGCTGGCCTCCCCGGAGCGGCTGCTGCTGGTGTCGGCGGGCGCCTGCCTGGCGGGCTGCGTGGCGCTGCTCGCGACGCCGGCGATCCGCACGCTGCGCCGCGCCGCTCCCGCGGACGGCGCCAAACCGGGGGCGCCGGACGGTCCGGACGGAGAATGAGCGCGGACTGTGGAGCCCACCGGGGGGTGGCCGGCCGGTTCTTCTGTATCTCGTTGCCGAGAACCGATCTGCGAACAATCATGGCCGTCATGGAGCGACCGAGGCAGATCATCGAGTGCGGAGACTTCGCCCTGCGACGCTGGCGGGGACAGAGCGACTTCGCTGCGGCGTTCACGTTGATCAAGGAGTCAGTGGAGCACCTGCGCCCCTGGGAGCCGTGGGTCACCCGGCACAGCGAGGAGAGCACCCGAGACTTCCTCGCCAAGTCCGGGTCGAAGTGGGCAAGCGGTGACGTGTACAACTACGCCATCGCCCAGGACAGCACCCTCATCGGCATGTGCCAGACCTACCGCGGGCCCGAACCTCAGGGCCGGCGTATCGGGTACTGGCTGCACCCCGCCGCCACCGGCCAGGGCATCGCCACGCGAGCGACAGCCGCCCTGGTCACCGAAATGTTTGCCCTGCCGGACGTGGAGTACCTGGAAATCGCACACGACATGGCCAACACCTCCAGCGCCGCCATACCGCGCCGGTTGGGTTTCACCGAAGTCCGCCGTGAACAAGCAACGCCGCCCGCAGCTCCCTCGGGCATCGGGATCGACGTGGTCTGGCGCCTGAACCGCTCCACACCGCCCGTCAACGGCACTCACCACGCTTGAATCTCTGAACCCACCGAGGTCAGCTTCTATCCCTTCCACACCGAACGAGACGACCTCATGCTGGCCGTTTCACAAAGGACACCGCGTCATCCGAGTCGCTGCCGCACGAGGTGGCACTCGACGGCGTCGAGGAGTTGCTGTCCACCTGCTGCACAACGACGGCTACCTGGCCGCACGAGCCCGCTGCCGTCGACTACCACGCCGCTGAGGGCCGCTCCTGGCGCCTCTGGCTCTCCGCCGACGGCGCACGGACCGCCCGGCTGCCCAGACCCGGCACCGTGCCCCCGCCGCTGCCGGCGAGGACCCGGACGCGGCCTACGCCTCCGCCCGAGGCGCGGCCAGTGAGCTGGTCATGGTCCTGTACGGCCGTAATCCGGTGGATTCCCTGAAACTCGACGTGGACCAACGTCTCTTCGACCTGCTCCTGGACTGGAGCCCGGATGAGTAGGACCTGACGGTGCGCCATCTCCGGCCCGGGCTGGTGGAACACGACAGCTCAGCTCCGTCAGGTCTGTCGGAACATGGGCACCGCCCCCAAGCCCGGGCCGCCCGCACTGAGCGGACAACACGGGCTGACGACCCGACTGTTGTGAGGGCCACTGGTCAGCAGGTCACACGCCGATGAAGCTCACTGTCTCCGTCATGTCCGCCCGCCCGGTACGCAGCCGTGGCACGCCTTCCTTCTCGAAACCCACCGCGACACCGCAGAACAGCACGAGCTCGTCATCGGCTCCGACCATCTGGCTGACGGTCTTGCGATACATCGTCCACATCACCTGGGGGCAGCTGTGCAATCCTTCCGCCCTCAGCAACAGCATGACTGTCTGCAAATACATCCCTGCGTCCCCCCACTGCCCGGGCCCCATCGTCCGGTCGAGGTAGCAGAACAGCACGACCGGAGCCCCGAACGCCTCCGAGTTCAAGGCGGCGATCTTCGTGGGCCTGTCGAGGTCGTCGCGCTTGATTCCCAGCGCTTTGTACCGCTGGGCAGCCGCGGCGGAGAAACGGTCCAGATACGGTGAGGTCAGTTCGGCCGGGTACATCGGATACTCCCGCTCGTCACCCGGGTCTCCCGCCAGTGCTCTGGCCGTTGCGCGCCTCTTCAGTTCGGCCAGGGGCTCGCCGGTCACGACGTACACATGCCACGGCTGAAGGTTCCCACTCGACGGAGCCCGCGTTGCTGCAGCCAGCACTCGTTCGAGTACCTCTTTGGGTATCGGCTCATCGCTGAACGCCCGCACAGCCCTGCGACTGTCTACGGCTTCATACACATCCACGGCTTTTCGACCTCTCACGGTGCTGCTTGCCGCTGTGTCCATGTGGGTGTCCACGTCTCGCCGTCGGGGTGGTCTGGCTGTGTGGAGCCGAGGTAGTTGCGGAGTGTGGTGAGTGCGGGGTGTGGGTTGTCGCGGCGCCAGATCAGTGAGTGCGGGTAGACGGGCGTCGGGTCGGTCACCGGGATGCGGCGCAGGCCGTGGCCTGCGGGCCAGACGAGGCGGGTTTGCTCGCCCATGAAGGTGGCCAGGGCCGGGGTGTCGGCGATGGTGTCGAGGAGCGCGTCGGAGCCGAAGTTGGGGCCGGTCACCTCGATGCTGAGGCCGAATTCGGCGACGAGCTCGTCGTAGTAGGCGGACCACTCGGTACCGGGGACGATGCCGGGCATCCAGATCCGGTGCCCGACGAGCTGAGCGACGGTCACCGACCGGGCGCCCGCCAGCGCGTGGGCGGGGCCGGTGAGAAGTTGGAGCGGCTCGTCGAGCACTCGGACGGACTCGATGTCTTCGGGAAGGGGCCGGCCGGGCACGGCGACGGCGCGGAAGGACGCGTCGATCGCACCGGACCGGATGGCGGCGACGGCTGTCTCGATGTCGAACAGCATCAGCACGTCGAGCTCGATCTCGGGGTGCGCGCGGTGGAAGCCGCGCATCAGGCCCGACGCCGCGACGCGTGAGGCGATCACGTCGACGCGCAGCGGACGGCGGCCGGGGCGTACGGATGCGGCCGCGCGCTCGGCGACGCGCAGCAGCTCGCGGGCGTGGGGCAGGAATGCCTGGCCGTCGATGGTGGTCTGGGCTCCGCGCGCGGTGCGGGTGAACAGCCGCACACCGAGGTCCTTCTCCAGTGCGGCGATGCGTTTGGAGACGGCCTGCTGGGTGATCGACAGGTCGGCGGCGGCCTCCTGGAACTGGCCCGCGTCGGCGGCGGCGACGAAGGTGCGTACGGTGTCGAGGTCCACACTGATGCACCTTAGTGCACAACTTCTGGTTGTGGCTTGCTTGCTGGTTGGTTGTTTGACCTGCTGTTGCTTACTGGCTTTGCTCTCACTGGCCAACGTTGGTTTGTTCGAGCGGGACATCAAGGGGGGCGCTGAGCATGGTGGGCAGGAGACGGTTGGGCCGGCAGTTCGGATGGCTGTGGACGGCGTATGCGGTCAGTACGTTCGGCACGTGGCTCGCATTCGACGCGTTCGCCCTGATCGCGATCCTTGTGCTGCACGCCGGGCCGACCCAGGTCTCGGTCCTGGCAGCCACGGGGCTGGCAGTGGGGGCGGTGGTCGCGGTACCGCTCGGGCCGTGGGTGGAGTTCCGCCGCAAGCGGCCGGTGATGGTGGCGATGGACCTGACCCGGTTCGTGGCACTGCTGAGTGTTCCCGCCGCGTACGCACTCGGTCTGCTCAGTTTCGTGCAACTCCTGGTCGTGTCCGTCGTCGTCGGTGCGGCCGACATCGCCTTCAACGCGGCCAGTGGCGCGTATCTGAAGGCGCTCGTGCGGCCGGAAGACCTGCTCGTCGCGAACGGGCGATTCGAATCCACCACCTGGACCGCAACCGTGCTCGGACCGCCGGCCGGCACGGCCGCGATCGGGCTGTTCGGCCCCTCGATGACCGTGGTGGCCAATGCGGTCAGCTATCTGCTCTCGGCCGCAGGGATCCGTGCGATCGGCGGCAGTGAGCCGCGCCCCCGGGGCCCCCGGGCGCCCCGGGGGCGGCGCCGGGCCCGGCCCCAGGACGCATGGTGGCGGTACC
>NZ_JBWKIQ010000020.1:52682-125086 GCF_056432645.1 Streptomyces sp. NPDC045021
TCGCGCCGGGGTGGCCCTTCGGGGCTACGATACCCGCCCCCGGCGGCGGGCCGCGGGGGGTGGGGCGGCTGGCCCCCGCCCCCGGCCCCCGGGGCGGCCCCCGGCCCGCGGCTCCGGCCCGGCGACCTGCTCGAAGGGTGGCGGTACATCCTGACCCACCCGACCCTGCGCCCCCTGTTCTTCAACACGATCCTGGTCAACGGCCTGATCCTGGCAACCTCGCCGCTGCTCGCCGTCCTCATGCTCGGCGACCTCGGGTTCGCGCCTTGGCAGTACGGCCTCGCGTTCGGCCTGCCCTGCGTCGGCGGCATCATCGGCTCACGGCTGGCCCGCCGACTCGTCACACGGTTCGGACGGCACAAGGTCATGCTCACCGCCGGGGCACTGCGGGCGTGCTGGTCGCTCGGGCCGGCCTTCATCCGGCCCGGCGTGGCCGGGCTCGTGCTCGTCATCGCGGTCGAGCTCGGACTGATCACCTGCATGGGCGTGTTCAACCCCGTGTTCGCCACCTACCGGCTCGAGCAAGTCCCGACGGACCGGATCGCCCGCACCCTGTCAGCGTGGTCGGTCACCAGCAAGGCAACTGTCGCGGCCATGACCGGGCTGTGGGGCCTGCTGGCCGGCATCACCGGCCCCCGCACCGCAATCGCCGTCGCCGGTCTTCTCATGCTGATCACCCCCTTCCTGCTCCCCCGGCACGACCACACGCCGCACCACGAGCGAGATCTTGCCCGGAGCCCAACGTGACACGCCGCACCCACACTGTGCGGCGACCGCCTGTGTGACATAGGCGCTTCAGTTGGCGAGTTGACTGTTGTGGTCGGCGAGTGAGCTGATCTCGTCCCCGACACGCAGGCTCTCGCCGCCCGAATCGACCGGGACGCCGCAGCCCAACCCACGCGGGGTCATGGCGCATGAGCACACAAGGCTCATGTGTCGGGGTCTCGTTAGGGCTCCGCATCAGGACGGGGTGAGGACGCAGAACTCGTGGCTCTCCGGGTCGGCCAGAACCGTCCACGGCACGTCGCCCTGGCCAAGGTCGAGGTCGGTGGCGCCGAGGGCCCGCAGTCGGGCCACCTCCGCTGTTTTGTCGTCGCCGGGGTACGGGCAGAGGTCGAGATGGACGCGGTCCGGCACGGTCTTCACGTCGGGTGTGCGGAGGAACTCGAGATACGGGCCGACACCTTTGGCGGAGCGCAACTCCGCGTGGTCGTCGGTCACCTCGTGCAAGGTCCAGTCCGTCGCCTCGTCCCAGAACCGGGCCATGGCCCGCGGATCCGCGCAGTCGACCACCACCGCGGCGATCGGCCCGGTGTCCTGGTAGATCTCCCGAGGCTCCAGCACGCAGAACTCGTTGCCTTCCGGGTCGGCGAGGACCGTCCACGGGACGTCGCCCTGGCCCACGTCGGCGGGCGTCGCACCGAGAGCCTTGAGGCGCGCGACCAACTCCGCCTGATGGGCAGCAGAGGTGGTGGCGAGATCGAGGTGCACACGGTTCTTTGTTGTTGTCTTGGGTTCCGGGACGGGAACGAAGTCGATGCCGACGGCGACCGGGTCCGGCCATACGAGGCCGCCGGCGGGTCCGACGTAGGTGGTCACGCCGGGGCTGTAGGCACTCCAGCCGAGCGCGTCCGCCCAGAACCGGCCGACCGCCGAGTGATCAAGAGCCTTGATGTTCACCATCACAGGTCGCAGTGCCATGCCGGCGATCCTAATCCGTCGGTAGGACAATCCGGGCACGACACTTCCACGGACTGTTCGAGCGGTGGAGTCGTGACGCTTGAAGCCAGGATCGCCGGGGAGCGGCGCATCGAAGCTCACGGCGTCGCGCGAGGGTCCAGCAGTGGCGGCAACGATCGGTGCGAGGATCCGATGCTCTTGCAGGGCGATAAATGCTGCTGGATACCTACTCGTGGACGGCAAGTTCCGCGAGTAGCCGCTTGCGGCGAGGCCGGTTCCCGCACCGGAACTGATCACCAGGTGAGGGTCATCGATCCGGGTTCGGGGCCGCTTTCGATTACCAGGCTCTCGACGGCCACGGTGCTATCGGTCCAGGTCAGCGGCGGCGTCTTGGTGCCTGCCTCCCACACCCCGCTCCCGCCGAGGGTAAGGTCCGGCGCGCCCCGGTGCATGGGCGGGCGCGAGTTGTCGATGTGCCAGATGAGCACGCCGTCGCCGGGGAATCCGGAGTCGTACTTGCGGCCGCCGTGGGGGGTGCGCCGTTCGACGAGGAAGTACTCCGAGGTGCCGTGGCTGGGATGCCAGAGGATGACGGCGCCATCTGGGCGGGCCGAAGATATCTCGACGACCGTGGCACTGCCGGGCTCGGACAGCTGTATGCGCGGTGGTTCACACCAGCCGAGGGCAAGCTTGTGCCAGGCATCCAGATGAACAGGGACTTGGTCGTTGCTGGTGAAGGAGTACGCGCCCATCAGTGTGAGGTGGTCGTTCATTCCGCCGGGGTTATACATGTCAATGGTTCCCAGAGAATGGCTCACCTCGTGCCCGATCTGGTAGAAGGGCGTGAGGGTTCCCGCGAATGCCAGGTCCACCTGCATGCTCTTCGTAATGGAGACCGGCGGGGTGCCAGGGAACGGGCCCACGGTGAAATCGACCAGCTGGGTGCTGCGGTTGGCGGGCCAGCGGTAGCGGTGATTCTCCACGACCAGGACAACGAGCTCGTCAGCTGTCACTACCGAGCTGGCGTCTATGTCCAGGCCGTAGAGGAAATAGGGGTAGAGCTCAGCGATCCGCTGCGCCACCTTCTGAATGTGCGTCGCCTCGCTGGGGTTGCCGAACGGACCCATGGGTATGGGCCCGCGGACCGCCGAGGGCGTGAACCAGAACCGTCCGTTCGAGCATTCCTGGAAGTACTCGGTCAAGCTCGCCGGATTGACCGGATCCGTGGTGAACGGTGGAACTGGATGACCGAAGGCCAGCTGCTCATAATAGTTGATGGGGTGCAGGGAGGAAATTCTTGGGAAACCACCCTCCGCGTCGTCGTCCCATTCCATGAGAACGACCAGGAGCGGGCGCGTCCCCACTGCCTTTCGTCCGGAAACCAGAAGGCTCGCGTACCCGAACTTCTCCAATGCCGGAGGAGGGACGACAATCGGAGGCACATCGATGTCTACGGAACCCGTACAGCCGGCCCTTTTCATCTGGGCTCGGCAGTCCTCCATACGGCGCTCCAGCGAGACCGCATACGCCTGGAGGGCCAGCCGGTGCTCACCGAGCTGTTCCGTGTCCAGCCTGTTCTGCACGTTGCGCAGCTGCGCGGCGGTATCCTGCAGCTTGTCGCGCAGTTCCTGGCACCCTGCTGATTCAGGCATCGTGCTCAGCCCTTCTGTCTGCAAGCACCCCCGTCGTTCACCCTCCGCACCCCTATTTCGACGGTACTCCCGCCCCATTCCCGCGGCACTTCGGCGCGCACCACAGGCCAAGTTCACCGGCGGTTCGAAGGACCTCGGACCGCGGTGAACGCCCGTACGCCGCACGAGCAGTGGCCGCCGTCCGCCCGGAACTGTTCGAGGACATCGTCGCGTTGTACGGTGAGGACGACCCGCTGCCGACGCGGTCGCCCGCTGGGTCACCCACCAGCACTCCGAGGTGTGGAAGACGCGCTGAAGTCTCCGGTT
This sequence comes from Streptomyces sp. NPDC045021, assembly GCF_056432645.1. Lineage (NCBI taxonomy): Bacteria > Bacillati > Actinomycetota > Actinomycetes > Kitasatosporales > Streptomycetaceae > Streptomyces > Streptomyces sp. NPDC045021. The sequence continues at coordinate 56,321 of NZ_JBWKIQ010000020.1, forward strand.
GCAGCGTGGGGGCCGTCGCAGATTGCCGCCGATCTTCCCAGAGTCCCGTGGAGCCGGAGCGACTCCGCCGAAGCCACAGCCGCCCCACTCGCAACCGGCAACCCCACGAAGGCGTCGCACAACCTATGGAACGCGAATGGCTCTTCTCACTCATCCCGTTGACGATTGGTGCGGTCTTCCTCAGCTTCGGCGTGTATGGACTCCGCCGCTCCAGCGCGCTCCGTCGCACAGGCGTCATCGCAAAGGGTCGGATCGTCCGCCACGATGTCAGGCGAGACGGCGAAGGCGTCAGGTTTCACCACCCGGTCGCAGCCTGGACGACCCGGGACGGCCGCGAGTGCGAGTTCGCATCCAGGTTCGGCCGCGGCAACGTCGGAGGCACCTTCGGCGTCGGGACCTCTGTCACGCTCCAATACGATCCGGAGAATCCCCATCGGTTTGAGATCCAGGGCTGGGACGTAACGGCGGTCGACCTGCTGTCCACCGTGTTGGGGTCGGTGCTCACCGCGGGCACGTTGGTGGTTGTGCTCGTCCGACTACTCACCCTCTGACCGCAGCCGGCGCTCACCTTCCACGGCAGCAGCTCGTCTGCACCGAGGGACCGATGCAGGCCGGGCGGAAACGGTTGTCGAGCGCCGCGTGCGGTCGGTCGTCAGCTTCGCGACGACATTTGTACAAGACCCGTCGTCGGCAGCCCGTGCATCATCCCCTGCATGAGTGAGGACGACGTTGAATACAACGCGCACGGGATGCATGTGGTCCACGACGGCCCGCGGCAGGCGCCGCCGCTGTTGCTCATCCACGGATCAGGGGTCTCGGGCGCCTGTTGGAGTCCGTTGGTCCCGGCACTGACCGGCCACCATCACGTCATCCGGGTGGACCTGCCGGGGTGCGGACAGTCCCCGCCCACGGTGTCGTACGACGTGCCCGTACAGGCGGGCCGGATCGCAGCGCTGCTCGACGACCTCGGGCTTCGTCGCGTCAGCGTAGTCGGTCACTCAAGCGGCGGTTACGTCGCCACCGCGCTCGCGGAGCAGCGCCCCGACCTGGTGGGATCGCTCGCGCTGATCAGCACCGGCCCAAGTCTGGGGGCGTTTCTTCCGCAGCCGGTCATCCTGCGGGTGATGTTGGCCCCGCCTTTCGGTCCGTTGCTGTGGTCGCGGCGTTCGGACGCGATGATTCGCAGAGGGATCAGCGCGATGGTCGCTCGCCCGGTGGACATCCCGGACGACGTGGTCGCCGACATACGAGGCATCACGTACCGGGCGTTCAGGACGGTGGCACGCGGGAACGTCGCGTACGTCAGCGAGCGGAGCGTGCCCGAGCGTCTCGCCGCCCTGGAGGTCCCTGTGCTGGTGATCTTCGGCGCTGCCGATCCCCGTTGGGAGCCGTCGTCGGCGCACCAGTACGACGCGGTGCCGGGCGCGCGGGTCGAGTTGCTGCCGGGCGTCGGCCACGTACCACTGTGGGAGGCGCCCGAGACGACCAGCGAACTGCTGCTGGCCTTCGCGGCGAGGGGCGCTGACACCCCGCCCGCGATCCCCTCAACGGACTAGGCTGGTCACGTGTTGTCGACCGCAGCTCCACTCGACTGGGCGAGCGTGGACGTCGCCGTGCCGCGTCCGTCCGATCGGCTGCCAGGGATCAGCATGGCCGGGTTCCGCCAACGTGTCCCCGGCTTCGTGGACATCGCCATGGTCGCGCACCCGTCCGTCACCCTGCTCGTCGACCTCAGCGAGGATGAAGGCCTCGTCTACGGCACCCATGGTCGGCACGGGCGCGGCAGCGTCATCGTCGGGCTCCTCCCCGGAGATCTTCGGGCATCGGGCCGGGTGAGCGAGTGCCTCCAGATCCGGTTGGAGCCGGTCGCGGCGGCTGCGGTGCTCGGCTCATCGACAGCCTTCAACGGGACGGTGGAATCCCTAGAGGATGTCTGGGGCCGCCACGACGCCGGGCGAGCCGAGGACAGGCTGCGCGCCGCCGTGTCGTGGGACGAGCGCTTCGCGATCGCGGGGGAAATCCTCGGCCGACGGATGGGCGAGAGCCCACCGGTCGATGCGGAGGTCGCCTACACCTGGCGGCGGACGCTCACCAGCCGCGGGCGCGTGCGCATCGACGGCCTGGCGGACGAGGCCGGCTGGAGCCGCAAGCGCCTGTCGGCCCGCTTCCGGTCCCAGCTCGGCATCACACCCAAGCGCGCTGCCCGGCTGGTGCGGTTCGACCATGCCGCCCACCTCCTTGCGGCGGGTCTCGCGCCCGCCGGCGTTGCCATCGAAAGCGGCTACGTCGACCAGTCCCACCTCCATCACGAAGTCAAGGCGTTCACCGGGCTCACACCCACGGCCGTGGCCGCCGCGCCGTGGCTCGCCATCGACGACGTTGCGTGGCCGGCGTCATCGCCAACCCGTACCGCTGTGACGGGCGGCAAGCGCGTCCCCGACTCTCGTTGAACAGCCCGCCCTGCGATGGTCCGGCTCCCACGGGCAAGCCCGACCTCACAGTCAACGCGTGAACGCGGGCGTGGGACCAACTTCATGAGACAGCGCAGTGCCCCGACCGGGAATGCCTGCCCAATTCCTGAGAGTCCGTCGCTTCACTGCTGCGGCTCCGACGCCTCCTCGCATGCGCTGGCGCGCCATCCGAGGAGGCCGGAGCCGTTCGGTTGAGATGCCCCTGGCGGAGGCATCCAGGAGGTTCTAACGCCCGGCGTAGGGCCGGGTCATGATCTCCATGTTGTGGCTGTCCGGGTCGGCGAAGTACGCGCCGCGGCCGCCGAAGAGGCGGTTGATCTGGCCGGGGTCGGTGTGGTTGGGGTTGGCGTAGTGGGTGGTCGCGATCGCCTTCAGGCGCGTCCCCCGGCGCGCGACCGTGCCCGCCTCCGGTGTGGTGGAAGCGGGCACTGCGTGGGGCGTGGTCGCGCGGGGTCAGACTTGCGCCGAGTTCTTCCCGTACGGGGACTCCGAGACGAGCCCGGGCGCAGTTGCGGGCTCGGGCGCAGTTGCGGGCGTGGGCGCGGGGCTGCCTTCACTGAGGCCGAACCGGCCGTGGAGCCTGCGCAGGAAGCCGGGCGCGTACCAGGCCGAGCGGCCGAGCAGGCGCATCGCGGCGGGAACGAGGATGCCGCGTACAGCGACGGCGTCGATGAGGACGGCCAGTCCGCTGCCCAGGCCGAACATCTGCATGAAACTGAGTTCGGCCGTCCCGAACGCGAAGAAGCTCACCGCCAGCAGGCAGGCGGCCGCGGTGACGATGCGTCCGGTGTGCCCCAGGCCGTTGGTCACGGCGGACTCGTTGTCCTCGCCCTGGTCGTGGAGTTCCTTGATGCGGCTGGTGACGAACACCTCGTAGTCCATCGAGAGGCCGAAGGCGATGCAGAACATCAGCACGGTAATGGACACCTCCATGGGCTGCGCGGTGAAGCCGAGCAGGGAGGAGAGGTTTCCGTCCTGGAAGATCCAGGTCATGACGCCGAGGGTCGCTGCCAGGCTGATCATGTTGAGGAGCAGCGCTCGCAGCGGCTGCACGATGCTGCCGGTGAACAGGAAGAGCAGGAGGAAGGTGGTGAGGGCGACCAGGGCCACGGCGATGGGGAGCCGGCCGGCGATGGAGTCCTTGGAGTCGACCAGTGCGGCGTCGACTCCGCCCACCAGGGGGTGTGACCCGGCGGGCGCGGCGACCGCCCTGACCGAATCGACCAGGCCCTGAGCCTCGTTCGACTTCGGTGACAAGGTGCTCACGACGTTGATCTGCTGCGCGTCGGGGCGGCCGAGGGCGGTGTTTCCGGGGTCAGTCGCCGTGGATCGTCCGCCGGCGTAGGTTCCCGTGCTGGTCTCGACGCGGACGACGCCCTTGAGCCCGGACAGTGCGACCGCGTACGACTCCAGGGGGGCCTGGCTCACGGGTTGATCGATGACGATGTGGAGGGCCGCGTCGTCGTTGCCGTGAAACTTCTCCTGCAGCACCGACGAGACCTGGCGGCTGGCGGCGTCCTCGGGCAGTACGCGTTCGTCCGGGGTGCCGAACGTGATGCCCAGGAGCGGGCCGGCCGCCAGCAGCAGGACCGCGAGCACGGGCAGCGCGGTGAGCGCGGGGCGCCGCATGACGGTGCCGGCAAGCCGTCCCCAGAAAGGTGCCCGGGTGGCGGGGCGCACAGGTTTCGCCCACGGCAGGCGGCCGCTGTTGACCCGGTCCCCCAGGGCGACGAAGAGGGCCGGCATGACGAACAGGGCGCTGATGGCCGCGATGGCCACGACACCGATTCCGGCGTAGCCGAACGAGCGCAGGAAATACTGCGGGAACACCAGGAGTGCCCCGAGTGCGGCCGCCACCGTCGCGGCGGAGAACGCGACCGTACGGCCCGCGGTGCTCACCGTCCGCCGGACGGCGTCGTCCACGCTCGCCCCTGTCGTGAGCTGCTCCCGGAAGCGGCTGACCATGAGCAGGGCGTAGTCGATGCCGAGGCCGAGGCCCAGGGCGGTGGTCAGGTTGATCGCGAAGACGGAGACATCGGCACGCTGCCGAGGACGAAGAGCTCCGCGAAGGTGCCCGCGATGGCGATGGTGCCGATCACCAGCGGCAGCAGGGCTGCGACCATGCTGCCGAAGACGAGCAGGAGCAGCAGGAGGGTGAGCGGCACGGCGATGGCCTCGGCCAGGAGGAGGTCTTCGCCCGACTGGGTGCCCATCTCGCTGATCACGGCGGCGCCGCCGCCGGCCTGGACGGTGAGGGCGCCCGCGTACGGTCCGGTGTAGGCGTCGATGACGCTCTTGGCGTTCTCGCCCCGTTCGGTGTCGTTGCCCTTCACATGGGCGAGCACGATGGCTTCGCGGCCGTCCTTGGAGCGGAGGTCGGGGCTGGACGTGTCCCAGTACGAGATCACGTTCTCCAGGTTCTGTTCCTTCTTGAGGTCGGCCACCAAGGCCCGGCCACTGCGCTGGGCGGCCGGGTCGTCGATGCGGCTTGCGGAGGCACGGACCAGCAGGACCAGGTTCGTCTGCCCGCCGAACTTCTCGTCGATGACCTTTCCGGCCCGGGTGGACTGGGAGGCCGGGTCGTCGTAGCCGCCTCCCAACAATTTGCCGAACGCGCCGGCGCCCAGGACACCCATGAGGGTCAACGCCACGACGGCGACGATGAGGATCAGCCGGGACCGGCGAATCGCCAGTTCGGCTATGTGTTCAAACACGCGCGAGCTCCTTTGGTGTCCAAATGGTGAAAACGACGCGAAACAGCCGGAGTTGACCAACGGGGGGCCGGCGCGGTGCTCCGCGGAGTCGGTTCACCCCGTCGGCAGCGGTGCGTCGCGCACTCTTCGTCGCCGTGAGCGACGTTAGTGAGGCGGCAGAAGATTTGGCAGTGTTAGATTTTCTTCACACCCTGCCAATTCCGGGTGGTCCACCGGGGCGACCGTCGTACGGTCGCCGCATGCTCGTAGAGGAACACGCCATGGCCCCGCCCTCCCTGCGCGAGCGACGCCGGGCCGCCGCCACGCAGGAGATCCTGGACGCCGCCGAGCGCCACATCGTCGAACACGGGCCGGCGGCCCTGTCCCTGCGAGCGGTCGCCCGCAGCCTCGGCATGACGGTGCAGGCGCTCTACCACTACTTTCCGAGCCGGGACGCTCTCGTCACGGTGCTCGTCACCAAGGCATACGACGAGCTGGCCGATGCCGTGCAGGCCGCCGTCGACACCGAGGCTCACGACCCGATCCTGCCGCGTCTGGTGGTCGCGGCCGAGGGCTACCGTCGTTGGGCCATCGCCCACCCCGAGCGCTTTCAGCTCCTGTACGGAACGCCGCTGCGGGACTACGCAGCACCCGCCGATGGCCCGACCACCCAGGCGACGCGCCGGATGAGCTCGATCTTCGAGCGCCAGCTGTTCGACGGGTTCACCACGGCGCAACTGGCCGCGGCCGACGCCCCCGCGCTCTCGCCCTCACTGCGGGCGTACCTGGAACAGCTGCCGCATTATGGTCTGGGATATTTGCCGCCCCCCGCGACCGCTCTGCTGCTGAGTGCGTGGGGACATCTGCATGGTCTCGTCGTCCTGGAGGTGTTCGGGCACACCTCGTTCCTCGGCGACCAGCAGGCCGAGATCTTCCGCATGGCCATGCGGAACCTGCTGGAGGACATCCACCGCCGGATCCCTGCAGCCGTGAGCCCGCCGCATCCGTCCGGCCCAACCAGGCCGCTTGATGCGGGCGCGTCACAGCAACGTCCTCGAACCGGGCCATGACACAGTCCGCCGGCAGACGCTGCCGACCTCGGCGCACCGCGTCCAGCCGCCGGGTTCCGTGTGATCGGGCAAGTCCAGGGCGAGGTTCTGCTGTTGCCACCGCACCACTCCCCCCGAGTGCCCTGCCCGAGCAAGACGCTTCGCCTCCTACCCGGACGAGGTCGCATCCCGGCCGGGGAGCGCCGGGAAACTCGACGTGCATGCCCGCACCCTGCGACTGAGGCAAACACACGCCCAGGGTCCGCATGACGTCGCTGTCCTTGAACGCGGCGACGACCGGCACCATCGGCCGGCGACGCCCCCATTCGTCCCCGACTCCACGTCTGCGGCCACGGCCGCCGCCGCGAGGGAACCCATCGCCGTGAGCTGCATGGCGATCCAGAACGGATGCAACAGGCCGGCCCCCAGCAGTCCCGGGTAGCTCGCGAGCGACACATCCCCGCTCGACCCGTTGAACGCCCGGTATGCCGACGGTGGCCCCTTTCCGCTCCCGGAGAACAGCTGGCCAGGCGGGATGGTGTTCGCCACCACGACGATCAGCGCCTCGAAGAGCACCATCCCGATGACGAGAGCGACCAGCATCCGCCGACGCCGGTGCAGCGCCAGCCACAACAGCGGCCACCGGGACTTCACGGCTCCTCCCCCGCATCCCCGTTCCGGTACAGGTTCCAAGAACGCTTCGTCCAGGCCCACCTCCTCCACGGTCACGTCGGCCACTGCCAATGCCAGCAGACCCCTGAGCGCAGCCACCACCTCGCTCGGCGGTACCAGCAACTCCACCCGGTCACCTGCCCACCGCGGCGACCACGCGTCGGCCCGCCCCAGGGTCCGAGGGCCCGCCCCGTCGCCGAAGGTGAGCCGGATCCGTCGGGCCCGGGCCTCACGGAGCGCCGCCACGCTCTCCACGGTCACCAACCGCCCGTCCCGCACGATCGCGACCCGCCCGCAGGCCCGCTGCACCTCGGGCAGCACGTGGCTGGACAGCAACACGGTCCTACCGCCGGCCGCAGCCTCCCCCATCAGCTCGAAGAACGTCTCCTGCACCAAGGGATCCAACCCCTCGGTCGGCTCGTCCAACACCACGAGCCGCGGATCGTGTTGCAGTGCCTGGACCAGGCCGATCTTCTGCTTCATGCCCCGGGAGTACTCGCCCACCGTCCGCCGCAAGATCGCCGAGGTGAGCCCCAGCCGCTCACACAGCTCCCCACGGCGCCGAGACGGCACACCCTGCAGGGCGGAGAGCAGATCCAGGGTCTGCTCGCCGGCGAGCTCCGGATACAGCCGCAGCTCACCAGGCAGATACCCGACCTCCGGCGCCACGCGTCGATGATCAGCGATGGGGTCCAGCCCCAGCACTCGAGCCCAACCGCCGTCGGCCGCAGCAACCCGGTCAGGCACCGCAGCGTGGTGGTCTTGCCGGCCCCGTTCGGCCCGAGGAGCCCGAACACTTCTCCAGCCCGTACCTCGAGGTTCAATCCCTCGATGCCGACCACGGCCCCGTCCCGCTTGGTCAGCCGGCTCAACTCGATGGCGTACCCAGTACCCATGGAACCAGTCTGGCTCCGCCCTCAGGCCCGCGCCCCGCGAACCGTGGTTCCGGGAGCCGGGCGGCAAGGAAAGCGCTCAGATCTTCGCCGGTGCGGCCTGCATCGGATGGTTGATCAATGCGACGGCGTCGACGCGGGGGCCACATCACCTTCGGCGGTCGGCTCACCCATGGGGCGCGCGGATTCATCGCCCGTCAGCTCCGGAAGCAGGGCAAGGGAGGCGACTTCCGCGACCGCGAACAGGTCTGCGCCTGGGGACGGAACATCGCAGCCGAACTGACCGTTGTCAGCAACCACCACTGATCCGATGGGCATACCCGTCCGACGACATATCGCGGCATAGTCCCCCGGCAAATGAACAATTCTGACCGATCAAGGCCAGATTCAGTCCCTTCCGATGGCCCTGGAGGAAGACGGCTATCGTCCGACAAATCCCGTACCAACTGGTTCGGGCAACAGGAGGGACTGCGATGCCGACGTCTGTCCATGGCGGGAGTCCGGCGGAAGTGATGTTCCGGGCCTTGCTGGAATCCGCACCCGACGCCATGGTCATCATCGATGACGGCGGAATCATCAAACTCGTCAATGCCCAGACCGAGTCCATGTTCGGCTACTCCCGGAACGAGCTCCTCGGGCACCCGGTCGAGATCCTGGTCCCCGGGAGATTCCACGGCAATCACCCCACGCACCGCCACGGCTATGCCGCGAACCAACAGGTACGCCCCATGGGCGCTGGGCTCGAACTCTACGGACGACGCAAGGACGGCCGCGAATTCCCCGTGGAGATCAGCCTCAGCCCACTCCAGACCTCTGACGGACTGCTCGTATCGGCAGCAGTCCGCGATGTCAGCGAACGCAAGGCCGCCGAAGAGCGCATCAACGAACTCGCGGTACTCGTCGAGTCATCGCAGGACGCGATCCTCGCCAAGACCCTCGACGGCACGATCACCTACTGGAACGCCGCCGCCCATCGCCTCTACGGGTATGCGGCGGAGGACGCGATCGGGCAGTCCATTGCGATGCTCGCCCCTGCCGACTGCAAGGATGAGATCGCAAGCCTCCTGGAAAGGCTGGGCCGGGGAGAGCGCGTCGAACACTTCGAGACGTTCCGGGTCACCCAGTCCGGACGCCTGCTCGATGTCGACATCACCCTCTGGCCGATCAAGGGACGCGACGGCGCGATCGTCGGCTCCTGCTCGATCGTGCGTGATATCGCCGACCGCAAACGCGCCGAGAAAGAACTCACCGAGCTCTACCGGCAGCAGCGTCATATCGCGTTGACCCTCCAGCACAGTCTGATGGGCTCTCCCCCCGCGCTTCCCGAAATGCAGGTGGCCAGCCGCTATTTCCCAGCGACGCAAGGTGCGGGAGTCGGCGGCGACTGGTTCGACATCATTCCGCTCGGCGGCGGCCAGGTCGGCGTGCTCATCGGTGATGTCATGGGACGCGGCCTGGACGCCGCCGCCGTCATGGGGCAATTGCGCTCGGCCGCTCGCGCGCTGGCCAAGACCGGCATCACGCCGCGGCAACTGATGAAAGCCCTGGACGCGTTCGTCGCCGACCTGCCCGATCAACTCGTCACCTGCTGCTATCTGGTGGTGGATCCGGACGCCGGCGAGGTGACGATCTGTTCAGCCGGACATCTGCCCGTCCTGCTGGTACAGCCCGACACCTCGGTCGACCACCTTCCTGCACCGGTCTGCGTGCCACTCGGCGTCGGCGGCATCCCCTACCAGCAGGCCTGCATTCCTGTCGTGGCCGGCTCCACCCTGGTGCTCTACACCGATGGACTCGTAGAGACGCCTCGCTCCGACATCGACGTCCAACTCAAACTCCTCGCAGTAGAGCTCCAGAGCGCGTTCCTGTCCGGGGTGTGCCTGGAAGAGGTTTCGGACAGGGTGCTGGCAGCGCTCAGACCGGACGCGGACGGGCATGCAGACGATGTCACGCTGCTCCTGGCCCGGATCCCGGCGGCACCGGTCGCCGCGGCCTCGATGGAGGTACCCGCGGACCCTGCCTCCGTTGCCGCCGCGCGCCGCTTCGTGATGACCACACTGCGCGGCTGGGGTTGCGAGGAAGCCACGGAATCAGCCTGCTTGCTGACATCCGAGGTCCTCACCAATGCGATCAGCCACAGCCACGCCCGAGGAACTCTGGACCTGCGACTGCACCACACCGCACGGGAGATGACCGTCGAAGTCACCGACAGCAGCACCCACATCCCCCAGCTCCGGCACGCAGAATCGGGCGACGAGTCGGGCCGGGGACTTCTCCTCGTCGACACCCTGGCCACCGACTGGGGCACCCGCCCCACGGAGGACGGCAAGACCGTATGGTTCACGCTGCCCCTGAAACAGCCCGAACCCCTGGCATAGCGGGCACTGGACGACCGGTCGACTCTCGTTGAAGTGCTCACTCCTGCCGGCCCCCCATGCAGGCATCGCCAGGGCGGCGACCCCATCTGCGGCAGCCCCGGTACAGATCCTGTACTGGAACAGCGCCCGGCCCCGTCCTACCGTCGACCCCAGCTCGAACACCACACCACCCGGCCACCCAGGCACGGTTCGGTGAATGGCCAGCGAGAGACCAGGGGGACCCATGCCCAAACGAACCAGACTGTTCGCGCTCATCACCGCGGTGTTGGCGATGTTGACCATCGCTATGGCTGCAGGACCTGCGCAGGCCGAAGGATTCAGTCCGATCAACGTCTGGAACTCCAGCCACTGTCTCGACAACGCCACCGACAACGCCGCGAGACTCCAGATGTGGTCGTGCGACAGCGGCTCCGACGAGAAGTGGCTCGTGGCTTTCAACTCCCAGACCGGGGCGTTCACCTTCACCAACGCGCGCACACGACGGTGCATCACCGCGCCGGCCTGGGGAGAGGGGACGATCACTATGCAGTTCTGCGACGCGGCCGCCAACCAGCAGTGGCGCGTCCTCTTCGCGGACAACCCCACCGTGCCGTCCGCGGGCTGGTACGACGTCTGGCAGAACGTATCGAGCGGGCTCTGCATGACGACGCCCAGCGTACGTAACGGCACCCTCGTGCAAGCGACGGCCTGCGATCCCGCCGACCAGTACGACCGGTGGCACCAGCAGTAGCCACCGCTCCCGTCGGGCCCGGCACACTCTCGGCCCGACGGGAGCATGCGGGTGGAGAGGGGAATCGATCCGGGCCCCGGGGTCATCCGGTGCCACGGCCGAATACCCGCGCACGAGGGCGGTGTGGGAGATGCATGCGTTCGGGGGGGGACGCGTCATGCCCCTGGCGCCCCGTCGCGTCGGGTATCCCGGCAACGTGGCGCCTCGGAGGCCGCCCCGGCGACCGGATCTCAACGGCGGTTCTCATGGTCGTGGGATTCCCGGGACCCGATGTAGTGCCGTTCCTCGATGACGCTGCTGCTCTCACCAGGACGACGGTGCGGCACGTAGAGGCCGCCCGCCGCCGCAATGACGAGCACTCCCAGACCGACCGCCAGCCACGGCACCCGCGGACTGTGCACGCCCACGATCTTTGCTGTGTCCCGGACGACTGCTCCTCGGCCCTGAACGACGCAACGCAGCGCCCTCTGGCTCACAGGCATTGCCCTCGCGATAGCCGGTTGAGCCCTGCCATCGCACCTCCGCCCCCGAGAACTCCGCGTCTGCACCGGGGTGGCCGCCATCTGCGCAGCCCTACTGACCCTCGGCATCGTCGCCAACCTCCCGGCGGGCCGACCTCCGGCCGGTACGCGGACCTCAGCGCCCGACCCGCCGTTGTGCCCGACGATGACGAGGTCCAGGCGGTCGGTCCGGGGCGTTGTGCCAGCGGCGGAACTGTTCGGAACACTCCGGAAATTGGGGCAGGAGCGGAGCCTCCTCGATAACCCCGGCAAGGTCGCTGACCTGGCCGGACGGGAACGTCGACGGGAACAGGTCCGCCAATGCCCCCGTGCGACTCGCCTTCACGACCCGGCATCACTACCGGCTGCTCGGCGGCTTCCTGAAGTACGACCGCGCGATGGTCGCCGCCGCCCGCGGCGATCGCGGAACCGTCCGGCATCTCGCCGACGACCTGGTGGCCTGGGGCGCGCCGAACCGCATCAGCTTCGTCCTCCAGCTCGCCGCGCACGCGAAGGCCGTCGATGCACTGAGCAACGGGGAGTTCGAGACCGCCTACCGTCACGCGGTCGAGATCTGCTCACCGGGAACGGTACCCGCCAACAAACCTGCCACGCTGTGGGTTCTGCTCGACCTCGTCGAGGCGGCCGTCCGGGCCGGAAGGACCACGGAGGCCAGCGCGCACGTCGCCGACATCCATCGATCAGGCGTCGCCGACCTCGCGCCCCGGCTCGCCATGGTCGCGGCCGGCGCGACGGGGATGACCGCCCCGGCCACCTCGTACCGCGAGGCGTTCGACACCGCCCTCGCGACCCCGGGAGCAAACCGCTGGCCGTTCGCGCAGGCACGGATCCAGCTCGCCTACGCCGAGCGCCTACGCCGAGCAACGTCCACCCCCGAGGCCCGGGACAGCTGACCAACGCCCTCGACACCTTCGAACGCCTCGGCGCGGCCCCATGGGCGGCACGGGCACGCGCCGAACTCCGCGCGAGCGGCATGCCCACGACCCATCCGGCCCCTGGCCCGACCGCCCCGCTGACCCCGCAAGAGCGCGAGATCGCCGCGCTCGGCGCCGCAGGCCTCACGAACAAACAGATCGGCGAACGGCTCTACCTCTCCCCGCGCACGGTGAGCTCCCATCTGTACCACCTGTTCCCCAAGCTCGGCATCAGCTCACGAGCAGCACTGCGGGACGCGCTCGGCGATCTGCCGCCCACGACGGCCTGAGCAGGCGGCGAGTGGAGGGTGGTCTCGCAGGCCCGTGGTCAGGGTGGTCAACGCAGGACCACTTCGAAGTCTCTTTGGAAGTAGGCCAGGATTCCGGGCGGCAGGATGGGCTTGTCACCGATTTGGTCGCCCAGGGGTTGGATCTGGCTGGTGAAGCATTCCAGGGCAGCGCGCTTGCGGGCTGCGACGGAGGGCGGGAGGGGGATGCGGGTGGCTCGGTGCCACGGCAGTTGCGCGTCCCCGGGTGCCGCCCAGTGCCAGGCCCACACGGGGTACTCCCACACCGGCACCCCCCGCAGCGCGCCTGCGGTCAGGGCGGCTTGTCCGGCCGCGTCGTGGTCCGGGTGGCGATCGCCGCTGAACGGCGCGACACACAGACTGCAGTCACCGAGCATCGCGGACAACTGGTCGCTCACTTCCCCTTCGTGCCGGGCGACCCGGGTGTCGGGGACGCCGAGCCGCACGCTCTGCACATCGGTGACGCCGAGACGGGCAAGCGCGCTGTGCAGTTCCCGGGCCCGGACGGCTGCCAGGTTCCGGGCGACAGGGGTCCGGCTGCGGGGGTGGGACGCCTCGCCGTCGGTGACGGAGACGAGCCGCAGGCGCACCCCTGCTGCGGCCAGCAGTGCCATGGTGCCGCCGAAGCCGAGCACCTCGTCGTCCGGATGTGCGCCGACGACCAGCACCCGGGGCCCCTCGCCGTGGTGCGGCACCGTGGGGGCGAGCGGGTCGAGCACCGGCAGCTCGTCAAGGCCCGGCCATGCGCGCCAAACCTCCTCAGGGGTGCCCGCTGACCTGGGTTTGAGCTGGCCGATCCGGTCACGGACGCTCCCGAGCCAGTTGCGCCGCGAGCTGGGTGGCATGGGGTCAGCCTCCACGCATCGTCGGATGGAGATCGGCGGCCAGTTCGTGCATGGGGATCCGTACGGGATGGAAGGCGCGGCGGCCGTCGGGTTTCGCCAGTTCGGAGGTGATGGTGTCCGGCTGGATGGTCCGGGCCGAGGCTCCGAAGAACTGGTCCTCCTGCGGGGCGTGCCAACCGTGCCGGAACCGGGTGTCGACCACCGGGTAGCCCAGCGCCTGGGCGAACAGCGGGAGGCGCAATTCGTCGTTGCCGAGGTCTGGTGGGTCCAGCGCCGAGTACTCCTGGAGGAATGATCTCGGCAGGCAAGGTCCGGCGCCGAGGCAGGCGTGCGGCGTCCCGCGGTATCCGAGGCGGCGCCGAGCGAACGTGAGGAGGTCGCGCCACTCGCGTGCCTCATCCGGTTCGGCGACCCAGCGCCAGCTGTCACCTATGACGGAGATCGGCGTGTGAGCGGTCAGCCCCACGGTGTCGGGTGGCACCTGGCTGTAGAGCCGGTGGAGCGGCTCTGTCAGCAGTAGGTCCCACTCGATGAGGTGGACGACATCGAAGGACAGGAGGTGGCCGACCTCGCGGAACCAGTCCAGGAGCGCGAGGTCGCCGTTTTTCCAGTTCCAGTAACCGGTGCGGTGTGAGACGTACATGGTGTCGAGCCGCAACAGCCGCCTGCCGGCCAGCCGGAACGCAGCGCCACGGTAGCCAGTCGCGCCGCCGAAGATCCCGTGCACGGCGATCTGCGGATTCAACCGGCGCAGTAGGTCGATGTGGGCGCGGCACACCAACGGCTCGCGGTCGAACCGGAAGACGATCACACGCTCGGTGGGCATGGGACTCCCTTAGCCGGCAGGAGCCCGGGCGGACCCCCGGCTGTGGTGCTGGGTCCGGATCTTCGTTCCCTCGACCGTGAATCGGCTCAGCCGCGGGCCTGCTCTCGGGACTGGGCAGGACAGCGCGGCGTCATGGGATGACAGGAGGCCCAGTACACGAATGCGAAGGTGATCAGCTGAAGAGGCACTGAGATGCGCACCGGCATCGGGGCCGCTGCCAGCACGAGCGGGGGCCGTTTCGTGGTCGCGCGCCGGAACCGGTGCGCTGCATGCCGGGCGCTCGGTGATCAGACGGGAATCGGGGTGGAGACGGTTGGCCATGTCGGTCCTCGCTGGCGTCGCCGGGAGCTTCCTCTCCACCTGATCAAAGACGACAGGAGGCCCGACCGGATCCCGCATTCGAACGAGAATCGCAGTAGTAATAACCATGGCCGGACGCGCTATGGCGCTCTGGGCGCTGTTGGAACCTCCCCATGGCTGGTCAGAGCGATGCAGGGACGTGCGGTGCGGGAGAAGTCACCAGGAGGCAACGACAGATCGTTCCGCAAGTGCGGGGTGAGCGTGTGAAGCAGCGGGTATCTGGACCATCCGGTCCGGGATCTTCCCCGAGAACATCGCCAGCCTCACGCTCCACCAGTGCGCCGGCTTCCGCGCTATCGGTACCCGTGATCGCATCGGCCGGCACCGCGGTCGCTGGAACCCGCCTCGGGCGGTCGAGCAGGCTGGGGTGGGCCACTGAGATCGAACGAGCAGCCGGCGACGACATTCAGCCGATCGCTCTGCTCTTCTGCCTCCTCGACAAGTTCCGTGATCAGTGGACACGCCGGACACGTCACCCTCCGCGTAGTCCCCCTCGTGGCTCGGTGGGTGATCCGAGCGGCGAGGATGTCGAGGAATGGTCCTTTGACCTGCACGTATTAGCGGTTCGGAGTGTGCGGCGCGTTTCACTGATACTCGCGCCCACACCCCCTGACACTCCCCAAACTTCCCGAGGGCCCCCCGTGGGTGCCTCGGTACCAATACCTGAGGACCACCTCACCAGGGGAGTCGGTGGTAGCAGATCGGGGCAGCCGCTATCCCGGCGAAGGCAAGGAAGCGTTCGGCCTTGCGCTCGTAACGGCGGTGCAGGCGGCGGCACCCTGTCAGCCACGTCACCGCTCTTTCCACGGTCCAGCTGTGGCGGGCCCAGTCGCTGGGAGGACTCGACACCCCTGCGGGCGATGCGGGTTGTGATGCAGTCACCTGTCAGCTATCGGTACCCAATTCAAAAGTTGCGGTGCTGACGGGCCAGATGCCCGTAGCCCCCCGCTGCCCAGACCACCGCTCTGAAGTCCCCGAAGGTGAGCGCCCCGGCCGGATCCCCCGGCCGCGGCGGGAAGTGCACCGTGCCGCAGCGCCCGCAGTACCAGGCCCGGGACCACAGTCGCTCAGCGGCCGGACGGCCGGCCTCCACCAGGCGCCGGAAGGCGATCGCGCGGAGCACGGCCGGGACGATCAGGCTCGCCGCGGCCACCAGCGCGAGCAGCGAGATGACGCCGAGGTAGGCGTAGGAAGGGTGGGCCTCGGCCGGGAACCGGGCACCGGGCGGCGGCACCGGGTAGCCGCCGAACCAGTGCCCGCTCGTCGCGCCCCCGATGAACGTGCCGATCGCCACCACCAGCAGGGGAACGCCAAGGCATCCCGTCCAGACACCAGTAGGCGCCGTGGGCGCCGGTGCCAGGGCGTCCGACAGGGCCGTGGTCACCAGGCGGGTCTCGGTGTGCTCCATCGGGTCGTCCGTCCTGGGGACGACCACGTTCACCTGGTTCCGCCCGGTCACGTACACCGCCGGGACCCCTGAGAGCCGGTCGGTGAGGCCGCAGCTCGGGCAGGGGTGGAGCCGCGGTGCCGCAGCGATTCCCTCGTAGGTCATGGCGTCCCCCGGGTTCCTGCTGTCGCTGGAGCTATGACACAGCATCACCTACTCCTGACGTCATGGGGGCGGAGCGGCGGAATGCAATCGCCAGGAGGCTCGCGCGAGATCGGCTACGCCGTGGTGCGGGGGCTGGTGGCGCGCGGAATGGACGCGGACTGGATCACCGAACCGCCGCGGCACCGGGCACTCCAGGAGGGCCGGCGCCGCTTCGGGTCGGCAGGCACCAGGAGCAACTGGTGAGCACGGTCGCGCCGCGGAACCGTCGGCAGCCGTGGTGGATGCCCAGAGTGTGAAGACCTCGCCGAAACGGGTGAATCGGTGAACTCGGCCTGAATGTCGATCAGATGCCCTCGGAGGCGGCGCTTCAGTCAAAGGCTCTGCCGGTGGCGGCGAAGAGGCGGGCGCAGCGTTCCGCCATGGCGTCCGGGGATTGGTCGGGATGGTTGATCCACCAGCGAACCAGGGCGGTGACCAGGCCCCGCCAGGCGTACTTGAGTGCGTCCGCGTCGAGTGGGTCGGGGGTCCCGGTCGCGCGCAGCAGGTCGGCGGTGCCGGTTGCGGCGAGCTGGTCGATGGCGGTCCGGTAGCGCGCGGCAGTGCGGGCGGGCTCGCTGTCGGCGGGCAGCGAGGCGTCGTAGAGCACGAACCACGCCTCACGCCGGCCGTCCAGGGCGGTGAAGATGCCGCGCAGCACCAGCAGCGGCGTGCGCGATGCGGTGGCGTCGCCCTGCGCCATCGCATCGCGCATGGCGTCCAGCAACTGGTCGCCGACCGGGGTCAGGCAGGCGAGGAAGAGGTCCTGCTTGGCGCCGAAGTACTGGTGCAGCAGCGTCTTGGTGACGCCGACGCGGGCGGCGATGGCGGCCAGCGATGCGGCGCCGTATCCGTGGCGCCCGAACTCCTCGGTGGCGGCGCCCAGGATCTGCTGCTCACGGCGAGCCCGTGGGACGCCCTTGGTGCCGGCCCTGCCTTCGGGGGTGGTCATGAACTCGATATTACCCTACCGTAATTTACCAGCAGGTACATTACCCTCAGTCACCATGGAGTACCGGACCCATGCCCGACGCCACGACCGCTCCCCGTACCTCCCGCGTCCGCTCCTGGTGGGGATGGGGCTGGGCCGACGCTCAACCCGACGACGCCGAGTGCACCGCCATGGGCGCCCTGCTGCCCGGCACCCTCCCGCGCCCGCTGCCGGTCCCCCGGATCGCCGATCAGAACATCGGCCGCCCCGGCGCCGAGCCCCCGCAGAGCCTCGCCCACCTGGTCACCGCCGACCCCGAACCGCGCGCCGCCCATGCCATGGGCAAGGCGTATCGCGACGTCATCCGTGCCCTGCGCGGGCAGCCCGGCCGGATCCCCGACCTGGTCGCCCACCCGGCCCGCGACCAGGACGTGGCCGACCTGCTGGAGTGGGCCGGCCAACACAACGTCGCCGTGGTCCCCTTCGGCGGCGGCTCCTCCGTCACCGGAGGTGTGGAGTACCGCGGAGACACCCACCACGCCGTCATGTCCCTCGACCTGACCGCCATGGACCGGGTCCTGGAGATCGACACCGACAGCCGCGCCGCTCGCATCCAGGCCGGTACCTTCGGCCCCGCGCTGGAGGACCAACTGCGCCCCCATGGCATGACCCTGCGCCACTTCCCGCAGAGCTTCGAGTTCTCCACCCTCGGTGGCTGGCTCGCCACCCGGGCAGGCGGCCACTACGCCACCGGTCGCACCCACATCGACGACTTCACCCAGTCCCTGCGCGTGGTCACCCCCGCCGGTACTGGCGAGTCCTGGCGGCTGCCCGCCTCGGGCGCCGGGCCTTCCCCCGACCGGCTCTTTCTCGGCTCCGAAGGCGCCCTCGGCGTCATCACCGAGGCATGGGTACGTCTGCAGGAACGCCCCCGCCACAAAGCCTCCGCCTCAGTCGCCTTCACCGACTTCCACGCCGCGCTGAACGGGGTACGCGCAATCGCCCAGTCCGACCTCGCGCCCGCCAACTGCCGCCTGCTCGACCCCGGCGAGGCAGCACTCGCCGGCGCCTCCCGAGACGGCTCCGCGGTACTCGTCCTCGGCTTCGAGTCCGCCGCCGCCCCCGTCCACGCTCACCTCGCCCAGGCCCTCGACCTCGCCCGCGCACACGGCGGACGTGGCGGTGAGTCCGCCGCCGCCGGTGCCCCGGCCGACGCGGCCGTCGGTGCCTGGCGCTCCACCTTCCTGCGCATGCCCTACCTGCGCGACGGCCTGGCCAGGATGGGAGCCGTCGTCGAGACCTTCGAGACGGCTACCACCTGGAACCGGCTGCCCGCACTGATCGATGCCATCCGCACCGAGGTCGGGGCCGTCGCACGCGACATCACCGGCCACCCCGCAACCATCAACTGCCGCCTCACGCACGTCTACCCCGACGGCGCCGCCCCTTACTTCACGGTTCTCGCCGCGGGCCGCCCCGGCGACGAAGTCGCCACCTGGGACCACCTCAAGACCGTCGCAGGTGACGTCCTGCACCGCCACCGCGCCACCATCACCCATCATCACGCCGTCGGCCGCGACCACCGCCCTGGTTACGACCGCCAACGCCCCGAACCCTTTGCACTGGCCCTTCGAGCCGCCAAGCACGCCCTCGACCCCCACGGCATCCTCAACCCCGGCGTACTGCTCGACTGAGCCGAGGTGAGGAACGGGAAGCGCCACGAGTTCGCCCCGCTGACCCGGTGAAGTGCCGGCCAAGTGATCCGCTGACCCGACCCCGCGCCGGTCAGCGGTTGCACTGGGGGTCAGAGCTTACGAGGCGACGAGGTGGGGGATTAGTCAAGCGCCTCGGCTACGAGGTCAGAATTCGGAACGCCAGGAACGGTCTTTCAGCCAGTGAGCTCATGGATACCGGAACCCGCACGATGGCTGGTATCCGCGCCTGCCTCATATCCGCACCAACCCATGCAGCGGCGACATCTGACCTGAAGATCCCCGGTCACCTTCCTGCAGCGCCCCTCCCCCGACCTGCGTCCATCAAGAGATCAAAAGCTGCTTTACAATAACCCCGCCGACGATTTGCCTTGATCTGTAAACGGAACTTTCGGGTCTCTACCCGTGACAGCTGTTACCAGTGATGCCCCCTGATGCGGATGACCGGTCAATAAATTCGGCTCGATACACCAATAGCTCAGATGAACGGGTATCCGGATGCTGCCATTCCTTGGTTGACAGAGAAGATAACGGACCCGATGCTGTGCATGGACTCGACGCCGGACCGTCGAATCCTTGAATGGATCAACGCTGGATTGATCCACTCAATTGACGGTTCGCAGTAATTTGTTGGCGTCCAGGCCTATTACCTCCTGCGATCCCTTTGCGACCTCGTGTGGTCGCTCTGGCATCACTGGAGGAGGGGGGAAGGCATGGAAAACACTGGCCGGGCAGATCCTGAGTCCAGCACGTCCGGATTCAGTGCGGAAATGGCGCACCCCTGCAAATGACCTGGCCGTTCCGGTACAGGCGGGATTCCTCCTTCCGGGCGACGGCAGAGCATGCCCACTGTCGGTTCAGGGCTCACCTGACGGGCTCCGTATCCGACCCTGTTCTCCGGCGCGGCCAGTGCACGTACCCCACTCGACACGATCCATCGGGAGGAGGGAACTCATGACGAAGATGTCGATCCGCAAGGCGGGACCGATCCGGCTGACGACTGCGTGCTACTACAGCTGCTCCCAGGCCTGACACGCCCCTTTCGGAGCTGGGCCCCGTCGGGAGCCCAGCTCCGATCCCGCTTGACGCAGAGAGGCGCGCCGTATGAGCGTGACCGTACCGGGCGGCTCCACTGTCCGCCTCCACAAGCTCACGATGGTGGCCGAGGACGACGGCGTCATGGTCGGCAGACCGGACATCGGCTCGTACGCGGTGTTCCCCGAGGAGGGCGCACAGGCCCTGCGGATGCTCGGCTCCGGAACCCCGGTCCCCGACGTGGCCGCGTGGTACGAGCGGACGTGCGGCGAGTCCCTGGACATGGACGACTTCCTCGCGGCGCTTGAGGATCTCCAATTCCTTCGGGCCGAGAACGAGGACGAGGATGCGTTCGCGCCTGCGGATTCACCGGTGCGATGGCAGCGGCTGGGCCGGTGGGCATTCTCGCGGCCAGCCTGGGTGTGCTACATCGCGCTGATGGCTGTAACGGTCGCCGCGATGGTGAAAGAACCACAACTGCGCCCCTCTTACCACCAGGTGTTCTTTACCAGCTATCTCTCACTGATACCGGTGGCTCTGTTCGGTGCCGCGATCCCCTGCATCCTGGTGCACGAGAGTTTCCACGCACTGGCCGGCCGCCGGCTCGGTCTTCCCTCGCGGCTCGGAATCGGACGCCGGCTCTATTACCTCGTCGCGGAGACCCGGTTGGACTCCCTGCTCAGCGTGGAAAGGCGACGACGGTATCTGCCGTTCCTCGCGGGAATGCTGGCCGACGCCGTCATGATCTCCGTGCTGACGCTCCTGTCAGTGGCCCTGGACGGGCACGGCATCGCCCCGTGGATCCACAAACTCTGCCTGGCCGTCGCCTTCAGCTGCGTGATCCGCCTCATCTGGCAGTTCATGTTCTATCTGGAGACCGATCTCTACTTCGTCCTGTCCAACGCTCTGCGCTGCACAGATCTGCAAAATGCCAGCCGCTTCTACCTGCGCACGCGCTTCCGTCGGCTGCTGCGCCGCGAGCCCCCGCAGCCGGACACCGAGTGGTCGGACCGTGACCGCGCGATGGCGCGCTGGTACGCGCCCATCCTCGTGGCCGGTTACGGCTTCTCCCTCGGCAGCCTGGTGTGGGCCGCCATTCCGACCGCCGTACACCTCTGGTCGACGGCCTTCGGCCGGTTCACCAGCACGCGGACTCCCGCTTCCGACCTCCTCGATGCGGTGATCTTCGTCGTGCTGACGTCGTTCGAAGTCGGTCTGCTGCTCTACGTCACCGTGCGGGACCGGCGCGCCCGGACCCGGAAGAACTCACTCCAAGGAGCACTGACGTGACTTCCTCCCTGCCCCGGCACTGTTGGATCGACGCGACCGCGGATGACTCTGCGGACGGCGGCCTTCCGCTGCCACCTGAAGCGGTTCTCGATGTCTGGTGCCACCGCCGGCTCCGCGGACCGTACACCGGTGGCGGCTCCCTGCTGCGCCGTGTCGTGCCCGAGCTGATGGAGGCGAACTCCGAAGCGGTGGCGGCGCGAGCGACCGAAGTCGTCGCGCTCGCCCCGGAACTCACCCCCATCGTCCCGCAGCCGCCCCAGACCCTCACCAACCTCGCCGACTCCAAGGAACGCACCCGGTTCTACCCCGCGACCCGCGCGATCCGCCTCGGCCACGGCGTGGCCGAACTGCTGATGGACTGGGCCCGCATCAAGCATCCCGGCGGAGTCGTCATCGCGTTCCATGACCTTGACGAAGCCGACCCCACCGACCGTGACCTGGTGGCCATTCTGCTGCGCCGCTGCAACCCCGCTCTGCTGACCGTGATCGTCGAGAACCCCGGCACCGCCGACGACGCCTTGGGACAGGACCTGACCGCCCGCGCTCTGCGCGTCGGGCGCCGGCCTCGCCCCGAACCGCAGTTCCCACCCGACGCCGACCTCGCCCAGCTGTTCATCGATTCCGACGGCACCAGCCGCGAACCGGCCCTCCTTCGCGCCTACTCCGACCTGCCACCGCTGGAACGGGCCCGCCGCCACACCGCCCGCGCCGAGAAGCTGGCTGCCCTCGGCGAGCCGACGCTGCTGATCGGGGCCATCCCCTACCACCTGGAACACGGATCCGACCCGGCCGGTGCCGGTGTGGAGGCCATCGCCCAGGCCGTCAATGCCTGCTTCGCCCTGGGCTTCTACGAGGCGGTGGTGGAACTCTCCCTGCGCGGACGCCAGATCGTCCCGGGCGCCGAACGGCCGAAGGCGTACTGGAACTTCACCCACAAGATCGGCGCCTGCCTCTCCTACCTGGGGCGCGGCGACGAAGCCATCGGCTACCTCGAGGAGATGCGGCAGGGCTCGACCGAGCCCGACATCCACATGGGCACCAGCTACCTGATGGCGATGCTCCACACCCGCTTCCTTCCGAAGGACGCGCACGACGAGGACGTGGCGCTGGCGTGGGTGAACACCGCGATCGCGATCGCCGACATCCACCCGGACCCGCACCGGCGCATCCTCGTCAGGGCCTTCATGCGCAACGCACGAGCCCTCGTAGAACTGCACCGCGGCAACCTCGACGGCTCGCTGGCACTCGTCAACGAGGCGATGGCCATCACCGACGCCGACTTCGGACCCGACGAGCAACTCCTGCACCGTTCGGTACTGCTGTACAACCGGGCGCAGGTCCAGGGCGGCCGCAAAGACCACGCCGCCTCACTGCTCGACTACGACGAGGTGATCCGCCGCGATCCGGACTACGGCGACTACTACTTCGAGCGGGCCGCGCAGCACCGCGCCGCCGGCCAGTACGCCCAGGCCCTCGATGACTACGCCGCCGCGATCCGGCTGAGCCCGCCGTTCCACGAGGCGCACTTCAACCGCGCGGACCTGCTGCGCGAACTCGGCGACGACGAGGCCGCGTTGCGGGATCTGGACTACGCGCTCGACGTCGAGCCCGATCATGTGGACTCGATCGTCAACCGCGCCGATCTGCTACTGGCCTGCGGCGAGATGGAACGCGCCCGCGCCGACATCGAACGCGGGCTCGCTTTGGACCCGCGCAACGTGAACCTGCTGGCCGCCCAGGGCTCGCTGCTCGCGGACTGCGGTGACACGGAGGGCGCGTACGCGAAGTACACCGCCGCGCTGGCGGAGGACCCGGCCTTCGTCGCAGCCTGGGCCAACCGTGCCGTACTGGCCTACTCCACGGACCGGCCTGCGCAAGCGGTCGCCGACCTCGACGAAGCCATCCGGCTCACGGACGACCCCGCTCTACGGGCCAACCGCGCCATCGCGCTGCAGGAGCTCGGTCACCACGACCGCGCCGTGGAGGATCTCGATCGCGCCATCGCTGCCTTCGGCGACCAGGATCCCGAGCTGCTCTACCGGCGCGGCGTCAGCCGCCAGTCGACGAACGACACGGCCGGCGCGCTCTCCGACTGGCGCGCCCACCTCGCGGCCTACGGCCCCGGCGAGACCTCCCCATACCTCAAGGAGATCGAGCTGCAGGCCGGCGACCTGATCAACAGGGACCAGACGCAGGAGGGAGTGGTGTGACGGAGGCGCCCCCTGCCGCGCGTCCGAGCGATCGCGGCGCGCACGGCACCACCCTCCTTAAAGGCGCACCCCGGCGGGAGACCGACACTCCTGCCGGGGTGGGGCCGGACCTGATGAGACGGGTGCTGCGCCACCACGCCAAGGGCGTTGCCGTCATCACCGCCGGCGCCGAGACCCCCGCCGGTTTCTGCGCGACCTCCCTCACATCCCTGTCGCTCAACCCGCCTCTCCTGTCGTTCACCGTCGGCCTGCACACGTCGTCGTGGGCCACCGTCGAGAACGCGCCGCACGTCATGGTCCACCTGCTCGCGGACGGCCAGGAGGACATCGCCCGCAGATTCGGCGGATCTGGCCCGGCGAAGTTCGGACCGGGCACGCGCTGGCACCGCGGCGCCTTCGGCCTGCCGGTGCTCGACGACGTCCTCGGCTGGCTGGTGCTCGCACCCGTCAGCCGGCTACCGGTCGGAGATCACGCCCTCGTCATCGGCCAGGTGGTCTCCGCCCGTCACATCGCCGACGGCCGCCCGCTGATCCACCACGACGGCGGCTTCGTCCGGCTGGCCGCTCCGGAGGGCCGCGCGTGGTGAACCCCGCTGCCTGATCGTCATTATGCTCTCCCTTTCTCGGCGAACCCGGTCGGGCGGACCGGGTTCGGGGTACGTGCGATCGAGGCCGCGTCTGTGCGTGGGCGCGGTGAATGGCGGCACGGCGATCCAGCTGCTTCCCTGCGGCCACAACAAGGCCGAGGCGGTCTTCAAACGAGGCTGAACGCCGGCGCCCGGGGAGATCGCCCCGATCCTCGTTCGCGACGGCGTTGTCGCGGCGCCGTAGACGCCCCATTTTGTGTCGTTGTTCACATCCCAGGGTGCAGGTGCCGTCGAGCGTGAGGCGCGTCAGGAGCCGAACGCCGGTTGTTCCGAGGGGGACCGCCGTACGCTGCGGCGGTCCCCCTCGTGCCTGATGGATGCCTGGTCGATCGTGTGCTCGGAGCCCTGGTGCCGGCGGGCTACCCGATGGTCCAGTGCTGGAGCGCGGAGTTGGTGTCAGCTTGCTGTGTCACCAGTGCGCCGTCGGCTGTGGAGGCCGTGGTCAGCAGCAGTCCGCTCTTGACTGACTTGACGGTGTAGCCGCCGCCCGCCAGTGGGGTCGCGGTCCACTCCTGGTTCGTGGTGCCGGAGCAGGTCCACTGGATGATCTTGGCGCCGGCGGCCGTCGAGCCACCGTTCACGTCGGCGCAGAGTCCTGAGGTGCCGTTGACGAGCGTGTAGGAGCCGTCGGACTGTTGCGTGAACGTCCACTGCTGGTTCGTGCCGCCGTGCAGGGCCCAGGTGATGAGCTGGGTGCCGGTGGCGGTCGAGCCACCCGGGTCGTCGAGCGCCTTGCCGCCGGTGGTGAGCGTGTGCACGCCGTTGAGGTTGCCGGTGCCGGTGCCGGGCCAGAGGGGGTTGCGGCCGACGGCGTCCATGATCGGGATGAAGGCGGCGTAGGTGGCGGCGAGTTTGGGGGTGCCCCAGGTCATCTGTGCCAGATCGCGCATCGGGTACTTGATCCCGGCCGCGGTCTGGTCTTGCGTCTCGGCGCCGGGGTTGTCGCACCAGACGTGGATCAGGGAACCCAGGTTCTTCGAAGCGCTGTTGATGGTGTTGCCGCCCTGGAACAGGTCCGGATTCCAGGTCTCGTACATCCACGTCGTGTTCGGCTTCGAGCCGCCGTAGACGTAGTAGGTCGGGTCCCAGGACTCGTTGGCGACGGTGTGCCCGGCGTTGATCAGCTGCTGCGGCGTGAGGCCGTTGTTGTACCAGTACTCGACGATGATGTCGGCGTTCGGGGAGATGGTGCCGTCGCCGGCCTTGATGCCGTCGTTCCACATGCGGGTGGTCTTCGCTCCGGCCTTGACCAGGCTGTCGGCCCAGTTGATGAAGCCGTAGTAAGTGTCCTTGGCCGTGGCGCTGGCGCCGTAGTTGGCCCGCGCGTAGGTGAGCAGCTGTGGGTAGGCGCTGTAGTTGGTCACATACTCGTCCGCGCCGATGTGCCAGTAACGCGAGGAGGTGAACAACGGCAGGTACTCGTTGATCAGGTCACTGATCAGGCTCCGCGCGCCGGGGATGGACAGGTCGATGAAGGCGCTACTGACGCCTCCCGAGCTGTCCTTGAGCCGGTAGTCGTGCCCGATGTTGAGCTCGCCGGTGAGGATCGCGTCCATGTGCCCCGGCATGTCGATCTCCGGGACGATCGTGACGTGGTACTTGTTGCCGACCGCGATGATGTCGGCGATGTCCTGCTTGGAATAGTGCTGGGTCGAGGTGACCTCGGGGTGTGTACTGCTCTCCAGCCGGAACCCGAACGTGTCCGACAGGTGCAAATGGAAGTAGTTCATCTTCAGGTAGGCCATGTCGCGGATCTGGTTCTCGACGAACGGCACGTCGAAGAACCGGCGCCCCGTGTCGATCATCAGGCCGCGCTCGGCTTTGGTCGGCGAGTCGGTCGCCGTGCCGGCGGTGATCGTCGAGCCCTGGTGCAGCATCTGCAGCACGGTCCGGGTGCCCCAGAACTCGCCGGTCGTGGTGCCGCCCTGGATGCTGATGCTGCTGCCGACGGTCATGATGTAGCCCTCGGCGGGAAGACCGTTGCCGCCGAGCGTGAGGGCGATGTCGCCGACGTCCGCGGCACCCTGCACGACGGCGACGGTTCGGCCTTCGAGGGCTGACAGGTCGGCGGCGAAGGTGTTGGCGTCTGCGGTGAGTTGTGCGGCATAGGCGGGGTCGACGACGACGCGGCCGGCGGAGGTGAAGCTGAACGAGCCGGTCCCGGCGGTCCAGGAGCGCAGGGACGGGACTGTCGTCGGGGTGCCGGTGGCGGCTTGGGTCGCCGGCGCCGTGGCGAGCAGGTAGATGGGGACGAGGCTCGCGGCGAGGGCGGCCGCGACCAGAGATCTGAGGGGTCGCATCGGGTGTCCGGTCTGTCGGAGGGACGGTTCGGCACGGTGCGGTGCGGGGTTGTGCGCGATTCACTGCTCGATCTTGCGCGGTATAGACCATTTGGAGGTCGTAGTGCGCAGTATTGGACAGGAATCCGGGGCGTGGCAAGGGTCTGGTAGCGGGTATTTGCTGCCCGTTATCGCATGAGGCGGCCGAGCGTCGAAACCGTGATCGCCCAACAGAACCGGCGGCGTGATCGATCTGCGGCGCCTGGACCCGGCCGTCGCGGCGCGCTACAGCTCCGTGGCCGAACGGGACCGCGCCGCCCCCGCGGACCGGGCGCCGGTGACCGAGCCGAGCGAGGAGTGCCAGTGGCTCGTGGACAGCCTTCCGGGTGAGGCAGCCGGGTTCGGTTCCGTCGGCTGCCGGTGGTCACGCCGCGATGGTGTGCTGGTGCGGGCCCGCTTCCTGCAGATGACCGCCACGCACACCTTCCGGGACCACGGGCCGGTCCTCGACACGGTGCTGCGCATCCATCCCGCCGACGGCACACCCCCGTTCGATGCCGCCCGGCGACTGACGGTGCCGATGGACCACCTCGCCGTCCTGCACCGCACACTCAACGATGTCGATCACGGTCAACCTCTACGGGCACCTACTGCCGCACGCCGCACGAGCCGCGGTGACCGCCATCGGCACCGAGCTCGAACGGGCCGACCGCACCCACGCCAAATCCTCTGACGGTTCACCCGACGGTCCATCGAAAGAGCGGGCCGTCCGAGGCCTCACCGGACGTCTCGTCGTGGCGTATCTCTGAGTAGAGGTGCCGTCGCGCGGAATGATCTTTGATGCCGGGTCGCCGTCACCGGGCCATCACGTGTACCGCCAACGCATCCAGCGAGCCTGCCGTTACCGACAAACCCGCTGGTCGCACCGTCGGGACGACAGGATTTGAACCTGCGACCCCTTGATCCCCAGTCATGTTTCGTCGAAGCACAGGCAAAAGGGGTGGCCGGCCGGGTCGAAAAGCACCCGGACGTTCTTCTGTGGCTGGTGCTCCGCCAGAGTGGCGCCCAGGGCGACTGCCTCAGCGACCGCCGAGTCCAGATCGCCGACTTGGAAGTCGAAGTGCATCATCGGGCGCTGTTCCCCGGCGGTCGGAGGCCAGACCGGAGCCCGATAGCCGTCCGCCCGCTGGAACACGAAGAACGGTCCTTGCGGTGAGGCGGCGACGATGGCCGTTCCCGGCTCCTCGCGCCCGATGTGCCAATCCAGGAGTTCGGCGTAGAACTTGGCCAAGCCGCTGGGGTCCGGCGCCTCGATCGTCGTTCCCCACCACATGCCACCGGTTCGCGATCTCATTCCGACAGCCTGCCTCATGATCACGTTCTTGTCGTGGGATGGACCGCCGACTGTCGAAGGTCGCGTGACGTCAGGCAGCGGCCTCCTCCCGCTCGACCAGGACGCCGTTCTCAAACCACACACCCGCACGGACGAGCGCGACGTGGTGGGCTCCGGTGACTGCGCGCCAGCGGACCTGGGCCGACTCGACGATGAGCGAATCGTGCAGCTCCCGCGCGATGTGCAGCCTCTCCTCGTCGGCGCGGTGCCGCGCGGTCTCCTCCCGGGTGTGCTCGGCTTCGAAGCTCATGGCGGAGTGCCGCTCGGACAGGCCGGTGACCAGCAGCGTCGCCGCCACTCCGACGGCGATCGCCCAGTCCCTCGCCGCGGCTGGGACACCGGACCAACCTGTGCTCATGCGCGCACCCTAGCCGGTCGCTGCCGCGGCCGGATCCCGCTCGCGGACGAGCGGCCGACTACGACGGGCGCAGTACTTCCCCAGCGCCTGCCGTGTCTGCGGCAGCGCGAAGAGTCCGCGTCCGACGGACGACCCGAGGCGGCTCCGGCGGACATGCTCGGGTGGTCCCGTTACAGCGAGGAAAAGGAGCACACCATGCCAGTGCGCACTGTGCTTGCCGTGCTTGGAGCCACCCTGATCGGTGGGCTCGCGCTCGCCGAACCGGCCGCCGCGGACCCCTCGGTCCATCCGGTCGCCGCAAGCATCTACACCCTGAGCGCCGGGCGCATCGCAGCCAGTACGGCCGCACTGGTGGGCCTCCTCGGCGCGGTCAACGGCGGGCTGGCCCTGGCCCGTCGCACCGGTAACGGTCACATCGGCACCTGGGTCAGGAGGAACGGGGTCGTCACGGCCCTCGTGGCGGGCTCGCTCGCCGTCGTCGTGGGCACACTCGTCGCGGCCACCGCCGACGGCGGTCTCGGCACCGGCAACGGGCTGGGCGGCGCCTACGTTGCCATGCTGGTAGGCCTGATCGCCGTTACCCTCGGCTGGCTGTCCCGATCCCGCCGAACCGGCTGACCGGCTGACCGGCTGGGTATCTCGGGCTGTTTGCGCATCACGGTGCTCAGCGGTGAGTACGACCACCTCACCGCTGAGCACAAACGCTCCGAGGAGTAGTGCGCCGGGATCAGGTGATGAGGTCCCCCAGAACCTCATCAGCCGCCCGCTCGCCTTCCACAGCGCCGCCGTTCATGTAGCCCTGGAAGTCGTAGGAGCAGTGTTCACCACCGATGTGGATGTTCCCCTGCCGGGTGCCTTCGTAGCCGGCGTAGCGGTGGAGGTAGCCGACCGACCAGCAGGAGTACGCGCCGAGCGCGTACGGGTTCTTGTGCCAGGCGGACAGCAGTGCTTTTCCGTTCCAGCGGGCCTTGGTACCGGGAAAGACCTTGTCGACATCGGTGAGGACGGAGGTTGCCAGCCCCACATGTTGACGGGCGCGGGGGGAGACTTCCTTGCTGTGACAGCAGGAGGCGGCTGGACACCGGAGCGTGGACGCGAGCACAGGGCCGTTGTTCGTATGCGGGACGTGCTCACCCCTCCATTCCGTCACCCGAACAGATAGGGCTCGCTAATTGCCAATGTTGGCAACTGTCGGGCCTGTCAAGGGTGGTGACACGCAAAGTGAGTCCGTGGTGGGCCCGTAGGGGGCGGAGGCTCCTGTGGCTGTTACGGGCGGTAGGGCCAAACGGTCCGCCCGGTCCACGGGTTGGCCACCGTGTGACGGGTGGAGGATGCGTCGGCGGGGGCGCTTCCGGCTGCTGCGCCGGTGCCCGTCACGCCGCCGTCCTGGGGTTCGGGCCCGAGGGTGAGGACGCCGAGAGCGATGCCGTCGTCGTCCACGACGGGCCACACGGCCAGTGACCGCTCGCGCATCGTGGCTTCGGCCTCACCGAGGGGCATGTCGGGGCGGGCGAAGGGGCTGCAGTCGTGGGGGATGTCGCGCACGCGGGTGGCCTGGGCGTACCAGGGCTGGGCGCAGTGGGCGGTGAGCTGATCGCGCGTGACGATGCCGGCGCAGTGTCCCTCGTCGTCGCGGATGAGGACGTGGTCGGTATGGGCCCCGTGGAGC
Source organism: Streptomyces sp. NPDC045021 (assembly GCF_056432645.1). NCBI lineage: Bacteria > Bacillati > Actinomycetota > Actinomycetes > Kitasatosporales > Streptomycetaceae > Streptomyces > Streptomyces sp. NPDC045021. The sequence continues at coordinate 86,093 of NZ_JBWKIQ010000020.1, forward strand.
ACGGCGAGGGCCTTGTCGATGGTCGTGTGGTCACTGACGTGCAGTTCGGGGGGCGCCATGGCGTCGGCGACGGTGGGATGGGCGGCAGCGGTCATGGTCGGCTCCGAAGGGGTCGGGCCCGGAGGCCGGTCAGGAAGGTCCGGGCGGCGCGGTCGTCAGGGTGGGATTGGTGGCGCGAAGGTCTTGCAGGAGCTCGGCCTGGCCGGCCAGGAGGCTGCCGAGGATGGTGCGGGCGACCGCGAGGAGCTCGGCTACCTGAGGGCTGGTGAGCCGGTAGTAGACGGTGGAGCCCTCCTTGCGGGTGGTCACCAGATTCGCGCGGCGCAGCACGGCGAGTTGCTGGGAGAGGTGGGCGGCTTCGATCCCGACCTCGGGCAGCATTTCCGCCACGGCGTGTTCCCGCTGACTGAGCAGTTCCAGCACGCGGATGCGGACGGGGTGGCCGAGGGTTTTGAAGAAGTCGGCCTTGAGTTGATACAGCGGGGCGCTCACGTGGGCCGCCTCCAGGGTTCCGGGGCCGGGTCCCGGCACATGGTCGGTGGATTCCGGGCAGCAACCGCACGCGAGTACCCTGCCTCGACCCGGGCGAAGCGGGAACTGATCTCTTGCCGACTTTAGCAATTCTGTGCGGTTCTCCTCGCTCCGGCGGCGTGGGAGGGGCCCGCCTACTGCTGTCGACCGGTGCCCGCGGGTACCCGCGCCGGGGGAAGAGCCGCCAAGGCGGCGTTCAGGTCGGGAAAGATACGGATGCCGGCCGGGGAGTTCCCGGTCAGTAGCGGCGCAGGGCGGCCGCGGAGCCCGCACAGTGCCAAAGGGGCGTGTGCGGCGTCGAGGATTGCGGCTTCCCCGTCCGGGCTCCAGCCCATCAGCCCGGACATGTCCAGTACCAGATTTCCGGTCGTTCGCGCCCGGGCCCAGTCCACCGCTCCGGCGAACCGGTCGGCGACCCGTCGGCCCAGGTGACCGGACAGATGCAGCACACCGGTGCCGTAGCAGTCTTCGAAGTACCACTCCATGGCTACTTCCGCCCCCGCCCTTGACCGGGGACCACACCCGCGGGAGCAGCATCGCTCCCCGGTCGCCCCACTGCCCGGTGCCCGCTGTGAAACCGACCCGGCCATGGCGACGGGGGCCATCCCGGCCCGGGGTGGTGCTCATGGCCGTCGCCACCGGCTTCGTCGCTCTCGCGGGGCGGCATCGCGTGAGCGGTCCGGCTCGCGCGGGATGCGGTGGCGGAGAACGGGTGCACCCTCCGTGCGTTCCCGCACCGCGGACAGCGGCTGGTCCCGTCGAGGGCGGCCGGCCGGCAGCGCAGGGTGCAGGCGGGGCAGAGCAGGACTGGCGCTTCGTCGCCGCGAATGGGTGTGATCCTCATCCGCCTCTTCATTCCATTGTTCATAGTTGCCAATCTTAGCAAGTGCTAAGGTCATCAGCTAATGGCCGCTCCGAGGCCCTGACATCCGGAGCGGCCACCTCACCGACCGGGCGCGTGCGCCAGCGGCGGTAACCGGTCCATCCGTCCCTGCTACCGGGATTGCGCGGAAAACAAGGAGAGCTGCTGATGGGCGAGGGATTCGGGGCCGCTCTACAGCGGCAGGCGGCCGCGCTGTGCCAGTCGCTGGCCGATGCCGCCGAGGCGGGAGACGTCTGGATGGTCGCCGTGTACTCGGTCGACCTGGAGGAACTACAGCGGCTGGGGCGGGCGCACGGTGTCGAACTGCCGGTCCCGGAGCGGCCTGCCGCAGCGGTGCAGAGGTGATCTTGATGTCGTGTCGAGGCCCGGACTCCTGCTGTCACACACCGCACATCCTGCGCGCGCAGCGGCCCGCTCCCGCATCACGGTTCGCTTTCCCCCGGCGGCTGACATACCAGGTCGACCAGATCGATATGCGACACCACACCGGATGGACCGTCATCGTCACCGGGTTCGCCGACCAGCTCACCGGCGCCCGCCTGATGCACTACCGGGCGCGGCTGGGTGCTACGGCAACGGGGCACGCCGAGCACTTCCTGCTCATCCACCCGCAGAGCATCGAGGGCTACCGGCTCACCTGTGATGCCTGGTGACGGGCACACACCGGGCGCCGCACCGGTCTATCGGCGGAGCACCCGACCTTGACTTGGCGGGAGCACCCGTCGCGTCGGCCCCGTTCTCCAACCGTGGGGGAATGTCCGATGACCCGGCTCCCTGACCGGCCCCGGCCTGAGTTCGGCCTTGAGGTGACCGTCCGGTTCCCGGCGTCTTCCACCGTGACGGCGATCCTTGCCATGACCGCAGGGGCGGCGCTGGTTGCCGAGGACGTCCATCCGGACACCGGTGCGCAGCGTGTGACGGTCGATACCGACGGTCCGCCACCGGCCTGGACATCCATCCCTTGCCGGTGGCTGCAGACACCCCCGGGGGCCTCGCCACGATCGCCACAGCTCTTGCGCCCGGCTTCGCGGCTGCGTGTCTGATCCACACGCATCCGATGTACGCCCATGCCGTCCGGGCGGCGTTGGAGGGCTCATCGACCCCCGACGTCGATGCGTTCTGCCGCGCCCATGCCGTCGCCACCGCGGCTGCGACGCTCAACGCCCTGGACCGCAGAGGGATCCCGCTCGACATGGCGCGGGTGGTCTTGGCCGGGCCCGAAGCCGGATGTGAGCTGTCCGGTCTGCTGTTGTCCGCTCGCATCCGTGACCTGACCATCGACATGTCCGGCTCATCCGCCGAGCCGCTTCCCGCCGATCTGGTGGTGGATCCGTTCGGTCGGCCCGCACCCCGGGACGGGACTCCCGTCCTGCGCGCCTGCCCGCAGGAGCTACCGCCCCTGCACGAGAGCACCCAGCAGCCACATCCCTTTCACGCGCTGCCGGCTCTGCTCACTGTCGCTGCCCGCAGCTGTCACCTGGGCCCGCACAGGCTGGTGAGCGCGGTGCGGGCGCTGGCCGCACGGGCTCCGGCAGGGGGCCTGCTGCCACCGGTCGGGCAAGCCGGACTGGTCCAGGCCCTGACCCTCGCCTTGGTGTCCGGCTCCTCGCACCCCACCGATGTCTGACCCCAGGGATCACACTCTCAGGCCGACCCGACCCCTACCCGTAAGGCGATGAGCATGCAGGTGACCCAGTCAGCCAAACCGGCGAATGTCAGTTACGACATTCGCGGACCGGTGCTCGACGAGGCGATGCGGCTGGAGGCTGCGGGGCACCCCATCGTGAAACTCAACACCGGCCCGTACCGGGTGGCCGGCTTCCGCTCCGGCTGGATGGCGATCAGCGGCCCCAAAGCCCACGCCGCCAACTATGTCGAGGGCCTCAACATCCTTGCCAACATGCGGTTGTGCGCCAATGTGCCCGCCCAGCACGCCATCGCCGCGGCCCTCGGCGGCCACCAGTCGATCGGCGGCCTTCTGCCGCGCGGCGGGCGGCTGCGGGAACAGCGCGACAACGCATGGAAAATCATCCTCAACGACATCCCCGGCGTCTCCTGCGTCAAGCCCCGGGGCGCCCTGTACGCCTTCCCCCGCCTGGACCACAAGGTTCACAAGATCAAGGACGATGCGCTGATGGTCTTGGACCTGCTCAAGGCCCAGCACATCCTGGTGGTTCAGGGAACGGGCTTCAACTGGTCCGAGCCCGACCACTTCCGGCTCGTCACGCTGCCGGGTGCTGACGATCTTGCTGACACGGTGACCCGCATCGGCACGTTCCCGGATGGATACAGCCAGCCCTGACGAGCCGACCCGTGGATCAGGCCGTGGCCGACACTCCGTTGTTCGGCCAACCGGTGGTCCTCCACTCCTGCTGGCCGCTCGGGTCCTCCGCAGACACCTGATGCGCGGTCAGAGCCGCAGCCAGGTCGTAGTGGATGGTCACCGGCGGATGCAATTCGTCAGGGACGACCAGCCCGTCCGCGGGGATCGCCGCGAGTTCCAGCGGCCGGCCGACGGCAGTCAGGCGGCGGGCCGCTTCGGTCACGGCCTCCTGACCTGCTGCTGACCATCCCTGCAGGAGAGCGAGGTCGAGAATGACGGGGCCGGCGCCTCGCGCCTGCACCCAGCCGACCGCTCCGCTGAAGCGGGCGACGGAGTCAGCGCCCAGGAAGCCGGAGACGGACAGGAGCCCCAGACCGTCGAGGGTGGTGTAGTGCCATTGGATCGTCATGTCTGTTTCTCGCGCTTTCTTCTGCGACGTGACCACTGCGGGCCGGCCTTCTACAGCGGCAAGGTGATCCACATGTTCTTCCCGCCTCCATCGGCGTCGGGCCGCACCGTGCAGGTGCCCCCGAACTCGGCGGTCAGCTCGGCGATCATCGCCAGGCCACCACCGGCGACGGCGAACTCGACCAGGTCCGGCTGATGGGGATGGCGGTCGTGGACCGCGAAGGCGAGAACATCCGCCCCGGCCGCGTATGTGACGGTGGCCTGCGGGGATGCCGTGGCGGCGTGCCGGACACTGTTGGTGACCAGTTCGCTCAGGATGAGCAGCGCCGGCCCCATGACCGGGTGGGCCCGGTCGATGCCCCAGGCGCGGTAGACATCCTCGGCGGTCTCGCGCGCCCGGGCCACCGCGCCGGGTGCCAGGGCAAGGGTCTTCACGTGCCGGTGATGCAAGTCAGCGATCCGGGTCACGAACTGTTCGACCTTCCTGAACCGGCAATCCCCGCGCGGGCGTCTGCAGCGTCGGTGAGCCGATATCCGCGGACGGTGTGCGGGCGGATATGGGCGAGCGAGTCATGCGGACCGAAGACCCAGCCGGGGAGTGTGCGGCGATAGTGCGCGGCCTCATCGACGTCAACGATCAGTTCCACCGGTCCAGTGATGCTGACCGACCAACCGCTGCCCCGTGCAGCATCGATCTCCTCGGAGTTGTACGTCGCGACAGCCGGTCCCGCGAGGGCACCTTCGGGAGCCGGAACACGCACGATGAGACGACCGTGTTCCAGGACATGAACCCCGGGCCGCACCTGGGTCAGGCCGCGCTGGACCAAGACCAGACGGCCACCGGCGGCGCCTCTGAGCAGCCACAGGGCTTCGGGGCCCATCATCTCCGTCATGGTGCGAGACGTGGAAGTCATCCGACCGGCTCCTCGGTAGGGACTCTGGTGGCTTGTGCGGGGATCGGCAGAACGCCGGTGCACTGCAGGTGGGTTCGGGCGGCCCGGATCGCCTCCGGCGTGGTGCTGAAGACTCTGCCGTCGGCGTACAACGGATCCAGCACACCAAGCGCGTCCAGAGCCTGCTGCTGGCCGCTCTGGATGCCCGATGCCATCACGGTGATCCCGCGGCGGCTCAGCTTGTGCACCGCGTCCTTGAGGACCAGTGCCCCCGTGGCGTCCAGGGCGGTGATCCGTGACAGGCGCAGGATCACCACCCGCACATCGGCGACATCGGTCAGCTCCAGCAGGAAGCGGTGCGCGGCGGCGAAGAACAGCGGTCCCTCGATCCGGTACGCGACGATGTGCTCGGCCAGCAGTTCATGCTCCTCGACGCTGTGATCGCCCGCCGGGTCGTGCTCCAGCGGGACCCGGTCCAACCGGGCGTGCTGGGCGACCGCCCGCAGGGCAACCACCGCCGCGACCACCAACCCCAAGACGACCGCGTACACGAGGTCGAGCGCCAACGTCGCCAGCGCGGTAAGGACCAGGACCAGCGCGTCACCCCGTGTGGCGCGGATCATCGCCCGCAGCGAACCGACCTCGATCATCCGGATCGCGGTGGCCAGCAGCACCCCCGCCAGCGCGGCCAACGGGATCCGGGCCACCAGCGGCGCCGCCGCGAACACGATCGCCGCCAGGACCAGGGCGTGAGTGAGTGCGGCGAGCCGGGAACCCGCCCCGGAGCGCACGTTGACCGCGGTACGCGCGATGGCAGCTGTCGCGGGAACTCCACCGAACAGCGGAGCGGCCAGGTTGGCCAGGCCCTGCCCGAACAGTTCACGGTCCGGATTGTGTTTCTGCCCCACCGTCATGCCATCGGCCACGGTCGCCGACAACAGCGACTCCAGCGCGGCGAGCGCGGCCACCGCGATCGCGGGAGCCAACAGCGAGGACACGGTGGACAGGTCCAGGAATCCGAGGGAGGGCGCGGGAAGGCCGGCCGGCAGATGCCCGATTCGCGACACGTCGAGGTGCGCCGCCTGCGCTACAAGGGTCGCCGCGATGACCGCGATGATGGAGAACGGTATGGTCGGCCGCCAGCGGGCCCCGGCCAGCATGAGTGCGGCGACGCCGACCGACAGGCCGATGGCCGTCCAGTTGGGACGTGCCGCGAATTCCTCCACCGCGCGCCACGCCACGACGACAACTTTGTCGCCCTTCGGCGTGGCCACGCCCAGTGCGGCCGGTACCTGCTGCAGTCCGATCACGCAGGCGATGCCCAGCGTGAAGCCCTCGACGACCGGCGCCGGAACATACTTCATGTACCGGCCGGCCTTCGCCACAGCTAGTGCGATCAGGATGAGGCCGGCCATCAGCCCGACGGTGAGCACGCCGCCCGGGCCGTATTGAGCCACGATCGGGACCAGCACTACGGTCATCGCCCCGGTCGGCCCGGACACCTGCAGATTCGATCCGCCGAAGATAGCCGCGATCGCGCCGGCCACTACAGCGGTGGCCAGCCCTGCCTCCGCGCCGAGCCCGGACGAGACCCCGAACCCCAGGGCCAGTGGCAGCGCCACGATCGCCACCGTCAGCCCGGCCAGCAGGTCCCGGCGCGGCTGCCGCCGCATCCCGGAAAAGTCGGCGCGTATCGGGAGCAGCGAACGGACCGAAGCCCACAGATTGTGCAGCGCCCTACTCACCGCGAGACGACCTCGTTCTGCCGCAGCTCGGTAAGGAGCTCGTTCTGACCGGTCAGGACCTGCGCGAGGATGGCGCGGGCCACGGACATCAATTCCGCCACGTCTCCGCTGGCCAACGCGTACACCACGGTCGAGCCGTCCCGGGTGGACGTCACGATCCCCGAGCGCCGCAACACAGCAAGCTGCTGCGACAGACTCGACGGCTCCACTTCGATTGCTGTCAGCAAGCTCCGGACCGGCATCGGGCCGTCCTGCAACAGCTCCAGCACGCGAATCCGCACCGGATGCGCGAGCATCCGGAAAAATTCGGCCTTGGCCTGATACAGCGGAACCGGCACGGCACGCCCTCCTCATCGCCGGCTTCCACCGGACTGGGCTTCGCGCTGCGTCAGCGGCTACCTGCAGACACAGCACACACAGCATGTAATGAATTGCCATTTTTTGCAATTCCATCAAAGCGCATGAAGCTGCCGAGGTCCGCGGAGCAACCAGCCGGGCACTCCGGCTGGCGCCACAACCCGCGAACTCGGTGGCTTCGGCCGTCGAGCCACGCCGGGCTCCCGCTTCTCCGTCACCGCCATCGCGGAGACTGTCCGAAAGAGACGCTCCCGCACGTGGATGCGCGCTCCCCTACAACAACGAGGTGATAGGGCAGCGTGATGGCACAGGGCACGGTGTCCCGTGACAGCACCCTGCCATCCGGGCGGCGCACATTCGCGGATCTCGCCGGTTCTTGCCCAAGGCGGCCCTCCGGAACGACATCCTCGACACCCTTACGGACGGTGCGCTCGACCGGGTCGAGACCAGGCGCACGAAGCCACGATCTTGAGAGGTTTTGTGGATCGGGGCGGCACGGGTATCACTGCTCAGGCTGCTGGGTGTCCGGCGTTTCCCCTCGCCACTTGGCCCCTCGTCTCCGGCCAGTTCGACAACGCCCCTTGCTCGTCCACGCCATCGAATGGCTCGCCGTCGCCGGGGCCGACGACACCGCGTTGATCTTGGGACCGCAGGGCCCGTCCGGTCAGCAGAGTGTGCCGCAGAGAGTAGAAGCGATCTCCCAGCGTTCGTGGTAGACGCGGATCAGGGCCTCGGCGGGGTCGTGGCGGGGGTCCATGAGGGTTGTCGCGAGCCGGTAGCGGCCCGTGATGCGCTGTCCGTTGCTGGTGGCGAGAGTGATGTCGGCTTCGACGATGCGGACACACAGGCCGCGGAAGCGGGTGGGGTAGGAGCCGTCGGGAAGGACTGCAAGCACCGCGGGGCGCAGGTGTGCGCACAGCCGGACCAGGAACTGAGAGCCGGTGCCGGCGACGGCGCGAAGGAAGTCGTAGCCGACGAACCACCCCGGCCTACCAGGACGCTCTGCATCTGCTCAGGCGACCTCCGCGCGGTTGACGCCCGTCGCCTGCCGGTACGCGAGATGGCCGCCGAGGAGGCCGCCGGCGCTCACCACGGTCAGGCCCGCCATGCCCAGCGTCCGACCGGCCCATGTCCGGCCGCGCAGCCGGGCCACCAGGGACGCCGCGTAGAGCATGACGCCGGTGGCGTTGGCGGCGGCGTGCACCACACCGATACGCAGCTGGCGCGGGTGCTGCTCCGCCCAGTCGACCCACCCCGCCACCGCCGCCGGGGCGGCCCCCAGCAGGCCAAGGGCGACCAGACCTGTCGCGGCGCGCTGCTCACCGGGCATCAGGTCGAGCACGGCCGCGCTCGTCCACGAGCCGATCGGGACCTGCACCAGGGCAGGATGCAGGGGGTGTCCGAGCCAGGAACCGCGCAGGAGATCGCGGGCCCGGCCCAGCGGGAGAGCGCGGACGGCGCGTTGGAGCGGCCCGGTCAGAGCGTCGAGGTACTGCTGCTCCTCGATCCGGTCCAGGGCCTCGCGTACCGGCGCATGGCCGTGACGGGACTCCAGCTTCTTCTGTGTGAACCTCATGGCGTACGGCTTTCCGTTAGGTACCAGAACAACTGAACGACTGTGGAGCCCGGTTTCCATGGTGATTCACTTCCGCCGCTGCCGCTCGTCGTGGCGCAGCAGCAGGGCCGGGATCAGCAGCCAAGTGGCGGCGAACCAGATCACCACGGCGACGGTGAGCGCCCAGGCCACTGGGGACTGCCGCAACCCGGAGTAGCAGGAGCAGCGAGCAGCAGACGGTCAGGGCGGGTCAGATCGATCCAGCGGGGCATGCGCACTGTGTCCACTCCAGAGCGCGCGGTGGGAGCTTCCATGAGTGACGCGACGCAATACGCCATCGGTGCCGAGGTCCACTGCCGCGAGGGGCTGTGCGGACATCTGAACCGGGTGGTGATCGATCCGGTGGCGCGGACCCTCACTCACCTCGTGGTCGAACCCACGGATGGGTACGACTCCAAGCGGCTGGTGCCGATCGAGTTGGCCGAGGCCGCGAGCGACGGGCAGGACATCCGTCTGCACTGCGGCGAGGCCGACTTCCAGGAGTTCGAACCGGCGGAAGTGACCGAGTTTCTGTCCGCCGACAAGGACCAGCTGGGCTACACGCCGGAGCAGATGATCGCCTGGCCCTACTACGGGCTGGGCATGGGCGTGATCGGCATGGGCTCGCCCGGCTTCATCCCCGCGCCCGGCACCAAGCCCCGCACCACGACCTACGACAGGGTCCCCAAAGGCGAGGTACAGATCCGCCGCGGGCAACCGGTCGAAGCGCCGGACGGTGATGTCGGGAAGGTCAAGGGGCTGGTCATCGACCCGCAGGATCACGGCGTGACACACGTCCTGCTCGAAGAAGGACACCTCTGGGGCAAGAAGGTCGTCGCCATACCGATCCGCGCGGTGACGCACGTTGGCGGCGGCATCCGGGTCGAGCTGACCAAGAAGGAGCTCAACGACCTGCCGCCGGTGGACTTCGACGAACACGGCTGACAAACACGCCTGCCGACCGGCCCGACGTGCGCTTCGCACTGCGTGGCGCAGCCTGGACGGCTGGGAGCGGGAGAGCGGGAGAGCGGATCATCGTGCCGTCGATCATGATGTAGGACGTCCACCACAGTGACAGCCCATTCCGCCGCGTCTGGATCAACGAGGTGAACGTCGGCAAGGCGTACTCCGTCTGTTTGCGTTTGTCCGTTTGCGGGCGGCGTTCCTGAGCAGGCGCTCGGCAGGAGAGATCTCCTGGAGTAGTGGAACCATCTCCGGAAGCCTCCTCCGGAAGGAGCCCGTCATGGCCGGAGCACCTCGTCGAGTGAGCAACCCTCCGCACGATCCGGTCCCGCCCAACCCGACGCCCGCGCCGCCGCCGGGCGGCCCGCGGCCGGGTCCCGTGCCTGGTCCCCTGCCCGGGCCAGGGCCGGATCCCGTGCCGCCGGCTCCGCCCCGGCCCGAGCCGGATCCTCCGCCGCCGCGCCCCTCCCCGAACCCGCACCCCAAGCCGGGCCCGGTACCGGGGCCGATCCCTGCCCCGGAGCCCGTCACCTGACTCGACCCGTACGTGGGAGCCCCGCGCCCGCGGCCTCCTGCGCGAGCATTCCGGGCGAGCCGCCCACGCGTGAGGAGGTTTCGTCCTGCGGGCCCGTCCCACGCCGTCCCACCACGCGTGAATCGTCGTATTCCGGGCATGCGCCCCGACGAGAAGGGCCGTCCCCTCATCGTGATGAGGACAGCAGATCGTCCACCGGGCTGGAGGAGGTCGTGGGTGACGCCCGACCGTCGCAGGGGCAGACGCGTCGGCTCGTTCTGCAGGGAACCGACGGCGTCGTGCGCCGCTGCCGCGGTTTCTGCCGGGAGGCCCTGGCGGACTGGCAATGGATTCCCCCCGCGGACGCCCGGGACAGGGAGCAGCAGGCCGTCGTCGACGATGCTCTGCTCCTGGTGTCCGAGATCGTCACCAATGCCTGCCTGCATGCTGACGGACCTCGGGAGATCGTGCTGACGTGTACCGGCGACCGGCTGCGGATCGAGGTCACAGATGACAGCCCGGTGCACCCCGGGCCCCGGCCGACCGGAGCGGCTGAACCCGGCGGCTACGGCCTGATCGTTCTGAAGTGGCTCGCCCGGAGGTGGGGGTCCGTATCTCGGGAGCGCGGGAAGACGGTGTGGGTGGAGATGGCGTTGCCGCGCGGTCGGCGGCGACCCGGGCGGTAGCCGGTTCCACCGCACCAGCGAGCGGGCTGTCCGCGAGGAGGGCTTCGCGCAGCGCCGTCGTGATGCGTGTCAGCAGACGCGACACATGCATCTGGGAGACGCCCAGCCGCGCGCCGATCTCGATCTGCGTCAGCTCCTCCACGAACCGCAGGGAAAGGATCATGCGGTCACGTTCGGAAAGAGCCGCGACCAGCGGCTTCAGCGACACCAGGCACTCCACCGTGTAAAAGGCCTGATCCTCCTCGCCCAGGCACCGCTGCGCCGGGGCAGGGTCCGGGTCCGGGTCGTCGTCGAAGGTCGCGTCGAGCGAACGGGCGCTGTAGCCGTTCGCCGCCCGCCGTCCTTCCAGCAGCTCCGCCTCGTCCACGTCCAGGTGGTCGGCCAGCTCGGCCGTCGTCGGCGCTCGTCCCAACTGCTGCTCCAGCTCGTCGGACGCCCTGGCGATGTCGATCCGCAGTTCCTGAAGCCGGCGCGGCACCCGCACCGCCCACCCCGAGTCGCGGAAGAAACGCTTGATCTCGCCGCAGATCGTCGGGAGGGCGAAGGACGAGAACTCCACCTCTCGCGTGACGTCGAAGCGGTTGATGGCCTTGATCAGGCCGATCGTGCCCACCTGGAGGATGTCCTCCATCGACTGCGTCCGATGGGCGAACCGGGACGCGGCGTACTTCACCAGCGTGAGATTGAGTTCGACCAGGGTGTTACGCACGTACGCATACTCCGGGGTGCCCTCTTCCAGCGACGACAGCCGATGGAACAGGGCCGCGGAGAGGGCTCGCGCGTCCGAGGTCCGGAGGGACCGTGGGTCCGGGATCTCGGGGAGGCCTGACGGTACCGGCGGGCGCGCGACGCGCTCGGCCGAGGCGGCGAGCGCGGCCGAGGCAGCAGGATCACGGGTTCTGGCTCGGCCGGACATGACGCTCCTTCGACGCTGCTGGAGGTCGTACGAGCTTCCTGGAGATGAAGTTTACGGGCGCCTTTCCTGGTGATCAGATTACCTGAATGGGCTAGTTTGACGCTATATCGTGCGCCGAGCCGGCACCTGCTGCGCGTCCCCCGCCGAGCTGCGCGGGCACGTGTCACGGCGGGCAGACGGGGTACACACATCCCCACGTTGTACAAGGTCCAGAGCGTTGTACAAGGGCCAGAGCGTTGTACAAGGGCCAGAGCGTTGTACAAGGGCCAGAACGTTTTCGAAGGTCTAGTCGAAGGTCTAGGAGGAAACCATGCAGCGAGGCAGCGACCGCCTCAGCGTCCACAAGGACGAGGAGATGAAGCACGAACTGCGGGGCCTGCTCCGTTCAGGACACCCCACCCGGGTCGAGGAATGGCACGACCCCGAACCCGTCGCGGACGACGATCCGGCCCTCGCGTCGGGCCCGGTCGCCTCGCCCGGATCGCTCGCACCCGAGGACCAGCTGGGCTTCGAACTCGCCCGCCATCTGGGCCGTAGGGCCTTCCCCGCAGCGCGCGGCGACCTGCTGCGTGTCCTGAACGGCCGGCACGCCCCTGATCGTCTGATCGAGATGGTGAGCGAGCTGCCCCCGCAGGAGACGTACCGGAATGTGCACGAGGTCGTCGGCTCTCTGTCCCGGCAGGCATAGCCGCGAGCCTTTCTCCCGCCTCGGTTGCGTCAGTCGCGGTCTTCACGGGTGCTGACGGTGAACATCGCGCCTTCGGCGTCGCGCAGCGTCGCCTCCGGGTCACGGGTGGTGCCGCGCAGCGCCAGCACCGCGCCGCCGTGACGGAGCGCCACCGCGACAGTGGATTCCACGTCGTCGACGGGGAAATGAACGTGCCAGCGGGGCTGGAGCATCGATTCCGGCAGTGTCTCGTGCGCTGCCCCCGGCACGGCCTCCGGCGGGCCTGAGCTGAGGCGGGCGACGACATGGCCCGCGTGGCGCAGTACGACGTCGTCCTCCTCGTAGGCGACCTGGCAGCAGCCCGGGCGTTCGGAGGCCCAGTCGAGGACCTCGCCGTAGAAGATCGCGGCGTCGAAGGCATTGCGGGTCCGCAGGCGCAGCCAGGCGGGTGCGTCCTTGCGCCAGGTCAACCAGTCGGGGATGAGATCCCCCTCCCAGATGCCGAAGACGGCGCCGTCACGGTCCGCCGCCACGGCGCCGCGACCCACGGAGAAGCTGAGCGGCCCCACCGCGACGGTGGCGCTGCGCTCCCGGATGCGCGCCGCGGTCTCGTCCACATCGGCCACCGCGAAGTACGGCGTCCAGCCGATCGGGGCCCGCAGGTCGGAGTCGAGTACGCCGACACCGGCCACCGGTACACCGTCGGAGAGCGCGAGGCTGAACCCGGTTCCCAGGGCGGTCGGCCGGAACCGCCATCCCAGGACCGCACCGTAGAAGGCTTGCGCGTCCGACAGGTCACGCGCCATCAGGGTGATCCAGCACGGGGCTCCGACGACCTCATGGCTCGACGTCACGGCCGTGACCGCGCCTGTGACCATGCCTTTCACCGCTGCCGATGCTGTTTCCTCGGTCATTTCACCCAGCGTCCCGCTCGAAGGTCGGAGGTCAGCGGTGGGCGTTCCAGGTCACCGACCGCCGGGCACACCGTGCCGTTCCCCCACCGTCATCCTCCGCCCGGACGGCCGCGTCTGCGAACCGGCCGCGATTCTGCTGTCTGACTCCGTAATCAGCGGGTACTAGCGATGGTGCCACTCGTTGGAGTGCGTCCATTCGACGCCGTGCAGCCGTGAGGAGGCGGTGGGCATGGACGGAGCCGGGCTTTCGGAATACGAACGGCGGATCCTGACCGAGATCGAGCAGGTCGCACGCCAGAACGACGCTGCCCTGGATCTCAAACTCCGGACGATGCGATCCCATCCCGAGCCCCTGCACCTGCTCAGGGCGGGTCCGCGCAAGCGGCTCCGGCTCCTGGTCGGATGCGCCCTGACGGGAGTCTCCACGGGTCTGCTCGTGGCGGCGGTGTGGACCTCCGCACCGGTGCTCGTCTGGGCCCTCGCCGTGGCGTGGGCCCTGACGCTGCTGTGGGCGCTGCTCTCCGCCCTCGTCTGGTCGCGCCCGGTTGTTTCCCGCTCGGGGGAACAGCCGCCCCTGCCGCCCCCGCCGTCCGAGCACCAACGCTCGCATCCGCCCGCCATGGGCCTCGCGACCAACTGTCTCGTCGTCGTGGACTGCCCGGACCCGCGCACCCTCGCCGCGTTCTACGCCGGGGTGCTCGGAGGTGAGGTCGAGCAGGGCGGCGACGGCCGGTGTCACCTCCACGCCCCCGGCGGCCACCTGATCACCTTCCAGGGCGCGCCCGACCTCAAGCCGCCGCGCCGGCCTCCGGCCGCGGACAAATCCCAGCAGCTCCACCTGGACTTCACAGTCCCGGATCTGGATGCCGCGCAGGCCGGAGTGCTCGCCATCGGCGCCACCCCGCTCGATCTCGACGACAACGGGGGCCTCCGAGGCTTCCGCGTCTACGCCGATCCCGCCGGCCATCCGTTCCGCCTCTGCCGCGAAGGGAAAGGATCACCGTGAACATCGCACAGCGGCATACGACCCCGGTCGTGGTGACGCTCACCAACTGCTCGAAGGAGGACGCCAACGCCGTCTTCCAAGCGCTGCGGCAGTCGTACAACTGCGACCGCGCGGACGACGAGGCGCCGCAGTACACCCCCTACCCGCACACCGTGTGGACCTCGACCTTCGAGGTGGCACCCGAACGTGCTCCGGTCGGTCCCGTGCAGCTCTCGGCTGCCGTCGAGGCCGGTCTGCAGGGCGGCTACTGGGCGGTGGACCGGATGCTGGAGACGCTGGCCGCCGAGTTCGACATCCAGCGGCAGAGCACCGCCGCCGGCGACCAGGAGAAAGACGTCCAGTTGCGTCTGATGAGCGCGACCCGGTGATCCCGCCGGGCCGCGCCGGACCGCACCCAGCCGGATCGTGCCGCGCCAGGCGGCACCGGAGTTCGGCGCGGTTCCGCAGGGGCAGGCGGAGTCCGTTCGCCACGCACATGTCCGCCGTGCCCATGCGCACCCGAGGCGATCATGAGCCGATCCCGTGTCGTTGCCGTCGGAACCGGATTCGCCGGCTTCCGGGCCGCCCGTAGCCTCGCCAGGACCGCACGGAAGTGACCGGCGCGGCGCCACCCGGTCGTCGCGTCTTCGATGGCAACGCCTCGTCGTCAGTCGGGCATGCGGAGAACGGCCACTCCGTTGATCCGGTCCGCGGCAAGGTCGTCCAGTGCTCGGTCCGCGTCCGCGAAGTCGTACGCGGCCAGGGTGGCGTGGAGATGCCGGTCGGCCGCGAGGGAGAGGAACTCCCGGCCGTCCTGGCGGGTGTTGGCGGTGACGCTGCGGATGGTGCGTTCGCGGAAGAGGTGGCGCTGGTATTGCAGCGGCGGGATCTCGGAGAGGTGGATCCCGGCGATGCTGAGGGTGCCACCGGCGTCCAGTGCCTCCAGCGCCACGGGGACCAGGTCGCCCGCCGGCGCGAAGAGGATGGCCGCGTCCAGCGGCTCGGGCGGGCCGGCGGCGGCGGCGCCGGCCGACGCGGCTCCGAGGTCCAGGGCGAGCGCCTGAGCGGCCGGGGACCGAGTGAGCACATGGACGACGGCACCCAGGCCGATGGCGAGCTGCGCGGTGAGATGGGCGGACGCGCCGAAGCCATAGATGCCGAGACGGCCGCCGGGAGGAAGGTCGGCGCGGCACAGGGCCCGGTAGCCGATGATCCCGGCGCACAGCAGCGGCGCGATTTCCTCGTCGGAGTACCCGGTGGGCAGGTCGTAGGCGTAGGCCGCGGGCACGGTGGCGTACTGGGCATAGCCGCCGTGTGCGTCCCAGCCGGTGTAGACGGAGTCCGGGCAGAGGTTCTCCTGCCCACGGGCGCAGTACCGGCACATTCCGCAGGTCCGGCGCAGCCAGGGAATCCCCACACGCGTCCCAGCCGCAGGAGCGATCACCCCGGCGCCGGTCGCGACCACCTCGCCGACGGCCTGGTGTCCCGGCACGGTCCGCTCCTGGTGCGGAGGGAGATCACCGTCGCGGACATGGAGATCCGTGCGGCACACCCCGCACGCGTGAACTCGCACCAGCAGCTCGTCCGGCGCGGGCTCCGGAACGGGCAGCTCGACGCAGCGCACACTCCCGGGGCGGCCGGCCTCCGCCACCCAGGCCCGCATCACCGCAGGTATCCCCACACGCATCCGCGCCGCCTCCCCGTCTCTGGGGTGTGCACCTTCGTCACCATCTACGAGGTTCACTTCCAGCTTAGAAGTCATCTCATGTGGTGAGGAGGCGCGCGAAAATCGCGTCCGCAGATGTCGTGCCCGGCCATGGGTGAACTGATCTTGATCAGGCCCGGCCAGACCGAAAGGAGCCTGTCGGGGCGGCCCGCCGGCCGCACCGCCATTCCACTGCAGAATGGCAGAAGGTGACTGTCGGCCCTCACGGGTTCTCTGTTCGGCAGCGGTTTCCAGAAGCTGGCGGGCGGAGGCACCGAGATCGGCAACACCTCGCGCAGCACGACGCTGGACAAGTACGTGTACACCAGCGCTTCGGCACCGACCGTCGACGGCAACGGCTTCCCCACCAAGGTCCGCACACTGACCGCGGACCTCACGGGCGGTCACAACGTGACCGTCCCGGGCAACTCCGTCACCGTGTTCACCAACGCGTCCTGAACCCACACGACCGCCGCCGGCCGGATGTCGTCCATCCCCTGGGACAGGACTGCGTCACGGGCCTTGGCCAGGGCCGGTGCTGTTGTGACGGGTGTGGCGGCGAGCGCGCCAGGGACACGTTCTACGACGACATCCCGGCGAACTGGTCGTCGAACACCGTGCCACTCCGCCGGGCCGAGGCAGACGGCCGACTTCCCGCCGACGGCGAACGCGGTCCACCACCACGCCAAGGCCAGCCTCCCGGAGGCGGTGGCATCGATGCGGTCCAGGGCATCGCTCAGGTGCTCCAGCAGGTCTTGGGCGCGGTCTGTGAGGTGGTTTCGATGAGTTCACCGAGCGCGGTGATGTGGGCCTGCCCGAGGTCCCCGTCACCTCCCCGCCGGTGGTGTCGGGGTCGGCGTTCTGAGCGGCGGCCTGGTGATCAGCCGGGGGCCCGAACCGCGTGACTCGGCGGGCTCTCCCGGCCTACCCGGTCCACTGCGGTCACCGCGTAGAACGCCGTGCCCTCGCCTGGGACCGGGTAATGGCCTTCGGGACCCGGGACGAGAGCGACAAGGTGAGCCTGGTCGGGGTATGGCTCGAGTCCGGGGTAGGTGTCGTAACGGTAGACGGCGTGCTGGAACGCTGGATGGTCCTCCCGGCCGTGGAAGATCAGCCGGGGTCCGTTCCGTGCGTCGTGGACCAGGCGGGCGACCGGGCGGGCGGGGGCTGGTGCGGTGGCCAGTCGTGGCAGTAGGGGCACGAGGGCCGGCCGCTTCCAGTGTTCGGCTGCCATCCGGGCGATGGCGCCGATCCGGTCCACGCTCAGGTCCCGGACGCTGAAGAGGATGTTGCCGCCGATCTGCGGGAGCGTGGCGTTCAGTGTCAGGTGTCGGGACAACTCCTCGGGGTCCTGCCATGGGCCTGGCCGTTCCGGTGCCCCCGCTCTGGACACCGCCTGGCCGATCCATAGTTGGGTCGAGGTGCCTTCGGCCTGGGCGGCCCACCACGTTGCCAGCGTGCGGTAGTCGGCGATTTCGAAGCCGATGGGCCAGTACAGCTGCGGGGCGATGTAGTCGACCCATCCGTTGCGGACCCAAGCGCGGGAGTCCATGAACAGCGCATCGTAGGAGGCCAGGGCGTTGGTGGCGGACCCGGCCGGATCTCGGCCGACGTTGCGCCACACACCGAACGGGCTGACCCCGAAGGCCGCTTCGGGGCGGGCCGCACGCACCAAGTCGCGCATCTCCTGGATCAGTAGATCGATGTTGTGCCGGCGCCAGGTTCCCCGGTCGGTGAAGCCGGCCCCGTATACGGCAAATGTCGCGTCATCCGGGAGCTTCTGATCGTCGTCCGGGTAAGGGTAGAAATAGTCGTCGAAGTGGACGCCGTCGATGTCGTAGCGCGTTACGGCGTCCATCATGGCTTGTTGGACAAACTGGCGGACCGCCGGAATCCCGGGGTCGTAGTAGCGCAATCCCCGGTAAGCAAATGTCCAGTCCGGGTGAATTCGGGCCGGGTGCCCGGCCGCCAGCTTGCTGACGTCGGGCTGCATTGCCACCCGGTAGGGGTTGAACCAGGCGTGGAAGGCCAGGCCCTGCTCGTGGGAGGCGCGGACCATGAAGGCCAGCGGATCCCAGCCCGGATCCTTGCCCTGGGTTCCCGTCAGCCATTGCGACCACGGTTCATAGGGTGACGGCCAGAACGCGTCGGCTGCGGGGCGGACCTGCACGAAGACCGCGTTCAAGTTCAGGGCCCTGGCGCGGTCCAGATGGCTGAGGAAAGCCGCGCGCAGGCGGTCCGCGGACAGCCCTCGCGACGGCGGCCAGTCAGTGTTGTTCACCGAGGTGATCCAGACGCCGCGAAGCTCACGCTTCGGGAAATCCACGCCCATCGATGCTGCTGATCCGATGCCTGGGGCACCCCCACGAGACCGGATGGCCGAGACGGGCCACAGTGCGCCGACGGCCGTCGCGCCGAGCGCAGCGATACCGGCCAGAAATCCTCGCCGCCCAGCGCGGGCAGAAGAATGGTCGGAATCCCATGCCATGGACCGGTCCTCCTTTGTCGAACGGAAACGGAACGGGCCCTGAGGGACGGCAGGCAGCCCAGAATGCCGCGCGCCCCCGCTGCGCGGCGTCTCGACACACCAGCCAGCCCGAAGTGGCGGTTACCTCATATCCATCAGGACTTGGTCCATCAGGGTGAGGTCCATCAGGGTGAGGAATACGACGGGCCATCCCTGCGCCTATGCCCACGCGTCACTAAGACTCGGGAGCGGCTAGGAAGACCAGGAACCGACACGCCATCAATCAAGTTCCTTATCCAGGTGTTTCGGCTGATGCTACTTCCCTGTTCCCAGGAATTGAGGAAGCCCTTGAGAATCGGTGATCGCACACTCCGAAGGACCGGCGAAGCCCTTGGAGCAGCCACCCTGCTCATGTGCGTGGTGGCCGGTCTGTACGCAACGGTCGAGGGCAAGGACCGTGCGGTGGTGGCCGCCCCGTCCACCACTCCGCCAGCCGATCAAGGCGCGGACACCACACCCGGGCGCCACGGCCCCGATGGCAGCACCCCGGCGGCCTTCCGCCGCTGGGGCATCCCGGCGCTACCGGCTGCCCCGCCCGCACCGGCGGTCAAACCGGTCCGCGCCGGCGGGAGCCCGATCCCGGTGATCAGCGAAGTACCCACCACCCAAAAGATCGTCTTCGTCACCTTCGACGACGGCGCCGAAAAGGATCCGAAGTTCGTCGCCATGATGAGGGACCTCAAAGTGCCCTTCACGATGTTCCTCACCGACGACATCATCCGCAGCAACTACGCGTACTTCGCCAGGCTGCGCGATCTTGGCAATCCGATCGAGAACCACACGCTCAGTCACCCCCACCTGCCCACCCTTGCCCTGGCCGCCCAACGGCACGAGATCTGTGGCCAGCAGGTCCGGCTCGCCTCCCGGTACCGCCGCGCGCCGCGCCTGTTGCGGCCGCCCTACGGCAGCTGGGACGAGCCCACCCGTACCGCGGCCTCCTCCTGCGGGATCCAGGCCATGATCCTGTGGCGCGAGACCATGCAGATCAACGGAATGCGCTACCAGCACAGCGACCACAAACTGCACCCCGGCGACATCATCCTGGCTCACTTCCGCGGCCCGAAGGAGCTCAAAGGCACCTCGATGACCACCATGACCGCCAACATGCTGCGCCAGATCTCCAATCAAGGGTTCGCCGTCGCCCGGCTGGAGGACTACGTGTGACCGCTGTCCCAGGCGCGCGGGAAAGCGTCCGGCGCGCCGTGGCCCGGCCCGCCTGCTGAACCTCCCGCACACGGGGCACGGCCGCTGGGGCGTCAGCCGGTGTTGTAGACGGCGGCGACGTTGTCGAGCGCAGGCGTGGCCCTGCCCGCCGGGCCGGTCGCGAACGCCCGCAGCACGTTCTGCGTGACGGTGCGCGTGTATGCGCCTGCGGCGGCGTTCAGGCCGTGGTTGCCCTTGCCACCCGGTCCCGCGGCGTTCAATGCCTCGACCCAGCGCATCGTGCCGGACGCGAAGACCCCAGCGCCGCCGGGCACGGAGTAGTACGCGGTATCGGAGAAACTGGGCCGGCCTTCGCAGACCACTGGGGAGTGGGCGAGGATCTCCAGGGGGCGAGGCGTGGGCCAGCTGGTGTTCACCCGGTCGAATTCGACGCCGACAAGATGGGGGAAGCTGTCACCGTGCTTGGCTCCGGTGCCGGCGAGGAGCCAATGGCCGGGGTTGGTCACGACGTAGGGGGCGTCCACCGGATAGCCGTCGTAGATCACGCCGAGCAGTGAGCTCTCCGGGTCGGCGCCCGGCCCGGCACGGAAGTCGGTGGTCGCTGAACCGCCCGCACGGTACCCGGGGTCCAGCGGGTAGTCCTGCTTGTAGCAGGCGACAACCCGGTCGATGCCCAGGCTGGACGAGCCGAACCGGACGCGGCGGAAACAGCAGTTCGCCCCCAGAATGGCAAGGTTCACCCCCGAGTCCCGCGCTGCCGTCACGTGCTTGCGCTGCTCGTCGGACCAGTATTCGTCGTGGCCAGGCGAGACCATGGCGGTGGCGCCGCGCAACAGGTGAGGTTCACGGGCAACATCGACGCCGGTGGCGTAGGCCAGCGGGATGCCGAGGCGCTCGGCGAGGGCGATCAGCGGGGCCTCGTACACCAGGAACAGTCCGGCGCCGTCGTCGTACTGGTACGGACGGTCGAACGTGACTTCCAGCGACCGGGTGGCCCGGCCGCCGGTCGGGCCGTTGTAGAGGTTATGGCCACCCCACAGGTTGTACGCCTGCCAGGTCGCCACCGCATTGACCAGCACGGTCCTTCCGGCGGTGGAGCGTGAGCGCAGCGTGATCGGGACATAGCGCTGCCCGATCCCGCCCTGCGCATCCAGGCGCAACAGATAGCTGCCCTCGGGCCAGCCCGTGGTGTCGACGGTGGTGGTGCGCGCCCAAGCGGTGCGCACCATGCGGTTTCCGGTGTCGACGGTGGCGGCGGACTGTTGATGGCCAGGCAGGAGGGCCGAGCGCCAGAGCAACCGAGCACCGGCGCCGCCGTACCAACCCATCCGGTATGCCGAGACGGTGAATCCGGCCGCGACGGTCGAAACGTGCAGTCCGAACCGCTCACCCGCCAACACACTGACTCGATCGGCGAAGCCCTCCACCGCATCCTGGGCCCCGGCTCGGGTGATGGCCCAGTCCGCGTTTCCCCGTCTGCTGTTCTCGACCGTCGTATTCAATGGATCGGCACTGGACTCGATTGCCGCCGGCCCGGCCACTTTGGACACTGCCCCGGAACCTGCAACGACCCGGGCTTCCGTGGGAACGTCAGCGCTGCCCAACCCCGCCACCGCCAACGCGCCGGCGGCCAGTCCAAGGAAGCGCCGCCGATCGGCACCCGGCTCCATCCCTGCATCCCCATGAGTCGTCCGGTCAGCCATCCGCTCTCCGTCTCACAGCGCCTGTATCTCCCGTCTGAAGCCCATCGTCGGGCCCCACCTGCTGACTGGCCATCAGGCGCGCAGCAGAAATGAAGATCCCGAGCCACTGCTCCGATTTCAAGTCCGGCAAGGCGACCGGGCGGATCGTCTGGGGCTGCCAACCTGCTCATCAACGACGCGCAGGGCGGTTGCGCGGTTCGGGCGCGGCAGGAGGAATGGTCGGGAGCGGAGTAGTCCTGGCGTCAGGGCGGTGGTCGCATTCTGGGTGCGGCGGGTGCCGGTCTGGGGGCTTCGGCCAGCGTCGCCGGAGTGTGCGGGGAGTTGGGCGAGGCGACATAGTCGCCAGATCAGGACGTCGTTCACGGTTGTCGACGGTGGTGAGTTCGCGCAGGTCGATGGCCTTCTGCAGCAGGGCCTGGGGGTCGTGGCCTGCCTGTTCGGCCTGGGCCAGCGTGGCGGCGAGTGCGTTGGCGTTCTTACCGCTGGGCCGGCCGGTAACCGGCCGATGACACCGCGGGCGCCACGGTCCCTGCTCCCTCGCGGTCGTGACCGGCGCCGCATCCCGGCTCTGGCCGCGGCGGCCGCCATGGCCGTCACTGTCGCGCTGGGCATCGGCGCACCTCTCGCCGAGGCCTACGGCGACTCCCCCGCTCCACGAGGAGGGTCGGACTGTCACTCGGGCAGGTTCAGCTGCCAGGAGACACCGAAGCGGTCGTTCACCCAGCCGAACTTGGCGCTGAAGCCGTACGAGCCCAGCGGCATGAGCTCCGTGCCCTGGTCGGCGAGGGCAGCGTAGAGGCGGTCGAGCTCGGCCTCGGTGTCACAGTCGACGAACAGCGACATCGCCGGGGTGAATCCGAATTCGTGCTTGACGTAGCTGTCGATACACATGAACCGCTGTCCGGCGAGCGAGAACGTGGCGCGCTGGACTGTGCCCGCCTCACCGGGGCCGTCAGCTCCGTAGCGGGAGATGCCGACGACCCCTGCGTCCTCGAACAGCGACGTGTAGAAGGTCATCGCCTCCTCCGCCCTGCCTTCGAACATGAGGAAAGTGGTGATCTTCTGCGGCATCGAGGCCATGGTGCTGCCCTCCGGTAAATGGCGTTAGCCCTTTGAGGACGAGGCTAGGACCTACCGCCGACGCCGGCGCCACGGACACACCACCGGGCCGTCTCCGACCAGCGGTCCCCCCACGATCACCAACGATTCTGGACCGCCCACGGCCCACCGGAACACGCCCACCCAACGGCGTCACCGACTCCCAGCGTTCCCCTGATGTCGCAGGCCCGCTGGGGCAGCTGGACATCTCACCGAACTGAAGAGTCAAGCTTGTCAGCCTTGGTGTGCAGGTTGCGCGTGTGGTCATGTACGGAGAGCCGGGGGCGGTCACGTGGGTGGAGTCCCTGGACAGTCCCTGGAAGGGCCGCTCATCGTGATCCCTGAAGCCGTGCTGGAGGCGTGGACGGGTTCCACCGGGAACGACGGACGGCACTGACGACTACGGCAGAGCCTGCGCCGTTGAGGGTCATATCGGCCTGGTCCCGGTCGGATCAGCCGAGGTCTTGGTCATGGGGGAAGCTCAGGCACGTTCTTCGTCGTGGAGCGAGGGGGCGTAGGAGATGCCGACGATCAAGCCATCGTCCGTGAGAAGCCGGGTCACCGTCTGTCCCCACGGCTCGGTACGAGCTGGGTGCAGCAGGTCGAAGCCCGCGCGCTCGAGCTCGTCTCCGGCCGCTGTGACAGCGTCTGCGTCCTCGACCTCGAACTCGATCGATGCCTGGGGGACCACCCGGTCGGCAGGCCACGCCGGCGTGCCAAAGCACGCCTCGGCTGCCTGCGAGAGCGGCCACACACCGAAGTGCTTGCTGCCTGCGATGCTCCCGCTGGAGTAGTAGCCGTCGTCTTCGCCCTCCAGCGGGAGGCCCAGAGTGTCCATAAAGAGTCTGCGGCTCTGCGGCGGGTCAGCGACGACGACCGCCGTACTCGTGATGAAGAGAACGTTCATGTGACGCAGCCTATGAGCCGCAGTTCCCAGGAGGCGGAAACACCAGCAGCTCGGACGTGTCCTGGTCCCACAGCGGTTGCACTGCACGTAGGGAGGCGACTGCCCGCAGGTAGCCGGCGTGGGAGGCGGTCGTTCTTGCCGTGTCGGCGCCCGACGTACCGCTTTTTCCCCGAGGCGCGAGCGTTCAGCAGGTCCGGTGCTGCGTCCAGCGCCCAGGAGGTGCCCGGGAGGTGCCCGGGTGCGGTACGAAGTCTGGTGTGACCGAAGAGACTCAGCCCGCGACCGTTCGCGTGTTCATCGCCCTCGCCCCGCCCGACCACGCGAAAGAAGAACTGGCCCGGGCGCTGCGCCCCGCCTATGACACACACCCTGACATGCGGTGGAACCGCGTGGAGGACTGGCACATCACCCTGGCCTTCCTCGGGGAGCTACCGGCCGAGACAGTTCCGCTCCTGCGTCCTCCTCTCGCCCACCTCGCAGCAGCCCACCGACCGCTGCGTCTGGCACTACGCGGCAGTGGAAACTTCGACGACCGGGTGCTGTGGAGCGGAATCGACGGAGACCTCGATGAACTGCACCTGCTCGCCGCCGATGTGCGGACCGCCGTCAAGAACTGCGGTGTCGCCTTCGAGGATCGACCCCTGCTCCCCCATCTGACGTTGGCCCGTGCCCGCCGAAGAGATCGATCCTCGGTCGGAGAAATCGCCGAAGGGTTCGCCGGATTCACCGGCTGCCGATGGCCTGCCGAACGTCTGCACCTGGTCGGCAGCAACGTCGGCCGTAGCCACGGACCGATCCACTACCGCGACATCGAGGCTTGGGACCTCGGCAACGGGAACTCCACTGGATCTTGAACGAACCAACGACAACAACCTTGGACCACGAGCCGCCGCCATTCGCCCCAGCCCCGCGCTGCCGAAGGGACGTGCGGGGTCAGCGGCGGCCACCTGGCCGCAAAGAGGGTGCGGCCGACCGCGGGGGGCCGTGGCCGAATCGAGCCCGTGGTTCGCCGTGGTTCACGATCCCGACGGCAATCGGGTCACGCTGATCGAAAACCCGGTCTCCTAGAGCGGCCACCCGCCTTTCGCTGATGTCCGAGGTCCGACGCGGAAGGCGTGACGGCGGAGCCGGTCAAACCTGAACCCTCGGTGGGTGGGAGGCCGTTCCCGTCTGCACAGCACTGATGACAAGGGTGGCCTGCAGCCCGATACGTCGAGCCCGCCACCTCGACAAATGGTCGGCTGCGACGTCAACCCATCTCGCCTGTCCCTTGATCATGGCGCTGTACGCGGCCTCACCCATGTGGGAGAGAATCATGCTGCCATCTGCCCCTACTCGACATACGGCATGCGTCCTGGGCGCGCGGCCTGCAGGTCGGTTACGACCTGAAGGCCGCTCACGCAGCACTCACGCGTCATGAAGGTCCGAGGCGTCCGCCCTGGCCGTACAGAGGTGTCGGCCCGGTCGCGGGGCCGGTGGACGGAAGCATCAGGCCTGCGACCAGTCCCGCGAGCAGCAGGATGCCGGCCGCCCACCAGAGGGTGGAGGCGTATCCGCTCACGGTCGCTTCGGCGAGCGGCTTCCACAGTGCCGGCGGAAGCCCCCGCACACTGATGGCGTGCCCACTCCGGGCAAGCTCATCAAGGCCCGGCGGCCCGTTCAGATCATGCATGCGGGCGGCGATGGCCGGGCCGAGGATGCTGCCGAACACCACCATGCCGATCAAACCCCCCAGCTGCTGAGCGCTGCTCACGGACGCCGAGGTCACACCGGAGTCCTGCGGGGCAATGCCGTCCGTCGCAGTGGCGAAGAGCGGCATCAAGGCGATGCCTGTGCCGAGGCCGGTGAGGAGCAGGCTCGGCAGCACCTGGGCTGTGTAGGTGCCGTCGAGCGTGAGGCGCGTCAGGAGCAGCACACCGAGGGCCACCAGTGCCAGGCCCGGCACGATCAGATTGCGGGGTGCGACGCGGTGCAGCAGGCGGGCGGAGATCTGGGTGGAGCCGATGACCACCGCGGCCACCGCGGGCAGGAACGCCTCCCCGGTCCTGAGCGGGTCGTAACGGAACACGTCCGTGAGGTAGACGGTCTGGGTCAGGAGCAGCGCGGAAAGGCCCATGCCGGCCAAGAGCATGGTGAGGAAGGCGCCGAGGCGACCTCGGTCCTTGAAGACGTACGGCGGCAGAAGTGGGCTCGACGCACTGGCCTGCCACCCCACGAAGGCCGCGATCAGCAGGACGCCACCCAACAGCAGGGCCACGGTCCGGAGGTCGGTCCAGCCCCAGGTACCAGCCTTGTGGAAACCGAAGGTGAGGGCGCCGAACCCGCCGGTGCCGAGCACGGTGCCGAGCAGGTCCAGGCGCGCCGCAGTGCGGCCCGCACGGTCGTGCACCAAGGTGGCCGCACCGATCACGGCGACCACGGCGATCAGGACGTTGGTGTACAGGCACAGGCGCCAGTCCAGTCTCATGACCAGCCAACCGCCCGCGAGCAGGCCGATCGCCGAGCCGCCACCTGCGATCACACCGAAGACCCCGAAGGCCCTGCCGCGCTCCTTCGGATCGGTGAAAGAGGTGGCCAGCAGGGACAGCGCCGCAGGCCACAGCAGCGCGGCGAAGACACCCTGCAGCGCCATGGCGCAGATCATCATGCTGCCGCCTGGGGCCGCGCCCCCGAGCGCGGAGGCCACCGCGAAGCCGACCAGGCTGATGATCAGCGCCCGTTTGCGGCCCATGAGATCCGCGATGCCCCCGCCGAGCAGGAGCAGACCGCCGAAGGTGAGGGGATAGGCGAAGAACACCCACCCCAGGTCGTCGACGGAAATGTGCAGGTCAGCTTGGAGGGACGGCGTAATGACCGTCAGGTACGACGCGTTGATCAGTACCAGCAACTGCGCCAGAGTGATGACCAGCAGGCCCCACCAGCGTCGGGGATGCGGGCCGTGGACGTCGGCCGGGACAGGAGGCGCGGGCCAGGCGCCGGGGTACGGGCCGGGCGGTGGGCCGAAGCCCGGCGCGGGACGGAAGTCCGCCGGCGCCGTCGGTGAGTACGCGGGCAGTGGGGGCAGCGGCTGGGCGGGGAGGGGGGCCGGGGCCGGCGAAGCGGTCCGCGTCGCCGGGGCGTAGTCCAACAACTGTGCCGCATGCCGACCGAGTTGGGCCAGCACCGGGCCAGGCAGCCACTCGCCGTCCCCGTTCGCCGCTGTCTGCGCGGCGATCTGCTGCAGGGTGGGCCGCTGGGCCGGGTCCTTGTGCAGACATGCGCGCACGAGGTCAACCAGCGTTTCCGGCACGCCGGTCAGGTCCGCCTCCTCCTCGGCGATCCGGAAGAGGTGAGCATTGAGACCGGTGTCCGTGGCGCCGAAGAGGAGGCGCCCGGTGGCGGCGTAGACGAGGACGGCGCCCAGGCAGAAGACGTCACTGGCGGGGGTGAGTTCAAGGCCGCGCACCTGCTCCGGCGACATGAACCCCGGGGAGCCGATCAGCATGCCGGTGCGGGTGTGCAGGCTGTCTCCGGCCAGGCTGTCCATCGCCCGAGCGATACCGAAATCGATGACGCGCGGACCGTCGACGGTGACGAGGACGTTGGACGGCTTCAGGTCTCGGTGGATCAGGCCCACCTCGTGCACAGCCTGCAAAGCGAGAGCGAGGCGGTTGGCGAGGGTGTGGACCGAATGCTCGGGCAGCGATCCGAAGTCCTTGGCGACCACGCTGTGCAGGTCGGGCCCCGGAATGTACTGCGTCGCCACCCAGGGCACGTCGGCCTCGGTATCGGCGTCGAGTACGGCCGCCGTCCAGGCCCCGCCCACCCGTCGGGCGGCTGCCACCTCACGCGCGAACCGCTTCCGGAATTCGGGGTGCTGGGCGTGCTCGGCCTGCACCACCTTCACGGCTACGGTCCGTCCGGCCTCCGAGCGGCCCAGGTAGACCAGGCCCATACCACCCGCGCCCAGGCGGGCGATCAGGCGGTACGGTCCTATGTAGGTCGGGTCTTCGGTGATCAACTGGTCCACCGCAGCAAGATACTTGAGGAGCCCGGAGCCCGGTGTCTGATCCCGGAGTCCGGTGCAGAAGTCCCTTATGCGAAGCGCGAAGCCGGTGTCTCGATCCACATTCCTCTCGGGCCGCCAAACCACCCCCAAGCTCGCGTCGGACACGCGATTCGCAATGCCGGGGCGCCGTCCACGCGGCGTTGTCCGAGCCCAGACGACTGGTGAAGAGGCAGCGTTCCGGTCAGTGCACCGTGATTGACTCGTCTGCCGAAGAACGCTAGGGCGTTCGAAGGCTTCCCCGGCTCGCCGTGGCCGGTCCCGGCTCTCCATGGACAAGGAAGGCGCGATGAAGCTTCTCCTCACCTCCGGCGGCGTCAGTAACCAGAGCATTCGTGACGCCCTCGTCGACATGCTGGGCAAACCCATCGCCGAGTCCACCGCCCTGTGCATCCCCACCGCGATGTACGGCATGCTGCCCGGGACCGCGGTCATGACGTGGCGGCAGATCGCCGGGCAGACGTCCACGCCCATGGTCGAGCTGGGATGGAAGTCCGTAGGAATGCTGGAGCTGACTGCGCTGCCCAGTATCGACGAGGAGAGCTGGGTCCCCTTGGTCCAGGCGACCGATGCCCTGCTCGTGTGCGGCGGCGACGTTCTGTATCTGCACCACTGGATGCGTGAGTCCGGCCTGGCGGATCTGCTTTCGTCGCTGAGCGAGACGGTCTATGTGGGACTGAGCGCCGGCAGCATGGTGATGGCCCCGCACGTCGGCGAGGAGTTCGTGGGCTGGAAGCCGGCCGCCGGCGGCGACAGCGCGCTGGGCATGGTCGATTTCTCGATCTTCCCGCATTTGGACAACGTAATGTGCCCGGACAACACCATGGCCGACGCCGAGAAGTGGGCCGCGCGCGTGCCAGTGCCGGGGTACGCGGTCGACGACGACACTGCCATCAAGGTGGTGGACGGTGCCATCGAGGTCGTCTCCGAGGGGCACTGGAAGCTCTTCGAGCGCTAGAGCGCGGCAAAGGGGGGCATACCCAGTCATTGAGTCTTCGCCATCTTCGAACCTGCGGGTCGCAGGCTCTGGCGTGGCGCTCGCTCGGGATACTCATGCTGATCTCGGGCGGCTCTCGCGGCCCACGGCCGGCGACGGCGTCCGCGAGGGTCGCAGCCAGGTTTCCGTTGTATGTAGTGTGCGGAAATGACAAGAAGCGCGCGAATCGCGGACCAGCTGGACTGGTACTGGCACAAAAACCTGCGGCCGCGGCTGCACGGTCTTACCGATGAGGAGTACTTCTGGGAGCCGGTGCGCGGCTGCTGGAGCATCCGCGCACGTGGCACGTCGGCGGCACCGATGTCGGCAGGTTCGGGGGAATGGACGATGGACTCCGCGTCCCCTGACCCGGTGCCGGCGCCGGTGACCACGATTGCCTGGCGGCTGGCGCACATCATCGTCTCGTGCCTGGGCTATCGGGTCGGATGGTACTTCGGCGGCGAGGACGTCGACTCCCAGACATTCGCCTACGCGGGGACCGCTGACGAGGCGCTAAAACAGCTCGATGAGATGTATGGGAGATGGAACGCGGGGGTTCGCGAACTCTCGGACGCCGACCTGGAGAATCCGCCCACGGTGGGTCCCGAGCGGTTTCCCATGGAGAACAGGGTCCTGCACGTCAACAGGGAGCTGATCCATCACGGCGCCGAGATTTCCCTGCTGCGCGACCTCTACCGCTGGCAGGACGGAGCCGTACCGCGCCGAATCTGACTTTCCGGTAACCGGCGATCGAGCTTCGGAAGCGCCACTGGAGCCAGGTGCATGAACAGTTGTCAAGAGTTGTGGATCGGGTGATGTGTGATCAGGCCGCGGTGGCCTCGTCCATGCGTTCGACCAGGGCGCCGTTGTCGAACCTCGCGCCTGAGCGGACCACCGCGACCAGATGCACCCCGATGATTGCCCGCCGGCGTTCCTGGGCGAACTCGACCAGCTGGATCATCATCGCTACTTCGGGGTCGTCCAATGCGACGTTGAGAATGAGTGTGCGTCGCCGGCGCGTACCGGGCGCAGGTCGACGAAGTCCCCGTGGAGCATCGGCTTGTGGGAGAAGTCGAGCTGGTCCGTCACGTCCGCGTCTCGAAGAGTGGCTGGAGATCGGTGCGCAGGTGGTCGAGTGCGCTGCGGTACAGCTGGGGCCCCATGGAGACCCGGGCCACACCGATTGCACGAAGCTCGTCCAGCGAGCCGCGTTTCAGCGGGAGACGAAGACCAGCGTTCACCGGCGCGCCGACCTCGGCGACGATCGCCCGGAGGTCGTCCGGCCCGGCTCCGGGAGGGAACACACAATCAGCGCCGGCCGACCAGTACGCCTCAGCCCGGCTGATCGCATCGGCACGCTTCTGATTCTCGGCCAGAGGCGAGGTGGGGAAGAAGGAGTCGATCCGCGCATTGATGACCAGCGGGACCCCGATACGGTCGGCGGCTGCGCGCATCCGCGCAATGTAGGTGGCACGGACATCGACGTCGATCAGGCCGCCGTTGGCATGAGCGCTGTCCTCGATGTTGCAGCCGACGACTCCGATCCCACTGAGCAATTCGACCAGCTCCTCCGGCGCCATCCCGTAGCCGGCCTCGGCGTCCACGGTGACCGGCACGTCGACAGAGGCAGCGATGCGTCGGGCGACGAACATCATCTCCTTGCTCGGGGCACCCTCACCGTCGTCGTAGCCCAGAGCGGCGGCGATCGCGTTGCTCGCGGTCGCGACCACCGGGAAGCCTGCATCGACGACGGCGCGGGCGCTGCCGACGTCCCAGGCGTTCGGCAGCACCAGCGGAGCGCCCGGCATGTGCAGGGAACGAAGCAGCTTGGCCTTTTCGGCTTGATCGGTCATAGCGGCCTCAGTCGACAAGTGCGCCGGCGGACAGATTGGCGATTGTCCCGGTCATGGCTCCGGCTCGATCCGAAGCCAGGAACGCGGCCGTCTCTGCGACTTCAGAGAGCGTGGGAAGTCTCTTGAGAAGCGTCCCCTGCGCCATCCCCCCGCCTTCGAGCAATTCCTGGACCGACTGCCCGGCCGCTGCCGCGGACTGCTTGAAGAGGTCCTTGGTGTAGGAACCCGCTGCCGGCGCATCGACGACAGCGTGTGGACGGATGCAGATCACCCGGATGTTGCTGGGTGCCAGCTCCGCGGCCAGAACCCGCGAGAAGGCCTCCTTGCCGGCCGCGCTCACGCTGTGCCCCAAGATGCCGCCTACAGCCAGTTTGGACCCCGGCTCGGACAGGGTCAGGATGACGCCGGGACGCTCGCGACCCATGTGCCGTGCCACGGCCTTGCTGGTGATGAACAGCGTCCGCAGAAAGCCATCGATCGGCCGCATGAACTCCTCCAGCGAGAGGTCCGCCAGCAAAGTCCCCTGGTCGTGCAGGACACTCACGGCATTGACGGCGATGTCGATGCTGCCGGCCGTCGTCGCGATCGCATCGGCGTGCTTTTCGACCGCCTGTTGATCGAGAACGTCAACTTGCGCGGTCTCGACCGTTCCGCCCGTGGCGGCGATATCACGCGCCACGGCGTCGAGCTTCTCCTGCGTCCGCCCGGCGATGAAGACCCTCGCGCCTTCCCGGGCGAATACCCGTGCGATTGCGCCGCCGATAGCTCCTCCGCCTCCATAGATCACAGCGTTCTTGTCGCCAAGCAGCAAGCCAGTCATAGTGCCCTCCTAAGGTGATGATTCTTCCGGTCAGTCGCGTTTCTGACGCTGGATCTGTTCCGCGATGCGCTTGATGCGGTTCAGCCGCGCATCCCAGTTCTTGCCGACTTCATTCAGTTGCCGGACGGCGCGGGCGAGCTGCGCCTCGTCAACTTCGTAGCGCCGCTCGCGGCCCATCGGTGTCGCGCGCACGAGGCCTGCGCGATCGAGGACGCCCAGGTGCTTGGTGACCGCTTGGCGCGAGATCGGGAGACGATCGCTCAGGCTGGTCGGCGTACCGACTCCTTCCGCGAGCAGCAGGTCGAGCAGACGGCGCCTGGTCGGGTCGCCGATCGCCGACCAGAGTTCGTCGTCGACGGCGACGGTCATTGCGCCGCCACCGAAGGGGCGTACTTCTGCAGCCTGGGCAGGAACATGTCCCAGCCGCGCTCGTGGTCGTGGAAGGCCTCTTCGAGCACAGCGGCTTCCCAGCCCTTCTCCCGCCAGCCGCTCTCAGTCAGGCGCAGAATCGTGCCGTCGCCGGAAGGCTCGAGCTCGAAGGTGACCAGGAGAGAGTTGTCTGCCTCGGGCAGCTGACCGTCAGGAGTAATCCAGCGGAACGAGAACTTGCGGGGCCGATCCACGTCGACCACCGTGATCGTTTCAACCCCGGCGCGGTCGCCCCACACCAGTTCGCCGACCG
The DNA here is from genome assembly GCF_056432645.1 of Streptomyces sp. NPDC045021. Lineage (NCBI taxonomy): Bacteria > Bacillati > Actinomycetota > Actinomycetes > Kitasatosporales > Streptomycetaceae > Streptomyces > Streptomyces sp. NPDC045021. Next base: position 117,952 of record NZ_JBWKIQ010000020.1, read on the forward strand.
CGCCTGGCGCAGGCTCGAACGATGCGTCGTCGGACCACCACATCTTGATGTGCTCGGGACGACTCACCACATCGAACACAATCTCGGGCGCCGCGTCGATGCGGATCTCGCGCTCCAGCTTTCCGAACTCCACTTTGGACCTCCAATACGCAACCATCAGTTGCGTATGACTGTAGTCGCCGCACCAGAGATCCGCAACCTTATGTTGCGCAATGACCGTGAGGTCGACGCGGGGAAGCCTCTGACCAGGCGACGGCGACCTTCGATCGACAGAGTCGGACCACATGGGAGTGCTGACGGGCCGCCCGGCGATCTGCTCGATGCGCGTGCTCGGCGGAGACGGCGAGGCTGATGCGCCGCCCCAGGGCCCGGGCTGCCCTCGAAGGCCTCATGCCCAGGCGGCATGAACCGCCGTCCCTTCACCGGCCCGCTACGAATACTCGGTGGTGGCCCCGGCTGCCGGCGGTGAAGATCGCGGCATGGACATCTTCCTGGAGACCGAACGGCTCGTGCTGCGCGCGTTCACCGAGGCCGACGCCGACCACCTGCTCGCGCTGGACAGCGACCCCGACGTCATGCGCTTCATCAACGGCGGTCGGCCGACGAGCCGCGAGGCGATCCAGGCGCGGACATTGCCCAGGCTCCTTCACGTCTACCCGTGCATCGGGGCCCGCGGCTACTGGGCGGCGGAGGAGAATCCCACCGGGGTCCTCCTCGGCTGGTTCGAATTCCGCCCCCTGGACGACCACAGCCCCGCCGTGGTCGAACTCGGCTACCGGCTGAACAAGGCCGCGTGGGGCAGCGGATATGCCACGGAGGGATCACGAGCCTTGATCCGCAAGGGGTTCACGGACCTCGGAGTGGAGCGGGTGACCGCGAACACCATGACGGTCAACGCGGGATCTCGACATGTGATGGAGAAGGCGGGCCTGTCGTTCATCCGGACCTTCTCCGGGGACTGGCCGGAGGCGATCGAGGGATCCGAGCACGGCGAGGTCGAGTACGAACTCACCCGAACCGAGTGGGAGCAACATCCCTAGGCATCAGCTGTACAGCTGGAGGTCCAGCGGTTCCCCTCGCTGACCGGCAGCGTTGTCCTCAGGCGATCCACAACCCCTGACCATTACTCACAACACGCTGGTTGTCCCGCGCCTGTCGCCCGTCCGTTCGTCCACGCTCACGGCACAGTAGAGGGATGAACGCAGACGACAGGAACATCCTGGCCCGGGGTCGCGTGGCGACCAGGCTTCCAGCCCAGGACCTGGACCGGGCGCGGCGCTTCTACGCCGAGCAGCTCGGTCTGGAGCCCGTCGACGAACGGCCCGGTGGGCTGCTGTATCGATGCGCAGGCACGGAGTTCGCCCTGTTCACGTCGATGGGAGCCTCGCCCGGCACCTTCACTCAGATGGGGTGGGAGGTCGACGATGTTGAGACAATCGTGTCGGAACTCAAGCAGCGCGGCGTGGTGTTCGAGGAGGTCGACGTGCCGGGGCTGCGAACGGAGGACGGGATCGCCGCAATCGACGGGAACTATCCGAGCAAGGGCGCACGGGGGGAACGCGCCGCCTGGTTCCGTGACAGCGAGGGAAACCTGCTGGGCATCGGCCAGCCGGTCGTCTGAGCAGAGCACCGTGGCCCGGCTGACGCATTGGACAGACTCCCCACCTACGTTCTGGAGCGGGCGCTGCTGAAACGCGTGCCGATCGGCGATGCGGTGGCAACATCACCCGCCGCGGGCCTTGCGCCGACGCCGGAAGGCGCCGATACCTGAGGGTGCGGTCCGCCGAGCGGCGGCCGTGCTTTTCATGACGAAGGTGGCGCAGATGACGCAGCATTCCGGGGCGACGCAGCACCCGATCCCGTCCGCGGTCCAGGAGACGTACGGTCCGGCCGATCTCAGTTCGACGTCCCTCTTCGGCGGGGGGTTCATCAATTTCGGCTACTGGCAGGGCATCGACCTGGACCGACCGCTGACCGAACACGACCGGATCAGCAGTCAGCACGCCCTGTACCGCCACGTACTCAGTACCCTGGCGCCCACCGAGGGACTACGGGCCCTGGAGGTCGGCTGCGGGCTGGGGGTCGGCGCCGCCGTTGCGCTCGAGGCGTGCGGCTTCGCGCAGGTCACCGGTATGGACATCCATCCACAGCAGCTCGAACGCGCCGGGCGAGTCAACGCAGACTTACTGGCCCGCCGCCCCGAGCACCTGCGCTTCGCGCACGGCGCGGCCGAGGAGATGCCGTTCGGTGACGGCGAGTTCGACTCTGTGTACAGCGTCGAAGCCGCCCAGCACTTCCGCGACGTCGGCGCGTTCGCCCGGGAGACCGCACGCGTGCTGCGGCCCGGTGGCCGCGCCGTCGTCGCCAGCTTCTTCGTCCCCGACGCCGAACCGGCGGGCGCAGGGCGCCTGGCCGAGCTGCTCGACACCTTCGCCAACGGCCTGGACGTCGCACACACCATCCCGTTGCTGATCGACAGTCTCGAACGAGCCGGCCTGACCGGGGTCCGTGTCACCTCGATCGGGGCGTCGGTGTGGCCCGGTTGGGACCGCTGGCTGGCGCGAACCTGGGAGCCGGGCACGTGGCCCCGCAACTTCCTGCGGGCCTTCCACGAAGGCACCCTCGACTACTTCACGATCACCGCGGAACGCCCCACCGTGTGACGGGCCCCGATCGATTCGGCGGTGCACCTGGGGCGTTCGCTGGATGGGTGTTCCTGCGCGCCTGATACGGGTCATGATGAGCGCCGACGGTTGATCATTCCTGGGGGGATCATGAGGGCTGGATATGCGCGCGCCATCACTGCAGCGGGTTCGACGGGGGTGTTGTTGATGGTGCTGGCCGGGTGTGCGGGTGACACCGGCCACGGCAAGTCCGCGGGCGGGCACGCACCGGAATCCGGCAAGGCGCCAGGCGCCGGCCCTTCCCACTCGCCGGCTCTGCCGACGCCGGTGCCGGTCCCTACCTTCACCTCAGCGCCGGCGCTGACCGTGCAGAAGTTGACAGCGCTCACCTTCCCGGAGGACGTCACCCCCGGTACGTACGGCATGCCCGTGACGGCCCTGACGCGCCCCACCGGCGGCGCCTCGCTTCCCCGCCTCACACCGGTGGCGTGCCAGGACGTGATGGAGATCATCGAGGGCAATGCGGCCACCGTCGGGGTCCAGCAGTTGATCAACTGGAAGGCCGACGTCTTCTCGGGGAGCACCACGTTGGCTGCCTATCCGCCCGAAGGCGCCAAGAGCCTGTTCCGAGCTCTCAAAGCAGACCTGCCGCTGTGCCGCAACCTCTCCGGCGTCGACTACGGCGGCAACAAGTTCACCAACCGCATCGTCGTCGTGCCGGCGCCAACCGTGGGCGACGAGGCGGTGCGCTTTGAGGAGGTGGCCGACGTGGGCGACGGGCACCTTCGCTACACCGAGAACATCGTCGTACGGATCGGCGATACCATCGCCGCTTTCACGATGGTGGACGTCGACCGACAGACCCCTTTCCCACCCAGCCTCGTCGCCCAGCAGGTACAGCGCCTCGCCACCGCCCAGCGCTGACCACAAGCCCAAGCCGACCGGTGATCCGCACCGTTCGTATCCGGCCCCTGGGTGATTTGATGAGGCTCGATGGAAAAGGGCAACCCGTTCCTCGGCGGTGAGATCGTCGGCGTGCAGTTTCGCCGGGCGTCGTCGGCGGGGTCCCCGCCCGACACGGTCGTCCTGGCCACGCCGAGCGCGCGAAGGTCTTCGCTGCGACGCCAACGTCGCCGTACTGAAGCGCGAGGTGGGTCTGACCGACGCCGACATCGTGCGGGTCCCCGCCGCCTGTTCACTGCCCGCACCATGGTCCACGCATGTGTCCGAAGGCGAGATCACTGCGCGACCAGCACCCTGCGCGCGGTCTTCGGCACCGACCAGCGGTGGTGGCCGCACCCCAAGTAACCGGCCGCGGGTAACTCCCCCGCCCACGAGGCGGCGCCCCCCAATCCGGTGCACCCCGAGGTCGTCCGGGGCGAGTTGCGGTGGCCGGCACGTTCAGCGGTGGCCGCTCGCGCCGGCGCCATGCCGCCTCAGCGCGACCGGCTCCCATGAGACTCTCGATCGGCCCCAATCCGCCGGCAGCAGGTCCCAGGAACCGTGCCGGAGCCACTCGCCGAAGGTGACCGGGCGGGCGCCGCCGGGGTGGTCGAGGGAGAGCGGGACGATCAGGCCGCAGGTGGCGCGTCCGTCCCACCACACCGTGTCGGCCAGAGGGCCGGTGATCGCCAGCAGCGTGGCGAAGCCGCACCCTTCCTCCTGCACGACCACGGCGCCGGCGGTCTTCCGCTCTTCCCAGTCCTCGCACTCCAGGTCCCAAGCACGCCAGGCCTCCGTGTACGACTGCCCGCCCGGGAAGTCCTCCGCGGGGGGTTCCCGCGCATCCAGCTCCGCGTCCGCGTCCGCGTACGAGTCGGGGTGTGGAAAGGGCATGGCCAGCAGGTCGATCCGTGTCTGCCGGCCGCCGCCCCACCGCCAGCCCCGCTCCGCCCGGTAGGGCCGGAACACCGGACCGGCGGCGTCCGTCTCCAGCAGGTACGCGCGGTACTCGGGCGGGAAGGACACACCGAGTTCGCGCTCTGCCTCGGCCACCTCATCCTCGGTCAACCGTGGCGGCAGGGAAGGAAGGTCCATGAACACAAGCCCAGGGTCTGTGGATTCAGTGGTTCGCACGCGGCCGATGCCCACCATCCGTAGCCGTCCCCCCAATACCTGCGCCTTCGCGAGCTCCTGCCGGCCATCTGGCATCACGAGGAGCACAGGGATGCACACATCGCGCGGCACGATGAGGAACTCGGTCAGGCTGCCGATCAGGAAGAGTGCGAATTCTGCCGCCATTATTCACGATGGCGAGGTGATCAGCTCCTCCCCCGGAGCCGCCGGTCTGAGCGTTCCGTGCATGAGGCTCACCGATCGGCGGTGGACGCCCTGATCGTCGGTGAACGCGACCCCCGCGTGCTCGCGGACCTCGCGGTCACCCGGGCCCGCAACAAGATCCCCGCTCTGATTGAAGCGCTGGACGGTGGGTGCACCGACCGCAAAGGACGCCCGTCCAGCCCCACGCGGCACCGCTCGACACCACTCCACGACAACTTGGCGCCATGACTTCACCACTCCCCGACAACGCCACTGACCTGCAGATACTGACTCATACGTCATCTCGGAACCCCTCCTGGCGCCACGGCGTCGCATCTTCAGGCTTGCCGATGGCGCCATAGTGGTGCCACTATGGAGCCATGGACCTGACGCCGTACGTCGAAACACTCCACAGGGAACTGGCGGTGGCCGCCGAAGCCGGAGGGGACGAAGCCCGCGCGCTCGCCGAGCGGCTGACCGCGCCGCTGGAGTCGGCCACCCGCCTGACCCTGCTCCATGTGCTGTCCGCCGCCATGGACGAGATCACCCGTGAACTCGCCCCCGGCTCGGTCGACGTACGACTGCGAGGCCTCGACCCCGACTTCGTGGTGGTGCTGCCGCAGCGCGAGGACCGGACGGAACCGCTCGACGCGCCGGCGCCCGCACCGGCGCCGGTCCCCGCCGACACGGACGAGAGCGGCACCGCCCGCGTCAATCTGCGCCTGCCCGCCCACCTCAAGACGCGCGCCGAAGACGCGGCGGCCGGCGAGGGCCTGTCGGTCAACGCATGGCTCGTACGCGTCGTGGCGGCCGCGGTCGACACGGGCGGCGCCGCCACCCCCCGGACCCCCGAGAAGACCAGGACCATCGGCCAAAGCTTCACGGGCTGGGTGCACTAACCAGCTTCTCGCAAAGACTCCACCCACACCACGTCCCACCAGCGGGGACGCCACGAACACCCCAGAGGACTCAAGAGGACGGGACAGCCATGCCTTCTTTCGACACTCCCCAGCCGATCTCGGTCAACGCCCGCGTGGACGCGGGATCCATCCAGTTCACCGCGACCGACCGTGCCGACACCGTCGTGGGCGTAGCTCCCCGCGACCCGGCAAAAGACCAGGACGTGAGGGCCGCCGACCAGGCCGAGGTCTCGTACACGGGCGGCGTCCTGACCGTCCGAACGCCCAAGCAGCGCTATCCCCTCGGGCGCACCGGCACCGTCGACGTGACGGTCGAGCTGCCCACGGGCTCGCGCGTCGACATGACCGGCGCCTGGGCCCAGGTTCTCGGCGAGGGTCGGCTCGGCGAGGTCCGGGTGAAGACCTCGTCCGGTGACGTCCGCCTCGACACGACCGGACCGCTGCACCTGACCGCGTCCCACGGCTCGATCACCGTCGACCGGGTCGACGGCATGGCCGAGATCACCACCAGCTCCGGCAGCCTGCGCGTCGGCACCGTCGACGGCACCGCCGTCCTGAAGAACTCGCACGGCACCACGACCGTCGGCACCGTGACCGGCGACCTGCGGGTGAGCGGATCCAACGGCGACATCAACGTCGAGCACGCCGAGAGCTCGGTCGTCGCCACCACCGCCCACGGCACCCTGCGCGTCGCCGACGTCGTCTGCGGCACTGTCCAGTTGGAAACCTCCTACGGCGCCATCGAGGTCGGCATCCGCGAGGGCACCGCCGCCTGGCTCGACGTCAGCTCCGGCCGCGGGCAGGTGCGCAACACGCTCGACGCCTCCGACCCCCCGGAGAAGTCCAAGGACACCGTCGAGGTCCGCGCCCGTACGCGCTTCGGAAACATCGACATCCGCCGCGCCCGCGCCTGACCGTCCACGTATCACTCCATTCCTGCCTTCGATCGGGAGGGCCCATGCCTTCGTCTGTCATGCCCACGTCCAAGCGTGGCAACGGCCAGGAGCCGCCCGCCGCCGTCTCCGCCCTCGGCCTGCGCAAGTCCTATGGCGACAAGCTCGTCCTCGACGGGATCGACCTGCGCATTCCGGCAGGCACCGTCTTCGCACTGCTCGGCCCGAACGGCGCCGGCAAGACCACCGCCGTCAAGATCCTCTCCACGCTCATCTCCGCCGACGGCGGGCAGGCCCAGGTCGCGGGCCACGACGTCGCCACGTCACCGGACGGAGTGCGTGCCGCGATCGGCGTCACCGGGCAGTTCTCCGCCGTAGACAACCTGATCACCGGCGAGGAGAACATGCTCCTCATGGCCGACCTGCACCACCTGTCCAA
>NZ_JBWKIQ010000021.1:0-118028 GCF_056432645.1 Streptomyces sp. NPDC045021
CACGGGGGGGGGCCTGTCGGGTCCGCGTTTTGGGGCGCGGGGGGGGGGGCCCCCGGGGGGCGGGGGGCCCCCCCCCCCCCGCGGCGGGCGGGCCCCCCCCCCCCCCCCCCCCCCCCGCCGCGCTATGTACGGGCGATGGGTTGGGTAGGGGTAGGTCGGAGTGTCGCGGTATACACAATTCGGACATATAGACAAAAATGGATAACAAGGCACGGTTCGGAAGGACGGCGAGGGGCAGCGCATGAGCAGCACGGCAACACCTCACGGCTTCGACACCGTTCGCGGGCGCGGCTACCGGGTGGAACAGGTCGAACGCTTCCTCGAGGAACTGTCCGAGGATCGCGACGCGGCCTGGGAACGGGCCGCCCGGCTCACCGTCCTCGCGAACGAGATGGACACCGAGGCCGCAGCGCTGCGCGAACACGTCGACGCGCTCGGACCGGAGAGTTACCAGGCGCTCGGCGAGGGCGCGCAGGAACTGCTGCGCCTCGTCCAGGACGAGGCCGCGGCCGTCAGAGAACGCGCCGAGAACGAGATCCAGTACGCCCACGACGCCGCGGAGACCGCCCGCCGCGCCCTCCAGGACGAGGCCAGGGCCGCCGCCGCCGAGCGGCGCGCCATCGCGGAGGACCAGGCCGCCCGGGTGCTCGACGAGGCCCGCGGGCGCGCCGGCGAGATCCTCGACGAGGTGCGGACCGAGGCCGCCCGGGTACGCGGCGAGGCCGAACAGGCCCTGGAGGCCACCCGGCAGGACACCACGCGCACCCTCACCGACCTCGACAAGGAACAGCGCGAGCGGCTGGACGCCCTGGAGCACGAGATGGCCGAGCGCGAGGCCGGCGTCGACAGCCGGATCGGCGAGCTGGCCGGATACGCCGAACGCCGTCTTGAGGACGCGCGGGCGGCGCGCGCCGAGGCCGAGGAGTACGCACGGCGCGGGCAGGAGGACGCCGAAGCCCGCGCGGGAGCCCTGCTGGCCGAGGCCCGGATGCGGGAGGAACGCATCCGGCGCGAGAGCGAGCGGGAGCTGCGCGAGCACGAGGAGCGCCGCGAGGAGATCCGCGCCCACCTCGCCCACGTCCGCAGCAGCCTCGCGGCCCTCACCGGCCGCCCCCTGCCCGACGACGATCCCTCGGTCCCGGAACCGGGCCCGGCCCCGGAGTAGCGGAGCGGATGGACGTCAGTCGCCGTCCGTCAGGACGGGGAAGCGGCGCGGGGCGACGAACAACAGGACCAGCACGGCCGCCCCGGCCGCCGCTGCGGCCCCCACGTAGACATGGTCGACCGCCGCCGCCACCGCGCGCCGCACCGGCTCGGCCGCCCCGCCCGGCGGCGTGAGCGAAGCGGGCGCCGCGCCGAGCCGGGCGACCAGCGTGTGGTTGGCGACTGCGCCGAAGACGGCCGCGCCCACGCTCTGCCCGACCTGGCGGCAGAAGAGCACCGACGAGGTCGTCGTGGCCCGCTCCGCCCACCCCACCGTGGACTGCACGCCGACGATCAGCGGCAGTTGGAAGAGCCCGAGCGCGCCGCCGAGCAGCAGCATCATGAGCGCGGGCTGCCAGGCCGGCCCGCCGTAGGGCAGCAGCGGGAACGCGGCGAGGATCGCGGTGGCGCAACTCATGCCGATGACGGCGCTGTTGCGGAAGCCGATCCGCAGATAGACGCGGCTGCTCAGGGCGGCCGACAGCGGCCAGCTCAGCGTCATCACGGACAGCACGAACCCGGCGGCGACCGGCCCGAGCCCGAGGACGGTCTGGGCGTACGTCGGCAGGAAGACCGTCGGCGCGATCATGAGCAGCCCGAGCGCGCCGAGCGCCAGGTTCACGGAGACGATCACGCGCCGCCGCCAGACCCAGCCCGGGATGATCGGCTCGGCGGCGCGCCGTTCGATCACCACCGTGACGGCGGTGCAGACGGCGCTGGCGGCGAACAGGGTGAGGGACTGCCAGGACAGCCAGGACCATGCGATGCCGCCCTGGACGAGGGCGAAGAGCAGCAGCCCACCGGCGAGGAAGAGCGCGACCGCACCGGGCCAGTCGATGCGGTGGCGGGTGCGGGCGATGTTCTCGTGCAGATGGCGCAGGATGAGGACGAGGGCTGCCGCGCCCACCGGCAGGTTGATGAGGAAGATCCAGCGCCAGTCGCCGTACCCGGCGAGGAAGCCGCCGGCCAGCGGTCCCGCGATGGCGGACGCCGCCCACACGGTGGAGAGCGCCGCCTGGATGCGGCCGCGCTCCTTCAGCCCGTACAGATCGGCGGCCACGGTCTGCACGGTGCCCTGTATCGCACCGCCGCCCAGCCCCTGGACGATGCGGAAGGCGATCAGGCTCGCCATGTCCCAGGCTCCCGCGCACAGCAGCGAGCCGAGCAGGAAGAGCGCGATGCCCACCAGGAGCACCGGCTTGCGGCCGAAGGTGTCGGCGAGCTTGCCGTACACGGGCAGCGTCACCGTCACCGCGAGCAGGTAGCCGGAGAAGAGCCAGGAGAACACCGACAGGCCGCCGAGGTCGCCGACGATCTGCGGGACGGCCGTCGAGATGATCGTGGAGTCCATCGCGGCGAGCGCCATGGCGAGCATGAGCGCAGCGACGACCCGACCGCGCCGGGGCGGGCGGGCAGGTTCCGACGCAGCCGATGACCGGGCCGTACGTTCCACAGGACCGCTCACGGCGGCTCCCTCCCCTGGCGTCCACCGCAGTGTGTGTACACCGCACCATTCCATGCCGGACCAGGGTGGCGACAGTCGGTATCGGGGGCATCGCCGCAGGCAGGAGAAGGGTCTTGCACCTCACGCGACGTGAGGGCGCAGGATCGACCCCGAGGTCGCGACGGTACGGAAGTCGGCGACCCTTAGGGGAAAGTACTCACTTCCGCCTACGCGATGTTCGTACTGACGGAGGACGTTCGGAGGGCCCGGTGCTCCTTAAGGTCATCAGTGGGACGTGGTGGGGCTAACCCCACCAGCAAGACGGAGACCTGCCCCATCGCCACGACCCCAGGCTGACCAGCACTCTGATAACGCGGGACAGGGACCACCAGGTTCCGCAGGAGCCCGACGAAACACACGAGATTTCAGGAGATAGCAGTGACAACGGCTGTAACGATTCCCAAGTCCGGGGGCAGCGGAGAGCGTTCGGCTGTTGCCGCCCGTGCACGTCAGGTCACCAAGTCGTACGGCACCACCGAGGACACGCGCGTGGTCGCGCTGGACGCGGTGGACGTGGACATCGCCCGCAGCGGTTTCACCGCGATCATGGGCCCGTCCGGTTCCGGCAAGTCGACCCTGATGCACTGCCTGGCGGGTCTGGACACGGTCACCAGCGGACAGATCTGGGTCGGTGACACGGAGATCACCAAGCTGAAGGACAAGAAGCTCACCCAGCTCCGCCGTGACCAGATCGGCTTCATCTTCCAGGCGTTCAACCTGCTCCCGACGCTCAACGCGGTGGAGAACATCACGCTGCCGATGGACATCGCGGGCCGCAAGCCCGACCGCGAGTGGCTGAACCGCGTCATCGAGACCGTCGGCCTGGCCGGGCGTCTCAAGCACCGCCCGAACCAGCTCTCCGGTGGCCAGCAGCAGCGCGTCGCGGTCGCCCGCGCCCTCGCCGCCCGCCCCGAGATCATCTTCGGTGACGAGCCGACCGGAAACCTGGACTCGCGCGCTGGCGCCGAGGTGCTGGGCTTCCTGCGCCGCTCGGTCGACGAGCTCGGCCAGACGATCGTCATCGTGACCCACGACCCGGTCGCCGCCTCGTACGCGGACCGCGTCATCTACCTGGCCGACGGCCGCATCGTCGACGACATGGCGAACCCGACGGCCGACTCCGTTCTCGAGCGCATGAAGTCCTTCGACGCCCGTGGGAGGGTGTCGTGACCGTCTTCAAGACATCGATGCGCAACTTTGTCGCGCACAAGGGCCGGATGGTGCTCAGCGCCGTCGCCGTGCTCCTTTCGGTGGCGTTCGTCTGCGGCACGCTCGTCTTCACCGACACCATGACCGCGACCTTCGACAAGCTCTTCGCCTCCACGGCGTCGGACGTCTCGGTCAGCGCCAAGAAGGTCGACGACGCCCAGGACACCGGCAAGCCGGAGACCGTACCGTCCTCGCTGCTGGCGAAGCTGCAGCAGACCCCCGGGGTGCAGCAGGTCGAGACGCAGGTGGTCAGCGACAAGATCACCGTCGTCAACAGCAAGAACGAGAACGTCGGCTCCAAGACCGGTGCGCCCACCATCGCCATCAACTGGGACGAGCGCGACAGCAAGAAGTCGGTGGAGCTCACCTCCGGCCACGCGCCGCGCGGCCCGACCGAATCGTTGATCGATGCCGACACCGCCGCCAAGAAGGACCTGAAGATCGGCGACTCGCTCCGGGTCATCGCCACCCCCGGTGACTTCACCACCCGGATCGTCGGCATCGCGACCTTCAAGACCACCAACCCCGGTGCCGCGCTCGTCTACCTCGACACCCCGACCGCGCAGAGCAAACTGCTCGGCACCACGGACGCGTACACGAACTTCGGCCTGACCGCCAAGAGCGGCGTCAGCGACGAGCAGCTGAAGAAGGACGTCACGGCCGCGGTCGGCGCCGGCTACAAGATCCAGACGGCCGCCGAGGCCAACGCCGAGGCCAAGGACGACATCGGTTCGTTCCTGAACCCGATGAAGTACATCATGCTCGGCTTCGCCTTCATCTCGGTGATCGTCGGCATCTTCCTCATCATCAACACCTTCTCGATGCTGGTCGCCCAGCGGACCCGCGAGATCGGCCTGATGCGGGCCATCGGCTCCAGCCGCAAGCAGATCAACCGGTCCGTGCTCTTCGAGGCGCTGATGCTCGGCGTCCTCGGCTCGGTACTCGGCATCGGCGGCGGCATCGGACTCGCCATCCTGCTGATGAAGCTCATGGGCAAGCTCGGCATGCACCTGGACACCTCCGAGCTGACCATCAAGGCCACCACCCCGGTCATCGGGCTCGCGATCGGCGTCATCGTCACGGTGCTGGCCGCCCTGCTGCCCGCCCGGCGGGCCGGCAAGATCTCGCCGATGGCCGCCATGCGGGACGCCGGAACTCCGGCGGACGGCAAGGCCGGCAAGGTCCGCGCCACCATCGGTGTGCTGATGGCCCTGGCCGGCGCCGCCGCCCTGGTCGCGGCAGGCAAGGCGGACAAGGCGTCCCAGGGCTCCTCGTTCCTCGGCTTCGGCGTGCTCCTCACGCTGATCGGCTTCGTGATCGTCGGCCCGCTGCTGGCCGGTGTGCTCGTCCGCGCCCTCAGCACCGTCTCGCTGCGGTTCTTCGGTCCGGTCGGCCGACTCGCGGAGCGCAACGCGCTGCGCAACCCGCGTCGTACCGGCGCCACCGCCTCGGCGCTGATGATCGGCCTCGCGCTGGTCGCCGGACTGTCCGTGGTCGGCACCTCGATGGTGGCCTCGGCCACCGATCAGCTCGACAAGTCGGTCGGCGCGGACTTCATCCTGCAGACCGACAACCAGCAGCCGCTCAGCCCCGCGCTGGCCAAGGCCATCCACTCGGCCGGTCACCTGGAGCACGTCACCGACTACACGGGCACCAACGCCAAGCTGACGACCCCGGACGGCAAGGTCTCCACCAAGCAGTTGACGGCCGCCAGCCCCACCTACGCGCAGGACCTGCGCGTCGAGGCCGTCCAGGGCAAGCTGTCCGACGCCTACGGCGACAACTCGATGTCGGTCAACGAAGGCTTCGCCAAGGACCACGGCATCAAGATCGGCAGCGAGCTGACCGTCGCCTTCATCGGCGGCGAGACCGCGAAGCTGAAGGTCGCCGCGATCACGTCGGACGACACCACGTTCGACAAGGGCGCGATGTACACGAACATCGCCACGGCGAAGCGGTTCCTGCCGGCCGACAAGTTCCCGCCCAACGAGATCATGTTCGCCAAGGCCGTCGACGGCCAGGCCGGTGAGGCGGCCGCTTCCCTCAAGGCAGCGGTCAAGGACTACCCGCAGCTCACCGTCCGGGACCAGACCGACTACAAGGACCTCATCAAGAGCCAGGTCAACCAGCTGCTCTACATGATCTACGGCCTGCTCGGCCTCGCGATCGTCGTCGCCATCCTCGGCGTCGTGAACACGCTGGCCCTGTCGGTCGTCGAGCGGACCCGTGAGATCGGCCTGATGCGGGCGATCGGAATGTCGCGGCGCCAGCTGCGGCGGATGGTCCGGCTGGAGTCCGTGGTCATCGCCCTCTTCGGCGCCCTGGTCGGTCTCGGCCTGGGCATGGGCTGGGGCATCTCGGCGCAGCGGCTGATGGCCACGGTGGGCTTCGGAGTCCTGGACATCCCGTGGGGGACGATCATCATCGTCTTCTTCGGATCGGCCCTCGTCGGCCTGGTGGCCGCGCTGGTCCCCGCCTTCCGGGCGGGCCGGATGAACGTGCTCAACGCCATCGCCTCCGACTAGGCAGTCTCCCCACTGCCTACGAGGCGGCCCCGGAACGCAACCCCCCGCGTTCCGGGGCCGCCGTTTGTTGTCCTTCGTTGATGAGCGTGCGGCGAGTGTCGGCAACAAAAGGGGCGGCGCGTAGCGCTTCAAACAGGGGCGGTGGTCGGGCGACGGGTGGGCGTACGCTGGAGGAACCCCGGCCCGTTTTGACGTGTCGGGTCGTTCGCGTTGTCCAGCCCTGGGACGGAAACCCCTTCATGAGTCTGAACGGTCTGCTCGGCGTCGTCGTGAACGATCCGGCCCTCGCCGAAGCGGTCAAGGCCGGCAGCGACGGCAATCGCCCGTACGTCGACCTGGTGGGACCGCCCGCCGCCCGGCCGCTCGTGCTGGCGGCGCTCGCCGCCCGCACCGGCCGCACGGTCCTGGCGGTGACCGCCACCGGCCGGGAGACCGAGGACCTGGTGGCGGCGCTGCGCTCGTTGCTGCCGCCGGACTCCGTCGTGGAGTACCCGGCGTGGGAGACGCTGCCGCACGAGCGGCTGTCGCCGCGCTCGGACACCGTCGGCCGGCGGCTCGCCGTGCTGCGCAGGCTCGCGCACCCGCGGGCGGACGACCCGACGGCCGGGCCCGTGAAGATCGTCGTCGCGCCGATCCGTTCCGTGCTGCAGCCGCAGGTCAAGGGGCTGGGCGAACTGGAGCCCGTGTCGCTGCGCAGCGGGCAGAGCGCCGATCTCGGCGAGGTCGTGGACGGGCTCGCGGCCGCCGCCTACGCCCGCGTGGAGCTGGTGGAGAAGCGCGGCGAGTTCGCGGTGCGCGGCGGGATCCTCGATGTCTTCCCGCCGACCGAGGAACACCCGCTGCGCGTGGAGTTCTGGGGCGACGACGTCGAGGAGATCCGGTACTTCAAGGTCGCCGACCAGCGGTCGCTGGAGATCGCCGAGCACGGGCTGTGGGCGCCGCCGTGCCGGGAGCTGCTGCTCACCGACGAGGTGCGGGCGCGCGCGGCCGAGCTGGCGATCCAGCACCCTGAGCTGAACGAACTGCTCGACAAGATCGCCGAGGGTATCGCCGTCGAGGGCATGGAATCGCTGGCTCCGGTCCTGGTGGACGACATGGAGCTGCTGCTGGACGTGCTGCCGGCCGGGAGCATGACGGTCGTCTGCGACCCGGAGCGGGTCAGGACGCGCGCCTCCGACCTGGTCGCCACGTCACAGGAGTTCCTGGAGGCGTCCTGGGCGGCCTCCGCCGGCGGCGGGGTGGCGCCGGTCGACCTGGGCGCGGCCTCGCTCTGGTCGATCGCCGATGTGCGCGACCACGCCCGCGAGCTGGGCACGCCCTGGTGGTCGATCAGCCCGTTCGCCGCCGATGCCGAGCTGGACAACGACACCCTGCAGCTGGGCATGCACGCGCCCGAGCTGTACCGGGGGGACACCGCTCGCGCGCTCGCCGACACCAAGGGCTGGCTGGCCGACGGCTGGCGCACGGTCTACGTCACCGAGGGCCACGGCCCGGCTGCCCGCATCGTGGAGGTGCTGGGCGGCGAGGGCATCGCCGCCCGCCTGGACATGGACCTGGCCGACCTGGAGCCGTCCGTCGTCCATGTCGCGACCGGTTCGATCGAGCACGGCTTCATCGACGCGGCGCTCAAGCTGGCCGTGCTGACCGAGTCCGACCTCACCGGGCAGAAGTCCTCCACCAAGGACATGGGGCGGATGCCGTCGCGGCGCCGCAAGACCATCGACCCGCTCACCCTGCAGCCCGGCGACTACATCGTGCACGAGCAGCACGGCGTGGGCCGGTACGTCGAGATGGTGCAGCGCACCGTCCAGGGCGCCACCCGGGAGTACCTGCTGGTCGAGTACGCGCCCGCGAAGAAGGGGCAGCCCGGCGACCGGCTCTTCGTGCCGACCGACCAGCTGGAGCAGATCACCAAGTACGTCGGCGGCGAGGCCCCGACGCTGCACCGGCTCGGCGGCGCCGACTGGACGAAGACCAAGGCGCGCGCGAAGAAGGCGGTCAAGGAGATCGCCGCCGACCTGATCAAGCTCTACTCGGCGCGGATGGCGGCCCCCGGTTACACCTTCGGGCCCGACACCCCCTGGCAGCGCGAGCTGGAGGACGCCTTCCCGTACGTGGAGACGCCCGACCAGCTGACCACCATCGCCGAGGTCAAGGAGGACATGGAGAAGTCGGTCCCGATGGACCGGCTGATCTGCGGCGACGTCGGCTACGGCAAGACCGAGATCGCGGTCCGCGCCGCCTTCAAGGCGGTCCAGGACAGCAAGCAGGTCGCGGTCCTGGTCCCGACCACGCTGCTGGTGCAGCAGCACTTCACGACCTTCTCCGAGCGGTACGCGCAGTTCCCCGTCGTGGTGAAGGCGCTGTCGCGCTTCCAGTCCGACAGCGAGGCGAAGGCCGTGCTGGAGGGGTTGCGCGACGGCTCGGTCGATGTCGTCATCGGCACGCACCGGCTCTTCTCGTCCGAGACGAAGTTCAAGGACCTTGGCCTGGTCATCGTCGACGAGGAGCAGCGGTTCGGCGTCGAGCACAAGGAGCAGCTGAAGAAGCTGCGCGCCAACGTGGACGTGCTGACGATGTCCGCCACCCCCATTCCCCGCACCCTGGAGATGGCGGTCACCGGCATCCGCGAGATGTCGACGATCACCACCCCGCCGGAGGAGCGGCACCCGGTGCTGACCTTCGTCGGGCCGTACGAGGAGAAGCAGATCGGCGCCGCGGTCCGGCGTGAACTGCTGCGCGAGGGCCAGGTCTTCTACATCCACAACCGGGTCGAGTCGATCGACCGGGCGGCGGCGCGGCTGCGCGAGATCGTGCCGGAGGCGCGGATCGCCACCGCGCACGGGCAGATGGGCGAGAGCGCGCTGGAGCAGGTCGTCGTCGACTTCTGGGAGAAACGCTTCGACGTGCTGGTCTCCACGACGATCGTCGAGTCCGGCATCGACATCTCCAACGCGAACACCCTCATCGTGGAGCGCGGCGACAACTTCGGTCTTTCGCAGCTGCACCAGCTGCGCGGCCGCGTCGGCCGCTCGCGCGAGCGCGGCTACGCCTACTTCCTGTACCCGCCGGAGAAGCCGCTGACCGAGACCGCGCACGAGCGGCTCGCGACGATCGCGCAGCACACCGAGATGGGCGCGGGCATGTACGTCGCGATGAAGGACCTGGAGATCCGCGGCGCGGGCAACCTGCTCGGCGGCGAGCAGTCCGGGCACATCGCGGGCGTCGGCTTCGACCTCTACATCCGGATGGTCGGCGAGGCGGTCGCCGACTACCGCTCGGCGCTGGAGGACGGCGGCGAGCCCGACGAGACCCTGCTCGACGTCAAGATCGAACTTCCGGTGGACGCGCATGTCCCGCACGACTACGCGCCGGGGGAGCGGCTGCGCCTGCAGGCGTACCGCGCCATCGCCGCGGCCAACAGCCACGACGACATCGCGGCGGTTCGCGAGGAGCTCACCGACCGGTACGGCAAGCTGCCGGAGCCGGTGGAGAACCTGCTGCTGGTGGCCGGGCTGCGGCTGCTCGCCCGCAAGGTCGGGGTCTCCGACATCACCCTGGCGGGCAGCAACGTCCGGTTCGGTCCCGTCGAGCTGCGCGAGTCGCAGGAACTGCGGCTGAACCGGCTCTACCCGCGCACGGTCATGAAGAACGCGACCCGTCAGGTCCTCGTACCGCGCCCGACCACCGCCAAGATCGGCGGCACGCCCGTCATCGGACGCGAACTCCTGCTGTGGACGTCGGAGTTCCTGACCACGATTCTCGACAACTGATCCACCGCGCGACCGGACGGCGTTGAGACACGACCGACGGGTCTCCGACGGGTAACCGATACACAACCGGCGCCGCCGCGCCGTGAGTCATGTGGCGTTCAGATCGCCGTCATGTGGCCCTTGCGCGGCGGCCGCGCGGGGGTCGTGTACCGCGGGCAGCATTTCCGTGTATCCCACGGAAAGTGAATCCATGCGCCTGTCCGTTGTCGTTCCCTGTTACAACGAGGAATCCGGTGTAGAGCTTTTCGACGCGACGATCCGGGAGACCCTGGACCTTCTCCCCGTCGACTACGAGCTCTGCTACGTGGACGACGGCAGCTCGGACGCGACGCTGGAACGGTTGCGGAGCCTGGCCGAGAAGCACGTGGGCAGCACCCGGTACGTCTCGTTCAGCCGGAACTTCGGCAAGGAGGCCGGCATGCTCGCCGGGCTCCGCGAGGCCACCGGCGACGCCGTCGTGCTGATGGACGCCGATCTGCAGCACCCGCCGGAGCTGATCGTGCGGATGCTGGAGCTGTTCAGCCGTGGCCACGACCAGGTGATAGCGCGCCGTACCAGGGAGGGCGACAAGTTCGTCCGCAGCACGGTGAGCCGGCTGTACTACCGGATGGTCAACAAGTGGGTCGATGTCGAACTGACCGACGGGGTCGGTGACTTCCGGCTGCTCTCCCGTCGGGCCGTCGACGCGCTGCTGTCGATGCCGGAGTACAACCGCTTCTCCAAGGGGCTCTTCTCCTGGATCGGCTTCGACACGGTCACCTTCGACTACCGCAACGCCGCCCGCGCCGCGGGCGAGACGAAGTGGCGGTTCGGGGCGCTGCTCAACTACGGGATCGACGGGCTGATCTCCTTCAACAACCGTCCGCTGCGGATGGGAATCCATCTCGGCCTGGCGCTGGCCGGTCTGGCCGGCGTGTACGCCGCCTGGGTCACGGTGGCCGCGGTGGTCGGTGGGGTGACCGCGCCCGGCTATGTGACACTGATCGTCGCCATCGTCGGGCTCGGCGGGCTGCAGATGATGATGCTGGGGCTGATGGGCGAGTACATCGGCCGCATCTACTACGAGTCCAAGCGGCGGCCGCACTTCCTCGTCAAGGAGACCAACGTGCCGCCCTCCACCTTCGGCGGCCCGGACAGCGCACCCGCCACCGGTGCCGCCCTGCTGTCGGAGCGGCCGGCCCGCGCAGCGGAGGGCCGTCGCTGATGCCCGTGCGTCTCCTGCAGGTGGTGCGCTTCGGACTGGTGGGCGTGGTGAACACCGGTACGTTCTACGGCTGTTACCTGGTCCTGCACCGCTGGATGCCCTACTACCCGGCGTATGTCGTGGCGTTCGTGCTGAGCATGACCGGCTCGTTCTTCCTCAACACCTACTTCACCTACCGGACCCGGCCGACCTGGCGGAAGTTCCTGCTCTTCCCGCTGACCAACCTGACGAACTTCATCGTCACCTCGGTGGGCATGTACGTCCTGGTGGAGTGGTGCGGAGTGGGCGAGAGGCCCGCGCCGCTGATCGCCGCGGCCGCCGCGATCCCCGTGACGTATCTGCTCTCCCGGCGGATCCTGCTGAACCGCGAGCAGCCGGCCCCGACCCAGGAGCCCGCTCTCACCCCCGCTTCGACAGCACCTAGCCGCGACGCAGGATGACGTAGCCCTCGCTGTTGGCGATCTGGGTGTACGTCGCCGAGGGGTGGAGCTGGTGGGCGTAGTCGACCGGGTCGGGGACCCAGCCGTCACCGTTGTCGATGGCGATGTAGTCGGGAACGACGTTCTTTGCCCCGCCGACCCAGTAGACGGTGCAGCGGTTGACGAGCCTGCTGATCGGTCCGACGTTGGCCTCGACGCTCGCACCGTCCGGGATCTGCCGGAGCAGCTTCTCGACGGCCCTGACGTGCGCGCCGGGCTGATACGTGGCGGTGTGCGTGAGATCCGCCAGCGGGAGCGTGGTGGACAGCGCCAGGGCCGCGGCCGCCACCGCGGCGGGCAACTGCGAGGCGTAGGAGCGCAGCCAGCCCCGCGGGCTGTTGCGCGACTCGTGGACGGCGTCGACGAGGGCGAGGAAGACGACGGGCATCAGCACGGCGCTGTAGTGCCACTCCAGGCCCCAGTAGTGGTCGTCGTGGGAGATGAAGCGCCAGCCGATGGTGGGCAGGGCGGCGATCAGCAGCGGTGAGCGCAGCGCGAGGAGCCCGCTGGTCGGCAGCAGGATCCACAACAGGGTGCGCAGCGCGGTGTCCGGCGGGATGGTGCCGGCGACGGGCGCGCCGCTCCCGCCGAGCTTGTTCCAGTAGTCGTAGCCGCCGCTGTTGTTGAAGGCGGGGATGAGGACGCCGAACGCGATGGCGGCGAAGGCGATACCGAAGCCGATGAGCCAGATCGCGTACGAGGCGGTCCGCGGATCCTCGCGCCGGGTCCGCAGCAGCACGACCACGCCGATGGCGGCGAGGGTCGCGCCCATGTCCTCCTTGACGAGGATCAGCGGCAGCGCCCACCACATCGCCGTCTTCCACCGCTTGTGCAGCACGGCCTCCAGGGAGAAGGCGAGCATCGGCATGGCGAAGGCGATCTCGTGGAAGTCGAACTCGATGGCCCGCTGCACACCCCACGACAGCCCGTAGGCGACACCGACGGACAGCCCCCGGCCGCGGCCGAGGAAGTGCGCGGCGACCCGGGTGACGGGGACGACGGAGAGCGCGAAGAGGACGGCCTGCACCACGAGGAGGGTGACCGGCGTGGGGAAGACCCGGTAGAAGGGCGCGACCAGCGCGGTGATGGGGCTGAAGTGATCGCCGAGGATGTTGGTCCCGGGGCCCTTGAGATCGGCGACCGGCGCCTGGAAGTGCGCGTAGGACTTGATCGCCTGCTCGAAGATCCCGAGGTCCCAGGACATCGTCGCCATCCGCCGGAACCGGCAGACCGACAGGGTGGCGTACGCGATGAAGAGCGCGCCGGCCAGCCAGTACGGGTCCAGCCGGGGACGGAAGAGGCGCTGCAGGAGCGTGCCGGGGGCAGCACTTTTCCCGTGCTGGGCGGGGATGGCCGTGGTAGCCATGTCCATGCTGCGTTCCTTTCGCACGGGAAGACGCGCGGCACCCTCGGCTGTGCACGTCCGCCACGAAAAGATACGTGAGTGCCGCGGGGATGTGCTTCAGCCGGTCGTCGACCGGTCGCCGCAACCACTCGTATCGCAGTATGCGTCGCTCTTGGTGACAGTGACCAGACGGTGGTCGTACGGCGTACGGCGTACGGGCCCGGGTGCGGTCCGGTCCTAATTGTTGTGGCATCGTCAGACCGCTCGTCCGCCCCTGCCGATACGCTCGCTTTTCCAGCCATGACTTTGTTCAGGAGCAGCCATGAACGGCCCAGGCATCACGCCGCCCCCGACGAGTGACGGCACTCGGACCGGGCTGCGCGTCCTGTTCGTGCTGCTGGCGGTGCTCTCGTGCGGTTTTCTCGCCTGGGCGCCGCTGCTGCGGGTCGCCCTGCTGCGGCGCAACGTGGCGGACTGGGTTATCTGCGGGGCCTCCGGAGTCCTCACGATCACGCTGTTCGGGCTCATCGGTAACGAGCCGGGGGACACCGCGGGCCCCCGGTCGAACGCGGCACTGAGCGTCCTGCTGATCCAGGCCGTCGCGTCCGCGGTGTACTTCGTGGTCATCGACATCCGGCACTACCGGGAGCTGGACGCGCGGATGCCGCCGCGTCCGTACGGACAGCAGCCCTTCCCCTATGGAGCCCAGCAGCAGACGCAGTTGCCCACCCCGCGCGCCGACTACAACCCGTACCGCGACACCCCCACGCCGGCTCCCGTCCCGCCGGTCGCCCCGGTCCCGGACCCCAGCGCGACGCCGACGCCGGCCACGGGCCCGGCCGGCCCGCCCGCGCCGCGCATCGATCAGGTCCGCGCCGAACTGGACGAGCTGAGTGACTACCTCCGCAAGGAGGAAGGCCGGTGAACGGTCGGCTCGTCGCCGGGCGGTACGAGTTGGCCACCGTCCTGGGCCAGGGCGGCATGGGCCAGGTCTGGACGGCGTACGACCGCCGGCTGGACCGCCGCGTCGCCGTGAAGCTGCTGCGCCCCGACAAGGTCGCGGGCGGCGAGAACGTCGCCGAGCTGCGCCAGCGCTTCGACCGCGAGTGCCGGGTCACCGCCCAGGTCGACCACCCCGGCCTGGTCACCGTCCATGACGCGGGCACCGACGGCGACGAGCTGTACCTCGTCATGCAGCACGTCGAGGGCCAGGACCTCGGCGACCACCTCGCCGAGCACGACCCCTACCCGTGGCCCTGGGCGGTCGCGGTCGCCGCCCAGTTGTGCGCGGCGCTCTCCGCCGTCCACGCGGTGCCGATCGTGCACCGCGACCTGAAGCCGAGCAACATGATGGTCCGGCCCGACGGCACCGTCGTCGTGCTCGACCTCGGCGTCGCGTCCGTCATGGACACTGACACCACCCGCCTCACCCACACCGGCACGCCGATCGGCAGCCCCGCCTACATGGCCCCGGAACAGGCGATGGGCGGCGCCGTCGGACCGCGCACCGACCTGTACGCGCTCGGTGTGGTCCTGCACGAACTGCTCAGCGGCAACGTCCCGTTCCACGGCTCCACCGCGCTCGGCGTCCTGCACCGCCATCTCTACGAGGCCCCGGTCGCACTCCGCCAGCTCCGGCCCGAGCTGCCCGCGCAGCTGGAGTCCCTCGTCCTGCGGCTGCTCGCCAAGGACCCCCAGCACCGGCCCGCCGACGCCCAACGCGTCTACGGCGAACTGGCGTCGCTGCTCCCGACCTCCGGGACCGCGCACGCGCAGCGCGTGCCGGGGCCGATGGATCCCACCCGGCCGTTCCTGCGTCCGCACGCCCCCTGGCCCGACCGGCCCGGCACCGGCCAGGAAGGGGTCCAGCCGCCGGCGATGCCGTCGACGCCGCCTTCCACCACGTTCCCGCCGACACCGCCGGCCGGCCCGGACATCGCCGCCTCGGTCGACGAGGTCAGACGGCTCCTCGACGCGGGCCGCATCACGCAGGCCGTCGACATACTCGGCGGCGTCCTGCCCGCCGCCGCGGCGAAGCACGGCGAGCACTCGCCGATCGTGCGCATGCTGCGCAAGCAGTACGCCGCCACGCTCATGGAGGACGGCCAGTACCGCCGTGCGTTCCCCGAACTGCGGCGCCTGGCGGACGAGTTCGCCACCCAGAGCGGCCCGGCCGACCGTCAGGTCCTGCAGTTCCGCTACGAGGCGGCGCAGTGCCTCGAACAGCTCGGCGAGGCGGGCGCCGCCCTCGGCGAATACCGCACCCTTCTGCCGTACTTCGAGCAGTACGCGGCCACCGACCCGGCCCTCCCGCTGGAGATCCGCCGCCGGATCGGCCACCTCCTGCTCTCCGTCGGCGACCGCTCCACCGCCCGCGAGGTGCTCGCGCGGCTCCTCTACGACGCGGACCGCGTGCACGGGCCGCACCATCCCTTCTGCATCGAGCTGCGCCGCACCCTGGCATGGCTGGGCCAAGTGCGGGCATGAGGCGAGCAGATGGGTGGTCCGGCCGGGCCGCTCCGAACGCGGGGCCGTCAACGCCATAAGGTGCGCACATGTACAGACGCGGGGCACGGGCACCACACATAATCCTGTGCGGGCTGGCGATTGCCGGCCTGCTCGGCACGGCGGGCTGCAAGGCCGACACCCAGGGCGGTGCCGGCAACGGCAACGGACCGGGCAAGAGCGCGCCCGGCGGCAGTGCGCTGGCCGCCGCCGACTCCCTCACCGTCAAGGGGCGCGCGCCGAAGACCGGTTACACGCGGGAGAAGTTCGGCAAGTCCTGGGTCGACACCGACCACAACGGCTGCGGGACGCGCGACGACATACTGAAGCGCGACCTCACCGGAGAAACGTTCCGCGCGGAGCAGGGCGGCCACTGCGTCGTCACCTCGGGGACGCTCGACGACCCCTACACCGGGCAGAAGATCACGTACACCCGGGGCAAGAGCACGGTCGACATCGACCACGCGGTCGCGCTGTCCGATGCCTGGCAGAAGGGCGCCGGACAGTGGACGACCGACAAGCGGGTGCAGTTCGCCAACGACCCGATGAACCTGATCGCCGCCGACGCGTCCGCCAACCGCTCCAAGGGCGACGGCGACGCCGCGACCTGGCTGCCGCCGAACAAGGGCTACCGGTGCGCGTACGTGGCGCGGCAGGTGGCGGTGAAGAAGAAGTACGGGGTGTGGGTCACCGCGGCCGAGAAGGACGCGATGCGCAAGCAGCTGAACACCTGTCCGAACGAGAAGCTGCCCACCGCCTGAGTGGTTCGTGATCGGCCGGACAGGCCTCAGTTCGGCGGAGTGCTGGATATCGAAGCGTTCCGCTCCATATCCTCGATCTTCGCAAGGTCGAAGCACCGCCGCTCGATCCCATGCCGGGAGGCACCATGGTCCGCCGACGCACCGCCGTCTCGCTCGCCGCCGCCGCACTTGTTGCGATGACCCCTGTGATCAGCGCGTGCGGCACCCCGCACGCGGGGGCCGCAGCCGTGGTGGAGAACGAGACGATCTCCGTCTCGGACCTCCAGTCGAAGGTCAACGCGGTCCGCACCGCGCAGGAGAAGTCGCCCCAGGCGGCCGAACTCATCGGCGGAAGCAGTGATCTGACCAGCCAGACGCTCGGCACGATGGTGGTGACCAGGCTGCTGGACCGCGTCGCCAAGAACGTGGGCGTCACGGTCACCCGCTCCGACATCGGGCAGATGCGGACGGCGCTGGAGGCCCAGTCCGGCGGACCCGCCGCGCTGGCGCCCGCGCTGCTCGAGAAGTACAGCGTCGCGCCCTCCGACATCGACGCCTTCTGCCGGCTGCAGGTCGAGGCGGGCAAGATCATCTCCAGCCTCGGCGTCCAGCCCGGCAGCGACGGCGGCAACGCGGCACTGAACGAGCTGCTGGCCAAGACCGCCACGACCATGCAGATCGACGTGAACCCCCGCTACGGCACCTGGGACGCCCAGAACGCCCGCCTCACCGAAACCCACGAGCCCTGGCTCGCCCCGGTGGCAACAGCGCCCCTCCAGGGCGCCTAGGACCCGACCGGGCGGCCGCACGTAACGGCCGCCCGGACCGTCCGCCGTCGCGGGGACGCGGCGGAGCGGGGTTGTGGGGCGGGGTAGGTTCGAACGGTGGACGACTCGATGACCCCCGCGCCAGGCCGCCTCGTACTGCTCACCACCAGCCACCGGGTGGCTCCCGGGCTGCTGTCGTGGCCCGCGTGGGAACTGCTGCGCGCCGCCGACCAGGTCATCTGTGCGGACCCGGGGCATCCCCAGCTGCCGTATCTGCGGGAGGCGGGCGTGAGCGTCGTGCATGCGGCGCCCACCGGGCAGGAGCTGGTGGACGCCACCGCCGGCGAGCGGACCGTCGTCTATCTCCCGACCGCCGACAACGACCCCGCCGTCACCGACGAACTGGCCCGCCTCGGCGGATCGGGGCGGGTCGCGATGCCGGATCTGGAGCTGCTGCCCGGCTCGTACGACCTGCCGGGGGCGCGGCTGCTCGATCTCGTGCAGGTCATGGACCGGATCCGCGCGGAGTGCCCGTGGACCCGGGAGCAGACCCACACGGACCTGGCCAAGTACGGCATCGAGGAGATGTACGAGCTGGTCGAGGCGATCGAGGAGGGCGACCGCGAGTCGCTGCGCGAGGAGCTCGGGGACGTGCTGCTGCAGGTCGTCTTCCACTCCCGGATCGCCGAGGAGGACGCGGAGGAGCCGTTCTCGATCGACGATGTCGCCGGCACGATCGTCGACAAGCTCATCCACCGGCACCCGCACATCTTCGGGGACGAGATCGCCGAGACCCCCGAGGCCGTCCAGGCGAACTGGGTCCGCTTCAAGGCGATGGAGAAGCAGCGCGACTCGGTGACGGACGGTGTGCCGGTCGGGCAGCCGGCCCTCGCGCTGGCCGCGCAGCTCAGCACGCGGGCGCGGCGGGCCGGGCTGCCGGTGCCGGACGCCGCCGGTGTGGCGGTGCCGTCGGACGGCACGGCGCTCGGCGACCTGCTGCTGGCCCTGGCCTCCGCGGCCACCGCCGCCGGGCTCGACCCGGAATCCGCACTACGGGCCGCCGCCCGCCGCTACCGCGACACGCTGCGCGCGGCGGAGCAGCCGGGAGCATGACCGGGGCGACCGGGCCGCAGGCCGCCACGTAGCGTTCTGCCATGCAGATCGATGTGCCGCACGAGTGGCCGGCCGACGAGGCGCAGGCGCTGGAGATCCAGGACCGGCTGAGGGCGCGGGCGGACCACCGCGGGCCCGGGCCGCGGGAGCCGCGCCTCGTCGCGGGGCTGGACGTCGCGTACGCGGGTGACGGCAACGGCACGGGCGACCGGGTCGCCGCGGCCGTCGTCGTACTGGACGCGCGGACGCTCGCGCCGGTGGAACAGGCGACCGCCGTCGCCGAGACCTCGTTCCCCTACATCCCCGGGCTGTTCGCGTTCCGCGAGCTGCCCGCCCTGGTCGAGGCGCTCCGCAAGCTGAGCACCGTCCCGGAGCTGCTGGTCTGCGACGGTCACGGGCTGGCGCACCCCCGGCGGTTCGGCCTCGCCTGCCACCTCGGGGTGATCACCGGCATTCCTACGCTCGGGGTCGCCAAGACACCGTTCACCGGCAGCTACGACCCGGCCGCGCTGGGCCCGGAACGCGGGGTGTTCGCGCCGCTCGACGACGGCGGCGAGACCGTGGGCCGCGCGCTGCGCACCCAGCGGGGCGTCAAGCCGGTCTATGTGTCGACAGGGCACCGCATCGACCTGGACACGGCGTGCCGGCATGTCCTGGCGCTGGCGCCGGAGTACCGGCTGCCGCAGACGACCCGGCTCGCCGATCGCCTCTGCCGGGACGCGCTAGCGTCAGGGGGTGCCTGACGAGACTGCCGCCACCCCCGCGCCCACCCCCACCCCCACCCTCTTCACCTGGGAATTCGCCGCCGACCCGTACCCGGCGTACGCCTGGCTGCGCGAGCACTCGCCGGTGCACAGGACCACGCTCCCCAGCGGGGTCGACGCCTGGCTGGTGACGCGGTACGCGGACGCGCGGCAGGCGCTGGCGGACGCGCGGCTCAGCAAGAACCGGGGCCACCACAGCGAGGGCGCCAACGCCAAGAACAAGGTGGGCATCCCCGGCGAGCGCGGCGCGGATCTGATGACGCACCTGCTGAACATCGACCCGCCGGACCACACCCGGCTGCGGCGCCTCGTCTCGAAGGCGTTCACCCCGCGCCGCATCGCGGAGTTCGCACCGCGCGTGCAGGAGCTGACCGACCGCCTCATCGACGGCCTCCAGCGGGACGGGACGGGCGCGGTGAAGAGCGAGGCGGATCTGATCCACGAGTTCGCCTTCCCGCTCCCCATCTACACGATCTGCGACCTGCTGGGCGTCCCGGCCGAGGACCAGGACGACTTCCGGGACTGGGCGGGGATGATGATCCGCCACGGCGGCGGCCCGCGGGGCGGTGTCGCCCGGTCGGTGAAGAAGATGCGGTCGTACCTGCTGGAGCTCATCCACCGCAAGCGCGCGGACCCCGGCGACGATCTGATCTCCGGGCTCATCAAGGCCAGCGACCACGGCGAGCACCTGTCGGAGAACGAAGCGGCCGCGATGGCCTTCATCCTGCTTTTTGCCGGTTTTGAAACCACGGTCAACCTCATCGGCAACGGGGTCCACACGCTGCTGCGCCATCCCGAACAGCGCGCGCGACTCCAGGAGTCGATCGCCCGCGGCGAGAGCGACCTCCTGGAGACCGCGGTGGAGGAACTGCTGCGCTACGACGGGCCGGTCGAGCTGGCGACCTGGCGGTTCGCGACGCAGTCGCTGACGATCGGCGGACAGCGGATCGAGGAGGGCGAGCCGGTGCTGGTGGTGCTGGCGGCTGCCGACCGCGACCCCGACCGCTTCGACGGGCCCGACACGTTGGACCTGGCGCGGCGCGACAACCAGCACGTCGGCTACGGGCACGGCATCCACTACTGCCTGGGCGCCCCGTTGGCCCGTCTGGAGGCGCAGTCCGCCCTCGCGACGCTGCTGACCCGGCTCCCGGATCTGCGGCTGGCGGCGGACCCGGACGACCTGCGGT
Source organism: Streptomyces sp. NPDC045021 (assembly GCF_056432645.1). Lineage (NCBI taxonomy): Bacteria > Bacillati > Actinomycetota > Actinomycetes > Kitasatosporales > Streptomycetaceae > Streptomyces > Streptomyces sp. NPDC045021. Next base: position 20,319 of record NZ_JBWKIQ010000021.1, read on the forward strand.
GGCGCGGCGGTCTCATCATGCGCGGACTGCGGACGCTGCCGGTGGGCTTCACCCCCGAGACCGGAACTGCTGAATCGGCGTCCTGAGTCCAGCCCTTCACACCGTTAAACCCTGATGGAACGTCAAAAATGTCCAGTACAAGAGGTACGAGCTGAAATCGACCGTGACCTTAGCGTGACGCCCGCTACACCGACTTGTGATCCCATGGTCAACACCGCTACGTTCTGCGGTCATCGCAGGCTTCTCGAATATGACGCAGGGCCGTAGTCAATGGTTTTGGAGATGACCGCATGCTGAAGTCCGGGAACGGCAGACACCGCCGACCGCGCCAGGCCTCGACCGCCGTTGTGGTGGTCGCGGTGACCGGGGCGGGGATCGCACTCCCGCTGCTCGGTGCGGGCGCCGCGCAGGCGGCCGACGCCACGACCTGGGACAAGGTGGCGGTGTGTGAGAGCGGCGGCATGTGGAGCGCCAACGCCGGCAACGGCTTCTACGGTGGTCTGTCGATCACCGAGGACACCTGGGAGCAGTACGGCGGCACGGCGTACGCCGAGCGCCCCGACCTGGCCAGCCGCTCGCAGCAGATAGCCGTCGCCGAAACGCTGCTCGCCGAACTCGGGCCGGACGCGTGGCCCGGTTGCTCGGGACCCGCGGGGCTCGTCACCGGCGGCGTGCCGGCGAAGGTCGACCCGGGTTCGATCCTGACCCCGGCCCCCACGACGACGCAGACGACGCCGACGGCGCCCGCGACGCCGAAGACCCCTCCGGCCGCCACGACGCCGACGACTCCGTCGACGCCCACGGGCACCTCGGCGCCCGACCCTGCGACCGTTCCCCCGGGCACCGCCAAGCAGCCCACCGGCGCCCCCACCACCACCCCGGACCCGACGGCCACCACTCCGGCCCCGGGGCAGAGCCAGGGCAAGCACGCCAAGCCCGAGTCGCCCGAGTCCGCCGGCGGGCTCTCCACCGACCGCGCCTCGCGCGATGCCGACCGGCCCACCGACACCGACGGCCTGAGTGATGACCAGAAGGCCGGTCAGAGCGATGTGGCGAGCGACGGCACCTACGTCGTGGTGTCGGGCGACAACCTGTGCGACATCGCCGCGGACCACCATCTGCGGGGCGGATGGAAGGCACTGTATGGGGCAAATGACCAGATTGTTGGGGACAATCCCGACCTGATTCTCCCTGGCCAGCACCTCGACTTGAGCTACTGAGTCCGCTCAACACGATCCCGGCACCCCGGTCCTTGTGACAAGGGTCTCCGTGGCGCCTGTGACCACCCGCTCGCGCTCCGCCGACTTTCTCCCTTCCGACCTGCGGGTCTGTGCGCCCGCTCAGCCGGACAGGGGAGTTGCTGTACGACACCGGGATGTTTGTCCTCGCCGGGATCGTGTGTTTAACGTCTAACTGCTCGCCACAGCGGGCCCCGCCGGTCAGGATCGCCGAGTCCTGCCGCCGACCGACGGGAACAGTCGACGCGAAAGCGCCGTAGGCAGGAGCGGGGGACCCAAGGTCTTCCGCCGGCCCGGCCCCGAACTCGTGGGGGACGGACCGGCTTGGGGTGAAGCAGCGCGGCGAGAGCCGTGCAGCCGGGCAACTCACGCCCGAACCCGACAGCTGACCTCGTAGGCGTCGGTGAGGATGACACATCATGGGTAAGCACCGTCGCCCGTCCAAGTTCACCCGAATTGCCGCGATTGCCGGTGTTACCACCGCTGCGATCGCCGTTCCGCTGATCGGTGCTTCCGGCGCCTCGGCCGCTTCGGTCGCCACGTGGGACGCCGTCGCCCAGTGCGAGTCCGGTGGCAACTGGTCGATCAACACCGGCAACGGCTACTACGGTGGCCTGCAGTTCTCCCAGTCCAGCTGGGAAGCGGCCGGTGGCACCGCGTACGCCGCCCGCGCCGACCTGGCCACCAAGGACCAGCAGATAGCGGTGGCCGAGAAGCTGCTCGCCCTGCAGGGCCCGGGTGCCTGGGCCTGTGCCGGCGCCGGCAACCTCACCGCCGGTGGCCCGGCCGCCAACGTGGACACCTCCGGTTCCGCCACGAAGAGCACCCCGTCGAAGAGCACCACCTCGCGCGACACCTCGGACACCGCCAGCCGCAGCAAGTCCGAGAACCGCGCCCCGGTCAAGAAGGCCAAGCCCGCCGCCAAGCCTGCCGAGACCAAGAAGGCCGCCCCGGTCCAGCAGGGCACCGGCGAGTACAAGGTCGTCACCGGTGACAGCCTCTCCGAGATCGCCCAGGCGCACCACGTCGCCGGCGGCTGGGAGAAGCTGTTCGAGCTGAACAAGAGCATCATCAGCGACGCCGACCTGATCTACCCGGGCCAGCAGCTGCACCTCAGCTGAGACCGGGAACCGCGGGCCGCGACCGCACCTGACTCACCGGCAGCCGCCCCGCCGGTTCCCGTCCGCTGAACCCTGATTCCCCCGGCCAGGCACGCACTCCCCCCGAGCGTGCCGGGCCGGGGGTTTTCCCGTTGGTCACGCGGTGTAAGGCACCGTTGGTCACCTGTTGTAAGTCTTTGGGCCCTTTTTCGTCTCAGGGGTCGGCCGATCGACTGGCCGACCCTCCTCGGGCGGTTAGGCTCGTGTCGCAAGAGCAGAGAGACACGCATCAGCTGTACACAGCCTGAAGGAGACACTCGTGCCGTCCATCGACGTCGTCGTAGCCCGGGAAATCCTCGACTCACGAGGCAACCCCACCGTCGAGGTCGAGGTCGGCCTCGACGACGGCAGCACCGGCCGCGCGGCCGTGCCGTCCGGTGCCTCGACCGGAGCTTTCGAGGCCCTGGAGCTTCGCGACGGTGACAAGAGCCGCTACATGGGCAAGGGCGTCGAGAAGGCCGTTCTCGCCGTCATCGAGCAGATCGGCCCGGAGCTGGTCGGCTACGACGCCACCGAGCAGCGGCTGATCGACCAGGCGATGTTCGACCTGGACGCCACCCCGGACAAGTCCTCGCTCGGCGCCAACGCCATCCTCGGCGTCTCGCTCGCCGTCGCGCACGCCGCCTCCGAGGCGTCCGACCTGCCGCTCTTCCGCTACCTCGGCGGTCCGAACGCGCACGTGCTGCCGGTCCCGATGATGAACATCCTGAACGGCGGGTCGCACGCCGACTCGAACGTGGACATCCAGGAGTTCATGATCGCGCCGATCGGTGCCGAGTCCTTCTCCGAGGCCCTGCGCTGGGGCGCCGAGGTCTACCACACGCTCAAGGGCGTGCTGAAGGAGCGCGGGCTCTCCACCGGCCTGGGCGACGAAGGCGGCTTCGCGCCGAACCTCGACTCCAACCGTGAGGCGCTCGACCTCATCGTCGAAGCCATCAAGAAGGCCGGCTACCAGCCCGGTCAGGACATCGCGCTCGCGCTCGACGTCGCCGCCTCCGAGTTCCACAACGAGGACGGTTCGTACGACTTCGAGGGCAAGAAGATCTCCGCGGGCGAGCTCTCGGACTACTACGCCGAGCTGGTCGCCGCGTACCCGCTGATCTCCATCGAGGACCCGCTGAACGAGGAGGACTGGGAGGGCTGGAAGGCCCTCACCGCCAAGCTCGGCGACAAGGTCCAGATCGTCGGCGACGACCTCTTCGTCACCAACCCGGAGCGCCTGCAGCGCGGTATCGACGAGGGCTCGGCCAACGCGCTGCTCGTCAAGGTCAACCAGATCGGCTCGCTCACCGAGACCCTCGACGCGGTCGAGCTGGCCCAGCGCAACGGCTTCAAGTGCATGATGTCGCACCGCTCCGGTGAGACCGAGGACGTCACCATCGCCGACCTCGCCGTTGCCACCAACTGCGGCCAGATCAAGACCGGCGCCCCGGCCCGCTCCGAGCGCGTTGCCAAGTACAACCAGCTCCTGCGCATCGAGGAGATCCTGGACGACGCGGCGGTCTACGCCGGTCGTTCCGCGTTCCCCCGCTTCAAGGGCTGATCGGCGGCACTGCCCGCAGGTCTGACCTACGTCCCCGTGCCCGGTCCCGTACCGTGGCCGGGGACGTAGGTACGTGCGGACGAGGGGAGACGGCGTGGGGGCGGATCGGTTCTCCACCGCGGCGCGGCTGAAGGCGATCGGCCAGGAGGCGCAGGCCCGCGTCTACCGCGCGGCGACCAGGCGCCCCGCCCCCCGGCGCAGCAAGCTCACCGGGCGGGCCGCGCTGCTGGCGCTCGTGCTCTGTGCGCTGATCGTCGCTCTCGCCTATCCGATGCGGCAGTACATCGCCCAGCGCTCGGACATCGCCGACCAGCGCAAGGAGGCCCAGCAGGCCAAGGAGCGCGTCGAGCAGCTGCGCGAGGAGAAGGCGCGCTGGCAGGACAACGAGTACGTGAAGACCCAGGCCCGCAAGCGGCTGCACTTCATGCTGCCCGGTGAGACCGGCTATACGGTGGTGAGTCCGACCCCGAGCGCCGGGCCCGTCAGCGACACCGGCGGCCGGCGGTCCTCGGACGAGGCCGCCGCGCACCGCCCCTGGTACGACAATTTCTGGGACAGCGTCGACCACGCCGACGCCGCCGGGAGCCCCTCCCGGCGGTAGCCGGGGCAACGCCCTCGCTGACCCTCCACGACCGAGAACGGCTCATGACAGATCACCCCGCTCCCACCCCCCGCACCACGCCGACCGAGGCCGACATCGCCGCGTTCAAGGAGCAGCTGGGCCGCCCGCCGCGCGGCCTGCGGGCCATCGCCCACCGCTGCCCGTGCGGGCAGCCGGACGTGGTCGAGACCCAGCCGCGGCTGGAGGACGGTACGCCGTTCCCGACGCTGTACTACCTGACCTGCCCGCGCGCCGCGTCGGCCATCGGGACGCTGGAGGCCGACGGCGTCATGAAGCAGATGACGGCCCGGCTCGCCGAGGACCCGGAGCTGGCCGCCGCCTATCAGGCCGCGCACGACGACTACATCACCCGCCGGGACGCCATCGAGGTACTGGAGGGCTTCCCGAGCGCGGGCGGCATGCCCGACCGTGTGAAGTGCCTGCACGTCCTGGTCGGCCACTCGCTGGCCGCCGGCCCCGGGGTGAACCCGCTGGGCGACGAGGCGATCGCGATGCTGCCCGAGTGGTGGCGCAAGGGCCCGTGCGTCAGCGGCGGCTGCCCCACCGAGCCCGCCCCGACGACGGACGAGGGGACCAGGTGACCCGGGTAGCGGCGATCGACTGCGGTACCAACTCCATCCGGCTGCTCATCGCCGACGCCGACCCGGTCACGGGTGAGATCGAGGACCTCGACCGGCGGATGACGATCGTCCGGCTCGGCCAGGGCGTGGACCGCACCGGACGGCTGGCGCCCGAGGCGCTGGAGCGGACCTTCGCGGCCTGCCGCGAGTACGCCGCCGCCATCAAGGAACTCGGCGCGGAGCGCGTGCGGTTCGTGGCGACGTCCGCCTCGCGCGACGCCGAGAACCGCGCGGATTTCGTGCGCGGTGTGGTGGAGATCCTGGGCGTCGAGCCCGAGGTGATCACCGGTGACCAGGAGGCCGAGTTCTCCTTCACCGGCGCCACCAAGGAACTGACCGACCACGACGGCCACGCGAAGCCGTACCTCGTGGTGGACATCGGCGGCGGCTCGACCGAGTTCGTGGTCGGAGACGACCATGTGCTCGCGGCCCGCTCCGTGGACATCGGCTGTGTGCGGATGACCGAGCGGCACCTGACCGCGGACGACGGCACGATCATCGATCCGCCGACGCTCGGCCGCATCACCGCCATCAAGGCCGACATCAACGCGGCACTCGACGAGGCGGCCGGCTCCGTCCCGCTGGAGCAGGCCCGCACCCTCGTCGGCCTGGCCGGCTCCGTCACCACGGTCGCCGCCGTGGCGCTGGGACTGACGGAGTACGACTCGGCCGCGATCCACCACTCGCGGATCTCCCTGGAGCAGGTCAGGGAGATCACCGGACAGCTCCTCGCGGCCACCCACGCGGAGCGCGCGGCGATCCCCGTGATGCACCCGGGCCGGGTCGATGTGATCGGCGCGGGAGCGCTCGTCCTGCTCCAGATCATGGAGCGGATCGGGGCCCGGGAAGTGGTCGTGAGCGAGCACGACATCCTCGACGGCATCGCCTGGAGCATCGCGTAGCACGAAGTTTGTGAAACTCTTCACATGAAGTTCCGGCCCTGCGGCGAAGTTTTCCAAGGCCGCAGGGCCCGGAACCCCTCAAAACCCTTGTGGCGCGGTGTTTCCTGGGTGTTACAGCCCTATGGAGACATGCCCAACGGGCGACGATCTTTGCTGATCAGAAGGTGCGCTCAACGCCCCGTCCGGGTCTCGGGTTCCCTCGGCGGACTGTGTGGCTGATCACGCGGCCGGGCAGTGTAGCAGAGGGTGTCCAGTACCTTGTGAAGGGGCTCACGAGCACCCCTCCATCAGGTGCTGGATACTCGAACCATGAGCACTTCGGAGCGTCCACGGATCCTCGTAGTAGGCGGCGGATACGTCGGCCTGTACGCGGCGCGCCGCATCATGAAGAAGATGCGGTACGGCGAGGCGACGGTCACTGTCGTCGACCCGCGCTCGTACATGACGTACCAGCCATTCCTCCCCGAAGCTGCCGCCGGCAGCATCTCCCCGCGCCATGTCGTCGTCCCGCTGCGACGCGTGCTGCCCGGTGCGGAGGTGCTCACCGGCCGCGTGATGAACATCGATCAGGACCGCAAGGTCGCGTCGATCCAGCCGCTCGTGGGCGAGACCTACGAACTGCCCTTCGACTACCTGATCATCGCGCTCGGCGCGGTCTCCCGTACCTTCCCGATCCCCGGCCTGGCCGAGAACGGCATCGGCATGAAGGGCGTCGAGGAGGCCATCGGCCTGCGCAACCACGTCCTCGAACAGCTCGACAAGGCTGACTCCACGACGGACGAGGATGTCCGCCGCAAGGCGCTGACCTTTGTCTTCGTCGGCGGTGGCTTCGCCGGCGCGGAGACCATAGGCGAGGTCGAGGACATGGCCCGCGACGCCGCCAAGTACTACCCGAACGTCAAGCGCGAGGACATGCGCTTCATCCTCGTCGACGCCGCCGACAAGATCCTCCCCGAGGTCGGCCCGCAGCTCGGCGAGTGGGGCCTGGAGCACCTGCGCGAGCGCGGTATCGAGGTCTACCTCAGCACCTCGATGAAGTCCTGCGTCGACAAGCACGTGGTGCTCGCCAACGGCCTGGAGGTCGACGCCTCCACGATCGTGTGGACCGCCGGCGTCAAGCCGAACCCGGCCCTCGCCCGCTTCGGCCTCCCGCTCGGCCCGCGCGGCCACGTGGACACCTCGGAGAAGCTCCAGGTGCAGGGCACCGACTACATCTGGGCCGCCGGCGACAACGCCCAGGTTCCGGACATCGCCGCCCGCAAGGCCGGCGTCGAGAACGCCTGGTGCCCGCCGAACGCCCAGCACGCGCTGCGCCAGGCCAAGGTCCTCGGCGACAACGTGGTCTCGGGGATGCGCGGCTTCCCGCAGCAGACCTACGCCCACGCCAACAAGGGCGCGGTCGCCGGTCTCGGCCTGCACAAGGGCGTCGCGATGATCGTCGTCGGCAAGACGAAGATCAAGCTCAAGGGCCGGCTGGCCTGGTACATGCACCGTGGCTACCACGGCATGGCCGTCCCGACCTGGAACCGCAAGATCCGGGTCTTCGCGGACTGGACGCTCGCGATGTTCCTCAAGCGCGAGGTCGTCTCGCTCGGCGCCATGGAGAACCCCCGCGAGGAGTTCTACGAGGCGGCCCGTCCGGCGCCGGCCCCCGCGAAGGCGGCGGTCCCGGCGAACGCGGCAGCCGAGAAGGCCAAGGCTTCCTGACGCCAGGTCGCACCGGTCCGCCAGGTCCGGTCGCAGATACGTAAGCCCGAAGGGGCGCCCGCCATCCGTGGTGCGGGCGCCCCTTCGGCGTACGCCCGGGGGCGCTCGGGTGGTTGGGCCGGAAAATCACTCGCGTCGGCGGTCGTCCGTCGTACGCTCGTACGCATGGCAGATGCGGCCCGTCGCATGCGCGACCTTGCTGAAAAAGCCCTACGGGCACCGTTCCCGCTGCGCGTCCGCGCATGGGACGGAAGTGAGGCCGGTCCTCCGGACGCCCCCACCCTCGTCATCCGGCGCCGGCGGGCACTGCGCCGGCTGCTGTGGAAGCCGGGCGAGCTGGGGCTGGCCCGGGCCTGGGTGGCCGGCGACCTGGACATCGAAGGCGATCTGTACGAGGCGCTGGACCTGATCGCCGGCATTGTCTGGGAGACCGGCGAGGAGGGCGCACCGCACGTCGGCGGGTTCCGGCGGGTGGCGGACGCGCTGCGGGACCCGCGCACCTACCGGCTCGCCCGCGAGGCCCTCGTGCTCGCCGGGCCGGGGCTGCCGCCCGCGCCGCCGCCCGAGGAGGCCCGCCGCCGGTTCGGCCCGCTGCACAGCCCGGGCCGCGACAAGCAGGCCATCAGCCACCACTACGACGTCGGCAACGACTTCTACGAGCGCGTCCTCGGCCCGTCGATGGTCTACTCCTGCGCCTACTGGGAGCACCCCGAAACGCACCCCGACGCCACCCTCGAAGCGGCCCAGCGGGCCAAACTCGACCTCGTCTGCCGCAAGTTGGCGCTCCGGCCCGACCAGACGCTGCTGGATGTCGGCTGCGGCTGGGGCTCGATGGTCCTGCATGCCGCCGAGCACTACGGTGTGCGCGCCGTCGGCATCACGCTCTCCACCGAGCAGGCCGCGTACGCCCGCAAGCGCGTCGCCGAGGCCGGCCTCACCGACCGGATCGACATCCGCGTCCAGGACTACCGCGCGGTCGATGACGGCCCGTACGACGCGATCTCGTCGATCGGCATGGCGGAGCATGTCGGCCGCGACCTGTACCGCGAGTACGCCACCCACCTCTACGGTCTGCTGCGGCCCGGCGGGCGGCTGCTCAACCACCAGATCGCCCGCCGCCCCTGGGTGGACGAGGAGGCGTACCACGTCGACGAGTTCATCGACCGCTACGTCTTCCCGGACGGCGAACTCGCGCCCGTGGGCTCGACCGTCTCCCGGCTGGAGGAGGCCGGTTTCGAAGTGCGTGACGTCGAGGCTCTCCGCGAGCACTACGCGCTGACGCTGCGGGCCTGGGTGAGCAATCTGGAGGACCACTGGCAGGAGGCGGTGCGGCTCGCCGGCGCGGGACGCGCGCGGGTGTGGCGGCTGTACATGGCCGCCAGCGCGCTGTCCTTCGAGCAGAACCGCATCGGCGTCAACCAGGTCCTGGCCGTCAGGACCCGGTCCTCCGGGGAGTCGGGCATGGCACGCGTCAGGCCGTGGCCCGTGGAGTCGAAGGCCTGAGCGCCGCCGCGGGCTCTCCCGGACGGATCCGGCAGAGCCCGCGGCGGCGTTGGAAACGCGGCGGAGGGAACGCGCTACTCCGCCTTGATGGCGCTGAGCATGTTGAGCCGGGCCGCGCGCCGGGCCGGCCACAGCGCGGCGAGGACGCCGACCACGGCGGCTCCGCCGAGGAAGATGCCGATCCGGTCCCACGGCAGGATCATCGTGTAGGTGTCCATGCTGCCGGCGATCAGCCGGCCCGCGGCCCAGCCGAGGAAGACCCCGAGCCCGATGCCGAGCACCGCGCCGAAGAGCGAGATCAGCAGGGACTCGAACCGGACCATCCGCTTGACGTCGCGGCGGTCGAGACCGATCGCGCGCAGCATGCCGATCTCGTGGGAGCGTTCGAAGACCGACATGGCCAGGGTGTTGATGACGCCGAGGACGGCGACGATCACGGCCATGGCGAGCAGCCCGTAGAGCATGTTCAGCATCATGCTGATCATGCCGCCGGCCTCGTTGGAGATATCGGCCCTGTCCTGCACCTTGATCGCCGGGTTGTCGCCCAGCGCCTTCTCTACGGAGTCCTTGGCGGCGGCGCTCGTGCCGTCCGCGGTTTTCACCAGGACCTTCGTGTCGGAGATCTTCGACAGGTGCGGATCGAGCGTCGCGGTGTCGACGAGGAAGCCGTTGAGCATCCCGTTGTCGTGGTAGATGCCGCCGATCTTCAGGGTGCCCTTGGCCTTGTCGTCATAGACGGTGGGCAGGGTGTCGCCGGCCTTCCAGCCGCCCTCCTTGGCGGTCTGGTCGTCCACGACGACGGTCGTGCCGCCGAGACCGGCGATCGAGCCGCTGGTGAAGTCGAGGTTGACCAGCTGCGCGATGGACTTGGTGTTGACGCCGGTCACCGGCCGGCTGTCGCCGCCGATCTCGATCCAGGCGTCCCGCATCGGGCTGGACGCGGTCACGTTGCCGAGGCCGCTGAGCGTCTTCTCGACCTCGGGGGAGAGGTGGGTGCCGGGGTTGACCATGCTGATCGTGTAGTCGGCCCGGATCGAGTCCGCGGCCATCTTGTCGATGCCCTTCTGGACCGAGGTCGCGATCACCGTGAGGCCGGTGATCAGCGTCAGACCGATCATCAGGGCCGAGGCGGTCGCGGCGGTGCGCCGCGGATTGCGGACCGAGTTCTGCCGGGCGAGCTTGCCGGTGACGCCGAACGGGCGCAGCAGCGGTCCCGCGGCGGCGATGACCGGCCGCGACAGCAGTGGCGTCAGGACGAACACCCCGATCAGCAGCAGCCCGCCGCCCGCGCCCAGCGGCATCTTGCCGCTCTCCGCGCTCATCCCGGCACCGGCCAGCACCAGGGCGACGCCCGCGCCGGCCAGCAGCGCGCCGAGGGTGTTGCGCAGCACCAGGCTCTTGACGGTGGCCGGGGCGTGCACGCTGCTCATCGCGGCGACCGGCGCGATCCTGGACGCCCGGCGGGCGGGCAGCCAGGCCGCGAGCATGGTGACGGCGACGCCGACGACCAGCGACGCCACGATCGTGCCGGGACCGACGACCAGCGGGCCGTCCGGCATCGTCGCGCCGGTCGAGCCGAGCAACGACCGCATGGCGACCGCGATGCCTATGCCCGTCACGAGGCCGACCACGGCGGCCGTCAGACCGACCACGAACGCCTCGATCAGCACCGAGCGCGTCACCTGGCGGCGGCTCGCGCCGACCGCGCGCATCAGCGCCAGCTCCTTGGTGCGCTGGGCGACCAGCATGGTGAACGTGTTGGCGATGATGAAGATGCCGACGAAGAGCGCGATACCGGCGAAGACCAGCAGCCCGGTGTTCAGGCCGCTCATCGCCGAGGAGATCTGGACGGCCTCGTCGTCCGCCAGCTTCTGCCCGGTGACCACCTCGGTGCCTTGGGGCAGTGCCTTCTCGACCTCGGCCTTGAGCGCTGCCTGGCTGGTGCCGGGCGCCGCCTTGACGTCGATCTCGTCGTACTGGCCGGACTTGGCGAAGAGCTTCTGCGCGGTGGGGGTGTCGAAGAGCACGAGGCTGCCGCCCGCCGCGACGTTGCCGTCGTCGGTGTCGAAGACGCCGGTGACGGTCTGGTGCATGACCGGGCCGTCGACGGACATCCGTACGGTGTCGCCGACCTGGAGGTCCGCGCGGTCGGCGGTCTTGGTGTCGAGCGCGACCTCCTCCGGCTGCTGCGGGGCGCGGCCGTCCGTCATCGCGTAGCGGGCGTCCTTGCCGTCCTTGCCGGCCGACCAGTTCCCACCCCGGGTGGACCAGCCGTCGCCGATCAGCTTGCCGTCCTTGTCGGCGACCGCGGTGAAGCCGGAGACACTGCCGGTGGCCGAGGCCGCGCCGGGCAGCGCGCGTACGGTGTCCAGCTGGCGCTGGGTCAGATGCGGCCGCTCGTTCTCGCCGGATCGGGCTGTGAAACCGGGCTTCACGGCGACGGAGACGTTCTCGTAGCTCTTGGCCGAGCTCTTCTTCAGGGCGCCGCCGATGGTGTCGGTGAAGACCAGGGTGCCGGAGACGAAAGCGACGCCGAGCATGACGGCGAGCACGGTCATCAGCAGCCTGGCCTTGTGCGCGAGAACGTTGCGCAAGGCAGTGCGGAACATGGGGATCAGTCCTGGTTCGGTCGGTCGGGCGGCGGTGCGGCGGCAGTGCGGGGACGGCACGGCGGCAGCGCGGAGGCACGGCGGAGCGGCACCACGGCAGGGCGGCGGCGCGGGCGGCTACTGGGGGGCGTACTGAGGTGCGTTGGGGGAGGCGGGGTGCGCCGGGCTCAGCTGGTGCGGCCCTCGGCGTCGGGGCCGGGGGTCTGGGCGTTCCCTCCCGAGAGATTCAGCATGCGCTCCAGGACGCCGTCCGAAGTCGGGTCGTGCAGCTCGTCGACGACGCGGCCGTCGGCGAGGAAGATGACCCGGTCCGCGTAGGACGCGGCGACCGGGTCGTGCGTGACCATGACGATCGTCTGGCCCAGCTCGCGCACCGAGTTCCGCAGGAACCCGAGGATCTCGGCGCCGGCCCGCGAGTCCAGGTTGCCGGTCGGCTCGTCGGCGAAGATGATCTCCGGCTGGCTCGCCAGGGCGCGGGCGACCGCCACGCGCTGCTGCTGGCCGCCGGACAGCTGGTTCGGCCGGTGCGACAACCGGTCGGCCAGGCCCACCGTGGCGATCACCTGAGCGAGCCACTTCTTGTCGGCCTTGCGCCCGGCGATGTCCATCGGAAGCGTGATGTTCTCGGCCGCAGTGAGGGTCGGCAGCAGGTTGAACGCCTGGAAGATGAAGCCGATCTTGTCGCGGCGCAACTGCGTGAGCTGCTTGTCCTTGAGCGACGCCAACTCCGTCTCGCCGATCCGCGCCGAGCCGGCGGAGACCGAGTCGAGCCCCGCCATGCAGTGCATCAGCGTGGACTTGCCGGAGCCCGACGGGCCCATGATCGCGGTGTACTCCGCGCGGCGGAACTCGACCGACACACCGTCCAGAGCGACGACCCGGGTCTCCCCCTCGCCGTAGACCTTGCTGAGGTCCGTGGCGCGGGCCGCCACCGTCGAGGTGCGGGAAGAGGTTCCGGTGGTGGTCACGGGGCGGCTCCAGGTGTGGGGTGAACGGCGACCCCTCCATCGTGACGGCTCGAAGCGCTCCGGGGATCAGCCCAGACTGTTGTTCTGGGGGCAGTCCTGGGAGGGACCCGGGAGGTCCGCCGTACTACTTGGGGATGACACCAGCCCCTGAGGCCCGGTGAGTCCGCCGCGTGTCGGCGTGGTCCGGCGTGGCTCCGGGAGGGTGTCTAGGGTGATCGATTTCGCGTCATATGCGAATGACGTGTGTGCGCCATGTGAAGGCCCCGGGGCTCCCGCTCCACCCCCTCAAGGCCCACTTGAGGATGCGTCAGGTACCCCTAAAATCAGACAACATGACGCGGATCGTGCCCTGTTGGGCCCGGTAACACCGATACGCTCGTCCTGCGTCGAGACCCCGCCCCCGCCCGGATGGTGGAACGCAGACACGGCGAGCTTAAACCTCGCTGGCCTCTTGGCCGTGCCGGTTCGAGTCCGGCTCCGGGCACCTCACATCTCCCGCGGGGCGCGTGCCAGAAGATCCTCCTCCGGCGGTACTCCGTCTCCTTTGCTAACCCATTACTCTGGAGGCAATGCCGTAACGCGCGGCCATGGAGGAGTGAGATGAGGAGCAGCAACCCGGTCTTCTCGCGGCGAGGCTTCAGCCGCGGGGACGGATACGCGGGCTTCGGCACGCAGCAGCAGGGCGCGGCCCCGCAGGGGTCGGGGAACCCGTACGCGCAGCAGGGCGGAAACCCGTACGCGCAGGGCGGCAATCCTTACGTCACGGCCGACCAGCAGCAACTCACGCCCGAGCAGCTCCAGCAGATGTACCAGGCCCCGCCGGCCGGACCGGCGCAGACCGGGCGCATGACGATGGACGACGTCGTCATGCGGACCGGTATGACGCTGGGCACCGTGGTCGTCGGTGCGGCGCTGGCATGGACGCTGCTGCCGGTGAACATGGGCATCGCCATTGCCTTCTCACTGGTCGCACTGGTCTTCGGCATGATTCAGGCGTTCAAGGCGACGCCGGTGCCCGCACTGATCCTGGCCTACGCGTTCTTCGAGGGAATCTTCCTCGGCGTGTGGAGCCACATGTACAACATCGCGTGGTCCGGAGCTCCGCTCCAGGCCGTGCTGGGCACGATGGCCGTCTTCGTCGGCATGCTCATCGCCTACAAGACCCGGCTGATCCGCGTCACCGAGCGGTACCAGCGCATCGGCATGGCGATCGCCATCGGCTTCGTGCTGCTGATGTTCGTGAACCTGCTGTTCGTCGCGTTCGGCGCAGCCCCCGACGGCGGTCTGCGCAGCAACGGCCCGCTCGGCATCATCGTCGGCATCATCGGTGTCTGCCTGGGCGCGTTCTTCCTGTCGCTCGACTTCAAGCAGATCGAGGACGGCGTCCGCTACGGCGCTGCGCAGAACGAATCGTGGCTGGCCGCCTTCGGTCTGACGCTCTCGCTGGTGTGGATCTACCTGGAGATGCTGCGGCTGATCGCGATCCTCCGGGGAGACTGACCCGGCCGCAGGACCCCGTACGTGACGGGCCCCCAGGAGGCACTACCTCCTGGGGGCCCGTCGTCGTACGCCCGGGGCTACCGGAGGTTGCGGGCTGCCCGCCTCAAGTCGTATTCGTGGACGATCGCCTTGGCATGTCCGTAGGACAGATCGTGTTCGCTGCGGAGCCAGCTGACTTTCTCGTCGAAGCGGAGGAAGGCTGGGCCGTCATCGACTGCGCGGAGCCAGTCGCGTACTTCTCGGCCGGTGCAATGGGGGATGCGGGAGAGCAGGTTCCGGTGGGTTTCCTCGGAGAAGATCTGGGACATCGGCGCCTCCGGTATACGGTGTCCGGTCATCTCACCGTGCCTGACTGTTGGGGCGTTGGCAACCATCCATGGCAGGCGGATGTGAGTGAGTGGCCGGAACACACGCCCCCGGTACGCTCGCCGACATGCTCGACTGCACTCCTTTGCGCTCCGCCATTGACCGATTGGCGGGCAGATTTCGCGCCCTGCCCCAGAGCCGGCTGCGCGACGGGGCCGCCGAAACAGGCCTTGAACTGGCACGATGGCTGGCCGCGGAAGCACAGCGGCTTGAATTCCCCGGGCGGGAACCGGCCTTGCTGCCGGACGACGGAGCCTTCGCGGTGGGCGACCAGATCGCGGTGGCCGGGAACGACCTGGCACTGGTGCTCGAACAGCGCCCGGAGTGCGGGGAGGTGCTCGAAGCGGCCCTCGTCCGTATCGACGGGGCCGCTCGGCGCTCGGGGGTCTGACGGGGTCGGAGGGTCCTCGGAGGGGTCTGCGAGGAAGGCTCAGAGGAGAGCTCCGAGGAAGGCTCCGAGAAAAGCTCAGAGGGAGGCGACGACCCGGTCGGCCAGGATGAAGACGCTCTCGTCGCCGTAGGTGAACGTCAGGGCGTACGCGCCGCCCACGGCGGAGCCGCCGAGGAGGACGGGGATCTCGCCGCGCTCCAGGGCGCCGGACAGCTGCAGGGCGGTCTCGCGGTGCCCCGGGGTCATGCAGAGCGTGGTGCCGTCGGCGAAGACGTACACGTCCAGCGTGCCCAGCGGGCCCGGACGGACGTCGGAGAGCGGTATGCGGCCCTCGGCGAGGTCGGTGAGGCGCTCGGCGGTCTGGTCCGGGTTGGCGACGACGGACGGGCCGGGCGCGGCGTGCAGATCGGGGAAGTCCGGGTAGTCGGCGAAGTCCTGCGCCGAGGGGTGCGGGAAGAAGCCGGGCGCCGGCAGGGCGAGCTCGGGCTCCAGACCGGCCAGGTCGGCCTGCCGGGGCAGGAACGGCAGCACCGTCGGAACCTCGTACTCGGCGTAGTCGGCGTAGTCGGTGCCCGCGGCGGGTATGCCGCCCCGGAAGAACGGGCTGTCCGCGGACTCGCGGGCTTCCTGCTCGGCCCAGAAGGCACGCGCCTCGGCGAGCTCGCGCTCCCGCTCGTCGGCGAGGGCGTCCGCGACGGCGGCCCGTATCTCGTCGGCCGGGGCCGGCCGGGCGGCCGGTACGGAGGTGGTGCCGGCCGCGGCGCCGGCGAGCGCGAGATCCCCGCGCAGGGCGGCGAGCTCACGGCGCAGGCCGCGGGCGGAGAGCAGGGCGGCGGACCCCAGGGCCACGGCAATGACCGCGACCACCAGCAGGGTGGAGAACAGGGCGCTCACAGACGTACTCCCGACTGACGTGATCCCGAGCAGTGCCCACCGGAGAGTGGACGAAACATCCCCCACACATCACTGTGCCTGTAAACCTCTCCCCTTCGCAGTGCGGAACGTCACGAAATGGACGGGTCTGAGGTCCTGGGCCATCCGGGTGATGCCGCCCTGACCTGCAAAAACGCGCCGCCCCCGGGCTCAGATAACAACCCGGGGGCGGTTCGATTGCGACTTAGATCACACGGTGTGACGGCGAAAGAGTTACGAGCGGGTCAGTTCGACGTTGCCGATCGCGACTCAGCTCAGCCGCTCGATGTCTCTGGTCGCGCTGAGCTTCGCCTCCGCTGCGGGCAGGTACCGCCCTCGTTCCTCGGGCGATCCCTACCCTGCGCTGCGACTCAGCTCAGCCGCTCGATGTCTCTGGTCGCGCTGAGCTTCGCCTCCGCTGCGGGCAGGTACCGCCCTCGTTCCTCGGGCGATCCCTACCCTGCGCTGCGACTCAGCTCAGCCGCTCGATGACCATCGCCATGCCCTGGCCGCCGCCGACGCACATGGTCTCCAGGCCGAACTGCTTGTCGTGGAACTGCAGCGAGTTGATCAGCGTGCCGGTGATGCGGGCGCCGGTCATGCCGAAGGGGTGGCCCACGGCGATCGCGCCGCCGTTGATGTTCAGCCGGTCCAGGTCCACGCCGAGGTCGCGGTAGGACGGGATGACCTGCGCGGCGAACGCCTCGTTGATCTCGACCAGGTCGATGTCGCCGATGCCCAGGCCGGCCCGCTTGAGCGCCTGCTTCGACGCCTCGACCGGGCCGTAGCCCATGATCTCGGGGGAGAGGCCGGAGACACCGGTGGAGACGACGCGGGCGAGCGGCGTGATGCCCAGCTCGCGGGCCTTCACGTCGGACATGATCACGAGGGCGGCGGCGCCGTCGTTCAGCGGGCAGCAGTTGCCCGCGGTGACCGTGCCGTCGGGGCGGAAGACCGGCTTGAGGCCCTGCACCGCTTCCAGCGTGACGCCCGCGCGCGGGCCGTCGTCCGCGGAGACGACCGTGCCGTCGGGCAGCGTGACCGGGGTGATCTCACGCTCCCAGAAGCCGTTCTTGATGGCGGCCTCGGCGAGGTTCTGCGACCGCACGCCGAACTCGTCCTGGTCGGCGCGGGTGACGCCCTTGATCGCGGCGAGGTTCTCGGCGGTCTGGCCCATCGAGATGTACGCGTCCGGGATGAGCCCGTCCTCGCGCGGGTCGTGCCACTCGCCGCCGCCCTTCTCGGCGCGGCCCAGGGTGCGCAGCTCGGCGTCGGCGAAGAGCGGGTTCTTGGTGTCCGGCAGGCCGTCGGAGCTGCCCTTGATGCTGCGCGAGACCATCTCGACGCCGGCCGAGACGAAGATGTCGCCCTCGCCGGCCTTGATCGCGTGCATCGCCATCCGGGTCGTCTGGAGCGATGACGAACAGTAGCGGGTGACCGTGCAGCCCGGCAGGTGGTCCATGCCCATCTGCACGGCCACGATCCGGCCGAGGTTGTACCCCTGCTCGCCGCCGGGCAGGCCGCAGCCGAGCATCAGGTCGTCGATCTGCCGCGGGTCCAGCTCCGGGACCTTCGCCAGCGCGGCCTGGATGATCGTGGCGGTCAGGTCGTCCGGGCGAAGATCCTTGAGGGACCCCTTGAAGGCGCGTCCGATGGGGGATCGGGCGGCTGAGACGATCACGGCTTCGGGCATCGCGACACACACTCCTCGTCGAGGCGGCTGGACTCTCTGGGAAGTTACCTGCACGTATCGCGAGGAGTCACGGGCTGTGGGCTGTGACACGGGACTCTTTCTGAGCGCGCGCTTAGGTCAGGTCGGCGCGACCGGTGCGTGCGGGCCGGTCGGGGCGCACCCGCCGGCCCGTACTCCGCCCGCTCCGTCAGGCCGACGACGCCTCCGTTGTCGCCGGTTCCGTCGTGTGCGGCAGCCGCTGGCGGCGGCGGTGCTTGAGCAGGGCCCAGCGGCCCCGCGGCCCGGATACGGCGTGCATCGCCGCGACGACCTCCGTGCCGCCCTCCGAGGCGGCCTCCACCGCGGCCTGGGCGACCGGCAGGAAGCCCTCGCCGCGCTGCGCGTCCGGACGCTCGTCCGCCTCCGGCCACACGCCCAGCGAGGCGCACAGCGTCGGCAGCAGCGCCATGGCCGCCGCCGCGTACCCCTCCGCGGAGGGGTGGAAGTTGTCCGGGCCGAACATCTCGCGCGGATGCGCCTCGAACTCCGGTCCGAGCAGATCGCCCAGCGAGACCGAACGGCCGCCGAGACCGACCACCCCTATGGTCTGCGCGGCGGCGAGCTGGCGGCTCATCCGGCGCGCCAACCAGCGCAGCGGCTGGTACACCGGCTCCACGGAGCCCAGATCGGGACAGGTGCCGACGACCACCTCGCTGCCCGCCTCGCGCAGCCGGCGCACCGCGTCCGACAGCAGCCGGACGGACTTGGCGGGCGGCATCCGGTGGGTGACGTCGTTCGCGCCGATCATGATCACGCAGACGTCGGGGGGCGGGGCGCCCACGTCGAGCAGGAGTGAGACCTGGCGCGCCAGGTCGTTGGACTGCGCCCCGGGATTCGCCACGTTCACCAGGGTGACGGGCCGCTCCGCGACCGCAGCCAGCCCGGAGGCGAGCAGCGCGCCCGGGGTCTCGCGCGCCCGGTGCACGCCCTGCCCCGCCGCCGTCGAATCGCCGAGGAAACAGAGTCGGAGCGGGATTTCATCCGTTCGGTGCGAGAACGCCGACCCGTATCTGCCGTCCGCGCGCGGCGGTACGTCGTCGGAGCCGCCGACCACCCGTCTCGCCAGGCTCATCTCGGCCAGCAGTACTCCGACGGCCGCCCCGCCGAGCAGACTGATCCCGCCACCGCCGAACGCCGCCGCGGTCGCAATCCGCCGTGCCACCCTCACCCTCGACATCGAGCCGGCTCACCTCCCTGCGTTTGTGCGTACAACACCTTGTTGCCCCGTCACGCGCCTACTGCAACGTGCCGTAGTGGTGATCAACCGACATTAGGGGGGTGGGAAGCAGAAGCGATCGAGGCGCGGACGAGCTGAGAGTCTGCGCGTTAGGCCATAGGCTGGCCGCACATTCACGGAGAACCCGGAGACAATGGTGCAGTTCCACGACTCGATGATCAGCCTCGTCGGCAACACCCCGCTGGTGCGGCTCAACAACGTGACCGAGGGCATCCAGGCGACCGTCCTGGCCAAGGTCGAGTACTTCAACCCCGGAGGCTCGGTCAAGGACCGCATCGCGGTCCGGATGATCGAGGCCGCGGAGCAGAGCGGTGAGCTGAAGCCCGGCGGCACGATCGTCGAGCCGACGTCCGGCAACACCGGTGTCGGCCTCGCGATCGTCGCCCAGCAGAAGGGCTACCACTGCATCTTCGTCTGCCCGGACAAGGTGTCGCTCGACAAGATCAATGTGCTGCGGGCGTACGGCGCGGAGGTCGTGGTCTGCCCGACTGCCGTCGACCCCGACCACCCGGAGTCGTACTACAACGTCTCCGACCGGCTGGTGCGCGAGACCCCCAACGCGTGGAAGCCGGACCAGTACAGCAACCCGAACAACCCGCTGTCGCACTACCACTCCACCGGCCCCGAGCTGTGGGAGCAGACGGAGGGGCGGATCACGCACTTCGTCGCGGGCGTCGGCACCGGCGGCACCATCTCCGGCACCGGCCGCTATCTGAAGGACGCAAGCGATGGCCGTGTCCAGGTCATCGGCGCCGACCCCGAGGGTTCGGTCTACTCCGGCGGCTCCGGGCGTCCGTACCTGGTCGAGGGCGTCGGCGAGGACTTCTGGCCGACCGCCTACGACCGTGAGGTCGCGGACGGCATCGTCGCCGTGTCCGACAAGGACTCCTTCCAGATGACCCGCCGCCTCGCCAAGGAGGAGGGCCTGCTCGTCGGCGGTTCCTGCGGCATGGCGGTCGTCGCGGCGCTGCGCGTCGCCGAGAAGCTCGGCCCGGACGACGTCGTCGTCGTCCTGCTGCCGGACTCCGGCCGCGGTTACATGTCGAAGATCTTCAGCGACGAGTGGATGGCCTCGCACGGCTTCCTCGACGAGGGCAACGGCCAGGCCCGGGTCTCCGACGTCCTCGCCCACAAGGGCGGCGGCATCCCGCAGCTCGTCCACATGCACCCGGAGGAGACCGTCGGCGAGGCGATCGACGTGCTCCGCGAGTACGGCGTCTCCCAGATGCCCATCGTCAAGCCGGGCGCCGGGCACCCCGACGTGATGGCGGCCGAGGTCATCGGCTCCGTCGTCGAACGTGACCTCCTGGATGCGCTGTTCGCCAAGCGCGCCACCCTCGAGGACCCGCTGGAGAAGCACATGAGCGGCCCGCTGCCGCAGGTGGGCTCGGGCGAGCCGGTCTCCGACCTGATGGCGGTCCTGGGCACCAAGTCCGACGCGGCGATCGTCCTCGTCGAGGGCAAGCCGACCGGCGTCGTGAGCCGTCAGGACCTGCTCGCCTTCCTGGCGAAGTAGTCCGCCGGCGCCGCAGCACCGGCGCAAGCACCATGCGGCCCCCTGCCCGGTCCGGGCAGGGGGCCGTCGGGTATTTTCTGCTGGCCCGTCGCAGTGACCCGAGCCGGACCGGGTCCCGCGTCCTCCCAGCAGAACGGCCCGCCATGACCTCCCGCACCTCCGCCCCGCTCCGAGCCGCCGCGCTGCTGCTCCTGCCCCTGGCGCTCGCCGCCTGCTCGTCCGCCACGGACTCGGCGGCCGGGTCCGGCCCGACTGCGACGGCCACGACCACCGCCACCGCTTCCGGCGCGACCACGTCGCCCGGCGCCACCGCCGTCCCGGCCGGTTCGAGCGCCCGACTGCTCACCGGCGACAAGCTGCGGGCCGTGCTGCTGCGGGGCGACGTGCTCCCCAAGGGGTACAAGGCCGACGCGGACGGCACCCGCGACAGTGGCCCGGACCTCGCACCCGAGGCCAAGGACGGCGCCGCCGGTGCGTGCGGGGAGCTGGAGCAGACCGCCTGGGTCCGCATCACCGGGATCGAGAGCGCCGCGTTCGCCCAGGGCGACTTCCTCAACGCCAAGCGCGAGGAGTTCAGCCAGGAGGTCGACACCTTCCGCGGTTCCGGTGCCCGGACCGTGATGACGCGCATCCAGCAGGCGTTCACCCGCTGCGCGCACTTCACCGACTCCGGGAGCGGTTCCCCGGTCCCCGTGAAGGTGAAGAGCGGCCCGATAGCGGGGTCGAACGGCCAGTCCATCAAGGCCGTGCTCACCTCGGACCAGTGGGCGGGCGGCACCACCCTGGTCGCGACCCGCGTCGGCAACAGCGTGATCACCACGTTCTACGCGGTCCAGTCCGCCGATCTCGGCGCCGCGGATGTGGCTCTCACCAAGAAGATCGCGAAGAACCTCACCATCGCCCAGCGCTGACGCGCCGGTCTGCGACGCGCTGACTGGGGGAAGCGCGGAACGCCGGGCCGCCGGCCGGAGTTGGGGGCCCGTTCACCCCGGGATTCGAAAGTGCTACATCCGCGTCACGCGGCCGCAGCACGCGCTTAACACGGGTCGGGCACATTGGTGTTCGTCGGGAAGAGAAGCCCGACAACGCAGGATGTGGCACCCAGGAACTCCGGAGCGGCTCCCGGACCTCTGAGGTGACCCTCCCTGGACGCGGTGTCTGGTCCTGACCCGGCGCGCGTCTGATGCGGGGACCGCCGTCGTCCCGCCCCCCGGGCGACCGGGGGTGCGGCGGTCCCCGCTCCACTTTTTTCCGCGGATTCGTCGAGCAGCTGCCCCGCGCGGGCCCGCTATGGCCCGCTACTCCCAGTCGCTGTCGGACTTCCGGCGGCGCTCGCCCCGCTCGCCCGTGAAGATGTGGCCGAGGGACTGGGCGACGTTCACGCCCACGATGCCGGCCCAGGTGATGAACAGGCCGGGGGTTCCCGCGTTGACCGCGCCGATCGCGGAGAGCGGGATCGCGGCGATCATGGTGAAGCCGGCGAAGCCGTAGCGGGCGAAGCGCGCGCTGGGCTCCGGCGTGCCGGGGCTGCGCCCGGCGCGGGCGAAGGAGGTCTGCTGCTCGGCCAGTTGGCGGCGGACCCGCTGCTCGACATGGCTGTCGAGGCGCTGGTCCACTTTCTCCATGAACGAGTCGACCAGTTCCGACTCGTACTCCGCACCGAGGTCCTTGCGGGCCTGAAGGGTGGCGGCGAGTTCTTTTTTGAGTTCCGGGTCGCGGGCGTCCATGACGCCACCGTACGGAGCGCGGCGGCGCTCGGCACTGGGGGAAACCCCCGATTCTTTTCGGGGGTGCCCCCTCCCAGCGGGCGATGCGTAGAGTCGCGGTGCTACCGCGCGGCGAGCGCCGTCGAGCCGGTCGAGCCCGGTCGAGCCCGCCGGGGCTCGGATTGAGACCTTCAGAGGAGCACACCCGTGCCGCTGTCACCCGCCCCCTCCTTGCTGACGGCCCTCACCGCGTCCGACGGTGCGGACCGGCCCGATGCCGTGACCGTCGCGGGGCGGTCCTGCTCGTACGAGGAACTGCTCGGCGCGGCGGGCGCGGTCGCGGCGCGGGTGGCGGGGGCGCCGGCGTTCGCGGTGCGGGCGACGGCGTCGCATGAGACGGTGGCCGCGGTGGTGGGCGGGCTGCTGGCCGGAGTACCGGTGGTCCCGGTGCCGCCGGACGCGGGACCGGCCGAGCAGAACCACATCCTGGGGGATTCGGGCGCGGCGCTGATCCCCGTCGACTTCGACGAGCGGGCCGGCTGGAGCGGGCCCGAGCCGGGGGCCAAGGAAGCCGCGCTCATCCTCTACACCTCGGGAACGACGGGCCCGCCCAAGGGCGTCGTGGTCTCGCGCGGCGCGATCGCCACCCAGCTCGACGCGCTCGCCGGGGCCTGGGAGTGGACCGCCGGGGACACCCTCGTGCACGGTCTGCCGCTGTTCCACGTGCACGGGCTGGTGCTGGGCGTGCTCGGCGCGCTGCGCACGGGCAGCCGGCTGGTGCACACCGGACGGCCCACGCCGCAGGCGTACGCGGCGGCGGGCGGCACCCTCTACTTCGGCGTGCCGACGGTCTGGTCGCGGGTGGTCCGCGACCCGGCCGCCGCGCGGGCGCTGACCGGCGCCCGGCTGCTGGTGTCGGGCAGCGCCCCGCTGCCCGCCCCCGTCTTCCGGGACCTGGAGGCGCTCACCGGGCAGCGGCCCGTGGAGCGGTACGGGATGACGGAGACGCTGATCACGATCAGCACGCGGGCGGCAGGTGAACGGCGTCCCGGCTCGGTGGGGCTGCCGCTGCCGGGGGTGGAGACCCGGTTGGTGGACGAGGACGGCGCGCCGGTCCCGTACGACGGCGCCACGGTCGGCGAGCTGCAGATCCGCTCGGGCACCCTCTTCGACGGTTACCTCGGCCGTACGGAGGCCACCGCCGCCTCGTACACCGCCGACGGCTGGTTCCGTACCGGCGACATGGCGATGGCGGAGCCGGACGGCATGCACCGGATCGTCGGCCGCGCCTCGACCGACCTCATCAAGTCCGGCGGCTACCGCATCGGCGCGGGCGAGGTGGAGAACGCGCTGCTCGACCACCCCGCGGTCCGGGAGGCGGCGGTGGTGGGCGCGCCGCACGAGGACCTGGGCCAGGAGATCGTCGCGTTCGTCGTGGCGGACGGGGTGAGCGAGGCCGAGCTGATGGACTTCGTGGCCGGGCATCTGTCGGTGCACAAGCGGCCACGGAAGGTCCGGTTCCTGGACGAGCTGCCGCGGAACGCGATGGGGAAGCCGCAGAAGGGGCGGCTGCCGGCGGTGTAGTCGGCTCGGTGGCTGGTTCCGGTGCGTCCGAGTGCGTCCGGTGGACACTCCTTGCCAGGCTGCATGGATTCATGCAGAGTCAGCGACGACTGAATAGGCCAGGAGGACGTTGATGGGTACGACGGAGGTCGGGGGCGACGCCGCGGAGGCGGGCGCGGCCGAGGGCGCCTCGGCGCGGCTGCTGAAGCTGTTCGAGTCGCACCGGCTCACCCCGACGCAGCGCCGGATCGCCCACTGCCTGGTGCGCCGATCGGCGGACGCGCCGTTCCTGTCCAGCGTCGAGGTCGCCGAGCTCGCCGGGGTCAGCCAGCCGTCCGTCACCCGCTTCGCCGTCGCGCTCGGCTTCGACGGCTACCCGGCGCTCCGCCGCCACCTGCGCGAGGTCGCGCCGGTACGGCCCGGCCCCGAGGCCGCCCCGTACAACGAGTACCAGCAGGCCGTGCACGCCGAGATCGAGAACCTCCGGCACCTCGCCGCCCTCCTCGCCGACCCCGCGCCCGTCGCCCGTGCCGGCGCCGTGCTCGCCGCGTCCCGGCCGCTGCCCGTCCTCGGTCTGCGCGCGGCGGGCGCGCAGGCGCGCGGCTTCGCGTACTTCGCCGCGAAGGTCCACCCCGACGTCCGGCTCCTCGACGAGGGCGGCACGATGTTCGCCGATCGCGTCGACGGCGCGGTCCGGGCCGGTGCGAGCGCGCTGCTCTGCTTCGCCCTGCCGCGGCATCCGCGCGAGGTCGTCGAGGCCCTGATGTACGCGCGCCAGGCCGGCCTGACGGTCGTCACCGTCGCCGACAGCGCCTTCGCCCCGGTCGCCGCCTGCTCCGACCTGCTGCTGCCGGCCGCGGTGGGTACCGGGCTCGCCTTCGACACGGCGTGCGCCCCGATGCTGCTCGGACGCGTCCTGCTGGAGTCGATGTGCGACCACCTGCCGGACGCGCAGGCGAGCCTTGAGGGGTTCGACGCGCGGGCCGCGGCCCGGGGGCTGTTCACCGACTGAGCCGGGCTGTCGTTTTCCTGTCCGGTCCTCATGAAATTCTGAGGATCGCTGAGTACCCTCCCGTGCAACTGGACGCTGTGTAGCGGTGTGGCAGCGGTGTGGACGTATCGGAGGAGGACGGTCGTGGCGCGCGGGGCATACACGCTGGCTCGGGTGGGGGTGCTGGTGCGGGTCGCTGCGCGCTGGCTGTTCTGGCTGGGTGTGCCGGCCGCCGTGGGAGGTCTGTTCGTCCCCGGCCTGACCGGGCGCCGGATCGGGATACTCGGCGGCGCGGCCCTGTTCATCGTCGCGGCCGTCGTCGCTTTCGCGGCACGCCGCGGGCGGTACGTGGCGCTCGGCGCGGATGCCACGCGGGCCGGCAAGTCCGTCTTCCTGCAGGACCGCCGGGTCACGGCGCGGATCTGGGTCCGGCGCCGGCGGTGGTGGCTGCTCGCGGCTTTCGCGGGGGCCGCGGCGTCGATGCTGCTCGCCTCGTCGGCGGGCGGGATGCTGCTGGCCGGGGTCGGGGCGGGGCTCTGGGCGAAGTCGCTGTGGTTCGGCCGCTTGGAGCGGTCGCGGGACGTCCGGTACTGGGTGCGGCCGGATCGGGTGAGCGTTGCGTCGCCGTACGAGACGACGGGCTTCGCGGCGGGGCGGTAACGGGCCGGGTCGGTGACCGGGTCCTCCAGGAAAAGCCCGCCGCAGGCGCGACGGACCCGCCGGCGGCGGGTCAGTTCAGGGTGGTCAGGGACTCGGTGTGGGCGGCGCCGCTTTCGGCCAGGAGGTCCTCGACGCTCTGGGCCGCGCGCACCAGCGCGAACCGCACCGAGCCGTCCGCCGACGCGTGGTAGCCGTACACGGCGGGGCGCGGGAGCGAGTTGTAGGCGAAGTGGTTGGAGAAGTAGTAGGCGCCGGTGTCGAGGAGGGCGACGAGGTCGTCCGCTTCGAGGCGGGGCAGGGGGCGGGCCTGGGAGAGCAGGTCGCCGGCGAAGCAGCAGGGGCCGGCCACGTCCTGGACGACGGGGTCGCCGGTCTTGGGGCGGCCCTTGGGGTCGAGCGCGGCGACGCGCAGCGGCCAGGAGCCGGGGGCGAAGACCGTACGGGTGGCGAGCTGTGCGCCCGCGTGGGTGATCACGATGGGCCGGCCGCCGGCCGACTTGGCGTACTCGACCCGGGCGAGCACCGTGCCGGCCTTGGCGAGCAGTGAGCGCCCGAATTCGGTGACGATGGTGTACCGGCCGTCGAAGAGGCCGGGGACGCTCTCGCGCAGCAGCTGCGCGTACGTCCGGAAGGTCGGCGTGACCGTGTCGGAGGCGAAGTTCACGGGGAGGCCGCCGCCGATGTCGAGAGTGGTGACCTGCTGGCGGCCGGCGGCGAGGTTGATGCGCTCGGCCAGGTCGTGGGTGGCCCGGACACCGGCCGCCATGAGGTCCAGCGGTACGCCCTGGGAGCCGGTGTGGGTGTGCAGCCGGGTGAGCCAGGGGCGGTCCGCGTAGGCGCGCAGGATCCACTCCTCGGCGCCGTCGTCGCGCAGCGCGATGCCGAACTTCGAGGTGGCGGTCGCGGTGCTCATGGCGCCGATGGTGCCGCCGCCGATCTGCGGATTGACCCGCAGGCCGATGGGGGACGTGGTCGGGGTTGCCGCCACCAGGGTGTCGAGGCGGGCGAGCTCCTGCGGGTTGTCGGCGTTGACGGCGATGCCCAGGGCGAGCGCTTCGCGCAGCTCGGTGACGGTCTTGGCGGGGGAGTCCAGGACGATGCGGTCGGCCGGGAGGCCCGCGGCGCGGGCGATGGCGAGCTCGCCGGGGCTGGCGACCTCGGCGCCGATGCCGAGTCCGGCGAGCAGCCGCAGGACCGGGACGAGGGCGGCGGCCTTGACGGCGAAGGTGTGGGTGACGGTAACGCCAGGAGTGGCGAACGCCTCTTGGAGGGCGGCCGCGGCCTCCTGGATACCGGTGATGTCGAGAAGACCGATGACTGGTTTGTCCGGTACGAGTAGATTCTGTTCCACTGCCGCGCGCAGCGCGTGGCCCCGTCGTGCTGTCGCGTCCGGCGTCATGCGGGTCATCCCATCACCCGGCCAGAGGTGACGCCACCCCGCACTGTTGACTAGACGTATTCATCCAGACAGGATGTGAATAGTTAGATCCATCGATGCACAGAGGGAGGCCGGGCCGATGTCGGGACCGAGGATCGTGCGGGCGCCGCGCGGTACGGAACTGAGCACTCAGGGATGGCAGCAGGAAGCCGCGCTGCGGATGCTGCAGAACAACCTCGACCCGGAGGTCGCCGAGCACCCCGAGAAGCTGGTCGTCTACGGCGGTACCGGCAAGGCCGCGCGGGACTGGCGCTCGTTCGACGCCATGGTCCGCACCCTGCAGACGCTGAAGCAGGACGAGACGATGCTCGTCCAGTCCGGCCGTCCCGTCGGCGTGATGCAGACGCACGAGTGGGCGCCGCGGGTGCTCATCGCCAACTCCAACCTGGTCGGCGACTGGGCCAACTGGGAGGAGTTCCGCCGGCTGGAGTCGCTGGGCCTGACCATGTACGGCCAGATGACGGCCGGCTCGTGGATCTACATCGGCACCCAGGGCATCCTCCAGGGCACCTACGAGACGTTCGCCGCGGTCGCCGCCAAGAAGTTCGGCGGCACGCTGGCCGGGACGATCACGCTCACCGCCGGGCTCGGCGGCATGGGCGGCGCCCAGCCGCTGGCCGTCACCATGAACGGCGGCGTCGTGATCTGCATCGACGTGGATCCGCGCGCGATCTCCCGCCGCATCGACCACCGGTACCTGGACGTCAAGGCCGATTCCCTGGCGCACGCGATGCAGCTGGCCACCGAGGCCCGCGACAAGCGGGAGCCGCTGTCGATCGGGCTGCTGGGCAACGCCGCCGAGCTGCTGCCGCAGATGCTCGCCGAGGGCGCGCCGATCGACATCGTCACCGACCAGACCTCGGCGCACGACCCGCTGGCCTATCTGCCGGTGGGCATCGCCTTCGACGAGATGGCCACGTACGCGGCCGAGAAGCCCGCCGACTTCACGCTGCGGGCCCGCGAGTCGATGGCCCGGCACGTCGAGGCCATGGTCGGCTTCATGGACGCCGGGGCCGAGGTCTTCGACTACGGCAACTCGATCCGCGGCGAGGCACAGCTCGCCGGGTACGAGCGGGCCTTCGACTTCCCCGGGTTCGTGCCCGCCTACATCCGGCCGTTGTTCTGCGAGGGCAAGGGCCCGTTCCGCTGGGCGGCGCTCTCCGGCGAGGCGTCCGACATCCACAAGACGGACAAGGCGATCCTCGACCTCTTCCCGGAGAACGAGTCGCTGCACCGCTGGATCAAGCTGGCGCAGGACAAGGTCCACTTCCAGGGCCTGCCCGCCCGTATCTGCTGGCTCGGCTACGGCGAGCGCGACAAGGCCGGCGAGCGCTTCAACGACATGGTCGCCGGCGGTGAGCTGGCCGCGCCGGTCGTCATCGGGCGCGACCACCTGGACTGCGGCTCGGTGGCCTCGCCGTACCGCGAGACCGAGGCGATGCTCGACGGTTCCGACGCCATCGCCGACTGGCCGCTGCTCAACGCCATGGTGAACGTCGCCTCCGGCGCGTCCTGGGTCTCCATCCACCACGGCGGCGGCGTCGGCATGGGCCGCTCCCTGCACGCCGGTCAGGTCACGGTCGCGGACGGCACCAAGCTCGCGGGCGAGAAGATTCGCCGGGTGCTGACCAACGACCCCGGCATGGGCGTCATCCGGCACGTGGACGCGGGCTACGACCGCGCCGACGAGATCGCCGACGAGCGCGGTGTGCGGATCCCGATGCGCGAGGGCGACTCCGAGTGAGTTTCCACAGCATGTGGACGGAGCTGCTGCCCATCGGCCGCAGCTCCGTCTCCGGGGGATACCGCCGCTACGCCTGGAGCGGCGCCGACCTGGACTGCCGGGCGTGGTTCCGGGAACAGGCGGAAGCCCGCGGGCTGACCTACGAGGTCGACCGCAACGGCAACCAGTGGGCCTGGCTGGGCGACCCGGCCGCCGGCGACGCGGTCGTCACCGGCTCGCACCTGGACTCCGTCCCGGACGGCGGCGCCTTCGACGGGCCGCTGGGCGTCGTGTCGTCCTTCGCCGCGCTCGACGAACTGCGCGAGCGCGGGACGGCGTTCAGCAAGCCGCTGGCCATCGTCAACTTCGGTGACGAGGAGGGCGCCCGCTTCGGTCTGGCCTGTGTCGGATCGCGGCTGGCCGCCGGGCAGCTGACTCCGCAGAAGGCGTACGAACTGCGGGACGCGGACGGCGTCAGCCTGCCGCAGGCCATGGAGCAGGCCGGTTACGACCCGGCCGGCATCGGCCCGGACCCGGAGCGGCTCGCCCGCATCGGCGCGTTCGTGGAACTCCATGTCGAGCAGGGCCGGGCGCTGGACCTGACCGGCGACGCCGTCGGTATCGCCTCCGCGATCTGGCCGCACGGCCGTTGGCGGTTCGACTTCCACGGCGAGGCCAACCACGCGGGCACCACCCGCCTGGAGGACCGCCGCGACCCGATGCTCAGCTACGCCGACACGGTGCTGGCCGCCCGCCGGGAAGCCCAGGTGGCCGGGGCGCTGGCCACCTTCGGCAAGGTGAGCGTCGAGCCCAACGGCGTCAACGCCATCGCCTCGCTGGTGCGCGGCTGGCTCGATTCACGCGCCGCCGACCAGGAGACGCTGGACCGGGTGGTGGCCGGGATCGAACAGGCCGCCACCGAGCGGGGGGCCCACGACGGCATCGACGTCCGCGTGACCCGCGAATCGTTCACCCCGGTCGTCGAGTTCGAGCACGCGCTGCGCGACGAGGTCGCCAAGCTGCTCGGCGGCGTCGTCCCGGTGCTGCCGACCGGCGCGGGACACGACGCCGGGATCCTGTCGGCGAGTGCCCCGACCGCCATGCTGTTCGTACGCAACCCCACCGGTGTCTCGCACTCGCCCGCCGAGACCGCCGCCGAGGACGACTGTCTCGCCGGGGTGACCGCGCTCGCCGACGTACTGGAAGGTCTCGCGTGCAGCTGACGTACTGGACGGAATACGCCTGGCTCAACGCGGTCGCCGAGCCGGGCGTGGCGATCGACACGGCGGACGGCCGGATCACCGGCGTCAGGACCGGAGTCGACACGCCACCTCCCGGCGCCGTGGCGCTGCGCGGATTCACCCTGCCGGGACTGGCCAACGCGCACTCGCACGCCTTCCACCGGGCGCTGCGCGGCACCGTCCAGGTCGGCTCCGGCACCTTCTGGACCTGGCGCGAGATCATGTACTCGGTCGCGGCGGAGCTCGACCCCGACACGTACTTCGCGCTCGCGCGGGCGGTGTACTCGGAGATGGCGCTGGCCGGCGTCACCTGCGTCGGTGAGTTCCACTATCTGCACCACGCTCCCGGTGGTAGGCCGTACGACAACCCCAACGCCATGGGGGAGGCGCTGATCGCCGCCGCGGGAGAGGCGGGCATCCGGATCACGCTGCTCGACACGGCCTACTTCTCGTCCGGCTTCGGCGCGCCCCCCGACCGGCACCAGACGCGGTTCGCCGACGCCGGCCCCGACGCCTGGGCGGAGCGCGCCGACGCCCTCAAGGACCGCGACCACGTCCGGATCGGCGCCGCCATCCACTCGGTGCGCGCCGTGCCGCCGGCCGGTATCGCCAGGGTCGCCGAATGGGGGGCGGCACGGCAGGCCCCGCTCCACGTCCACCTGTCGGAACAGCCGGCCGAGAACGAGGGCTGCCTCAAGGCCCACGGCCGCACCCCGACGCGGCTCCTCGCCGACCACGGGGCGCTGGGCCCGCGGACCTCCGCCGTGCACGCCACCCACCTCACCGGCGAGGACATCCGGCTGCTCGGCGGCAGCGGCACCGTCGTCTGCATGTGCCCCACCACGGAACGTGATCTCGCCGACGGCATCGGCCCGGCGCGCGACGTCCAGCGCGCCGGAAGCCCGCTGTCGCTCGGCAGCGACAGCCATGCCGTCATCGACCTGCTCGAAGAGGCACGGGCCATGGAGCTCAACGAGCGGCTGCGCACCCGCGCCCGCGGGCACTGGACGGCCGCGCAGCTGCTGCGGGCCGCCACCGAGGACGGCCATGCCTCGCTCGGCTGGGCGGACGCCGGCCGGATCGAGACGGGCGCGCTCGCCGACTTCACCACCGTCGCTCTGGACTCGGTCCGCACCGCCGGCACGCTGCCGCGCCTCGCCGCGGAGACGGCCGTGTACGCCGCGACCGCCGCGGACGTGCGGCATACCGTGGTGGGCGGGCGGCACATCGTCCGGGACGGTGTCCACCAGTTGGTGCCGGACGTTCCGGCCGCGATGGGCGAAGCCGTCGCCCGCCTGCGGCGTTCCTGACTCCCCATCCTCACGGAGGACCACCGCGATGCCCACGACCGTCATCACCAACATCGGCAGCCTGGTCACCAACGACCCGTCCCTCGGTACCGGGCCGCTCGGCCTGGTCGCGGACGCGGCGGTGGTCATGGCGGAAGGCCGCATCGCATGGGTCGGCCCGGCGGGCCGGGCGCCGGCCGCGGACGAGGTGTACGACGCGGGCGGCCGGGCGATGCTGCCCGGGTTCGTCGACTCGCACTCGCACCTGGTGTTCGGCGGCGACCGTACCCAGGAGTTCAACGCCCGCATGTCGGGCACGCCGTACACTGCGGGCGGCATCAGGACCACGGTCGCCGCGACCCGCGCCGCCAGTGACGCCGAGCTGGACGCCACCGTGGCCCGCTATGTGGCCGAGGCGCGGCGGCAGGGCACCACGACCATCGAGACGAAGTCCGGCTACGGGCTGACCGCGGAGGATGAGGCGCGCAGCCTGCGCATCGCCGCCGCGCACACCTCGGAGACCACGTACCTGGGCGCGCACATCGTCGCGCCGGAGTACGCGGACGACCCGGCCGGCTACGTCGACCTGGTCACCGGGCCGATGCTGGAGGCCTGCGCGCCGCACGCCCGCTGGGTGGACGTGTTCTGCGAGAAGGGGGCGTTCGACGGGGACCAGGCACGCACGATCCTCACGGCGGGCGCGCGGGCCGGACTGGTCCCGCGGGTCCACGCGAACCAGCTGACGTACGGCCCCGGAGTGCAGCTGGCGGTCGAGCTGGAGGCGGCGTCCGCCGACCACTGCACGCATCTGACGGACGCGGACGTCGACGCGCTGGCGTCCAGCGGTGGCGTGACGGTCGCGACACTGCTGCCCGGCGCCGAGTTCTCCACCCGCGCCACCTACCCCGACGCCCGCCGGCTGATCGACGCGGGCGCGGCGGTGGCGCTGTCGACGGACTGCAATCCGGGGTCGAGCTTCACCAGCTCGATGCCGTTCTGCATCGCCGTCGCCGTACGCGACATGCGGATGACGCCCGACGAGGCGGTCGCGGCCGCGACGCTCGGCGGGGCGCGGGCGCTGCGCAGGGACGACGTCGGAAGGATCACGGCGGGGGCGCGAGCGGATCTGATGCTGCTCGACGCCCCCAGCCATGTACATCTGGCCTACCGGCCGGGTGTGCCGCTGGTCAGCCGGGTGTGGCAGGGCGGGGTCCGCGCGGCGTGACCCGCGGCCGCGCGGCGCCGGCCGTCACTCCTCGACGAGCAGCCCGCGCCGCAGGCGCGCCAGCGTCCGGGAGAGCAGCCGCGAGACATGCATCTGCGAGATGCCGAGCTCCTCGCCGATCTCCGACTGGGTGAGGTTGCCGGTGAACCGCAAGGAGAGGATCTGGCGTTCGCGCGACGGGAGTTCGGCGATCAGCGGCTTCAGGGACTCGATGTACTCGATGCCTTCGAGGTCGTGGTCCTCGTAGCCGATGCGGTCGGTCAGCGCCCCTTCCGAGTCGTCCTCGTCGGCTTGGGCGTCGAGCGAGCTCGCGGTGTACGCGTTGCTCGCGGCCATGCCCTCGATGACCTCTTCCTCGCTGATCCGCAGCCGGCCGGCCAGCTCGGCCACGTTCGGCGAGCGGTCCAGCTGCTGGGCCAGCTCGTCGCCGGCCTTGGCCAGGTCCAGCCGCAGCTCCTGCAGCCGGCGCGGCACCCGCACCGACCAGCTGGTGTCGCGGAAGAAGCGCTTGATCTCGCCGATGATCGTCGGCATCGCGAAGGTGGGGAACTCCACGCCGCGGCTGAGCTCGAAGCGGTCGATCGCCTTGATCAGGCCGATCGTGCCGACCTGGATGATGTCTTCCATCGGTTCGCTGCGGGTGCGGAACCGCGAGGCCGCGAACTTCACCAGGGCGAGATTGAGTTCCACCAGCGTGTTGCGGACGTAGGAATATGCGTACGTGCCCTCGTCCAGCGTCTCCAGGCGCAGGAAAAGCGTCTTGGACAGGGCGCGTGCGTCGACCGGACCCACCGTGTCGAACGGGGGTATCTCGGGGAGCCCCTGCAGCCCCTCCGGCTCTTCCAGGTCTTCTTGGTCGGAGCCAACGGACGGGTTGGTCGTCGTCGCGGTTGTCGCGTCGAGCCGGGGTGTCATGCTCGCCTCCCTCGGTTACGGCATCAGGCTGCCGGGTGCCATGCCTCTACTACGGTGTGCTGCGCCTCCGAGGCGGCCGTTTCGGACAGGTGTTGTTCAACCCCTACCCCGTTTCACGCTGTGAGCGCAAATTTTCCGGAGGTCGTCCGAAGGACGATTGGCGGCCCGCGGACGGGGCAGTCGTGAGGCATCCGGGGGGCGTCCACAGGGCAGCTGAAGGGCGGCTTCCGCGCGATTCGCGATGCGCGTAGGGTTCGGAGTGCGCATGACCCGAGATTCCAGAGGAGCGCACATGGACCGCGGGATGGTCGGTACGACCGGCCGGGACCGGCTGCACGTGGACGTGCGACAGCACGGCACCTGCGCCGTTGTCACGCCTGCGGGCGAGCTCGACCACCACACCGCGGAGCTGCTCAGCGAGCCGCTCGAAGCGTGTGTCGCCGCGGGCTGCACCAAGCTCGTGGTGGACTGCTCGCGGCTGGATTTCTGTGATTCCACCGGATTGAACGTCCTGCTCGGCGCCCGGCTGAAGGCCGAGGCGGCCGGTGGAAAAGTGCATCTGGCGGGTATGCTGCCGGTTGTCGCGCGTGTGTTCGAGATCACGGGTGCCGAAGCCGTGTTCAC
Source organism: Streptomyces sp. NPDC045021 (assembly GCF_056432645.1). Taxonomy (NCBI): domain Bacteria; kingdom Bacillati; phylum Actinomycetota; class Actinomycetes; order Kitasatosporales; family Streptomycetaceae; genus Streptomyces; species Streptomyces sp. NPDC045021. The sequence goes on from NZ_JBWKIQ010000021.1 coordinate 54,220, forward strand.
CGTCCATGCCACCTTGGATGAGGCATTGCAGGAGTGACGGACGCATCGCCTGTGGCGATCTCCCACTCCACCCTGTTTCGTAGGACTCCCGAGGTGTCCCCGGGAATCCGTCGGGCAGGAGACTCCTGAAACTGTCGGACATCGGTGAGGTGAGGCGCTGATGAGCACCACTCGGCCCCACGCGGCGGACGACCGCGATTCGGACCCGGGCGACATTGTCGTGCCCGAGGCCGGATCCGCGCGGGTCCTGCGGCTCCTGGGTGAGAGTGCCATCGTTCCGCGCGCCCGCGACTTCACTCGTGAGGCGCTGCAGGCGTGGGGCTGGCTGCCCGCCTCCTCCCCGGAGGGCCGGGCGGCGGCCGAGGATGTGCTGCTCGTCGTCTCGGAACTGGTCACCAACGCGTGCCTGCACGCGGACGGCCCCGACGAGCTGCGGCTGATCCGCAGCAACAAGGTGCTGCGACTCGAGGTCGCCGACAGCGGTGCCGGGGAGCCGGCGCCGCGCGTTCCGCACCGGGCGGGCCGGCCCGGCGGACATGGCATGTTCATCGTGCAGCGGCTGTGCACGGACTGGGGCGTCGCGCGCCACGCCGAGCGGCCGGGCAAAACGGTGTGGGCCGAACTGGCAGCTCCCGCCTGATTTCCCGTTGATTTCCGGCTCCTCACTTTCTCTTCCTTCTCCAAGATCACGGGCGTACTGTCGGCCGCCGAATCTGATGTGCCGTCAGTAACTTGTGGCGGAAGGGAGAAGAGCCGATGAAACACGTCAAGAACAACGTCCTCAACCGAGCGGCCGCCCGCGGTGGAGTGCTGGCCCTCGCGACGGCGGCCGCGGCGGGTGCGGCGCTGCTGGTCGCCCCGGCCGCACAGGCCGAAACGGTGGACGTCGCCTACAGCTGCCAGTCGCCGATCGGGAAGAAGGACGCGGTGTCGCCGATCGACATCACGAGCGTCCCGTCCGGCTCCGGCTACAAACTCACCATGACTTTCAAGAAGGGTGTCTCCTCCAGTCCGATCGAACTCGGCAAGGGGGCGATGAACCCGAGTGCGACGATCAAGGTCGGCGGCGCGGACCCCGGTTCGGTGTCGGTGGTCGGCACCCCGAACGACGCGGCGATCCCCGCCAACACCCCCATCAAGATCAATGACCTGACGGGCACCTACACTCCCAAGAAGTCGGGCAAGGTCACCTTCACGGCCGGTGTGCTCACCATCAAGGCCCTAGGCACGGTCACGACCTGCAATGCCACCAACAGCCCCAAGCCCTCGCTGTCGCTGGACGTCAAGGCGGCGGCCGGCGCCACGACCCCGCCCGACTCCACGCTGCCGCAGACCGGTCCGGCCGACAACGCCGTGGCGCTGGGCACCTTCGGCGGCACGGTACTGCTCGCCGGTGTGGCCGGCGTGCTCTGGCTCACCCGCCGGGCTGCTCGGACCCGCTGATCCGGACCGTGGCACCGACTCCGCCGTCGGTGCCGCGGCCCGGCATGTCCACTATCCCAACTGCCCTGACCAGTACGGACGTTGCATCTGACGGGTAGTCAAATCTGGTCGTCCGGCTCCATTGACTTCTTTCGGCCGCCCCGTCTCAATGTCCAGCGTCGGCGCAGGGGAAAAGGGACGCTGCGCCCGGACCGTGATCAAGGGGACAAGATGATCGCTCACGCGCGAAGATCCGTCATGCGCGGACGGAGACTGGCCGCCGTGCTCGGGGCCGCCGCACTCATGGTGGGGGGCGGTGCGATTCTCGCGGCGCCCGCCCAGGCGGCGACGGCCGTGGACTTCCAGACGCACTGTATTCCGCCCGCCGTGGCAGGGCTGCCGCCCATCGACGGGGTGTCCAACGCGACCGTGACGGTCGCGCCCATGAACCCGAAGGTCGGTGACACGGTCACCGTCACCTACACCCTCACCAAGGCGGCGGCGAGCAACCCGACGGACATCGCGCTGCCCGCCGATGTCGTCACCCCCCGCGCCAGTGTCGTGCTCGGCGGCGCCCAGACCGGCGCGGTCGCCGTGACCGGCCCCAAGAGCAACCCGCCGATCCCGGGCAAGGGCGCCTTCCCGCCGCTGGTCATGACCGGCACCTTCGTGGTCACCGCTCCCGGCGACATCACCCTGTCGCCCGGCGACTACACCATCCACACCAGCTACATCCTGGAGCTGGACACCGTCTGCACCGTCACCGGCGGGCCCGCGCCGGTCTCCGAGACCGTCACCGCGAGCCCGGTGGCCAACCCCAACCCGCGCACCCTGGGACTGGGCTCGGCCCAGGGTGACCCGGGCACCGCGGTCGCCGTCACCGGCGGTCACTTCACCGCGGGCGCCAACGTCACGGTCCTGGCCCTCGCCGGGTCCAACCCGACCGCGGACATGGCCACCGCGACCGCCGACGCGCAGGGCGGCTTCACCGCCTCGCTCGTCGTCAACGACCTCGCGACCACCGGCATCGTGGCCTTCGAGGGCGCGAGCTACGACCCGGCCACCGCCGCCGGCCCGGTCCCGTACAAGGTCAACGACAACACCCCGATCCCGCCGGGGAGCCAGAAGCTCAACGCCTCGGTCACCCCCGGGACGCTCTCCATGACCCAGGCAGGCGACACCGTGGAGATGACCCCGGTGAACTTCGGTGACGGCGGTGCCTCGACCGGCGCACTGCAGACGGTCACCGTCAAGGACTTCCGCGGCGGCGCCGCGGGCTGGTCCCTGACCGGCTCGGTCACCGACTTCAAGGGTCCGGGAGGCGCCGTCATCGGTGCCGACAAGCTCAGCTGGACCCCGGCCTGCACCGCCAAGGCGGGCAGCCTCAGTGTCTGCGCCGCGGGTTCGCCCGGCGCCGTTGGCACCGCCGGCGCCACGCTGGCCACGACGCCCAACGGCACCGTGACCGGTGGTGAGTTCACGGCCGACGCGGGTCTGTCGCTGAACGTTCCGGCCTACTCCGGCCCAGGAACCTATTCCGGAGTCTTGACCCTGACCCTGACCTGACGCACAGTCAGTTAACTCGGACCGAGGGAGATGCCAGACATGTCGAGGGCCAAGGCGTTGGCAGTGCTGCTGACGGTCGTCGCGTTGCTCGGCATCGGTCTCGGTCCCGCGGCAGGACCGGCCGGCGCCGCCGACAACGGGCGCTGGTCGGTCTTCCCCGCCCCTGCGGGCGGGGCCAAGGACAAGACGAGTACCAGCCAGGAACGCCAGTTCTTCACGTTGGAGGCGGGACCCGGCACCACCGTCAAGGACAAGGTCTCGGTCTCCAACCTCTCCGACGCGCCCATGCATTTCACGATCTACGGCGCCGACGCCTACAACACCCCGCGCGACGGCGGCTTCGCCGTGCGCGGTCCCGAGGAGACCAACAAGGACATCGGCACCTGGGTGAAGCTCGCCCAGGGCAGCCTCACCGTCCCGCCCAGGACCCGCGCCGACATCCCGTTCACCCTCACCGTCCCCGACACCGCCACCCCCGGCGACCACCCCGGCGCGATCGTCGCCCTCAACACCGAGACCGACAAGAGCAAGGGGAGCGTCGCGGTCGGCGTACGGCGGGCCGTCGGGGCCCGGATCTACCTCCGGGTGAGCGGTCCCAGCCTGCCCGCTCTCTCGGTGGAGAACGTCCGTATCGACCACTCCCAGCCCTGGCTGCCCGGCACCGGCAAGAGCAACGCCACCATCCACTACACCCTGGTCAACCGGGGCAACGTCTCCCTGCTGCCGCGCCTGCGCGTCAAGGCCACCGGGCTGTTCGGCAACTCCCTGCTGGACCGGCAGGCCAAGGGGCTGCCGCTGGAACTCCTGCCGGGACAGCAGGTCGAGCTGAACGAGAAATGGGCCGGGGCCCCGCAGTTCGACCGGGTGAGCGTGAAACTCACCGTCACCACCGACCGGGGCGAGCTCAACGAGACGGCCAGTGCCTCGTTCTTCGCCGTCCCGTGGCTCGCCGCCGGGGTACTGCTCGCCGGACTGGCCCTGCTCGTCGCCTGGTTCATCGTCAGACGCCGCAGGAACCGTCCGCCGCGGCCGGTGGAGGAGGACCCGGAGCAGGAGCCGTACACAGCAGGGACAGCGGTCGGCGTGACGAGCGTGGGAAGCAGGGGCGGACAGGCGTGAGCACGATGCACAGGGAACGACTCCGGGCGGCGGCGGCCGCCGTGCTCGCCACGGCGCTGCTCATCCTGTCCGCGGTCACCGCGCAGCCGTCGCACGCGGCGGCGCCGGCGGCGCTCGAACCGGCGGCCGTCCGGGCGCCCGCCGCCGATCAGAAACCCGCGGTGGCGCTGTCACCGCAGCAGGCCAAACCCGGCACGGAGATCACCGTCACCGGCCGGGGCTGGAAGCCGACCACGCTGCTCACCCTGCTGGTCTGCGGGCAGAACGCGATCGGCGGCACCAACTCCTGTTCCAACGAGTCCGGCCGCGCGGTCACCACCGACGCCAAGGGCGGCTTCACCCAGAAGCTGCCGGCCGCCGCACCGCCCAAGCCCTGCCCCTGCGTCGTGCATGTCGCGACGGTGATGGGCGACTCCGTCACCGTCGACGCGCCCTTCGTCGTCATCGGACACCCGGTCGCCGATCTGCCGCAGCAGTCCGGTGCGGGGCGGCTCGCCGTGCTCACCGCCAGGCTGGAGGGCGGCGGCGGACTGCTCACCTGGTTCGGCTCCCCGCCGCAGCGCCAACTGGTCTTCACCGTCGGCAACCTCGGCTCCGGGCCGGTGAAGGACCCGGTGTTCCAGGTCGGCGTCTCGCACGGCGTCTTCGCCCCGCAGTGGGAGGAGCAGCAGTGGAGCGGCAGCGTGGCGCCGGGGATGAAACAGCAGATCAAGCTGCCCGTCGAGCTGACCTCAGGCGCGCACGGCGACTACCGGGTGCAGCTGAAGTACGGCGGCAAGGTGCTCGTCACCGAACCGTGGGACGTCGGCCGGCCCTGGGGCGTCACCCTCTTCTGGATCCTGCTCTGCGTCGTCGTGCCGGCCGGGATCTTCCGTATCGGGATGGCCGTCGTGGACAAGGCGCGACCGCGCCTGCCCGGCACGATCTACGCCTCCGGCCGGCGCCGCAAGGCCCCCTGGCGGCCCGCCGCGCTGCTCCACCTGCCACCGCCCCGGCGTTCGGCGCCCGCCCAGCCGTCGAAGCCACCGCCCAACGGCGTGCGCCCGCCGGACTCCGGTCCCGCCGACGGCACGGGCACCCTGCCCTGGTTCAACCAGGGCACCCTGCCGGGCGGGCCACCGGCCGCCGCGCAGCCCCCACCGACTTCCGCACCGAGTACCGAACGTCCATCTTCGAAGGGAAGCACGTGACGAATCGACTATCGCGACCGCGGAGGAGCAGGGCCGCCACAGCGGTCGGTGTCGCGCTCATGCTCGGCGGCGGCTCGGTGCTGCTGATCGCGGCACCGGCGCAGGCCGCCGTGTCCTCTTTCGCGACCAAGTGCATACCGCCGAAGATCGCCAACCTGCCCGACATCAACGGGACGACCAAGGCGGACATCACAGCGCCCGCGACCGCCAAGGTCGGGGACACGATCGACGTGACGTGGAAGACGGTGCAGGCCGCGTCGCAGAACCCGGGTGTCGCGGATCTGCCCGCCAACTCGGTGCTGCCCACCGGCAAGGTCACGATCGGCGGTGCGCAGACCGGCTCGATGGACGTCGCGGGGACCCGGACGAATCCCGCGATCCCGAAGAACAGCCCCATGGTGCTGTCCGACATGAAGGGCAAGCTCAAGCTGACCGCCGCCGGTGACGTGACGCTCTCGCCCGGCGCGTACAACATCAACGCGAACTACATCATGTCGACGGACACCGCCTGCGCGCCGACCGGAACCGTTCCGGTCGCGGTCACGATCAAGGTGACAGGCGGCAGCGGGACGGGCGGCACGACGACGTCCGGCGGTACGACGTCAGGTGGCACGACGACGTCCGGCGGCACCACGTCCGGCGGTACGACGACCTCGGGCGGCACGACGTCCAGTGGAGGCACCACCGGAGGCACCACCGGAGGCACCACCTCCACAGGCGGGACGACGTCCGGCGGTACGAGTTCCGGCGGCTCGGGCGGCGGCGGTGAGCCCAACGGCACGGTGCACAAGGGCAAGACGGTCTCCGTGCCCCTGGACTGCGGGTCGTTCGGCAAGCCGACCGGCCAGATGGCCATCGACGCCACCAAGAGCAGCGCCGGCTACGACCTCGCGGTGCGGTTCATCGGCTCCGTCATGAACACCCCCGCGCCGCTCCCCAAGGGCTTCATCACCGCGAGCATGGCCGTCAAGGTGGCGGGCGCTGACAGCGGCACGGTCCAGGTCAAGGGCCCGCCCAACTCCAAGGCGTTCGCCCAGGGCGAGCCGGTCACCCTCGATCCCCTCAAGGGCGTCTACTCGCCGGGCAGGACCGGACAGGTGACCCTCCACCCCGGCGCCCTGACCGTCCAACTCGCCCAGGGCGGCACCGCCGTCGCGACCTGCACCCCGACCAAGGCCGTCGACGCCTCGCTGACCCTCGACATCAAGGAGAAGGGCAGCGACACCGGCGGTACCAACGGCACGGGTGCCAACAGCGCGACCACCACCAGCGGTGGCCTCGCCCAGACCGGCGCCGACAACAACGGCTCGCTGCGCGCCCTCGGGCTCGTCGCGGGCACCGTCCTCCTCCTCGGAGGCGCCGTCTTCACCTTCACCCCGTGGCGCAAGCTGCGCCGCTGACCGCTCGGCACGACACATAAGGAACGCACGACGAGGCCCCGGCGACCGTACGGTCACCGGGGCCTCGTCACGCGTGCGCGGGAAGGGACGTCAGCGGACGTCACCCATCAGCGCGACGACCTTCTTGCGGTACATCCAGATGGCGAAGCCGGCGAGGATGGCGAGGGCCGCTTCGAGGCCCACCATGCCGGTCCCGTTCAGGTCCACACCCGCGATGGACAGCAGGCTGGTGGTGCAGTCGCCCGCGGTGACCGCGAGGAACCACACACCCATCATCTGGCTGCCGTACTTGGTCGGGGCCATCTTGGTGGTGACCGAGAGGCCGACCGGCGAGAGGCAGAGCTCACCGATGGTCTGGATCATGTAGATCGAGACCAGCCACATCGGGCTGACCTTCGTACCGTCCGAGGCCAGGCCCATCGGGACCACGAAGACGACGAACGAGGCGCCGATGAGGAACAGGCCCATGGCGAACTTCACCGTGGTGCTCGGTTCCTGGTTCTTCTTCGACAGCCAGATCCAGCCCCAGGCGATGACCGGGGCCAGCGCCATGACGAACAGCGGGTTCACCGACTGGAACCACGAGGACGGGAAGTCGAAGCCGAGGAGCGAGCCCTGCGTCTTCGTCTCGCCGAAGATCGACATCGTCGATCCGCCCTGGTCGTAGATCATCCAGAAGACGGCGGCGGCGACGAAGAACCAGATGTAGCCGCTCATCTTGGACTGCTCGGCGGCCGACAGCTCCCGGTCCTTCTTGATGCGCACCAGTACGCCGACCGGGATGACCAGGCCGATCACGGTGATCGGGACCAGCGCCCAGTTGAGCGTGTAGTGGCCGGTGAGGACGACCACGCCGTAGAAGACCGAGGCGGCGATCAGCCACAGCAGTCCCTTGCGGACGGTGGAGTTGCGCTCCTCGACCGACAGCGGCTTCGGGACGACGCTGCTGCGCTCGCTCAGGTGGCGGGTGCCGAGCAGGAACTGGATCAGGCCCAGCGCCATACCGACCGCGGCGAGGGCGAAGCCCAGGTGCCAGCTGTAGTTCTGGCCGACGGTGCCGATCGCCAGCGGGGCGGCGAAGGCACCGATGTTGATGCCCATGTAGAAGACGGTGAAGCCGCCGTCCCGACGCGGGTCCTCAGGACCGTCGTAGAGGTGGCCGACCATCGTCGAGATGTTCGCCTTGAGCAGGCCGGAGCCGAGCGCGACCAGTGCCAGGCCGACGAAGAACGTCGACTGGCCCGGAACGGCCAGCGTCAGGTGGCCCGCCATGATGATGCCCGCCGCGATGGCGACGGTCTTGCGGGGCCCCCAGACCCGGTCGCCGAACCAGCCGCCGGGCATGGCGAGCAGATACACCATCGCCATGTAGATGGAGTAGATGGCCACGGCCGTGGCCGCGTTCATCGCGAGGCCGCCGCCCTGGGAGCCCTTCTCGGCTCCGGGGCCGCCGGCGATCAGGTAGAGCGGGAGGAGGGCCTTCATTCCGTAGAAGCTGAACCGCTCCCACATCTCGGTCATGAAGAGAGTGGCCAGGCCGCGGGGGTGGCCGAAGAAGGTCGTGCCGCCCGGAGCAGGGGTCTCCTGCGGGGCGGCGTCCTTCGTCAGGCTGGACGCCATGGTCGATCCTTGTTCGCTCGGGACGCGCGACGGAACAGACCGCGCGCCCGGTGGGGGTGGCCGGCACCGACGCGCTATGGGGGCGCGCCGGGATCCACGCCCGCCGCGCGTTGTCGCGCAGCGGACCCGGCCGTCAGGTCAATCACTTCATGCTGGTTCGTACCAGCCCCGTCACAGAAGAGCCCTTCAGCGCGGGTTGCGCGCGGAAGGACCCTGAGTACTGCTACGGGCGATTCATTACTTTATGGCAGTCCAACACGTGGTATAGGGCGTCTTGAGAGCTACCTCACAAGGCTGTTGGCACCGCTACCTCGGCCCCTGCCCACGCGGACTACCATCAAGCCCATGACCCGCGTACTTCTTGCCGAGGACGACGCATCCATCTCGGAACCGCTCGCGCGCGCCCTGCGCCGCGAGGGTTACGAGGTCGAGGTGCGCGAGGACGGGCCCACCGCGCTCGAAGCCGCCCTGCTGGGCGCCGTCGACCTGGTGGTGCTCGACCTGGGGCTGCCCGGCATGGACGGCCTGGACGTGTGCCGCAGGATCCGCACCGAAGGACACACCTTCCCGGTGCTGGTGCTCACGGCCCGTGCCGACGAGGTCGACACGGTGGTCGGCCTGGACGCCGGCGCCGACGACTACGTCACCAAGCCGTTCCGGCTCGCCGAACTGCTGGCGCGGGTCCGGGCGCTGCTGCGCCGCGGCACCACCGACGCGCCGCAGCCCTCCACCCACGGGGTGCGGATCGATGTCGAGTCGCACCGCGCCTGGATGGGCGACGACGAGCTGCAGCTCACCGCGAAGGAGTTCGACCTCCTGCGGGTCCTGGTGCGCGACGCGGGCCGGGTGGTCACCCGCGAGCAGCTGATGCGCGAGGTCTGGGACACCACGTGGTGGTCGTCGACCAAGACCCTCGACATGCACATCTCCTGGCTGCGCAAGAAGCTCGGCGACGACGCCACCGCGCCCCGGTACATCTCCACCGTGCGCGGTGTGGGTTTCCGGTTCGAGAAGAACTAGCCGAAGGCTGACACCCTTCACCCATGCGCCGCCGACTGATTTCCTCCACGCTCGCCGTCGTGCTCGTCGTGATCGCCGTCTTCGGGATCTCGCTCGTCATCGTCGAGACGCGCACCATCGAGAGCAGCGCGCAGGAGAGCGTCGACTCCGAGGCGGTCCGGCTGGCGGGCAGTGTCGACAGCCGGCGGGCCGGCGGGGAGAAGGTGGACACCGGCTCGCTGGCGCAGCAGGTGGCATCCGACCGGTTCGCGGTCGTACGGATCCCGGGCAGCGCGCCCATCGAGATCGGGACGCGGCCGGGCGGCAAGGTGATCTCGTCCACCCAGTCGGGCGACGACGGCACGACCGTGCTCGTCGAGGAGTCCCGCTCCAAGATCAGCCAGGAGATCGGCAGGACCCTGCTGGTGATCCTGGCCGTCGCGCTGCTCGCGGTGCTGGCGGCCGTGGTGCTCGCCGTTCGGCAGGCGCGACGGCTCGGCAGCCCGCTGACCGACCTCGCGGAGACCGCCGAGCGGCTCGGCTCCGGCGACCCGCGCCCGCGCCACCGCCGCTACGGGGTGCCGGAGCTCGACCGGATCGCCGACGTCCTGGACGCGAGCGCGGAGCGGATCGGCCGGATGCTGACCGCCGAGCGGCGGCTCGCCGCCGACGCCTCGCACCAGCTGCGTACGCCCCTGACGGCGCTCTCGATGCGGCTGGAGGAGATCGTCGCCACCGCGGACGACGAGGACGCCGTCAAGGAGGAGGCGACGATCGCGCTGAGCCAGGTCGAGCGGCTCACCGATGTGGTGCAGCGGCTGCTGACCAATGCCCGCGACCCGCGTTCCGGATCGGCGGTCGACTTCGACCTCGACGATGTGATCAAGCAGCAGATGGAGGAGTGGCGCCCGGCCTCGCAGAGCGAGGGGCGCACCATCGTCCGGTCCGGTACACCGGGGCTGCGGGCCGTCGGCACCCCCGGCGCGGTCTCCCAGGTGCTGGCCACCCTCATCGAGAACTCGCTGATGCACGGTGCCGGCACGGTCGGCCTGCACACCCGGGTGACCGGGAACCAGGCGGTGGTGGAGGTCACCGACGACGGGCCGGGCGTACCGCCGGACCTGGGCGCGAGGGTCTTCGAGCGGACCGTGAGCGGCCGCAACTCCACCGGGCTGGGGCTGGCCGTCGCCCGTGACCTGGCCGAGGCGGACGGCGGACGGCTGGAGCTGCTCCAGCAGCGGCCACCGGTCTTCGCGCTCTTCCTGGCCCAGGAGGACCCGGCGGGCCAGCCGCGGCACATCCGCGGGGACGCCGGCTCTTCTCCCGCGTAGCGGTCCGGCCGGTCCGGGAAGCCGGTCCGGGGAGCTATTGCGCGGTGCGGCTGTGCGGCGCGGAACCGGTGTCCGCCTCGGCCGCGGCGAGTATCGACTCCGCCTGCTCCGCCACCTCGCGGGCCGGCAGCGCCTTGAAGACCCAGGTCCGGTAGGACCAGAAGCGGAAGAGGGTGGCCACGCCGATGCCGGCGAACTTGAAGACGTTGCTCTGCAGCGAGCTGTCCCAGCCGAACCCGTACGTGGCCACGTAGAGCACCGCGTTCTCGATGACCAGGCCGACGGCGCTGAAGCCGAGGAAGAGGCCCAGCTCCTTCGAGCGGCTGCTGCGGTCGCGGTCACGGTAGGTGAAGTACCGGAAGCCGACGTAGTTGAAGAGAATCGATACGGCGGTGGCGATGATGCTCGCCCGGACCGTCTGCAGGCCAGTGCTGTGCCGGACCAGGTTGAAGACCCCGACGTTCACCAGAACGCCCGCGCCACCGACCACACCGAACTTGGCGACCTCGCGGTACAGGGACCCCAAACGGGACTGCACGCTCTGGCGTCCGCTCATAATGATCCGCTCGGCCCTGTCTGTCGGTGTGACCCGCCCGGGGCCCGTGATGTGGCTCGTGGTCCAGTCGTACTGGCTCTTCATGCTAACCGCACGGGCTGAGGGCCTGCCCGTGGGTGGCGTCATTCGGGGGCCCGCCCGCCCGATATCCTGGGGAACGTGACATTCCCGGTAGTCGGCATGGTCGGCGGCGGCCAGCTCGCCCGTATGACCCACGAAGCGGGTATCCCGCTCGGTATTAGGTTCAAACTGCTCAGCGACACCCCGCTGGACTCGGCGGCGCAGGTGGTGAGCGATGTCGTCATCGGCGACTACCGCGATCTGGAGACCCTGCGGGCCTTCGCCCACGGTTGCGACGTGATCACGTTCGATCACGAACACGTCCCCACCGAGCACCTGCGGGCCCTGGAGGCCGACGGCATCGCCGTCCGTCCGGGTCCCGACGCCCTGCAGCACGCCCACGACAAGGGCGTCATGCGGGCGAAGCTCAGCGAGATCGGGGTGCCGTGCCCGCGGCACCGGATCGTCACGGACCCGGCGGACGTGGCGCGGTTCGCGGCGGAGGGCGACGGTTTCCCCGTCATCCTCAAGACCGTGGTCGGCGGATACGACGGCAAGGGCGTGTGGATCGTGCGCGACGAGGACGGGGCCGCCGATCCCTTCCTGGCCGGTGTCCCGGTGCTCGCGGAAGAGAAGGTCGACTTCGTACGGGAGCTGGCCGCCAACGTGGTGCGCTCGCCGCACGGCCAGGCCGTCTCCTACCCGGTCGTGGAATCCGTGCAGGTCAACGGGGTGTGCGACATGGTCATCGCCCCCGCGCCGAACCTCAGTGCCGAGCTGTCCGCGCAGGCGCAGCAGCTCGCGCTGACCATCGCCGCCGAGCTGGGCGTCGTCGGGCACCTCGCGGTCGAGCTCTTCGAGACGCGGGACGGCCGGATCCTGGTCAACGAGCTGGCGATGCGCCCGCACAACAGCGGCCACTGGACGCAGGACGGCGCGATCACCTCCCAGTTCGCCAACCACGTCCGCGCCGTACTGGACCTGCCGCTCGGCGACCCGCGCCCGCGCGCGAAGTGGACCGTCATGGCCAACGTCCTCGGCGGCGACTTCCCGGACATGTACACCGCGTACCTGCACTGCATGGCCCGCGACCCGCAGCTCAAGATCCACATGTACGGCAAGGACGTGAAGCCCGGCCGCAAGGTCGGCCACGTCAACACCTACGGCGACGACCTGGCGGACACGCGCGAGCGCGCCCGGCACGCGGCCGACTACCTGCGAGGAACGATCACCGAATGACTCCGTCCCCTCTCGTCGGCATCGTCATGGGCTCCGACTCCGACTGGCCTGTCATGGAAGCCGCCGCCCAGGCACTGGACGAGTTCGAGGTCCCGTACGAGGTCGACGTCGTCTCCGCGCACCGGATGCCGCGCGAGATGATCGCGTACGGCGAGCAGGCCGACGGCCGCGGCCTCAAGGCGATCATCGCGGGCGCCGGCGGCGCCGCCCACCTGCCGGGCATGCTCGCCTCCGTCACCCCGCTGCCGGTCATCGGCGTGCCCGTACCGCTGAAGTACCTCGACGGCATGGACTCGCTGCTCTCCATCGTCCAGATGCCGGCCGGCGTCCCGGTCGCCACGGTGTCCGTCGCGGGCGCGCGCAACGCGGGCCTGCTCGCGGTCCGCATGCTCGCCGCGCACGACCCCGAACTGCTCGGCAGGATGCGGCACTTCCAGGAAGAGCTCAACGAGCAGGCCACCGACAAGGGCAAGCGACTGCGCGCCAAGGTCCAGGGTGCGGCAGGCTTCGGGTTCGGCAAGTAACCAAGGAGACCTGATGGACCTGATCGCCCGCGCCACGGAACTGCTCGCCGCCCACCCCGTCGTGGACGGACACAACGATCTGCCGTGGGCGCTGCGCGAGCAGGTCCGCTACGACCTCGACCGGCTCGACATCGGCACCGACCAGAGCGCGTCGCTGCACACCGACATCCCGCGACTGCGCGCGGGCGGCGTCGGCGCGCAGTTCTGGTCGGTCTACGTGCGGAGCGACCTGGCCGGCGACGACGCGGTCTCCGCGACGCTCGAACAGATCGACGTGGTGCTCCGGATGACGGAGCGCTACCCCGACGACCTGCGGCTCGCGCTCACCGCCGACGACATGGAGACGGCGCGCGCCGAGGGCCGGATCGCCTCCCTGATGGGCGCCGAGGGCGGCCACAGCATCAACAACTCGCTCGCCACCCTGCGGGCGCTGCACCAGCTCGGCGTCCGCTACATGACGCTCACCCACAACGACAACCTCCCGTGGGCGGACTCGGCGACCGACGAGCGCCGCGCGGGCGGCCTCACCGCCTTCGGCGAGGAGGTCGTCCGGGAGATGAACCGCTGCGGCATGCTCGTCGACCTGTCGCACGTCTCCGCCGACACGATGAGGGATGCGCTGCGCGTCAGCGAAGCGCCGGTCATCTTCTCGCACTCCTCGTCGCGTGCGGTCTGCGACCACGTCCGCAACATCCCGGACGACGTCCTCGCGCTGCTGCCCGCCAACGGCGGCGTCGCGATGGCCACCTTCGTTCCGAAGTTCATCCTCACCGACGCGGTCGCCTGGACCCAGGCCGCCGACGAGAACATGCGGGCCAACGGTCTGCACCACCTCGACACCACGCCCGCGGGGATGGCAGTCCAGCGCGCCTACGAGGCGGCGCACCCGCGCCCGGTCGCGACCCCGGCCACGGTCGCGGACCACCTCGACCACATGCGCGAGGTGGCGGGCGTCGACCACCTCGGCCTCGGCGGCGACTTCGACGGCACGGCCTTCACCCCGTCGGGCCTCGACGACGTCGCGGGCTACCCGAACCTCATCGCCGAACTCCTGGGCAGGGGCTGGTCGGACGCGGACCTGGCGAAGCTGACGTGGCAGAACGCGGTGCGGGTGCTGCGCGACGCGGAGTCGGCCGGCGCGGTGGCGCGGGCGAAGCGGGGTCCGTCGCTGGCGACGATCACGGAGCTGGACGGCTAGCGCCGGCGCGCGCTGTGGGTGCGGGGGCCGGGCCCTCCGGAGCGGGGCTTCGAAATCGACTATTTACGTTCCCCCAGCCTTCCGCCGGGGGTGCCCCCAGCGGCCCACAAATAGCTCGGCAGCATTTCGAAACCCCACTCCTACGGCCCCGTCCCCCTCACGTCCGCTGCCGTCTGCGGCTCGCTGTCCCTGCTCCCTCCGTCAGCAGGTAGTGGAGAGCCTCAGCAGGCGCAGAGGCAGAAGGGGTGGCCGGCGATGTCGGCGAAGACGCGCCAGTCGCGCTTGCCGTCGTGGTCGCCCTCCAGGAGTTTGGCGCCGAGAGCGAGCACCGCCTCCTGTGCCGCGTCCAGGTTCTCCACGGCCACGTCGATGTGGAACTGCTGCGGCCGCTCCGGGTCGGGCCACTGCGGCTCCACCAGCTCCGGAGCCCGCTGGAACGACAGCTTGACGCCGTCGGTCGCGCGCAGCACGACCCAGTCGTCGTCGGCCTCTTCCACATCACCGCCCAGCACCGCCGCGTAGAAGGCGGCGAGCCCCTTGGGGTCGGGACAGTCCAGCACCACGGAACCCAGCTTGCCGATCATGAAGTCCGCCTCTCTCGATGTCGTTACCGCTATTAGCGCTCAACCGGTAACCGTTACTTCATGATGGCCCAGTGGAGGTAACGTGGCAAGGGTGGAGCAGCCCGGAGAACGCGCCCCCGCTCCTGGACTCCTCCTTCTGGTCCAGGACCTGGCGAACACCGTCGACCTGGAGTCGGCCGAGGACCAACTGCGCGCACCCACCGACCTCGACGCCTGGGCGCGGTTGCACGGACTGCCCGAACTGGGCTTCGGCCCGGCCGACCTCGATGACGTGCTCGCCCTCCGCGAGGCGCTGCGGGACGCCTGCCAGGCGCACACGGGAACGCGGCTGCCCGACGCGGCGGCCGCGGAACTGGAGCGGCTACTGCGCGGCGCGCCGCTGCTGTTGGCGATCGACGCGGAAGGCGCGGCCGCGGTGCGTCCCGCCGGCGGACTGACCGGGGCCGCCGCTCTCACCGCCCACATCGCGGCAGGTATAGCCACCGCCGTCGCCGACGGCACCTGGCCCCGGCTCAAGGCCTGCGCGGCCCACAACTGCCGCTGGGTCTACTACGACCGCAGCCCAGCCGGCCGCAGCCGCTGGTGCACGATGGCAGTCTGCGGCAGCCGCGCCAAAATGCGCGCCTATCGGAGTCGTACGACCTAGGCGGGTAGGGCAGCGGGCATCGGGTTCGTAGACCCCCACGTCCCCCGCGAGCCCTCGCGAGCTATGCCACTAGCCCGGGCAATCCGAGGAGAGCGGCCCCCAGCCGCCAACAGACGGCAGGTGGCGGGACCAGCCTTCCCGACCCCCCACCTCAGGCCGGAGGGTGACCCGCACTCGCGCCGTCGGTGACGTGAGGGGGCCGGGGCCGCAGGGGTGGGGTTTCGAAATGCTGCCGAGCTATTTGTGGGCCGCCAGGCCCGTAAATAGTCGATTTCGAAGCCCCGCCCCGGAGGGCCCGGCCCCCTCACCCACAGCGAACGGCCAGCCGTCCACCGCAGGCAGCCCGCAGCCGGCGTTACGCCGACGGGCGACCCATCGCCCGGAACTTCCAGCCCGCCGAACGCCAAAGCGATGGCTCAAGCGCATTGCGGCCGTCGATGATGTGCCGCGTCGCCGCGACCTCGCCCAGGGCCGTCGGGTCGAGTTCCCGGAATTCGCTCCACTCGGTGAGGTGCAGGACAACATCCGCGCCGCGCACCGCGTCGAGCGCGCTGTCCGCGTACCCCAGGGTGGGGAAGAGCAGCCGGGCGTTGTCCATGCCCTTGGGGTCGTAGACCGTGACCTGGCCGCCCTGCAGGTGGATCTGCCCGGCCACGTTGAGCGCAGGCGAATCCCGTACGTCGTCGGAGTCCGGCTTGAACGCCGCGCCCAGTACCGCGATCCGCTTCCCGAGGAAGCTGACGCCGCCGACCGCCTCCCGGGCGAGCTCGACCATGTGACCGCGGCGCCGCATGTTGATCGAGTCGACCTCGCGCAGGAACGTCAGCGCCTGGTCGGCGCCGAGTTCACCGGCGCGTGCCATGAACGCGCGGATGTCCTTGGGCAGGCAGCCGCCGCCGAAGCCGATGCCGGCCCGCAGGAACTTGTGGCCGATCCGGTCGTCGTGGCCGATCGCCTCGGCGAGCTTGACGACATCGCCGTCGCCGGCCTCGCAGACCTCGGCCATGGCGTTGATGAAGGAGATCTTCGTGGCGAGGAAGGCGTTGGCGGCCGTCTTGACCAGTTCAGCGGTGGGGTAGTCGGCGACGACGAACGGCGTACCTTCTGCGACCGGCGTCGCGTAAACCTCGCGCAGCAGCTTCTCGGCGTGCGCGCTCGCGACGCCGACGACGACCCGGTCGGGGTGCAGGGTGTCCTGGACGGCGAAGCCCTCGCGCAGGAACTCGGGATTCCAGGCGACTTCGGCGCCGTCCCCGACAGGAGCCAGTTCGGCGAGCCGGGCCGCGAGCCGGGCAGCGCTGCCCACCGGCACGGTGGACTTGCCGACGACGAGGGTGGGCCGCCGCAGATGCGGGGCGAGCAGTTCGAAGGCGCTGTCGACGTAGGACATGTCGCAGGCGTACTCGCCGTGCTTCTGCGGGGTGTTGACGCAGACGAAGTGGACGTCGCCGAACTCGGCGACCTCTTCCCACGAAGTGGTGAAGCGCAGTCGCCCGGTCGAACCCTCGATACCGGCGACGTGCCGGGCGAGCAGGTCTTCGAGGCCCGGCTCGTACATGTGTACCTTGCCGCCGGACAGCAGCTCGATCTTGCGGGGGTCGATGTCCAGCCCCAGTACCTCGAAGCCGAGCTCGGCCATGGCGGCAGCGTGGGTGGCGCCGAGGTAACCGGTGCCGATGACGGTGAGCTTCAGAGGCATGCGAAGAGCATAGTCGCGTCCTGGTGTGTGAAATCCAGGGTGAGGCCATGGCCAGAGTCCACACAGGAAGGACAGAATGCGTAGACAGTGCGAGGGGGTGGGGGCCGTGGACCGAGCCGGCCAGGGGGACGTGGTACCGAGACCCGAGGAGGGTTCCGAACAGGGACCCGAGGGGGCGGCCGAGCGGACCGACCGAGCGGATCAGTCGGAGGGGCCGGACGAGCCGGAGGAGTCCGGCGAACCCGAGGAGGCCGGGAGTCTGATCCCCGGAGCGCCGGAGGATCCGCAGGAGACCCAGGTCCGCAGGGCCCGGCGCCGGCGCAGGACCCGTCGCGTGCTGCTCGGCGCCGTGGTGCTGCTGTGCACCGGAGCGCTGCTGATCGTCGGCACGGGCTGGTACGCGTACGAGCACTACACGGGCCGGGTCGACCGGATCCCGAACGCGTTCCCGACGAATGTGCCGGCCGCGGAGCAGCCCGCGCCCAGTAAGGGCGGGCAAACGTTTCTGCTGGTCGGTATAGACGCGCGCTCGGATCTGCCGACCACCGGCAAGGGCGCGAAGGCGCCGGAGTGGAAGCCGGGTGCACAGCGCAGCGACACGATGATGCTGGTGCACCTGCCGGATGACGGGAAGCACGCGTATGTGGTCTCGCTGCCCCGTGACTCCTGGGTGCCGGTCCCGGGCCACGGCAGCGCCAAGCTGAACGCGGCCTTCTCCTGGGGTGGCCCGCCGCTGCTGATCGACACGGTGCAGCGGCTGTCGAAGGTGAAGATCGACCACCTCGCGGTGGTCGACTGGAGCGGCTTCAAGAAGCTGACCGACGCCGTCGGCGGGGTGGACATCACCGTCGACAAGACCGTCTCCCGCAAGAACGGCGCCGGGATGTGGGACGCGGGCACCCACCACATGGACGGCGACGAGGCGCTGGACTACGTACGTGAGCGGCACGGCCTGCCGCGCGGCGACCTGGACCGCACCCACCGGCAGCAGAACTTCCTGCGCGCGGTGCTGGCCAAGGTGCTGTCGGGGGACACCCTCAGCAACCCGCTCAAGGCGAAGCGGATGCTGGACGAGGTGACGAACTCGGTGAGCGTCGACGACCAGCTGTCGGACGGCGATCTGCGGGACCTGATCTGGGGCATGAAGGGCGTCAGGTCCTCGGACATGGTGTTCATGAACGCACCCGTCGCCGGCTTCGACATGATCAAGGGCCAGTCGGTGGTCCTGCTCGACGGCAATGGCACATCGGCCCTGTGGGAAGCGCTGCGCAACGACACGATGGCGGACTATGTGGCGTCCAACACCCTCGACAGGCTGGGCAACAAGGTGTCATGAAGCTCACGTAGGCCGGACGGGCCGATCGGCCCGATCGGGCCTACGATCGGAGGGTTACTTAACGGTAGTTAGCACTCGGGGAGTGAGACAGCCTTGGCCGGTTCTTCCGATTTCGACCTCTACCGGACGTCCGAGGAGCACGACATGCTCCGCGACTCGGTCCGTTCGCTCGCCGAGGCGAAGATCGCTCCATTCGCGACCGAGGTCGACGAGGAGGGCCGCTTCCCGCAGGAGGCCCTCGACGCGCTGATCGCGGCCGACCTGCACGCCGTGCACGTCCCGGAGGAGTACGGCGGCGCGGGCGCGGACGCCCTGGCCACCGTGATCGTGATCGAGGAGGTGGCCCGCGTCTGCGCGTCGTCCTCCCTCATCCCGGCCGTGAACAAGCTCGGCTCGCTCCCGGTGATCCTGTCCGGCTCCGAGGAGCTCAAGGCGAAGTACCTCGGCCCGCTGGCCAAGGGCGACGCGATGTTCTCGTACGCCCTGTCCGAGCCCGAGGCGGGCTCCGACGCGGCCGGTATGAAGACCCGCGCGGTGCGTGACGGCGACTTCTACGTCCTCAACGGCGTGAAGCGCTGGATCACCAACGCGGGCGTCAGCGAGTACTACACGGTGATGGCCGTCACCGACCCCGAGAAGCGCTCCAAGGGCATCAGCGCCTTCGTCGTCGAGAAGTCCGACGAGGGCGTCTCCTTCGGCGCCCCGGAGAAGAAGCTCGGCATCAAGGGCTCGCCGACCCGCGAGGTCTACCTCGACAACGTGCGCATCCCCGCCGACCGCATGATCGGCGCCGAGGGCACCGGATTCGCCACCGCGATGAAGACCCTCGACCACACCCGCGTCACCATCGCCGCGCAGGCGATCGGTATCGCGCAGGGCGCGCTGGACTACGCCAAGGGTTACGTCCACGAGCGCAAGCAGTTCGGCAAGGCGATCGCCGAGTTCCAGGGCGTCCAGTTCATGCTCGCCGACATGGCCATGAAGCTGGAAGCCGCCCGCCAGCTGACGTACGCGGCCGCCGCCAAGTCCGAGCGCACCTCCGGTGGCGCCAAGGACGAGGACCTGACGTTCTTCGGTGCCGCCGCCAAGTGCTACGCCTCGGACGTCGCGATGGAGGTCACCATCGACGCCATCCAGCTGCTCGGCGGCTACGGCTACACACGCGACTACCCGGTCGAGCGCATGATGCGCGACGCCAAGATCACCCAGATCTACGAGGGCACCAACCAGGTCCAGCGCATCGTGATGGCGCGCAACCTGCCGAAGTAACCTGCCGGGGAAGCAACTTCGCACCGTCCACGCAAAAAGCCGGAGGCACTCAGTCGAGTGCCTCCGGCTTTTTGCGTGATCATTCAGGCGGGGACCGGAGCGGCTCTTCTTCCGGGACTCCACAGACGTTTCAGCCGCCGTTCGACAGGCTTCTCCACGCATTCATGAAGAAACGCTGCGACTGTGACCGAACTCACCAGCATGATGGCGACCACGACGGCATCGTGCCGCACTCCGGGGCTCGCATCCGAGCCGTAGTGGCTGAATGCCCGGAGCACGATCGCGTGACACATGTAGAAGGCGAACGACCATTCCCCGAGTTTGACCAGGGCCCTGCGGCGCAGCAGGGAGGCGCCGCTCCGTACGTCGCGCAATGCCATCGTCGTTATGGTGAGGGCGAAGACCGGCATGAACAGCGCGTCGAATATCCCGGGCGCCGGCGCTATGTGTGGGACCCATTGCGGATGCCTGCTCCATGCCCAGCAGAAGGCGATGGTTCCGACCAGCAGGGCGATGGAGACGCGGGCGCCGACCGGTGGCCGCCAGCCGCGCCTGGTGGCCACCGCGGCGCAGATCCCGAGGACGAACATCGGGGTGAGCGCGAGCGGGGAAGCGACGATCAGGCGCTCCGTCGCGGCCGGGTAGTGGTGCCAGACCGGCCACAGCCGGGTGCCGGCCGTGGTCGCCGTCATGAGCATCGCGATCAGCCCCAGGCCCCGTGTGGCGCACCGGTCGAGCGCCTTGTAGAGCAGGGGAAACGCCAGGTAGAAGAAGGCTTCCACCGAGAGCGTCCAGGTCACGATGTTGATGGTGAAGAAGTGGTCCGTCGTCCATGCCTGGGTGAAGCTCAGGGTGTACAGCAGGCCCTCGATCGAGAAGGGCGTGCCGTGCCACTGCCTCTCCAGGACGCCCGCCACGACCGCCGTGACGGCCAGCAGGGGCCAGATGCGCGCGAACCGCCGCGAGTAGAACTGGCGGGCGGTGCTGCCCGGCTTCCTGGACCAGGCCATGACGAACCCGGAGAGAACGAAGAAGAAAGGCACTCCCTCATATCCGATGTGCATGAGGGCCGCGAGGGAGGGTATTTCGCCGAAATACATGTCGGTGTGGAAAGCGAAGACGCCGGCAGCCGCGAACCAGCGAAGCGCTGTTACGGAATCCACTCTTGTCGGGGTTACGGTACGGCGTGCCGGCCGTGTTTCCGTCGGTGCCGTGGAGGCATCGGACCTTGGTCTGTCCAGTACGGGAACTATGACGGAAACGTCGGTCTTCATGTCTCACACCCCTATAGAGCCGCCGGATCGAACGGCCGACCCTATAGGGAATGCTGTGAGGACCCTGTAAGTCACTTAGGTGATGAAGCAGCCAAACCGGGCGGAAACTCCGCTATTGCTTTCCGGTGACGGTGACCGTCTCGTCGTTCTTCAGTTGAGAGAACAACTGCTTCGACTTTGTCGAGTCCCACTTCACCGCTACGCCGTCGTTGCGCGTCGGCAGATTCGCGGTGGAGATGGGGACGGTCATCGACTTGCCGTCACCGCCGGTCACGCCCTTCATGGCCCAGAACATCGAGGTGATGTTCCACAAGCTCATGTCCTTGTCGACGATGAGGGTGTCGAGGCCGGAGCTGATCACCGGGTAGAGCGTGAACGGGTTCAGCACGGTGGCCGGCGAGGCCGCCTGGTGGGCGAGCGACGACAGGAACTTCTGCTGGTTGCGCATCCGGCCCAGGTCCTGGTCGGCCTCCTGGTGGCGCTGCCGGACGAAGGCGAGGCCCTGCTTGCCGTTGAGCGTCTGGCAGCCGGCCGGGAAGTCCGCGCCCGACGCCTTGTCCTTGAGCGGCTTGTCGAGGCACATGTCGACCCCGCCGAGCGCGTCCACCAGGTTTACGAAGCCGGAGAAACCGATCTCGGCGTAGTGGTCGATGTGCAGACCGGTGTTGTACTCGACGGTCCGGGTGAGCAGCTCGGGGCCGCCGTCCGCGTAGGCCCGGTTGAGCTTGTGGGTGGCCGCGGGGTAGCGCTTGCCGGACTGCTGGCCGGTGAAGGCCGGGATGGTGACGTACGAGTCACGCGGCAGGCTGAGCATGGTGTTCCCGTTGTCACCGACGTGCAGCACCATCATCGAGTCGGTGCGCTTGCCCTCGGCGGCGCCGGTGTGGAGATCCTGCTCCTGCTCCTTGGAGAGCCCCTCACGGCTGTCGGAGCCGACGATGAGGTAGTTCGTGCCCTTGCCGCCGGTCGGCCGGTCCTCGACCTTGCTGAGGTCCACCTCGCGGCGCACCTTGCCGTCGGCCCAGAAGTAGGTGCTCACGGAGACCACCAGCAGCGCCACGACCAGGCCCAGCAACGTGAACTTCACGATGCGGGCGCGGTTGCCGGGCCGCCGGCCGAAACCCCGGCCGCGACCGCCGCCGGTGCTGGGCGGCCCGTAGTCGCCGCCGCCGGATCCGCCGCCGTACGAAGGCTGCGGGGGAACCCCGCCCACGGCCCCCGCGGCGGCCGCGGCGCGGCGCGGCGACAGCTCGGGGGGCAGTGGCGGCTCGGTGCGCCGGCGCTGCTCTGCTTCGTTGGTCCATCCGCTCATAGGCAAAGTGTGCCCGCTGCATGCCGCACACCGGCAATCCCCGGCGGTTCTGTAGCAGACCCGATGCATACCCGCACAGGTGTCACAGGGCGGTCATGGCGAGGTCCCGGCCGGGTGCCTCCCTGCCTCTGCCGTGCCGCTCCGGACGGCCGTGCAGCCGCTCCCACAACGCCGCCACGGCCCGCTGCACCCGGGGGGAGTCGATGCCCTCGACCGCCCGTCCGGCGTCGGTGGCCAGCTCCCGGGCCCGGTCCACGGCGCCCTGGTCGAGCGCGGCCACGGCCCGCAGGACGAGGGTGCCGGCCCGGTCGCGGGCCCGGCCCTCGGGCAGTGCGGCGAGGGTCCGCCGTAGCCAGTGGTCGGCGGCGGCGGGGCGGCCCAGTGCGAACTCGCAGGCCGCGGCCTCCGCGCAGTAGTCGGCGCGGTGGTCCGCGCTGCTCCGCGCGTCCGGGGTCAGGATGGCGCCCGCCGCGGCGAGCAGCCGCTGGCACACGTCGGCCTGCCCCAGCACGGCATGGGCCCGCGCCTGCCGGGCCATGAGCAGCGCCGAGGAGTGGCGTACGGCGGCCGGAAGCTCGCCCGACGCGACGGGTGGGGTCGGGGTGGTGGCGCGGCCGTCGCTCGCGGCTTCCCTGGCGAGGCCCGCGCGGGCCGCCCGCGCGATGGCCAGCGCCTCCTGCGGGCGGCCGGCGCTCAGGCACTGCAGGCTCATGGCGGCGAGGACCCGCGCTCCGAGCGGCCGGTCGGCCGCCGCGTGCGCGGCCGAGAGCGCGGCGCTGAAGTACCGCTCGGCAGCGGCCTCGTGGCCGGTGTCGAAGCAGGCGCGGCCGGCGAGGCACGCCAACTCGCCCGCGACAGCGAACAACCGCCGCGCCGGGAGTGCGGCGGCGGCCGGTCCTGGCCGCGCGGCGGGCCCCCTGGCCAGCAGATCGGTGACGAGGCGCAGCTCGGCGTCGGCGACCGCGCGGACCGGTCCGCCGCCGAGCGCGGCCTCCATCCGGCGCAGCGCGGGGACCCGTTCCTCCAGTGCGGCGAGCGCGGCGAGCTGCGCGGGTGGGACGGGTGGGACGGGAGCGTCGGGCACGGCGGCCGGACCCGTGCGCTGCGTCGGCACGGAGAGCGGCACCGGTATGGAGACCGGCACCGGGATGGGTCCGGACGCGGCTACGAGGGCCGGCGCGGCCACGGTCGTCGGCGCCGGCACGGTCGCGGGGCGGGGCCACGACAGGGGTGCGAGCGAGAGCCATCGCTGGGCGGCCGCAGCTGCGCTGCCCGCGTCCGTGACCACGAACCCGCGCCGGTCGTGCAGCGCGGTACCGGCCGTCGCGTCGAGCGCGGCCACGCAGTCCTGCGGTGTCCAGGCGACGCGCGCCGCCGTACGGTCGCCCGCCGGCAGCCAGGCAGGCCACGGAGCAGAGGACAGCAGGGCGTGCGGAACGCCGAGTTCGCTGGCGAGGGCCTGCTGGGTCTCCAGATCGGGGACGACGCCGCGGTGCTCCCAGCGCCACGCCTTCTCCCGGCGCGCGGACATGTTTCCGACCCGGCGGGCCACGATGTCGACCACGTCCTGGTACGTCCAGCCGCGCTCCGCGCGTATGCAGCTCAACGGGTGGCTCAAAGGCTGCTCCCCGTCGGTCACCGCGCGGTTCCCCGGCATGCGGTCCCCCTCCCCGTACTCGGCTTTCGGATGCCGCACTGTAGCGCCGTCAAATGACCGACAGTGAAAGTTTGTTGACGCGGTGAGGCTACAGCGGAGCTACGGGGGCGCTCCGTCCGCGGTGCGCGCCCCTGATAGGGGCTGTGGCGCCCGCGTCCGGCGGTCGGAGTGCGCCCATCCGTCAACCGCGTGAACCGCCGTTCGTTGAAGGGTTATTGACAATGGGGTCGCCGGAACGGTCAGCTTCTGCCATCCCCTTGGAGGCAACCATGACCTGCCCCGTTGACCACGGCCGTATTGCCCTCGACCCGCTCGTACGTGATCTTGTCGGGGAGGGCGCCCGGCTGCGTCAGGCCGGCCCGGTGGTCCCGATCGAGGTGCCGGGCGGGGTCGAGTGCTGGGCCGTCACGCGCCACGCCGAAGCCCGCCGGCTGCTCACCGACTCGCGCCTGGTGAAGGACATCAACCGCTGGGGCGCCTGGACGCGCGGGGAGATCCCCACCACCTGGCCACTGATCGGTCTGGTCGCCCCCGGCACGAGCATGGTCACCGCCGACGGCGACGACCACAAGCGGCAGCGTCTGCTGACCGCCCAGGCGCTCACCCCGCGCCGGATGGAGCGGCTGCGACCGCGCATCGAGGAGATCACCGGCACGATCCTCGACGAGCTCGAGACCGCCGGCGCGGGCGGCGCCGTCGTCGACTTCAAGACCGCGTTCGCGTTCAAGCTGCCGATGCGCGTCATCAGCGAGCTGATGGGCGTCGAGGCCACCGAGCACACCCGGCTGCGCGCGCTGTACGACACCTTCTTCAGCAGCGTCACCCCCGCCGACGAGGTGCGGGCGGCGATGGCCGAGCTGTTCGCGTTCTTCGCGGGCGTCGTGGAGGAGAAGAAGCGGCGGCCCGGCGACGACCTCACCAGCGCGCTGCTCGCCGCCACCGAGGGCGGCGACCGGCTCTCCGACGAGGAGCTCGTCGGCACCCTGCTGGTCATGATCGCCGCAGGCCACGAGACCACTATCAACCTGATGGTCAGCGCCGTACGCGGGCTGCTTACCCACCCCGATCAGCTGGCGCTCCTGCGCGCCGGGAACTGCTCCTGGGAGGCGGTCGTCGAGGAGACGCTGCGCTGGTCGCCGCCGACCACCAACTTCCTGTTCCGCTACGCCACCGAGGACATCCCGATCGGCGGTGTGGTCATCAAGGAGGGTGACGCGGTGATGGTCTCCTACGGCGCCATCGGCCGGGACGAGGTGCAGCACGGGCCGACCGCCGAGGAGTTCGACATCACCCGCGACGCCGCCCGGCACCTCTCCTTCGGCTACGGCCCGCACGTGTGCCCCGGCGCCCCCCTCGGCCGGCTGGAGGCCCTGGTCGCGCTGCCCGCGCTCTTCGACCGTTTCCCCGGCCTCACGCTGGCGGTGCCCGAGGAGCAGCTCGCGAACAACCCGTCGATCCTGGTCAACAGCTTGCGCGAGCTTCCGGTGCGACTGACGCCGTAGCGCCTGCCGCCCGGCGGCGGCCCCGGTGCCCGTTGCGACGGGCGCCGGTGCCGTTCGCCGCGCGGCCCGGCTTAGGGTGGACTCATGACCACCGATCTCGCCAGCAGTGCCCCGGAAAGCGATCTTCCGGGCAAGCCGACCGCGGCGGCCCGCACGACGCTGTCGCACATCATGACGGCGCACGACACCAACCTGCTCGGCACGGTCCACGGCGGCGTGATCATGAAACTCGTCGACGACGCGGCGGGCGCCGTCGCCGGCCGGCACTCCGGCGGCCCCGCGGTCACCGCGTCGATGGACGAGATGGTGTTCCTGGAGCCGGTCCGGGTCGGTGACCTCGTCCATGTGCGTGCCCAGTGCAACTGGACCGGGCGCTCGTCCATGGAGATCGGCGTGCGCGTGATGGCCGAGCGGTGGAACGAGTCCACCCCCGCGACGCAGGTCGGCAGCGCCTATCTCGTGTTCGCCGCGGTCGACGAGAACGGCAGGACCCGGCCGGTCCCGCCGGTGATCCCGGAGACCGAGACGGACAAGCGGCGGTACCAGGAGGCGCAGATCCGCCGCATGCACCGGCTCGCCCGGCGTGAGGCGATCAAGGAGCTCCGCGAGAAGCGCGCCGCCGAAGGATTCGACGACTAGACGTAGACGTACCTGTACCCGCGCGGCAACCGGCGCCCGGCAACCGCAACCGACAACCGGCAACGGGCGCCCGGCGGCTCGGCTACGGGCAGACCACCTGGTCGCCGGTGACCGCGCCGGTCCCGCCGCCCGCGGCCGGTGTCGGGTCCTGCGCCCGTACCGCCGTGACGCCCTTGTACCCGGCGCCGAGGGTCACCTTCATCAGCGGTCCCTGCCCCGTGGCCGGCACCAGTTCCGCGCCCGGCAGCGCGGCGGCCAGGGACTTCGCCGAGCGGTCCCACCGGGGGTCGAAGCGGATGACGGTGCGCGGTACGTTGTGCACGGTCGCGTTGCCGGGGGAGCGGGTGGTGGCGAAGCCGGTGGCGCGCAGCGCCTTGTCCGCCCGGTCGCCGAGGCCGGTGACGGCCGTCCCGTTGTCGACCTGGACCCGGATCGAGCGCGGATCGATGTCCACCTCGACCTGGGACTGCCGGCGCTTGGCGTCGGCCGGGGCGTGGACGGCCAGCGGCCGGTCCGCGCGGATCGCCGCCCAGAGCTTGCCGGCCTTGGCGTCGTCCCACTTCACCGTCGAGCCGATGCCCTTGACCCGGTAGCCCATGCTGCCGATCGGCACCGAGGTGAACTCCGACGAGCCGGGGGTGAAGCCGCGCAGCCCCTGGGCCAGCGCGATCAGGTCCTTCGGCTTGAGGTCCTGGTCGGCCCGGACGGACCCGAGCACGGTGGAGGCGATCCGGCTGAGTTTGACGGGGTCGGTGAGCAGCCCGCCGCTGGTGATCTTGTGGATGATCTGGGCGAGGAAGCGCTGCTGGCGCTGCATCCGGCCCAGGTCGGAGGCGCCGTCGAGGTGGCGGGAGCGGACGTACTGCAGGGCCGCGCCGCCGTTCAGTTCGGAGGTGCCGACGGGCAGGTTGAGGCCGGTGTAGGAGTCCTTGAGCGGGCGGACGGTGCAGACCTGGACTCCGCCGAGGACGTCCACCGTCTTCATGAAGCTGGTGAAGTCGACCTCCAGATAGTGGTCGATGTGCACGCCTGTCATCTTCTCGACGGTGGCGACCGTGAGCCGGGGGCCGCCGTCCGCGTAGGCCGCGTTGATCTTCGCGGCGTGGCTGACGTGTTTGGCGCCGCTGAACGCCTCGTCGTGCGGCGGCAGCACGACGTAGCTGTCGCGTGGGATGCTGACGACGCTCACCCGCGAGCGGTCCTCCGACAGGTGCACCAGCATGATCGTGTCGGTGCAGTGGCAGGGCGCGCCGCCGAGGTGGTAGCGCTCCTTGTCCTTCGGGTCCAGGCCGTCGCGCCCGTCGGTGCCGACCAGCAGGAAGTTGACACCCCTGGTGCTGCCGGGACGGTCCCGCATCCCGCCGAAGGCGTCGACCCGGCCGATGCTGTCGCCCACCCCGCTGACCACGGCGTGGCCGACGCCGCTGGTCGTGATGATCGCCAGCGCCAGCCCGCCGGCGATCCGGGTGCTCCAGCGCACCGGCTGCCGCCCGGACCGTCCGCCGGGCTGTTCTCCCGACCGCTTCCCGGGCCGCTTGTCGGGCCGCCGGGCGGGATTGACCGGCGGGCGGGGCCTGCGGGGCGGGGTGGCGGGCGGGCGAGCGGGCGGAACCGTCATCGGGGCGCACCTCCGCGGTGAGACAGGGGACCCGGTCAGGCTAGACAAAACGGACAGTATTCAAAGCCCCCCACACGCCGGGGTCCCCCATTCGCGGTAACGTTTCCCGCGATGAACGCTGCCAACGACCCCACCGCCCCCGCTGTCTCCGTGATCATGCCGGTGCTCAACGAGGAACGTCACCTGCGCGACTCCGTCCGACACATCCTGGAGCAGGACTACCCAGGTGAGCTGGAGGTCGTCATCGCGCTCGGCCCCTCCGGGGACCGTACGGACGAGATCGCCGCCGAGCTGGTCGCGGAGGACCCGCGGGTCCACACCGTGCCCAACCCGACCGGCCGCACCCCCGCCGCGCTGAACGCCGCGATCAAGGCGTCCCGGCACCCGGTCGTGGTCCGTGTCGACGGGCACGGGATGCTCTCGCCGGACTACATCGCCACCGCGGTCCGGCTGCTGGCCGAGACCGGCGCGGCGAACGTCGGCGGCATCATGCACGCCGAGGGCGAGAACGCCTGGGAGGACGCGGTGGCCGCCGCCATGACGTCCAAGGTCGGCGTCGGCAACGCGGCCTTCCACACCGGCGGTGTCGCGGCCCCGGCCGACACCGTCTATCTCGGTGTCTTCCGCCGCGAGGTGCTGGAGCAGCAGGGCGGCTACAACGAGGAGTTCATCCGCGCCCAGGACTGGGAGCTGAACTACCGGATCCGAGAGGCCGGCCACCTCATCTGGTTCTCGCCCGAGCTGCGCGTCTCCTACCGGCCCCGGCCGAACGTGCGCGAGCTGGCGAAGCAGTACAAGAACTACGGCCGCTGGCGTCATGTCGTCGCCCGCTACCACCGCGGCTCGGTCAATGTGCGCTACCTCGCGCCCCCGGCGGCCGTTCTCGGCATCGCGGCGGGCATCGTGGTGGGCGCGGCCGTCACCCCCTGGGGCTTCGTGGTCCCGGCCGGATACCTCGCCGCCATCGGGCTCGGCTCGGTCCCGGCGGGCAAGGGCCTGTCGTTCGCCGCCCGGATCCGGATCCCGGTCGCGCTCGCGACCATGCACATGTGCTGGGGCTGGGGCTTCCTCACCAGCCCGCGCTCCCTGGCGAACAAGGTCATCGCCAGCCGACGTCCCAGCGTGACGACGGCCTCGGTCTGATCCCGCCCTGCCGGCCAGGACCGCTACAGGTCCCGGCCGGCAGGTTGAGGGTGCGCGCTACCAGACGTAGTGGGCGCCCGGGTAGGTGTTCACCTTCATGCACGCGGAGGTGTCGGCACCGTTGAGCGCGGACGAGGTGTCGGGCGCCTTGTCCGTGGCTCCGGTGCCCGAACTGCCCGCGGTCTTCGGGTACGTGGTGCCCGTACGCCAGTCGGAGCCGACGACCAGCGTCACCTTGGTCACGCTCTTGGAGCTCCGTACCGCGCTGTCCGGCAGACCCAGTGCCTTGGCCACCGCCTGGGCGTCGCCCTTCAGGGAGGCGCTCGGGTAGCTGACCGTGGTGTCGGTCTGCGTCTGCGGGGTGGTGTCGGCGGCGGCCTGGGTGAAGCCGAGGGTGCCGAGCCGGCCGGCGATGGTCTTGGCGCGGCCACTGACCGCGGCCTGGGACGCGGTGGCGGTGCCGTTCCGCACGATGACGTCGATCTCGCCCTTGGGCGCCGCCGGGTCGGCGGGGGTGGCGCTCGCGGTGGCGGTCGCTCCGGGCGTCGGCGCCTTGGCCTTGCCGTCGACCGGGTTGTCCGCGCGCACCAGCGCGAAGAGCTTCTCGGCGTCACCCGGCTTCGGGATGACGTGCGCGTTGTTCTTGGGGTCCCAGTTCCACGGCATCGTGGTCATGGTGATCCGGTTGGCGGGCACCTTCTTCAACTCGTTGCCCAGGTCGTACAGCTTCTTGACGGTGCCGAGGCCGGTGTCGACGGTGACCGACTTGGTCGCCGCCTCGGCGAGGCTGGTGAGCTGCCCGGGGTCGGTGAGCTTCGCGCCCTTCTTGAGCTCGCGGATCATCGAGTTCATGTATAGGTGCTGCGCGTGGGTGCGGCCGAGGTCGGTGCCGTCCTCGAAGCCGTGCCGGGTGCGCAGCCACTGCAGGGCCTGCTCGTCCTTGATGATCGTCGTGCCCGCCTTGAGCTTCAGCCCGGACTGCTTGTCGTAGATGTTCTTGTCCACGCAGACCGGGACCCCGCCGATGGCGTCGGCCATCTTCACCACACCGGCGAAGTCGACCATCATGAAGTGGTCGATGGAGATGCCGGTCATCTCCTCCCACGTGGCGACCGTGCAGCCCGGACCGCCGTGCGTGAGGCTGGCGTTGATGATGTCCTCGGACTTCTTGTAGACCGTGCCGTCGTGCGGGTCGGTGCACTTGGGAATGGTCACGCGGGTGTCGCGCGGGATGCTGATGACCGTCATGTTGGTGCGGTCGGCCGACAGGTGCAGCAGCATCTGGACGTCGGCCCGCGGCTTCTCGCCCCGGGTGTCCGCGGCGCCGCCGAGCTTCACGTTCTCGTCGGAGTTCCGGCTGTCGGAGCCCATCAGAAGGATGTTCAGCGGAGTCTGGCCCTCGGCGTTCGCCTGCGGCTTGGAGAGCTTCGCGTCGCTGAGGTTGAGCTCGTCCTTCTTGATGTTCGCGTTGAGGTGCTCGTAGTACGCCCAGCCCGCGCCTGCCGTACCGAGGACCGCCACCGCGGTGCCGATCCCGATCCAGCTCAGCACCCGGCGCCGGCGGCTGCGCGGAGCCTTGCGGGACCGGGAGCCACCCCGGCGGTGGCCGCTGCTCGCTGCCTGCCGAGACGTTTCTGCAGAGCGGGCACCCGGCTCTCCGGCCCGCCCGGACGCGGAGTCCGCGTACGAGTCCGCGTACGGGTCCGCGCCGGGCGTGCCGGCTTCCGACCCGTACAGGCTGTCGTCCCAGCCCAGTTCTGAGGGGCTGTTCTGCGCGGGAACGCCGTTCCGCGCCGCCGGGCCTCTGCTTCGCCGGTGCTCCACGTCCTCTACTTCCACTGGTAGGGCTTGTAGACGTTCATGCAGCCCTTGTCGGTGCCGTTCAGCGCGTCCGCGTTGGTCGGGACGGAGCCGGCGCCCGGAGCCGTCTTGCCGTAGTCGGTGCCCGAGGTCCAGTCCGCACCGATGATCACGGTGACGGCCGTGGCATCGGCCGTCGCCTTCACCGCGGCGGCCGGGATCTTCAGGGCGGTGGCGACCGCCAGCGCGTCGGCCCTGCCCTGCTCACCGGCGCTCGCCGGGTAGTTGACGACCGTGCCCTTGCTGGGCTTAGGGGACTGGCTGGCCTTCGCCTTCGTGAAACCGCCCGTGACCAGCGCCTTGGAGACGTTGGACGCGCGGTTCTCGACCGCCGTGCCGTTCTTGTCGCCGGCGGTTCCGTTCACGACGCTGACCGCGATGGTGGCCGGTGCCGCCGCGGCCGGACCGCTCTTGGTCGGCGTGGGCTTCGGCGTGTTCGCGGCGGTGCCGTTGGCATCCATGGCGACGTCGTTGCGCAGCAGCGTCCAGATCTTCGCCGCGTCCGCCTTGGCCGGGATGTAGTGGGCATCGGGGTTCAGCGGATCGGCGATGTGCGGCATCGTCAGCATCGTCATGCGGTTGGCCGGCACGCTCTTGAGCTCCATGCCGAGGTCGTAGAGCTTCTTCGGCGTTCCGATCTCCTTCGAGACCCGGAACGCCTCCATCGCCTTCGTCGCCAGGTTGTTGAGGCGGGCCGGGTTGGTGAACAGGCTCTGGCTCTGCAGATTGCGCATCATCGAGTTGAGGTACATGTGCTGCGCCTTGGCGCGGCCCGCGTCGTCACCGAAGGCGTGCCGGGTGCGCAGCCACTGGAGCGCCTGCTCACCCTTGACCGGCCAGGTGCCGGCCTTGAGCTTCAGTCCGGAGCCGCCGGGCTGAAGCTTGGTCGGGTGGTCCCAGATGTTCTGGTTGACGCAGACCTCGACATCGCCGACGGCGTCGGCCATCTTCACCACGCCGGCGAAGTCGACGGTCATCCAGTGGTCGATGTAGACGCCGGTCAGGTTCTGGATCGCCGCGCGCGTGCAGCCCGCGCCACCGCGGCCCAGCGACTCGTTGATGATGTCGTTCTCGGTCGCCTTGAACGTCTTGTGGGTGGCGGAGTCCGTGCACTCGGGGATGGGCATCCGGGTGTCACGGGGGATGCTGACCACGGACATGTTGCTGCGGTCGGCGGATATGTGGAGCAGCATGATGACGTCGGCGCGGGGCGGCTCGCCCGCCGTGTCGCGGGCGCCGCCCAACTCCTTGTTCGCCTCGGAGTTGCGGGCGTCGGAGCCGAGTACCAGGACGTTGAGCGGGGTGTCGCCGTTGGCGTTCGCCTTGGACGGCGCCACATCGCTCTTGCCGCTGTTCAGGTCACCGGTGCGGATCTTGCTTGCGAGGTATTCGTAGTACGCGTATCCGGCGCCGGCGCCGGCGAGGATGAGCAGCGAGAGCGTGCCCGCCACCCAGCGGAATATCTTGGCCTTCCGGCTGCGCGGCTGGCGCCGGCCACCGGCGCGGCGGTGGCCGCCCCCGCCGGTACCGCCGCCCCCGCCGTTGCGCTGCGCGGGCACCGTGGGTGTGCCGGCGCCGACCAGGGTGGGGTCCGTTACCGCGCCCGTGACGGTGCCCGCGCCGGGGCTCCGATGGGAGCCCGTACGGGAGGCGGAGCCGTCACCGGACCCGTCCCACCCCTGGCCCTGGTCCCGGCCCTGGTACAAGCTCTCGTCCCAACCGGGATCTCCCGGCCCCGAGGCGTCTCGCGCCCCACCGCCCCGTACACCGCTGTCCCTCATGGCCCCCCCTGGATACGTCATTTCGCGCAGACGCTCTTGTCGTCCGCCACGACCTTCTGAATTCCCTCCGGCGCCGCGGTCGGCGCGGCTATCGGCGTGCCCGCTCCCTTGAAGTCCTTGCCAAGGGTGAGCGTCATGTTGGCCTTGGCGGCCGCGTCGACGGTCCCCGGCTGCAGTGCGGTCGCCGGCAGCCCCATCATCGCGGCCAGTGCGCGCGCCTGGTCGGCCTGGTTCGGCGCGTAGACCAGCGTGGTCGTCGCCACCGTTCCGGCCGGGGCGTTGCCGCCGTTGGTGGAGCGGTTGACGGCCTTGGTGTTCTGCAGCCAGTTGATGGTGTCCTGCGCGGCACCCGTCACGCCACTGCCGTTGAACACCTTGACACGAACCTGTGACGCGGGCGCCTTGGTGCCGGACAGCTTGTTCGGGCCCGCGGGTGAGCCCGCGGCGCCGGGCTTCTTCGTCACCTCGGTGAGCGAGATGTCGCCCTTCACCATGGAGAAGACCTGCGGGGCCTTGGTCGGGTCGAGGATGACGGTCTTGTGGACCTTGCCGTCCGCCGGGTTGTCGATGACCGGGACGGTGGCGAAGGTGATGTTCTTGGTGTCGACGGCGCTGAGGTCCTTCGCCAGGTCCGACAGTTTCGAGATGGTGCCGATGGCCTTGTCGACGGTGAGCGCCTTGGTGGCCGCGTTCGCCAGCTTCCACAGCTTGGTGGGGCTGGTGAGGGTGTCACCCGACTTCATCTGGCGGATCATCGAGCCCAGGAACTGCTGCTGGAGCTTGATGCGGTCCAGGTCGCCGCCGAAGCCGACCGCGTGCCGGGTCCGTACGAACGCGAGCGCGTCGTCGCCCGACACCTTGTGGTGGCCCTTGCCGAGGTCGAGGTGCGACTTGGGGTCGTTGATCGGCTTGGCCAGGCAGATGTCCACGCCGCCGACCGCGGTCGACAGGTCCTTGACGGCGGTGAAGTTGGCCATCATGAAGTGGTCCGGTTTCACGCCGGTCAGTTTCTCGACGGCGCGCATGGTGCACCCGGGGTCGCGGCCCTCCTGGCCGAGGCTGGTGTTGAACCGCACCTTCTGCTCGGCGGCGACGGTCTTCATCGAGCCGTCCTTCTGCTTTGTCGGGCAGTCCGGAATGTCGGTGATCAGGTCGCGCGGAATGCTCAACGCGGTCGCGTTGGTGCGGTCCTTGGAGACATGGAACAGGATCGTGGTGTCGGCATGGCCGACGCTGCCCGCGTCGCCGTACTCCTTGCCGAGCCCCTCACGGCTGTCGGTGCCGATCACGAGGATGTTCACCGGGCCGTCGCTGGTGACGTTCTTGCTGCCCGCGTCTCCGACGTCGACGGTCGTGATGTTGTTGTTGAAGTGCTGGTAGACCAGATAGCCACCGATGGAGCCGGCCACCAGCACGAAGCCGACCGTGGCCGCGGTCCAGACGAGGACCTTCTTCTTCCGGGACTTACGGGGCTTGGCCTTGCGACGGCTCGCCCGGTTCTGGGGGCCCGAGGGCGCGCCGCGGGTGCCCTGCTGCTCGCGGCGCTCACGCCTGCCGCCCTGCTCGGGCACGCTCTGTGACGGAGGTTCCACGGGATCGATCCGCAGCACGTAGCTGCCAGTCTCCGGATCAAGGACCCACTGGTCTGCCGGGTCGATGTTCCTACGGCCTTGCGTGTCCACGGTTGCTCGGGTCCTCCGTCGGTGCCACGCGGCGCCTGCCCCCTGGGCGCTCGATCTTCTGGTCTTCCGTGTGAATGCTGGCCGGTTTGACCATCCTCCGGTCCGGCCGGATCGCTCACACTAGCCCCACACTTCAGCGTCTAGTCACGTGCGTGACAAATTCCACTCCCCTACAACTGGACAAACCATCCAATCCAACCGGCCTGTTGGCCATACCTTTTATTGCGCTTTACCACAGATGTCTTGGTCGGCCGTCGTGCCCGGAAACGTCGGTTCCCCCCCGGACGGCACCGGAGTCGTTGTCGTACCCCGCGACTTGTCGTCCGCCGGAGCGCCGGTGGGCGTCGGTGCCGCGGTCGTCGGCGCGGCGGTCCTCGGTGCCGCGGCCTTCGGTGTGTCGACCGTCCCCGACACCCCGACCGGCTTGTCCGCCCGGAGTGCGGTGAAGAGCTGATCGGCCTCGGGCTGGATGAGTTCGTCCCGGTCGTTGTTGTTGCTGTACGGCCGGCGCGGCGCCGTCAGGAAGCGCACCGCACTGGTCGGGGTGTTCTCCAGGCTGCGGACGAGGTCGTACAGCTCGCTCAGCGAGTCCAGGCCCGGGTCCGCGGTCAGTGACGACGTGGCCGCCGAGAGCAGCGGGTAGAGCTTGGTCGGGTTGAGCAGCACGCCGTCGCTGCGGATCTTGTTGACCAGCGAGGCCAGGAAGTCCTGCTGGCGGTTCATCCGCTGGGTGTCGCTGCCGTCGCCGATGGTGTACCTGGCGCGCACATAGCCCAGGGCCTGCTCGCCGCGGAGCGTCTGCTTCCCGGCCGGCAGGTTCAGATGCGCCTCCGGGTCG
This sequence comes from Streptomyces sp. NPDC045021, assembly GCF_056432645.1. Taxonomy (NCBI): domain Bacteria; kingdom Bacillati; phylum Actinomycetota; class Actinomycetes; order Kitasatosporales; family Streptomycetaceae; genus Streptomyces; species Streptomyces sp. NPDC045021. Next base: position 89,284 of record NZ_JBWKIQ010000021.1, read on the forward strand.
TTGATCGCTTTCGGTACGCACACCTCAACTCCGTCCACGGCGTCGACCATCTTCTTGAAGCCGTTGAAGTCCACTATCAGATGGTGGTCGACACGGATGCCGGTCATCCGCTCGACGGTGCGGATGGTGCAGGCTGCCCCGCCGAATTCGAACGCCCAGTTGAACTGGACGTACTTCTGCTGGGTCATGGTTCCGTTCGCCTGCGTGCAACTGGGCACATGGGCCATCAGGTCGCGCGGGATGCTGACCAGGGTCGCGCTGCTGCGGTCGGCGGACAGGTGCAGCAGGATCGTGGTGTCGGAGCGCTGGGTACCGCTGTCCTTGCCGTACTTGGTGTTGCCGTTGCCGCGGTTGTCCGACCCGATGAGCAGGATGTTCTCGGCCGAGGTGGGGCCGGGGTCGGGCCGTTCCGCCTGGATGCGCTCCAGCTCGTTGGCGGTCCTGAAGTCGGTCTTGATGTTTCCGTCGAGCTGCCGGTACAGGTACCAGGCGGTTCCGGTGCCCGCGAGGAGCAGGAGGGCGGTGCAGCCGCCGAGAACGCGCAGCCAGCGGCGCCCCTTGCGCGCCGCGGGTGCGGCGGGCGGGGTGTCAGCGCCCTCGGCGCCTTTCCCGGTGGGCGAGACGTCCTCCGGTTCCGGCGGCGGGGCGGGCGTGCCTCCTTGCGTGGTCACGTCTGCGCCCATCCCTCGGTGAGTCACTCGGTGCCGGACTCATCGGGCTGCGAAGCCCGACCGGCACCCGTTCAGACAGCCGATTCCCGTACATGGTTGCGTGACATCGCTCTTCCGCTTGCTCGGTGATCAACCAAGCATCCCCCAGGTCGGGGCGGAGGGCCCGGGGGAGGGGTCGGCGCTAGGCCGTGTGGGTGACGCGCTCGCTCTCCCGGCGCTTGGCCAGCTGGTCGGCCGGAAGCCGGTCCAGGTGCCGGCACAGGACCACGGAACCGTCCGTGGCCAGCGGCGCCAGCAGGCCCGCGGCCAGCCCGTCCCAGTCGTTGAACGACCGGCCGGAGAGCAGCCGGGAGCCCTGGCCCAGGCCCAGCTCGGCGGCGGTCCCCCGGGCCCGCCCGACCACCTCGGCGGCGGTCAGCAGCGAGCCGTCCGGGAGCTGCAGCGCGGGTGCGTCCGGTCCGACGGGGGCGTACGGCGCGAAGCGGTCGCCCTGGCTGGGGACCTCGACCGCGTAATCGGCGAAGCCCGCCGGCGGCTGCGGGAAGCGGCCGCCGAGCGGGCGCAGCGCGAGCGCGACCCGCTCGCCGTCGCAGGCGAGGGCGGCGTCGAGCGTTTCCGGGCCGCTGACCACCAGGTCGGCGGCGGCCGGATCGCCGCCGGGGACGACGACCACGCCGGTGGAGAAACAGGCGAGCAGCCAGACCGCGGTCTGCCAGTGCGCGGGCAGCAGCAGCGCGAGCCGGTCACCGGGCTGCGCGCCGAGGTCGTCCTGGATCAGATTGGCGGTCTTCGCCACCCAATTGCCGAACGTGGCCACCGAGAGTTCGACACGTTCGCCGGTGGCGTCGTCGTAGAAGGTCACCAGCGGGCGGGCCGGCTCCGTCCGGAGGGCGTAATCCAGCAGGCCGGCGGGGGTGTTGGCGGTAGCGGTCACGCGGCTCAGGCTACCGGTCGCCGGGTCGGTGGGCCTCGCCCGTACGGCCGAGGGAGGACGGCCGTTCCGGCGGACTGTCCGTCAGATCTCGACTGGACAGATATGAGGCTTATGTAACGATCTGTCGTATGCGTGCATTCCTAGCCACCACCATCGGCGTCGCGTGCACGGCCGCGCTGGCGCTTCCGTTCGCCGTACCCACGGGCGCCGCCGCACACAGCGGCAGTTCCGCACGGCCGGCCCAACCGACAGCCCCCCGACTTCCCGGCAGCACCCGCACCCTTCCACTGGTGTCGCTCGCCGCCCCCGTCACCGACCACGGAACCGACCGCGCGCCCGGCGCCCCCGCCGAGCAGGGTCTGTCCGCCCGTCAGGTCGCCCCCTTCTCGCTGCTCGGCGTCACCTGGGACAACCGGGCGGCCGATCTGGACGCGGTCGTCCAGGTCCGCACCCGGGCCACCGGCACCGGCGTCTGGTCGGGCTGGCAGGACGTACAGGCACACAACGACGACACGCCCGATCCGGGCGACCGGACCGGCCGCGGCGCCACCGCCCCGCTGTGGGTCGGTGCCTCGGACGGCGTCCAGGTCCGCGTACGGCCGGGCCTCGGCGGCGAAACGGGCCCCCGTGCGGGCGACCCGGTCGTGCCGATGCCGGGCGGACTGCGCCTGGAGATGATCGACCCGGGCGACGACGGCCCGACCAACCCGACGGCCCCGGCCAATCCGACGGCCCCGACCAGCCCGACCGCCCCAACCGGACCGACCAGTCCGACCGCTCCAACTGGACCGACCGCTCCGACCGCTCCAACTGGACCGACCAGTCCGACCGGCACTCCGGTTCTGGACGACCGGGGCGTGGAATCGGGCACCGTCCCGGGCGTAGCTCCGGTCACCGAGCTCCCCGCGCTCACCAAGGAGGAGACCACGGCAGCGGCGGGCGGCGCGGCGTTCGTCGGCGCGCGCCCCCGGATCGTCACCAGGGCGGGCTGGGGCGCGGACGAGAACCTGCGCGAAGCGGGCTTCGTCTACACCGGCAAGGTGAAGGTCGCCTTCGTCCACCACACCGCCACCGGGAACAACTACACCTGCGGAGAGGCGCCCGCGCTCATCCGCAGCATCTACCGCTACCACGTGGAGAGCAGCGGCTGGCGGGACATCGGCTACAACTTCCTCATCGACAAGTGCGGAACCATCTACGAGGGCCGCGCGGGCGGCGTCGACAAACCGGTCATGGGCGCCCACACCATGGGCTTCAACACCGACAGCATGGGCGTCGCGGTGCTCGGCACGTTCACCTCCTCCTCGGCCCCGGCCGTCGCGCTGAAGGCGGTGTCGCAGATCGCCGCCTGGAAGCTCGGTCTGTACGGAGGCAATCCGACCGGCACCACCCATCTGGTGTCCGCCGGCGCGAACCTCTACAAGAAGGGCACCAGCGTCAAGCTCAACGTCATCTCCGGCCACCGCGACGGTTTCGCCACCGAGTGCCCGGGGACGAAGCTCTACGGTCAACTCGGCACCGCCCGCAAGACGGCAGCCGATCTGCAAGGTCGCTGAACCACCGTCCACCCCACTTCCGCGGCCCCGGCGACCACTGCGTCCCGGGGCCGCGGAACGAGTGCGTTCGGGGGCCGCGCGGCGGTGCGAGTGGTCAGCTCATCCCTTCATCTGCCTAAGATTGCCGCCCACCGGCCCGCCCACCAGGAAGCAGAGAAGAACCCAGGTGACTGAAGCGATCCTCTTGGTCGGCGGTAAGGGCACGAGACTGCGCCCGCTGACGGTGCACACACCCAAGCCCATGGTCCCGGCGGCCGGTGTGCCGTTCCTGACCCACCAGCTCGCCCGCGCCCGCGCGGCCGGCGTCGAGCACATCGTGCTCGCCACGTCCTACCTCGCCGAGGTCTTCGAACCGCACTTCGGCGACGGTTCCGCGCTCGGCCTGCACCTGGAGTACGTCACCGAGGACGAGCCGCTCGGCACCGGCGGTGCCATCCGCAACGTCGCCTCCCGACTCCGGTCCGCCCCCGGCGACCCCGTCCTCATCTTCAACGGCGACATCCTCACCGGCCTCGACATCCGCGCCCTCGTCGAGAACCACCGCACGACCGGCGCCGATGTCTCGCTGCACCTGACGAAGGTCGCGGACCCGCGCGCGTTCGGCCTCGTCCCCACCGACCCCTCCGGGCGCGTCACGGCCTTCCTCGAAAAGCCGCAGACCCCCGAGGAGATCGTCACCGACCAGATCAACGCGGGCGCGTACGTATTCAACCGCTCGGTGATCGACAGCATCCCGGCCGGCCGACCGGTCTCCGTGGAACGCGAGACGTTCCCCGGCCTGCTGGCCGCCGGCGCGCATCTGCAGGGCATGGTCGACTCCACGTACTGGCTCGACCTCGGCACTCCGCAGGCCTTCGTCCGCGGCTCCGCCGACCTCGTCCTCGGCCGGGCGCCGTCCCCGGCGGTCCCGGGCCGCCGGGGCGATCGGCTCGTCCTGGAGGGCGCCGTCATCGGAGAGGGCGCCAAGCTCACCGGGGGCACCACCATCGGCGCCGGCACCACCATCGGCGCCGGCGCCCGCATCGACGGCAGCCTCGTCCTGGAGGGCGCGGTCGTCGAGGACGGCGCCGTCGTCCGCGACTCCCTCATCGGCACCGGCGCCACCATCGGTGCCCGCACGGTGCTGGACGGCGCGGTCATCGGGGACGGCGCCACCGTCGGCGCGGACAACGAGCTCCTGCACGGTGTCCGCGTCTGGTGCTCCGCCCACATCCCCGCCGCCTCCGTCCGCTTCTCCTCCGACCAGTAGCGTCCGATCAATAGTCCGGCCAGTAGCGGGGCCGAGGGCCCGGGCGACTAACCTCGGTCGGGTGCTTACCAGTACCCGTAGCTGGACCCCCGAGGGCCGGCCCGACCTCCGCCTGACGCTGGGCCCGCTGGGCCGCGGCCCGGGTGATCCGGCGTTCCGGGTGGCGCCTGACGGCGCGATCTGGCGGGCGGCCCGCACCCCGCAGGGTCCCGGCACGCTGCGGATCACCGCGGCCGACGGCGTCGTACGGGCGCAGGCCTGGGGCGACGGCGGAGACTGGCTCCTGGAGGCGCTTCCCGCGCTGCTCGGCGCGGGCGACGACCCGACGCCGTTCACCCCGCGCCACCGCGTCGTGCACGAGGCGCACCGGCGGAACCCGGGGCTGCGGCTGACCAGGACCGGCCTCGTTCTCGAATCGCTGATCCCCGCGATCCTGGAACAGAAGGTCACGTCCGACGAGGCGTACCGCGCGTGGCGGCTGCTGCTGCGCCGACACGGCGAACCGGCCCCCGGCCCGGCCGGCGGCACCCCCGACGGCGGGATGTACGTCATGCCCGCCCCGCGCCAGTGGCCCCTCATCCCGTCCTGGGAGTGGCACCGCGCGGGTGTCGACAACAAGCGGTCGGCGACGATCCTGCGTGCGGTGCGGGTGGCCGCGCGGATGGAGGAGGCCGCCGCGATGGACCTGGCGGCGGCCACCGCCCGGCTGACGCTGATCCCGGGCATCGGCCCCTGGACGGCCGCCGAAACGCTGCAGCGCAGCAACGGTGACCCGGACGCCCTGACCGTCGGCGACCTGCACCTGCCGAACATCGTCGGATTCGCCCTGACCGGGGCACACCGCACCGACGACGCCGCGATGTGCGCGCTGCTGGCCCCCTACGAGGGCCAGCGCCACAGGGCGGCGCGGCTGATCCTGCTCAGCGGCCGGGTACCACCTCGGCGTGCGCCGCGCTTTGCACCACGTGACATCAGTCGGATCTGAGCGGCCCGCGCCGTTGGTGGGTGCGGGGGCCGGGTCCGGTCTGCGGGTCAGCGGACCGAGATGAACTCCTCCGCGGTCCGTTCCGGCCGAGCCTTCGGCGCAGCCGACGCGTGGCCGACGGCAACCGCGCCCATCGGGTCCCAGTCGTCCGGCAGCCCGAGGACGTCCCGCACGACATCGCGGCAGAACATCGTCGAGGAGACCCACGCGGAGCCGAGCTGCTCGCCCGCGAGGGCGACCAGCAGGTTCTGCACGGCGGCGCCGACGGCGACGACGAACATCTCGCGTTCCGCGCCCGCCCGCCGCGCGTCCGGGTACGCGTGCGCACCGTCGGCGACCAGGCACGGCACGATCAGATAGGGGGCCCGGCGCAGCACGTCCCCGCGCCGCAGCCGGCGGGTGATGTTCTCCTCGGGGAAGCCGTCGGCGCGCAGGTCCGCCTCCCAGGCGTCCCGCATGGCGTCGAGCAGCCGCGTCCTGGACTCCTGCGACTCCAGGAGGACGAACCGCCAGGGCGTCGTGTGGTGCGGGGCGGGTGCGGTGACGGCCAGGGCGACGGCCCGCCGGACCGCGGCGCCGTCCACCGGCTCCGCGGTGAAGTCCCGGACCGTGCGGCGGGCCGCGACGGCCTCGCGGATGGCTTCCGACGTACCGAGCCGGAACATGTCCGCGCTCGCGTCCCGTACGAGGGCGCGGGCGCCGGGCCCGTCGTCCGCCGTCACCAGGTGGCCGAGCCCGCGGACGACGGCGACCGGCAGTCCGGCCGCCTTGCCCTTGACGAGGTCCCCGGCGGCGGCGAGTTCGTCCCCGGTGGCGGTCACGGTCATGCTCAGAGCATTGCCGTGCGAGTCGGTGCGACCGCGCAGGTCCTCGAGGACGCGCAGCCCGGCGGCGCCGATGGCGACATCGGTGAGCCCCTCGCGCCACGGCCGCCCGAAGGTGTCCGTGACCACGACGGCGACCTCGACGCCGAGCGCCGCGCGCAGCCCCTCCCGTATCGCGCGGGCGGACGCGTCCGGGTCCTCGGGCAGCAGCAGTATGGTCCCGGGCGCGGTGTTGGAGGCGTCGACGCCGGCCGCGGCCATGACGAAGCCGTGCCGGGTCTCGACGATCCGGGTGGGTCCGCGCCGCGCGACCAGCCGTACCATCTCGGCGTCGATCGCGGCCTCGCGGTCGTCCGCGCGGACGATCCGGCCCTCGGCCTTGCTGACGATCTTCGACGTCACCAGCAGCACATCGCCGTCGGCGAGCGCGGGATCCGCGGCGGCGATCAGCTTGGCGAGGTCGTCACCGGGCTGTACCTCGGGAATCCCGGAGACGGCCAGCACCTGGAAGGACGGGATGGTCACGTCCGCCGGGAAGGACGGAGCCGTCACGCGCGGACCTCCTCCGCCAGTGCCAGTGCCTCGCGCGCCATGGCGGTGGTGGCTTCGAGGTCGGTCATCATCAGCGGCACGGCCCGGCAGCGGATGCCCGCCGACTCGATGCCCTCGACCGCCGCGGCGTCCACGGTGTCGACGAGCCAGCCGTCGAGCAGCCCGGATCCGTAGTGGGCGGCGACCGCCGCGGCGGTCGTCTCGACCCCGACAGCCTCCAGGACCTTGTCCGCCATACCGCGCACCGGCGCGTTGCCGACGATCGGCGACAGCCCGACGACGGGGACGCCCGCTTCGGCGATCGCTTCACGGATGCCCGGCACGGCCAGGATGGTGCCGACGCTGACGACCGGGTTGGACGGCGGGAAGACGATGACGTCCGCCTCCGCGATGGCCTCCAGGACACCGGGGGCCGGCTTCGCCTGCTCCGCGCCGACCGGCACCACGGCATGCGCCTCGACGGAGGCGTGCAGCCGCACCCAGTACTCCTGGAAGTGCACGGCCTTGCGCTCGCCGTCCACATCGATGAGGACATGCGTCTCGACCCGGTCGTCCGACATGGGAATGAGTCGGACGCCCGGCTGCCACCGCTCACACAGCGCTTCGGTGACGGCGCTGAGCGGGTAGCCCGCGCCGATCATCTGCGTCCGCACGATGTGCGTCGCGAAGTCGCGGTCGCCGAGCCCGAACCACTCCGGTCCCACGCCGTACGCCGCGAGTTCGGCCTTGACCGCGAACGTCTCCTCGGACCGGCCCCAGCCCTGTTCCTCGTGGATGCCGCCGCCGAGGGTGTACATGACGGTGTCCAGGTCCGGACAGACCTTGAGTCCGAACAGGTGGATGTCGTCCCCGGTGTTGCCGATGACGGTGATGTCCGCTTCCGGTGCCGCTGCTTTGAGGCCGCGCAGGAAACGGGCCCCCCCGATGCCTCCGGCCAATACCACGATTCGCATGGGGGACAGTCTGTCAGCCCGCTCTGTCAGCCCCGCACGGACTCCTGCGCCGGCTCGTGCACGGAGGGCGCGGTGCAGGCGGCATAGGGGGTCATCGCGGTGAGGCCGGGGAAGTAGACGTGCAGGCTGACGGCCGGTTCCAGGGAGTCGTTGACGACCTCGTGGAGGTAGCCGGGCGCGAAGGCGCGCTGGCCGCCCGGTACGAGCGCCCGTCGGACCTCGCCCGAGCCGGCGGACAGCGCGCGCTCGGTCAGTTCGCCCTGCAGGACGGTGAGCACGCCGGAGGAGCCGCCGTGGTCGTGCAGCCCGCTGCTCTGGCCGGGCACCCAGCTGAGCAGCCACACCTCGTAGCCGGGGCCGGTCTGCAGCCGGGCGTACCAGCGTGTGGTGGCGTCGTAACGGACCAGCGGCGCCCACCGGTCGCGGTCGGCCGCGATGGAGCGGGCCAGGCCGGCGAATTCGGCGACGGTGCTGGGGTGCTGGGGCACCGGGGGAAGGAGGTGGGGGAGGGCGAGCGGGTCGCCGGCGATCGAGACATCGCTGTACATGTGCGGGGGTTCCTTGCCGGAAGCTGCGGAGGGCGGCGGACGCGACACCGAGCGACGAAGAGAGCGCCCGGCGGTCCAGGAATCAGGACTCAGCGGCAACAACAGGAACGGCGACAGCGGACCGGCACAGCGCGGTGGGACTCGCGACGGCGAGTCCGAACGGGCGCATGGGTCACTGCTGGCATGGGTATAGGAGACCGGTCTCTTCTACGGCTTGTCAACCTCTTGTCCGTTATGTCTCAAATGTTTCACCTGAACCGGTTGGGCAAGGTGGTGAAAGGTTTGTGCGGAGAGATGTACGGATAGGTGGCGCAGCAACCGCACATGGGAGCGTCGTTCTTCTCGGTGTCGCCGCGCCCCTGTGGCCGGATTGTGATCCACAACGCTTCGTCCCGCGAGGCGGAACGCGACCCAGGGTTGCGGCGTCTGACGAGGTGTGGGCAGTGGATCAGCTGGAGCAGGGTTGACAGATGCTGGCGTTTGGGATGATTTCCACACTTTCTGCCAACCCTTGGTTCAGCGGAGTGAATAACGGACCCAATAGCAGATCTCGGCTTGACTGGCCCGTATCGGCACACTTGTAATTTCACTCGTGTCGTTCTGCCGTACCGGTAACGGCAACATCACGGGGAAGCAAAGACAGACGAGGGGCGCGCATGACCGAGCAGTTCCAGCTTCTGCTGGCCGAGGAGGCTGACGAGGAACTCGGGTGGCAGGAGCGCGCGCTGTGTGCGCAGACCGATCCCGAATCGTTCTTCCCGGAAAAGGGCGGATCCACTCGCGAGGCGAAAAAGGTCTGTCTCGCCTGCGAAGTCCGCTCCGACTGCCTCGACTACGCACTCGCCAACGACGAACGCTTCGGTATCTGGGGCGGCCTGTCGGAACGCGAACGACGACGGCTCAAGAAAGGCGTGGTCTAGCGCCTGCCCGCTCCACAGGCTTCGCACGGCCCGCCTCCCGGCCTCATCCGCCGGGAGGCGGGCCGTTGTTGTGTGCGGGGCCGGTGTCGTGCCCGTTGCTGCGACCGGTGTCGGATCCGGAGTTGTGTCCCCGGCCGGGGAGTTATCCACAGGCGCCGGGAAGGGCCGGGGGCGTGAGCCGTTAGTGTGGGGGCCCGTCCGAGGCGCGCCGTCCACCCCAGTGGTCACAGCGTCCACCGCAGTCCAGCGAACCGGGGCCCGAACCTCGATGTCCGTGAACAGCCAAGCGTCGGCCTTTTTCCCGGCCGCCCCAGAGTTGCCGCGCCATGTCGTCACCGCCGTGCTCGTCGCGCACGACGGTGCCCGCTGGCTGCCCAACGCGCTCTCGGGCCTCCTTGCCCAGGACCGTCCCGTCCAGGACGTCATCGCCGCCGACACCGGCAGCGCCGACGACTCCGCCCAACTGCTCGCCGGATCCATCGGTGCCCAGCGGGTGCTCCACCTCGCCCGCCGCACCAGCTTCGGTGCGGCCGTGGACGAGGCGGCCCGCGCCGCCGGCCGGCTCACCGCCGAGCAGCTGCCCTACCTCCAGCGCGCCAGCGGATGGGATCCCGTCAGCCGCAGCTGGAACGATGACGCGTACGACGAGCCCGACCACCCGCACGGCGAGCCCGTCGAGTGGCTCTGGCTGCTGCACGACGACTGCGAGCCCGAACCCGGCGCCCTGGCCGCCCTGCTGCGCACCGCCGACTCCTCGCCCTCCGCGGCGATCGTCGGCCCCAAGCTGCTCAGCTGGTACGACGGCCGCCAGCTGCTGGAGGTCGGGGTCAGCATCGCCCGCAGCGGCCGCCGCTGGACCGGACTGGAACGCCGCGAGCAGGACCAGGGACAGCACGACCAGATCCGCCAGGTCCTGTCGGTGTCCAGCGCCGGCATGCTGGTCCGCCGGGACGTGTGGGACGAGCTCGGCGGCTTCGACCGCCATGTGCCGCTCATGCGCGACGACGTCGACTTCTGCTGGCGCGCCCAGGCCGCCGGCCACACCGTCCTGGTCGCCCCGGACGCCGTGATGCGCCATGCCGAGGCCGCCTCCCGCGAACGTCGCCCCGTGGACTGCGCCGGCCGCTCGGCCGTCAACCCCCACCGGGTCGACAAGGCCGGTGCCGTCTACACGCTGCTGGCCAACACCCGCGGCCCGCTGCTGCCCTACGTGATGCTGCGGATCATCCTCGGCACCCTGCTGCGCACCCTCGCCTACCTCGTGGGCAAGGTGCCGGTGCAGGCCGTCGACGAGATCCTCGGGCTGCTGCGCGTGCTGCTGCGCCCCGGCCGGCTGTTCGGCGCGCGGCGCCGCCGCGGCCAGGGCGCCGTCCCGCCGTCCGAACTGCGGCCGCTCTTCCCGCCGCCGGGCGCGACCGTCCGGGCCACCGTCGACCAGGTCGTCAGCAACTTCTCCGGACGCTCCGAGGCCGCCGCCGCGGCCGCCGGCCGGCACGGCGGCGGCATCGAGTCGGGACCCGGCGACGAGGACGGCGAGTTCATCGAGGTCGAGCAGTTCGCCCGGCTCAAGCGCATCGCCCGCAAGCCGGGACCGATGCTCTTCGCCGTGCTGCTGGTCGTCTCGCTGGCCGCCTGCCGGTCGCTGCTCGGCTCCGGCGCGCTGACCGGCGGCGCGCTGCTGCCCGCCGCCCCTGGCGCCTCCGACCTCTGGGCCTCGTACAGCGGCGCCTGGCATGCCCTGGGCACCGGTGGCACCCAGCCCGCCCCGCCTTATCTCGCGGTCCTGGCGCTCTTCTCGACCATCCTGTTTGGCAGCACCGGGCTCACCCTGACGGTGCTGCTGGTCGCCTCCGTCCCGCTGGCCGGCGTCACCGCGTACTTCGCGTCCAGGCCCCTCGTCGAGTCCCGCCTGCTGCGCGCCTGGGCCAGCGTCGCGTACGCGTTCCTGCCCGCCGCCACCGGCGCGCTGGCCGGCGGCCGGCTCGGCACCGCGGTCCTCACCATCCTGCTGCCCCTCATGGCCCGCACCGCGATCGCCACCGCGGGACTGCAGCTGACGGACGGCGCCATCGAGCGCGGCGCGCGGCCCAGCTGGCGCGCCACCTGGGCGCTCGCCCTGATGCTGACGTTCACGACCGCCTTCACCCCGCTGGTCTGGCTGATCGCCCTGGTGCTCTGCGCGGGCGTGCTCGTGCTGCGCGTGGTGCGCGGCCAGCAGCGGCTGCTCGTCCCGCACCTGCTGCGCTTCGCGGCCCTGATCGTCACCCCGGTCGTGCTTCTCGCGCCCTGGTCGCTGTCTCTGCTCACGCATCCCGGGCGCTTCCTGCACGAGGCCGGCATGCCGTACGGCACCAAGGCCGCCACTGGCGTCGACCTGCTGATGATCAGCCCTGGCGGACCGAACGGCTCCGGCGGCCTGCTGCTCATCGGCCTCGTCCTCGCCGCGCTCGCCGCCCTGATGCGGTCCGAGCGCCGGCTGGCGGTCCTCACCGCCTGGGCGGTCGCGCTGGCCGGACTGCTCTTCGCCATCCTGGAGAACGGCGAGGCGTGGGCGGGTCCCGCCACCCTCGTCTACGGGCTCGCGCTGCTGTCGGCCGCGGCGATCGGCGCCGAGGGCGCCAAGGACCGCATCGCCGCCATGGGCTTCGGCTGGCGGCAGCCCGTCGCCGCGCTGATCGCCCTGGCCGCGGCCGCGGCTCCGCTGCTGGCCGCCTTCACCTGGGTACAGGACGGCGCCAACGGGCCGCTCAAGCGGCATGACCCGGTGCAGGTCCCCGCGTTCGTCGCGGAGGAGAGCACCAGCAGCGACCAGGCCCGCACCTTGGTGCTCGACGGCAAGCCGACCGGCGTCTCGTACGTCCTGGTCCGTGGCGCCGGCGCGCGTCTGGGCGACGCGGAGCTCGCCGCCGAGGCGGGCCGCGACAGCCGTCTGGACGACACGGTCGCCAACCTCGTGGCAGGCTCCGGCGCCGACCAGGCGACCCGCCTCACCGGCTACGCCGTCCGCTACGTCCTCGTCCAGCCCGGCGCCCCCCGCGAGATGGGCAGGGTGCTCGACAGCACCCCGGGCCTGACCCGCGTCAGCCAGGCCGACGGCAGCGCCCTGTGGCGCGTCGACACCCCCGTCTCCCGGATCGCCATCGTCAGCAAGGACGCACCGCCGGTGCCCGTCCCGGCATGGCGCGTCGAGGCACACGCCAAGATCCCGGCCGGCGGCGAGGGACGCGTCCTGCGCCTCGCGGACGCGGCCTCCCCGGGCTGGCAGGCCACCCTCGACGGCCGGCCGCTCAAGGCCACCGAGGTCGACGAGTGGGCGCAGGGCTTCGTCCTGCCCACGGACGGCGGCCGGCTCGACGTCTCCTACCAGGACCCGGTCACCCACACCGGCTGGCTGTGGATCCAGGGCTTCCTGGCGCTCGTCGTGGTCGTCCTGGCTTTGCCGGGCCGCCGCCGCCAGATCGACGACGACCTGCCCGAGCAGGACGCCGTCGCCGCGGACATGGCCGCCTCCGGGATCCCGGGGCAGGCGTCCGGCGAGGGCCGGCGCGCCCGCCGCCTGCAGGCCGCCGCGGACGCCGAGGCCGCCGAGGCCGCCGCCGAGGTGGGCCCCGACGACGGAACCGAGCCCGACGCGCCGAGCCGGGCCGAATCCCCGGCCGCGGCGATCCCGGACCAGTACGACCCGTACGCGGCAGCCGCACCGGTCGACCCGGGAGGCGACCCGTACGCCGCCGTCCCGCAACAGGATCCGTACGGTCAGCAGTGGGACGGGTACCAGTACGCCGCCCCCGCGGACCCTGCCGGCTACGACCAGAACAGCGGCTACGACCAGCAGAACAGCGGCTACGACGAGCAGAACAGCGGCTACGACCAGCAGAACCAGAACGGCGGCTACGACCAGAACAACGGCGGATACGCCGACCCCTACACCTACGGCGGGCAGCCGCAGCCGGCCTACGACCCGTACCGGCAGGACGACGACGGCAACGGGTACTACACCGACGGCGACCAGCACCGCGACGGGGGCAACCGCCAACCCTGAGCACCAGGACCTGGCGGCACCGAGAACCCGTCCCGCCGGGTCCCCCACATCAGCCACGTCACGCACGTCACGCCGGCCGTGACCAGGCCGACCGGCCGGCCCCGGGCAACACCGCGAGGTGAAAGTCAGTGAACCGCAGCATCCTCTCCCTGGCGGGAGCGACCGCAGCACTCGCCGCGCTCACCGGCGCGGCCGTGCTCACCGGCGCCGGCGACCCGGCCGCGGCGCCCGTCGGCTCCGCCGCCCGGCAGCCCGTGCAGCGGTCGGCGCTCCTCTGCCCGGCGCCCTCGTCCTCCGAGTTGGCGTCCACCACGTACACCTCGTTCACGCCCAAGGGCGCGCAGCCGGGCAAGCAGGGCACCGCCCAGCTGGTGCCCGCGACCGGAGCCGCGAGCACCAAGGCCAAGCCGCTCGCCCCGCTCACCCAGCCGGGTGCGCCCGTCACCGCCAAGGTGGACAAGGCCGACAGCCCCGCGCTGATCGGCACCGCCGAGGGCGGCCTGGCGCCCGGCTGGAGCGTCCAGCAGACCACCGTGATCGGTGTGGGCCCCGGCCGTGCCGTACTGGGCACGTCCTGCGTCGCCCCGGACAGCGAGTTCTGGTTCCCGGCCGCGAGCACCGCCGCCGACCGCCAGGACTTCCTGCACCTGGTGAACCCCGACGACATGGACGCCGTCGTCGACATCGAACTGTTCGGCAAGGACGGCGTGCTGAAGGCCACGACCGGCGACGGCGTCTCCGTCCCGTCGCAGGGCAGCACGTCGATCCTGCTCTCCACCCTCGTCACGGAGAAGGTCCCGGACCTGACCGTGCATGTCACCGTCCGCAGCGGCCGGGTCGGCGCGGTCGTCCAGGCCGCGGACAGCAAGCTCGGCGCGGACTGGCTGCCAGCCGCGGAAGATCCGGCCACCAGCCTGGTCTTCCCCGGCATCCCCACCGACGCGACATCCGTCCAACTCGTCGCGTACGCCCCCGGCCAGGACGACGCGGACCTGACGGTGCGGCTCGCCTCGCCGACCGGCTCCATCACCCCGGCCGGACACGAGACGCTGCACGTCAAGAGCGGCATGACGAGCACGATCGACCTCGGGGACGTCACCAAGGGCGAAGCCGGATCCCTGCTGCTGGCCGCGAGCGACGCCCATACGCCCGTGCCGATCGTCGCCGCTCTGCGGATCACCCGGGGCACCGGCGCCAAGCAGGAGATGGCCTTCCTGCCTGCCACCGCGAAGATCGACGAGCGGGCCACCGTCGCCGACAACCGGATCAAGGCGTCGACGCTGTCCCTGGTCGCACCGGGCAAGGAGGCGATCGTGAAGGTCACCACCTCGGCGGCCACCGACGGCGGAGCGCCGGTCAGCAAGAACGTCACCATCAAGGCCGGGACCACGCTGGCGATCGAGCCGCCCGCGCCCTCGTCGGGCAAGGGCGCCTTCGCGGTGACCGTCGAGCCGGTCTCCGGCGGCCCGGTCTACGCCTCGCGCATGCTGTCGCTGCCCCTCAACGGCATCCCCATGTTCACCATTCAGCCGATGCCGGACGACCGGGGCACCGTCGTGGTCCCGAAGGTCCAGCCGGACCTGACGATCCTCGACGACTGACGACTGACGACTGACGACCGGGAGTAGGCCCGGCCGGGCCTACTCCTGCCCGTACTTGGGGTCCACGTTCTCCGGGGAGAGCCCCAGCAGCTCGGCCACCTGCTCGACGACGACCTCGTGCACGAGCATCGCCCGCTCGTCGTGGCTCTTGGCCCGGATCTCCACCGGGCGCCGGTAGACCACGATGCGGTTGGGTGCGTCCTTGCGGCCGCTGATCAGCCGGCCCAGCGGCACGCTGCCGTCGGCGGAGTCGTCCGGCGTCGCCGGTTTCCCCGCGTCGGAGACGAGCGGCACCTCCTGCACGGCGAACTCGACGTCGGCCAGCTGCGGCCAGCGCCTTTCCAGGCGGTCGGCGGCGTCCCGTACGAGATCGTCGAAGGCGTCCGCGCGCGTGAGCGCGAGCGGCACCTGCGGGGGCGCGATGGGTCCGCGCATCCCGCGGCCATGGCGGTCGCGGCGACGCGGACGGGGGTCTGGAGAGGGAGGTACGGGGCTGTCCATCGCCTTTGAGCCTAGTCCTCCCAGGGCCGCGGTACACCGCGGACGCAGGGTGGCGCGCCATCCGCCACGACAGTTGCGGGACGCCGCATGACACGTGGTCCGAAAGTGTCCACCGGCTGGGCGGCCGGTCCGGGAATCCCCGCCGGTTCACCCTCATGATCGTCGGCGGACGGGCCGGATCACCGAGAAGAAACCGTTCCGCCCGCGCCTCCCCGCAGGTCAGCCCACGATCGCGGTTATCAGGCGTTCCCGGCGAACCGGGACGACACGACAGGGTGAGGTCGCGGAGAGTCGTCGCGGCCCGCTCAAGAGTGCGGTAGCGTCCAACGTCGTGAGCCCTGTACGTCGCTGTTCGCGGACCGCTTGCGGCCGACCCGCCGTGGCGACGCTGACGTACGTCTATGCGGACTCGACCGCCGTACTCGGCCCGCTCGCGACCTACGCCGAGCCGCACTGCTACGACCTCTGCCACGAGCACTCCGAGCGCCTCACCGCCCCGCGCGGCTGGGATGTGGTCCGGCTCGCCGTCGACAGCGGCCCCGTCCTCCCCAGCGGTGACGACCTCGAAGCGCTCGCCAACGCCGTGCGCGAGGCCGCCCGCCCGCCGGAGCGCCCCGCGAACGCCTCCCGTGGCCGGGAGGCGGACCCCAGAGAGGTTGCCCGCCGGGGCCACCTGAGGGTGCTGCGCTCGCCGGAGTCCTGACCGGACCGATCACCCCGCCGGGGTAGGTTGAGCGGGAGTTTTCCGCGCGCCGTCGTCCGGCGCTGTTCAACAGGGGTGTGCTGTGTCCGACTTGTCGCAGATCGTCAAGGCCTACGACATTCGCGGCGTGGTCCCGGACCAGTGGGACGAACCGCTCGCCGAGCTCTTCGGCGCCGCGTTCGTGACAGTGACCGCGGCCGAGGCGATCGTCGTCGGCCATGACATGCGCCCCTCCTCGCCCGGACTGTCCCGCGCCTTCGCGCGCGGTGCGGCCGCCCGCGGCGCCTCCGTCACCGAGATCGGGCTCTGCTCGACGGACGAGCTGTACTTCGCCAGCGGCCAACTGGACCTGCCCGGCGCGATGTTCACCGCGAGCCACAACCCCGCGCAGTACAACGGCATCAAGATGTGCCGCAGGGGCGCGGCCCCCGTGGGCCAGGACACCGGCCTGGCCGACATCCGGGCGCTGGCCGAGCAGTGGAGCGAGAAGGGCGCGCCGGAGCCCGTCGCCACCGCCGGGGTGATCACCCAGCGGGACGTGCTGGCCGACTACGCCGGCTATCTGCGGGGCCTGGTCGATCTGGGCGCGATCCGCCGTCTGAAGGTCGTGGTCGACGCGGGCAACGGGATGGGCGGTCACACCGTTCCCACCGTCTTCGCCGGGCTGCCGCTGGAGCTGGTGCCGCTCTACTTCGAGCTGGACGGGACGTTCCCCAACCACGAGGCCAACCCGCTCGACCCGAAGAACCTGGTCGACCTGCAGGCCAAGGTCCTGGAGACCGGCGCCGATCTGGGTCTGGCCTTCGACGGCGACGCCGACCGCTGCTTCGCGGTCGACGAGCGCGGCGAGCCGGTGTCGCCCTCGGCGATCACCGCCCTGGTCGCCGCCCGCGAGCTGGCCAAGCACCCCGGCGGCACGATCATCCACAACCTGATCACCTCCTGGTCGGTGCCCGAGGTCGTCAAGGAGCACGGCGGCAAGGCGGTCCGCACCCGCGTCGGGCACTCCTTCATCAAGCAGGAGATGGCACGCACCGGGGCCGTCTTCGGCGGCGAGCACTCCGCGCACTACTACTTCCGCGAGTTCTGGAACGCCGACACCGGCATGCTCGCCGCGCTGCACGTGCTGGCTGCGCTCGGCGCCCAGGACGGGACGCTCTCCGAGCTGGTCGCCGAGTACGACCGCTACGCCGCCTCCGGCGAGATCAACAGCACCGTCGCCGACCAGGCGGGCCGGGTGGCCGCGGTCCGCGGCGCGTACGAGAGCCGGCCGGACGTCACCCTCGACGAGCTCGACGGCCTCACGATCACCACGGCCGACTGGTGGTTCAACCTCCGCGCCTCCAACACCGAGCCGCTGCTCCGCCTCAACGTCGAGGCCCGCGACGCGGCCACCGTCGCCCGCGTCCGAGACGAAGCCCTCGCCATCATCCGCGCCTGACCCGGCCGCACCCGAGACTCGACCGCGGCCACTCGGCCGCACCCCGGCCAGTCGGCTCCACCCCGGCCACTCGGCCGCACCCCGGAGACTCGGCCCCACCCCGGCGTTAGGCTGATCACGCGGGATACCGCAGCCCGTGCACAGCAGTCCGTACGTCACCGTCACATCGCGGTCACATCACCGTCCGAATCACAGCCGTCCGAAATACCGCCGTCCGAACAACGCCGTCCGAAGGACTTGCCACCATGTCGCTCGTCGAAGCCAGCCTCCTGGAGATCCTCGCCTGCCCGGCGTGCCACGCCCCGCTCCGGGAGGACACCGAAGCGAACGAGCTCGTGTGCACCTCCGACAGCTGCGGCCTCGCCTACCCGGTACGCGACGAGATTCCCGTCCTGCTCGTCGACGAGGCCCGCCGCCCGGCCTGACACGGCCCGACCGGGCCCCGGTACGGGGACCCGTGACCTCCCGGGCCGTCCGCGCCCGGGGTGACGGACCAGGACCGGGAGGTCCCGATGCTCGACGAGTCGCTGCTTGACGACCCCGACGCCCTCGCCCGCGCCGACACCGGCGGGCTGCTGCTCGGTGCCGCGGCCGCCGGCGCCCGAGTGCGGACCGCCGCGCGGCTCACGGCGGAGGCGGGCGTCCAGGACCTGCGCCCGGACGGCCGGCCGCGCGCCGTGCTGGTCGCCGGCTCCGGGCCGGAAGCCGCCGCCGTCGCCGATGTGCTCGACGCGCTCGGCGCCGGCAGCTGCCCCGTCATACCGCTCCGGCCGGCCGGACCGACCCCGTACGAACTGCGGTGGACCCTCCCGGGCTGGACCGGCCCGCTCGACCTGGTGCTGCTCACCACCACAAGCGGCCGGGAGGCCGGCCTCGTCGGCCTCGTCGAGCAGGCCTACCGGCGTGGCTGCACCGTCGCCGCCGTGGCACCCGCCACCTCGCCCCTCGCCGAGGCGCTGGAACAGGCGCACGGCATGACGATCCCCTTCGCCGGGCCCGCGTCCCCGCTCCCCACGGGACCGTCCGGCGCCCCCGCCGAGGACCCCAGCGCGCTGTGGGCACTCCTCACCCCGCTGCTGACGCTCGCCGACCGCATCGGGCTCTTCAGCGCCCCGCCGACCGCGGTGCAGGCCGTGGCCGACCGGCTCGACGAGGTCGCCGCACGCTGCGGACCGGCCATCGCGACGTACAACAACCCCGCCAAGACGCTCGCCGTGGAACTGGCCGACGCCCTGCCGCTGCTCTGGAGCACGGGCCCGGCCGCCGCCACGGCCGCCCGCCGCTTCGCGACCGTCCTCGCTGCCAGGGCCGGCCGCCCCGCGCTCGCCGCGGAACTGCCCGAGGCGCTGGCGGCCCACGGCGCCCTGCTCGCCGGGGCCCTCTCGCCCGCGGCCGACCCGGACGACTTCTTCCGCGACCGCGTCGAGGACCACGGCACGCTGCGGCTGCGCGTCGTCCTGCTGCGGGAGGACACCGGACACCAGGCCGTGTCGGCGCCCGCCGCCCGCGAGCTGGCCTACGCCCACGACACCCCGCTCAGCGACATCGCCGCGGCCGAGGGCGGCGCGCTGGAGACCGCCGCCGAGCTGCTCGCCCTCACAGATTTCGCCGCGGTTTACCTCGCCGTCGCCTCTGCCGAGAGATCATGACGCCATGGACCGTCTGACCAACACCGTGCGCCCTTATGCCTGGGGCTCCACGACAGCCATCCCCGAGCTGCTCGGCACCGCCCCCACCGGTGAGCCGCAGGCCGAACTGTGGATGGGGGCCCACCCGGGCGCGCCCTCGCGGATCGACCGGGGCGCGGGACCGGTCCCGCTCAACGAGGCGATCGACGCCGATCCGCTCGCGGAACTCGGCGAGCCGGCGTTGTCGCGCTTCGGCCCCCGGCTGCCCTTCCTGTTCAAGATCCTCGCAGCCGGTGCGCCCCTGTCGCTCCAGGTCCACCCCGACCTGGCCCAGGCGCGGGCGGGCTTCGCGGACGAGGAGGCGCGCGGGATCCCCGTCGACGCCCCGCACCGCAACTACAAGGACGCCAACCACAAGCCCGAGGCCATCGTCGCGCTCACTCCCTTCGACGGGCTCTGCGGTTTCCGCCACCCCGCCGAGGCAGCCGAGCTGCTCGAAGCCCTCGGCGTGGACTCGCTCAAGCCGTACGCGGACATCCTGCGCGCCCGGCCCGAGACCGACGCGCTGCGCGAGGTCCTCGCCGCCGTACTGACCGCCGACCGCGAGGCGATGGCCGAAACGGTCGACGCCGCCGCCCAGGCCGCCACCCGGCTCGCCGCACAGGACGGCCCGCACGCGGCCGACTTCGCCGCCTGCGCCACCACGGCCCACAGCTTCCCCGGAGACCCGGGCGTCATCGCGGCCCTGCTCCTCAACCATGTGACGCTGCAGCCCGGCGAAGCCCTCTACCTCGGCGCCGGCGTCCCGCACGCCTACCTCGACGGCCTCGGCGTCGAGATCATGGCCAACTCCGACAACGTGCTGCGCTGCGGCCTCACCCCCAAGCACGTGGACGTGCCGGAGCTGCTCCGCGTGGTCCGCTTCGAGGCCACCGACCCGGGCGTCATGCGCCCCGAGGTCTCGCCGAACGGCGAGGAGGTCTACGAGACACCCATCGACGAGTTCCGGCTCTCGCGCTACGTACTCGCCCCCGGCGGCGAGGCCCGCACCCCCGACGCCCGCACCCCGCAGATCCTGCTCTGCACCGACGGCGCGGTGCGGCTGCGCTCCCCGAACGGCGAGCTGACACTGGTCCGCGGCGAGTCCGCCTTCGTCCCGGCGGGCGAACGTGTGGAGCTGACGTGCGCGGGCGGGACCGGCAGCACCACCGGAAGCACCACCGGGAGCACCACCGGCGGGACCGTCTTCCGCGCCACAGTGGTGGCCTGACGCGCCGTCCGCGGGACGGCCTGCAAGAATGACCGGCCAGTGGCCGGGGGCCGGGCCGAAGGACCGAAGGGACGAACCAACACCTATGAGCGCGTCAGGCGGAACCAAGGCGATCGTCGCCGCATTGAGCGCCAACCTCGCCATCGCCGTGGCGAAGTTCGTGGCATTCGCGTTCAGCGGATCGTCGTCCATGCTCGCCGAAGGCGTGCACTCCCTCGCCGACTCGGGCAACCAGGCGCTGCTCCTCGTCGGAGGCAAGAAGGCCAAGCGCGAGGCGAGCGACGAGCACCCGTTCGGCTACGGCCGCGAGCGCTACATCTACGCCTTCCTGGTGTCGATCGTGCTGTTCAGCGTCGGTGGCATGTTCGCGCTCTACGAGGGCTACGAGAAGATCAAGCACCCGCACGCGATCGAGCACTGGTACTGGCCGATCGGCGTTCTGGTCTTCGCGATCATCGCGGAGGGGTTCTCCTTCCGCACCGCGATCGTGGAGTCCAACCAGACCCGCGGCAAGCTCTCCTGGACCGACTTCATCCGCCGCGCCAAGGCCCCCGAACTGCCCGTCGTCCTGCTGGAGGACTTCGGCGCGCTCGTCGGCCTCGTCCTCGCCCTCTGCGGTGTCTGCATCGCGCTGGCCACCGGCGACGGCGTCTGGGACGGCATCGGCACCCTCTGCATCGGCATCCTGCTCATCGTGATCGCCCTCGTGCTCGCCGCCGAGACCAAGTCGCTGCTCCTCGGTGAGGGCGCCGGCGCCGAATCGGTCGCCATGATCCGCGAGGCCATCGTCGACGGGGACACCGTCACCGGTGTCATCCACATGCGCACCCTCCACCTCGGCCCCGAGGAGTTGCTGGTCGCCGCGAAGATCGCCGTCCAGCACGACGACACCGCCGCCGAGGTCGCCCGCGCGATCGACGCCGCCGAGGTCCGTATCCGCGAGGCCGTGCCGATCGCCCGGGTCATCTACCTCGAACCGGACATCTACAGTGAGGCCGCCGCGGCGGCCGGCCCCGACCCGACCCAGACTCCGGGCGGCGACCCGCACCCCAACTGAGGTCGCGGAGAACGAAGGGAAGGGCCCCGCACCGATCGGTGCGGGGCCCTTCCCTTGTGATGACGGTGCCGCTGTCAGGTCTACTCGATCTCGGCCAGCACCTGGAGGATGCCGTCCCGGTCCTGGGCCTTCTGCAGCCGGTCCCGGAAGCCGGTGTCCATCAGCTTGCGCGACAGCTGCGCGAGGATCCGCAGATGCTCGTCACCGGCCGCCGCCTCCGGCACGGAGATCATGAAGACGAGCTTGGCCTTCGTACCGTCCAGCGAACCCCAGTCGATGCCGTCGGCCGACCGCGCGAAGCCCACCAACGGAGACGTCACCGCGTCCGTCTTGGCGTGCGGGATGGCGATCTCCTCGCCGAGACCCGTGGTGCCCTGCGCCTCACGCGCCAGCGCCACGGCCACCAGGGCGTCGACATCCGCGACCTTCCCGGTGGTCGCCAGCAGCTCCGCCATCTCGCGGATCGCGGACTCCTTGTCGGAGGCGTCGAGCTGCTCCTTGACGGTCTGCTCGGTGAGATAGCCGGACAGCACCGCTGGGACCGCGGGTGCGGGGGCCGTACGTGCGGGTGCCTGGGCGATGACGGTCGACGTACCGACGGCACCGACGGCACCGACGGCACCGACACCGGCAAGCACCGGTTCGAGCACCGGCTGCGGCACCAGGGACGTCGGTGCGCCGTCGGCCCGCCGCTCCTTGATGTCGATCAGCGCGTTGGTGGTGAACGCCGTGACCACAGTGCCGATCGCGACGGCCAGGAAGAACATCGGCACGCCGCCGATCGCTCCGAGGACAGCGACGATGGGGCCGCCGTGCGGCACCGAGTCCTTCACCGACGCCATGCCCGCGACGGCACCGGCCACCGCGCCACCGAGCATGTTCGCCGGGATGACCTGCGCGGGCCGTGCCGCGGCGAACGGGATCGCGCCTTCCGAGATACCGAAGCAGCCCATGAACAGGGCGGCCATCCCGGTCTCCCGCTCCTGCTCGGAGTAGAGCTTGCGGCGCAGCACCGTGGCCAGGCCCTGGCCCAGCGGCATGACGGGGATGGCGGCCGCGCACATGCCCATGACGGTCAGGTTGCCCGAACCGATCAGGCCGGCGCCGAAGAGGAACGCGGTCTTGTTGACGGGACCGCCCATGTCGAACGCGATCATCAGCCCGAGGATGGCGCCGAGCAGAATGGCGCTCGAACCGGTCATCCCGCTGAGGAAGTTGGTGAGGTGCTCGAAGACCCACGAGATCGGTTTCCCGATGACGTAGATGAAGAACAGTCCCAGCGAGGTCGTCGCGACGATGGGGATCACGATGATCGGCATGATGGGCTGGACGAACTTCGGGACCTGGACCTTCTTGATCCACAGCACCAGATAGCCGGCCAGGAATCCGGTGGCGATCGCCCCGATGAAGCCGGCGCCCGCCTTGGAGTCGTAGAGCTCACCGTGGGCGGCTATCCATCCGCCGATCATCCCGGGCACGAGGGCCGGCCGGTCCCCGATCGCGTAGGCGATGTACCCGGACAGGATCGGAATCATCAATCCGAATCCGGCAACGCCAATGTCGTTGATGTGCTTCCAGAACGTCCCGTCCGGGATGACCAGGCCGCCCTCGGGGTTGGTGTGCCCACCGAGCGCCAGCGAGACGGCGATCAGCAGCCCGCCGACCACCACGAACGGAATCATGTACGAGACGCCGTTCATCAGCGCCTTGTAGCCGACGCTGCGCTGCTTGCCCCCGCCGCCGCTTCCGCCGCTGGCGCGTGATTCGACGCTGTCGCCTCCGCCGCCTCCGCCGCCGTGCACCGGGGCGCTGCGTACCTGCTCGATCAGCCGCTCCGGGTGGCTGATGCCCTCGGCGACCCCGACGGAGAGCACCCTCTTGCCGGCGAACCGGCTCAGATCGACGTCCTTGTCGGCAGCGACGATGATCCCGTCGGCAGCTATGACATCGTTGTCAGACAATGCGTTCTCAGTGCCGATGGACCCTTGCGTCTCCACTTTCATGTCGATGCCGAGCGCCTCGGCGGCCTGGGCCAGCTTCTCCGCGGCCATGTAGGTGTGCGCGATGCCCGTGGGGCATGCGGTCACCGCGAGCAGCTTCAGCCGCTGCGTCGTGGTCCCCGCTCCATCGCGGGGGTCGGCCGGACTGGTCACGTGATCGTCTCCTTCAGCCGTATGGGCGCAAACGGGCGCGAGTCCGCAAGAGTGTTCCTGCCACGATCGAATCCTGCAACATTCAGGAGGCCCGGCAGAAGTGGCATTGGTCCCTTATGCACCCTCCTGTTGGCCTGTTCTTCCCGCCCCGGACCACTGGCCGAAACCGGTGCGGGGTGGGGATCGCGGGGCCGTCCGGTGTAGGTTCGTCTGTAGCCAGACGTCGCTGCTGATGGCGGTCGGGCGGCACCGCGGAAGTGGTTGCCGTCCGAGGGAGAGAGGGCCTCCGACGGAATGCGCTGCTGCAAGGGGACGGGTGTGTCCGCTCAAGGGCGCTGTCTCGTCGGCCTGCGGCTGCGTCAATTCCCCGTCCACCTCGACGCATTCAGCGAGGAGCAGCCCGTATGACCACCATCGCCACTGACTTCAAGGTCGCCGACATCTCCCAGGCCGCTTACGGCCGCAAGGAGATCACGCTGGCCGAGCACGAGATGCCCGGCCTGATGTCGATCCGTGCCGAGTACGCCGAGGCGCAGCCGCTGGCCGGCGCCCGCATCACCGGCTCGCTGCACATGACGATCCAGACCGCCGTTCTCATCGAGACCCTGGTCGCCCTGGGCGCCGAGGTCCGCTGGGCGTCCTGCAACATCTTCTCGACCCAGGACCACGCGGCCGCCGCCATCGCGGTCGGCCCGAACGGCACTCCTGAGAACCCGCAGGGTGTGCCGGTCTTCGCCTGGAAGGGCGAGAGCCTGGAGGAGTACTGGTGGTGCACGGAGCAGGCGCTGACCTGGCCGAACACCCCCACCGGTGGCCCGAACATGATCCTGGACGACGGCGGCGACGCCACGCTCCTGGTCCACAAGGGCGTTGAGTTCGAGAAGGCCGGCGCGGCTCCGGACCCGTCCACCGCGGACAGCGAGGAGTACGGCTACATCCTGCGCGTGCTGAACCGCACCCTCTCCGAGAGCCCCCAGAAGTGGACGCAGCTGTCGTCGGAGATCCGCGGCGTCACGGAGGAGACCACCACCGGTGTTCACCGTCTGTACGAGATGATGCAGGAGGGCTCGCTGCTCTTCCCGGCCATCAACGTCAATGACGCGGTCACCAAGTCGAAGTTCGACAACAAGTACGGCTGCCGCCACTCGCTGATCGACGGCATCAACCGTGCCACCGACGTCCTGATCGGTGGCAAGGTCGCCGTCGTTCTCGGTTACGGCGACGTGGGCAAGGGCTGTGCGGAGTCGCTGCGCGGCCAGGGCGCCCGCGTGGTGATCACCGAGATCGACCCGATCTGCGCACTGCAGGCGGCGATGGACGGCTACCAGGTCGCCACCCTCGATGACGTCGTCGAGATCGCCGACATCTTCATCACCACGACCGGCAACAAGGACATCATCATGGCCGCCGACATGGCCAAGATGAAGCACCAGGCCATCGTCGGCAACATCGGCCACTTCGACAACGAGATCGACATGGCCGGCCTGGCCAAGATCCCGGGCATCGTCAAGGACGAGGTCAAGCCGCAGGTCCACACCTGGAAGTTCACCGACGGCAAGGTCCTGATCGTGCTGTCCGAGGGCCGTCTGCTGAACCTCGGCAACGCCACCGGTCACCCCTCGTTCGTGATGTCCAACTCCTTCGCGGACCAGACGCTGGCCCAGATCGAGCTGTTCACCAAGCAGAGCGAGTACCCCACCGGCGTCTACGTGCTCCCCAAGCACCTGGACGAGAAGGTCGCCCGTCTGCACCTGGACGCCCTCGGCGTCCGGCTGACCACGCTCCGCCCGGAGCAGGCCGCCTACATCGGCGTCCCGGTCGAGGGCCCCTACAAGGCGGACCACTACCGCTACTGAGCCACCTGCTGTTGATCCACTGAGCGTCACGAGCGTCGCCCCCGCCGTTCTCCGCGGCGGGGGCTTCGCCGTAAGAGGTCCCCACCATGCCCAGAGGCCGTTACTCGTTCCACGACACGCATGACCACACCCCCCTGGGCGCCGAACACTTCCACTGCGCCACCGGCCCCTCCGGCTGGCGCTATGTCTCCCAGCTCACCGCCCCCTCGGGCGACCACTCCGGCTCCGTCGACCTCACCGTCGACGATCTCGGCCGCCCCATCCGTCTCGAACTGAACGCGTCCAGCTGGCAGGTCCGCGGCGCGGCCATCGACGGCGTCACCTGGGTCCGTACCGACCCCACGGGCAGTCAGGCACAGGAGGGCAACGTCCCCGCCCATGCCTTCACCGGCGCCTCGCCCGCTTTTCTGATCGCCACCGCACGGCTGCTGCGCCTCGAACCGGGCGCCCCCGCCACCCGCGTACGCCTCGTCGCCTTCGCACCCCCCGTGCTCGCGCCCCGCACCCTCGACCAGTCCTGGGCCCTGATCAACAGGACGACACACGCCACTGACAGCGGCCCGCTGCCGGTGGACGAGTATCAGGTCACCGAGCTAGACACCGGCGAACAGCGGCACATCCACATCGCGGGCGACGTCGTCCTCTCCGCCCCGGGCATCGAACTCGAAGAGCTCGAATCACCCCCGTCGACGTTCGCCTGACACCGATGGTGCGGCGCCCGTCCCGGTCTGCGTCGAGGGCTGTGTCGAGGGCTACGCCGGGGGAGCGAAACCGGTACGCGGCGGCTCCGGGGCGGCGGGCGTGCCGACCGCATCCTTGGCCATGGCCGGCCCGGTCGGGACAGCCAGTACAGGTGGCATGACGGGCGACTGCATGACGGGCGCGGGCATGACGGCCGGCTGCATGACGGGCGGCTGCGCGCCACCGAATGCACCGGCCGGAGGCTGCCCCGCGCCGAACATCCGCTGGGCGTCGCGTGACTGCCGTTCCGCCACCACCGCGGCGAGGAAGGCCACCGGCGGCGTCCCCTGCGGCACCCGCGCCCCCGTGCACGCGGCGACATCCGTCGCCAACCGCTCCGCCATCGACCAGCTGACCTGCGGATCCAGCTGCCGCATCCGTGAGAGGTACTGCCGTACGGCGAGCCACAGCCCTTCCGGCACACCCGAGAGGTCCACCCCGGCGAGCTGCCCGGCGAGCCACGGCGGGGCGGGCGGCATCAGCTGCGAGTGCTGCACGGGAACGCGTTCCCGTACGACCAGGGTCCCGCCGAAGACGTCCCCCAGCCGGCGCCCGCGCACCGACACCAGGGACGCGATGCACGCGATGACGCCCAACGACAGCTGGATCTCGACGACGCCCACGGCCCCGCGCACCAGCGCGTGCCGGAAGCGGATCGGCCCGCCGTCGTCCCGCACCACCCGCAGACCGCAGGCCAACTTGCCCAGCGACCGTCCTCGGGTGAGGGTCTCGACGGCTATCGGTATGCCGACCAGGAAGAGCAGCATCGCGCCGATCGACACCGCCGCGACCGCGGCGTCGTCGAGGGACGAGGTCGCCGCGGCGAGGATGAACATGAGCCCGACGAAGGCCGTCCAGTAGACGACGAGGTCGATCGTTGTCGCGAGCGCTCGGCTCGGCAGCTTGGCCGGGTCCATCCCCAGCGCGACTGCTTCGCCCGTCACCAGTCCACTCACGCGCGAACCCCTCCTCCACGCCGTCCGAACCCTTGCCCGAACAGTCTGCCCGGTCTGCCAAGCTTGGGCTTCCCACAGTCCGGGCCCCACCCCGTCCCCGCACCGTCCGGCCCTCTTCCGCCAGGAGCAGCAGCCCATGGACCTAGACGTCTTCGCCGCCGCCCACCGGCACGAGTGGGACCGGCTCGACGCGCTGCTGGGACGCCGTCGCCGGCTCACCGGCGACGAGGCCGATGAACTCGTCAGCCTGTACCAGCGCACGGCGACGCATCTGTCCCTCGTCCAGTCCAGCGCCCCGGACCCGGTGCTGATCGGCCGGCTGACCACCCTGGTCGCCCGGGCCCGCAGCGCGGTCGCGGGCGCCCGTACGGCGAGCTGGCGCGACGTCGCCCGCTTCTTCGGCAGCGTCTTCCCCGCCGCCGTCTACCGGGCACGCCACTGGTGGGTGCCCACCGCACTGCTGTCGACGGCGGTCGCCGCGGTCGTCGGCTGGTGGATCGCCTCCCATCCGGAAGTGCAGTCGGCGATCGGCGCCCCAGAGGCGCTCCGCTCGATGACCCGGCCCGGCGGCCAGTACGAGACGTACTACTCCAGCCACCCCGCGGCGTCCTTCGCCGCCCAGGTCTGGACGAACAACGCCCAGGCCGCTGCGATGTGCCTGGTCTTCGGCGTCTTCCTGGGGCTGCCCGTGCTCTGGGTGCTGTGGGAGAACGTGCTCAACCTCGGCATCGGTATCGGCCTCATGGGCTCGGCAGGACGCCTCGACACCTTCCTGGGCCTGATCCTCCCGCACGGCCTCCTGGAGCTCACCGCCGTGTTCATCGCCGCCGGCACCGGCCTGCGGCTGGGCTGGACCGTGATCGACCCCGGCCCCCGCTCCCGCAGAACCGCACTGGCCGAAGAGGGGCGCGCAGCGATCGGTATGGCGATCGGTCTGGCCGTCGTCCTCTTCGTCTCGGGAGCCATCGAAGGCTTCGTCACCCCGTCCGGCCTTCCGACCTGGGCCCGCATCACCATCGGGATCGTCGCTGAGCTGCTGTTTCTGGCCTACATCTACGGGGTGGGGCGGCGTGCGGCCCTCAGCGGCGAGACCGGCGACCTGGAGGCCGCGGACCGGAGCGCGACCCTCCCGACGGCCGCCTGAGCACCCCGGTCACCCGGATGTGCACTCGGCGTCCCTGACCTGTTAGTCTCCTCTTCGCCCCAGGTACCCGTTGACACGGGTGCTCAGGGTAGGTAGACTCGAACGGTTGTCACGAACTAGACATGTTCGAGGCGGCTCGATAGAGTCTCCTTGCTTCTTCGTTCCTCGCGACGAAGACATCGCAAATCCAATCCGAGTGAATTCTCAGACTGGGTTTCCGCATGTCCTCGAAACGGGAGCGGGAAATCCGGCGGAAAGCTTCTGCTAAAGTCGGGTGCAGCGGGAAAGCCGAAAGGCAGAAACGCTGAAGCAACACAATGCAGGATCTGAGGTACTCCCGCTGACTGGGAATCGGACACGAAAGCGTCTGATAGAGTCGGAAACACGAAGGGAAGCCCGGAGGGCGCCGGTGACGGCACCAAAGGAAGCGTCCGTTCCTTGAGAACTCAACAGCGTGCCA
>NZ_JBWKIQ010000022.1:0-104821 GCF_056432645.1 Streptomyces sp. NPDC045021
CCGGGATCTCCCCAGTGTCGGAGTCGGTGTCCAGAAGGACGATACGGCCGGGATGTTCGGACTGCGCGGAGCGTATGAGACCCCACACCGCCGACTGACCCAGATCCGTCACATCCTCACCCGGCAACACAGCCACCGCACCCCGCGTCACCACCACCAACCGACGGTCGTCATCGGCAGCCAACCAGTCCTGTGTGAAGGTGAGTACGGCGTCGAGCGTCTCGTTCGCCGTCGCCCCGGCCGGGCACCGGTACACCGTCGCGTCGCCCGTTCCGTCGGCCGAAGCTGCCGGCGCGGGGAGCGCGGTCCAGTCGAGGTGGAAGAGCGAGTCGTGGGCGAGCCGCTCAGGGGTGGCGAAGTCGTCGGCCGCGATCGGCCGCAGCACGAGTGCGCCGACCGTCGCCACCGGTACGCCCTGGTCGTCCGCGAGCTGCAGCGCATAGCCCGAATCCGCGGGGGTGATGCGCACCCGCAGCGCGGTCGCGCCGGTCGCGTACACAGCGACGTCGGACCAGGCGAACGGCAGCTCGGCCGCGCCGTTGTCCGTCTCCCGCAGGGCGATGCCGTGCAGGGCGGCGTCCAGCAGGGCGGGGTGGAGGGCGAAGGCGTCGGCCTCGGCCCCCTCGGGCAGGACGACCTCGGTGAAGACCTCCTCGCCGCGCCGCCAGGCGGCGTGCAGACCCTGGAAGAGCGGTCCGTACTCCAGGCCCAGGCCGGCCAGATCGGCGTAGAGGCTCTCCACGGCGACCGGCTCGCTCCCGGTCGGCGGCCACTGCGCCAGGTCGAACCCGGCGTCCGGAACGTCGGCGCTCAGAACACCTTCGGCGTTCCGCACCCACTCCCGGTCGTCCGCCGTGTCCTCGCCGCGCGAGAACACGCTCAACGTCCGCCGGCCACGCCCGTCGGCCTCGCCGACCTGGACCCGCAGCTGTACGGCGCCCTGTCCGTCGAGTACCACGGGCGCCTGGAGCATCAGCTCCTCCAGCGCGCCGCATCCGGCCTCGTCTCCCGCCCGCACGGCGATCTCGACGAGCGCCGCGCCGGGCACGACAACCGTGCCGGACACCGCGTGCTCCGCCAGCCACGGGTGCGACGACAGCGACAGCCGGCCGGTGAAGAGCACCCCGTCGGAGTCGGGAAGGGCGATGGCCGCGCCCAGCAGGGGGTGTTCCGCGTCGGCCAGCCCGGCCGCCCGGACGTCGCCCGCGGTGACGGCCGCCCGCTCCGGCCAGTAGTGCTGGTGCTGGAAGGCGTAGGTGGGCAGATCCAGCGGCGGGATGGTGGCGCCGATGCCGAAGAAGGCCTGCCAGTCGACCTCGACGCCCCGCGTGTGCAGCGCGGTGACGGACGACACGAAAGTTTCGGCCTCGTCCTCGTCCCGCCGCAGCGAAGCGATCAGCGCGGTACCGGCCGCATCCGTGACGCTGTCCGCGCCCATCACCGTCAGAACGGCGTCGGGGCCCAGCTCCAGGAACGTGGTGACGCCCTGCTCCTGGAGGGTGGTGACGGCGTCGGCGAAGCGGACGGCCTCGCGAACGTGCCGGACCCAGTACTCGGGGTCGGTCAGCTCCTCGATGGTCGCGGCCTGCCCGGTGAGCGTCGACACGATCGGGATCGAGGGCGCGTTGTACGTGAGCCCGGCCGCGATGGCACCGAACTCGGCGAGCATCGGCTCCATGTGCACGGAGTGGAAGGCGTGGCTGACGGTCAGCCGCTTGGTCTTACGGCCCACGGTGGTGAAGTGGGCGATGACCGCGGCGACAGCCTCCTCGTCACCGGAGACGACGATCGACGTCGGGCCGTTGACGGCCGCGATCCCCACCCTGTCCGTGAGCTGGGGCAGCACCTCGGCCTCGGTGGCCTGAAGCGCCGCCATCGCACCACCGGACGGCAGTTGCTGCATCAACCGGCCACGAGCCGCGACCAACAGCGCCGCATCCTCCAGCGACCAGAGCCCCGCCACATGCGCTGCCGCCAGTTCGCCAATGGAGTGACCCGCCAGCACCTGCGGCCGGACCCCGAAGGACTCCAACAGGCGGAAGAGTGCGACCTCCAGCGCGAACAACGCCGGCTGCGTGAAGCCCGTCTCGTTCAGGCGGTCGCCCTCGGCGAACAGGACGTCCTTGAGCGGCAGTTCCAGCTTCCCGTCGAACGCCGCAGCAACCGTGTCCAGCGTCTCCGCGAACACCGGGAACGCCGCGTACAGCTCGCGTCCCATCCCGGCCCGCTGGCTGCCCTGACCGGTGAAGAGGAACGCCAGGTCACCAGGGCCGGCCACAGCCGTCTTGGCCTCGCCGTCCACCACCGCACCGAGAGCGGCCAGCAGACCGTCACGATCAGCGGCCACCACACCCGCACGGTGTGCGAACCCGGCACGCGTCGTCGCCAACGCCGCGCCCACCGAGGCCGGATCCAGACCCGCATCGGCCAGCACGAAGTCCCGCAGTCGCGCCGCCTGAGCCTTCAACGCCTCCGGCGTCTTGCCCGACACCACCCACGGCACGACCGGAAGATCAGCCGAGGAAACGACTACCGGAACGTCGGCGGCCGGAGCCTCCTCGACGATCACATGCGCGTTCGTGCCGCTGATCCCGAACGACGACACACCCGCACGGCGCGGACGCTCCCCCGCCGGCCACGGCTGCGCCTCCGTCAGCAGTTCAACAGCGCCCGCCGACCAGTCCACGTGCGAACTCGGCGCGTCCACACCGAGCGTGCGCGGCAGCTCCTCGTGCCGCATCGCCAGCACCATCTTGATGATCCCCGCGACACCGGCCGCGGCCTGCGTGTGCCCCAGGTTCGACTTCACCGAACCGAGCCACAGCGGACGACCCTCCGTCCGCTCCTGCCCATACGTCGCCAGCAGCGCCTGCGCCTCGATCGGGTCACCCAGCCGGGTGCCCGTGCCGTGCGCCTCGACGGCGTCGACGTCACCCGTGGTGAGCGAACCGGCGGCCAGCGCCTGGCGGATCACTCGCTGCTGGGAGGGGCCGTTCGGAGCGGTGAGACCGTTGCTGGCCCCGTCCTGGTTGATCGCGCTGCTGCGGACGACCGCCAGCACGCGGTGGCCGTTGCGCCGCGCGTCGGAGAGCCGCTCCAGGAGCAGCATGCCGACGCCTTCGCCCCAGCCGGTGCCGTCGGCGGCCTCGGCGAACGGCTTGCAGTAGCCGTCGGGGGCGAGACCCCGCTGGCGGCTGAAGTCGACAAAGGTGTCGGGCGTCGCCATGACCGTCACGCCGCCCGCGAGGGCGAGCGAGCACTCGCCGGAGCGCAGCGCCTGGCCGGCCAGGTGGACGGCGACGAGCGAGGACGAGCAGGCGGTGTCCACGGTCACCGCGGGGCCTTCGAGGCCCAGGGTGTACGAGACGCGGCCGGAGGCGATGCTGCCGCCGACGCCCATGAAACCCTCGGTGTTGCGGTGCGCGGACTGCTCCAGGACCGATGTGTAGTCGTGGTACATGACGCCCGCGAAGACGCCGGTGGAGCTGCCGCGCACCGAGGCCGGGTCGATGCCGGCGCGCTCGAACGCCTCCCACGACGACTCCAGCAGCAGCCGGTGCTGCGGGTCCATCGCGAGCGCTTCGCGCGGGCTGATCCCGAAGAAGCCGGGGTCGAAGTCCGCGGCACGGTCGAGGAAGCCGCCGTGGCGCGAGTACGTCTTGCCGACCGCGTCCGGGTCGGGGTCGTAGATCCCTTCGATGTCCCAGCCACGGTCCAGCGGGAACGACGAGACACCGTCACCACCGGCCGCCAGCAGGGCCCACAGCTCCTCGGGCGAGGTGACCCCGCCGGGGAACCGGCAGGCCATTCCCACGATGGCGATCGGCTCGTCGAGCACGGATCCGGCCGCCGGAACCACCGGGGCGGTCGCGTCGGCCGCTGCCGCGGCCTCCTCGCCCAGCAGCTCCACGAGCAGGAACTCGGCCACGGCGATCGGCGTCGGGTAGTCGAAGACGAGCGTCGCCGGGAGCCGCACCTCGGCTTCGGCGCCGAGGCGGTTGCGGAATTCGACCGCCGTGAGCGAGTCGAAGCCGAACTCCTTGAACGGCTTGTCGCCCGCCACCTTCTGCACGCCGTCGTAGCCGAGCACGGCGGCCACGTGCCGCCGGACGAGGTCGAGCAGCAGCCGTCCGCGTTCCGCTCCCGTCAGCGCGCCGAGGCGCTCCGCCAGCCCGGCGGCGTCCGCCGAGGCCGAGCCCGCCGCCTTGCGGGCGGTGGGGGCCGGACGCGTCAGGCCGCGCAGGACGGCGGGGAGGGTGTTGACCCGGGCGCGCTGCTCCAGGGCGCTCTGGCCGAAGGCGACGGGGAGGAGGTGGGCGTGGCTGTCGGCGAGGGCTGCGTCGAGGAGGGCCAGGCCCTGCTGCCGGCCGATGGCGAGTACTCCGGAGCGTTCCATCCGCTCGACGTCCGCCGTGGTCAGTTCGGCGCCCATGCCGCCGACGGCCGGGTCCCACAGGCCCCAGGCGAGCGACAGTCCTGCCAACCCCCGGCTCTGGCGGTGGATCGCGAGCGCGTCGAGGTAGGCGTTGGCGGCGGCGTAGCCGCCCTGTCCCGAACCGTCGAACGTGCCGGCGGCGGACGAGAACAGCACGAACGCGTCGAGGTCCGCGCCGGCCGTCAGCTCGTGGAGGTGACGGGCGGCGTCCGCCTTGGGGGCCAGGACCGCGGCCACCCGGTCGGCGGTGAGCGAGGTGATCATGCCGTCGTCGACCACGCCCGCCGCGTGCACGATCGCGGTGATCGACTCTTCGGCGAGCAGCTGAGCCAGCGCGGCACGGTCGGAGACGTCGCACGCGGCGACGCTCACCGACGCGCCGGCCGCCTCCAGTTCGGCCACCAACTCGGCCGCGCCGGGGGCCTGGAGGCCGCGGCGGCTGGTCAGCACCAGGTTGCGGACGCCGTGCCCGGCGACCAGGTGGCGCGCGGTGAGTGCACCCAGGCCGCCGGTTCCGCCGGTGATCAGTACGGTGCCGTCGGCACGCCACGTCACTCCGCCGGTGGCGGGAGCGGTACGCGCCAAACGCGGGATGAGCAACTGGCCGTCTCGAAGGGCGAGTTCAGGCTCACCCGAGGCGAGAGCCGCGGAGACGAAGGGATCGGTGTCCGCGTCGTTCGCGTCGAGGAGGACGATGCGGCCCGGGTGCTCCGTCTGCGCGGCCCTGACGAGCCCGTGGACGGCCGCCTGGCCCAGATCGGTGATGTCCTCGCCGGGAAGCGCGGCGACCGCACCCCGGGTGAGGACCACGAGGCGCGCGTCCGACGCTTCCTCTGCGGCCAGCCATTCCTGCAGCCGTGCCAGGACTCCGGTGACCGCCTCGGCGGGGTCGAGACCCGCGGGGACGCTCAGGATCTCCGCTGCAGCACCCGCGTCCTCGTGCGACGCCTGCTGCGGCAGCGGGCTCCACCGGACTTCGTACAGCTCGCGGTCGCGCGCGCTCTGCAGTTCACCGGTCGCGACCGGTCGCAGCACCAGCGAACCCACCGTCGCGACGGGCGCGCCCTGGGGGTCGGCCAGCCGCAGGGTGTAGCCGGAGGCGGCAGGGGTGATCCGCACCCGCAGCGCGGTCGCGCCGGATGCGTGCAGGGCGACGTCGGACCAGGCGAACGGCAGCTCGGCCGCTCCGCCGTCCGGCTGCGCGAGCGCGATCCCGTGCAGGGCGGCGTCCAGCAGCGCGGGGTGGATGCCGAAACCGGCCGCCTCGACGCCTTCCGGCAGTGCGACCTCGGCGAAGATCTCCTCGCCGTGTCGCCAGGCGGCCCGCACTCCCTGGAACACGGTCCCGTACTCCAGGCCGCTCGCGGCCATCGCCGCGTACAGCCCGTCGACCGCCACGGTCTCGGCCCCGGCCGGCGGCCACTGCGCCAGGTCGAACCCGGCGGCCGCGATGGAGTCGTCGGGCGCGAGCAGACCGTCGGCGTGCCGCGTCCAGGCGCTCTCGGAGGCGTCCTCGACGCGCGAGAACACCACTACCGTCCGCCGTCCGTCCCGACCGGGCTCACCGATCTGGACCCGCAGCTGAACCGTCCTGCTGCCGGGCAGCACCAGCGGTGCGTGCAGCGTGAGTTCGTCCAGTACGCCGCAGCCGGTCTCGTCGCCCGCCCGGACGGCGATCTCGAGGAGCGCCGCACCCGGCACGACGACTGTGCCCGCGACGGCGTGATCCGCCAGCCACGGGTGGGAGCCGAGCGACAGCCGGCCGGTGAAGAGCAGCCCGTCCGATTCCGGCAGGACGACGGCCGCGCCGAGCAGCGGGTGTCCTGCGTCCACGAGCCCGACCGCGGCCATGTCCCCGGCGGCCGAGGCCGTCGGGGTGTCCAGCCAGTAGCGGCTCGACTGGAAGGCGTAGGTGGGAAGGTCCACGACGGGGCGGCCGGTACCGAAGAGGGTCGGCCAGGCGACGGTGACGCCCCGGGTGTGGAGGGTCGCGAGCGAAGTGACGAAGATCTGCGCTTCGTCGTGGTCGCGGCGCAGCGTCGGGACGAGGGTCGTGTTCTCGGTGGCGCTGTCGGCGGCCATCGCGGTCAGGACCGCGTCCGGACCGAGTTCGAGGAACGTGCTGACGCCCTGGTCCTGGAGGGTGGTGACGGCGTCGGCGAAGCGGACGGCTTCGCGGACGTGCCGGACCCAGTACTCGGGGTCGGTCAACTCCTCGGTGGTGGCGGGCCGCCCGGTGAGCGTCGACACGATCGGGATGGTGGGTGCGCTGTAGGTGAGGCGGGCAGCGATGGCACCGAACTCGGCGAGCATCGGCTCCATGTGGAGCGAGTGGAAGGCGTGGCTGACCGTGAGGCGCTTGGTCTTCCGTCCCAGAGCGTCGAAGTGCGCGATGATCTGGGCCACGGCCTCGTCGTCACCGGAGACGACGATCGACGTCGGACCGTTGACGGCGGCGATGCCGACCCGCTCCGTGAGCTGGGGCAGGACTTCGGCCTCGGTGGCCTGAAGCGCCGCCATCGCACCACCGGACGGGAGCTGCTGCATCAGGCGACCACGAGCAGCCACCAGCAGGGCCGCATCCTCCAGCGACCAGACGCCCGCCACGTGCGCGGCGGCCAGTTCACCGATGGAGTGACCCGCCAGCACCTGCGGCCGGACCCCGAAGGACTCCAGCAGCCGGAACAGCGCCACCTCCAGGGCGAACAACGCCGGCTGGGTGTAACCCGTCTCGTTCAGCGAGCCGCCGTCACCGAACAGCACGTCCTTCAGCGGGCGGTCCAGGTGCGCGTCGAAAGCCGCCGCCACCTCGTCCAATGCCTCGGCGAACACCGGGAACGCCGCGTACAGCTCACGCCCCATCCCGGCCCGCTGGCTGCCCTGACCCGTGAACAGGAACGCCGTCCGGCCGGAGCAGGCCAGGCCGCGCACCGTGCCGGGCGCGTTCTCGCCCTCGGCGAGTACCGCCAGCCCGGCCAGCAGGCCGTCACGGTCGGCGGCCACGACGGCGCCGCGGTGCGCGAACACCGCGCGCGTCGTCACCAGGGCCGAACCGACCGCGGCCGGGTCGAGACCCGCGTCGGCCAGCACGTACTCCCGCAGGCGTGCCGCCTGTGCCTGCAGCGCCTCGGGCGACTTGCCCGACAGCACCCACGGCACCACCGGCAACTCCGGGACCACGGGCGCCACGGCGTCCTCCGCCGGAGCGTCGGCCGCAGCCTCGGCCGGGGCTTCCTCCACGATGACGTGGGCGTTCGTGCCGCTGATCCCGAACGACGACACGCCCGCACGGCGCGGACGCTCCCCCGCCGGCCACGGCCGCGCCTCGGTCAGCAGCTCGACCGAGCCCGCCGTCCAGTCCACGTGCGAGCTGGGCGCGTCCACGTGCAGGGTGCGGGGCAGTTCTTCGTGCCCGAGCGCGAGCACCATCTTGATGATTCCGGCGACGCCGGCGGCGGCCTGCGTGTGGCCGAGGTTGGACTTGACCGATCCGAGCCACAGCGGACGGCCGTCCGCCCGCTCCTGCCCGTACGTCGCGAGCAGCGCCTGCGCCTCGATCGGGTCGCCGAGCCGGGTGCCGGTCCCGTGGGCCTCGACGGCGTCGATGTCCTCGGCCGAGAGCCGGGCGCCGGCCAGTGCCTGTCGGATGACGCGCTGCTGGGAGGGCCCGTTGGGGGCCGTGAGCTGGCTGCTGGCGCCGTCCTGGTTGACCGCGCTCCCCTTCACAACGGCCAGCACGCGGTGGCCGTTGCGGCGTGCGTCGGAGAGTCGCTCCAGGACGAGGACGCCGACCCCTTCGCCCCAGCCCGTACCGTCGGCGGCGTCGGCGAACGGCTTGCAGCGGCCGTCCGCGGCAAGGCCGCGCTGCTGGCTGAAGTCGACAAAGGTGTCGGGTGTCGCCATGACCGTCACGCCGCCCGCGAGGGCCAGCGAGCATTCGCCCTGGCGCAGTGCGGAGGCGGCCAGGTGGACGGTGACGAGGGAGGAGGAGCAGGCGGTGTCCACGGTCACGGCCGGGCCTTCGAGGCCCAGGGTGTACGAGACGCGGCCGGACAGGACGCTGCCCGCGGTTCCGGTGCCGAGGAACCCTTCGACGCCTTCGGGGACGACCGTGCGGTCGGTGCCGTATTCGTGGTACATGATGCCCGCGAAGACGCCGGTGGAGCTGCCGCGCATGGTGGCGGGGTCGATTCCGGCGCGCTCGAACGCTTCCCAGGACGCCTCCAGGAGCAGGCGCTGCTGGGGGTCGGTCGCAAGGGCCTCGCGCGGGCTGATGCCGAAGAACTCGGCATCGAACTCCGTGGCGTCGTGGACGAATCCGCCTTCGCGGGAGTACGTCTTGCCGGCGGCTTCGGTGTCCGGGTCGGGGTCGTAGATGCCCTCGACGTCCCAGCCGCGGTCCGACGGGAAGTCCGATATCGCGTCGCCACCGGCGGCGAGCAGGTCCCACAGTTCCTCGGGATTGCGTACACCGCCGGGGAAGCGGCAGGACATTCCGATGATGGCAATGGGTTCGCGCTGCTTGTCCTCCTCTTCACGGAGGCGCCGACGAGTCTCCCTCAGCTCGGCCGTAGCCCGCTTGAGGTAGTCGAGGAGCTTTTCTTCATTCGACTCTTTCGACACGTGGTCCACCTCATGAGGAAGAACTGGAACAGCCATTCGTTCCGGCCACGCTATTTCGGCCCTTCCGGACCAACCACCCCTGCCCACCCCTATCCGGCGATGGCGGTCAGGGGTGGGCAGGGGTGGCCGGGATCGAACGGTCCCAGTCCCCGCAAACGCCGCAGGGCACGGCATCCCGCCAAGGATGCCGTGCCCCCGTTGCGTTGCTCAGAGCCCTCTTCGCCGGTCAGCCGACGGGGACCAGGAGACCCGACAGGGTGCCCCACAGGGCGCCCGGCGTCTCGAACGTCTCCATGGCCAGCGCGTCGTCGGTGAACTTGACCTCGTAGGCGTTCTCCAGCGCGATCAGCAGATCGACGATACCGAGGGAGTCCAGGCCGAATTCCCTGAGGTCGAGCTCGGGGGTGAATTCAGCTTCCTCGGGGAGGAAGGAGAGATGGGGCCGGACGATTTCTTCGAACTGGGCGTCCCACATACGAATGCTTCCTTTCGGTCCCGTCAGTCCCGGGCCAGGATCATTTCGACCACGCTGTGCTCCGTGGACAGGTGCTTGATCGAGCGGATTTCAAAGCCGGCGCCTTCCGCCTGCTTGCGCATGTCCGGCTCGGAGCGGATACGGGTGCCCTCCTCGCAGACGACCATCTGGAAGAGCGAGCGGATCGCGGACGCGTTGTCGTGTCCGAGCAGTGGCTCGATCACGAAGAGCACCGGCTCGGCCGCCAGGCCCTCGGAGTCCTCGACGGTGCGGACCATGGCCTTGCGCACGGTCTCCAGGATCTTGACGCTGCTGTCCGGGCTCCAGTTGTGCAGCACGTTCTTGAGGAAGTACGCGTCGCCGCCCGCCGGGACCTCCGCGAAGAAGTCCGACTCGACGAACGTCAGCCGGCGGATGAGGTCCTCGTTGCCGGTGGCGGCGAGCTCCTTGGTGCCGCGCTCGGCGACGTCGGCGCGGTCGGCGACGACGCCCTCGACGTCGGGGTGCGCGCCCAGGATGCCCTTGAGCAGGTGGCCGGTGCCGCCGCCGATGTCGACGACCTTGCGGATCCACGAGAAGTCGAAGTCACGGGCGAGCTCGGCGGCGGCCGGGCGGGTGATGTCCGCCATGGCCTTGTCGTAGATCTCGCCGGCGTCGGTGTCCTGGTCCATGTACGCGTAGATGGAGCCGCCGTACTCGGACTGGGAGGCCGGCTTGCCGGTCTTGACGGTCGTCAGCAGGTCGCGCCAGACGTCGTAGTACATCTCGCCGCCGAGTACGCACCAGTAGCGCATCGACTCGGGGTGGTCGTCGCGCAGCGGCTGCGACGTCTCGGTGTGCTCGAACGTACCGTCCTCGTTCTCCTTGAAGACGCCGACGATGCCGAGCACCCGCAGCAGGTACAGCACCCCGTCCGGGTCGGAGTCGGTGAGCTGCGCGAGCTCCGCGGGCGACTTGGGACCGTCCGCGAGGTGGTCGGCGATACCCAGCCGGGCGGCGACGCTGAGCGAGCGGGAGATCCACCCCATGCCCGCGAGTTGCAAGAGCGACATCGTGTTCATCCTCTACTGGTTGAAGACCGAAGGGCAGGAGGGAGTTACCGGACCTACGTGGTGGAGAGCGAGGGGACCGGGGCCGCGGCGTCGGAGTCCTCGGAGACGGCCGCGGCCAGCCGCAGCGCGGTCCGGTGGTCGACCACGTCCTGGAGGCTGAAGCGGA
The DNA here is from genome assembly GCF_056432645.1 of Streptomyces sp. NPDC045021. NCBI lineage: Bacteria > Bacillati > Actinomycetota > Actinomycetes > Kitasatosporales > Streptomycetaceae > Streptomyces > Streptomyces sp. NPDC045021. The sequence continues at coordinate 10,752 of NZ_JBWKIQ010000022.1, forward strand.
TCCCGGTCTTGCGGGCCTTGTTGGCCACCTGGGCGGCTCCGAGGCTGGTGCCGCCGAGAGCGAAGAAGTCGTCGTCGACGCCGACCCTGGCCGCCCCGGAGTACTGGGCGAAGAGCTCGCACAGCAGCGTCTGGACCTCGGTCCACGGCGCGCGGAACGCGGTCAGGGAGGCGAAGCGGGGCACCGGCAGGGAGCCGGCCTCCAGCTTGCCGTTGGCGTTCAGCGGGAGGGCGTCCAGGGTGAGGATCACGCTGGGGACCATGTACTCGGGCAGCGTCTCGGCGGCGTACGCGGACAGCCGGCCGACATCGATGCCGCCCTTGGACGACGGCACCACGTAGGCGATCAGGTGCGCGCTGCCCGCGCCCTCCTGATGGACCGTCACCGCGGCCTGGCCGACCTCCAGCCGGCGCAGCAGCGCGGACTCGATCTCGCCCAGTTCGATACGGAAGCCGCGGATCTTGACCTGGCCGTCGAACCGGCCGAGGAAGTCGAGGGTGCCGTCCGCCGAGCGGCGCACCCGGTCGCCGGTCCGGTACATCCGCGAGCCCGGGGCGCCGAACGGATCGGCGACGAAGCGTTCCGCGGTCAGCCCCGGCCGGTTGAGGTAACCGCGGGCCAGCTGGCCGCCCGCGATGTACAGCTCGCCGGTCTCCCCCGTGGGGACGGGCCGCAGGGCGCCGTCCAGTACGTGGAGTTCGCTGGTGTGGGTGGGGCGTCCGATGGACACCGCGCCGGGCGCGACCTCGTCGTCGGGCGCCAGGATGTGCACGCAGCAGCCGACGGTGGCCTCCGTCGGGCCGTACTCGTTGACGACGGTGACGCCCGGGTTGTCCTTGCGGAACGCCTCGACGGTCTCGGAGAGCAGCAGCTCGCCGCCCACCACCAGTTCCCCGGTGGGCGCGGACTCGGGCGGCAGCGTCGCGAGCAGCGCCATGTGCGACGGGGTGACCTTCAGGAACGTGGGCCGCTCGCGCACCTCCTCCAGCGGGCCGACCTGCACGCGGCCACCGCAGATCAGCGGCGCGTACAGGGTCGTGACGGTCATGTCGAAGGCCACGGAGGAGTGCAGCAGGGCCCGGCCCGCGGCGCTCGGGTAGGTGTCGCGGGCGTAGTCGAGGTAGGCGGCCAGCGGGCGGTGGGTGATGACCACGCCCTTGGGCCGGCCGGTCGATCCCGAGGTGTAGATGACGTACGCGGGGTTGTCCGGGCGCAGTGGCGCGGTCCGGTCGGCGTCGCGGGGGTCGGTGGCCGGCGCCGCCGCGATGAGGGCGGCGGTCTCCGGGTCGTCGAGGGCGATCACCGGCTGGTCGCCGGTGGCCGGGCCCGCTTCGGCGGCGGTGGTCACGAGCAGCGCGGGCCGGGCGTCGGCCATCATGAACGTGAGCCGTTCGGCCGGGTTGTCCAGGTCCAGGGGCAGATAGGCGGCCCCGGCCTTGAGCACGGCGAGGAACGCGACCACCAGGTCGAGAGAGCGGCGCATGCCGACCGCGACGAGCTGTTCGGGGCCGGCGCCGCCGCGTATGAGGTGGTGCGCCAGGCGGTTCGCCCGTGCGTTGAGTTCGGCGTACGTGAGTTCCGTGTCGCCGCTGGAGACGGCGACGGCCTGGGGCGTGCGCCGTACCTGCTCCTCGATCCGGGCGGGCAGCAGCCCGCTGTCCGTGCCGTCGGTCGTGCCGGTCCCGCCGGGACCGGCGTCGATTCCCCCGTGGTCAGCCATGGGTCACCTGCCTGCGGTTGATTCGGTGCGGTCGCCGGAGAGCAGTTCCGACAGGGCTCGGGCGACGCCGTTGATGCGCAGCAGGTCGTCGTGGTCGACGTCGAAGCGGATCTCCCGGCCGACGGGGTACGACGGCGGGCCCGAGGTGATCGCGATGCCGCGGGTCCACAGCGGCAGCGGGTCGATGGACGAGGCGGCGGCGAGGTAGCCGACCAGCGAGCCGAAGACTCCGGCGAGTTCGTCGCGGATGTCGTCGTCGAGTTCGAGGCGTTCCGCGGCGGTGCCGACTGCGCGGGTGAAGATCAGGGCGAGTTCGGGGCCGACGGCCGCCAGGTCGTCGGCGTAGCGCCGCTCGATCCGGCGTCCGGCCTCGTGGAACTCGGCCAGCTCCTCGGGCATCAGCAGCGACGCCATCGAGTCGCCCGCGGCGTGGAAGTCCTTGTACAGGCCGACGGTGTTGGGCAGTTCGGGGTCGAACAGCACCAGTGCCGGGGTGTCCTGCCACTCGCCGATCCGTTCGGCCAGCGCGGCGGCGAAGACCGCTCCCGCGCAGTAGCCGAGGACGGCGGTGACGCGGCGGCCGCTCTCCCGTACGTCGGTGAGCCACCAGTCGACATAGCCGTCGAGGGCGACCGCGTCGTCCGCGGTCGGCGGGAGCGTCGTCCAGACGGCGGCGGCGGGTGGGTCCAGTCGGGGAGCCAGGTCGGCGAAACTCGCCTGGGTGCGCCCGCTGGTGCTGAAATCGACCGACAGAATCAATTCGTCCCGGTCGCCTTTTGTCAGCGATTTCCATGAAAGGAGACTCACGTGATTCCCTATCCAGCCGATTCCAGGAATTCTTCCGTTGGCATGACGCTAGACGAAAGGTGCTGACGGGCGGACCCCCTATGGCCGCCCGCCGCACCCCTAACCGTCGCGGGCGCCGGGGCGCGACCTAGCCGGCGACCGTCACGCCCATGCGCCGGGTGATGGCGTCGAGCACTTCCTTCGGCCGGTCGGCGAGGTAGAAGTGGCCGCCGCCGGGGAACACCTGGAGCTCGCACGCTCCGGTGGTGTGGTCGCTCCAGGCCGCGGCCTCAGCGAGCGTGGTCGTCGGGTCGTTGTCGCCGACGAACACGGTGACGGGGCAGTCGATCCGCACTCCGGCGTCCGCCCGGTACGTCTCGACGGCCTTGTAGTCGTTGCGGATCGAGGGGATGGCGAGGCGCATGATCTCCTCGTTGCCCAGCACTCGCGAATCGGTTCCGCTGAGCCGGCGCAACTCCGTGATCAGGCCTTCGTCGTCCTTCTGGTGCACCCGGTCGGTGCGGGTACGGGACGGGGCGCGGCGGGCGGAGGCGATCAGCCGGGCGGGTGCGGGCAGGCCGGCGTCCGCCATGCGCCGGGCGACCTCGAAGGCCACCGTGGCGCCCATGCTGTGGCCGAAGAACGTCAGCGGTTCGTCGGCGAACTCCCGCAGGTCCTCGAAGACCCGGTCGGCGAGCTCGGCGATGTTGTCGATGAGCGGTTCCTTGCGCCGGTCCTGCCGGCCCGGGTACTGCACGACCAGAACGTCGATGTCCGGGGCGAGCGCCTGCGACACCGGGAAGTAGAAGCTCGCCGATCCGCCGGCGTGCGGGAAGCAGACCAGGCGCGGGGTGCCCGCGAGGGCGGTGTGGTAGCGCCGTATGTACTGATTGCTGGTGGTAGGGGCGGTGGTCATGGTTCTCCTCACGAAGGGGGCAGGGTGGGCGTCAGCGGGCCCTGGTCCACCGGCAGTTCGGGAAGGAATCCGAAGAGCATCGAGGTGAGCCCCCACATCCCGGTGAACTCCGCGACCTCGGCGTCGTCGAGGTCCACTCCGGTGTCGCGCAGCGCGGCGGCGAGCCACCGCTGCTTCTCCGGGTCTCCCGGGGACGCCTGCGGTTCCGACACCGGGACGGCGGCGGGCAGCGATCCGGCGGCGAGATCCGGGCGCCGCAGGTGCCAGTTGGTGTTCGACTGGTAGACGTCGGCCAGCGCCGCGAGCCCGAAGTCGCTCCACGGCAACCCCGCGAGCTGCAGCGACAGCGGCATGCCGTCGCCGCCGAAGCCCATCGGGACGGCGACCGCGGGGAACCCGACGGCGCTCCACAGACCGGGCAGCCAGGAGACGGTGCCCAGGGCCGCGGGGTCGTCGTAGCGGGGTGCGGTGGTCGGCCAGGTCGGGGTGGCCATCGCGTCGAGGCCTTCGAAGCGTTCGCGCAGGCTCGCTGCGGCCGAGGCGCGGACCCGCTGCGCGTGCAGATAGGTCGGCGCACCGACCAGCCCGCCGAGGACGGCGGTGCGGCGGAACGGCCGCCCGTACTCCGCCCAGCGGGTGCGCAACCCGGCGCCGTGCAGCTCGAACGCCTCCGCGAGGAGGGTGATGAACTGCGCCGCGAACAGCGGGTACACCTCGGGAAGTTCCACGGTGACGATCTCGGCGCCGGCTTCCCGCAGCTCTTCGAGGGCTCCGGCGAATGCCGCCCGGCAGTCTTCCGACAGCTGCGCCGACTCCTCCAGCGCCTTGGCCGGCACGCCGATGCGGGCGCCGCGCAGGTCGCTCCGCCAGCCGGTGGCGTCCGGCCGCCCGGCCAGCACCGCGAGGGTGCTCGCGCAGTCCCGGACGTTGCGGGCCAGCGGGCCGACGACGTCCAGCGAGCGGCTCAGCGGGCGGCAGCCGCCGTCGGGGACCAGGCCGTGGGTGGGTTTGAAGCCGGTGACGCCGCACAGCGCCGCCGGGATGCGGATGCTGCCGTTGCTGTCCGTGCCGAGTCCGACGTCGAACAGCTCGGCGGGCAGCCCGTTGGCGCTGCCGCAGCTGGAGCCGCCCGTCCAGCGGTTGATGTCCCACGGGTTGCGCGGCACGGGGAAGTCCAGTGCCGGGTCGGGCCGGCCCAGCGCGTGCTCGGCCATCGTGGTGCGGCCCAGCGGTACCGCGCCCGCCGCCCGCAGCCGGGCGACCGGTACGGCGTCGCGGCCGGCCCACCAGTCCGCGTCGTGCACCTGGCTCTGGCAGGTCGCCGGCGCCTCCCGGGTCGCGAAGACATCCTTCACGCCCAGGGTCAGCCCGTGCAGCGGCCCGGCCTCGGCGCCGTCCGCCACGGCCCTGTCCAGCTGTTCCGCCGCGGCGGCGGCCTGTTCGGTGAACCGGCCGAGATACGTACCGAGCACCGGGTCGAGCCGGTCCGCCCGGTCGAACGCCTCTGCCACCCGGGTCCTGACGTCAGCCATTCCCGTCCATCCTGTCCTCGGCCGATCCCCGCTGAATTCGGACTCCGAGTCTAGGTAAGAGGAATTGTGGTCCAGACCCCCTTTCCCGCCCCCTAACACCCCCTGTCCACCTGCTGTCAGACCTTTCCCCGACTACCGTGAACGTGCCTGGAGGGAACAAGGTGCGACCGTGCCCGTCCGGGCTCTGAGGGCATATTCGGCCGGTTCACGGGGGAGCCTTCCTTGATAATGGATGTGAATTCCTGGCCGGTCGGGCAGGTCGCGCTCGCCGACGACTCCGGAACCGGTCCACGGCAGTTGACGACCCTGGTTCTCGACGTGCTCGGGCCGGGGCTCGCGCCCGCCGGGCTCCCGGCGCTGTCCGGCGACACGCTCGCCGTCCGAACCGGCTGCTATGTCGTCGATCCGCCGTTCTTCGGCAACGGCGACCTCGGCCGGCTCGCGGTGGCCGGGACCGTCAACGCGATCGTCGCGACCGGCGCCGACCCGTACGCCCTCACGCTCGGGCTGATCGTCGAGGCCGGGACACCGCTGCAACTCCTGCGCCGGATCACGGAGTCCATCCGCGATACCGCCCACGAGGGCGGGATCGCCATCGCCGGTGTCGACACCCAGGTGGTGCGGGCGGGCGACGCCGACCAGCTCTTCCTCACCACGACGGGCATCGGGGTCCACCGCCGTCCGCCGCTGCCGATCGCCGGCGTCCGGCCCGGCGACCGCGTCCTGGTGACCGCGCCGCTCGGCAACCATGCCGTCCATTTGCTGTCGCTGCGCGCCGGACTCGGCTTCGAACACCATGTGCCCAGCGACTGCGCCCCGTTGACGTCCCTCCTGAACGGCCTGCCGCCGGACGCCGTCCGGGCCGCCGCGCCGATCACCTCGGGCGGGCTCGCCGCGACGCTGCGCGCCTGCGCCACGGCCCGCGGCCTCACGCTCCGGATCGACGAGGGCGCGCTGCCCGTGCAGTACGAGGCCCGGCCCGCCTTCGAACTCCTCGGACTCTCGCCCCTGCACGCCGCGAACGCCGGCTCGATGTGCCTGTTCGTGCCGCCGGCGGCGGCCGACGCGGTCCTCGCCGCGCTCCGCTCGCACCCGTACGGCCGGCAGGCCGCGATCGTCGGCACCGCCACCGACGAGCCCGCCGGGGCGGTCGAGCTCCGCTCCCCCGACGGCTCGGTCCACCTGCTGCCCGCCGGGGTGCCGCCGGGCAGCGCGGAACCGCCGCGGCTGCGCTGACGGCCGGCGCCGTCCGGAGCGGAAGGCGGCTGGCCAAACGGCCGGGTCCGGGTTAGAACTGGCCCGTGACCACCGGAATCGAGCCGAACCAGTTCGCGACCGAGTTGCGCCGCTGGCGCAGCGCACGCCGGGTGAGCCAGCTGGAGCTCGCCATCCGCGCGGGTACCACCCAGCGCTATCTGAGCTTCATGGAACGCGGCCGGTCGATGCCCGGCCGGCCGATCGTCGTCCGGCTCGCCGAGTCGCTCGGGCTGAGCCTGCGGGAGCGCAACGCGTTGCTGCTCACCGCCGGTTACGCGCCGGTGTTCGGCGAAACGCCCCTGGACGAGCCGCTGCTGCGCCCGGTCCGGGAGGCGCTCGACAGCATCCTGGACGGTCATCTGCCGTTCCCCGCCATGGTCGTGGGCCCGTACGGCGACCTGATCGCGGCCAACAGCGCCGTCTCCGTCCTCACCGAGGGCGCCGCCCCCGAACTCCTCGAACCGCCCTGCAACGTGCTGCGCCTCGCGCTCCATCCGCGCGGTCTGGCGCCCCGGGTGGCGAACCTGGACGCGTGGGGCCGGCACATCATCGAGAGCCTGCGGGCGCGCGCCCTGCGCAGCCCGGACCCGCGGCTGGCCGAGCTCATCGCGGAGCTGGAGGGGTACGTCCCGCTGACGCCTCCGGACCCTGATCACCTGGGGTTCGCCGTTCCGCTGCGGTTGCGTTCGGACGAGGGCGAGCTGCGGCTCCTGACCACCATCACCTCGTTCGCCACCGCCGTCGACATCACGCTGGCCGAACTCCACCTGGAGGCGTTCCTGCCGGCCGACGAGGCGACCGCCGCGATCCTGAGGAAGCGGGCGGCCTCGGACACCGGGCTGCCTCAGGCCGCCGAAACCAGCCGGTCGTAGCCGCGCAGGAGCGTCAGTGCGGCCGCTGTCGCCAGGACGGGCAGCAGGGTGAAGCCGAGCAGCACGCCCAGTTCGGCCGTGGAGCTCTGTCGGGCGGACTCGCCGTCGGTGGACGACACATAGCCGAAGATCTGCAGGACCAGCCCGTAGAGGAACGGCGCCAGGGCGAGGCCGAGCATCTCGCCGGTGGTGAAGACACCGGAGAAGACACCGGCCTGGCGGCGGCCGGTGCGTTCGGTGTCGTGGGTGGTGCGGTCGGTGAGCATCGCGTACAGGAAGAGCAGCTGGCCGGCGTGGCCGGTGCCGGTCACGGCGATGGCGAGCGCGACCACGGCGAGCGGCAGACCGGGCGAGGCGAGCAGCAGCAGGCAGCCGCCGATGAAGAGCCCGCAGGCGGCGGCGTATCCGCGGCGGTTGCCGATACGGGAGCCGAGCCGCGACCAGAGGTTGACGGTCAGCAGGTTCGGCAGGACGAAGGCGCCGACGACCAGCCCGGTGGCGTCCGAGTCGTGCAGCACGTGATCGGTGAAGTACGGGGCCCCGACGAGCATGAAGCCGGTGGCGAGCGACTGGACGACGCCGCAGCGCAGCAGCGCCATGAACGGCGCGTTGGCGCGGGCCACGGCGAACTGGTGGCGCAGGCTCGGTTCGCTCTCCAGCACCCGGTCACCGCGGGTCCCGGCGGTGCCGAGGAAGGCGCCGACCGCACCGACGGTGATGACGAGCGCGCCGAACAGGCCGACCCAGCGGTGCCCGGGAATGCCCCCGCCGCCGGCGTCGGCGATGGCGGGTCCCGCGGCGCCCGCGATCAGGGCCGCGACACCGATGACGGCCACCCGTCCGCCGACCAGCCGCAGTTGGTCCTGGCGCCGGGTGGTGATCTCGGCGGGCATGGCCGCGTAGGGCACCTGGAAGAACGCGAAGGCCGTCGCGGAGAGCAGGAATCCGGCGCCGGTGAACCAGGCGCCGGCCGTTCCGGCCGCCACTCCCGAGAACATCAGCGCGAACGTCAGGGCGGCGGCGAGACCGCCGAGGAGCACGTACGGCCGGCGCGCGCCCCAGCGCGTACGGGTACGGTCACTGGCCCGGCCGACCAGCGGGTTGAGTACGGCGTCCCACACCTTGGGGAGCAGCACGACGGTGCCGGCCAGGGCGGCCCCGATACCGAGGGTGTCGGTGAGGTAGGGCAGCAGCAGGAGCCCGGGCAGGGTGTTGAAGGTGCCGGTGACCAGCGAGCCGGAGGCGTAGCCGAAGCGCAGGCGCGCGCCCGGGACGGCGGGCGCGGCCTGCGGTCGGGGCCGCGGCGGCAGGACAGCTTGTTCGGGTTCGACGGCTGTCATGACGTGCTCCTCCGGCATCGGTCGGGGCGTGGCGGGATGCCGTCAGGCCCACTTGCCCCCGAGCCTGACCAACGGGCAGCCTGGGCGGAAGTCGGGGATTCCCCCCACATGGCACTTCCTGTCGTGCAGGTTCCGGACAGGGGAACGCTCTTGGCTCGGCCGCCCGGGTACGGGCACGCTGCGAGAGCCGCCGAGATCACCGGGACCCCTGGAATCACCGAGGACAGCGAGGACAACGTGCCGCCTGTGGAGACCGCCCTGTCGCAGGCCACCGGCTCCGCACCGGTCGGCCGTCACAAGGAACTGCACGTCCTGGAGGAGTCGTTGCGGCTCGCCCGGACGTCGGCGCAGATCGTCTCGCTGGCCGGTGAGCCATGGGTCGGCAAGTCCCGGCTGCTGGCGGAGCTGATCGCCTCGGCGCACGACCGCGGCTGGACCGTGGCCGCCGGCCGGGCCGGACGGCTCGGCGGGACCGTGCCGTTCGAGGTGTTCGTCGACGCGCTCGACGACCGGCTGGCCCGTATCGGCCCGGAGCTGGCCGGGCGGCTGGGCCCCCAGGAGGCGGCCCGGCTCGCCGAGGTCTTTCCCGCGCTGGCCGCGGGGCGCGCGGAGCCGGCCGCGCCGGCCGCCGCCGACCCGGACGCGTACTGGCTGATCCGCGCGATGCGCACCCTGATCGGGCGGGCGGCGGACGCGAACGGCCTGCTGCTCGTCCTCGACGACGTGCACCGCGCCGATCCGCTGTCGCTCCAGCTGCTGGACCATCTGGTCCGGCATCCGCCCGAGGCACCGGTACTCATCGCGCTCGCCTACCGCGACTCCCCCACCGCGCGCCATCTGTCGTCGCTGCGCACCCTGCGCGCCCACGGCGCGACACCCTCCTGGCTCCACCTCGATGTCGGCCCGCTCCCCGAGCGGGACGCCGCCACGCTGCTGCCGTCCGGGCTCGACCCGATTCGCCGCCAGTTGCTGCTGCGCGACGCGGCCGGGGTGCCGGGTCTGCTCCACGCCCTGCGCGACGCGGGCCGGCTGCCGGTCAATCCCGACGCCGCGTCCGTGGACTTCCGCGCGCTGTCCCCGGTGGCGTGGCGGACCGCCTGCGCCGCCGCCGTGCTCGGCGACCCGTTCGCTCCGGCCACCGTCGCCAAGGTGGCGGAACTGCCGCTGGAGCGGGTGCTCAGCGGGCTCGACGATCTGCAGAGCGAGGGCCTCGTCCGGCCCGACGGCCATCTGCGCCGCTTCCGTTTCCGGCACCCGGCCGTCGCGGGTCTCGTCCTGCGCGCCACCGACGCGGGCTGGCGCTACGGCGCGCAGGGCCGTGCGCTGGGCACCACGGCATCGGCGGTCGCCGCCGCGCCGGCCGTCACGGCGATGCCGCTGTCGGCGATGACGGACGCGATGGCCGCGGAGGCGCTGACGGCCGAACTCCCCGACGGGCCCGGCGCCGTCGAGCTGGCGTCGTTGAGCCGCCGCGAGGTCCAGGTCGCCGTACTCGTCAGCGCCGGGTTCACCAATCAGCAGATCGCCGGCCGGATGCAGCTCAGCCCCAAGACCGTGGAGACGTATCTGAGCCGGATCTTCAAGAAGCTGGGAGTGGTGTCCCGTACCCAGGTCGCCCATCTGGTGGGGCGCGGCGGTCGTCACCTGTAGGGGAGAGCGGCGACATCCGCAGGGGGCCGCACCGCCCGGCTCATGGCGAAGGCCCCGCCCAGGGGTCCGGGGGAAGACCCGGGGGCGGGGCTCGCGGGTTGCCCAGGGCTCCCCTCCGGGGGAGAAAGGGAGCGGGGGCAGCGGCACGAGCGTGCGCCTGACCTCATGGGCTTCGCTAAAGCCTCACCGGAGGATCAACGGGGCGGAGTTCCGGCCGTGCAGCTTGCTGCCACCGCTCCCAGCTGGCCCGGACCCCCCTCACTCCGGAACCTTGGACGAGGAGACTCCCGACGCCGCATCCGCGGGGAAGACGCCGGACCAAGGAGACGCCATGACAGTAGAAAGCGCGGCCACCGCTGAACTGGCACTCGGCAACGGCACCCGCCACCTCATCCACTGCCCGCCGTCGTGGGACCACTACCTGCTGGATGCCCCGAGCGTCGGCGAGGAACACTTCGTCCTGGCCGGTGAGATGCCCCGGACGCATCCGCTCTTCAACGACGGGCCCAGCCACTTCCACGACGCGCAGATCGTCACGGAGACGATCCGGGAGATCGGCGAGTTCGTCGGACACCGCTACTTCGGGGTGCCGCAGGACCGGCCGGGTCTCTTCTTCGGCTTCAATCTCCACCTCACCGAGTTGCGCGCCTGGCGCACCGACTGGGCCAACGCGACGGACTCGGGCACGGCGAGGATGACGACGGGGATCAGGGCGAAGCCCGCGAACGCGATGAACGGCGTTCCGCGCGGCCTCGACTTCCACATCGACGTGAAGATCAACGACATGCCGTGCTGCACCGGCACGGCGGGACTGGTCTTCCTGATGCCGCAGCTGCACCGCAGCCACCTGGCCCACAGCCGCCAGGCGCTGCGCGCCGCACCGGAGCTCGACGACGCCCCGGACGGGGCGCTGCGGCCCGTCGATCCGGCCGAGGTCGGCCGCTGCGCGGTCTCGAACGTCGTGGTCAGCGAGCCGTCCGAGTCCTCGCGGGGGCGGCTGACGACGTGGGTGCTGACCGACAACCCGAATCCGGTCTTCGCCCCCGAGGGCGGCCACCTGTCCGGGACGCATCTGCTGGAGTCGCTGCGCCAGACCTCGTTGCTGGCGGCCGGCCGCGCCTTCGGGCTCGCCCCCGCACGCAGCACGCTGGCCTCCTCGGAGGTGCACTTCCGCAGCTACGCGGAGCCCGAACTGCCGCTGCGCTGCACGGCGGTGCCGGGAGCGCTGGGCCGTGACGAGTACGGCCGGCCGGCGGTCCCCGTCACGCTGACGGTGACGCAGCGGCGCCGCGCCGTGGCGGAGGCCAGGACCACCGTGGTCCAGGACTTCTGACACGGCACCACACGACGTGACGAGTACGTACGACGGTTGACGAGCACGCGGGAACGCAGAGCGGGACGGGGGTAACGCGATGAGATTCTGGATTCTGGGCCCGATGGAGATCGGTGGGGACGACGGGCAGGAGGCGGTCACCGACGGTTCCGCCACGCCCGCCGTCTCCTACACGCCGCGCGCCGCCAAGCTGCGCGTGGTCCTGGCCGCCCTGCTGGTGCGGGCCAACGAGGTGGTGTCGGTCGAGAGCCTGATCGACGAGCTGTGGCAGGACAATCCGCCGCGCACCGCCACCACCACGCTGCAGGTCTACGTCTCCCAGCTGCGCAAACTACTGCACTCCGCGGATCCCGTGTACGGCCGCGACACGCTCCTGACCCGCCCTCCCGGCTATCTGCTGCGGCTGGAACCCGACCGGCTCGACATGACCACGTTCGAGGAGCTGCACGCCCGCGGGCGCAAGGCCCTGGAGGCCGAGGACTACGTGTCCGCCGCGGAGTTGCAGCAGCGGGCCATCGCGCTGTGGCGCGGGCCGCTGCTCTCGGACACCCCGCACGGCCCGCTGCTGGGCGGTGCGGCGGTGCGGCTGACCGAGGCCCGGATGACCGCTCTCGACCAGCGGATCCGCGCGGACCTCCAACTCGGCCGGCACCGCGGGCTCATCGCCGAACTGCAGTCGCTGGCCTCGGAACACCCGCTGCGCGAGGAGTTCCACGCCCATCTGATGGTGGCGCTGTACCGGACCGGCCGGCAGGCGGAGGCGCTGCGCACGTTCGGCCGGGTGCGCCGCACCCTCGTCGACGAGCTGGCCATCGAGCCCGGCCCGCGGCTCCAGCGGCTGCACCGGCGCATCCTGGCCGGGGACGCGGCCCTGTTGAGCGCGGGCGGCAACGGCGCCGTCGTCGTCGGGACGGCGACCGGGTCCGGATCCGTGGGCGGCGAAGCCCTGGTGCCCGCCGTCGCCGAGCGTCCCGCGTTCCAGGCCGTCACCTCGTTGCCCGCCGCGGACGGCGCGTTCACCGGCCGCGACGTGGTCCTCGCCGAGGTGGAGCGGCTGCTGCGGGACGCCCCTGCCGGGACGAGCGTCGCCATCACCGGCAAGCCCGGTGTCGGCAAGACCGCGCTGGCGGTCGAGGCCGCGCAGCGCAGCGCCGACGCCTTCCCCGACGGCCGGATCTTCCTCGACCTGGAGCCCGACCCCGGACGGCCGCTCGGCGCGGCGGACGCGATGACCCGGCTGCTGCGCCGCGCGGGAACGCGGGTCGCCCTGCCCGCCGAGGCGCAGGACCTCCAGGACGCGCTGCGCGACCTGCTCACCGACCGCCGGATCCTGCTGGTCCTGGACAACGCCACCTCCGAGGCGCAGCTGCGCCCGCTGCTGCCCGCCACCGCGGGCTCCACCGCCCTCATCACCGGCCGCCGGCTGCCCGCCGGGCTCGGCGGCGTCCGCCCGGTGGTGCTGGACGCCCTCGACCCCGAGGAGTCGCTGCGGCTCTTCGACGCGCTGGCGGGGCCCGGTCCGGCGGCCACGGAGCCCGCCGCGGCGGCCGAGATCGTAGAGCTCTGCGGCCATCTGCCGCTCGCCGTGCACATCGCGGCCGCCCAGCTGCGCGCCCGGCCGCACTGGACCGCCGGCTCGCTCGCCGCCCGGCTGCGCGACGAGCGCTCCCGGCTCACCGAGCTCCAGCTCGGGGACCTCGACGTCCGCGGCACGCTGATGGTCGCGTACCTGGACTCCTCCCCCGCCGCGCAGCGCGCCTTCCGCCTGCTGGGGCTGCTGCCTCCCGGCCCGTTCGGGCTGTGGGCGGCCGCCGCCGTCCTCGGTCTGGAGGAGGGCGAGGCGGGCCGTGTCGTCGAGAACCTGGTCGACGGGCGGCTGTTGGAGGCGTCCGTGCACGACGGGGTCCGCCAGGGCCGCTACCACTTCCACGAGCTGCTGCGGATCCTCGCCACCGAACTCCTCGCCGCCGAGGAGAGCCCGGAGTCGGCACGCGCCGCCACCGAGCGGATGTGCGAGGCGTACACGCAGGCCGCCGAACGCGCCGACGCGGCGCTCACCCCGCGCCCGGTGACCGGACCGGTGGCTGTCCCCGGTCCGGTCACCGACCACCCGCAGGAATGGTTCGCCCAGGAGCAGCCGGCCCTGGTGCACGCAGTGCGCGCAGCGCACGCCGCCGGTCTGTGGTCCGCGGCGCTGCGCCTCGTCGACGCCATGACCGGCTATCTGGAGGCGCACGCCTCCTGGACCGACTGGCACTCCACCCACACCCTCGCGCTCGACGCCGCCCGGCACAGCGGCGACCGGGCGGGCGAGGCCCGGATGCTGCGTTCGCTGGGGGACCTCGCCTGGCAGAACCGCCGGCTCGCCGAGGCCGGCGACCTGTACGCGCAGGCCCGCGACACCGCGGAAGGCTGCGACGACCCGTACGAGTACGGCCGCGCCCTGGTCGGCCTCGCCGACCTCCACCTGGACAAGGGCGACACGTCCGCCGCCGCCGTCCTGCTCGAACCGGCGCTGGCCGCCCTCGCCGCCCCGGCCCGGGCCCGCGGCCGTTACGACGCGCTGCGCGCACTGGCTCTGCTCGCCCTGGAGGCGGAGGGCCCGGAGGCCGCCCGGGCCCGGTTCACCCAGTGTCTCGACCTCGCGACGGCCCTCAAGGACCGCCGGCTGGAGGCCTACGCCCGCCGCGCGCTGCGGGCGCTGCGCGACCCGGCACCGGCGGCCGGCAGGCCCACCGACCTCGAAGTACGCCCCGGGATCTGGCGCCTGCGCGCCCCGGCACCGCGCCGGACGCCGCTCCCGGCCCCCGGCCGCCTGACGGCCCTTACCGCCTGAGACCGCCTGAGACCGCCTGAGCCGGCTGCACGGTGCACGGCTTTAGTACTACTTTGGCCCACGGGCCGACCATGACCGCGTCCTATGAGGGCAGGGGGAACGATGCCGGTATCGCAGCAGGAACGGGAACGGCAGCAGGACCGCCCACAGGCCGGTCCCGAACGGTTCGGTCCGCGCCGGAGTCTGGTCGGACGGGAGATGGAAACGGTCGTGCTGGCCGGGCGGTTGCGGGATCCGTCGGTGCGGCTGCTGACCCTGACGGGGCCCGCCGGGGTCGGGAAGAGCCGGCTCGCGGCGGAGGCCGCCGCCGGTGCGACGGACTTCTTCGACGAGGTGCGGTTCGTGGACCTGGCGCGGGAGGCGCTGCCCGACCGGGTGCCGGACGGACACGTCCTGCTCGTCCTGGACGGCTGCGACCAGCCGGACGTGCCGCCGGTCGCCGGGATCGGTGAACTCATCGCGTCCAACGATCGGTTGGTGGTACTGGCCACCGGCCAGGAACCACTGCGAGCCTACGGGGAACGGCTGCTGCCGGTCGCACCGCTGCCGGTGCCGGAACCGGCCACGTCGGGGGAACCCGATGTGCAGGAGGTGCAGGACGTACCGTCGGTCGCCCTGTTCATCCGGCGGGCCCGGGACGCCGATCCGGGCTTCGCGCTGACGGCGGAGAACGTCGCGGCCGTCGCGGAGATCTGCGCGCTGCTGGAGGGGCTGCCGCTCGCCGTCGAACTGGCCGCCGGGCGGCTGCGGCTCTTCCCGCCGCACGTACTGCTCGCGCGCCTGCGGCACCGGACCACGATCCTGGCCGGCGGTCCGGTGGACGCGCCCGAACGCCACCGGTCGCTGACGGCGCTGGCGCAGTGGAGTTGCCGGCACCTGGACCAGGAACAACGCGGCCATCTGGAGCAGTTGGCGGTGTTCGCGCGGGGATTCGGGCTGGCGATGCTGGTCCGGGTCGGCGCCGAGGACGTGCTGGAAACCCTGATCGACAAGAACCTGCTGACCGTTGTCGACCAGGAGCAGGGCGAGCCCCGGTTCGCCGTCCCCGAGCCGGTGCGGTCGTTCCTGCTCACCGCCCTGGAGCAGTCAGGCGCGGACGCCGCGGCCCTGGACCGGCACGCGAGCGAGTACCAGCGGCTGGTGACGGCCACGGAACCACGGCTGGCCGGCACCGAACAGGAGAAGTGGCTGGGCGTCCTGGCCGCGGAGAGCGCCAACATCAGCGCGGCACTGCGCCGGCTGCGCGCCCGGGGCGACCGGGAGGCCGTCGCCGCGCTGGTCACCGCGTGCCGGCAGCCGTGGCTCGTCCAGGGACGGCTGCGCGAGGGCCTCGACTGGTGCGACGGACTCGCGGAGGACGGGCCGGCCGACGGCGGGGCGCTGCCGGAACCGGTGCGGGCCCGGCTCGTCGATCTGTCGGGCACGTTCACGGCGGCCCTCGGCGACCCGGACATGGCGGTCAGGCGGCACCGCCGCGCGCTCGCGCTGTGCAAGCGGCTCGGCGACCGCCGACAGGGCGCGCTGGTGACGGCCCGGATGGGCATGGCACTGCTGCTCCTGGGAGATCCGTCCGGCGCACAGGCGGCACTCGCCCCCGCACTGGCCACGTTGGAGTCGCTGGGCGCGGCGGGGCCAGCCGCCGAGGCCGGCACCGCGCTGGCCGGGGCGCTGCGCGTCCAGGGCGAGACCCGCAAGGGCAGGGAGCTGCTGGACCGGGCGCTCGACGCGTACCGGCGGATCCGCGACCCGCGGGGGCTGGCGACCGCGCTGCGCGAGTCCGCGGCCTTCGCCGAGGACGGCGAGGACCTGGACACGGCGGGCCGGGAGCTGCGCGAGAGCCTGCGGCTCTACGACTCGATCGGCGAGCGCACCGAACTCCCCGCGACCCTGGAGTCGTTCGCCCTGCTGCTGCTCCGCGCCTCCCCCGGCCAGCAGCCGCGCGCCGTCCGGCTGATCGCGGCCGCCGACGCGCTGCGCCGGAGCTTCGGGGGCAAGGTGCCCGACGAGCGGTGGGGGGTCCTGGAGGAGGCGCTGGCGGGGCTGCGCGAGCGACTGCACTGGACCGGCTTCGCCACCGCCTGGGCGGAGGGGCTGCGGCTGGCGCCCGGCGCGGCCGTGGCGGAGGCGCTGGCGGCGGCCGTTCCGGCCCCGCACGCCGAGCAGGAGAGCCCGGCGGCGCAGCCGCTCACCCCGCGCCAGGTGCAGGTCGCGATGCTGGTCTCGGAGGGTCTGACCAACCGGCAGATAGCCGGTCAGCTCGGCATTTCCGAATGGACGGTGGTCAACCACGTCCGTCAGGTGATGCGCCGTCTCAACTGCACCTCCCGGGTGCAGGTCGCCTGGTCGGTCGGCCGATGGCCGTAACCGGGCACGAAGAAGCGGGCGCGGCGGAGCAGGCGACCGGGCACCTGTCCGGCCTGCTGGCCGCCGTCGCCCCGCCCGAGGACGTGGCGGCCCGGTTCCGGGCCGAGGGCTGGTGGCGGGACGAGACGTTCCTGCACGACCTGTACCGGACCGCGGCCACCGATCCCGGCCGGCCGGCGATCATCTCCCAGCGCATCCACCGCCCCGCCGACCGCCGTACGGTCACCGTCAGCTACGCGCAACTGGCCCGCTACGTGGACCGGTTCGCCGCCGCGCTCGACAGTCTCGGCATCGGTGCGGGCGATCCGGTCGCCTTCCAGCTGCCGAGCTGGTGGGAGGCGGCCGCGCTCGCGCTCGCCTGCCTGCGGGTGGGCGCGCTCGCCGTCCCCGTCCTGCCGACTGTGCGCGCGCACGGCCTGGAACGGATCCTGGAGGGCAGCCGGGCCCGGATCTGCGTCGTGCCCGACGTCTGGGAGGGCTTCCCGCACGCGCAGGCCCTCGCCGATCTCGCCCCGGCGCTGCCCTGGCTGCGCCACCGCGTGGTGATCGGTGACGCCGCCGCGACGGGCGCCCTCGACTTCGCCCGGTACTTCCAGCGCACCCCGCACGAACGCGGGCCGCACGCGCGGCGGTTGAGCCTGCGCACCGACCGGGCGGACCGGATCAGCCTCATGATCACCGTGATGAGCCTGGGTGACACGTACGCCGCCGCCCTGCACACCCCGAACACCCTGTACGCGAACATCAGCACCCAGCGCGACCCGGCGGGACCCGGCCGGCGCCCGGGCGAGGTCTTCTACTCGGCGCTGCCGCTGACCTCCCTCGCCTCGCTGCTGTACAGCGTCTACTGGCCGCTCGCGGTCGGCGGCACCGGCGTCTACCAGGACGTCTGGGATCCCGGCAACTGTCTGGACCTGCTGGCCGCCGCGCGGGTCGACCAGGCGTACGCGGCGCCCGTCTACTGGTCCGAGGTGCTGGCCGCGCAGCAGCACCGCCCCCGCGAGCTCGGCTCCCTGCGCCTGCTGCTCTCCGGCGGCCGGACCAGCACACCGGCCCAGCTGCTCGCCGACCTTCCGGGCGCGCTGGGCGCCCCGGTCCGTACCGTCTGGGGCGCCCCGGAGCTCGGCATGGGGACGGTGACCCGCGGCGACACCCCGGCGGAACGCAACGCCGAGAGCGACGGGCGCCCGCTGCCCGGCCTGGAAGTCTCCGTCGTGCCCGCCGAAGGCGTCGGCGACGCGGAGACCTCGCGGCTGCGGGTCCGCGGTCCGTCCGTCTGCCTGGCGACCTGGCAGCGCGGCGGCGGACCGGCCCCGCTGATCACCTGGGACCGTGACGAGGGCTGGCTCGACACCGGGGACCTCGCCAAGGCCGACGGTCTCGGCGGTGTCCAGGTGATGCGACGGGCCGGCGAACGGCTCGGCGGCATCTTCCTGGTGCCGGTGGCCGAGCTGGAGGAGCGGCTGCTGACCCATCCCCGGGTGCGCGAGGCCGCGGTGGTCGGCTACGTCGATCCGGAGTACGGAGAGATGCCGTGCGCCGTCGTCGTGCCCACCACCGAGGCGGAACCGCCAGGTCTCGTCGAGCTGCGGGACCATCTGGCCGGGCGCGGCGTCGCCGCCGCGTTCCTGCCGACGCGGCTGGAGCTGGT
Source organism: Streptomyces sp. NPDC045021 (assembly GCF_056432645.1). Classification (NCBI taxonomy): domain Bacteria; kingdom Bacillati; phylum Actinomycetota; class Actinomycetes; order Kitasatosporales; family Streptomycetaceae; genus Streptomyces; species Streptomyces sp. NPDC045021. The sequence continues at coordinate 29,009 of NZ_JBWKIQ010000022.1, forward strand.
CGGTTCGCTGCCCAGGGACGACCGGGGCGAGCTGCGGAAGGAGGGCCTGCGCAGCTGGCTCGCCCGCATCCGGCCGGGCGTACCCCGCCCGGTGCCGGTTCCCGCGTCCGACGCGTAGGGCTGTCCGGTCTACTCCGACAGCCCGGAGATCCGGATCGCGAACGCGGCGAGTTCGTCGCGCCAGCCGGGGGCGAGCGGCGCGGCGTCGACGACGCGGTCGGCGCGGGCGACCAGCTGGGAGATGATCCGCTCCGCCGTGTCCCGCTCCTCGGTGCCCAGCAGCACCTCGCGCAGCATCTGCGCGTCCCAGTCGTAGCCGGGCCCGCCCTCCAGGAAGCCGCGCAGCCGCCAGGCGGCGTGCAGGGGGCGGGCGTAGTCCCGGTAGGAGGCGGCGAGGTCCTGCCGGCCGGCCAGCGCGGCGCCGAGCAGCAGCGGGTGGTGCAGGGCGTACCAGCCGGCTCCGCAGCCCTTGGCGCAGCCCGCGATGCAGCGGCCCGGCCACGGGTCGTCGAGGTACTCGGTCGCGCAGGCCGCGTCGGTGTGGGCGCCGATGACGCGCTCGGTGCGCAGTTCGTCCCACAGCTGCCACGCGGATGCCGGCAACCGGGACGCGAGCCGGTCCGCGTAGGCGAGCGCCAGGTCGCCCGCGAGCACCGCGGTGCCCTCGCCGAAGCGCCGGGACTCGCCGCGCCAGCCGCTGCGCTCGTGCTCGGCGGCGTGGCTGACGTGCAGGGTGGGGATGCCGTGCCGCAGCGGGGCGTTGTCGCGGATGTCGCTGCGGATGAGGAAGCAGGTGTCGAGCAGCTCCAGCGCGGCGGCCGCGTCGACGATCGCGGTAGAGGTGGGGTCGCCGCCTGCGGCGAGGTAGCCGGTGACGCAGATGGCGGGGCGGACCCGGTCGCCGCCCGCCCGCACCAGCTCGGTGATCGAACCGACCAGGCTCGCCGCCCGCGGGTTCACCGCGTGCCAGCGGTCGAACTCCCCGGCCAGCAGGCCGCGCAGCCGCTCCTCCACCTGGTCGAGCAGTCCGGCACGCAGTTGCCCGGGGACGAGTGTCTGCGGCGGCAGAGAATGCGTGGTCATGGTGATCCTCCCTGGATCGGCTGCTTCCGAGCCTTCCTGGGCGGTCGGTGCTGCTCAAGGTCGGTGGGCGGCCCGTCGGCGAACCGGGCGCGCGGCGGGCGCCGAAGAGCCCGTTCCCTGCCATTCGCGGGGCTGCCCGGCGGGGGGTTGCTATGCGCTTGTCATGGGGCCGTGCTGGTGGGCCGGGTGGGCGGCTTCGGCACAAACTCCGCGCATACCCGGCTTTAGCGCAGTGTCGGTTCATTGGGGTGCTGCTCGACGCGGGCAGACCGGGCACCATGCCCGACCCACAGCACTGCTGCAGGAGGACTCGTGTCCAACAACTCGTCGAACAACAACAACGACTCGAACAACAGCAACAACTCGAACAACAACAACGCGAACGTGAACAACAACGCGACCACGAACTTCGCGGACAACAACAACAGCAACATGAACAACAACTCGAACAGCAACAACAACAGCAACAACAGCAACAACACCCCCCGCCTGCAGAGCGTCGTCCCGGCCGACCTCGCGCAGATCCTCGAGGACATCGACGCGGACAACGGCGAGGCGTGACACCCCCGGGGCGGTGCGGTCCTGACGACCGCACCGCCCCGCGCACAAGCACCACCACCGCCGCACAGGCATCACCACCGCCGCACAGCACCACCGTCGCCGTACAGCGGCACCGCCACCGTCACCGCCACCGGGAAGGAACCGCGATGGATCGCATCAGGGTTGTCGGGCTCGGCGTCCAGGGGATCGAGCAGCTCACCCTCGCCGGACTGCGCCAGTTGCGGGAAGCCGAAGCGGTGCTGCACCTGGTCGACCCGGCCGTCGACGTCCGCGAACTGACGGACCGGCCCACCGAATCCCTGCACGCGCTCTACCTCGCCGGCGTCCGGGACCACGACGATTTCGGCCGGCTGCTCGCCCGCATCCTGGACCGGGCCAGGACCGACGGCGATGTCGCCGTCCTGCTGCCCGGCGACCCGCGGCTCGGCGTCACGGTCGTCCAGCAGCTCCAGCGGCTGGCCGACGCGGGTGAACTGGCCCTGCATGTCGAGCCGGGCGTCTCCAACTTCACCACCACCGTCAACAACCTGGGGATCGACCCGCTGGAACGCGGCACCCTGGTCGTCGACGCCAACCGCCTGCTGCTGTTTGAGCAGCTGCCGAACCCCGCGTTCAACACCTTCGTCTACCACGTCGGTGGCGCGGACCGGGCGGAACTGCTCCAGCGACTGCTGCTGCGCGCCTACGACGCCGGCCACCCCGCCTGCCTGGTCGAGGCCGGCCAGGCCTCGGACGGCACCGCCGCGGTGGCCTGGGGCAGGGTCGGCTCCCTCTGGGAACTGCTCGCCAACGTCTCCTTCGCGAGCCCGCTCTTCCTGCCGGCCGCCGCCCCGCACCGCGTCGACCGCGCCATCCTGGCCCTGCTGGCGCCACGGCACTCCGAGCCGGCCGAGCCGGCCACCTGGTGAATGAGCCCCCAGAACACCGCGGTTGACGCACGCGTACCCGCCGATGCCGTCTTCCCGGGCGACGCCACCGCCGTGGCCGCGTACCGGGACCAGCGCCGCCTGCTGCAGAAGGAAGCGGTCCTGGGGCGCGGCGACCTCATCGAGAGCGTGCTGCGGGGCCGCCGCGCGGCCCTGGCCGGGCTCCGGGAGACCCCCTGGCTGCGCCGGCTGATCGAGAGCACCCACCGGCAGGTCCGGCAGGTGATGGCGCGCCCCGAGTACGCGGACGTCCTGCCGTTGCGCCGCTCGATGCTGACGTTCCTGGCCGAACTGCCGCTGCCCATACCGGCGGACAGCACCATCCTGCGCCACCCCACGCACGCTCCCGCCGCCGAGATCCTGGTCGGGCTGCCGGAGCTGCGGCACCGGCGTGCGGAGGTGGCGCGGATCCTCGCCGAGTCCTCGCTCCAGGAGGCCGGCACCCCGTTCCGCACGGTGGACGACGACAGCGGCCGGGCGATCGTCCTGGGCCAGGACGCGCCCACCGTCGACGCGCTGGCCGGCATCGCCCACGAGCTGGGCCACTGCCTGTACGAACGGGCCCGCCCGGGCCGCTCGGTCCGGTCGCAGTTCGCGTCCGAGCGGCTGGCGCACTGCCTGGAGGAGCGGCTGGTCGCCGCGTACCTGCGGGAGCGCGGCAGCCCCGAGGAGTGCCGCGACTGGTGGTCCTACCAGCGCCGGGTGGACGCCCACAACCTGTACTTCTTCCGGCTTGAGCGCGCGCTGATGTACGAACAGCCCGACTCCGTACCGGAGTTGATGCCGGAGTCGACGACGTCGTTCCGCGAGTCGCTGTTCATCCTGCCGGGGTACCAGGTGGTGTACGCCCGCGCGTCACTCGCCCGGCTGCCCGCCCATGGCGGCGCGTAGGCTCACCGGACGCATGTCCGTCCAGTGCGCCTCGATGTGGTCCAGGCAGGCCTGCCGGCCGCTCTCCTCCAGGACGATCCGCCAGCCGGCGGGCACGTCGTTGGCGGCCGGCCAGACGGAGTACTGGCCCTCGTCGTTGACCAGTGCCAGATAGCCGGCGTCCGGGTCCTCGAACGGTGTGCTCAACTGCTCGTCCTCTCGCTTCAGGCATTCATGTGGTGTGCGGGGCAACGGTGTTCAGGCCATCTCGGTGACGCTCAGCTGCAGGTCCACCGGCAGCTCCTGCCGGCTGCTGATGCTGAGCTTGCGGTAGACCCGGGTCAGGTGCTGCTCGACGGTGCTGACGGTGATGTAGAGCTTCATCGCGATCTCCCGGTTGGTGTGCCCGTGCACCGCGAGCATCGCCACCCGCTTCTCGGAGTCGCTGAGCTTGGCCTCCAGGTCCGCGTATGCCGCCACCGGCGCCGGGTCCTCCGGCATCCCGCCCGCGGCGCTCTGCCCCGGGAGGGTCTTCTCGCGCAGCGCCTCGGCCCCGCACTCCTGCGCCAGGTGCCAGGCCCGCCGGTTGACCATGTTGGCGCGGGTGGGCTCGCCCAGTTCCTTGAGCACCTGGCCGAGTTCGGCCATCGACCGGGCCAGCTCGTAGCGGTCGCCCGACCTGCGCAGCTCGTCGACGGACTTGGCGAGCAGGATCTGCCGCTCCCGGGGCTCACGGGTCGCCGCGCGCAGCCGCAGCGAGATACCGGACACCCACGGGTTGGCGGCGTCGCGGGTGGCGAGCTGGTCGGTCACGAAGCGCTCCGCCTGGTGCGCCTCGCCGAGCTGCAGCAGCGCCTCGGCGGCGTCGGTGCGCCACGGCAGCAGCAGCGGCCGGTCCAGGCCCCAGCGCTTGGTGCGCCGGCCGATGTCGAGGAAGTCGCCGAGGGCGGCGTGGTAGCGGCTGGTCGCCAGGTGGTACTGGCCGCGGGCCCGCAGATAGCCGAGCCCGTGGAAGCTGCCGGCCAGTCCCTCCGGGACCGGCTGGCTCAGCACCCGGGCGGCCGCGTCGTAGTGGCCCATCGCGGTACGGGCGCGGACCAGCGTCGCCGCCACCCCGCACAGGAAGACGCTACCGCCGCGCTCCGGCACCAGCTTGAGGGCGAGCGCGGCCCGTTCCTCGGCGCCGTGCAGATCCCCCTGCCGCAGCAGGGCCTCGGCCCACAGCGACGTGAACAGCGCCTGCCAGCCCGGGGCTTCGCGGCGGGCTGCCTCCTCGGCGATGACCTGGCTCCAGTGGACGGCGCGCTGCGCCCCGCCCAGGTGCAGCAGGACCCGCAGGGCCTGCACGATCGGCTCCACGGTGGCCGCCGCGAGCGTCGTGCCGCGCAGGAACAGTTCGGCGTCCTCCGCGGCCGTGCCGTCCTGGGCACCGTCCGGGATCGCCCACAGGGCGGCCGGCGCGACGGCCACCGTGGCGGCGTTGACGCTGGAGTGGGCGGCGGTGGACGGCTGGGGGGCGCCCGCGACGCGGGTCCGCCCGCCGGACCAGCGCGGGAAGGCGGACAGCCCGTCCAGCGGATCGTCCCGGTGACCCGGCAGCTGGGTGCCAGGTCTCGTGCCGAGCGACGAACCCAGGGACGAGACCGGCGCCGTGCCGTGCTGCGGGTCGGCCCGGCGGCCCGGGTCGCCGGTCGCGGCCGCGAGCCGGGCCAGTACGTCACCGGCCTCGTCGATCCGCCCCTGGGCGGCCAGCAGCCGGGCGAGCGGGCCCATCCGGGCCGGTGCGAGCCGGTCGGCGCGCAGCGCTTCCAGCGGCTCGGTGAGATGCCGTTCAGCGGCGCCCGGGTTGGTCCGCCAGGTCACGGCGGCCAGCCGGGTACGGAACTCCGCGCGCTGCTCGTCGTCGGTGCACCCCTGGTACGCCAGCTCCAGGCAGGCCGAGGCCGGTACGGCCTTGCCGTCGGCGAGCAACTGCTCGGCCGCCGCCCGTAGCACCGGCACCGCCCAGTCCTCGTCCGCGTGCTGCGCGGCGAGCAGCTGCCCGGCGACGGCCGCCGCGGGCATGCCGTACTGGTGCGCGAGCCGGGCGGCCCGCCGGTGCAGTCCGGTACGGGCGGCCGGATCCATCCGGTCCAGCAGCGAGCGGCGGACCGCGGGGTGCCGGAAGCGGAAGCTCTCCAGGATCCCGGCGGCGTTCAGTGCGGCGACCCCCTGGACCGCCGCGGGAGTGGTGATGCCCAGCAACTGCGCCGCCAACTCCGCGGTACCGGTCCTGCCCAGGACGGCGAGCGCCTCGGCCAGTTGGGTGGTCCGCGGGCCACAGCGGTACAGGCAGGCCAGTACGGCCTGGGTGAACGCGCCGCCCGCCTCCGGCTCCGGGATCGCCCCGGCCGGGGAGTTGCGCCGGGCGACCCGGTACTCCTCGACGAGCGCGCGCAGCAGCAGCGGGTTGCCGCCGCTGACGGTCCAGAAGTGGCCCGCGTGGTCGACGAGCCGCTCGTCCCCGACGGTGTCCGGCTGCCCGTCGAGCCCCTGGGCGAGCACCTCGGCGACGGCGTACCGGCCGAGCCGCTCCAGCCGGACGCGGGTGAAGTTGGGCTGCCGCAGCAGCTCGGTGCCGAACACCGGGTCGTCGCTGCGCTCGTGCACCGGTTCGGTCAGCACCAGCAGGATCCTGGCGTTGCGGGCCCGGCGGGCCAGCTGCAGCAGGTAGCGGCAGGACAGGTCGTCCACCAGATGCAGATCGTCGACGCAGATCACCACCGGTGTCCGCGTACTGAGGTCATGGACGGCGTCGCTGAACGCCTGCATCGCCTCGATCCTCGACGGCCCCTGGTTCTGCGCCGGTTCCGGGAGTGTCCCGGGCGGCGCGCTGTTGACGAGCTGCCCCAGGACGCCCAGTGGCAGGGCCCGTTCCGCCGCCGATCCCATCGCGCGCAGCACGACGGCGCCCGCCTTCGCGGCCGACTCGGCGACGGTGTCGGCGAGTTCGCTCTTCCCGCAGCCGACCGCGCCTTCGACCAGCACGATCCGGGCATGTCCTGCCATACATCCGGCCAAGGCCGTATCCAGTAGCGCCAGTTCCGCCTCACGGTCGATCAGCACCATCTTCGCCCCACTGTCCCCGTAATCCAGTGCGCTCCGCGCCCCCGCCGGCCGAATAACCGGCCATTTATCCCCAGGGGGAGCACATTGGCACTGGCGAATTGAAACGGAGGATTCTCCCCGTTGAATCAGGAATCCAGTGTAGGCAGGTAACTCGCGCCCCACGGTGGCCGGAAGTTGCACGGCAGTAAGTACTCCAGCGGCACACGAGTGCTCGCCGGGGTGCTGTCCGGCGGGCCAGGTCAGAGGGCTGTGGCGGGTTCCGGAAGGATCTGCCGCGGCACGTTCCTGGGGTGGCCCGGAGTGCGCCACTCCCGCGGGTAGCCGACCGACACCTCTTCGAACCGCACCCCGTCGTACCAGGTGGTGCGTGGGATGTGCAGGTGCCCGTAGACGACGGCCGCCGCGCGGAATCGGGTGTGCCAGTCGGCCGTCAGCTCCGTTCCGCACCATTGGGCGAATTCGGGATAACGCAGGATATTCGTGGGGTCCCGCACGAGGGGGAAGTGGTTGACGAGTACGGTCCGCAGTTCCGGGTCGCAGGCCTCCAGCCGCTCTGCGGTCTCCGCCACCCGGGCCCGGCACCAGGCGTCCCGCGACGGGTAGGGATCGGGGTGCAGCAGGAATTCGTCGGTGCAGACGATCCCGGCCTCGTAGGCCTGCGCGAGCGACTCCTCCTTGGTGGCCGCGGTGGGCGTACGGAAGGTGTAGTCGTAGAGCAGGAACATCGGTGCGACGACGACCGGGCCGCCGGGGCCGCTCCAGACCGGGTACGGGTCCTCCGGGCTGTGCACGCCCAGCGAACGGCAGATCTCCACCAGGTGCCGGTAGCGGGCCTCGCCGCGCAGCTGCACGGAATCGCCGTGCGGGGTCCACAGGTCGTGGTTGCCCGGCGCCCACACGACATGCGCGAAGCGCAGGCTCAGCAGTTCCAGGGCCCACTCGATGTCGTCGAGCATCTCCCCCACGTCGCCCGCGACGATGAGCCAGTCCGACGGGTTGTCCGGGCGCAGCTCCTCGAGGATCTTCCGGTTCTCCGGATGCGCGACATGCAGGTCGCTGATGCCCAGCAACTTCCCTTGAGACATCCGATGAGGGTAGAACGGCGAAGAGTGGGGAAGAACCCCTAAGTCCGGGCAGGCACCCCCTGCCCACGGCCCCGCGGGCCGGCCTGTCATGGCGTGTAGCAACCGCATGGCAAGGTTCCGCGCGCCCATGCCTGCCGACCGGCAGGCCGCTTCCCAGCCGGCTCCCGGATAGCAGCTGGTGGGCATGGATCGCCCCTTCGACCTGCCGTATCACCGCCGCCGGAGCCGCATTCGTTGTCCCGTACCCCCTCGGGGCGCCAGCGTGGAGATCGCTCGCCACACACCGGAGCGAGCACGCAGCAGACGCCGACGAGGCGTCGGACGAAACGGGGCTCCCATGATCGCGCAGCTGCTTCCCACCGAGGTCGTCGCCGTGGATTCGACGATGGACCCGCCCGAGGCGACCCTGTTCCCGGAGGAGGCGGAGCAGATCCGCAACGCGGTGGAGAAGCGGCGGCTGGAGTTCACCACGGCACGCTGGTGCGCCCGCCGCGCCCTGAACGGGCTCGGACTGCCGGCGATGCCGATACTCCCCGGCACCCGCGGCGCGCCGCAGTGGGCCCCGGACGTGGTCGGCAGCATGACGCACTGCAACGGCTACCGCGCCGCGGCGGTGGCCCGCACCAGCGACATGGCGGCGATCGGGATCGACGCGGAGCCCAACGACACCCTCCCGGAGGGCATCCTGGAGTCCATCGCGCTCCCCCAGGAGCGCGGCTGGGTACGGCAGTTGATGCGGACCGCGCCCGAGGTGTGCTGGGACCGGCTGCTGTTCAGCATGAAGGAGTCCGTCTACAAGGCCTGGTTCCCGCTCACCGGCCGGGAGTTGGACTTCGAGGACGCGCTCATCACGGTCAACCCGCTGGCGCGCACCTTCCGCGCGCGGCTGCTGCTGCCGGCGTCCGCCCTGAAAGAGGGGGACCCCACCGGTTTCAGCGGACGCTGGTCGGCGGGCGGCGGCGTACTGGTCAGTGCGATCGCGGTACCGGCGACGGTTCCCGCGACCGTGGGGGCACAGCAGAACGCTCCCTACCAGATGCTGGTAGGGAGCGCCGCGTAGATATCGCGTGGATATCAGGAATATCAGGCCGAACGACCGGGGTTGGTCAGTCCCCCGGGACGATCAGCCGGGACGATCAGTCCCACTCGTCGTCGTCAGCGTGCGTCTGCCCCTTGACGGGAGCAACGGGAACAACAGGAGTGCTGTCCCACTCGTCGTCAGCTATCGACGTCCCCATGGTGTGAGCAGCAGGAGTGCTGATGGCATCCCCGGCCTGCCGCTCCAGTGTGTGCGCCTGTGCCGGGGTGAAACCGACCGCCAGCGCCGCTACCGCACCTGCGACAAGCATCGCCCGTACGGTCACGCTCTTCATAATCGCCGAAACCCTCATGTTTCCCCCAAAAGGATCGGTCTAACGGACTTCACTGCTGTGCTGCCGTCACTTGAGGCTCACTAGAGCCACTGTCCGACCCGCACACAATGCCCAGGTTCGAATCCCCGCTCCAAGGCCAACCCGATGGCCTAAGCTTGCATGGCAGCAACTTCACAAGCTCACGGGGGAGCGCCACGGATGGCCGGAAGCGGCAATTCCAGTTCGGAGTTCGCCGAGTTGGACGACTTGAGCGCTGCCGCTTACGGGGCCGCCGTCGAGTTCGGACGGTTCGACCGGGCGGACATCGCGGAGCGACTCTCGCTCACCGCACCCGAGGTCGACCGGGTGGAACACGTCCTGCGACTTCTACATCTTCTGCAGCCGATGCCGGGTGATCCCGACGTCCTGGTCCCGGTCGGACCGGATGTCGCGGCCGCGGATCTGGTGGGATCCGCCGAGCATCAGATCCGGGACCTGCAGCAGGCCGTCACCGATGTGCGGTCGAAGCTGCTCTCGCTGATGCCGCGGTACTTCGAGGGACGCCGGATGCGCAACCGGCTGGAGGCGTTCGATGTCATCAGCGACAAGGACACCATCCAGTCGATGATCAACCACCTGACGCAGCAGTGCCGCAAGGAGCTGCTCACGGTGCAGCCCGGCGGCGCCCGCTCGTCACCGTCGCTGGCGTCGGCCCGCCAGCGCGCGCTGAACACGCTGGACCGGGGGGTGCGGATCCGCACCATCTACCAGCACACCGCCCGCAGCGACCTCGCCACCAGGGCGTATGTCCGGGACATCTCCGCCGAGGGCGCCGAGGTCCGTACCGCCGACGAACTCATCGACCGGATGATCATTTACGATCGCGAGACCGTCTTCCTGCCGGAGCGCAAGTCCGCCTCGAAGACCCCTGGCGCGGCGATCGTCCGCGAACCGACGCTGGTGGCCTTCCTGTGCGCGGTCTTCGAGCACCTGTGGGACGGCGCCACCCCGTTCAACCCCGACAGCCAGTCGACCTCCTCGGGCACCGACGATCTCCGCGCGTCGATCATCCGGCTGATGGCCAAGGGGTACAAGGACGAGATGGTGGCCCGCCGGCTGGGCATGTCGGTACGCACCTGCCGCCGCCACATATCGGAGATCACCGAACAGCTCGAGGCCACCAGCCGGTTCCAGGCGGGGTTCAACGTCGCGCTCTCCGGAATGCTGGACCAGTTCGGCCTCAAGGAGTGACGTCGTCGAGGACCCCGCTCCGGAGAAACGTCACTCCTGCTCATTGAGCGCGGCGGTGATCGCCTCCGCTGCGTCCTGGTCGAGCATCGTCGTGATGTCGGTGTCCAGCACCGCGCCGAAACCCGCGTCGTAGACCGCCGCGCTCACGCAGTAGCCGGTGTCGAGCACGAAGGTGCGGAACGCCCACTCGGAGCCGGTACCGGCGGTGCCGTCCGGGCGCTGCACGCGCACCGGCTTGCCGTCCGGGCCGAACCCGAACTCACTGAACCGGAACTGCATGCCCTGCCCGATCGCCTTGCTGTACGCCTCCTTGAGCGTCCACAGCCGCACCAGGCTGGGGTTGCGCTGCTCCTGTTCCAGCGAGGCGAGGGTGACCAGTTCGTACGGCGTGCACACATGGCGCCCCAGACCGCTGCCGTACATCTGCCGGTCGGTCCGCTCGGCGTCCACGCCGATCAGCCCGCGGGTGGTGAGGCCGACCAGCAGCAGGTCCTCGGTGTGGCTGAGGCTGATGTCGATCTGGTCGCAGCCGCGCAGATACGGCCGCCCGGTCGGCCCGTAGGCCAGCTCCAGGTCGTCGGGGTCGCCGTTGAGCACCGCGCCGGCGGCGAACTTCAGCAGGATCCGCGAGGCGGCGTAGCGGCTGCGGACGGCGGGGTGGGCGAGGTCGAGATAGCGGGACCAGTCCCGGCCGAGCAGCGCGCGCAGCTCGTCGCCCTCGGGCAGGTCCGGCTGCAGATCGGCCAGTTGGGCGTAGATCAGCGCGGTTCCGTAGGCCGTCAGGTCGGCGCGGACCCTGTCCCAGGCGGCACCCCTCGCGCCCACCTCGACCGGCTCGCCGAGGGGTGGGCCGAGAGTGGAGTTCCCGGGGACGGTCATCCTTGCTCCTCCAGACGGTGGATCAACAGCGGTGGGTTGTTCAGGTGCGCGGTGGCGCGGGTCTCATGGCGTTGTGGCTCTCGTCCGGCTGTCGTCTCTGACCAGGGCGTGGATCTGCTGGAAGGTCCGGGCTTCGAGTACCGCCCGGACCGGCACCCGTTGTCCCGTCTCCTCCTCCAGGAGCGACACCAGCCGGAGCAGGTGCAACGAGTCCCAGCCGTCGACGTCCGCGAGATCGGTGTACGCGTCCCGGTCCGACAGTTCAAGGCCCAGCTCGGTGCGCAGCAGCCGCAGGAAGCCGCCCAGATCGTCAATGCCGCTCATCCGCGGTCCCTTCGAGTCCGTCGAGTCGTTCGAATCGAGCGTTGATGGTGAGGTGCTCCGGCACCGGGGGGACCCTTCGCAGATCATGGCGCAGAACGACACCGTCGCCGTCCTCCCCCACCTCCTCGAAGCCGAGCGAGGGGTAGAAGTCCCGCACCCGGTGGTTCTTCGCGGTCGGCCGGTACCGGGCGTGCACCGCGGCGAGCCCGGCGTCCCGCGCCCGGTCCAGCAGGACCGAGAGGCAGCCCTGTTCAATGCCCCTTGCCAGAACGCGGCAGCTCAACCAGATGTTGTCCAGATGAAGTCCGTCGGCCGCGCGATGACCGAGTACCGCCCCGACGAGTCCGTTGTCGCCGAACCGGTCGGCCGCGCGGGCGGCGAGCACCAGCTGCCGCGGATCGGCGGCCCGTGCCTCCAGGTCGGCCTGCGACAGCCGCAGGCCGGTCAGGTTGAACTGGTTGGTGCGCTGGGTGAGTTGGGCGAGCCGGGCGAACTCGTGCCCCAGCGGCGCGCTCAGCTCCACGCCGACCTGGAGCTCGCGCAGGAAGTCCGCGTGCGAGCCGCTGCCCTCGCGCAGCTCCCTGCGCTCGCGCTCCACCCGGTACTGCCCGGTCCTGGCCCGGTCCTCGTCCGTCAGCCGGGGCGTGTCGAACCAGCCGTCCGCCAGCAGCCGCGTCACGTGCAGTGCGGGTTCGTCGTCGAGCGGGACGACGGCGACCTGCGGGGCGCCGTGCCGCACCTGGGCGCGTTCGGCCGGGGAGTCGTCGGCGAACACCAGGGAGTCGAGCCCTATACCGAGGCGGTCGGCGATCTCGGCGACGTTGCCGTCCTTGGGCTTCCAGTTGGCGTTGACCTGCAGGAAGTCCTTTTCGCGCAGCACCATGTCGGGGTGGTCGCGGAGCACGGCGAGCACCGGCTCCGCATCGTTCTTGCTGCTCACCGCGAGCAGCACGCCCTGCGCGCCGAGCTGCTTGACGGTCCGCTGGAACGCCCCGAACGCCTCACCGCGCAGCGTCCCGGCGGCCGCGATCCCGTCGGCTCCCGCGTCGCCGAGGATGCCGTCCCAGAGCGTGTCGTCCAGGTCGAGCACCAGGCACTTCCTGGTCATCCCCCGCAGCGACCTGGCGAGGTGGGCGGCCTCCCGCGCGTAGGCGGCGAGCAGCGGCGCGGTGTACTGGGCCTTGGCGTAACCGGCCAGCCGGGGATCCGATACGGGGCCGATGTCGGCGATCAGCGGGTCGAGGTCGATGACCGCCAGGCCCGGGAAGCGCTCGGTCAGCCGGAGCAGGGACGCGTTGAACTCCCGCCACACCACGCCGAGTCGGGCCCGCGATTGGTGGTCAATGAGCTGATGGGTGTGGCGGCGCAGCAGCGGCATCGTGTTGAGCACCAGCGTGCCGCCGGTTCCGTTCGCCGCCCCGGCGTGCCGGGCGTGCTCGGCCGCCAGACCGGTGAGCCGCTCCAGTACGCCGTCGGCGGCGCGGGACAGATCGTCGACGTCCCAGGGCACCGGCACCTCGGAGAAGACGGTCTCGGCGTCGAGCAGGCACAGCGAGAGGTCGGCCGCCAGGCCGTGGAAGAGCCCCTGTTCGGAGGTGAGATCGTGCAGGTAGGCGCCGTGGTCGCCGAGGACGGGATGCAGCAGCAGTCCGTGCCGGGCGAGTTCCGCCGTGAGCGGGTCGACGAGCTGGGCCACGGTGGACTGGCCGGTGACGGCGACAGTGACGACCGGCGTGCCCGGGTGGGCGGCCAGGACGGCGGAGCGGTCGAGACCGGCGAGCAGCCGGCCGGCGCGCGGCAGGTCGGCGGCTCCGGACGTGCCTGGGTCGTCGGTGAGCTCCGCGAGCAGCGGGGCGACCCGGTCGTACTCCGCTTCCAGGCGCCCGAGTGCCTTGAGCTCGCGCAGCCGTTCCAGTCCTGTTGTCATGTAACGCAATCCGTCCTTCTCCGACCTTCTCAGACCTTCTCCAGCGCGAGCCCGGTCTTGATCCACTTGCTGGACTCCACCGCGACGGCGAGCGCGCGCTGCCCGACCCGCAGTTCCGGCAGCAGGCGTTCGATCTGCTGGAAGGGCAGGGCGTTTCCGGTGTTGCCGGTGTCGGAGACGCAGCTGATCTCGCGGGCGTCCGGCACCGCCATGTGCTCCACGATGCGCTGCGTCATCCGGGTGGAGAGCTGCGGCGGCAGCAGGAAGTCGAGGTCGCCGATCCCCCAGTCCAGCTGGTCCAGGAGGTCCCAGAGCACCTCCACAGCCATGACGGGGACGCTCTCCTCGATCTCCTTGTAGTCCTCGGAGATCATCTGGCGTTCGGTGTGCCGATCGGTGATCCCGTACCAGTCGATGATCTGGCCGGGCGGGCGGCCGAGCCCGGCGAAGCGGTTGAGCACCCCGCGCAGTGCGACCCGTTCGCCGGCCGGCTCCGCGGTGAGGACGGCGGCGCCCGCGCCGTCCCCGAACAGCACGTAGTTCACCAGCTCCTCGGTGGGCATCCGGCTCAGGTCGCGCCGCAGGTCGAGATGGCGGTTGGTGACGTCTCCACCGATCACCAGCCCCGCGCCGCAGCCGCCGGCGATCAGCGAACGTCCCAGGTCGATGGCTTGTACGGCGCCGGAGCAGCCGGCCTGGAGCTGGTACGCGGGCAGGTAGTTGAGGCCGAGCCGGTCGGCGACCCGGGCGGCGGTGGTCGGCAGCAGTGTGTCGGGGGTGGCGGTGGCGAGGACGAGGAACTCGATGTCGGAGGGGTCGAGGCCGGCGGCGGCGATGGCCAGGTCCCCGGCTTCCGCGCACAGGTCGGTGAGGCTCTGGTGGACCTCGCCGGTGCCCAGGTCCCAGGCGAAGTGCCGGGTCCTGGTGCCGACGAAGATGTCGATCCACTCCTCGCTCACGCCGAGCAGCTTCCCCAGGGTGCTGTTGTCCACCGGTGCTCCGGGCAGCGCTGTACCGGTGGAGGCCAGGTACGCCGTCGTCCTGCTCATGTCGTCGCTCCTTCACCGAACCGTCGGTGGCGCGGGATGGTGCCGGTCACGGGGTGCGCACGCTGATGCACTCGGTCAGGAACTCCGCGAGCGAGCCGACGGACCGCAGTGCGGGCAGGAGTTGCTGTACGGAGATGTCGCCGGCGCTCGACAGCCGGGCCTCGATCCGGTCCTTGAGCTGCATGATCATCACGGAGTCGAATCCCAGGTCCTCGTAGAACCGTGCCGAGGTGACCACCTGCTCCAGCGGGTAGCCGCCGACCTCCGCGACCGCTTCGATGACGGCGGACAGCACCGGGTCCCGCTCCTGCGACAGCGCGTCCAGCCGGGCCGGCGCGGTGTCCTGGTCCGGCTCAGCGAACTCGGCCGGCAGCGCGGCCGGCGGGCCCAGCGCGAGCACGGGCTCCACCGGGCGTACGGCGGTCTTCGCGCTCTCGGCAGTCCTTGCCGACGGCTCGGCCGGCCGGCCGGGAGCCGCGACCGGCCGGTTCCAGAAGCGGTGGCGGTTCGAGAACACGTAGGGCCGCAGCCGTTCGGCCGTGCGCTGCCGTGGTGCGTAGAGCGCGTCCCACTCCGGGTCGAGCCCGGCCCGGAAGAGCGCGGCGACCAGCTCGGCCAGCTCCCGGCCCGACGCCTCGGCGCCCGGCGCCGGGTGCAGGAACTCGATGTCCCCGCGCAGCCCCGCGCGGCCCGCCAGCGGCAGCAGCTGAGGCTTCGGGCCGATCTCGATCAGGTGGGTGGGGGCCATCGCCTCGTTCAGGGCGCCCAGCGCGGACGAGAACAGCACCGGCTCGGCCGCCTGGCCGGTCCAGTACGCGCCGTCCATCGGCTCGTCGCGCAGCATTCGCCCGTAGCGGGTGGAGGCCAGCGGCACCTGCGGCGGCGCGGCGGCGACGGTGCCGGCCGTCTCCGCGAACCGGGCCAGCGCCGGCGCCATCAGGGGTGAGTGGAAGGCGTGCGAGACCGGTACGTGCCGGGTCCGCACCCCCCGCGAGCGCAGGATCTCCGCGATCCGCTCCAGCGGCTTGGCCGCCCCCGACAGCACCACGTCGGCCGGCCCGTTGACCGCGCCGAGACCCACCTGCGGCTCGTCGTCGAGCAGGCTCTTGAGGTCGGCGGGGCTCGCGTTGACCGCCAGCATGCCGCCGCCCGCGGGCAGTTCCTGCATCAGTGCGCCGCGGGCGGCCACCAGCCGGGCCGCCTCGTCCAGGCTCAGCACTCCGGCCAGCACCGCCGCCGGGTACTCGCCGATGCTGTGGCCGAGCACGGCGGCGGGCTGGATGCCGAGTTCGGTGAGGGTACGGGCCAGGGCGTAGCCGACCGCGAACAGGGCGGGCTGCGCGTTGCCGGTCTCGTGAATCCGCTGCTCACCGCCCAGGATCAGGTCGCGGACTGAGCCCCCGGTGTGCGGGGCGAGGGCCGCGTCGGCCTCGTCGAGAAAGTGCCGGTACACGGCTGAGTCGCGGTGGAGCCCGGCGGTCATCGCCGGGAACTGGCTGCCCTGCCCGGTGAAGAGGAACGCCACCACGGGTCGGCTCCACGGCCTGTGCGCGACGCCGGCCGGTGCGTCCTGCCCGGCGGCCTGTCGCAGTCCCGCGGCGAGTTCGGCGGTGTCGCGGGCCGTGAGGGCGAAGCGGAACGGCAGGCCGGTCTTGACCCGGTTGCTGCTCCAGCACAGCGCCGCCGCATCGCCGCGCGGCCGCTTCGCGACGGCCTCCGCCTGGTCCGCGAGGTTGCGGCGCAGCGATTCCGGGGTGTCGCCGGTGAGGGTGAAGACGCCCGCGCCGGAGGCGGTGTCGCGCCGGACGGCGGTTCGCGCCGTCCTGGGCGCGGTGGCGAGCACCGCGTGCGCGTTGGTGCCGCCCATGCCGAAGCTGCTCACCCCGGCCACCGCCTCGCCGGGCGGCAGCCGCAGCGGCGACTTCAGCAGCCGCAGTCCGCGCTCGGCGAGCCGCAGTTGCGGGTTCTCGCGGTCCGCGAACCGGCTGGCCGGGACGATCCGGTGGTGCAGCGCCAGCGCCGCCTTGATCAGCCCCGCGATGCCCGCCGCGCCCTCGGTGTGCCCGAGGTTGCCCTTCACCGAGCCGATCGCGCACGGCTCGTCGCGCGGCACGGCGTGCACCGTGCCGAGCGCCGCGCATTCGATGGCGTCGCCCAGCACCGTGCCGGTGCCGTGCGCCTCGATGAAGTTGACCTGGTCCGGGGTGATGCCGGCGCGCCGGTAGGCGGCCTCGACGACCTTCTGCTGCGACCAGCGGTTGGGGGCGGTGACGCCGTTGCTGCGGCCGTCCTGGTTCACCGCGGTGCCGCGGATCACCGCGTAGATCCGCTGCCCGTCGGCGAGCGCGTCCGCGGTCCTGCGCAGCACGACCAGCCCGACGCCGTCGCTGCGCGCGATGCCGTCGGCGTCCGCGCTGAACGGGCGGCAGCGGCCGTCGGACGAGGCCAGTCCCAGCTGGGTGTAGACGATGCCGAGCGCCGGGGAGAGCACCAGGTTCACCCCGCCGGCCAGCGCCGTGTCGCACTCGCCGGACAGCAGCGCGTTGGCGGCCAGGTGCACGGCGACCAGCGACGAGGAGCAGGCGGTGTCGACGGCGAGGCTCGGCCCGGTGAGGTTCAGGTGGTACGAGATCCGGTTGGCCGTCATCCCCGCGCTGCTGCCCGCACCCAACTGGGGGGTGATCTCCGTGTGGTCGCCCATCCGCAGCCGGCCCCACTCGCCGCCCATCACGCCGACGAAGACACCGGCGTCGGTGCCGGCCAGCGCGCCAGGGGCTCGCCCGGAATCCTCCAGGGCGCGCCAGGCGCACTGCAGCAGCAGCCGGTGGTGCGGGTCCATCGCGGCGGCCTCGCGCGGCGCCACCGAGAAGAAGTCGTTGTCGAACGCGTCCGCGTCGTCGACGAAGCCGCCGCGCGTCATCTCGGAGCGGACGGCGCCGGGCTCCTGCGAGGCGTAGTCGCGCGGGTCCCAGCGCTGCTCCGGAATGTCGCCGACGGCGTCGCCGCCGCGCATCAGCAGGTCCCAGTACGCGTCGCCGCCCGGCGCTCCGGGGAACGCGCAGTCGAGTCCGACGATGGCGATGGAGTCCATCAGCGGTTGTCCTCCGCGACCCGCGGGATCTCCACAGCCATGTAGCCGACCAGGCTCTCGACCGTCGGGTGGTCCCAGAGCAGGGTGGGCTCCACGTACAGCCCGTACTGGTCCTCCAGGTCGCCGCACAGGCTCAGCGCGGCCACCGAGTCCATGCCGAACTCGGCCAGCGGCACCGTCGGGTCGATGCTGTCGGCCGGGCGATTGAGGTAGAGCGCGAGCCGGTCGAGCAACCAGCCACGGTGCAGGTTGTCGGCGAGCACAGCACTGTGCCGGGTCGTCGGAGCGGTCATCGCTGGACTCCTTGGGTACGCGTCAGGCCCATGAACCGTCAGCCGGGAATGGGAGTGTTGTAGAGGTCGTAGCTGCGCTGGGCGCTGAAACGGACGTGGACTTCGTGCCGGAGCCGGGTCTCGCACTCCCCCGGCAGATCGGGGACCTTCGCGCCCAGCCGCCGCGCGATGCGGTGCAGGGCCGCGGCCGCCCAGGCCGGGTCGGCCAGGAACGGGTCGGAGCCGTCCTGGTTGTGCCGCCACACACCCAGCACGGCGGATGCCGCGAGCAGCAGCGCGTACCGGTCCATCAGGGCGAACGAGGCCGGTCCCACCGGGGTGGTGCGGTCCGCGGGCTCCAGGGCCAGGACCCGGTCGCGCAGATCCCGGAACTCCTCCACCAGCTGGCCTGCCAGCCCGCGCAGCGCCCGCTCCACCGGGCTGCGGCCCGGTATCGCGGCCGCGACCGACAGCAGCGAGGCGCTGAGGCTGTCGCGGCCGCAGGCCAGGCTGAGCGCATCGGTGCGCAGCGGCGGCAGTTCGGCGCGCGGCCGGAAGAGCCCGGCGGGCGCGTCGTCCTCGGTGAACCAGGACTGCCTTGCCAGCCGGTGCAGTTGGGGAATGACGGTGGCCTGGCAGGCGACCGAGCCGGCGTGCCCCAGGCTGAGCACCGGCACGTCCCTGACGTGCTTCTGGAAGATGCCCAACGTGCCCTCGCGGGTGTAGAACCCGGCGCCGAGCACGATCGACAGGTCGTACATGGTCTCGGTGAGGATCCGCGGCAGCAGGTACTTCAGCGCCGCCGAGTACACGCTGGTCTGCGTCGGCAGCAGATGGATCGCGCGCATCGCGACGAGCGCCAGGCTGTCGTAGAGCAGCAGGTTGACGAAGGCGCCGGTCGCGGCGGCATCGGTGCGCTGCGAGTCGGAGCGGGCGCCGCCCCAGCCGCCGCCGCGGTGCTCGTGGTCGAAGCGGACGGCCGTGCGCAGGCTGGTGTCCACGGCCGCGAGCGCGGTCGCGGCGATGACGGTGCGGCTGATCTGGAAGGACCGCAGCGCCGTCTCGATACCACTGCCGACCGGCCCGAGCAGCGCGGACTCCGGCACCGGGCAGTCGTCGAACTCCAGCCCCGCGAAGGCGTTGCCGCGCAGTCCGACGGGCATCTGGTGCGGCACGATCCTGGAGCGGTCGGCGGGCAGTTCGCCCGGGTCCAGCAGCAGCACCGAGTGGCTGCGGCTGCCGGGCGCCGGGTCGGTGCGGCAGAACAGCACCAGGGCTTCGGAGCGGGCCAGGTTGTTGATCACCGGCTTGCCGCCGCTGAGCAGGAAGCCGCCGCCGTCCGCCCGGCGTGCGGCGACCTGGCTACGGACCAGGGTGTTGCTGTGCGCCGTCTCGTGCTGCGCGATGGCCGCCTTCGCGCCGCGCAGCATCGAGCCGGCGAGCCACTCCTGCTGCTCGTCGCTGCCCGCCATCCAGACGTCGGAGGCGGCCATGTACGACATCATCCCGTAGCTCATACCGAGCCCGACGTCGCGCCGGAAGACCGGGCGCATGACGCGGACCAGGGTGTCGATGGAGTCCAGCCGGCCACCGAGCCTGCTGGGGACGAACTCGCGGTTCATCCCGAAGTCGTCGAGCAGCCGCTCGCCGCGGCCGAACGGCACCGCGGCCCGGTCGGCGTTGAGCACCGCGTGGTAGCCGCAGGGGTTGCCGGGATCGGTGGGATCGCCGAGCAGCGCCTCCAGCTCGGCGACGCGCGCCTGCACCGCAGCCTCACGCTGCTGCGGTGCGGGCGCCTCGACGAGGGAGGCGGGAGTGCCGGTCGCGGGCCTGGTCACCACGGCCTGCCTCTCCCACCGGCCGGTTCCGGTTGCAGCAGGTCCTCGCCGAGCAGGGTGTCGCGGGCCCGCACCACGGCGTGCACGGCCGGGTCCAGCGCCTCGTACTCGCCGCGCAGTTCGCCGTCGAGGAAGAGCTGCCGCATCAGGGTGCGCTGCACCTTGCCGCTGGTGGTCCTGCGGACCGTCCCCGGCCGGACCAGCAGGACGTTGCCGGCCGGGATGTTGAAGTCCTGGCCGATCATCGCCTGCACCTGCTGGGCCAGTACCCGCAGGCTCGCCGCGCTCGCGCCCTCGCCCTTGACCTCCTGCACCACCACCAGCTGCTCGCGCCCGGCCTCGACGCTGAAGGCCGCCCCGGCGCCGTGGCCGAGCGCCGGGCTGGTGGCGCGCACCGCGAACTCGACGTCCTGCGGGTACACGTTCCGCCCGTTGATGATGATCACTTCCTTGAGGCGGCCGGTGACAAAGAGCTCGCCGTCCTCCAGCACGCCCAGGTCCCCGGTGCGCAGGAACCCGGTCTCGCCGTCGTTCAGGGTGCCGTGGAAGGTCGCGTCGGACTCCTCCGGCCGCTGCCAGTAGCCCTGGGCGACGCTGTCGCCGCGCAGCCAGATCTCACCGACGGCGCCGGCCGGCAGCTCCCGGTAGCCGGCCGGGTCCACGATCCGTACGTCGAAGTCGGTGACGCGTCCGCTGCTGACCAGGGTCCGCTGCGGCTTGCCGGGCTCGGCCGGCGCCAACTGGTCGCGCTCCAGGGCCTTGGTGTCCGCCTGCATCTCGGTGAACGGGGCGTCGGGGACGCCGCCGGAGACGATGAGGGTGGCCTCGGCCAGCCCGTAGCAGGGGTACAGCGCCTGGGGCCGCAGCCCGGCCGCGGCGAAGCGCTCGGCGAACGCCTTGAGGGTGTCGGCGCGGACCGGCTCGGCGCCGTTGAGGGCGAGCCGCCAGCGGGACAGGTCGAGCGCCTCGATCTGCTCGTCGGTGACGCGGCGCAGGCAGAGCTCGAAGCAGAAGTTGGGGCCGCCGCCCGCGGTCACGCCGTACTCGTCGATCGCCTGCAGCCAGCGCACCGGCCGCTTGATGAAGGAAGTTGGCGACATCTGCACCGAGGAGCTGCCCAGCCACAGCGGGTGCAGCAGGTGGGCGATGAAGCCCATGTCGTGGAAGTGCGGCAGCCAGCCGCCGAAGCGGTCCTCCCGGGTGGTGCCCAGGGACCGGCCGATGGCCGCCTCGTTGGCCATCAGGTTGCGGTGCGAGACCATGACGCCGCGCGGGTCGGAGACCGAGCCCGAGGTGTACTGCAGGAACGCCAGGTCGTCGGGGCGGGCCGCGACGGGCTGCCAGGCGGCCGGGTCGCCGAAGCCGGTGTTGTCGGTGGCCAGGCAGACCACGTCCTCGCGGCGGGCCCGGGAGAGCCACAGCGCGATGTCCGGGGCGTTGGCCCGGTCGGTGAGCACCAGCTTCGCTCCGGAGTCCCGGATCACCGCCGAGGTGCGGCTCAGCCGCTTCTCCTGGCCCGCGTCACCGGGCAGCGGCGCCGGCACGGCCACCGCTCCGGCGTACAGGCAGCCGACGAACGCCTTCAGGAACTCGGCCGTCGTCGGGTACAGGAGCAGCACCGGCTGCCCCTCCACGCCGTGCAGTTGCAGGACGGAGGCGATCCGCCGCGCTTCCCGGTCCAGCTCCGCGTAGGTCAGGTGCTCGGCCGCCATGGCCGGTCCCGCGTCCCGCAGGAAGACATGGGCGTCCGCGTCGGCGAGCTCCGCGGCCCGTTCCAGGACAAGCTCGGTGAAAGTGGCGAAGCCTGACAATGACATCCCCTCGACATCCCCTCGCGGCGCAGCCACCGGTCCGCTGACAGACCGGCGTGGAACGGGTCCCGCACATGTCGTTGGATGATCGGCGCCGCGGCTAAAGCAGCGGTTGCGCGAACCGGTTGACACCGCCCACCAGCGGCCAAGAGGATGCCTTTCAGGTTGGTGAGGTGCGTCACCGACCGTGCGGAGCGGACCCCCGGGAGCCCCGGAAGGGGCCCGTCCGCAGCCCGGCATTCCGGACAGCTTTCAACCACCCTCACCCACATGACCCGGCCACGGCGGCCGGACAACGACCCACGACCGCGACGACCGGCCATCTCCTCACAACGGGCCGCTGGCATATGGCACAACCGTTGCTAAAGTCGCCTCTGGGTGAGGGGGTAGCCATGGCTGTGACTGTTCGAGGCGGGGCGGCGGAATCCGACGATGTCGGTCTTGCCCTGTATCAGGCATTGCGTGATCAGGGGTCGTGCCCGCCGGCGACGGCCGCGGCACGCCTGGGTCTCACCGCGACCGAGGCAGCGGTCGGCTGGGCGGAGCTCCGGGAGCTGGGGCTGATCCGTGCCGGGCGCAGCCCGGAGGAGGTCGACCCTGTGGATCCGGACACCGCGCTGATCAGCCTGCTGGACCGGCAGCGCACCGCGCTGCAGGCCCAGCGCGAGGAGCTGACGGCGATCGTCCGGGCGTCCGAGTCCCTGATGGAGCGCTACCGGCCCGCTGTCCAGCGGAACGCGGCGGACGTCGACGTCGAGATCATCACCGGCGAGGGACGCAAGCGGCAGCTGGTCGGCGACTACTACGCGACCCTCACCGTGCGCTCCCGGTCCATGCACCCGGGACCCCTGCCGCCCTCCGAGGTGCTGGCCGAGTCCCTGCAGGGCGACGCCGACATGGTCAAGCGCGGTATCCGGGTACAGGCGATCTACACCCAGGGCATCAATTCAGCGCCACGGCAGCGCAAGTACCTGTCCGAGCTGGCCGCCGCGGGGGTGGAGGTCCGACTGGCGCCGCAAGTCCCCCTGGACCTGAGCCTCGCGGACATGCACACTGCCATCCTGGCGGCCGACCCGGACAACCCGTCCAATGCCACGCTCGTGGTCCGCGGCACGGCGCTGGTCCGCTCGTACAGCGCCCTTTACGAGGACTGCTGGCTGCGTTCGGTACCGTACTCGGCGAAGGTCGCCGACCGGTTCGACTCGGCGAGCGAGCTGACCGAGCAGCACCGTACGACCATGAGACTCCTGGCCAACGGTCTCACCGATGAGCGGATCGCCCGCAAGCTGGGCATCTCGCTGCGTACGGTGAGCCGTCTGGTGTCCGAAGTCATGCGATATCTGCAGGCAGAGAGCCGGTTCCAGGCAGGCGTCCTCGCGGTGACCCATGGTTTCATCTGACATGCAGACCTTCCGATTCGCGCCATTGCGCACTTACGCACCTGGCCGAACTGGCCGCTCGGCGTCCGATTTTGGCACTCTTGCAGTGCCACCCGAGCATCCCCTACCTGTGAACAACCCGCCGCTTACCCAACCAAGGACCACGATGTCGCGCATGCAGCACTTGACCAAGATCACTGCGGTCGCAGCCATGGCGCTCGCCCTTGCTTCGGCCAGTGGTTCCGCCTTTGCCGCAACGCACGACTCCTCGACCGCGGTAAAGAGCGAGAACGTGAGCGCCGCCCCGGCGATCTGGATCCCCGCGGCAGCGCCCGCGATCTGGATACCGGCGGCTGCGACCGCCTGACACAAGAGCTTCCCCCCTCCCCCCACAGCGCTGTACGGTTCGCGGCTTCGCCGCGAGCCGTACAGCGTTTTCTGCGTCCAGATGCGTTTCAGCCATGGCAGCGACGATTTTCAGCCAGATCGACGGCAGATCAGCAGGAGATGTCGCGGGTGGATGGCGACGCGGGCGCAAGGATGCCTTTTCGGCCACGAGGGGCTGCTTTCAGCCGGCTCGTAGCGAATGATCTCGGCCATTCTCACCGGACCGCGCTCAGCAGCGTGGTTCAGCCGGTAGTTCAGCCCGTGGCTCAGCCACGTGGTGCGGCCGCGTTGCTCAGCCCGTGAGGCGGTCGCGGCCCAGCGTCGCCAGGACGTCCTCCTGGGCGTAGAAGACCTGCCGGCCGTCCCGCTTGCGGCGCCACTGGTGCTCGTTGGCGAGCCAGTAGACCGTACCTGCGGGAATCCGCCAGGCCGAGGAGATCTCCCGGGCGCTGAGCCCCGGAGGGATCCCGTCACAAGCGCGGCCCCGGTACAGGGCGCGCCAGCGCTCCGGCGGCCAGGCATGGGCGCTGTCCGTGTCGCACTCCACCGCCGGGGGAAGCGTGGAGCCGGGCTCACGGATGACGGCGGTGAGACGGCCGCGGCAGGACTGCACGATGCACGGGCCGACGGGGATCCGGCGCTCCAGACGGGGCCGGGCGATCTTCATACAGCGGCGGACGAGTGCGTCGACCTCGGCTGCGGCGTCCTCGGCCGCGGGGTGTACGGCCAGCCACGCCAGGTGGCGTCGTAGGAATGCGGCGAGGGCCGGCACCGTCCGCAGGGGGAGGCGGACGGTGCGGCCCTCGACTATCAGATCGGCCCAGGAGGCGAGGGTGCCTCGGATGTCGGCGCGCGCATCGACAGCCGGCCCGTTCAGCGGGATGCCGGGCCGGCCACCTACGGTGACACGGTCGCCACCTTCCACAGCCGGAACGAGCGCAGCCTCCAACTCGCCATATACCCGGGGAAGCAAGGCGAGTTGCCGATCCAACCGCTCCTGGCAGGGGAGGCACAGCGCAGGATCCGTGTCCACGCATAGATGCCCGGTACGGAATTCGCTCTCCTGCACTCCGCTGTCCCTTCCTCGCCGAGGCGGTAAGAAGAGAAAAGCAGGAGAGCGACCACCCCGACAATGAATAGCAACCTGCCGGATCGCGCCATGGCATGGCCTCGCCCTTAGGGGGCGGGGACACGATCTTGCGAGGTCAGGCGGTCGGCGGCGAGGTCAGGCGGGCAGCACGGCCTCGATGGCCTCGACCAGCTCGGCGGCCTCGGGCTCGGTGCGCGGGCGGAACCTGCCCGCCACCTCGCCGTCCGGACCGATCAGGAACTTCTCGAAGTTCCACTGCACATCGCCGGCCTCGCCCTCGGCGTCCTTCGCCTGCGTCAGCTCGGAGTACAGCGGGTGCCGGTCCTCGCCGTTGACGTCGGCCTTCTCGAAGAGCGGGAAACTCACGCCGTAGCTGGTGGAGCAGAAGGTCTGGATCTCCTCCGCGCTGCCGGGCTCCTGGCCGGCGAACTGGTTGCTGGGCACGCCGAGCACGGTGAAGCCGCGCTCCGCGTAACGCTGCTGCAGCCGCTCCAGGCCCTCGTACTGCGGGGTGAGACCGCACTTGGAGGCGACGTTGACGATGAGCAGCGCCTTGCCGCGCTGGTCCGCCAGCGAAGCGGGCTCGCCGGACAGGGTGCGCAGCGGGATGTCGTACAGGCTCACAGGGGTCTCCTAGATGTCCTTGACTACTTGTCCTTGACGGTGATGCCGAGGGTCTGGGCGAGGGCCGGGGCCAGATCGAAGAGCTGGAGGGTGGTGATGAGCGCACCCTTGAGCGATTCGTGGCCGTCGGCGAGTTCGAGGGAGGTGGCGCCGCGCAGGTCGGCGTTCTTCAACGTGGCGCGGGCGAGGTGGACGCGCTCCAGCCGGGTGCCGGGGAAGGTCACCCCGGTGAGCTTGGCGCCGCCGAGGTCGACATCGCGCAGCACGCAGTCCTCGAAGACGACGTCGTGCAGCGTGGTGGCCCGCAGGTTCACCGAGTCGAACTTGCACTGGCGGAACACGACGCGCCGCAGCACCGAGCCGTACGCCTCGATGCCTGCCAGGGCGCAGGCGGTGAAGGCGGTGTCGAGCCAGGACGACTCGACGAGCGCGGCGCCGGTGAAGCGGGTGGCCTGCGCCCAGACGTCGTTGAAACGGGCGCCGCGCAGCGGGGTGCCGGTGAAGGTGCACTCCGTGATGGCGCACTCCAGGAAGTGTGCCCCGGAGGCCTTCTCGTCCTCGAAGGTGAGCCGGTCGAAGTGCACGGTGTCGTACCGCTCGTCGACCTCCAGGCCGCCCTCGTGCGGGCGCAGCAGGTCGGCGTAGGGCAGGTCGGCGAGCTCCTCGGGTGGCATCACACCAGGCAGCCTACGTCCCGGCCATGACAGCGGGGCTCGCGGTCCCCATCGTTCACATAAGGGACATTGACGGCGTCGCTTGCTACGTTGCAGCCCATGAGCGCAACGACCACCGACGCTCCCCCGCCCCTCGTACTGCTGCCGAAGAGGCGCGGCGTCGAGCTCTCCCTGCTGATCGGCGCGGTCCTGATCTCGGTGTACGGCTACGCGGAGGTGGGGCTGGCCAAGAACGGCGCCGTGCCGCCCGACGCGGTGGGCTACGGAGCCGGTCTCGGCGTCCTGGCGCTCCTCGCCCATCTCGCGGTCAGGGCCCGCGCCCCCTACGCCGACCCGCTGCTGCTCCCGATCGCCGTCCTGCTCAACGGGGTCGGGCTGGTCCTGATCTACCGGCTCGACCTGGAACCGGTGCTCGGTGCGGAGGGTGCTCCCACCCAGCTGAGCTGGTCGACGCTGGGCATCGGGCTCTTCATCGCGGTGGTCCTGGTGCTGCGCGACCACCGGGTCCTGTCGCGCTACGCGTACGTCTGCTGCGCGGCCGCGCTCTTCCTCATGGTCGTCCCGATCCTCTTCCCAGCGGTCAACGGCGCCAAGATCTGGATCCGGGTCGCCGGCTTCTCGATCCAGCCGGGCGAGTTCGCCAAGGTCCTGCTCGCGCTCTTCTTCGCCGCGTACCTGGCCGCCAACCGCAACGCTCTGGCGTACACCGGCCGCACCTTCTGGAAGCTGCAGCTGCCCACCGGCCGGGTGCTCGGGCCGATCGTGACGATCTGGCTGCTCAGCGTGGGCCTGCTGATCGCGGAGCGGGACCTGGGCACCTCGCTGCTCTTCTTCGGGCTCTTCGTGGTGATGCTCTACGTCGCGACCGGCCGGACCGGCTGGATCGCGGTGGGGCTGCTGCTGTCGGGGGTCGGCGCCTTCGCCGTCGGCTCGGTCGAACCGCATGTCCACGCCCGGGTGGAGGACTGGCTGCACCCGTTCGCCGGTATCGCGGCGGGCGAGGGACCCAACCAGCTCGCCCAGTCGCTGTTCGCCTTCGGCGCCGGCGGCATGCTCGGCACCGGTCTCGGGCAGGGCCACTCGTATCTGATCGGCTTCGCCACCAAGTCCGACTTCATCCTTTCCACGGTGGGCGAGGAGCTGGGCATGGCTGGGCTGACGGTGCTGCTCGTGCTCTACGCGCTGCTGGTGGCCCGCGGCTACCGGGCGGGGCTGGCGCTGCGCGACCCGTTCGGGCGGCTGCTGGCGATCGGCCTCGCCTCGATCCTGGCCCTGCAGGTCTTCGTGATCGCGGGCGGGGTGATGGACCTGATCCCGCTCACCGGTATGGCGATGCCGTTCCTCGCCCAGGGCGGGTCGTCCGTCGTCACCAACTGGATCATCGTGGCGCTGCTGATCCGGCTCAGCGACAGCGCGCGCCGCCCGCTGCCGGAGGCGGGTGCCTGGTGATCCGCTACATCCGGCGGGCCGCCGCGTGCTGTCTGGTTCTGCTGGTCGCCCTGCTGATCAACACCAGCCGGGTCCAGATCATCCAGGCCGACTCGTACAACAACAATCCGGCCAACCGCCGCTCCATGATCGCCCGCTACGAGCAGCCGCGCGGCAACATCCTCGTCGCGGGGAGGTCCGTCACCGGCTCCCGCGCGACCGACGGGCAGCTGACGTATCTGCGCACCTACGCCCAGGGGCCGCTGTACGCGCCCGTCACGGGCTACGCGTCGCCGAGGTACGGCACCAGGATGCTGGAGGGCACCGAGGACGACATGCTGTCCGGCACCGCCCCGCAGCTGGCCTCGCTCCCGCTGTGGAACGAGATCACCCGCGCCCGGCAGCGGGGCGGCGACGTCCACACCACCATCAACCCCGCCGCCCAGCAGGCCGCCTTCGCCGGGCTCGGCAACCGCACCGGCGCCGTCGCCGCGCTCGACCCGGCCACCGGGCGGATCCTGGCGCTGGTCTCCACGCCCTCCTACGACCCTTCGGGCATCGCGGGCGCCGACCGGGCCGCCAACGCCGAGTGGACGCGGCTCAACGCCGATCCCGAGCAGCCGATGCTGGACCGGGCGATCCGCCAGACGTATCCGCCGGGTTCCACCTTCAAGGTCGTCACCGCCGCCGCGGCCCTGGAGACCGGCAAGGTCGCCGATCCGAAGGCCCCGACCGACACCCCCGACCCCTACACGCTGCCCGGCACCACCACCCGGCTGGAGAACGAGGCGGAGGGCTGCGCCAACGCCACGCTGCTCGTCGCCTTCACGGTCTCGTGCAACACCGTCTTCGCGAAACTCGGCGTGGACGTCGGGCTGCACGGCATGGTCGAGCAGGCGCGGGCGTTCGGCTTCAACGACCGGATGCTGCGGCTCCCGCCGAGCGTCGCGCCGAGCAACTTCGACACCAGGATGGGCCCGGACCAGGTCGCCCTGTCCTCCATCGGCCAGTTCGACACCACCGCGACACCGCTGCAGATGGCGATGGTCGCGGCGGCCGTCGTCAACGGAGGCGAGCTGATGTCCCCGTACCTCGTGGACCGGATCACCAACTCCAACGGGGTCACGGTCTCCGCAACCGCCGGCCGCCTCCTGCACCGGGCCGTCAGGTCCGCCACCGCCGTCCGGCTCCAGCAGATGATGGAAGCGGTCGTCACCAAGGGCACCGGCACCAACGCCGCCATCCCCGGCGTCACGGTCGGCGGCAAGACCGGCACCGCCCAGCACGGCGTCGGCAACAAGGGCATGCCCTACGCCTGGTTCATCTCCTACGCCCGGGCCGCCGGCGGGCAGCCGGCCGTCGCGGTGGCCGTCGTCGTCGAGGACGCCGAGGCCGTCCGCGCCGACATCTCCGGCGGCGGCAGCGCGGCCCCCATCGCCCGCGACGTCATGCGGGCCGTGCTGGGCTGACCGGCGGCGGCTGTTGTGAACGAGGGGGGGAAGGGGTGGCTAGTAGATCTTGGGGAAGCTGAACGTGTAGCCCTGCTGCTGCAGCCACGGAAGCACCTTCCCCAGTGCCGCGACCGTCTGGTCCCGCTGGCCGCCGCCGTCGTGGAAGAGGATGGTCGGGCCGCCCGCCACCTCGTGCTTGACGGTGTTCACGATCGTGCTGACACCGGGCTTGGTGAAGTCCTTGGAGTCCACGTTCCAGCCGAGCGGCCGCATCCCGTGCGCCGCGGCGAGCTTGCGGTTGAAGGGGGTGAAGGCACCGCCCGGGGCCCGCCAGTACTGCACCTTGACGCCGCCCGAGGCCTCCTCGATCAGCTTCTGCGCGTCGAGGATCTCCTGGCTCTGGTAGGCCTCGGACTTCTTGTCCATCCCCGTGTCGTGGGTCATCGAGTGGTCGCAGAGCCGGTGGCCGGCCGCCACGATCTGCTGGATGAGTTCAGGGTGGGCCTTCGCCTGCGGACCGATCACGCAGAAGACGGCCTTCACGTCGTACTGCTTCAGCACCTCGAGCACCTTCGGCGTCCAGGTGGGGTCAGGGCCGTCGTCGATGGTGATGTTGACGGCCTTGCCGCCGCTCTCCGGCGCGTGCACGATCTCGATCGGCACCGGCCGGGCGGGCTTCGCGTCCACCACGGGCTTGGATTCCTTCGCCTGCGCCTGGGCCTTGTTGTACCCGGCGACCGCCAAGGCTCCGGCTATCGCGGCTATCAGGGCGATGACCGAAGCCACGGTTATCGCTATGTTCCGCTGGCTCGCGGTGAGTCGCGCCATGGGTTGAGTCCCCTTCTCTCGTCGCGTCGCAGCACGGCAGGACTGAACACACAGCCAAACCCCCGTACATCTGCACTGATAGATGCCGACAACAGCGCGGCGGTTCCTACTTTTTCGGCGCCGCTGTCAAACCCGTGCAGCCGCGCAGCCCGGCGCGACGGTCGTTGATGCGCTTGGCCCCGGCGTCCTCCTGGGGCATGGGCACACCGCGGTTGTCGACGAAGGCGGGGGCGAAGCCCTCGCCGGCGACCTTCCCCTTGGCGATCGTCAGGGTGGTGATGCCGGTGTCGTTGGAGTTCGGGTAGGGCGAGGTGCCGTACCAGAGCAGATTGCCCATGCCGTAGGCGACATAGGTCTTGCGCAGCATCCCCGAGCCCAGCATCACGTGCGCGTGCGTGCCGACGACCGCGGTCGCCCCGGCCGCCGCCAGCTTGGCCGCGATGGACTTCTGCTCGGGCCCCGGGCAGGACTGCCCCTCGGTGCCCCAGTGCAGATAGACGACCACGACGTCGGCCTGCTTCCTGGCCGCCTTGACCGCCGCCACCAGCTTCGTCGGATCCAGCGCCGAGGCGATGCCCGGCTTGGACGCCGTGGCGCGCCAGTTCTGGTTGGTGATGTCCTGCACCTGGCTGGCGGCGAGGACGGCGAGCTTCACACCGCGGATCGTCTTCAGGTACGGGCGGTAGGCCTGGGCCTCGTTCGCACCGATGCCCACAACGGGGATCGGCGCGTCCTTGACCGCCGCGAGGGTGTCCGTCAGCCCCTGCGCGCCGTAGTCGACGGCGTGGTTGTTCGCCATGGAGACCGCGTCCACGCCCGAGTTCTTGAGCACGTCGAGCGCGTTGGCGGGGGTCCTGAAGTGGTACGTCTTGGGCTGCGGAGTGCCCCGGGTGGTGATCGCCGTCTCCAGGTTGACCATGGAGAAGTCGGCCGCCGCGAGGGTCTTGGAGAGCGGGCCGATCGCCGGCTCGGTCATCCCGTTGACCAGCCGGGGCTGCGTGCGCTCGGTGAAGTGCACATCGCCGCCGAACGCCAGGGTGATCGTCCCGGGTGGCGCCGGTGCCTTCGCCTCCGGCGCCACCGACCCCTCCGGTTGGCCGTACACCTGCGTGGTGGGCGCGCCGGACACCGGCGCCATCACCTCGGGTGACGACTCGGAGCCGGATCCACAGGCGGCGCTGAGGGTCAGCAGTGCGAGCCCCAGCGCCATGCGTACGCGCCGCCGCGCTCTCGGTCCTTCAAGCATCGAGCAAGCGTACGACTCCCGAGCGGATGTTTTTGACGTCCCGGGGAACTCGCTCCGGGTTCAGGCGGTCTCCGTTCCCGAGCCGAGCGTGATCGCGTCGGCGACCTCCGCGACGCGGGCCGACTCCTCGGCGGCGAAACGTTCGGCGTCGAGTTTCTCGGCGATCTCCTCGTCCTCGGCCATGAGCAGGTCGAGATTGGAGTCGCCCATCTCGAAGACACCCATATCGACATAGGCCTGCTGCAATCGCGGGCCCCACAGACCGATGTCCTTGACGCAGGGCACGATCCGGCTGAAGAGCAGTTTCCGGAACAGGTGAAGGTACTCGGAGTTCTCGCTGAGTTCCTCGGAGTCCTTTCGCGGGATTCCGAAGTTCTCCAGGACCTCCACGCCGCGCAGCCGGTCGCGCATCAGATAGCAGCCCTCGATGACGAATTCCTCGCGTTCGCGGAGTTCACCGTCGCTGAGCTGCTGGTAGTAGTCGCGCAGTGCCATCCGGCCGAAAGCGACGTGCCGCGCCTCGTCCTGCATGATGTAGGCCAGGATCTGCTTGGGCAGCGGTTTGTCGGTGGTGTCGCGGAGCATGCCGAAAGCGGCGAGCGCGAGCCCCTCGATGAGGACCTGCATTCCGAGGTAGGGCATGTCCCAGCGGGAATCGCGCAACGTGTCACCGAGCAGGCCCTGCAGGGAATCATTGATCGGATAGAGCATTCCGACCTTCTCCTGCAGGAACCGGGCGTATATCTCGGCGTGCCGGGCCTCGTCCATCGTCTGGGTCGCGGAGTAGAACTTGGCGTCCAGGTCGGGGACGGATTCGACGATGCGGGCGGCGCAGATCATGGCGCCCTGCTCGCCGTGCAGGAACTGGCTGAACTGCCAGGACGCGTAGTGCCGTCGCAGGTCCTTTTTGTTCTGTTCGTTCATCTTGTCCCAATAGGGAGTCCCATAGACCGTGAGCGCCTCGTCCGGGACGCCCAACGGGTCGTAGGGGTCGACCTCCAGGTCCCAGTCGATCCGCCGGACGGCGTCCCACTGCTTGTCCTTGCCCTTCTGGTACAGGGCCAGCAGCCGGTCGCGTCCGTCGTCGTACTCCCAGGAGAAGCGGGCCGCGCCGCTCGCCGGGACCTCCCAGAGCGCTTCGGTCGGTGCTTTCGTGTAGAGCTCGTGCGTCGACACTGACGCCTCCTCGTCACTCGCCCGAATTCGTTACGGGGTCCGGTCGTTGGCCGTGCAGTCGTTGGCAGACTCACACGCCGGTTACCGCCGGGTCAACAAGTTCTGCGCGAGGGATTGACGTCCTTGCTGACACGCAGTCTCATAAGCGTATGGCCCCCATCATGACCAAAATCACGGAGCGCGAGAAGGTCGCCGAGCGGCTGCTCGACGCTTCCGCCAAGCACTCCTTCGACCCCGACACCGAGCTGGACTGGGACGCCCCGTTCGAGGACGGCAAGTGGTTCTGGCCCCCGGAGCTGTGCTCGCTCTACGACACGCCGCTGTGGAAGCACATGTCGCAGGAGCAGCGGATCGAGCTGAGCCGGCACGAGGGCGCGAGCATCGCCTCGATGGGCATCTGGTTCGAGATCATCCTGATGCAGCTGCTCGCCCGGCACATCTACACCCTCGACCCGACCAGCCAACATGTCCGGTACGCGCTGACCGAGGTCGCCGACGAGTGCCGGCACTCGCTGATGTTCGGCCGGCTGGTCAAGAAGTCCGGCACCCCGGTCTACCGGCCCAGCCGGCTCCATCTGCACCTCGGCCGGATTCTGAAGACGTGCTCCACCACGCCGGGCGCCTTCACCGGGACGCTGCTCGTCGAGGAGATCCTCGACTGGATGCAGCGGCTGACCTTCCCGGACGAGCGCGTCCAGCCCCTGGTGCGCGGGGTGACCCGCATCCACGTGGTCGAGGAGGCCCGGCATGTGCGGTACGCCCGCGAGGAGCTGACCCGCCAGATGGCGACCGCCCCGCGCTGGGAGCGCGAGCTCACCCGGCTGACCTCCGGCGAGACCGCCAGGATCGTGGCGAGCTCGCTGGTCAGTCCGAAGGTGTACGAGTCGGTCGGGCTCAACCCGGCGTACGCGATGGCGCAGGTGAAGGCCAGCGGCCACCGCCGGGACATCATGCTGCAGTCCGCGAAGCGGCTCGTCGAGTTCCTGGAGGAGATCGATGTGCTGCGCGGGCCCGGCCGCAGGCTGTGGCGCGCCTCGGGCCTGCTCGCCTGACCGTCCGCCCTGACGACCTGACGACCCGACCCACCGTCGTCACCGGACCCGCGCCGTGCCCCAGCGGTTAGGCTGCGCCCATGAACGGCAGCGCGGCGCCCGCATACCGCCGACTCAGCGTCGAGCAACGCCGTACGCAGTTGCTCGCGGCAGCGGTGGACCTCTTCGGGCACCACCGTCCCGAGGATGTCTCGGTCGACGACGTCGCGGCCGCCGCCGGGGTGTCCCGGCCGCTGGTCTACCGGTACTTCCCTGGTGGCAAACAGCAGTTGTACGAGGCCGCGATGCACAATGCCGCCGATGAGCTGCGCAAATGCTTCATCGAACCCTCGCAGGGTGCGCCGACGCAGCGACTGGCGCACGCCCTGGACCGTTATCTCGCGTTCGTCGACGAGCACGACGCCGCCTACTCGGCGCTGCTGCGCGGCGGCAGCGTGGCCGAGACCAGCCGGACGGGCGCGATCGTCGACGGGGTGCGGCGGAGCGCGGCCGAGCAGGTGCTGCTGCACCTGGGCGCGCCGGATCCCGGCCCACGGCTGGCGATGATGGTCCGCTCCTGGATCGCCTCGGTGGAGGCCGTGTCGCTGACCTGGCTCGACGAGGGAAAGCAGCCGCCGCTGCCGGAGCTGCGCGGCTGGCTGGTCGACCACCTCACCGGTCTGTTGCTGATCACCGCGACCACCGATCCGGAGACGGCCGAGGTCGCCGCGGCGGCGCTGGCCCAGGAGACCCCCGACAGCCCGGCCGGCGAACTGGCCCGGCGGCTTGCCCCGATCGTGGAAGCCGTCACGCATCTGCTCCCCGACAGCGGCGACCGTGGGATGCTGGGCCCGTGAGAAGCGAGAACACGGAGTTCGTCGGCGGCCCGCTGGACGGGCGCCTGATGGGCGTCCTGGTCGGGGCGACCGGACAGCCGCCGAAGGTGTACACCGTGCCCGTACCGGATGCCCACGGGGGCAAACCCGTGGTGCACGTCTACCACCGCGAACCGAGCCCCGGCCCGCGTGCGGCGCGGCAGACCCGCTGGGTCTTCGTGTACGACCCCGAGGGGACCGTGCCGGACACCCGGCTGAAGTGGCCGTGGTCGAAGAGCGTACGGAACAAGGGGACGCGTCCGCCCCGGGATTGATGACATAACGGCGGATGACGGCCGCGCGGCGGCGCGGTGACCGCCGGGCGTCGCACGGGTGTTGGTTCAGACCATTGACAGGATTGGTCCAGACCTGTTTGCTGCGCCTTGTCATGCGCACTGCGTCATGCGCACTCCTTGAAGCAGAAGGAGCATCCCCCCGTGCTCACATCCCCCTTCCGCGGCCGGTCGAGATCCGTCATCGCCGGCACAGCCACCCTCGCCTGCGCCGTCACCCTCGGCGGCCTGGTCGCGCTCGCCCCCTCCGCCTCCGCCGGCGAGTTCCTGACCAACGGCGGATTCGAGACCGGATCCCTGTCCGGCTGGACCTGTGACGCGAGCGCCAAGGCCGTCACCGGCCAGGCCAGGAGCGGGAGTTACGCGCTCGCCGGCACGCCCGGCGCGAGCGACACCGCCCAGTGCAAGCAGACCGTCACCGTCGCGCCGAACACCGCCTACACCTTCTCCGCCCAGGTCAAGGGCTCGTACGTGTACATCGGCGTGGACGGCGGCACCAGCACCTGGACGCCGGGCACCGGCGGCGCGTACCAGCAGCTGAGCGTCAACTTCACGACCGGCGCGAGCCAGACCAGCGCCACGGTCTATCTGCACGGCTGGTACGGCCAGCCGGTCTACTACGCCGACGACGCCTCGCTCAGCGGGCCGGGCGGCCCGACCACCCCGCCCACGACACCGCCGACAACCCCGCCGACGACGCCGCCGACCACTCCTCCCACCACGCCGCCCACCACCCCGCCGCCCTCCGGCGGACTGCCCACCCACGCGCTGGTCGGCTACCTCCACGCGAGCTTCGCCAACGGCGCGGGCTACACGCGCATGGCCGACGTTCCCAGCACCTGGAACGTCATCGACCTGGCCTTCGGCGAGCCGACCTCCGTCACCTCGGGAGACATCCGCTTCAACCGCTGCCCGGCGACCGAGTGCGCCGGCGTCGAGTCCGACGCCGACTTCAAGGCGGCCATCCAGGCCAAGCAGGCCCAGGGCAAGAAGGTCGTCATCTCCATCGGCGGCCAGAACGGCCAGGTGCAGCTGACCACCACCGCGGCGCGCGACACCTTCGTCTCCTCGGTGAGCGCGATCATCGACAAGTGGGGGCTCAACGGCCTCGACATCGACTTCGAGGGCCACTCGCTCTCCCTCAACACCGGCGACACCGACTTCAAGAACCCGACGACACCGGTCGTGGTGAACCTGATCTCCGCGCTGAAGACCCTCAAGGCCAAGTACGGCAGCGGCTTCGTTCTGACGATGGCCCCGGAGACGTTCTTCGTCCAGCTCGGCTACCAGTACTACGGCTCGGGCCCGTGGGGCGGCCAGGACCCGCGCGCGGGCGCCTATCTGCCCGTCATCTACGCGATGCGCGGTGATCTGACCCTGCTGCACGTCCAGGACTACAACTCGGGTTCGATCATGGGCCTGGACAACCAGTACCACTCCATGGGCGGCGCGGACTTCCACATCGCCATGACGGACATGCTGCTCACCGGCTTCCCCGTCGCGGGCAACACCGCCAACATGTTCCCGCCGCTGGCGCCCTCGCAGATCGCCATCGGCCTGCCCGCGAGCACCAACGCCGGCAACGGCTACACCGCCCCCGCCGAGGTGAACAAGGCGCTGGACTGCCTCACCAAGAAGACGTACTGCGGCAGCTACACCACCCACGGCACCTGGCCCGCCCTGCGCGGCCTGATGACCTGGTCGGTGAACTGGGACAAGTACAGCAACTGGGAGTTCTCCAACAATTTCCGGTCGTACTTCGGAAGCTGAGACCAACCAGCAGCAACCACGCACCGCCCCCGGCCGAACTGGATTCCGGCCGGGGGCGGTCGTAGTCTCCCTCGACAGGCCCAGGCCAGAGGGGACACGCACGCATGTCGGACCAGCCCGCCGGGATGTCACGCCGGGCTCTGCTGACGGTGTCCTTCGGCGGCGCCGCGATGGCGAGCGCGGCCGGCATCGCCTGGCTGCGCAGCGCCCCCGGCAAGCCGCACACGGACGTCGGCGCCGACGGCACCACCCCCTCCGGCGACCGGTCCTCGCACCCCCGCCCCAAGGGGTCCCGGCCGCCCGGCAGCGCGCCGCCCCCGCTGTGGACGTACGACGGTCCCGAGCTGGTGGACGTCGCGCCGGTGGCGGTCGGCGACACCCTGCTCGTCCTCAAGGGGTACGACGGTCTGATCGGCCTCGACGCCCGCACCGGCAAACCGCTGTGGACCGCCGGCGGCTTCGAACCCGACGGCTCGCCACTGCCCACCGGTGACGGCCTGCTGGCGGACGTGGCCTACACCGTCGGCGCCGCGGCCCCGCGCGCGGTCGATCCGGCCGCCAAGGGCCGGGTCCGCTGGACCCTGGAGCCCGCGGGCGGTCTGCGGTTCGCCCAGGACGCGCTGCTGGCCTCCGACAGCGGCGCGCTGTACCTGACGGCGTCCCAGGGCAGCCCGCTCGACGACGACTACGCCGCCCTGCTGCTCGCCTACGACCTCAAGGACCGCCGCGAGCTGTGGCGGGCGACCGCGGGGCACGCCCCCTCCGAGGCGCCGGCCGCGGTGCTGCCCGGCGAGCGGCTGCTGTACTGCGACGGCAGCGCCCTGACCTCCCTCGACCGGCGGACCGGTGACCGGCAGTGGAGGCGCGCCCTGCGCGGCACCGGCAACGGCCGGCCGGCGGTCGCCGGTCCGCGCGCCTACGTGGCGGGCGCCGGAGTCACCGCCGTCGCTCTGGACGACGGCGCGGTCGCCTGGCGGTACGGCCCGCGCGGCCGGACGTACAGCGACCCGGTGATCGCCGACGGCGTCCTGTACGCCACCGGGTCCGACACGGGCGTGCTCGCCCTCGACGCCCGCACCGGCGGCCCGCTGTGGGAGAGCGGTCCGGCGATCCCGCTGGGCACGCAGTGCGCGCCGGTGGTGCACGGCGGGGTGCTGCACGCGCCCATCGCGGGCGGCCGCCCGTGCGTCGCGGCGTTCGACCTCCGTACCCGTAGGGCGGTATGGAGCTGTCGGGTTCCGGGGACGGGGACCGGCGCCGCCACGGGCATACGCCTCGCCGCCCGGAGTAGCGTCCTGTTCGTCCAGAACGGGAACGCGGTGACGGCCCTGCCGATGGGCTGAGCAGGCGAGGGGGATTCACCGCGAGGGTGACCCTATTGGGCGGATTCGCCCATTCCCACTGTCGAAGATACGACAACTCGTGACAGGATCTTGGCGCAGCAGGTGATCACCGCTGTGCGACCGAAGGTGAGGGGATGTCAGTGGCCCGACGGAACCGTGGGTGGATCCATCGAGCGGTGATATGCGGCGCGCTCCTCGCGGCCGCCGCCCTCTCGCTCCCCGCCCAGCAGGCGGCCGCCGCGCCCCATGACCCCCCGTCACAGCCGCTGCCCCAGCTGCTGACACAGCTCCAGACGCTGTATCTGCAGACCGAGCAGGCCACCGAGGCGTTCAACAAGGCCAAGGAGGCCGCCACCAAGCAGCGCGCCACGGCCGTCCTGCTGGACAAGCAGCTGGCCGACCAGCGGGTCGCGGTCGCCGAGGCCCGCGACCAGATCGGGCTGCTCGCCCGCCGGCAGTACCAGGACGGCGGAGTCTCGCCGTACCTCAACCTGCTGGTCGGCGACGACCCGCAGGGGCTCTTCTCCCAGAAGCACCTGCTGCAGCGGGCCGCCGGCAGCGAGGCCGACGTCCTGGAGCAGCTGAAGAGCGGCGAGGCGCGGATCGCCGTGCTGAACGCCGGCGCCCAGAGCGCGCTCGACAAGGCGCAACTGCTGCAGACCCAGCAGGGGGTCGCCAAGACCCAGGTCGAGGAGCACCTCAAGCGCGTCGAGACGATCATCGCGGGTCTGACGGGCGTTCAGCTCGACGAGCTCCAGCAGCTCGAGGAGAAGGGCATCAACCAGGCCCAGAGCGACTTCCTGGACTCCAAGGCCCTCGGCACCGGCAGCCGGGCGCCCTCCGAGGCGGGCAATCGCGCGGTCGGCTATGCGTTCCTGCAGCTCAGCAAGCCGTACGTGTGGGGCTCCGAAGGACCGGCCTCGTACGACTGCTCGGGGCTCACGTCCCAGGCGTGGCTGCACGCCGGGCGGGCCATCCCGCGCACCAGCCAGGAGCAGTGGGCGCAGCTTCCGAAGGTGCCGCTGAGCCTGCTGCGCCCCGGCGACCTCGTCGTCTACTTCCCGGGCGCCACGCATGTCGCCATCTACATCGGCGGCGGGCTCGTCATCCAGGCGCCGCGTCCGGGCTCCGTCGTGAAGGTCTCCCCCATCGCCGCCAATCCGATCCTCGGGGCGGTCCGGCCCGACTCCGCGCAGGGCCCGATGAAGGGCTACGTCCCGCCGGTGATCCCCAACGCGGACGCCGCGAAGCCGGTCACCGGTGGCTCCGACGAGGGCAACAACGTCGGCTAGCGGCGAGTAGGTTCCGGGGCCGGGCGGGCTCGTGTCACGGGCCCGCCCGGCCCCGCCGCGTTACGCGCTCTGTTCGGCCTGTTCGGCCTGGACCTCGCCGAGGTAGGCCGCGGCCAGGTCCGGGTCGAAGAACCACTGCTCGTAGTCGGCCGGGTCGTCGAACCCGTTGGCGAAGCGGTCCGCGACGGGCTGCAGCCCGCCCGCGGCCCCGATCAGCTGGAGGATGTGCTCGGGCGGCGGCGCGAGCATCGCGTTCGTCCACTTGGTGACGGGCTCGGCGATCTGCCAGTACCGGTCGAAGGCGGACTGCATCCACGCGCCGTCGAAGGGCTGGTCGCCGCGCTCGGTGATGCTCTCCAGGTACGAGGCCGCGCACTTGGCGGCGTTGTTGGAGCCCTGCCCGGTGATCGGATCGTTCGCGACGACGACATCGGCGACACCCAGGACGAGGCCGCCCGACGGCAGTTCGGCGACGCCCTGCCGGACGGTGGGCGCGTAACGGCCGGCGAGGGTGCCGTTCGCGTCGGTGAGCTCCACCGCGCGGGCCCGGTCGTACTCCCACGGAGTGAACTGCCGCATCAGGTCCAGGGTGAGGCGCAGTTGCTCCCCGGGGTCCTTGACGCTCTGGAAGGCATCCAGCGGACCGCCGGGTATGCCCTCCCAGAAGAGGATGTCGGCGGGGCCCGAAGTCGTGAAGGTCGGGATGACGATCAGCTCGCCGATGCCCGGCACCAGGTTGACGTTGACCGCGAGCCGGCCCTCGCTCTCCGGGCGCGGTGCGAGGCCGTGCACGTACGACACGGCCAGCGAGCGCTGCGGGGCCTCGTAGGGCGAGCGGGACGCGTCGCGGCGGAACATGGAGACCAGTTCGCCCTTGCCCGCGGCGACCAGCACCAGGTCGTAGGCGCGCGAGAAGTAGTCGAGGTCGGAGACGGCGACGCCGTGGATGACCAGCTTGCCGCCGCGCTCGGCGAAGGTCTCCATCCAGCCGGCCATCTTCACCCGCTGGTCGACGGATTGCGCGTAGCCGTCCAGCCGGCCGACCCAGTCGATGGGGCGTGACGCGTCCGGGGCCGCGACCGAGACACCGAGACCCTCGATGCGCGGGGTCTGGTCCTCCCAGAAGTTGATGCCCAGATCCCGCTCGTGCTGCAGCGCGGTGTCGAACATGCACTGGGTGGACAGCACCCGGCCGTCGCGTATCTCGTCGGCCGTGCGGTTGGACATGAGGGTGACTTCATAGCCACGGCCCTGCAGACCCAGGGCCAATTGGAGCCCGGCCTGCCCGGCTCCGACGATGAGTATCTTGCGCATGATGAAGGTCCGGCTTTCGTCAAAAAGTTCGTGAACGTATCGCTCAGAGAGGCTGTTCGGCCAGGGCGTGCGCCACCAGCGCCATGAGTGCCTCGACGACCGAATACCGCTTCCGGGCATCGCAGATCAACACCGGTATGTGCGGAGGTACGGCGAGCGCCTCGCGGACGTCCTGCTCGGTGTACTCCGGCGTGCCCTCGAACTGGTTGACCGCCACGGTGTACGGCAGTCCGCAGCTCTCGAAGTAGTCGAGCGCGGGGAAGCACTCGGCCAGCCGCCGGGTGTCCGCCAGCACGATCGCACCGATCGCACCGCGCACCAGGTCGTCCCACATGAACCAGAACCGCTGCTGGCCGGGGGTGCCGAAGACGTACAGGACGAGGTCGTCGTCCAGGGTGATCCGGCCGAAGTCCATCGCGACGGTGGTCGTCGTCTTGTCCGGGGTCGAGCCGAGGTCGTCCACCGACTCGCTGGCCCGCGTCATCACCGCCTCGGTGGTGAGCGGGGTGATCTCGGAGATCGAGCCGACGAACGTCGTCTTGCCCACGCCGAATCCGCCTGCGACCACGATCTTGGTGGAGACCGGCGCGCGTCCGCGCTCCGTCTGCCACGCCTGCGTGCCGCCGGTCTCCTCAAAGCCTGCGAAGTCCACCGAGCACCCTTTCCAGCAGCGCGCGATCCGGGCTACCGGGGCCGTGCCCCGTGCCGTAGACGCGGATCCTTCCCTGGTCAGCCAGGTCGCTGAGCAGTACGCGGACGACGCCGAGCGGCATCCGCAGCAGTGCCGAGATCTCGGCCACCGAACGCATTCTGCGGCACAACTCCACGATGGCGCGCATCTCCGGCATGACCCGCTCGGCCCAGCGGCCGGCGGTCAGCACGAAATTCGGTTCCTGGCCGTCGATGCTCGCCACGAACGTCTCGACGAACAGCACATGGCCGAAGCGGGTGCGACCGCCCGTCAGCGCGTACGGGCGGACCCGGGCGGTGCGGCGGTCGGCGCCGCGCTGCGGCAGGGACATGGCGGACATCAGCGACCGCCCCCGCTCTCGGCGCCGGCGGCTTCCTGGGTCCGGCGCAACTCGTTGCGGAGCGCCGGGGTCAGGACGTGTCCGGCCCGGCCGACGAACAGGGCCATGTGGTAGCCGACGACGCTCATGTCGCAGTCGGCGGAGGCGTGGACGCCGAGCAGCGACCCGTCGCTGATCGACATCACGAACAGGCTGCCCTCGTCCATGGCGACAGCGGTCTGCCGGACCCGGCCGCCGTCCATCAGGCGCGCCGCGCCGTCGGTGAGCGAGGCGAGGCCGGAGACGACGGTGGCCAGGTCCGCATGGGCGTCCGCGGGGCCGGCCGGCGGCTGCTGCCCGCCGGCTTCCGCGGCTGCCTCCGGGTCCGGGTTGGAGGTGATCAGCAGCAGTCCGTCGGAGGAGACCACGGCGACCGAGTGGACACCCGGCACCTCCTCGACGAAGTTGCTCAGCAACCACCGCAGATTCTGGGCTTCATGGCTCAGGTCCTTCGTGTCCGTACTCGCCGCGTTCAACGGCTCGCCTCCTCGATGGTTCCAGCTGCGCCTGCGCCCCCCGTTGGGCCTGTCTTCTCCGGGTCTGCCGCCCGGGTCTCCTGTTCCGCGTCCCGTCGTCCGTCCCGAAGTCCTTGTTGCAATCCGCCGAACTTACGCCGTAGCGCCTCCGCGTCCACCGGCCCGGTCCGCTCCGGCCGCCGCGCGGCCGGCTCTCCGGCCAGCCCGGTGCTGCGCGGCACGCGCTGCGGCAGGCCCTTGCCGGTGATGGCGCCCTCGGACCCGGCAGGTTCCGCGGGGATGTCGTCCGGCGCCTGCCGCGGCCGTACGACGCTGTCTGCGGCCCGGTCGTCCGCCGGCTCCTCCCCCGGTCCCGAATGCTCCGCGGAAGCTTCCCCGGCGGTCCCTGCGGCCCCGGCCGGAACCGCTTCCGGGCCGGCGGGTACCCGCACCGGCATCGGCTCGCCGGCGATCGCGGCCTCGACCGGGTTGGCCGGGGCGTCGTCGGGCCGGTTGGCGGGCAGCAGCCGGCGCGGCAGGATGACGACGGCCGCGATGCCGCCCTGCTTCTGCTCGCGCAACTGGACGCGGATCCCGTGGCGGGCGGCGAGCCGGGCCACGACGTACAGGCCCATACCGGTCGCGTTGCCGGGCGCGGCCGGCTCGGGGTCGGTGAGCAGCGCGTTCAGCTCGGCGAGCCGCTCCGGCGGAGCGCCGATGCCCTGGTCCTCGACGGAGA
Organism: Streptomyces sp. NPDC045021; assembly: GCF_056432645.1. Classification (NCBI taxonomy): domain Bacteria; kingdom Bacillati; phylum Actinomycetota; class Actinomycetes; order Kitasatosporales; family Streptomycetaceae; genus Streptomyces; species Streptomyces sp. NPDC045021. The sequence continues at coordinate 70,901 of NZ_JBWKIQ010000022.1, forward strand.
TCATGACCTCGCCGTTCTCCAGCATCCAGCCGGAGAGCTGCACTTCGGCCTGCGGCGGTGAGAACGCGGTTGCGTTGTCGAGCAGTTCGGCCACCAGATGGCTGGTGTCGTCGGCCGCGTGCCCGGCGAGCTGACCGGCGGGCAGCGCCTGGATCCGTACCCGCTCGTAGCGCTCGATCTCGGAGATCGCGGCGCGGGCCACATCGACCAGCGGCACGGGCTTGGAGCCGCCGCCATGGCTGTGCTCGGTGCCCGCGAGGACCAGCAGATTCTCGCTGTTGCGGCGCATCCGGGTCGCGAGATGGTCCAGCCGGAAGAGCGTCTCCAGCCGGTCCGGGTCCTGCTCGCGCTCCTCCAGGCCCTCGATCAGGGCGAGCTGGCGCTCCACCAGGCCCAGGGTGCGCAGCGAGAGGTTGACGTACGTGGTGTGCGCGCCGGTCCGGTCGGTGCCGGGCCCGGCGCTCACGGCGCTCGCCGCGCTCATGGCGTCCCGCTCGCGCAGCAGGCTGTCGCGTTCCGCGGCGAGCGCGTCGCGGATGCCGCGCAGCCGGGTCTGCTCCGCGCCGAGTTCCAGGCCGCGGGCCTGTACGGCGCGCAGCTCCGTGACGAGCACGTTGATGCGGCGGGCGACCGTCGCGAACTCGTCGTTGCCGACGACGCGCGCCTCCTCGGACTTGCCGGTGGCGAAGCGGTGCAGCGCGGCGAGCGGCCGGGTGAGGGAGCGGGCGGTGGAGACGAGGACGCCGACGGCGATCAGCAGGCACAGCGCGGTCAGGGCGACGCGCAGTTCGAGGGCGGTCACCGCGTCGTCGCGCCGTTCGCTCGCCGCGTCGGCGCCCGCGGTGGCGAGCGAGGACTCGACGCTGCGCATCAGGTCGATCCTGGCGGTGAGCGCGGCCTTCACCTCGGCCGTGCCGAGCGCCCGGTCGGAGCCGGTCAGCTGCGGCTGGTCGGTGAGGAGGCGCAGGTCGTTCTCGGCCTCGGTGACGTCCGCGCCGGTGACGGTCTGGCTGTACTGGTCGCGCAGGTCCTGGGGGGCGGTGGCGCGGAAGTCGGCGAGCGCTGCCCGCTCCTGCACCGCGACGGTCTGCGCGTCGGTGGCGAGCTGCCGCTGGGAGCCGGTACCGGTGAGCGCGCTCACCAGGAGCCCGCGCTCGATGGCGGCCAGCGCGGCGGCGCGGCTGAGCGGTGAGGCCGTCGGCCCCGTCACGCGCCCCAGGGCGTCCAGCAGCGGGGTGTACGCGGCGACGACGGCCTGCGGCGGACCCGTTCCGGTCAGCGCGTCCTGCCGGATCTGCGGGAGGGTCGCCAGCACTTCGCGCAGTTCCGCGGCGGTGTCCTCGTCGGCCGAGAGGCTCTGGGTCTGCCGGTCCACCCGGTTGCGCTGCGATTCGGAGAGGCCGGGGGCGCCGGTGCCGGGGGCGGCGGAGCGGCCGCCCGCGACGAAGGCGGCCATGTCGTCACGTTCATCGGCCAGGGAGTGCGCCAGCGAGATCGCCCGGATGGCCAACTCGGCGCTCGTCACCTCGTCCTGCGCGTCGGACACGTCGCCCACGGCGACCGCCAGACCGGGCGCGGCCGCGGCCGGCACGATGACAGCACAGATCAACAGGGCGGCCAGCAGCCGTCCGCGCACCCGTCCCTTGCCCGCCGCCGGGGGGACCCCGTCGCGCGGTTCACGTCGTCTTCGCACCGGAGCTCGCAATCCCGTCTCGCCTGGTCAATGGGCCCGACCTTCTCAGCCCTTTGTAGACGGGGCCGCGCGTCCCCCTCCCCGACACCCGAACGAGTGAATCGCACCCATGAGTTGACGGACAAGTCCGGCGCGGAACGTCTCAATCCGTGATCGACGGGCGGGTTTGGCGCCGCGCCCGCGCCCTGGCAGGATGCCCGCCCGCATCCCATCCCCCCATGTCAGACGCCTTGGGATCAGGACGGAGCCGGCTCCGGAGCCCGCAAGGTACGGACCAAGAGGTTCGAACGGCGGTCCGGCAGAATTGAGCCATGCGCATCGAGAGCAGCACCGAGCCCGGCACCCCCGACCTCCCCAACGAGGACTTCATCTCGCTGGCCCTGCCCGCTTCCGGGCAAGGTGGCGTGCTGGTTCTGCTGGATGGCGTGACGCCGAGGCCCGGCAACGGCGACTGCATCCACTCGGTGCCCTGGTTCGTGGCGCGGCTCGGCGGCAGCCTGCTCGAACTGTCCGTTTCGCGCCCGGAGATGACACTCTCCGACTGTTTGGCGACCGCAATTGCCCGTACGGCGGACGCACATCGCGACACCTGTGATCTTTATCACCAGCTCACACCGCAGGCCACAGTGGTCACAGTCCGGTGGAACCGGGACAGCGTGGAGCATCTGGTGCTCTCCGATTCGGTGCTGCTCCTCGAAGCCCCCGACGGCAAGATCACGCCGGTGCTGGACGACCGCATCGACCGGCTGGTGGCCGAGGGCCGGGCCGTCCCGGCCCTGCGCAATGCCGAGGGCGGCTTCTTCACCGCCGCCGCCGATCCCTCCGTGGTCTCCCGCGCGGTCACCGGCACCACGCCGCGCGCCGACGTCCGCGCGTTCGCGGCACTGACCGACGGGGCGACCCGGCTCGTCGAGGTCTTCCACTCGGACGACTGGGCCGGCACCTTCGCACTGTTGCGCGAGGAGGGACCGCAGACGCTGATTCGGCGGGTGCGTGCCGCGGAGGCCGCCGACCCCGAGGGCCGTGCCGTCCCGCGCGGAAAGCCGTTCGACGACGCGACGGCCGCCCTCGTGGAGTTCTGACGCGCCCGGTCCTGATCGACCCCGCCGAGAGCGATCGGCCCGGGTCCTACTCCTCCGAGCCCTGCAGTTCGTTCAGCCGCTGCAGCAGCCGGGCGAGTTCGCTGACCTCGCCGCGGTCCCAGGCCGCCAGCCGCCGGACGTAACGGGAGCGCCGGGCGGCGCGCACCCGGGAGAAGCGTTCGCGGCCCTCGGACGTCATCCGCATCAGGAAGGCGCGGCCGTCGGCGGGATCCGGCTCGCGGGTGACCAGTCCCAGCTCCTCCAGCGCGCGCAGCTGCCGGCTCATGGTGGCCTTGCCGACGCCGAAGTACGCGGCGAGATCGGTGGCGCGCTCGGGCTCGCACTCCTGGAGCCGGACGAGGAGTCCGTAGGCGGCGGGTTCCAGTTCCGGGTGCAGCTCGCGGGCCATCTCGCCGGAAGACGCGCGGGCCCGCCGGTAGAACACCGTCAGCTCGCGTTCCAGGGCTTCCATCTGCTCGTCCACAGCGCTCCCGCTTTCAGGGGGCTGAAAGTTTCTTTCAGCGATCGTCGTTCCCGCAGCTGCTCAAGTATTTCGTAGGTGTAGACCAACGGCGGTTCCCGGGGACTCTTCCACGCGCGTAGTTTTCGCCCCTACCTTCATCCTGTCATGGCCATCCCAAGGTCATGGTGCGCGTCAGGCCCCGTCCCCCATGGAGGAACGTATGTCCTTCGGAGCCCAATCCGCCGTGCACAGATCAGGATTCTTCCGCAGCAGAATCGCCCTCGCGGCCGGGCTGCTCGTCACTCTCCTCGCCCTCTTACTCACCCTGCCGAACACCGCCGCCGCGGTCGGCAGCGGCCCGATGACCCACCCCGAACTCGACTGGATGGGCTCGACCATCCGCGCCCACGAGGGCGGCAGCACCACCGGACACGTGGCCACCCCACTGGTCACCCAGACTCCGGGCATGGACGTCAGCGGCTACCAGGGCAACGTCAACTGGTCGGCGGCCTGGTCCAACGGTGGACGGTTCGCCTACATCAAGGCCACCGAGGGCACCTCGTACACCAATCCCTACTTCGCCCAGCAGTACAACGGCTCGTACAACGTCGGGATGATCCGCGGCTCGTACCACTTCGCGCTGCCCGACAACTCCGGCGGCGCCGCCCAGGCCGACTACTTCGTCAACCACGGCGGCGGCTGGTCCGGTGACGGCAAGACGCTGCCGGGCGCGCTCGACATCGAGTACAACCCGTACGGCGCCACCTGTTACGGCCTGAGCGCGGGCAGCATGGTCAACTGGATCGCCGCGTTCAGCAACGAGTACCGCGCCCGTACCGGCCGCTACCCGACGATCTACTCCTCCACCAACTGGTGGACCCAGTGCACCGGCAACAGCAGCGCCTTCGCGGCCAACAACCCCCTGTGGATCGCCCGCTACTCCACCAGCGTCGGCACCCTGCCGGCCGGCTGGGGCTTCCACACCATCTGGCAGTACGCCGACTCCGGCGTCTTCCCCGGTGACCAGGACCGCTTCAACGGGGCCTACGACCGGCTGCAGGCCTTCGCCAACGGATAGCCGTCGGGTCGCGGGACCGCACACGGGAACAGGGCGCCGCCCCTCCGCACGGGACGGAGGGGAGCGCCCTGTTCACCGCTGTACCCGCAGCGGCGTCTACGGTCAGGCGGCGACCGGGATCCGGTCGTCCGCCACCGACTGCTCCAGCGCCAGCTTCAGCACCTGCCGGACGTCGGTGACCGGGTGGACCTCGAGCTTCTCCAGGATCTCGGCAGGCACGTCGTCCAGGTCGGGCTCGTTGCGCTTCGGGATGATCACCGTGGTGATCCCGGCCCGGTGCGCCGCCAGCAGCTTCTGCTTGACACCGCCGATCGGCAGCACCCGCCCGGTCAGCGACACCTCACCGGTCATGGCCACGTCGGTGCGGACCCGCTGCCCCGACAGGAGCGAGGCGAGCGCCGTCGTCATCGTGACGCCCGCGCTCGGGCCGTCCTTGGGGATGCCGCCGGCGGGCACGTGGATGTGCACACCGCGCTCCTTCAGGTCGCCGACCGGCAGCTCCAGTTCCGCGCCGTGCGAGCGCAGGAAGGAGAGCGCGATCTGAGCCGACTCCTTCATCACGTCGCCGAGCTGGCCGGTGAGGGTCAGCCCCGAGCCGCCCGTCTCCGGGTCGGCCAGCGACGCCTCGATGAACAGGACGTCACCTCCCGCACCGGTCACGGCCAGGCCGGTCGCCACGCCGGGGACGGCGGTACGCCGCTCGTCCGGCTCCTGCGCGGACTCCGGGGTGTGGTGCGGCCGCCCGATCAGCGCCCGCAGATCCCCGTCGGTGACGGTGAACGGCAGCTTCTGCTCGCCCAGTTCGTGCCGGGCCGCGATCTTCCGCAGGATGCGGGCGATCGACCGCTCCAGGGTGCGCACGCCCGCCTCTCGGGTGTACTCCCCGGCGAGCTTGCGCAGCGCCGAGTCGTCGAGCGACACCTCGTCGGTGACGAGACCGGCCCGCTCCAACTGGCGCGGGACCAGGTGGTCACGCGCGATGGTGACCTTCTCGTCCTCGGTGTAGCCGTCCAGCCTGACCAGTTCCATCCGGTCGAGCAGCGGCTCGGGGATCGAGTCCAGGACGTTGGCGGTGGCCAGGAAGACCACGTCGCTCAGGTCCAGTTCGACCTCCAGGTAGTGGTCCCGGAAGGTGTGGTTCTGCGCCGGGTCCAGGACCTCCAGCAGGGCGGCCGCCGGGTCGCCCCGGTAGTCGGAGCCGACCTTGTCGATCTCGTCGAGCAGCACCACCGGGTTCATCGACCCGGCTTCCTTGATGGCCCGGACGATCCGGCCGGGCAGCGCGCCGACGTAGGTGCGCCGGTGGCCGCGGATCTCCGCCTCGTCCCGGACGCCGCCGAGCGAGACCCGGACGAACTTCCGTCCCATCGCCTTCGCGACGGACTCACCGAGCGAGGTCTTTCCGACACCGGGAGGCCCGACGAGCGCCAGCACCGCGCCGCCGCGCCGTCCGCCGACCACGCCCAGACCGCGGTCCGAGCGGCGCTTGCGCACCGCCAGGTACTCGGTGATGCGCTCCTTGACGTCGTCGAGGCCCGCGTGGTCCGCGTCGAGCACCGAGCGCGCGCCCGGGATGTCGTACACGTCGTCCGTGGTGGTGTTCCACGGCAGTTCGAGCACCGTGTCCAGCCAGGTGCGGATCCAACTGCCCTCGGGCGAGGCGTCGGAGGAGCGCTCCAGCTTCTCGACCTCCTTGAGCGCGGCCTCGCGGACCTTCTCCGGCAGATCGGCGGCCTCGACGCGGGCCCGGTAGTCACCGGCCTCGTCCTCCGGCTCGCCGTTCAGCTCGGAGAGCTCCTTGCGGACCGCGTCCAGCTGCTGGCGGAGCAGGAACTCGCGCTGCGCCTTCTCCATCCCCTCCTGCACGTCCTTGCGGATGGTGTCCGCGACGTCCTGCTCCGCGAGGTGGTCGCGCAGCGTGGCGACGGCGATGCGCAGCCGCTCCACCGGGTCGCTGGTCTCCAGCAGCTGCACTCGCTGCTCGGTCGTCAGGAACGACGAGTAGCCGGAGTTGTCCGCGAGCTGCGAGACGTCCTCGATCTGCTGCACCCGGTCCACGACCTGCCAGGCGCCGCGCTTGCGCAGCCAGCTGGTGGCCAGCGCCTTGTACTCCTTGACCAGCTCCGCGACCGCGCCGGGCGCCTCGGTGACCGCCGGCTCCTCGACCTTGGTCGCCTCCACCCACAGCGCGGCGCCGGGACCGGTCGTACCGGCTCCGATCCGCACCCTCGACACTCCGCGGATGACCGCTCCCGGGTCCCCGTCGGGCAGCCGGCCGACCTGTTCGATCCAGCCGAGCGTGCCGACGGCGGCGTAATTGCCGTCGATCCGTGGAACAAGCAGCACCTGCGGCTTGCTCTTACTTCCTGAGACGTGCGCGGATTGCGCGGCCTCCACGGCCGCGCGTACCTCGGTGTCCGTCAGGTCCAGTGGCACCACCATGCCGGGCAGCACCACAGCGTCATCCAGTGGCAGCACGGGCAGGGTGAGCGGTCCGGACGATGCGGATATTGCAGCCATGATCTCTCCCTAAGCAAGCAAGTTGAGCTATGTGGACTCAATGCACTTGATGCCCCTGGTGTTCCCCAACGGGTGTTCGCTCTGAGCGATCACGTTCGTGACGCCCGCAAAGGGCGCCAGGTGCCCGTTTTGGGCCACGTAGCCGAGCGCCTCGACCGCCCCGTACGCTGCATGCCAACCGGGACGACCTTGTGGGGCGGCAATGGACAGCACACAGACGACACCAGGCGCACAGCGCCGGGTGCTGGTGGTGGAGGACGATCCGACGATCGCCGACGCCATCGCGGCCAGGCTGCGCGCCGAGGGGTTCCAGGTCCGCACAGCGGGCGACGGTCCCACCGCGGTGGAGACCGCGATCGCCTGGCAGCCCGACCTGCTGGTGCTCGACGTCATGCTGCCCGGCTACGACGGCCTGGAGGTCTGCCGCCGGGTCCAGGCTCAGCGGCCGGTGCCGGTGCTGATGCTGACCGCGCGTGACGACGAGACGGACATGCTCGTCGGCCTCGGGGTCGGCGCGGACGACTACATGACCAAGCCGTTCTCCATGCGGGAGCTGGCAGCCCGGGTGCATGTGCTGCTGCGCCGCGTCGAGCGCGCGACGATAGCCGCGCACAGCCCGCGCGGCGGCAGCCTGCAACTGGGCGACCTGGAGATCGACAACTCCCAGAGACGGGTCAGGGTCCGCGGCACGGATGTGCACCTCACCCCGACCGAGTTCGATCTGCTGGTGTGCCTGGCCCAGCAGCCGCGCGCCGTCCTCTCCCGCGAGCAGCTGCTCGCGGAGGTCTGGGACTGGGCCGACGCGTCCGGCACCCGCACCGTCGACAGCCACGTCAAGGCGCTGCGCCGCAAGATCGGCGCCGAGCGGATCCGTACGGTGCACGGCGTCGGCTACGCGTTGGAGACCCCGGCCCCATGAGGCTGTGGGCGCGCCTGTGGGCGGCGCTGAGGCCCTACGACCCGCTCCGGTCGATCAAGGCGGCCCTGCAGCTGCTGGTCGTCGTGTCGGTGCTGATCACGACGCTGCTGGTGATCGTCGCGATCCACTCGGCCACCGAGCTGCGGGTGATCACGATCTTCTCGATCATCGCCTGCCTGCTGATCACCCAGTTCGTGGCGCACGGCCTGACGGCGCCGCTGCGCGAGATGACCGCGGTCGCGCGGGCCATGGCGCAGGGCGACTACAGCCGCCGGGTGACGAAGGTACGGCGCGACGAGGTCGGCGAGCTGGCGGAGACGTTCAACCGCATGGCGGCCGATCTGGAGGCCGTCGACCAGCACCGCAAGGAGCTGGTGGCGAATGTCTCACATGAGCTCCGGACGCCCATCGCGGCGCTGCGGGCGGTCCTGGAGAACGTCGTCGACGGGGTCTCCGAGGCCGACCCGGAGACGATGCGCACCGCTCTGCAGCAGACCGAGCGGCTGGGCAAGCTGGTCAGCCAGCTGCTGGACCTGTCCCGGCTGGACAGCGGCGCGGTGCACCTGGACGCCAAGCGCTTCGAGGTCTGGCCCTATCTGTCGGCCGTGCTGAAGACCGCCAGCCTGGGCATGGAGGGCGCCGCCCGCGCCGGCTCGCGCAGCCGCCCGCGCGCCGATGTCCATCTGCACCTGGACGTCTCACCGCCGGAACTGACCGCGTACGCCGACGCCGAGCGGCTGCACCAGGTGGTGGCCAACCTCGTCGACAACGCCGTCAAGCACAGCCCGCCCGGCGGCCGGGTCACCGTCCGCGCCCGGCGCGGGGCCGTGCCCGGGAGCCTGGACCTGGATGTGCGGGACGAGGGTCCCGGCATCCCCGAGTCCGAGCGCAACCGGGTCTTCGACCGCTTCAACCGGGGCACCCACCCGGGCGGCGACGGCGGTACGGGGCTGGGGCTGGCCATCGCGCGCTGGGCGGTCGATCTGCACGGCGGGGACATCGAGGTGGCCGAATCCCCCCGTGGCTGCCGTATCCGCGTCACGCTTCCGGGTTCGGTTCCCGCGCAACGTTGACATAGGCTGGCAATACGGGTGCGGCGGACAGCGGGCCGTATTCGTACGGGGGACTGCCGTCACAACCCCTTAAGAGGGACCAATTTCCCGCCATGCACAGCGCCGAAACCCCTCTTCCGGTGTGACTTACGCGACGACTGACCCCCGGGCCTGCGCCGAACGGTCCGGTAGGCGTAGCCTTTATTCCCGCTGTCCACCATCTTGTGAAGCGGAAGAGGGCGGTTGCCGCCGTGTCGCCACAGTCCCCCAATAGCTCGAGTACCTCGATCGAGACCAACGGTCAGGGCAAGAGCCCTGCCGCGGGCTTCGGCCCCAACGAGTGGCTCGTCGATGAGATCTACCAGCAGTACCTCCAGGACCCGAACTCGGTAGACCGAGCCTGGTGGGACTTCTTCGCCGATTACAAGCCGGGAACGGACACGGGATCCTCCGTGGCCGCGCCGGCTCCGGCCGCGCCGGCCGCGGCTGCTGTCCCTGCCCCACAGGCCGCGCCGGCCCCCGCGAAGGCCGCCGCTCCGGCGCCGGCCGCCGCGGCAGCCACGCCCGCGGCCACCACCCCGGCCCCCGCCAAGCCGGCTGCTGCTTCCGCGAAGCCCGCGGCAGCAGCAGCCAAGGCCGCGGACCCGGCCCCGGCTCCCGAGGGACCGGAGTACGTCACGCTGCGCGGCCCGTCGGCCGCCGTCGCGAAGAACATGAACGCCAGCCTCGAACTGCCGACGGCGACCAGCGTTCGCGCGATCCCCGTGAAGCTGCTGTTCGACAACCGCATCGTCATCAACAACCACCTCAAGCGCGCCCGGGGCGGGAAGGTCTCCTTCACGCACCTCATCGGGTACGCGATGGTGCAGGCCCTCAAGGCCATGCCGTCGATGAACCACTCCTTCACGGAGAAGGACGGCAAGCCGACGCTGGTCAAGCCGGCCCACGTCAACCTGGGCCTGGCCATCGACCTGGTGAAGCCCAACGGTGACCGCCAGCTGGTCGTCGCGGCCATCAAGAAGGCCGAGACGCTCAACTTCTTCGAGTTCTGGCAGGCGTACGAGGACATCGTCCGCCGCGCCCGCGCGAACAAGCTGACGATGGACGACTTCACCGGCGTCACCGCGTCGCTGACCAACCCCGGCGGCATCGGCACCGTGCACTCCGTGCCGCGTCTGATGCCCGGACAGGGTCTGATCCTCGGCGTCGGCGCGATGGACTACCCGGCGGAGTTCCAGGGCACGTCGCAGGACACCCTGAACAAGCTCGGTATCTCCAAGGTCATGACGCTGACCAGCACCTACGACCACCGGGTCATCCAGGGTGCGGCGTCCGGCGAGTTCCTGCGCCAGATGAGCCTGCTGCTGCTGGGCGAGAACGGCTTCTTCGACGACATCTTCGAGTCGCTGCGGATCCCGTACGAGCCGGTCCGCTGGCGGACCGACATCGACACCGCGCACGACGACGACGTCACCAAGGCCGCGCGGGTCTTCGAGCTGATCCACTCCTACCGGGTCCGCGGCCACGTCATGGCCGACACCGACCCGCTGGAGTACCGCCAGCGCAAGCACCCGGACCTGGACGTCCTGGAGCACGGCCTCACCCTGTGGGACCTGGAGCGCGAGTTCGCGGTCGGCGGTTTCGCCGGCAAGTCGCTGATGAAGCTCCGCGACATCCTCGGTGTGCTGCGCGACTCGTACTGCCGCACCGTCGGCGTCGAGTTCATGCACATCCAGGACCCGAAGCAGCGCCGGTGGATCCAGGACCGCGTCGAGCGGTCGCACACCAAGCCGGAGCGCGACGAGCAGCTGCGGATCCTGCGCCGGCTGAACGCGGCCGAAGCGTTCGAGACGTTCCTGCAGACCAAGTACGTCGGCCAGAAGCGGTTCTCGCTGGAGGGCGGCGAGTCCGTCATCCCGCTGCTCGACGCCGTCATCGACGCGGCCGCCGAGTCGCGTCTCGACGAGGTCGTCATCGGCATGGCCCACCGCGGCCGGCTCAACGTGCTGGCGAACATCGTCGGCAAGTCGTACGCGCAGATCTTCCGCGAGTTCGAGGGCAACCTCGACCCGAAGTCGATGCACGGCTCGGGCGACGTGAAGTACCACCTGGGCGCGCAGGGCACCTTCACCGGTCTGGACGGCGAGCAGATCACCGTCTCGCTGGCGGCGAACCCCTCGCACCTGGAGGCGGTCGACCCGATCGTCGAGGGCATCGCGCGTGCCAAGCAGGACATCATCAACAAGGCGGGCACCGACTTCACCGTCATGCCGGTCGCGCTGCACGGCGACGCGGCCTTCGCCGGCCAGGGCGTGGTCGCGGAGACGCTGAACATGTCGCAGCTGCGCGGCTACCGCACCGGCGGCACCGTGCACATCGTGATCAACAACCAGGTCGGCTTCACCGCCGCCCCGGCCGCGTCGCGCTCGTCGATGTACTGCACCGACGTCGCCCGCATGATCGAGGCGCCGATCTTCCACGTGAACGGTGACGACCCGGAGGCCGTGGTCCGCGTCGCGCGGCTCGCCTTCGAGTTCCGCCAGACGTTCAACAAGGACGTCGTGATCGACCTCGTCTGCTACCGCCGCCGCGGTCACAACGAGGCCGACAACCCGTCGTTCACCCAGCCCCTGATGTACGACCTGATCGACAAGAAGCGCTCGGTGCGCAAGCTCTACACCGAGTCCCTCATCGGCCGGGGCGACATCACCCTGGAAGAGGCCGAGCAGGCCCTGCAGGACTACCAGGGTCAGCTGGAGAAGGTCTTCACCGAGGTCCGCGAGGCCGCCGCCACCCCTGCCGCCACCGAAATGCCGGTGCCGACGCAGGAGTTCCCGGTCAAGCTGGACACGGCGATCAGCCAGGAGACCATCAAGCGGATCGCCGCGGCCCAGGTCAACATCCCGGACCGCATCACCGTCCACCCGCGCCTGCTGCCGCAGCTGCAGCGCCGCGCGGCCAGCGTCGAGGACGGCACGATCGACTGGGCGATGGGCGAGACCCTCGCCGTCGGCTCGCTGCTCATGGAGGGCACCCCGGTCCGGCTCGCCGGCCAGGACTCCCGCCGTGGCACGTTCGGCCAGCGGCACGCCGTGCTGGTCGACCGGGAGACCGGCGAGGACTACACCCCGCTGCTCTACCTCTCCGAGGACCAGGCCCGTTACAACGTCTACGACTCGCTGCTCAGCGAGTACGCGGCGATGGGCTTCGAGTACGGCTACTCGCTGGCCCGGCCCGAGGCGCTGGTGATGTGGGAGGCCCAGTTCGGTGACTTCGTCAACGGCGCGCAGACCGTCGTCGACGAGTTCATCTCCTCCGCCGAGCAGAAGTGGGGCCAGACGTCCGGCGTCACCCTGCTGCTGCCGCACGGCTACGAGGGACAGGGCCCGGACCACTCCTCGGCCCGCATCGAGCGGTTCCTGGCGATGTGCGCGCAGAACAACATGACGGTCGCCAGCCCCACCACACCGGCGAACTACTTCCACCTGCTGCGCTGGCAGGTCCACAACCCGCACCACAAGCCGCTCATCGTCTTCACCCCGAAGTCGATGCTGCGACTGAAGGCCGCGAACTCCCGGTCCGAGGACTTCACCTCGGGCGGGTTCCAGCCGGTCATCGGTGACACGACGGTCAGCCCGTCCGCCGTCCGCAAGGTGGTCTTCTGCTCCGGCAAGGTCTACTACGACCTGATCGCGGCACGTGAGGCCAAGGGCGCGAACGAGGTCGCCATCGTCCGGATCGAGCGGCTGTACCCGCTCCCCGGCAAGGAGATCCAGTCCGAGCTGGCGCGGTACACCGGTGCCCAGAAGTACGTGTGGGCGCAGGACGAGCCGGCCAACCAGGGTGCCTGGCCGTTCATCGCCCTGAACCTGATCGACCACCTGGACCTGGTGCTGGGCGCCGCTCCCGACAACGCCGACCGACTGCGCCGGGTCTCCCGCCCGTCGTCCTCGTCGCCGGCCGTCGGCTCCGCCAAGCGCCACCAGGCCGAGCAGGAGTCCCTGGTCAACGAGGTCTTCGAGATCTGACCACGGGTCGCATGACGGCATGACCGTACGACGAAGGGCCGGGCCCGCCACCTGATGTCAGGTGGCGGGCCCGGCCCTTTGTGCTCTCCCGAACGACGCCGGCCCTAGTTGACCTGGGGCTCGAAGTCCCAGAAGGGGCGGGTGCGGGAGCGGGCCGAGACGGTGTGGACGTGCTGGGCGCCCAGCGTCGAGGCGAGCGTCGCGAGCGCCTCCTCCTCGACCTTCCCCGCCTCCTGGACCTTGCGCAGCCCCCGCAGGTCCGCGGCGAGCGCGATACGGGCGGAGAGCGTCAGCGGGTGTTGGGCGCCGAGGGTGGCCGCGGCCCGGGCCGCGGTGTCGCGGCTGAGTTCCGCGGCCGCCTCCGGGTCACCGGAGAAGTTCCGGGTGGCGGTGGCGTTCAGGGCGCAGCCCAGCGTCCAGGGGTGGTCGGGGCCGACGGCCTCGATCATGCCGGCGAGCGCCTCCTCGACCAGCTCCTGCGACTGCTCGCGTTCGCCGGCCGCGCGCAGCACCAGTCCGTTGTTGCCGACGGTGCCCAGCACGTACGGGTGGTTGGAGCCGAGGGTGGCGCGGTAGCGCCGGGTGACGGCCTCGCCGACGGCACGCGCCCGGTCCAGGTCGCCGTGTTCACGCGCCACGCAGCAGTAGCTGGCGGCGACCATCAGCGACAGCGGGTCGCTCTCGCCGAGCACCCGCTCCACCCGCTCCAGCAGCCGGGCCAGTACCGTCTGGGCGCGGCGGTCACCGACCCGGTACTGGCCCATGGCGAGGTTGTGCTCGGCGCGCAGCGTCTGCGGGTTGTCCGCGCCCATGACGTCACGGTGGGTGCGGACGCTGCGGTCCTGCACCGAGACGGCCTCCTCGTACCGGCCGAGCAGCCTGAGGTCGTAGGCGTAGTTGTTCTCCGACATCAGCGTCCAGTTGTGCCGCGGACGCAGGGCCTCGCGCCGGATGTCGAGGGTCTGCCGGTCGAGGTCCAGGGCCTCCTCGTAGCGGCCGAGGAGCCGCAGCGAGACCGCGAGGTTGCTGCGGGCGCTGAGGGTGCGTGAATCGCGTTCGCCCACGAGGTCGAGGTAGCCCTCCAGGACCAGCCGGGACACCTCGTACGCCTCGTCGTAGCGGGCCAGGCCGCGCAGCGAGGCGGCCAGTCCTGAGGCGGCGCGCAACAGGTCGAGGTCCTGCTGGCCGCGCTCCTCCCGAAGGTGGTCGACGGCGATCCGCGAGATCGCCTCGGCCTTCGCGTAGTCGCCCGTCGAGTGCAGCAGGTTGGCGTAGTGGTGGCCGACGTCCCAGATCCTGGGGTGGAGCTCGCCGAGCAGTGCCTTCCAGGCGACCAGGGCGCGTTCGGCCAGCTTCAGCCCGGACTTGTACTCGCCGGACAGGTACATGTAGCGCAGCGAGTTCAGCACCAGCTGCTGGACGTCCGGGTTGGTGCTCTCCAGCACCCCGGCCGCCTTGAGGTGCGGCGTCAGCTCGGCGTAGCGCGGCCACAGCCGGGTGTCGGTGGGGCGGCCGGGGTCGGCGGCGGCCAGCGCCCGGCGCACCACGCCCGCGTACTCGCGCCGGTCGGCCTCGGGCATGCCGTCGCGCACGGTCTGGTGGACCATCCGGTGCATGTGCAGGATCTCGGAGCCGCCGCCCGGCTCGTCACCGCCCACGTCGTGGGACTCGCGGCGGACCACCGAGTACTGGACGAGCTTGGCGGTGGCGTCGTTCCAGCGCAGCGGGTCGTTCATCAGCCCGACGAGCTGTTCCGGGAGGTCGCGCAGGGGCAACTCGCGCAGCAGCCGGACGGGGATCGGCCCGGGTGCGAAGAAGACGCACAGCCGCAGCAGTTCGATCGACGCCGGTTCGGTGTCACGCAGCTGGTTGAGCAGTATCGACCAGGCGGTCTGGAAGGTCATCGGGAAGTCGGCGGCGACCTTGAGACCGGCCTCGGCGTTGGATCCCGTGGTCAGCAGCCCGATGTACTCGTCGACGGACATCGTGGAGTCGCTGAGCCAGCCGGCGGTCTGGTCGAGCAGCAGCGGCAGGTCCTCCAGCGCCTCCGCGAGGCGGTCGGCGTCGGTCTCGTCGAGACGGCCGGCCCGGCGGCGGACGAAGGCGACGCTCTCCTCGCGGGAGTAGACCGGGATCTCCATCAGGGAGGTGTTGTGCTCGCCCCAGGCCCGGTTCTGCGAGGTGATCAGGACATGGCCGGGACCGCTGGGCAGCAGGTCCGCGATGTCCCCGACCTGGTCGGCGCCGTCCAGGACGAGCAGCCAGCGCGCGTACGGGTTACCGCGGCGCAGCGAGTCGAGGACGGCGCGCAGCCGCTCGCCGTACTCGGGCCCGGTGGTGAGGCCGAGGGCCGGGGCGAGTTCGGCCAACCGCTGGCGCAGGGTGCCTCGCTGGTCGGCGGGGACCCACCAGACGGCGTCGTACTCGGAGCCGAAGCGGTAGACGTACTCGGCGGCGATCTGGGTCTTGCCGACGCCTGACATGCCGAGCAGGGTGACGACGGCGGCGCCCTGTTCGGCCTGCTGCAGCCGGTGGTAGATGTCGCCGAGCAGGTTCTCCCGGCCGGTGAAGCGGATGTTGCGGCGCGGTACGCCGCCCCACACGCGTGGCTGGTCGTAGGGGAAGCGCGGGCCCGAGCGGCCGGGTGCGTCCTCCGGCGGCGCGGTGTCGGTGGTGCCGATCCGGGCCAGCAGGCGGCGTTCGGCCTCGTGCGCGCCGATGCCCCACAGCGAGGACGCGCTCAGGGCGGTGGTCGCGGTGGGCAGCGAGGCGTTGGTGACCGAGACCGCCGCGAAGCGGTCGGGGTTGGTCGCGACGACGGAGCGCAGCGCCTGGTTCCACTCGTCGTGGGTGCGCGGGCCGAGCTGGAAGTACCAGTCGCTGAGGATCACGAGGATGCGTCCCTCGGCGAGCAACAGGTCTTCCAGTGCCTGCTCGATGGTGGTGCCAGGAGGCGGGTCGAAGCGCGCGAAGGCGACCCGGTGCCCCTGGCGTTCGAGACGGTCGCCGATCCACGCGGCCCAGGCTCGGTTGAATCCCGCGAAGCTGATGGTGACGGGCTGCCTTTCGGCCGTTGCCGCCGACTTCCGCACTACGGCCATGCGACCGTCTCCCTCGTGATGCGAACAAACGTACGGCCTCGACGGACCGTCAGATCCCTTTGCTGGGAACATACACCGGAGGTTCCCCTCCCGAGGTCTGCCTCCGCCACATCCTGCGGGCGGTCTCCACATAGGCGCTCGCACGGGCCAAGTGCCCCTCGGGCGGGGGATGATCCTTCAATCGGGTGAGCTGTCGGACCATGGCGTGGACGAACACCCTTCCCTCGCGGGTGAGGCTCTGCGATCCGGCCAGCGCGGGCAGCGCGGCGCCAACCTGTTCGCGGCAGCGGGAGTGCTCGGCCCACGCCTTGTCGCGTTCCGCCGGTTCCTTGGCGACCAGGGCGAACAGCTGCCAGTACTCGGCGAGCGCCAGATGCGAGTACGCGCCCTGCAGCAGCCCGTCGAACGGCCGGGCGTCGGGCCGCCAGGGCGCCCAGTACCGGTGCTGGGCGCCCGCCGTGTGCAGGGCGACGAGATCGGCCAGCGCCCCCAGCTTGGCGTGCTGCAACTCGTGCACGAGGGTCGCGGCGAGGTAGGCGGGGGTCCGCGGCGTGCTGCTGAGCACCGCGCCGAAGGCCTCGCGGCGGGTGCCGCTGCAATGTGCGGCACCACTGCCGTGCGGGGCCGCCCCGGGCGGCGGGGCCAGCGGCACGACGCAGTCCAGCAGTCCGGCCACCTCGTCGGAGCGCACCGTCCCGCCGAGCGCGATCAGCGGCAGGGAGCCGGTCCAGGCCGACTGCCACTGGTCCGCCTCCGCGGCGCTCAGCCGCTCCCCGGCCCGCAGCCCGTGGCGCTCCAGGCCGCTGTCCGCCGTACGGAAGGGGTCGATCTCGTCGAGCAGGACCGGTCGCGGCCCGCCGGTGAGGACCCGCAGCGAGAACCAGCGCGGATCCTCCGACCGCCAGGTCCCGTCGATGCGGCGGCGGATCGCTACGGGCGCGCCGCCTTCCGGGGTGATCGTCAGCAGGCGGCCGTCGAAGCGGAGTTCCGCCGTACCAGACTCCTGGCGACCGGGGCCGTCGGGCGTACTCAGGGCGCCCAGGGTCGGCAGCGTCAGGGCGCCGTCCCCTTCGGCGAGCCGGAGGGTGAACGGCAGGCCGGCGCGTACCGCGGCGGCCGCCGCGAGGGCGCCGAGGTGGGCGAGCTCGCGGCTGAGCTCCGGCCCGTCTCCCCCGCTGCCGAGACGGCGCAGGCAGCGGCGGACCCAGGGGCCGACGAGCGGGTAGAACAGCACCCGGCGGGCCGCGGCGCGGTCGGCCCGCTCGGCCGCCTCCAGCAGCGCCCAGTGCCGGCGGCACCGTACGGCGTCCGGGCCGGGTGTCTCGGCGACCGCGTCGAGCAGGGCGCGCAGTTGGAGCAGCCGCAGCGTGTGCTGACCGGCGGCGAGCAGCGCGAACGTACCGGGTCCGCCGTGGGTCCCGCCGAGCTCCCGGAGCACGGATTCGGAGATGCCGGCGGGTACTCCGAAGGAGCGGCCTGCGGTCATGCCGCGGCCGCCTCGGCGAGCCGGGCCGCGACATGGCGGATCAGACGCTGCAGGTCGGCGCAGTACACCGACGGGTGGCGGAAGCCCTCGCCGGCGAGGTACCGGTGGGCGTAGTGCCCGCCGCCGCACACCTGGACCAGCGGGCAGCGCCGGCACTGTCCGGCCAGCGCGGCGACCCCGCCGTGCCGGGCGGCGACACCCGGGTGGGTGAGGGCCTCGTCGAAGGCGTGGTGGAAGACATCGAGCCCGGTGGCCGCGGCACCCTCGTAGGCGGACTTGAGCGAGTCCACCTGCTCGATGCTGCCGTCGGTCTCCACCACCACGGCGTCGAACGGCCGCAGCCCCAGCGATTCGGTGGCCGCGGGGACGCCGAGGAGCAGCGCGAGGCACTCCTCGAAGATCCGCACCCGGACCCGGCGGCGGTCGGACCGCCACCACCGGTCGAAGACGGTGCAGAGCCAGTCGCCGTACGGGGCCGGCCGCTCCGCGGGCGCGGGCAGGCCGGGCGGCGGCACGCTCCAGTTGCCGTGCGGGAGGAGGAAGTCCAAGGCCGGAGGCCCGAAATCGAGCAGCGAGTCGTAGACCTCGGCGGGATCGGAGGCGAGGTCCACGACGCAGAGCACGCCCGCGTAGCTCGCCCGGTGCCGGTCCTCGGCGAGCAGCCGCAGCCCGCGGGCGGCTGCCGGCCACGACGGGCGTCCCGCGTGGTCCACGCGCGCCCGGTTGTGGCCGGGCAGTCCGCCGTCGAGGCTCACGCCGACCCGGATCCGGTGGGCGGCGAGGGTACGCAGCCGGTCCTCGTCGAGCAGCGTGCCGTTGGTCTGGACGGTGGCGTGCACGGTGCAGTCCGCGGGCACCGCGGCCCGTACCCGGTCGACGACGGCGCCCAGCACGGCGGCTTCGGCGAGCAGCGGTTCGCCGCCGTGCAGGACGACGGCGATGTCGCCGAGCCCGTGCGCGGCGGCGTGTTCGGCGATCCGCGCGGCGGTGGCGTCGAGCACCGGGGCGGCGGGCGCGGCGGGGCGGCCCCGCCAGCCGCTGTCAGGGCCCGCGTAGAGGTAGCAGTAGCGGCAGGCGAGGTTGCAGCGGCCGTTCATCTTGAGGATGAACTGGCGGAAGGGGACCGGACGGGGTCCGTCCGTATCCGCCTCCCACGGCGTCCGCTCTTCCTCCGCCTGCTGCCTCACGTGAAATCCCCCGTCCCCCGGTCCGTGGCGGAACCTTCCTTCCGGCGTGGAGACGCAAACCCCGAAGGATCGACGTTGTCCGGATCGGCGCCACACACGACCGAAACCGGGCCGATCAAAAGGCGTTGCCGAATCCCCAGAGCATTTCCGTCGGTTCGCCGAGCCGGGTGCGCAGGCCCTCCAGCACCTCGGACAGCACGGGATGGTCCAGCTCCCGCAACGTCTCCAGATCCAGGTCCAGCAGATCCGGCAGTCCCGCCGCGCTCTGCGGCGCCCCGGCATCCTTCGATGGCCCGGATTCCGCCGCCATTCCGGTACGCTCCGCGTTCTCTTGCTGACGCATCGTCACACCACCCTCAATTCCCCGCAGTTGGGGCCCATCTGGGATGCCCGCCCGCCGGGCGGCCAAAACCCCCGGCGCGGCGTCCGGGACGCCGCGCCTACCGTCCGCCGCCCAGACCGGCCAGCCGTTCCGCCGTCCAGTCGGCATCCCGGCCGCCGCCGTCCGGCAGTCTGCGCCACTCCTCCAGGGCCGCCCGGTACGCCTCCCGCGCGGCGCGCGGCCGCTGCGCGGACTCGTACACCACACCGCGCCAGTGGTGCGCCTCCGCGGCCAGCCGCACCGCCGCCGACGGGTCGAGCAACCCCTCCTCGGCCGTCCTGGCCGTCTCCGCCGCCCTGCGGAAGGCGTCGGCCGCCTGGTCCAGCCGGTCGGATCCCCCGGTGTGCCGGAAGTTCAGCCGGTTCGCCTCGCCCAACTCCAGCCAGGCGCCCGCCCGCACCAGCGGCGCGCCGCCGTTCCTGGCCGCGAGCCCGAAGATGTGCTCCGCCTCCCGGAGATCCACCAGGTCCTCACGGGTCCGGTAGCGCAGCAGCAGCGCCCGGCCCAGCATCATCAGCCGCTGCGTGAGCCGGGGATGGCCGGCCGGGGACTGCATCCGGCAGTCCCGCAGCACCCGGATCGCGCGGGAGACGAACGCCGTGCCGCCCGCCAGCTCCGCCCGCTGGAGCAGGACCGCGCCCCACTCCTCCATCAGCTCGCCGTACTCGGGGCGGTCCCGCTGCATCTGCCGGCCCGCCTCCTGGAACCGGTCGGCGGCCTCGTCCAGATCCGACGGCGGCCCGCCCGCCGCGTACCGGTGCACCCACAGCCGGGCGGACCGGACCAGCGCCTCGGCCCGGAGCGACTGCTCCCTGACGTCCTCCAGCGTCCGCGCCACCAGCCTGCCGGCCTGCTCCAGCCGGTCGCCCGCCAGCAGCAGCGCGTCGGTCAGCAGCAGTTGGACCCGGACCCGGTCCTCCATCGGCGCCTGCTCGGCGGCCAGCGCGGCGCAGGCGTACTCCAGCGACTCGGCGGCCTGCCCGGCGTATACCCGGGACCGTTCGGCGTCCTCGCCGGTCCCGGCCAGCATCAGCAGCGCCCGCCCGCGGGCCAGCGACAGCCCGGCCGGCTGGGGTATGTCCTCCCCCGCCCAGGGTCGGCCGTCGGAGAACGCCTCCAGCATGCCGATGGTCTCCTGCAGCGGCCCGGTGTCACCGCTCAGCCGCCACTGCTCCTCCAGCACCTCCGCGCGCTGCAGGGTGATCCGCAGCGTCTCGTCCGGCTCCAGGCCCACCGCCGCGCCGGCCGCCGTGAACTCCCGGTCCGCGCGCCGCAGCAGCTCCAGCGCGGCCTGCCGCTGGCCCACTCCGCGCAGGTCGGAGGCGGCGGCGTGCAGCACCCGGGCCAGTACCGCGCGGGCCCGCACCGCGCCGGGCGAGGCGGCGGCGGTCTCCGCGGCCTCCTGCGCCTCGCGCAGCAGCGCGGCCCCGCCCTGCAGCCGCCACAGCCGCAGCAGGTTCTGCGCCAGCTCGCTCCACAGCTCGGGATCGGCCTCGGTCGGCAGCCCGGCCGCCGCTGCCCGGCGCAGCAACTGCACGGCGTCCAGCAGGCTCTGCACCATGCCGTCGGACTCGAAGCGCCCGACGAGCACCCGGGCCCGTTCCAGCGCCGCCTCGGAACGGGGAGCGCCGGTGCCCGTGGCGCCCATCTGCTCGGCCACGTCCGTCAGCGGGATGAAGCGCTCCAGCACCTTCGCCGCCACCTGGGCGAACGGCTGCGCGGCCCGCCGGGCCGAGTCCTCCACGCTGCCGTCCAGGGTGGGCATCCGGCCGCGGGCGGGCTCCTCGCCGCGGTCGTCCGCCAGCTGGGCGATGGCCAGCGCCGGGAAGTTGGGGCCGCCGAGCCCGAAGCGCTGCTCGACGTACTCGGAGCAGTGCTTGAGCACCAGCAGCGCCTCGTCCCGCCCCAACGGGCCCAGCAGGACGTCCTGGACGCCCTCGGCGAACTCGTACCACTGCGCCGGCGGACGCGCCGGCGGCACCTCGCCGATCACGGTGCCGTACGCGGGCGTGTCCATCACCGTGCCGTACGGGGGTGTCTCCGTCCCCGGGCCGCCGGAGCCGCCCGAGCCCGCCCGGGTCAGCAGCCCGCTGAGCAGCACCTCGGAGAGTTCCGCGGGTCCGGAATCGGGCAGCATCGTGCGCTGCACCAACTGCATGACCGGCAGGTAGAGCGGCGCCGCGGCGACGTACACCGCGAGCTGCGCCGCGCCCGGCGAGGCGGCGGACCGGAAGCGGGCGACCAGCTCGGCCGGGGCCAGCGGTCTGCGCGGCCGGGCCGGCGGCGCGGCCGGCTGGTCCGCGCGCACCCAGCCCACCGCGGCCGGCACCGGTCCGGTGCCGGTCCCGGACAGCAGCCGCGCCCACGCGCCCAGCGCGGCGGCGGTCGGCGGCAGCACCGGGATCGGGACCATGCCGGGAGGCTCCAGCGCGCCCTCCCCCTCGAAGTGCAGCGACGCCGACTGCCCGGGCCCCTGCCCGCGCATCAGCAGTCCGTACGAGGTCGGCAGCCGGGTACGGGACCACAGCCGCTGCGGCAGCGGCTGCAGCACGGCGACGGGCGCGTGCCGGGAGAGCCGGTGCAGCAGCCGGTGCGCCTCGCCGCTGCGCCACAGCGGGCCGGCGCAGTCGCTGACCAGCACGGTCACCTGACGTCCCGTCGGGTCGTTGAGCTGGTCGGCGGAGCGCAGCCCGGCGGCGCCCGGCTCGAAGCGGCGGCTGACGGCGGCGCCGCCGTCCGGGGACTGGTGCAGATACTGCACATGGACATCGCGGAAGGCGCCCAGTTGGCCGAAGACCTGCTGGAACTCGCCGAGCATGCGCTCCCACACGTACATCGAGGACGACGCGTCCATCAGCAACTGCAGCGAGGCGTCGCCCCGCGAGACGCTGCGGAAGACCGGCATCAGCAGGCCGCCGGCACGCGCGCTGCACTCCGCCGTGGCCGACTCGTCCAGCTCGCTGCGGATCGGCGGCGCGGCGCTGTGGTACCGCTGCAACGGGCGCAGCGCCCGCTGCAGTTCCAGCAGTCCCGGCAGTGCGGCCGCCTCGGGCACGCCGATGGAGATGGCGCCGCCCGGCAGCGCCGCACCCCGCTCGCCGCCGGCCGTGCGGTCCCCCGGGTACAGCGCGACGCTTCCTCCGAGCAGGCCGCCGCCGGATTGGCCGGATCCCGCCCCCGCACCGTCGCCGCGGTCGGCCGCGTCGCCGGCCGGTGCCTGCGGCCGGTCCGGTGCGCCGGTGCCGGCCGCCCCTGCCGCCCGGTCCGCGGGGCGCGGACCGTCGGCCCATTCGCCGGGCTCCGCGCCGGCTCCTGCGGGCTGCGACCAGCGGGCGAGCCACACGGCATCGGCCAGTTCACCCAGGTCGGGATCGAGACCCGCCCCGCGCAGCCGCTCGATGATCTCCGCGAGCGGATCGCGGCGGGGCAGCGGCGGCTGCGCCGAAAGTGACTCCGACGGAGGCGGCTGCGGCTGCGACGGGGGTGGCGATGTCACACCCTCACCTCGGCCTGTCGAGTCGCTGGATGAGCATGTCGGCGAGCCGGTCGCGGGACGGCGGCGCGGCGTGGTGCGTGAGGTATATGGCGTTCAACAGCTGGTCGGCGGCGAGAAGTTCGCTGCGGGAGCGCTCCAGGAAGCGGGTGATCAGGTCGTCGCCGATCCGGGCCGCCTCGGTCCCCAGGTGAGCCCGGACCACGGTGGCCAGCCGCTTGTGGTCGGGCTGCCCCAGTTCGAGGTGGATGCAGCGCCGCAGCAGCGGGGCGGGGAAGTCGCGTTCGCCGTTGCTGGTGAGGACGACGAAGGGAAAGGCCCGGCAGCCGACCCGGCCGTCCTCGACGGTGACCTTCGTGCTGTCGTCGGTGAGCACCTCGACCCTGGGCTCGCGCTCCGCGAGCCGTTCGAGCTCGGGGATGGCGAACTCGCCCTCCTCCAGCACGTTCAACAGGTCATTGGGAAGATCGATATCGCTTTTGTCTAGTTCGTCCACGAGAAGGACGCGCGGCCGGGCCGTCGGCAGCAGCGCCGTGCCGAGCGGCCCCAGCCGGATGTAGCTGCCGATGCCGCCCGGCGTCTGCGCCCGGCCGCTCGCCGCGATCTGGGTGTCCTGGAGCCGGGCGATGGCGTCGTAACGGTAGAGGCCGTCCTGCAGCGTGGTGCGGCTGACGATGGGCCAGCGCAGCACCCGGCCGAGGCCGAGTTCGTACGCGACGGCATGCGCCAGGGTGCTCTTGCCCGTGCCGGGACTGCCGGTGACCAGCAGCGGACGGCGCAGGTACAGGGCCGCGTTGACGATCTCCAGCTCTTCGGGGCTCGGCCGGTGCAGCTGCGCCATGTGCCGGTACGCGCCGAGGCGGCGGGTCGAGGCGCTGTCCGTGCCGGGGCCGGGCTCCACGAGCGGGCCGCCGTCGAAATCCCGCCAGGGCGGCGGGTCGGGCAGCGCGCTGATGCCGTCATGGGGCTCCCCGGCACCCCGGTAGATGAGCCATTCGTTCTCTTCGTTGCCGTCGGTCCCGGCATTCGCGTCGGGCCGCGCGTTGATGTCAGGCACTACATGCTCCTCGTCGCTCGTACGTCGATGGCAGGAGCGCAGACCACGTATCGACCGTCCCACGGAGTGGGGGCGGAACATAAGGGGTGTGTTCGGCCGGTCATGGCGTCTCCAGCGGCTGATCGGTGCCGGGCAGCGGGCGGGTGGGGTCGTCGTACAGCAGGATCAGTCCCTTGGAGAAGTAGGCCTCGGGCTCGCGACGGGCGAGATCGGCACGCAGCTTACGCACCGCCTCCGGAAGCCGGTCCGCCTGCGCTGCGGCCGCGACCGTACGCTCCACCCCCCGGTGGAAGTCCGAGCACACCAGGTCCCGTTCGGCCCGTTCGCGGCGCCACAGGACCACTCCGTAGCCGGCGTTGGTGACCCGCCGCAGATTCGCCGGACCGTCCTCGGAGTCCGAGGCCCGGCACAGCACCGGCACCGAGTACAGCCCCCGGAAGCGCAGTTCGGCGTCGGCGGGCACCGGCGCCGGCGCCCCGCCGTCGCAGTCCAGGATCACCGGCTCCATCGGCCCGGCCTGCACCCGCTTCCAGCGGGCCCGCCGCAGGGCCGCGTCCTCGCCGACCTCGTCCGGGTCGTACTCCGGGTCGGCCCGGCGCACGACCACCGGGCGCAGCTCGCCCAGCGGCGGCCCGTCCGCCGGCATCCGCCAGGTGTCCACCGGCAGTCCGAGCAGCGCTCTGACCAGCGCCACCTGCAGGACCGCCCGGCGGTCCGGCTCGTCGCAGCGGCGGAACGCCTCGGCGAGCGGGGCGCTCAGCCGCAGCGGCAGCTCGCCGAGGTGCGTGCCGTCGGCGCCCTCGGCCACCGGCCGGACGTCGCCCGCCGCGTCCACGATGGCGATCCGCCAGTCGTAGCTGTCCCGTTCCCAGCCGCGGCGGTCGATCTCCAGCAGCACCGAGGGGTACGAGACCGCCTCGTGGGCGGGCGGACCGCCGACGCCCGGGGTCCGCACTCCGGACGGGCCGGGGTCCGTCCTGCGGTCGTTGATCCGGGCGAGCCATTCGCGGCCCAGCTCGTTGCGGAAGCCGCGCGACAACTCCCGCTCGCTCGCGGCGACGGCGGCCGCCCAGTTCCACAGCCGGCGCTCGGCGCCGTGCGCCGCCTCGTACGGGCGCTCCGCCGTCGCCACGTGCACGCAGTAGCGCAGCACCGTCTCCAACTCGCTCTGGCCGCGCCGCAGTTCGTACAGGAGCCCGAGGCCGTCGCGCCAGCCGCGCGGGGCCAGCGGCAGGTTCTCGCAGGGCTGGCCACGCAGCTCGTTGACGGTCGCCAGCAGGCTCACGGTGCTGACCGGCGGCGGGAGTTCGGCGAGCAGACCGAGCAGCTCGGTGCGCATCCCGGGCGACAGCGCGCGCCCGGCGGTGGCGCCCAGCAGGTTGTGGGCGTCGGTCCAGGTCGTGCGGTTGGTGTCGGCGAGCCGGTGGCGGTCGGCGTGGTGCCGGTCGTGGGCGTGGACCACCCGCTGGAAGAGGTCGTCGGCTTCGGCCCCGACCGGGCCCTGCGGCAGCGGCAGGCCGCGCAACTGCACGACGGACACGGCCAGTCCGCCGTCCTGGCCGCCGCGCCGGGCCTTGAGCACGCCGATCACCTCGCCGCGCGCGAGGTCGACGACCGGGCCGCCGGAGGCGCCCGACGGGATCTCGTCCTCGTTGCCGAGACGGAGCTTGCCGTCCTTGCCCAGTTCGCCGCGGATCGTGCACCGGCCGCTGACGTCCTCGACCTCGCCGTCGACCTCCATGCAGCCGAAGAAAGCGACTTCCTTGCGGGTGAACACCTTGGAGGTGCGTTCGGTGAGCCAGACGCAGGCGTGCGGCGCCGGTTCCAGCAGCCGGATCAGCGCGAGATCGGGGGCCGGCCACAGCCCCGAGCCGGGATTCTCCAGCGGCTCGGCCCATTCGACGCGGCCGCGGACCGTGCGGCCGTCGAAGGTGATTCCGACTTCACGCCCACCGTCAGCCACAGCGCCTCCCTCGCCCCGCAGCGCCACATGGGCGCAGGTGAGCACCCAGTTGGGGGCGACGAAAAAGCCGCTGCCCCACGGGCGGACGGCGACGTCCCCGGCGGCCGGACCGCCGGACCCGTCCGGGGCATACCCGGGCGGCGGGGCATGAACACGTACGGTGGCGGCTCTCACCAGGGGCGCCAGGGTCTCGAAGGGATCCGAGTCCTCGTCCTGTGCGTCCTGTGCGCCCCCATACCCCCCTGTCACGCCGCGTCACCCCCCGTTCGGCCAGCTGTAACGAAAGGCTAGCGGCCTGCGCGGACCCGCGCGAGGGAGTGTGGGAATGCTGCCTATCCTTGCCTGGAATGTCCCACCGTCCCCGTGTCGCGGTGTCCGTGTGCACCGGTGACCCCCGCTTGGAGCTATGGAGCATCCCGTGTACTTCACCGATCGCGGTATCGAGGAGCTGGAGAGCCGGCGCGGCGAGGAAGAGGTCACCTTCGAGTGGCTCGCCTCCCGGCTGCGGGAGTTCGTCGACCTCAATCCCGACTTCGAGATCCCCGTGGAGCGGCTGGCCACCTGGCTGGCCCGGCTGGACGACGAGGACGACGAGGAGTGACGGCCCGCGCGGGCGCCGCTCCGGCGCCCGCCGACTCCGCCCGGCAACGGCTCGCGTACCGCTCAAGACCGCGGAACAGGTCGCTTGACTTCTCCAGTACGCGATATATCGTGTCTATCAACAGACGCGATATGTTGCGTTGCCTGGCGTACCACCGAGGAGGGTCGACATGAGCGGAACGTCGGAATGGACCGTGACGGAACCACAGAAGCTCGTCTTCGACGCGCATGTCGACACGGTGCGCGTGCGCATCGTCGGCGGTGCGGTGAACGTCGTCGGTGTCGAGGAGGGCCCGGCCCGGCTGGAGGTCAGTGAGCTCGACGGACCGCCGCTGATCGTCAGCCTCAAGGGCGGCGTCCTCACGGTCAGCTATGACGACCTGCCCTGGAAGGGCTTCCTGAAGTGGCTCGGCGGCAAGGGCTGGGAGCGGCACGCGGTCGTCTCGCTCGCCGTGCCGCAGCGCACCCGCGTCGAGGTCGGTGTGGTCGGCGCCAGCGCGGTGATCTCCGGTATCTCCGAGGGCACCCAGGTACGCGGGGTCAACGGGGACGTCACCCTGGTCGGTGTGGCCGGCACGGTCAGCGCCACCACCGTCTCCGGCAACGTGGAGGCCCAGGCGATCTCCGGCGACCTGAGTGTCAACACCGTCTCCGGTGACCTGACCGTCGTCGAGGGCAGCGGCGCCCGTATCAAGGCCGAGTCCGTCAGCGGCAACATGGTGCTCGACCTGGCCCCCGTCGAAACGCCACCGGGCGCCGACGTCCGGCTGGCCACCGTCTCCGGCGAGATCGCCATCCGCATCCCCGAACCCGCCAACGCCGAGGTCGACGCCAACACCACCAGCGGCGCGGTCTCCTGCGCCTTCGAGGACCTGCGGGTCACCGGCCAGTGGGGCGCCAAGCGCATCACCGGCCGGGTCGGCTCCGGAGGTGCGCACCTCAAGGCCACCACCGTCTCCGGCGCCATCGCCCTGCTGCGCCGCCCACCCGTCGACGACGAGCCGGCCGACGCGTCGACCGACGAGACCCCCTCACTCCGGAAGGACATCTGAGATGGCCCCCGTCTTCGCCCACGGCCGTCTGCGGCTGTACCTCCTCAAGCTCCTGGACGAGGCACCGCGGCACGGCTACGAGGTCATCCGGCTTCTCGAAGAACGCTTCCACGGCCTCTACGCGCCCTCCGCCGGCACCGTCTACCCGCGGCTGGCCAAGCTGGAGAAGGAGGGCCTGGTCACCCACAGCACCGAGGGCGGCCGCAAGGTGTACTCCATCTCCGACGCGGGCCGCGCTGAACTGGCCGCCAGGGCCGACGAGATCGCCGACCTGGAGAACGAGATCCGCGAGTCGGTCTCGACGCTGGCCGCCGAGATCCGCGAGGACGTCCGCGGCGCCGCCGGCGACCTGCGCCGCGAGATCAGGGCCGCCGCGCAGCAGGCCCGCAGCGCCCCCGCGGGCGGCGGCCCCGGCACCGACTTCCGCGCCATGAAGCAGGAGTGGAAGGACCAGGCACGCCGCGCCAAGGAGGAGAGCCGCCGGGCCAAGGAGGACGCGCGCACCGCGCGCCTCCAGGCCAAGGAGGCACAGGACTTCGCCCGCGACGAGGTGCAGCGGATCGCCAAGCAGGTCCAGGAGCAGGTGCAGTCCCACGTCCGCGAGGGCGACTGGCAGGGCGGCCTCAAGGAGGGCCTCGCCGAACTCAATCGCGAACTGGGCGCGCTGGGCCGGGCCACCGGCCACATGTCGACCTCCTGGCCCGGCTACCTCAAGAACGACCCGGACGGCACCACGGCCGAGGCGGAGACCGAGGCTCCGGTGGACGAGCCGGAGTGGGCCAGGGAGAGCGACTCCGAGGACGCCGCGGCCGACCCGGCCCGCGAACTCGAACGCCTCCTGGACCGTTTTCGCGACGACATCCGTGACGCGGCCCGCGACCGGGGCGTGGACGCCGGCCAGTTGCGCGAGACCCGCCGCCATCTGTCGACGGCGGCGGCCCGGATCGGCGCCGTGCTGCGCGGCCGCAAGAGCTGACGCCACAACGGGCAGCGGGCTCCACCGGTCGGAGCCCGCTGCCCGTCGGCCCGTCGTCAGCCCGTCGTGAGCACGATCTTTCCGAACAGCTCGCCGCCCGCCATCTTCTCGAAGCCCTCGCGGGCCCGTTCGAGCGGCAGTACGGAGTCGATCACCGGCCGGACGCCGGTGGCCGCGCAGAAGCTGAGCAGATCCTCCAGCTCGTCCTTGGTGCCCATCGTCGAGCCGACGACCTTCAGCTCCAGGAAGAAGATCCGGGTGAGTTCGGCGGCCGGCGGGTTCGAGCCGCTCGTGGCGCCCGAGATCACCAGAGTGCCGCCGGGCCTGAGCGACTTCACCGAGTGCGACCAGGTGGCGGCGCCCACCGTCTCGATCACCGCGTCGACCCGCCGGGGCAGCCGCGCGCCCGGCTCGAAGGCCGCCTCCGCGCCCAGCTCCACCGCGCGCTCGCGCTTGGCCTTGTCCCGGCTCGTCGCGAACACCCGCAGCCCCGCGGCCTTCGCCAGCACGATCGCCGCCGTCGCGACCCCGCCGCCGGCGCCCTGCACCAGAACGGAATCCCCCGGCCGCACGCCCGCGTTGGTGAAGAGCATCCGGTACGCGGTCAGCCACGCGGTCGGCAGGCAGGCCGCCTCCTCGAAGGAGAGCTCGGCCGGCTTGGGCAGCACGTTCCAGGTCGGCACCGACACCCGCTCGGCGAACGTCCCCTGGTACCGCTCGGTGAGGATCGAGCGCGGCTCGTCCGGTCCGACGCCGTGCCCGGACTGCCCGATGACCGAGTGCAGGACGACCTCGTTGCCGTCCTCGTCGACCCCCGCCGCGTCGCAGCCGAGGATCATCGGCAGCCGCTCCTGCCCGAGCCCCACCCCGCGCAGCGACCACAGGTCGTGGTGGTTGAGGGACGCGGCGCGCACCGTCACCGTCGTCCACCCCTCCCGGCGTTCCGGCTCCGGGCGTTCCCCCAGCTCCAGGCCTTTGAGTGGCTGGTCACGGTCGATACGTGCGGCATAGGCAGCGAACATGCCCAGAAACTATCGGCGCGATCGACATCCGGTGAAGACCCCGCCGTACGAAGCGACATACGTCACCCCGACCGCGGTGCAACCTCCCGCGCCTCCCACCCCACTGACGAAGTGACGGGCTGTCCGCGGATGCGGGCACGCACGGAAACGCACCGGCGCCGGTGACCGCCCCGCGGGGTGGTCACCGGCGTCCGCGCGTACCGGTCATCGGCGGGCGACGCCCTCCGCGCGGGCGGCGGCGGCGACCGCGGCGGTGACGGCCGGGGCGACGCGCTCGTCGAACGGGGACGGGATGACGCAGTCGGCGCTGAGCTCGTCGGCGATGACGGCGGCCAGCGCCTCGGCGGCGGCGATCTTCATGCCCTCGGTGATGCGCGAGGCGCGCACCTGGAGGGCGCCGGCGAAGATGCCGGGGAACGCCAGTACGTTGTTGATCTGGTTCGGGTAGTCGCTGCGGCCGGTGGCGACCACGGCCGCGTACTTGTGCGCGACGTCCGGGTGGATCTCCGGCGTCGGGTTGGCCATCGCGAAGATGAAGGCGCCCGGGGCCATGGTGGCCACCGCCTCCTCGCGGACGGTTCCGCCGGAGACGCCGATGAAGACGTCCGCCCCGTCCAGGGCGGTCTCCAGCGAGCCGGAAAGACCAGCCTTATTGGTGTACGAGGCCAGCTCGCGCTTGACGGAGTTCAGGTCGTCACGGCCGCCGTGCACGATTCCCTTACGGTCGGTGACGGCGACATCGCCGATCCCGGCCTCGACGAGGATCTTCGCGATGGCGACGCCGGCCGCACCCGCGCCCGAGATCACCGCGCGCAGCTGGCCCAGCGACCGGTCGGTGAGCTTGGCGGCGTTGCGCAGCGCGGCGAGCGTCACGACGGCGGTGCCGTGCTGGTCGTCGTGGAAGACCGGGATGTCGAGGCGCTCCTGGAGCTTCCGCTCGATCTCGAAGCAGCGGGGGGCGGAGATGTCCTCCAGGTTGACGCCACCGAAGGACGGGGCCATCCGCACCACGGTCTCGACGATCTCGTCCACGTCCGTGCAGGCCAGCGCGATGGGGACCGCGTCGACCCCGCCGAACTGCTTGAAGAGGATGGCCTTGCCCTCCATCACCGGCAGGGAGGCCTCCGGGCCGATGTCACCGAGTCCGAGCACCGCGGTGCCGTCCGTGACCACGGCCACGACGTTGGACTTCCAGGTGTAGTCGTTCACCAGATCGGGCTGCTCGGCAATGGCCGTGCACACCTTCGCGACACCCGGCGTGTAGGCGAGGGACAGATCGTCCGCATCGCGCACCGGCACGGTCGCGGTCACCTCCATCTTTCCGCCGCGGTGCAGGGCGAAGACCGGATCGATGGGAAACGTGTCCGTATCGGTCCGAGTATTGACGATCTCCGCTGCCACAATTGACCCCTTTGTCTGATTTGGTTTCGAGGGTACTACCTCCAGAAATGGAGATAGGCGGGCTCGGCATCGGTACACCCAGGCACTTGAGTGGTCCTGAAGGCACCGGTGCCAGGCATGCCGCACGCATGCCATGGGCCCCGGGATGAGGGGTAAGGATCCGTTCTACCGGAAGACTGATTCCGCTGACGAGTCCAATTCGGCTGCATCAAGGTGGCGCAGATCGGAATTGTCGGCATACAGCGCGGCAAAATGTCCGAATGGAGGGACGGCGCGGATACTGTGTGCGACTGGTCGGCGTGGCCTCACCGCGGTCCGGCCTTGGTGTGCCGGCCTGGTGAGAGCCCGGGGATCGCCCGTTATCCGATATTGACACAACTGGACCCCTGGCTGGGTCTGAGCGGATGGCAAGATGCGGAGATCACACTGGGTGGCGGCACACAAAGTGCAGTGTCCGACCCCATATGTCCGTTTCTACTCACCCCTCACCCTCTCTCCGCAGGAGGAACCAGCAATGACCGCACGCATCACCCGCCGTCTGACCGCCACCTCTCGAATCACCGCGGTCGGCGCGATCGCGGTCGCGGGCACCCTGCTGCTCAGCGGCTGTGGCGACCAGACCAACAAGTCCGGCACGAGCACCAGCACCAGCGCCGGCGCCTCGAGCGGCACCGCGACGCTGTTCTCGAAACTGCCGAAGAAGTACCAGGACTCCAAGGTCATCAAGGTCGGCACCGACGCGTCGTACGCCCCGATGGAGTCCACCGAGGGCAGCAAGATCATCGGTATCGACCCCGACATCGCCGACGCGCTCGGCAAGGTGCTGGGTGTGAAGTTCCAGTTCACCAACGGCACCTTCGACGGCCTGCTGACCTCGGTCTACACCGGTCGCCAGGACGTCGCCATGACCGCCATGAGCGACACCAAGGCGCGCCAGCAGGGCCTGGACGACAAGGGTCAGAAGATCGGCAAGGGCGTCGACTTCGTCGACTACTTCAACTCGGGTGCGTCCCTCATCGTGAAGAAGGGCAACCCGAAGGGCATCAAGTCGCTGGACGACCTGTGCGGCCAGACGGTGGCCGTCCAGCGCGGCACCATCTACGAGACCATCTTCAAGAAGCAGGCCGAGAAGTGCGGTAGCAAGAAGCTCGCCATCGAGTCCTTCGACACCGACACCGAGGCGCAGACCCGGGTGAAGGCCGGCGGCGCCGTCGCGGACATGAACGACTACCCGGTGGCCGCGTACATCGCGAAGACCTCCGGTGGCGGCAACGACTTCGAGGTCGCGGGCTCGCCGACGGACGCCGGGCCGTTCGGTATCGCGGTCGACAAGAGCAACACCCAGCTGCGCGACGCCCTCAAGGAGGCCGTGGACGCAATCATCAAGGACGGCTCGTACCAGAAGGTCCTGGAGAAGTGGCAGGTCACGGACAGTGCCCTCAAGCAGGCGACCATCAACGCCGGCTCCTGATCCACGCGCACTTCTGAAGGGCAGTCACAGTGACTGACAAGTTCGACAAGGTGCCGGCCGAGACCCCACCTCCCCGGCCCCCGGCTCCGCACACCCCGTACGAGGCCATCAAAGCCATCCCGATCCGCCACTACGGCCGCTGGGTGAGCGGCGTGGTGGTGGTCGGCCTGCTCGGCTGGCTCGTCTACGCGTTCTCGCAGGGCGACGTCATCTGGTCCACCGTCGGGGACAAGCTCTTCGACCCGGAGGTCCTCAAGGGCCTCTGGCACACCGTGGTGATCAGCGTCATCTCCATGGCGCTGGGCCTGGTGCTCGGCGTCGTCTTCGCGGTGATGCGGCTCTCGAAGAACCCGGTGACGGGCGGTGTGGCCTGGCTGTACATCTGGTTCTTCCGCGGCACTCCGGTGTACGTGCAGCTGCTGATGTGGTTCAACCTGGCGCTGATCTTCCCCATCCTCAATCTCGGGTTCTACAAGAACGAGATGGTCGATGTCATGACCCCGTTCGTCGTGGCCCTGCTGGGCCTCGGTCTGAACGAGGGCGCCTACATGGCGGAGATCGTCCGGGCCGGCATCCAGTCGGTCGACGAGGGCCAGACCGAGGCGTCCCACGCCCTCGGTATGACCAGCGGACGGACCATGCGCCGCATCGTGCTCCCGCAGGCGATGCGGGTGATCATCCCGCCGACCGGCAACGAGTTCATCAACATGCTGAAGACCTCGTCGCTGGTGTCCGCGGTGCAGTACGTGGAACTGCTGCGTGCCACCTCGAACATCGGTTCGGCATCGGGTGCGGTCATGGAGATGTTCTTCGTCGCCTCGATCTGGTACCTGGCTCTGACCAGCGTGTTCAGCGTCGGGCAGTACTATCTTGAGCGGCGGTACGCCCGTGGCTCGCTGCGCAGCCTGCCGCCCACGCCGTGGCAGCGCATCAAGCGGAACCTCGGCACGTTCCGCCGTACGGAGGTGGCCCGATGACCGCTCAGCCCATGGTCAAGGCCGAGGCCGTCCACAAGTCCTTCGGCCTCGCCCACATCCTCAAGGGGATCGAGCTGGAGGTCGCGCCGCGCGAGGTGTTCTGCCTCGTCGGCCCGTCCGGCTCGGGCAAGTCCACCTTCCTGCGGTGCATCAACCACCTGGAGCAGATCAACGCCGGCCGCCTGTGGGTGGACGGCGAGCTGGTCGGCTACCGGCAGAAGGGCGACAAGCTCTACGAGCTGAAGGACAGCGAGGTGGCGGCGAAGCGGCGGGACATCGGCATGGTGTTCCAGCGCTTCAACCTCTTCCCGCACATGACGGCGATCGAGAACGTCATGGAGGCCCCCGTCCAGGTCAAGGGCGAGACCAAGGCCACCGCCCGGGCCCGCGCGGAGCGGCTGCTCGACCGGGTCGGCCTGGCCGACAAGGCGGCCCAGTATCCGTCGCAGCTGTCCGGTGGGCAGCAGCAGCGGGTGGCCATCGCCCGCGCGCTGGCGATGGAGCCGAAGCTGATGCTCTTCGACGAGCCGACCTCCGCACTCGACCCCGAGCTCGTCGGTGACGTCCTCGACGTCATGCGCGGTCTCGCCGAGGACGGCATGACGATGATCGTCGTCACCCACGAGATGGGCTTCGCCCGCGAGGTGGGCGACGCGCTGGTCTTCATGGACGACGGTGTCGTCGTCGAGGCGGGAAACCCGCGCGACGTCCTGAGCAACCCGCAGCACGACCGCACCAAGGCGTTCCTGTCCAAGGTGCTGTGACCCGAACGGAGAGGCGGGGGGGGGGGGGGCCGGGGGCCCCGCCGCCCTGTCACTGTGCCGGGCGGAGCCGGTGCGTGGATCAGGATTCGCGGGCCGAGATCTGGGTCAGGCAGGTGAGCAGACTCCGGTTGAAGGTGGCGATGAAACCCTCCGG
>NZ_JBWKIQ010000023.1:0-98802 GCF_056432645.1 Streptomyces sp. NPDC045021
GCCCCACAGCAGCCCGGCAAATTGCGCGCCATCCCCGCCCTCGGAGAAGAGGGCGATGGTCACCGGGATGGCGACGGCCGCAAAGACCAGGCCCACCAGCAGCGCGCCAATCGCGACGCGCCCGCGACGCGCGTTGTCCGTCGGATGGTTACGGATGAAGGTGCCCAGCGCGCGCTCCGCCTCCGTGGCCACAGATCCCTCCCCTGGAGTCTCTTTCGCAGTGCCGTCAGTCTGTGGGACGGCCGGTCGGGAGACAAGGGAGGGGCGACGCGAGCGGGAGAGCGGCGGCGTGCAGGTGTGTCGACGGTCACGCAATTCGGCTCTGGCGGGGATCTTGTGACGTCGCAGGGTCACGGGTCGAGCAGTACATGTTGGTGTAGGGAGGTCAAGGTCTCCGCGTCCCGCAGGGCCAGGCCGGCGAGGATGTCGGTCCGGGATGAGAACGTTTCCCGTATGGCCGACACAGACGAAGCAGAAATCGACGTTGAGCATGCCGTCATCGCTCACTACCGACTGGCCGACGCTGGCCTCGGTGATCCAACCCAGCGTGAGGCCGTCCGCCAGGCCCAGTCCCTCCTGACCGAGGCGATCGAGCAAGCCGACGTCGGCGAGTTCGATGGGAACGAGTACGGAGGCGGCGAGGTCGCCCTCTACGCCTACGGACCGGACGCCGACGCGCTCTTCGCCGTCATGGCATCCATCCTGAACGACCTGCCGTTCCGGCCGGCGCACGTCGTCCTGCGCTACGGCTCCGCCGATGACCCATCGGCTGCGGAAAATCGCGTCGACCTCTGACGAGACGAGTCACCAGCCCCCAGCCAGACGGGCCCATGGGGGCAAAACGGGCTCTGCCGGGGATCGTGTGATGTCGCCGGGTTATGGGCCGAGGAGTACGCGTTGGCGTAGGAGGTCGAGGTTGGCTCGGCCGTAGGCCATGCGCTTGATGAGCTTGACGCGGGTGACGTGGCCCTCGACCTGGCCGGAGCTCCATGGTGTGGAGAGTCCTGCGGTGACGGCGTCGAAGTCGCGTCGCAGGCCGCTGACCAGCGAGTGGAGGGCTGGGAGGTCGTCAGCAAGGACTCGCTCCATCCAGTCGGGAAGTTGGTCTCCGCGGAGGTCGTGGAGCATTTCAGCGAAGTCGTGGACGTGCCGTGCGGCGGCGTCGAGGTGAGGGCAGGCCGTACGGATCTCCTTCAGTTCCGCGGCGTCGGCGGCCGCGAGGTGCTGGGGGTGCGTCATGATCCAGCGGACGACGCGTCGGGGTTTCGGGGCTGGCCTGGGCCGCGGCCGGGACACCGGCTGCTGCCTTCGTCCTGGTTGGCGGGGAGGTCTGAAGGCGCGGAAGTAGCGGCGGAGCACTGGACGCTCCCGGTGAATCCGCGCTCGCGCAGTTCCCTGTGGAGCTGGGGAATGTCGTGACAGCCCTCCAGCCAGCGGGCGTGGAGGTGGGGCTTGTGCTCGTCCAACACGGACAGTCGTCCGGTGGCTTTGGCCAGGAGTTCGTCGAGGCTGGCGGCGCGGGCGAAACGGCGGACGGTGGAGTGGTCCAGCCGCAGTGTCCGGCCGATCGCCGCCAACGACTTCCCCTCGGCCAGCAGTGCCTGGACCGTCTCGTATCTCTGCGTCGTGCGGGCTACCAGGCGCCGGGGTTGGCCGCTGACGTCGAGCGTGCCGTCCGGCGGGACGAACGGGACGGCCACCGGTCTGGACGGCTCCGGTGCGACCAGGTCCCTCGCGGTTGCCTCCGCCATGACCGGGGTCGCCGCGAACGCGGCCTGGATGCAACCGTGGTGAGAGCCGACCGTTCTCTCCACCGCATCCGCGACGTTTCGCCACAGATGCCAGGCGTCGGCGACCTGCATCGCATGCGGGGCACCGCTTCGGGCCCCTTCAGCGTAGGCGCCGGCCCGGTCCCGGCAGATCACCTCTACTTCCGGGTGGCGGCGAAGCCATGCGGCTAGCGGCTCGGCGTCCCGGCCGGGCAGGACGTCGACCGGGCGGCGGGCCTCCAGATCAACCAGGATCGTCGCGTAGGAGTCGCCCTTGCGTAGAGCGAAGTCGTCCACTCCCAGAAATCTGATGGCGCCGACTGGTGGCTGCGGAACCGAGCGGAGCAGGTCCAGCAGCGCGTCCTTGGCGATGCGGATCCCGAGGGCCGCGGCTAGGCGGGCGCCGGGACGGCCCGCCAGGCACAGAGCGATCGAGGCGAGCATCGACCGCAGCACCTGCGTCTGCCGGGCATGCGGCCTGGTTAGCCCCTCGATCTGCTCGGCGAACGTCACGGCCGGGCACCAGCTGCTCAGACACTTGAACCGGCGCACGGTCAGCTCGATGACCACGGGGCTGCCGGCCACGGGGGCATCACCGAGCCGGCGGACGTACCGGCCGTGCACCCGCCACGACGGCATACCGCATCCCGGGCATCTCACAGGAGACGTCTGACACCCCGCGCGAAGCGTGATGACCCCGGCCGTTCGCTTGATCGACTCGATGACAACACCGGACAGATGCGGCAACAACCGCCCCAACACCCCTGAACCGCACACCCGGAGACTGCCCAGCTCAGCCCTGCGACATCACAAGATCCCCGACAGAGCCGAATTACGTGGTCGTCCACAGCGTCCTCCTCACCGCCTGTGGACGACAGCCCACGGACGCGTCCGCCGCAAGAAAACATGGAACTGGCAGTCGATAGGGTTCGGCGCATGACCGTGGACAACCTGTCGTCGCGCCCCTTGTTGCTGGTGGACGTGGACGGACCGCTCAACCCGTTTGCCGCGATGCCGGACCATCAACCCGATGGATACGAGACCCACCGCTGGCTCACCCCGCGCTGGGTGGCCGCCGAAATGACGAGGATGCCCGCAGGACCGCGGAATCGGGAACCCGTTCCGCTCCCGGTCTGGCTGAACCCAAGCCATGGCCCCGCTCTGGCAGCACTGCCGTTCGACCTGGCATGGGCATCAACATGGGAGGAGGAAGCCAACACCTACATCGCACCGGTCCTCGGACTCCCAGAACTGCCGTTCATCGCCTGGTCCTCGCCTCGGCCCACGCCGGTCGGCGGCGTGTTCTGGAAGACCCCCGAACTCGTCGCCTGGGCTGAAGGCCGCCCGTTCGCCTGGCTGGACGACGAGATCACCGACGCGGACCAGGCATGGGTCACCGCCCACCACTCTGGACCGGCACTGCTGCGACGCATCGACCCGAACCGCGGACTGCTACCCGCAGATTTCGCCGCCCTGACCACCTGGGCCTCGGAACTCAACAGCTGATCGTCCTCACGAAATGTGTTCCAGAACCGAGTCTTGAGACCAGTGGTAGGTGAGTTCTGACTCCAGTGGAGTGGGGCGGCGTGGAGCCGGATTCAATGTCGTGAGATTTGACTCCACTGGGGCCCTTGCGGCGGGAGGATGCCGAGTGCAGTAGGTAGCCCTGGGTGGCTCAAGTGCCGGTCTCGAAGGTCGAGTTGTACGGCGGAGATGGCTCGACCACCGGTCGGACGGGCGGTCGTTCCGCCGGTGCCGTTGCGCTGTGCTATTCGTCCAGTCCGAACCAGGGCCCGTGGCCGAGGCGGTCCTGGACGACTTCGCGTGCTTCGGGATCGGAGACCTGCCCGGCGAGGTACTGCGCGTGGGCCTTGAGCTTCCCCGCGTCCGGGGCGCCGATGGCGGCGGCTGTCCGAGCTTGAATCTCGACGGCGAAAGCCCGGTCCCAATCGGTGAAGGCGTCCGGGTGCTCGGCGATCAGTTCCGCATAACGCGCAGCGTGCGGGGCGGCGACCTGCGGGCGGCCGATGGCCAGGGCGGTTCGGGCGATGGAGTACTCGGCGCGGCCGTGGTTGGCCGGGGTTCCTGCCTCCAGCCAGTGGTAGCAGGCCGCATACGCCTGGTAGAGCGCACGGTCCTGCTCGGCACGCGGGGTGCGCGGAGTGAGGTCGAAGAGCAGGTCCCCGAGTTCGTTGTTGAGCTCGACGGCGAACCAGCGGTGGAGATCACGCTCGCGCGGTTGGCGGCTGCCGAACGCCGAGATCACGTCCTGCCAGCGGGCGAAGCCGTGCTCGTGGGCGATGACGTGCTGGGCGTCGCGGATGGAGAAACCGTCTGGGTCCACCGGTCCGGCCGTCGCCGCGCGGTCTCTGGCGCCAGCCCTGTCGCCCAGCACCGCCAGGCGCAGGTCCTTGGCTTGGGTGCGCAGTTGTCCCAGGTCGGCCTCGATGGGGAGGACCGCGGTGATGTCGTGGTTCATGGTGCCGGTTCCTCTGATCTGTGCGACGAACAGGTCCATGGCCGGTTCCGTGGACACGGCCATACGGATCAGTGTTCCACCCCTCAAGGCGGCTAACTGGGGCGGCGGGGGCCGGGGTCAGATCGTTGGCGTCGGGTCGCGTCTTCCGAACCTCGGAATGTGCCTCACCTGCCTGCAGCCGTTTGGCGACCCAAGATAGCAACCCACGCCCGGACCTTACCCAGAGCCGCCCCGACCAAGCGTCCGACGCCGGCCAGTGGAGTCAAATCTCACCTACACAACGAGGTGCCCAGAGCAGCAAATGGAGTCCGACTTCAGATACGAAGCCAGGCCGAACTCGCCAGCCGCGCGACGCAGTTCCTCCCTGAGCCGCGCCCTCACCGCTGGCCAGTCCCCACGGATGGTTGCCCCGCATGACCCATTCGCGGGTCACGGGTGATCGGGTACACGGGTGGCCGCAACGGCGCTGTCGATCAGCCGCTCGCGCAGCCGATCTGCGAGCCGGGCAGACGCACACACCGCGTGGATGAGGCCGGCAGGGGACGGCACGGCCCTGCCCAGGATCTGCTCCACATCGTCCAGCAGGCCCATGGCCTGGTCCGCCAGCCCCTCCAGCTCCGCGTGTTCCTGCGAGCTGAGCCAGCGCAAGTCTTCGGCGGTGATCGCGGTCATCATCCGAGCGAGCGCCAGCGACGCGGCGTTGAGATCTTCGACCACGGCGCGGCGGTCCTGGGATTCCTCCGTCATGGCACGCACAACGACGCAAAGCGACGAGTCGTCACGGTGCCAGGACCGATGCTTGGAGCCCCGCAGCGGTTCCAGCCCGATCAGCCGCTCCCGACCGAGCCGCGGACATTCGGCAACAGGCAACAGGCGCCGTCCGCCCCGCGCGCTGGAACGCGGAGTGTCGACGCCGCGGGAGAACGCGATCACGGTGCGGTGGGCTGTCACCCGGCCGTGCCCTCTCCGGACGAAGCTTGCCCGCTCAGCACCGCGGGCTGGCAAGCTGACCTTCGTGGACTCCGTCAACGTCGCCCTGGACCGCGTCTGGCCCGCCGAGCTGCGCACCGACCACGGGCCCGTGCGCGCTGTCAATCGACGAGGGCTAGAAGCCGCTCAGCTTCGGGGATGACCTCGCCCCGCATCCACTCCAGGTACTGATGCAAGGCAGGAATCAGTTCCTGGCCGTCGCATTCTCCGCCCTTGAACACCCAGGTACGGCGGTACGTCGGATCAGCCACCTCTGGTTCTGACGTAGGCGGGCTAGTGAACGTATATTCCTCCCCCTCCCGCCCGTCCCTGACGACGGCAATGCGTGTCGTCTCGGTGATCACCGTCGCGTCGTGTGCGGTTGCGGCTCCGGTCGCCGTATCGGTCATGTGCACCTCGTGCCGGACCTGCGTTCCCTCCTCCATGCCCTTGAACACCAGGTTCCGTACCTCCGTGATGCACCGCAGCAGGAGGTTCTTCTTGCTCTGCGACCACCACTGGCCGAACTGCTGCGTCCGGGCCCCCTTTGACTCCACGTCGATTGCATGACCGACCCTGCGGATCATGGCAATGCTCGGAACGAAGACGTCTGTGAACTCCTGCGAGTCGTCGCCGACCTCTTTGAGAAGCTCCAAGTGCTTCTCCGCCAGTTCCAGCGCCTTCCGGCTCCGCACCAGTCTCATCATGCTCTCCGCCCTTGGCCGTGTGGTTGGTGTGCGTGTCACGGTGCGGGGCGGCCTGGAGAGCGGTGACGCGTACACGCCGATCGTTCGCCCCAATGGCCGAGCAAGTCGACGACGGTGCTCGGTCTCGGACAGCCGCGACTGAGCAACTCGTGGGCCACCCGGCTGCAAGCGTCCTTCCGCCGCCCGGGCGGCGGAAGGACGCTCCCGGGCCGCCCTCCCGGCGGCGGTGTGCCACGGCGCTTGGGGCCACAGGCCCGACCGCCGAGACCACGCCGTTCGGGCTACAGAGTTCCGACCGAATGAATGCAAGGCTAGCCTCGCTGTTTCGGTTGGGGTGGCGCGACGTCGCTGATGGTCAATTGCTTGGTGGTTGAGGCGTTTTCGATGCCTGGGCATGACGGAGTCCCGGCGCGGTGGTCGGGTTCTCCGGGTTCCTCGGGTCGTGGGTGGTCAGGCTGGCCGGCGATCAGCCGGCTGGGCGGGGCAGTGCGGCCAGGCGGTGGAAAGCCGTGGCGAGTTCGTTCCTCCAGGGCCAGGTCGTCGAGATCCGCAGGTGGAGGCGCCGCCCGCCTCGGGTGAGGCGGGCGGCGACGTGTAGGAGTCGGTAGCGGAGCTTCTTCGGCTCGGCCATGGCGAGGTCACCGTCCAGTAGGAGGACGCGTGTCCAGGCGAGCAGGTCGATCGCGGCCAGGGAGAGTTCGAGCCAGGCGGCGTTGACGGTGAAACGGCGGGAGGGGAAGCGCCCGAAGCCGGTGTCCTTCCCCGTTCGGATGTGGTCCTCGACGATCGCGTGTCCGCGGTGGCGGACCTCCAGGAACTGCGCCGAACCGCCACCGGCGAACGGCGTGTCGGTGAGGAATACCTGGTGGCGCAGGCCCTCGTCGGCGTCGAACAGCGACAGTTGGGCACCGGGGTGCGGGCGCTCGCGTCGGACGATGATCCGGGTGCCGACCGGGTAGCCGGACAGGTCGACCATGCCGGTCAGCTCGGCGACCTCGGCCCCGTCCCGGATTATGCCGTCCTGGTTCACAGCGGGGTGCCAGAGGCGTTCGGGGACCGCACGGATCGCGCGCCGGACCGTCTCGGTGACGGCGGTGCCGACGGAGAAGAACGTACGGATCTGTTTGCTGCGCTGGCTGCGGATGTGCGTGAGGAACGTCTTCGCGGACCCGGCGCTGTCGGCACGAATAAGGATCTCGGTGCCGTGGCGGTGGGCGTGGGGGAGTTGGGCCAGGGCGTCGTCCAACACTGTGATGTGATCGGCTGCGGTGTTCGCTCCGGCGTTTCCGGGCCGCAGCCGCCCGGCCAGGGCCTCACCGGTGTTGGCCAGGAAGGCCAGCAGTGGGGGGAAGCCGAAGCCGCCCTTGTAGGTGGCGGCGGCCGCCTCTTTCTCGGAGTGGCAGGCGACCAGCGTGGCATCGAGGTCCACCACCAGGCCGGGTATCTCGCGTCCACCGGCCCGCGCCGTCGGGATGCCTTCACTCCGTTCGGCCGCCTGCAGCCAGGCAACCTCCCGGGCGGCGGCCCGGGCAGATCGCAGCCGGGCGAGCAGCTGTTCGTCCACATCCGCGAGCAGCCGCCAGGCGGTGGGTGTGGACGCCACGGGGCCGAACACCTCGGTCTGGTCGCGCAGCACGGCCAGGTCGGTGATGGTTTCGCCACCGTCGGCGAGCATCACCGCGAGATCGGTCGCGATCCGGCCCGGGCCGTGCCCGGTGCCGCGCGGTCGCAGCGGACCGAGCGCGGCGGAGTACGCGGGGGTCAGCCCGGTGACCTCGGCGAGGTCGGCCAGCAGTCGGGCCCCGACATGCCCGACAACCCCCGAACCATCCGCACTGACACGGACCTTGGGACGCGAACCGATAGCCTGCACGTAGAAGGTGCCCTCCGCTTGGTCTGATCGAACCCCTCAGCAAGGTTCATCGTCCCAGGTCAGGAAGGCACTTTCGCGTTTCCACCCCCGCCGGCCGCCGTACCCAAGTGAAACGACGAGGTTAGGCTTCCGCCCCTCGACGCGGGTGGACGAGGAGCGGCTGATCGGGTGGCTGGCGGACGAGGTCTGCCCGGTCGAGCTGGTGGAGGACCGGCTGCGGGAGGCCTTGCTGGTGCAGTGCCGGGTGGGTCGGATCGAGCCGCCGGGCCGGATCGGCCGGATCATCGCCTCGGCCCAGGCCCGGGCGGAGAAGGCGTTCTGCGCGCGGACCGTCGAGCGCCTGGGCGAGGTGTGCGCGTCCCGGCTGCTCGCGCTGGTGGCCGAGGGCAACGAGGCCGGCGCCGTCCTGCTGGCCGACCTGAAGCAGGACCCGGGCGCGGTGGGGTTGGAGTCGCTGCTGGCGGAGATCACCAAGCTGAACTCGGTGCGCAAGTTCGGCCTGCCCGAGGGGCTGTTCGCGGACTGCTCGGAGAAGCTGCTGGCCGCCTGGCGGGCCCGGGCGATCAGAATGTACCCCTCGGACTTCCGAGACACGGCCGAGGAAGCGCGGGCCACCCTGCTGGCCGCGCTGTGCTCGGCTCGGCAGGCGGAGATCACCGACGCGCTGGTGGACCTGCTGGTCGCCCTGGTGCAGAAGATCAACGCCCGGGCCGAGCGGCGCGTGGAGCGGCAGCTCACCGCTGAGCTGAAGAAGGTCCGCGGCAAGGAGGGCATCCTCTTCAAGCTCGCCGACGCGGCGATCGGCCAGCCGGACGAGATCGTGCGGCGGGCCCTGTACCCCGTCGTCGGCGAGAAGACGCTGCGGGACCTGGTCACCGAGGCGAAGGCGAACGAGAAGGTATTCAAGGCCAAGGTCCGCACCACGCTGCGGAGCTCGTACAGCTCGTACTACCGGCAGATGCTGCCGCCGCTGCTGAAGACGCTCGGCTTCAAGAGCAACAACACCGCGTACCGGCCGGTGATGGACGCTCTGGTGCTGCTGGAGAAGTACGCGACGGTGGACGGCAAGACCCGCTTCTACGACGCCGGCGACGCGGTGCCGATGGACGGCGTCGTGCGCAAGGACTGGCGCGAAGCGGTGATGGACGAGAAGGGGAAGATCGAGCGCATCCCGTACGAGCTGTGCGTGCTGGTGGCGCTGCGGGACGCGATCCGGCGCCGCGAGATCTACGTCGAGGGCGCGACGCGGTGGCGCAATCCGGAGGACGACATGCCGGGCGACTTCGAGGCCACCCGCACCGTGCACTACGCGGCGATCCGCCAGCCCATCGACCCGCGGGAGTTCATCACCAGCCTGAAGAAGCGGATGACCGCCGGCCTGGACCGCCTGTCGCTGGCCCTGGCGGACGGCTCGGCGGGCGGGGTGAAGGTGACCACCCGGCACGGCGACCCGTGGATCACCGTGCCGAAGCTGGAACCGCTGCCAGAGCCGACCGGCCTGCAGGCGCTCAAGGACGAGGTGATCCGGCGATGGGGCGTCCTCGATCTCCTGGACGTGCTGAAGAACGCCGACTTCCTGACCGGCTTCACCGACGAGTTCTCCTCGGTAGCCGCCTACGAGCGCATCGACCGCGCCACCCTCCAGCGCCGACTGCTGCTGGCCCTGTTCGCGCTCGGGACGAACATGGGCATCCGCGCCATTGTGGCCACCGGCGAGCACGGCGAGAGCGAGGCCTCGCTGCGGCACGTGCGCCGACACTTCATCACCGTCGACACCCTGCGGGCCGCCGTGACCAGGCTGGTGAACACCACCTTCGCCACCCGCGACACCCAGTGGTGGGGACGGGGTACGGCCTGCGCGTCCGACAGCAAGAAGTTCGGCTCCTGGTCGTCCAACTTCATGACGGAGTACCACGCCCGCTACGGCGGCAACGGCGTGATGATCTACTGGCACGTGGAGCGGAAGAATGTCTGTATCTACAGCCAGCTCAAGAGCTGTTCGTCGTCCGAGGTCGCGGCGATGATCGAAGGCCTGCTACGGCACTGCACGGATGCCGAGATCGAATCGAACTACGTCGACACCCACGGCGCCTCGGTGGTCGGGTTCGCCTTCACCGAACTGCTGAACTTCCGGCTCCTGCCCCGGTTGAAGAACATCGGCAGCATCCGGCTGTATCGCCCCGACGACGACCCGCCCGGCTGGCCGGCGTTCGGCGGCTCGCTGACGAGGGCGATCAAGTGGGAGCTGATCGCCCAGCAGTACGACCAGATGGTCAAGTACGCCACCGCCCTGCGGCTCGGAACCGCCGAGGCCGAGCAGGTCCTGC
This sequence comes from Streptomyces sp. NPDC045021, assembly GCF_056432645.1. Classification (NCBI taxonomy): domain Bacteria; kingdom Bacillati; phylum Actinomycetota; class Actinomycetes; order Kitasatosporales; family Streptomycetaceae; genus Streptomyces; species Streptomyces sp. NPDC045021. Next base: position 10,125 of record NZ_JBWKIQ010000023.1, read on the forward strand.
GTCGCTTCACCCGAGGCGGCCCCAAACACCCCACCTACCAGGCCCTGGAGGAACTCGGCCGTGCGGTTCGTACGATCTTCGCGTGCGAATACCTGGCCAGCCCCAACCTGCGCCGCGAGATCCACGGCGGCCTGCAGGTCGTGGAGAACTGGAACAGCGCGAACGCCGTCCTCCACTACGGCAAGGACGGCGCCTTGACCGGCCCGGACAGGGAACATGCGGAGACCAGCATGCTCGCCCTGCACCTGCTGCAGTCCGCATTGGTACACGTCAACACCCTGCTGCTGCAACAGGTCCTCGCTGAACCGGTCTGGGCGGACAGACTTAGCGACGAGGACCGGCGGGGCTTGACCGCCTTGTTCTGGTCGAACCTCAACCCTTACGGGACGTTCCGCCTCGACATGGACAAGCGCCTCGACCTGCCGCTATCCCCCGCTGGTGCCCGGCCCTCGCCGGGCAGCTGGCCACGTCACACGCGCCTCGGCAGTATCAGTCGGAGTGTCGGCTCCTGGCCGTCATCGGACGGGCTTGCGGTAGACGACAATGCGGTGGTTGATGACGAAGCCGGCCTTCTCGTAGACGGTGGATGCGCCCGTGGTGCTGTCGGCGTCGGTCTCGAGTGCGGCTGTGGTGTAACCGGATCGGCCAGCCGCACCCAGCACGTCGGCGAGCAGCGCGCCCGCCACCCCTTGTCGGCGCCAGGACGTGGCGGTGCCGACCTGCCCGATGTAGAGCGCTTGGGGCGCGTCGGCGTACGGCAGGACGTAACCGACGACCTTGTCGTCGGCGAGTGCCAACCGGGCCAGCTCGGGGACGAAGGTCTTTGACCGCACGGTCATTGCGGCCCAGGAGTCGAACGTGCGCTCCTGGTGGCCCCAGGTACCGCGGAACGCCGCTGTGTGGACGGCGTGCAGCTCATGCTCCCGGTCCGGGGCGTACCGGACGATCCGCAGGCCCTCGACGGGCGGTGCAGCGGAAGGCGCTGAGGTAGGCGCGGCCATCTCCAGGAAGAACCGCTCGACGGTGAACCCCAGCCGCTCGTACAACCGGATCGCGGCCGTGTCGGGGACGCCGGTGTCGACCTCAGCCAGCCATTCCACCTCCGGCGCGGCCTCGGCGTGTCGTTCAGCCGCCCGGTTGAGCTGCCAGGCCAGCAACTCCCGGCCTATCCCGAGGCCTTGCCGGTCGGGGTGCACCCCGCCTTCCAGGCTGACCCGGAATCCGTCCTCAGGCGGAAGGCGTACCAATGCGGCGGCAACCAGCCGCCCCTCCGCGTCGGTGATCAGCCGGGTGTCCCTCGCCAGGTCTTTGACCTCAGTTCTCACCACGTTCTCGATCGCGGCGGCGGGGAGCTCGAGCTGCCCGCCACCGGCCTTGGAAATAGCGTTGAGCAGATCAGCGACGGCCGCTGCGTCCTCGGGGCGGTAAGCGCGGGCAAGGAATTCATTCATCGATACACCCTATGGCGCCAGGAATGGCCGAGATGAGTACCCGATACCTGTTCCGGCCCTTTTCGGAGGCGGCCGCCTACGGACTCCCAGCCGCAGCGGCCGGCTTGGCTGCACCGCATTCCGAGCCCGGGGCCACCCTTTCGAAGGGTCGCCCCCAAGTTGACTTCGCTTTCCGCTGCCCACCCGCTGTCCGGCTTTGGCTGGAATGACGACCGGGCCGCCGATTTCGCCCCACTCGCCGAGGCGGGTCTCACCCCTGCCCGCATCGCCCGCGTCGACCGCGGCCGATGCGACGTCGTCCTCGCCGACCCCGCGACGGGCGAACTCCATACCGTCCGGGCCGACTCCCGTCCCGTCGGCGACCCGGACCCGCTCAAGAACCCGTGCACCGGCGACTGGGCCGCCGTCGACCTGACCGCCGAGCCGATGCCCACCGTCAGCGCCCTGCTGCCGCGCGGCACCGCCATCGTCCGCAAGACCTCCGGCAAGCGCTCGGAGGGCCAGCTGCTGGCGGCCAACATCGACACCGTCCTGATCGTCCACTCGCTCGCCGCCGACCCCGACCTGGGCCGGATCGAGCGCTTCCTCGCCCTGGCCTGGGAGTCCGGCGCCGAGCCGCTGGTGGTCCTCACCAAAGCCGACCTGGCGGACGACGCCGAGTTCGTCCGCGCCGACGTCGAGGGCATCGCCCCCGGCGTCACGGTGCTGGTCGTCAGCGCCGAGACCGGCGAGGGCATCGACATCCTGCGTGCCTGCACCACCGGCACGACCGCCCTGATCGGCCAGTCCGGCGCCGGCAAACGACAAGAACCTCTTCATCAACGATGGCGAGGACACCTGCGCCCAGCCGGACCTGTCGAAAATGTTGGTCGACATCGACTGCGCGATAGGGAGGTCTACCTCGGGCGCGACGAGCTGGAGCAGGTCAACAACCTGAAGATGCTCTTCCTGGTGTCGTACTTGCGGGGCATGTTCGTCTTGGTCGACTTGGTCGACGAGATCCTTAGGAACTCGGAACTACCGCAGCCGGAGCGCTCCGGACGCTCAGCATCGTCAAGGTACTGCAGGTCAGCGGCCTGGCGGGAACAGTAGTGAGCGACTTCAGTGCCGCGATTGTGCTCTCGTAAATTTCAGTGCCATGCGCATATAGGGAGTAGTCCTTTCCGGAGGCGAGCCGACCATCGCGCCCTGTCCGATCCGCAGTTCGATCCGCAGTGTGAAGCAACGCTGTCGGTGACGGCCAGCACAATGGGGCGCAAGGCCTTTCGGGCTGCCGGCGGAAACGACGGCGGCCCCCTGCTCGTAACAGGAGGCCGCCCACTCGCAGTACCCGATCGATGAACCTGGAGGCCCACGATGAGTACCGACGATTCCGAGAGTAAGCCTTGCCAGTGTCAGAGCCCTCATCTGACGTTCCTTGAGGGGCCGCCTCTCGGCTCTGAGCAGCCGAAAGCTCCTCTCCGCACTCGTCTCCGCGGCAAGCGCCTCATGCGGACCGCGGCTGACGAGGTGACCCGAGCAGGTGCCAGGGCCGTGACCACGGGTCTTTTCCTGGTACTTCTGCACTGGTGGCAGACCCGCTAGCGCTAGGAGCCGGCCCGCCTGGCGACGCAGATGCCGGGCGGGCCAGGGGGCCTGGGAGCCCAGCCGGACGAACTGCTGGAGCGGAAGGAGTAGTGGCAGCATGTTCGATTCGAACTAGAATCGAACAGTGGAGAGTGGGAGGAGTGGCCGGGCGCCGGAGACCGGCCCGTTGGTGGCCGTGCGGCTGCCCGATGGGCAGAGCGTGCGGGCGATGATGATCCGGCGGATTCGGGACGCCGACGGGTCCTGGTGGTTCGAGCTGAACCTGGCCCTGTGGGCGCGGGTGGAGACCCACCACCGGTCCACCGACCGCATCGCGGGTGAGCCGGCGCCCACCGTGTTCCTCGCTCCGGCCGCCGTCGTCACGCCCATCGAGGGCCAGGACTACCGCGGCGTCATCACCTGGCGGCACCCCGCGACCCTGCGCCGCACCCGGCGGAACACGTTGTTGCACTCCGGCCCGAATTCCGGCTCGCCCCGGAAGCAGGCGCCCTGGGACGACGACTATCCCGCCCAGGACACCGATTTCGGGGCGTAGAACCGCTAGGACCAGCCGGGCGCGCCGACCTCTTTCTTCAACCGGGTATGGAGGCTCATCCAGCTGCCGCCGGCCATCGCCTCCACCACTGCCGGGTGACCCCACAGGGCCTTGAGCGCTGCCATCCGCACGCCTCGCAGTCGCTCCAGTTCCTGCTCCTGCTCCTCACTCCAGACCTTCCGGTGGGGAGCCGGGCCCTGGCCGTCTGCGGGTCCTTCCACGGGGGCGTGGTCGATGGCGTCGACATAGGCGGCCACGGCCGCGTCCGCGTCCTGGAAAGCGGCTTGGCAGGCGATCAGGTCAGCGGGGAGTTCATCCGTGGGCATGTCGGCCACGCTATGCGCCCGCACTGACAGCCCCATCTGGCACGCCGCCCGGGAGGGACGGGTCACCGGTTCGCTGCGGTCGCGGGCCACCGGGCGCGGTCGTAGCGTCGGAATATGACCTGCTCAGGCGAGGGATCGAGCCGATGAGGCCGTTGTGGTCCGGGACGGTCTCCTTCGGTCTGGTCTCCATTCCGGTGCGTCTTGGATCGGCGGTGAGCAGTCACAAGATCCCGTTCCGGCAGATGCACAAGGCAGATCACGGGCCGGTGCGGCACCGCAATAAGTGCGAGCTGGACGACAAGGTTCTTGAGCAGGACGAGATCGGCCGCGCCTACGAGACGCCCGACGGCACGCTGGTGGAGATCACTGACGACGAGCTCGCCGCCATGCCGCTGCCCACCGCGAAGACCATCGAGATCAGCGGCTTCCTGGACATGGCCAGCGTCCCGGCCACCCAGTACAACTCCCCGTACGTGCTGCAGCCCGGCCCCGGCGGCGACAAGCCGTACGTGCTCATGCGCCAGGCCCTGGCCCGCTCGGGCAAGGCCGCCGTCGGCAAGGTCGCGCTCCGCGACAAGGAGCAGCTGGTGCTGATTTACGCGTACGAGGACGTGTTGATCGCGCACACCCTGCACTGGCCCGACGAGATGAGACCCTCGGCCGAGGCCGCGCCGACCCGCAAGGTGGAGCTCGCCGACAACGAGATCGAGGCCGCCATCGAACTGATCGGAGCTCTCGGCGATGCGGACCTGGACGCGTACGAGGACCAGTACACCGCCGCGGTGGTCAACCTGGTGCAGGCCAAGACGGAATGCGCGCCACCGGCCAGGGCCTCCGTCCCGGCGCCGGGCGGGAAGGTCGTCGACCTCATGGAGGCGCTGCAGACCAGCCTGGCCGAGGCCAGGAAGAACCGCGGCGAGGACGCCACGGTGCACGACGTCACCCCGCCGAAGAAGACCACAACCAAGAAGGCCACCGCGAAGAAGACGACGGCGAAGAAGACGGCAGCCAGCCACGCGACCACGTCGGCCAGCCACACCCGCGCACGCAGCACGCCCAAGACCGGCGAGGCGAAGAAGTCGACGGCGGCCGCGAAGAAGACGGCCAAGAAGACCCCGGCGAAGAAGAACGCCACCCGCAAACGCAGCGCCTGACCCGAGCCCGGTCAGGCCCGCGGTCCGTGGGCTCCCCCTGCATCTCGTATAGCCAGGGCGAACGGACCTGTAGGGGGTAGCGCCGAGATGTGCCGAGAAGCCGCCAGTTCTTGATCTTGGTAGCGCGTCACCCGTTGCTGGACGGCGTTTTGAGGCCACGGGTAGAGATCCAGCGACTGGTAGTGGCTGTGCCTCATCAGGTCGGTGGGTGGGAGCGGCGGGTGGTGCGCCGTAGGTGGCGGTGGGTTCGCAGGTCGGTCCACCAGGCGAGGCGGTCGGAGGAGTCCTGGGGGAAGAGGGCCTGGAGTGAGGTGGCGGCCAGGGCCGCGATCAGGCAGATCACGATGCCCCACCACGGGGCGCCGGCCATTGCCGCGGAGAGCCCGCTGATACCGGTGACCGAGGTGGGCACCAGGTGTGTGGAGATAGGCATCGGCGGACCTCATTCGCTCTCGGTGCGGCCGTCCCGTGCGGCCACTGGTTCAAGCTTCGGCGTCCGGCCTGAGTTGCAGCAGTGGGAACAGCGCGTTACCTGCGATTGGCAACACCCCCCTTCCGCAACAGCTTTCGATGGTGTGGGTGACGCCGGTGGGGAAGAATTGCGCACCTCCGTCGTCAGTGAGCGGAGATCACGCGGCGGGGTTGGGAGAGCGGATGGATGACGGGTCGATACCCGGGGAGCCCGATCCCCTGATCGCGTATGCGGCAGCGCTTCGGGCGGCGACAGCGGCCTTCCTGGCCGGGGGCGGTACCCAGAAGGCAATCTCCAAGGCTCTCCACGTTTCTCCGGCCACGCTCTCGCGCTATCTCAGCGGCCAGCGCATCGCGCCCCTGAAGGCCGTGCAGGATCTGCGAGCCTTCCTCGCGGACCGGGGCCACCCGCTGAATGCCGAGGCGTACGAGGGCCTGGTCGCGCTGTGCGGCCAAGCGCATGCCGCCAGCGGTTCGCCGGCCGTCCAGCTCACCCAGCTCCAGCAGGAACTCGCCAGCCTCCGCGAAGAACAGGACCACGCGCAGCAGCTCTCCGAGGCGAGGCTTGCCGCGCTGGAGAAGAACGCCGGCCGCCTCGCCCGCGCCCTCGACAAAGCGCTCGATCGGGCACGGCGCGCGGAAGAGGCACGCCAGGCCCTCGAAGACACCGTCGAAGCACAGCAACAGAGCCTGCGGCACGCCCAGAACTACACCCGGCAGATCGATGCCGAACTGGCCGGGCAGCTAGAACAGGCACGCCTGCTCCAGCACGAGGTCGGTGTCCTGCGCGAGCAGAACCGTCAGCTCCTGGAGGAGGGAAGCCAGCCCATTTCCGGTGTGTCAACGCAGAACACAGCCGTCCAGGCCACGATCGTCCCCCACAGCACAACAGCCGATCCTCCAGCCAGCACACGCCCTCCGCGGACAGTGCGCGGCCCCCTGCCGAGCAAGCCCAAGACGCACAAACCCAAAAAGGTCCGGGGGAAGACACCGCCCGACGAGCCCGTCACCACCCCACCCGATGGGGGGAGGGCCTTCGAGCAGTCATGGACCGGCGACGAGAACCCTGAGGAGTTCAGCAGCCACCAGCAGCCCTGGGGCGAAATGCTCGGCGCGATCCTGACTGCCCTCTTCTTCATCGGCTGCGCCGACTTCCACGACTGGGACGGCAACAAAGTAGGGGAGATCCTGGTCTGGGGACTAGCCGCATTCTTCGTCATTCTCCCATGTACTCAGGAGTGGAGAATGGGCAGATGGCTGAAGAAGAGTCTGAACGCCAGGACGCTGCGCGTCGATCAAGCGGGCATTACGACCAGCGACCCCTACGGGGAACAACAGATCCCCTGGACACAGATCAGGGGGATCGACGTCCGTCACACCACGATGACCCACCATCAGCACACCCTTCTCGCCCTCCACCTACGGCTACATACGCCCGCGCCCCCTGATACGCCTCCAGTCCTGTACCGCCCCGCCGGATGGCACACACGAATCGACCCCACGGACCTTGAAAAAGACGGCTGGGTTGCCGTGTGCGTGCTCGGCCCGATCCCTGGACCCCGCCGAATCGTCCTTCGGAACGCGGTCAGTGCCTTCACGAAACTGTCATTGAAGACAGAGTGGAACTGGTAGGTCAGTTTCGGGTGCGGACTTTCTTCGTATCCAAGTCCAGCGCGACCGAGCAGGATGGGTCCCGCCCGGTGGTGTAGTCGCTGGATCTCTGCGTCTGCGGGCTGCTGCTGTGGCTTAACGCAAAGACCGGATAGCGGCTCGGACACCCGACCACCGAGCCCCACCCTCCGAGAGGAACCGCCCCACGTGTCCACCGACAGCACCACCCCAAGCGCCGCGTACTTCACGTCCGCGGCACAGCGCTGGGAGCCCGACATCCAGGGGATCGTGTACGCCCCGGAGGTGCCTATCGCGAACTGCACCGCGCTGCCCTACGGAGATCGGGCCCGGCGCCGTTTCCGGGAGCAGTGGGGCGACCGGGTGCTGTTCGAGGAGGAACTGAGCTACCAGCTGTCCGGCACCGGCCTGTACGGCAGCCTGCGATACGCGCACCACGAAGTGAACCAAGCCTGCCTCCAGGTATGGACGACCGCCCGCCCGCTGGCCGGGCTGCTCGACCTGCGCGAAGTCGCCCTCCGGCTGGACGAGGAGCGGTGGGCTTGCCTCCAACTCGCCCTCCGTCTGCACCAGCTGGCCGCCGAGCCGTACCGCACGGACGCTGCAGAGCAGGTCCTCGTCGATCAGCTGGAACAGCGCCTGGCCGAGCTGACCGGCTGGGCCGAACAGCACCAGAGGCTGTATGCCGAGCACGGCGCCAACCCGGTCAGCCTGCCCGACGCCGTCGGCCGGGCGCCGTCGGCCGGGCGCTGGCCCACGCGGAGGCACAGGCGGATCAGCGCCCCGGGCGCGACACCGCCGAACTTGTCCAAGAACTCCGCCGCCTGCTTGCTTCCCAGGAGGACTGATCGCCGTGACCGACCTGACCCGCACCTTCCCCGACGAAGGGCCGACCCCGTCATGCCGCTGAGCGTCCCCCTGCTGCTGAGCCCGGGAGAACCGGGTCGCCGCTACACCGTCCATGTGCACCGCACGCGTTGGCTCGGCAATGTCTCCGTATCGCCATCCGTCCTCGGCCTCTTGGGGAGGAGTGCTGGGGGTCGTGGGTGTGGCGTGCCGCGGCTGGGTTGCCGTGGCACGCCGTTCCCGTGGCGGGCTGGGTCACTGGGCGGTGTGGGTGCCGCCGGTGGGGGTTAGTGGTGGTGGTGTCCGCGGCCCCAGGTTTCGGTGTCGATGACGTGGTGGTGGTTGTCGCGCAGGGTGGCGGTGTCGCGTGCGTCCCAGATCTGCTGGTTGCGGTTCTGGTAGACGTCGTGGCGGGTGTCGCGGCCGTGGCCGGTGTGGACCTTGACGCTGGAGCGGCCGTCGAGGCGCAGGTCGAAGCCGGCGCGCACCACGGGATTTACCACGCCCCCGGCGCGCACCGAAGGTGCGCTGGATCGCTGACCTGCATATATTGCCATCCGTGAGCAGATTGCCGACGACACGGCGTCTGCGTCCTCAAAGCAAGATCAGAAGTCCGTAAACTCAGTCGGCCGACGAGGGCGCGACCGCCCGGCGCCAGACGGTGGCGTCAAGGGTGACGTGGAAGGCGGGGTCGGTGTTGGCCGTCTGCCCCCGGAAGGTGATCAGGCCGATGTGACCCGCCTTGGTGAGGACGCAGAACTGGGCGCCCGGGGACAGCTTGTCCAGGGGGATGTAGTTGGCGAAGCGCGTCTCTCCGCGGCAGGTCTCCAGGGATCCGGCCTGTCCCGGGTCAAGCAGCACGAGGTGGTTGCCCGCCTGGGTGCGCACGCGGTACGGGAGCGAGTGCCCGGCGAACTCCAGGTCGCCGGCGGAACCGCCCGACTCCTGCGGCCGCAGCTCACCGTCGCCGAACCTGAGGGTGTAGTTGCCCGGCAGGTTGATGCCCGTGCGGGTGACCGGCTCCGGCTCCTTGGCCACGCCGGCCGGCGACTGCGAGGACTTCGGGGTGGACGAGGCCCCCTTCCCCTTTCCCGCGGCCTGTTCTTCCATGCCGGAGTTGCGGCTCACGAGGTAAAGGCCGCCGCCGGCGAGCAGCGCCAGGGCGAGCCCGACCGCCACGGCCACGCTCGGCCGCCGGTTCGGGCGGCCCGGCGCGGACGGCCGGGACGGGTAGCCCAGTGGCATCGACGGCTGGGCATAGGGGCCCGGCGGGGGCGGCGTCGGCGGTCCGTACGCGCCCTGGACGGCGGGCGGCGCGGCGGGCGCGGCGGTCACCGTCGGCGCGTGGCCGGGCGGCGCCGGTGCCGGGGCCGCCGGAACCCGGGTCACCTCGGGCGGTGCGGGCGCCGCCGCGCGCAGCGTGATGTCGGCGGCGACCGCGCCGGGCAGCCAGGCCTCGGGGCGGCGCAGCGGCGCGTCGCCGTTGGCGGCCCGGCACAGCGCGAGGACCTCGTCGACCGAGGGCCTGGACGCCGGGTCCTTGGCGAGGCAGCGGGTCACCAACTCCTGGAGCTGGGGCGGGAGTCGGGTGAGGTCGGGCTGCTCGTGGACGATGCGGTAGAGCACCCCGTGCGAGGTGCCCTCGCCGAACGCGGGCAGGCCGGTCGCCGCGTACGCCGCGACCTGGCCGAGCGCGAAGATATCGGTGGCCGGGGTGACCGCACCGCCCGCGGCCTGTTCGGGCGCCATGAAGGTCGGGGTGCCGATGGTGACGCCGCTGCCGGTGAGGGCGGTCGCGTCGGCGGCCCGCGCGATGCCGAAGTCGATGACGCGGGGCCCGTCGCCCGCGAGCAGGACGTTGGACGGCTTGAGGTCGCGGTGGACGATGCCGGCCCCGTGGATGACCTGCAGGGCCTCGGCGACGCCCGCGACCAGGAGCAGCACGGTGGGCACGGGCAGGCCGCCGTGCCGCTGCACGGCGTCGGCCAGGGAGGGTCCGGGGACGTAGGCCGTGGCGAGCCAGGGGTGGCGGCCCTCGGTGTCGGAGTCGATCACCGGCGCGGTGTAGAGCCCCTGCACGCGCTCGGCGGCCCGCACCTCCTGCTGGAAGCGGCGGCGGAACTCGGCGTCCTCGCCGAACTCCGGCCGGATCACCTTGATCGCGACTGGCCGTCCGCCCGGCGTGTACGAGAGGTACACCTTGCCCATGCCGCCGGCGCCGAGCCTGGCCGCGATGCGGTATCCGGCCACGGACCGCGGGTCGTCGCCCTCCAGCGGATGAAAGACAGTGTCCAACTCGATTCCCCTACGGTCGTTTTCGGCCCGCGCCGCGGCACCCGCCCGGCGCACGCGGAACTTTACCGAACGCAAGATCCTCTGCCGGTCAGAGCCTGTGTCTGAATCCCGTTCGGATCAGCGTGCGTGCCTCTGGTACTTGGCACTTCGCGGCAGCTTCGGGAGCGGACGGCCGAGAACTGCGACCCGGGCAACCTCCGCGCCATGTGCCAGGGCTGCCACCTGCACTACGACCGGGACCACCACGCACGCACCCGAGCTGAAATCCGTCGGACTGCGCTCGAAGCCGCAGGTCAGATGACATTCGAGCTGTAGCGGCTACTTTGCACCGTGGGTCAGGGATAGGACACCGGGGCCTACAAGGCGCAGCGTCGGACGCGGTGCGCGAAGATCCCATCGCTTCCGGACCTGGCGATGGGTGTGCCCACCTGAGACGTACGAGAAGCTCAAACCACATCTCACGCAGGGTGAGCGCCCTCGGGTGACGTTCAGGTTCGTTGACGCGGCTGGTGGTTGGTGGGAGCGAACCGACAACAGTCAGCCGCGCCCGATACACCACCAACAACAACTTGCGTGGAGCGAGGCCAAGGGACTCATTCGCCGGTTGTCCTAGACGGCTCTATGCTCCCGAAGCTGCCGCAAAGTGCAACTCGGCAACGTAGCCGAGCGTGCCTGGCTGGGAGCATTGTGCCCATGCCCAACATTCTGTGGACCCTTTTGGTAGCCGCCGGCACCGCAGTGGTGACCGCTCTCGTGGTCGGCCTGTTCGTGACTCCGCGCATGGAGGCCCGCAAGAATCGGCTGGGCGAGGTCCACGCCGTCCGCGACGCTTTCGGCGCGAACATGCTGCGGATCGTCTCCGCATGCTGCCTGCTGCAGCAGTTCGAGCTTCCGCCGGCCGACGATCCCGACTGCACGCCAGTCATGCGCGAGCGGCTGACCGACGAGCGGAACCGCTGGCTGCAGCAGCTCGACGACGCCACCCGGTGGCTGCTCGACAACGCCATGACGTACGCCGGCAGCTGGCCATCCGCCCAGAACATCCACTTCGCCATCGAGTACGCCGGCCAGGCCCGCGCGGTAGTGCTGTTCGAACGGGAGGACACCACCAAAGTGGAACTGCTGCTCGCACTGACCATGCCGGTGCAGCGGCAGTTCTTCGGGTGGCCCTGGTCGCGCGCCCGGCATGCCCTCGCCGACCGCCGCGCCTTCGCCGCGAGCGTCGCCCACATCAGCGGCGAGCCCGCGCTGGCGTAGGCCCGTCAGCGCCTGCCGGGCGCCCGGCCCGAGTTTCCGATAGTCCAACCGGCAGTGGGCCGTGCCCGCTGGCGCCCGTCAGTCCGGCCGTCCCCGCTGACCGCGCCCGCGCCGAAGCCCTGCGCGCCACCCCCGGCCACGGCGTGCCCTGGGAATCCATGTGCGCCGCCCCGGAGAAGGGGGCGGAGCAGTGAACCGCAGCCAACGGGCGTCCCGTCTCGCCGCCCATGGGCGGCAGCGCGAACTCGGCCGAGCGCGCCACGTCCCTGTCCGCCCTCCGCCCGGGTGAGGGGATGGTGAGTGTTGACGTGGTCGCTGGCGGTTCTGTTACCGGTGCCGACTGGCGCGTGTGTACGGGTGTTTGGGGTGGTTCGGGGTGGCGGGATTGCCTGGTGCGCGGTGGTGACTGGGGTGTACGGGAAGGGTGCGGGGCGGCGCGCCCGGGATGGGGTTGGTTGCGGTGTGCACGTGAGCGTCACGGGCATGTTCGCGATCTGTAACGCCAAGCGGCGAGCCCGTCGCTCACGGTGGTGGCGGGGGAATGTGGTGGTTCTCGGCGCACGTGCCGGGGACCAGTCCCACCAGCACGCACCCTCAGGGGGGTGTGCCCTGCACGAAGGGGGATCCACATGTCCCGTCTCGCATCCCGTCTGACCGTGACCACGCTGGCCGCCGGCGCTGTGCTGGCCGCCGTGGCACTGCCGGCCACCGCCGCCGACCACGGCCGCAACGCCCCGCGTTCCCAGGTGGTGCTGGGGGCCATCCAGTACGACAGCCCCGGACGCGACAACCGTAGCAACGCCTCGCTGAACGCCGAGTGGGTCACCGTCGTCAACACCGGCCGCAACAGCGTGAACCTGTCGGGCTGGTCCCTGTCCGACGCCGACCACCACACCTACACGTTCACCCACCTGCGCCTGGCCGGCCACGCCGCGGTCCGCGTCCACACCGGAACCGGCCGCGACACCGCAGCGAACGTGTACCAGGACCGCCGCGACTATGTCTGGAACAACGACCGCGACACCGCGACCCTGCGCGACAGCCACAACCACGTCGCCGACACCAAGTCCTGGGGCCACGGCCACGGCCACTGACCTCCGCCACCGGTGACCGGACCCCACCGGCCACCCCAAGTGCCCCGCCATCCCCCGCCTGGGATGACGGGGCACCTGCGTGGGCAGTAAGCCCCGGCACGGACACAACGACAGCACCGAAGATCGCGTCGGGGCAGGCCGTCGCCGGTGGCCGAGTCCCCTGACCGGTTTCGGCGTCATCTTCTATGGGGTCATCGGCGGACTGATCCTGTCGATCCTGGTGGCGTGGCTGCCTGCCCACCTCAGCGAAGCCGACACAGGCAACTTCGCCAGGAAACAGCAGCCGGCGACGGTGGTCACGGTCCTTCGACGCCGGACGATCTGGAGGCATGGTCGGCGTAGGGGCAACGCAGCCTGGCCACCGTGGCGACCTTGATGCGGCGGATCTCGTCGCGGCCATGCCCGGTGCTTCGGGTCTTGTGCGGCAGCGGGAAGTCTTTCCAGGGCAGCTGCTTGAGCTGTCGTTGCAGGGTGGGGTGGTTGCCCTTGCCCAGCGCGATGCAGTGAGGAAGTTCCATCGTGATTCATGCAGGTCAACGGTCCTGGCGTAATGAGTCGTTGGGGTGCTCGCGCAGCTCATCACGGTGATCATTGCGAGGAGATCATCGGTCACCGAGCCACCTGGTGGTGCGCCAGCACCAGCAAGGCTCCCACCAACGCGGTCGCATGCCGCGGATGCATGCGCACCTTGGTCAGGAGAGAACTGGTTACAGGGCAGTAGTCGCCGGAGCCGCTCTCCGATAACGTACCGACCAGACGGTATGACTGAGTGTGCCCCAAACGCCGTCGTGTGCTCGATGAACAGCAACGTTTCATCCGCCACGGGACGGAGAGCCCCTCATGACGCAGAACACGGACCGCGACAGCCTGGCCCTCGCGCGCCAGACCTGGAGAACTCTCGAGCCCTACCACGGAGCTGTCTACTTCTCGCCCGAAGCCTCAGGGCAGTACGCCGAGTTGGGCGTGGACGCCAGGACGGGGTACTTCGCGTCCCGCTCCGCCGCGCTCGGCGCCGCGCCGGCGGATCTGGTCATCGCCACGTTCTACAACTTCAATCCCCAACTGGTGCGCCGAGCCATACCCGCGGCATGGGAAGCCGCCACGCCGCAGCGGTTCGCCCGCGCCCGGCTCACCGGGGTGGATGCCACGCTCCGCCGCATCCTCGGCGCGGACGTCTCCTCACCGGCGCTGGCCCGCGCAGCGGAATTGGCCCGTACCGCGGCTGAGGTGACCGTGCGCCATCCACAAGGCCGCCCCCTCTTCGCCGCGCACGCCGCACTGCCGTGGCCGAACGCACCCCACCTCGTGCTCTGGCACGCGCAGACTCTGCTGCGGGAGTTCCGTGGCGACGGTCACGTGGCGGCACTAATGACTGCCGGGCTGAGCGGGCTCGAAGCTCTCGTCACGCACGCCGCCACAGGCGACATCGACGCAGGGGTGCTGCGCGACTCGCGGGCATGGACGCCGGAGCAGTGGGGACAGGCCGTGCAGAACCTGCGTGAGCGTGGATGGCTCGACGACGGACCCCACCTGGCCTTGACCGAGGACGGTACGCGGCGTAGGGCGGAGATCGAGCACACCACCGACAGGTTGGCCGCCCTTCCTTACATCACGCTCGGCCCTGCCGCCTGCGCCGAACTTCGCTCGCTGGTGAGGCCGTTCAGCCTTGTGGTGGCCAAGGAGCACCTGCCGTGGGCAGTCGACCGCCTCAGCGAAGAGAGTGCATGAGAGAAGAGAGCCAGGTCGGGAAACCTCGCCGGCGGGTGGCCGTCGTCCTCCCCAGCCATCTGGCCGCGATGGCTCTTGCCGCACGCAGTGACGTCGTCTGCCTCGTCCCCGCGGCACTCCCCGGCGCGACCCCTTAACCCCTCACCGCCGACGCCACGGCCTTCGGCCTGCACCTCCTCGAAATGCCCCTGTCTCTGCCGCCCTTGACCATCGGCATGGCCTGGCATCCCCGCCAGGCCGCCGACGGCGCCCACCACTGGCTCCGCGACGCCGTCCGCCGGACACTTCGCGCACCGGGAGGGCCGACTGCCTGAGGTGCCGAGACTCCCGGCTGCGGGACAGCCGCGATGAGACAGGGCGGCGCGCCGTCATCTGTGTGCGGCGGTGCCGCTTCTCGCCGCCGGCTACGGCCAGTTGTGCGGGACCGCGGTACCGCTGGGCACGGGGACGATCCAGCGCCGCCCCTTGGCCCAGGCGATCACAGCGCCGATCAGCCCGGCCAGCGCGATGATCAGCCCGGCACCGAAGAACACCGAGTAAGGGATCAGCGCCCCGGTACCGGTCGTCGCCCGTGCTGACACGACGGAGGTGGGTACTGTTCCCTGGTCCATCCTGAGGTGGAAACGGGAGTCGAAGGAGTCGATGCGATTGTCGCCGAGCAGGAAGAGCCGCCCGGGCGGAACGGTCACGTCGTAGCCGCGCTGCAACCCGTTGCTCACCCCGTTCAGGACGTAGGGCTCGTCGAGCGGCGTGCCGTTCACCATCACCTTGCCTTCGACGGCACAGGTGACCCGGTCCCCGCCGACACCGATCACCCGTTCCATGATGGGTCCGCGAAATTCCCACTGCGGAATGTCGACCACGACCATGTCGCCGCGTCGCGCCTGGCTGCCCTCGATCCTTTCGGCGATGATTTTGCCGTCGTCGCCCGCGGGGGAGTACAGCCGGATGTTCATCCGGAACGCGATGATGTCGCTCAACACCAGCAGCAGTCCGGCCGTCAGCACGGCACACCAGACGATCAGCCCCTTCCGATTCGCTCTGCGAACCGGCACTGGCCACGGTGAATCCGCCGGATTCTCCATGTCGAGTTTTCCCCCACCCTCCCGATGGCCCCCGCTGATCGGACGGCTCGGGAGCATCGTAAAGGGCCCCGCGCCGCGTAAAGAGGGGCCCCTCGGACGACGCGAAGCGGGGCCCGGGTGCCGGCCGCGGCCATGTCCGTGGGGCCGATCGGTGCCCGGCGCTCGGGGGTTCGGGTGCGCTCGCTCAGGCCGTTGTCGGCCCATTCGTGGTGCTCAGCAGTCTGTCCACGAGAAGTTCCGGGTAGCCGGTGGCCGGTAGGTCGATGCCGAAGATGGCCCGCAGGTAGAACGGTGCGATGAGCTGGTCGAGGATCTGCTCGAAGGGCGGAGGGTTCTCGCCCCGGGCCGTGGCGCGCTGGCGAATCTGCTCGATGGAGTGCATCCGGCGCCGGAAATGCTGCGCACGCCCGTCCTGGGCCTGGGCGCTGTTCGGCATGGACAGGATCACGGCGCGTACGAGGGCGCGCCCTTCGGGCGTGCGGATGCTCGCGGCGCTGGCCTGGGCCCAGGCGAGGAGGTCGCCGCGCAGGGTGCCGGTGTCGTTCAGCGGTGAGTCGCGTTCGAGGCGGGTGGTGACCATGTCGGCCAGGAGGGTGTCGAGGCTGCCCCAGCGCCGGTAGACGCTGGTGTGGTTGACGCCGGCGCGTTGCGCGATCGCGGGGATGTTGAGGTCTTCGCCCTCCGGGTCGCAGAGCAGGTCGATGACCGCCTGGTGGACGGCCGCGCGGACCTGTTCGGGGCTCTTGCGGATGCGTGTGGTCGGTTGATTCGGAGTCACCCCCACATCGTAAGCACAGATGTTTGCTTCGAGCACCCGGAAGGGCTACAGTTCCGGTCGTAAGCACAGATCGGTGCTTAGCGGCCTTGAGGGAGTTTCCGATGAAGCAACTGCTGTTCCCGAACAACATCCAGTTCTGGTACGAGACCCTGCGCTCGATGAGTCACATCGCCTACGGCGGGGCCGACTTCGGCGAGGTCGTCTCCACAGGGGAGCGTATCGTCGAGGGTGACTACGCCAGCTGGTACACCGAGTGGCTGGCCACCGCGGACCGGGTGTCCGGCGAGGCGGAGAAGGCGCTGGCGGCCGGTCACCGGGTCAGTGCCCGGGACGGGTTCCTGCGGGCGTCGAACTACTACCGGTCGGCGGAGTTCTTCCTGCACGGTCACCCCTGCGACCCGCGGCACGACCACGCCTACGACCGCAGCGTGGCCTGCTTCCGGGCGGCGGCCGCGTTGTTCACCCCAGTCATCGAGCCGGTCGAGATCCCGTACGAGGGCACCACCCTGCCGGGCTACCTGTACCGCGTCGACGACTCCAGGACCCCGCGGCCGACGCTGATCATGCACAACGGCTTCGACGGTACCGCTGAGGAGCTGCACTTCTTCGGGGCGATGGCCGGCGTCGAGCGCGGCTACACCGTGCTGGTCTTCGACGGCCCCGGCATGCCCGGTCCGCGCCACCACGAGGGCCTGGTGTTCCGTCCCGACTGGGAGAACGTCATCACCCCCGTTTTGGACTTCGCCGAGACCCTCCCGGACGTCGACAACAGCCGCATCGCGCTCCTCGGCATCAGCATGGGCGGCATCCTCGCCCCCAGGGCCGCCGCGTTCGAGCACCGCCTGGCCGCGCTGATCGCCGTCGACGGCCTCTACGACCTCGGCGGGACCTCCGTCCGCAACATTCCCGGCACCCGCGAGGAGGCCGAGCGGCTCCTGCGCGCGGACTCAGCCCCCGAGCTCGACGCCTCCCTCGAGCAGATCATGGCCAAGGACCCGATCGCCCGCTGGGCGATCAACCACGGCATGTACGTGATGGGCGTCGACACCCCCCGAGCCTTCAACGCCTCCTACCTCGACTACACCCTCGCCGGCGGCATCGCCGAACGGATCCAGTGCCCCACCCTGGTCTGCGACGCCGAAGAGGACATGTTCTTCAAGGGCCAGCCCGAACAGCTCTACGACCACCTCACCTGCCCCAAGACCCTGATGGTGTTCACCGCCGAGGAAGGCGCCGGCGCCCACTGCCACCCCGGCGCCATGCGCCTGACCCAGGCCCGCATCTACGACTGGCTCGACGACACCCTCAAGGCGACCGCCTGAGGGGCTGACGACCCGACACCGCGACCGGGGCCCTGTCCGCGGCCCATCCGTTGACCGAAGAGAGCAATGGGGAGACAGAAGTGCGTCTGATCGTCGGAATAACGGGAGCGACCGGCTCCGTCCTGGGGGTCCGGTTCCTTCAGGAACTGCGTCGGCATCCCGACGTGGAGACGCACCTCGTGCTGACGCGCTGGGCGCGGGCCACCGTCGAACTGGAGACCGGGATGAGTACCCGCGACGTCGCCGCGTTGGCCGACGTCGTCCACTCTCCCGACGACCAGGGGGCGGCCATCGCTTCCGGCTCGTTCCCCGCCGACGGGATGGTGATCGTCCCGTGCAGCATGAAGACGCTCGCCGGGATACGCACCGGGTACGCCGACGGCTTGGTGGCCCGTGCCGCGGACGTCACGCTCAAGGAGCGCCGGAAAGCTCGTCCTCGTCACCCGTGAGACTCATTTGAGCGAGATCCACCTGGACAACATGCTCGCCCTCGCCCGCATGGGCGCCGCCATCGTGCCGCCCATGCCCGCCTTCTACAACCATCCAGCCACCGCAGACGACATCGTCGACGACGCCTGCTTGGTGCGCTACCGAGGCTTCTTGTTACCTGAAATGGGCAGAAGTTTCGGGCCAGAGGTCAGCGCCCTTGAAGTGCCTTGTGAACACCGTACGCTTCGATGAACCCCTGAATCGTCTGTAGGTCGTCCGCGAAAGATGTGGATCGCCACTTTTCCTTCCGGCCGTCGCGGTAGTTGAGGTCCACCCATACGTGAAGATCCGCCAGCATACTTCCGGAGGAGGTGCTTGCGGTCGCTTTCAGGGTTACTCCAGCTAGATCGTAGAAATTGACGATCGTCAGCGGCTTGCGTTCGTCCTTGTACTCGATGACCTCGTCAGGGGTGATGACCAGCAGCGGATCCGGATCATCCGATGTCCCGCGCAGGAAGCCGGACAGTTTTCCCCGCTTCTTGGTGAAGACCCGCCAATTCTCCGGTACGGGACCTTGGCTTGCCTGCATCAGGACGGTTTGGGGATTCGTCACGCCACCTCCCTTCTTTGCGACCGCGCCCAGCGAGAGTTACTGAAAGGCCAGGAAACCTGGGTCGGCTGAGATCCGTTCGCTGCACGCGAGGCGAACCGGATCGTCCAGGACTACGAAGAATTCTCCATTCCCTGGCCGGCGTACGCCACTTCGGCGCTCCGGGTACCGGTGAGATTACGCAGGGTGATGCCCAGGGTTCCGATGAAGCCACGCGGACGCCGGCCCGAACAGGACGACGACCCCCGGTGCGCCGCGCCGGGAAGGCGCTACGGGAGGTGGACGACTCGCTTGGTATCGACATCGGGGAGTGAGACAGCGCGCGATGACCCCCACCGACCTACCTGGTGGGGGTCATCGCCATGATGTGTCAGGGTTTCAGCGGGCGAAGATGATCACGGGGTCGCGTGGTTGTCGGGATCATCGAGCCAGGTCTGCTGTCCGGCTGAGGTGACGGTGAGGCCGAACCGTTCCGGTCCTGGGCGGTCGGTCTTCCTCCACCAGCGGTTGGCGGCTTCCACTTCGTCCCAGAGACGGCGTCGGCCGTGCTGCCAGACAGTGAATTGGTTGTCGTGCTCGCCGTCGTAGTCGACTGCGGCCCATGAGGTGGCGTCGGTGGTGGCTACCCACAGGCGTGTCATCACGCCGTCCACGTTGGGGTTCTGCTGGCGGGAGTACCAGACGTCGCGCAGTCGTACTCCGATCGCGAACTGTGCGTCGATGTCCTGGCCAGTCACGTCCCACGGTGCCAGGCAGGTCTTGGACTCGTCGGGCTGGTGTTCGTCGCGGACGACGTCCCGGTAGATGCGGAGGTCGGCGCGCTGGTTCCGCATGAGCATGAAGGCGCTGTGCGGGCTGAACCGGCCTTCGCCGACCCCGGCATTCACCTCCAGCCGCAGCAGCCCGTACGTGATCCACGGGTTGTCCCACGCCGTGATGATCACCCCTCCTGGCTGAGACTGCTTCACCCATGCGTACGGCACGCGGCGCACCGAACACGTGCAGATGATCCGGTCGTAGGTGGCCCGTGGGGGCCAGCCCCTTGCTCCGTCGGCGCACACCACCTCGGGGTACAGGTCCGTGTTATGGAGCGCGGTACGGGCACGGGCGGTTACCGCGCCGTCGATCTCCAGCGTGGTGACGTTGGCTTCGCCGAGGCGATGTGCGAGCAGGCCCGCGTTCCAGCCGGTGCCGGTGCCGATCTCCAGCACGTGCGCGCCCTGGTGGACGTCGAGGTCTTCCAGCATGCGCAGCACGATGGAAGGGGCAGAGGCCGAGGAGGAGGCCCACACGTCGCCTTCCTCCGGCTCCGCACCGTCGTTGACCTGCGTCACCACGGGCGCATCGGCGTAGGCGGCGGCGTACCACCGCTCAGCGTCGCTCTGCCGGTCGCAGGATTCGTATCCGCCCTCGCCGTCCTCCAGCCAAATCCGGTCAGGCAGGAAGTGATGTCGCGGCACGCCCTCCATGGCCTTCACCCACTCCGGGGCCGGCACATGTCCCAGGTCCGTCGAGATCGCGCGGAGCAGGTCGCGTTGCGCTGCGGCCTGCTCCGGCTCGTGCGAGTGCGTCACTTCTTGTCGCCGCCCTTGTGCTTGGGCTCCGGAGCAGGCCGTGACCCGTCCGGAGACGGCTTGCTGGTGCCCGGGTCCTTCCCGCCGGAGTGCTTGCCATTGCTGCCACTACCGCCCTTGCCAGTTCCCCATCCCATGGCTGGTCTCCTTCGTCTTGCGAGTGATCTTGAGGTGGTGTGGTTCTAGGCAGCGGTGCGGTCGTGGGTCGGGATCGGCGTCGGGTCCGGAGGCCGGGGTGTCGGCGTCTGGGGTCGGCGAGGACCTGGCGGGGGTGGCTTGGCCATGCGTTGTCCTTTCTGGGCATGCTGCTGTGCGGGTGTTGCAGGGGGCGCCCGGCTCCCGCTGTCACGGTCGGGGGAGCCGTGATCCCTTGATGGCGGGAGCCGGGCGCGTTGGTACCGGTCTCCGCCGGAACGGGTCGTCGGCGGAGACCGGGGATCAGAGGCTGGGGGGCGGAGTGTCCGGAGCGGCCGCAGCGAAACTCGGAGCAGGCGGAGCGGCCGGCTGCCCGTAGACGAGGAGGGCAGCAACTGCGGGCGCGCCGAGCACGTTGAGGAGCATCAGGAGCGCGCCTGCGGTGCGGCCGTCGCTGGAGGGGCACGGTGGGCGGCGGTGGCGTGGCCGGTCAACCACGGACCGGGTCACGGGGTGTCATCCACGGGTTCGAGAGCGGACAGGGGAGCGCTCCATTCGACGCCGCCACCCGGAGGCCGCAGCCACGCGAACTCCATGGGGCTTGCGCTGGTGGGGTAGGCAGACCCGATTTGTTGAACTTCGCCGACCCGGTGAGTGGAGGTGTCCAGGACGAGAGCGTCTCGCTTGATCCAGTCCCACCCGGTCACACTCATTCGGCATCACCAGCCGATGGCTGCCCCTCGCCGATCTGGCTGGATCGGCGCTGGAACGCGTCCCAGCCACTGGCGGCAAGGCCGAGGATACGGCTGCTCAATTCTTGACGCGACGCGCGTTCGGGCGCGGGGCGGCTGGACAGGTTTGGTCGCGTCTGTGTGGTCTTGCTGTCGGCGCCGGTCATGATGTGCCTCCGTCGCAGTCGGGTACTTCGTGGGCCGCTCACCTGGAACGAACGTGAGCTGACGAGTCGGGCGGCCTGGAGTCCAGTCAACGGCGGCTCAGGCACTGGGAACCAGGCAGAAGGGGCTTGGGTCGCTCGTCACCAACCGGAAGATTTGACTTGTGTATTACCTGACCCTTGGCGCGATCGGTGACCAGAGAGCTACGGTCGGTTCATGGGGGGCAATGCGGTCCTGAGGCAACGAATGTGTGAACTGGCTCTGACACAGGCTGAGTTAGCGCTCCGCATGAATGCGGAGATTGAGCGGCTCACCGGAAGAATGGGCACGGTATCCGAGCGGACGATCCGCAACCTCACCTCCGGCGAGACCAAGTGGCCTCAAGCAAGGAACAGGTTCGCATTAGAGGCAGTATTTACTTGTCCGGCCGAGGAACTCGGCTTCGTCCCATCGGGCGCAACCCGCCCGTCAGCGCCACCGGAGCAGCCAGTGAGGCGCCGCACTTTCCTCACCTCGGCGACCGGCACCGCAACTGCCGCCGCCGTTCCCCTGCTGGCGGCTCGTCCGGCCGTCGGTGCCTCCGACGTTTTCCGTCTGCGGGCCGGCCTCGACGCGCTCATGGCCCTGGACGACCGCCAAGGCGGGCACAACGCCCTGGAGAACGCGGCCTTGGCCGGCGCCCAGCAGGCCATCGACCTCCAGCAACAGAGCGCTTCTCAACGGGTACGGCAGCGCTTGTTCAGTGTGGCCGCCGACTACACAGCGACCGCGGCATGGTCCTGTATCGACGCCCGGCGGCTCGATGAAGCCCAACGTCACCTCGACCGTGCGCTGACTCTGGCCGGCATGGCCCACGACAGCACCGCGCAACTGCGCGTGTGGAACTCGCTTGCCATGCTCGCTCACCAGCGACACCGGTTCTCTGACGCCGTGGCGGCAGCCCAAGCGGCGCAACGAACGGCCATCACCCGGCGCGATCCACTCTTCGGCTCCCTGGCTCACGCCCGGACCGCGATCGCGCATTCCAACCGGCACGACATGCAAGCGTCCTTGCGTTCCCTCGGGTACGCGCAAGAAGCGCTCGCCAAGGCTCCCCAGGCCGTACGTCCGAGCTGGGTCGCCTTCTACGGCCCAGCCGAGTTCCACGCGATCACCGCGATCGTCTATGACCGTCTGGGCAGGGCGGATGAGTCGGAGGGCGCCTCCCATCGAGCGCTGTCCACGATCCCCAGTCAGTTCCGCCGCAACCGGGCCCTAGCCACGACACGGCTCGCCCTGGCACAGCTCCACCAAGGCGACGTCGACCAAGCCTGTGCGACCGCTGGGAGCGTCTTCGACCTGATGTCCGACTCCGTCATCCCCGGGCGCATGCGAACGCTCCTGGGCGACTTCTACCGTGACCTGCTGACCCTGGCGCCGTCCGCCGTGGTGACGCAAGAGTGGGCGGACCGATTCCGCACCGAATGGAGCCGACCGTGATAGAGCTGCGTCACTACCACCACGAGGACCTTCCGACCTTGCGACAGGTCCTCCTTGACGTGCACGCGGACGCTTACGCCACGGAGATGGACGACCCGTTCGTCCAGCGGTTCCCCTGGTTCGTGGATCACTGGGGTGCAATGCCCGGCTTCTCGTGCGTCGTTGGCTACGAAGACGGTGAAACGGTGGGCTTCGCCTACGGCGCACCTGCCACGGCCGGACGAGAATGGTGGCAGGGACACCTCACGCCAGTCCCGGAACCGTCGGCGACATTCTCCGTTTCCGAACTGATGGTCCGACCGAAATGGCGCAAGACCGGATACGCCGAACAACTCCACGAAGGTCTGCTGGCGAACCGGCCCGAATCCCTCGCGGTGCTCCTGGTGGACACCGAGCACGCCAAGGTGCAACGACTCTACGAAGCATGGGAGTACGCGAAGGTGGGCGAACGGCAGCCGTTCGCCGATTCCCCGGTCTACGCGATCATGGTCCGTTCCCTGAACACGGCCTGATCCAACAAAACACATCAGGCACGGGCCAGCGTGCCGTCACCTGGGCAGGGCGCGGTCAAGTCGATGGTCAGCGTGCCGGGGTACGCCTTCGAGCCCTCCCCGCCGGCCCAATCGCCGGAGAAACTGGCAGAGTTCATCCCCAAGAACACCGAGCGGCTGAGTGGCGCGCCGGCTACGACAACCACATCACCAACTCGCACTATCCGGGCACGTTCCACCTAGCCCCTGCGACGGACTGGGTGTATTTCGACACGATCAATCCCGAGATCGTGGACGGCTCGCACCCACAGTAGTGTGAAAAGGCGCCTACGCCTGATGTGCGCTGCGGGAGACCCAAGACCCACGGAGCGGGGGCCTGCGAATGCGCGCTGACCCTCATACACCGAATGCCCAGGGGTGGGGTGGTCAGGTGCGGGGGCGGGGTGAGCGGGTGATGGCGCCGTCGGGGAAGAGTTCGACGCCGGTGACTTCCGCCTGCCCGGTGATGCGGATGTGGAGGTTCGCCATGTCGCGCAGCGAGGTCAGGTCCAGCCGGGCTCCGGCGGGTGCGCCGAGAGTGAGGATTTCGAGATGAGGAAAGACTTCTCGAATATGTCGAAGCCCTATTGTCTCGCTGAGGTATGCGCAATCGAAAATGTGGAGATAGGCAATGCTGGGAAGGGGGGGAATTTTTGGGGAAGTGCCATAAGGGTCTCGCTTGGGAAAGACAAATTCTTTAGTGATGGTAGTTCTG
This sequence comes from Streptomyces sp. NPDC045021, assembly GCF_056432645.1. Classification (NCBI taxonomy): domain Bacteria; kingdom Bacillati; phylum Actinomycetota; class Actinomycetes; order Kitasatosporales; family Streptomycetaceae; genus Streptomyces; species Streptomyces sp. NPDC045021. Next base: position 34,051 of record NZ_JBWKIQ010000023.1, read on the forward strand.
CTAGCTCTGCGATTCCTTCGAACTTGCCTCCCAAAGCCAATGAGGTAAGTCGCGGCCATCGGCTGATGCCGTGGAGCGTGAGGCTCGTGGTGGGCCCGAGGTAGAGGTGGATCAAATCGGCCTGGACGGGAAGCGTGGCGAGGTCTGGGTGCGGGACACTTGTGCTCAGATTTAGGCGCAGAAGATTTTTGAGATTTCGGAGGTCATATGCGGGGACGGGGCTGTGCAGAGCTGCGTAGAGGCCGAGTGTGGTGACGGCCGAGGTGGTGAGTGGTTCGAGGTCTGCAATGTTGGGGCAGCCGGTGAGAAGGAGCTCTGTCAGTCCGGTGTATGCGCGCAGGAATTCCAGGTTCTGCAATGTGGAATTATCATGAATGTTCAGTGATGTGAGCAGCTTTGGATCGAGGGTGTCGGCGATGTCTTTGCAGGTGAAGTTCCCGTCAAGGATAATATATGGCGGCGTTTTCATCTGTTGGAGTGCGTTGAGCTTTTGTCGAGAGTTCACGTTCAGCAGGGGTAGTTCGGGGATGTGGTGGAGGATTTCGCGGGCGTAGTCGTCGGTGTCGAAGGTGTCCCAGGCGTCTTGGAGTTCCCATGGCACCTCGCCTTGGGTGCAGGTGCGGAATTTTTTGAGGACGGTGAGAGCGGCGTCGCCGCCGATGAGGGCGGCGGTACGGACTACTGCTTCGGCTTCGTCGTCCTCCAGCCCGGTGGGCCCGGGGAGGAGGTCGAGGATGACGGGGCCGATCGCGGCGAGGGTCTCTGCCTCGGCGCGGCTGCGTGGAGGCAGGAGCGATGTGGTGCGGTCCTGTACTTCTTGTCGGATGTGTGGGTCGAGTTCGGTGGCGCTGTCCAGGCACGCGGTGGCGAGCAGGTGGAGGCGGGTGCGGCGTTTGGGGGTGCGGTCTCCGCGGGTGATCAGGCGGCGTAGCAGGTCGGCGCTTTCATGGGGGCGGGCGTGGCCGACGGCCATGCGCACGACGTCTTCCCATTGGTCGTCGTGGGCGCGGCGTACGAGCAGGGGGATGTCGCGGTTGTCGATGGCGGCTTTGGCGCCGAGGAAGTCCTGGAAGGTGCGGTGGACAAAGTCGATGGTGTCGGCGGTCGGTGCGCGTAACAGGCCGCTGCGTGCCACCAGATGGGCCAGGACGTCGGCGGCACTGCCTTGGGCGCTGACGGTGGGCATGGCGGGCAGGGTGTCGCCGATGAGGGATAAGGCAGTGTCGTAGACCATCTCGGTCTGCCCGTTGAGGATGAGCCAGTAGGCCAGGCGTTGCAGGAGCTGGATGCTCTGGTGTTCGGTGGGCACGATGCCCTCGGGTGCGTCGATGTCGCGTTCCCGGTCCCTGCGCACGAGTAGCATCCCCAGCGCTGCCTCATACAGCTCCATCCGCCCCTGGGGCAGGTGGCCGCGCCGGTCACGGTGCAGTGCGCACACCAGCGCACATAGCAGCGGGGTCGTGGTCAGCTGGGCCAGGTCCCGTTGCGCGCGGACGGTGTCCTTGAGGGTGTCTTCCAACCCGGCCAGGTGGGCGCGTTCTTGGTCCATGTTGGTGCTGCCTGTCGCGGCGGTGTGCCAGCGGGTGATGAAGACCGCCACGTCCCGGGCGCTCATCGGCCTAACGGTCAGCTCGGTGAATCCGCAGTCCGCCAGCCACCCTTCGGGTACGGCGGACGGACGCGTCGTCGCGACCAAGGACACCTGCGGATAGGCGGCCAGCAGGTCGCGTAGCCACTCGCGAGTCTGGGACCGCTGCGCTTGGGGCACTTCGTCCAGGCCATCAATGAGCAGCAGCCCGCGCCCCGCTTGCAGGACCCGGTCGGCCCAACCGGCGGGTTGGGCGGCGTAGAAAGGGCAGCCGACCGCGGTGAGGAATTCCTGCGGGGCAGGCAACCGTGCGTGGCGGACGAGGGTCCGCAGCGGCAGGACGAAGGGAAGCCGCCCGCGCAGGTGAAGTAATTCCGGTGGCAGGCTCCCACTGGCGGCGCCGACGGCCAGCCACTGCAGCAACGTGGTCTTGCCGCTGCCCGCCAGCCCCCGCACCAACGTGCGCTGCAGCGAGGCCAGCGCCTGCTCGGCGCGCTCCACGCGTGCACCACCCGGATCGACAGCCGTCTTTAGGGGACGGTGGGAGGCGAGCTCCAGGCTGAGGTAGGCGGCGTCCAGCGACCAGCAGGACAACCCGGGCCGGGACAAGTCGAGCCCGATCACGGACAACTGGCCGTGCCGCTCTGCCACGTACTGTCGGTAGCGAGCCTCGAACGCCACGCCCGGACTGGCGGACTTCCCGGTCCTGACGCTTGCGCGCTGGCCCCGGTTGGCGTTGCGTTCGCGTTGTGCGGCGACCCGCAGGCTTTCGAACCCTTCGGGCGCGTTGACCTGCTGCCTGCGCTGGCGGGCCTTGGCATGCAGGTAAGTGGTCAGGAACCGGATGGCCGGGCCGGGGCTGGGGACAGCGATCCCTGAGAGCCAGTCGCTGACCGTCTGGCCTTTCAGCGTCACCGGCGGTTTCTGGGCGAGCCCTTGGCGGCGGAGCGTGGCGTATGTCGGGGCGCTGGCTTTGTCGTACAGGTCGCGCAGGGCTGCGGCGTACACGGTCGTGGCGCTGCCGTCGGTCGTGTCGTCCATGTCCGCCCCCGGGGTCCGGATCCGGACCGGAGAGCTCCGGAATATCCGGCCTGGATGCAGTGACCAGCGTAGACCGCTGTGGGCGGGTGGGTGGTTGATCGCCGGATTGCCTCCGGAGCAGATGGCTGGGGCGGGTCACGAGCTGCCGCACCGGCGGTCGGGCGCTACCGGAAGGCATCCGCCATGGACACCCTCACCCTCGCTACCAACGGCGCGATCACCGTCGGGGCGGCCGGCGCGCTGTACGCGTTCACCGTCACCTCGGTGGCGCTGACCTCGATCGCGGCCCGCAGCCCCGAGCGCCGCCGCGACGCCCGCGCCACGTTGAACATCCTGCTCCGTCGCCGCGCCCGCTGACCGCCGGGCGACAGAACGCCTGAGCGTCGCAACGGCTCCGGCGCGCCGAGGGTCCCGAGACCTGTGCAGGACTCGGGACCCCGGCACTTGAGTGGGGTGGGCGGCGTGAGCTTAGCCCAGCCCGATGGGATGAAGGCAGCGACTATGCCGCAGCGTTCCGGTCGTTGTGCGGGTCAGGTGGCCGCTGCTGCAGCCGCGCCCAGCGGCGGGTGGGTCGGGGGATTGGTTCGGTCAGGTCCGTGGGTCGGTGGGGGAGGGGTTAGCCGGTTTTGATGGCGGTGTCGTGCCAGTTGTTGAGGTCGTGCGTGGGGTTGCTGGTGGTGGTGTGTTGGAGGCGGAAGGCGATGGCGCGGACGTATGCGGGGGCCAGGACCACGATGGCGGTTACTTCGAGCACTCCGGGCGTGATGGGCATGGTGCGGTGTCGGCGGATGGTGGGGCGGTGGAGGCGGGCTCAGTAGGGCCGGGCGGGGTTGGCGGTCATCTGGTGCCACAGGTGGTCGTACGTCGGGGGGTCGAGGTATCCGGCGAGGCAGGTGATGGGCCGGGTGGCGGTCAGGACGGATACGAGCCGGTCGGTGAACCACACGGGCGGCGGGACGGTGCGGCCGGTGGCCGGCCGTCGCTGGTCGCGTCGGGACGGGGGAGCGGTGGGTGCGTGGGGTGTGCGGGGCATGACGGGTCCTCCGGGCGGCGCTTGGGGTGACGTCTGGCCGGGGGCCGGTGCCGCGCCATGGGGTGCGGCGCCGGCGGGAGGGGGTCAGTCCTCGTCGGGCTGCAGGGTCGTCACGGCGGTGACATCACGCGGCCATCGGAGTTCTACCTGCTGGCGCTCCTCTCGCTACGGCGGGAACGCAGACGGGCGCAGCCATCTGCGCCGACGCGGAATCCACGCAGTCATTCCTCAGCCCTCAGACCAGGTCGGTCACCGTCTGAGGCGAGGCGCCGCGCCGGCGGTCGCCCACCGGCGTTCGATGCCGAGGTGTACAAGGAGCGCAACACGGTCGAGCGATGCATCAACCGGCTCAAACAGTGGCGCGGCCTGGCCTTGCGAACAGACAAGCTCGCCATCGTTTACCAGGCCGCGCTCCACCTCGCTGCCATCTTCATCTGGGCCCGACATTGAGCGGCGAGGAACCTACCCGGAGACGCTCGGCAGCCAGCCGGTGGCGCTCGCCACGTCGCGCGCTATGTCGACCACGGCACGTCCGTCGGTCGCCACTCGCACCGTGTCCAGGGGCATCTGCTCATCCAGAATCCGCGCTTTGCGGGCACTGCCCTCCAACTCATGCTCCAGCTCCGACCCCAGTTCCCGACCAGTCAGCCGCTCACGAGCGGTGGCATCGGACGCGGTGAGCACCACCCGGATGATCCTGACCTTCGCACCCATGGCGCGCCGGAACATGCCTTCATTCTCAGCCAGAACGCTCACCGTGTGCGTGTAGATCAAACGGCGATACCCGAGCTCGGCATAGTTCGACCAGAGCGCCGTCAGGTTGCGCTCGGCGATCTTCCTGCGGCGCGGGTCCCCCTCCGGAGCGGGATGGGCCTGCCCCATGAAGTCACCTTCGATCACACAGTGAGCAACCATCTCAGCACGCAGATGTGCTGAGACCTCCCATCCCACCGTCGTCTTGCCGACGCCGGCGCGCCCTCCGATGAGCAATACCTCAGCTTGATCCATAACCGCAGCCTGCCACCAAGCAGTTGAACCGCGCGAACCAAATGTGCCCGGATCAGGGAGACAGGCTCTAGGCCGGCGGCGCGCAACATGTCCCCGATGGCCCTGTGGCCGGGGAAGCCATGGCGTCGTCCGTTTTGTGCGCGTGCGCGGTGAGGATTGAGTGCGGAGTGGGCCGGGCTGTCGGTGCCCGCGGTTGCGCTCGACCGAGCCGCATATTCAGCTGATGCCTTTGCTCGTGGGCTGGAAAGCGCACTTCGGCCCCGGGTTGCGTGGAAGGGTGATGATCGGGCACCCGTTCGGGTGCTGCCAGTTGTCGCTGTCGTCGGAGGACAGGTATGCCGCCCGCTGCCCTGTGTATCGCACTGGATGCCACGGTTTCGGAGATCGCTCTGCCCGAGGAGTACACCGCGCAGCGCCAAGTGCTGAGTGATTTGGTGGGTGGCACTGTGGATGCGGCGGTGTTCCACCGGCGGGCCTACCTTCACGTTCACGGTGAAGGCGCGATCCTCACGGCGCCGTTGAACGTGGCCGCCTGGGCGCTGGCCAGCGGATGGCGGGATACGGAGATCCCGTACGGTCTGCACGGCATCGCCGTCGTCACCGGCCCTGACGGTGCGGACGGTGCATCGCAGGATCTGGACGCCGACATGGCCGTACAGATCAAGGCAGTCTGTTCGGCAGTGCGTGACGTGCTCGTCGAATGGCAGACCCGGCCGCCGGCAGGAGAGCAGGCCGCGCGGGCGGAGGTACTGGCCGCCGCGCACCACCACCTCGCCGCCGCACACTAGACACCCGAGCAGGGCCGGGACCTCGGGCGGACTACGCTGCGCCCGTGCCGGCGGCAGCTTGTCTGAGCTCTTTCCAGTCCCCGGAGCTGAGGGTGGCTGCGTGGTCGGGGTGCTCCCACAGGGCGTTCAACGCGGCCAATCGGGCTGTCCGTAGCCGCTCCAGCTCCTCGACCTGCTCCTGTGGCCAGGCAGTTCTCAGTGCCGCTTGCTCCGAGGACCAGCCGGAGGGCGGATCGGGGAACTCCAGACGTCGGGCGGCCTCGATGTCCGCGACGTACGTGGCAACCGCCGTGTCGGCATCCTTAAAAGCCGTCTGGAGTGTGATCAGGTCAGCGGGCAACGCGCGGTTTTCGGCCATGCGCGCAGGCTCATCGGCCCCACTGACACTCAGCGGAAGGCCGCCCCCGGGACGGCGACGGCCTACGCGTCACCGCTTTCGGCACGTCCAGTTCCGACACCCGCTGCTCCAGTGCCTCGACCTTCTGGCTCATCAGCATCAGCAGCTCTCGCAGCCCGCGCACGGCGTCTGGCAAGGACTCCTGCGCCTGCGTGCCCGTCAGCTGGCCGCCGGCGTGGGTGACGTAGCTGCCGCGGCCCTGAATGGTGTAGATCAGGCCTTCGTCGCGCAGGACCCGCAGCGCGCTGCGGGCCGTCATGTTGGCCACGCCGTACTGCCCCTCCAATGATCTGTAGGACGGCAGTCGTGCACCTGGTTTGAGGCAGCCACCCTGGATCTGGTGGCGGAGCGTCGGCGATCTGCCGGTAGGGCGGGTGTTGATGGTTGGTCCCAGTCATGTTGGGGCTCCCGAGTCAGGCCTGTTCGGTGTGGGCTGTTCCGGGATGGTCGGTGGTCAGGAGTGTGATGGTCTGTTCGGTGAGGGTTTGCAGGCTGATGTTGTGTGCGTGGGCCATGTGTTCGCAGTGGGTGATGGCCTGGTGGAGGGCCGGGATGTCGTCCGCGGCGAACAGGATGTGGAACAGGTCGCGATGCAGGACCTCCGCGGTCTCATCCACGGACAGGCCGCGCAGGGCGGCGTGGCGTGCGGCATCAAGATCGGGCACGTCGCCCTCAGCGTGCAGGGTCGCCAGGTGGTGGGCGACGTCGACGATCCGGGAGATCATGTCGTGCTGCAGCCCTCCTGCCCAGGGGTAGTCCCCGTCGAAGGGGGTGCCGCGGACCAGGGCCAGGGCGTCTTCCAGGGGGCCGGTCCCGTTGGGTCCGGCGGCAAGGCCCTGGGCGGCCAACCGTTCGAATTGGTGCAGGTCGCATCGCACTCCGGGGGCGAGTGTGTACCCGTCTGCTGTGAGCCGGGGGAGGTAGGGGTCGCCTGCTGGGGTGGAGCCGAGTTTGCCCCGCAGTGCGGTGATCCTGGATTGCACGGTGGTGGGGGACCACGGCTTGTGCGGGCTCATCGCTTCGCCCAGGGCGCTGGGGTTCTTGCCCGGCCGCAGGTGGATCAGCGCGGCCAGTGCGGCCAGCTTCGGGTCGTGGCCGGTGGAGCCCAAGCCCGTGACCTCGATCGGCCCCAGTACCCGGATGTACGGACCGTTCGGATCAACCGGCTCATCAGTTACATCCGCTGATTCGCTGGAAGCGGCGGCCGCGGGCACTTTGGGCGCTGGGCCGACCGAGCCGCCTGCGGGCGGGATGCGGGGTTCGAGGTTGCCCGTGGGCGTCGCGGGTGCGCTGTCGGGCGAGGGTGGGGGGAGCAGGGTGATGGGGGCGGGCTCGGCGGCTGCGCGCAGGGCGGGGAAGGGTGTGCCCGGATCTGGTGAGGAGGTCGGTGCTCGGTTGGTGCCGAGGGGCTGGAGGAGCACGGGTGTGGGTGCCAGGCGGGGGTCGGTGGCAACCCGGCTGTGGTCGGCGGCCAGTTGCCACGCCCCCGTTGCGGGCTGCGCGGGCTGCGCTGCGACGCCGAGGGTGTTGACGTAGCTGCGGTAGGCGTCGTCACTGATGCGCTGCACCGTGAGCGGTGTGTCGGCGAGGTGCGTCAGGGTGACTTCGGCAGCCGGTGCGCAGGGCAGGATGTCGGCGTCGGGGAACGCCTGCCGGGTGCTGTCGCTGGCGGGCAGGACCGCTACGACGGGCAGGTGAGCGGCGGTGGCCAGGGTGTCGGCCAGCTCCCAGGCCTGGGCGGTGTCCAGGGCGGTGGCGCAGATCAGGACCCAGGGCAGCGGGTCGGGTTCCGGGGCGTCGGGGTCGGTGCGCTGCTGGTGAACCTCTACCAGCATTCCGCCCAGATCGGTGACGGCGGAGGCCAGGTGCGGCATCACGCGCAGCCGTCCCTGCGGCAGGAGTTGCGCCAGCCGGCCGCCCAACCCCAGGGTCAGAATGTCCAGGTGGTCCGACCAGCCGTTACTGGTCACCTCCAAGGCCATGGCCCGGGCGACGGCCAGCACGTCGTCCTCGGGTCCGTCCAAGAGCAGGACACGGGAGTGCAGGAGGTTGGTGAGGACCAGGTGCCCGTCGGTGGTGGTGCCCAGTGTCGCCAGCGTCGGATACGGGGCCGGCACCTCCCGCGCCACATCAGGATCCAGAAGGGGAGCCCTGCTGCTCAGGACCCACTGCCCGTCCCGCTCGCCGGCCGCGAACGGGGTCATCGGTGCGAGCGCGGGATCCTCGACCACGAGCGTGATGGTCTTGCTGGTGACCCGCGCCCTGCGGACCACGGGGAGTTCCAACCCGGCGGCCGCGGCGTGATGGGCCAAAGTCCGCAACGCCCGGTCGAGGAGGGAGACCGTGGTCGGTTCCGCGCTGGCGTGAAGGGACTGCTCCCATGGCGTGGGTTCGCCTTCGATGGAGATGGTCTGCCCGGCCTTGCGGGCGCGTTGCTGCAGGATCCGCCGCAGGCCGAGGCCGCCGATGAGGCCGGCGGCCAACAGTGCGAGCACGCCGCCCGCCATGACAACGGTGCGGTCGGTGCTGTCGTCACCACGGGTAGCCGGACCCGGCACCACGGCCGGTGTCGTAGATCGCGGGGGTGCAGAGGGCACGGCGGCGCTCCCGGAGGCAGGGGGCGCGGAGGTTCCGCTGCTGGTGGGGTGGGGTGTGGTGGTGGCCGGTGCGGAGCTCGGCGCCGGAGCCTGGGTGGGGGCGGCAGGCGCCGCGGCGGAGGGTGTCACCGTCGGGTGCGCGCTCTGACGTGGCGCGGTGGTAGCGGGGGAGGCCGGGTTGGCGGAGGGCTCCGCGTGGCTTGGAGGAGTGGTCGTGTGCTGACCTGGCACCGTGTGGGGGTCTGAGGGGCGGGGTGCCGGTGGTTTGGTGTGTGGGGGAGCGGGGAGGTCGAGGTGCTGCCCGGGGTAGATCAGATCCGGATCGGTGAAATGATGCCCGCCCGGTTGGGCCTCGCCCTGATTCAGCGCGAAGATTTCCGGATACCTTCGCTCGTCCCCCAACCGTTTCGCGGCGATCTCGGACAGGTTGTCGCCGGCAACGACCGTGTAGTTCGCGCGGTGTGCCCCGCCCATCGGTTGTGTCTGGTGTCCACTCGCCGGCCGGGTGTTGTCCGGAGCGCCGTGGTGGGTCGTGGGAGGCGCGGGTTTCGCGTCGGCGGGCAGGTGCAGGGTCCAGCCGGGCTGGATGGGGGCGTCGGCGCGGAAGATGGTGCCGTCGGTCATGGTGCGGCCGGTGTTCAGGCGGGCGATGTCCTCCCACCGGTTGCCGTCACCGAGGCGTGCTGCGCCGATCGACCACAAGCTCTCCGCCGGCCGGGCATCGAGGACGGTGTGGGTGACGGTGCCGGTCTCGCGCGCGCTGTGCGGAGCGTCGGCTAGTGCGGTCGTGGCGCCGGCGCGGCCGCCGGCCGGCGCGCCCGTGGGGGTGGTGGTGACGGCATGTGCGGGGGCGGCGGAGGCGAGGGCTGCGGTGCCGGTGGGCAGGGCGATGAGGATCGCCCCGACCAGGGTGGCGGCGGCCCGCTGGCCGATCAGGAGCCGAACCCGTGGTGCGCGGTGGCCCCGCAGTTGGGCTGGGATCTCCACCAGGACGGAGAGGGTGAACAACGCCCAGCCGATCCAGCCGGCCACGGCCAGGGCCAGGAGGAAGACCTGACCTGAGTCCTGCGTCGTCAACAAACTGCCCAACGCCTGCAGGCCCGGTTCGGCGACGATCGCGGTGCCCCACCACAGCAGCACCGGCAGCCCGGCCAGCAGCACGACCAGGAGGACCAGACTGGTCAGGGCGCGCACCCCAGCCATGAGGAAATTCCGGGGCCGCCGCGGTGCTGAACGTCGGTGCGGTCCGGCGGCCGTATAGGGCGGGTGGGGCATGTCAGGGCCCTTCTGGCTGGGTCATACCGTGCAGGAGTGTCGCGTGACCGTGGCCGGTCACGGTCATGGAGCCGATCCCGACTGCGGGCAAGAATTTGGTGGTGTAGGTGCCGGTGACGGTCACCGTCAGCTGGGTCCTGTCAGGGGAGATCGCGGCGGTGCCGGATGCGCCGGCGTGCTGCAGGTAGGCGTAGGCGGCGGCTTGGGCGGCTTCGGGATCGACGCGAAGGGCGGTGCCGGGGATCGCCTGGGTGGGGTCGATGGCCTGGCCGCCGGCCCGGGCGGCCTCGATGGCGATCGCGTCGGCGCGTTCGGTCGCGCGGAGTTTCCCGCCGCCGTCCACGACCAGACCGATGATGCCCAGCAACACCACCGTGCAGATGGCCACGAACACCGCGATGCCACCGTCGTCACGCCGCAGTCGGGCCAACAGGTGCTCGCCGTACGAGGGGTTCGTCATGTCTGCCTCTCCCGGTAGGCGTCCACGATCGAGGTGAAGGTGCTGCTCAATGTCTTGGCGCCGGGGACCGGGAGGAGCAGGTCGGTGAGGTCGACGGTGCAGGTGATGGTGACGGTGATCGTCCCGACCTGCCCGACCGGCACGCTCAACCCGCCCACATCGACCGCGACGTCCCTCGATGCGCAGGCCAGCCCCTGATCGTCCAAGGACTCCACGGCCGCGGTTTCCGCTGCGGTCTTCGCGGCGGCGTAGGTCCGCTCGATCGACGCTGCCCGCGCGGCGTCCTCCGCGGCGGCGTCGATTTTGCTCCCGGATGTGACGAGCCGTCCGGCGCCGATGGCCAGGCACAGGAACATGATCAGCAGCGGGGTGACGATCGCGGCCTGAATCGCCTCGCTGCCCCGATCCGAACCCGTACGTGCACCCAGGCGCATGAGGTGTCGCATTAGGGGCCTGCCGGGGTGGTGAAGCGCTCGCGGGCACCCGAGGCCGATTGGGAGACGTGCAGGTCGCCGATGCCGGGCAGCATCGAGGGACACGTCCCCGACACCGTGATCCGCATCCGCACGGCGCTGCTCCCGGCGGTCGAGACGTCGGCTGCGCGCAGCGAGTCGCCCGCGATGCGCTCCAGGGTTTCGCGGCTGCGGGCGGCTCCGTCGGCGGGTGTTGCCTGGTAGGAGCGGCCGGCGGCGACGCCTTCGCGGGCGGCGGTCAGGGCGATGTTGCGGGCGAAGTACCACATGGACACCTGCAGGACCGCGATGGTGCCCAGGATGACGAACGGGAACACGATCGCCATCTGGATGCTCGAGTCTCCCCGGTCTCCTCGGGCGTGCTTGCGCAGCGAGCCGGCCCATAAGCGCAGCCGCAGTCCCCGCAACGTGGTCTTCCTCCCCGTCGTCATGTGATGTCGGCCGTCAGATGCCGCTGAGCTTGCCGTTGTATTTGGTGATGATCACCGCGATGGTGCCGGCGATGAGGAGGGCGCCGGTGACGGCGGCGACCCAGATGATCACGGTCGTAATGGAGATGTCCCCGCGGTCCCCACGCGCCTCGGCCTCGGCAACGGCTTCACGGGCTCGCTGCGCCCAGAGGGTCAGGTAGGCGGCCATCGCATGCATGAGTTCGTGCTCCTTCTTCAACGGCTCAAGGGCTGGGGTCTAGGTGGTGAGGATGCGGATGATCGACGGGAAGGCCATCATGATCATCACGAGGACGGCGAGGACGGCTCCGGGGGCGGTCATCGCCTCACTGGCGGCGTTGGCCTGGGAGGCCTGGTCCGCGAGGAGTTCGGTGCGCAGGTTCTTCGCCCGCGAGCGGAGCGTGGCGTAGACGGACGCCCCGTCGTCGGAGGACTGCCGCATGATCGCCGACAGGTCGTCCAACGCCGGCAGGTCCAACTCCGCGGTCAGCCGTTCCAGCGACTCCCAGTGCGGGATCTTGTCCAGGCGGGAGCGGGCCAGGGCTTCTTGGATGCGTTGGAAGGCCCAGCCGTGGCCGACGGCGGCGGCTTCCTCCATGGCCTGCTCCGCGCCGGTGTTCCCGGCCCGCTTGAGCGCCACCAGGTCCAAGAACGCGGCCATGGCGTGGGCGAACTCCTCACGGGCCCGCTGGGCCTGGTCGCGGACCTCCAGGTCAGCGGTGATCCAGAACACCGCGGCGATGACCAAACCGAGAACCGCGGGGGCGTACAGGGGCATGCCGATCAGCAGGAACGGCAACGTCGCCAGCGGCGGTAGGAGCAATCCCGCCGCGGTCAGGGCGACCTTGCGGAGCACGAAGTGCGCCGGAGTCCGACCCAGCAGGGCCAGGTTCGTGAACGGGATCCGCACCCCGGGCACGCCCTGCAGGTGTCCCACCAGCCAGGCGCCCCAGCGCTCGTCCCGGTCAGCGCTGACCGGCACGGGCGTTTCCGGGCCGGGGTAGTTCAGCCGCTGCAGGGCTGGTCCCAGTGCTGGTGCCGGGCGCAGAAGTTCCTTGACCAGGAGGGCCACACCGGCGCCGACCGTGCTGCCGGCCACGATGGCTGCAAGGGGGATCACGCGCCCTCACCGCCCGCCGTAGTTGGTGCGGCGGGTGGGGTGACGCGGGAGCGGGGGTCGACGATCAGGAAGCGGGGCACGGGTCGGGTCTCCGACAACTGCCGCATCCACACCAGCACCCCGGCGAACCCGGCCAGCAGCATGGCCAGGACCAGCTGCCCCAGGAGCGTGCCGTAGGGGGCGGTGTAGCTGGGGACGAGGAATCCGGCTGCGATGACCGCGAGGGTGATGATGGTCATCCACCGCATGGTGGTGCGCGGCTTGGACCGGTCGGATTCGATGGTGCGGCGCTTGGCGACCTCCTCGTGCACCGACTGCGCCAGATCCTCCAGCGCGGTCGCCAGCCCCGGCCCACGGTCCTGGCTCGACAAGATCAGCGCTGCGATCACCTTGTCCGCGGTGACGTCGCCCAGCTCGTCCGCGAACAGCCGCAACGCGTCCGTGGGCCGCCAGCCGACCTGCAGCCGGTCCACCAGGTCGCCGACCTCGGCTGCGATCTCCGCAGGGACGCCTTTACGCGACAGCTTCAACGCCTCGTCCAGGCCGCGGCCCAGGCGCAGCACGTTGGCCAGGCGCTGGGTCCAGTCGCCCAACGCTTCGAGCTTCTCGATCCGATGGGCGGCTGATTTCGTCGGGGCCAGCAGCCAGGGCAGGCCCATGACGGCGAGCACGATCAGCAGCCCGCCGATGAACACCCCGGTGACCAGCCACATCGCGACGCCTGCCATCGCGCCGACCGCGAGACGGGTGCGCCGCCGCACCCGCAGCGCCTCATCGCCCGACCTGCGTGCGCGCGCTCTGGCCACCAGCGTCGGCGTGCGTGGAGCACTGGTCCCCACAATCCCGGCGACCAGACCGACCGCACCCGCGGTGACGGCCAGGCCCGCCACCACCCACAACAACAGACCCGTCATCACGCGGCCCCCTCCACCAGGAGCGGCAGGCGGGTGGGCCAGGTCCCGTAGGGGGCGTTGAGGAGCTCGGCGTCGAAGCCGGCCCGCCGCAGGTCGACGATGCACTGGGGGTGCAGCCGCGGCACCGCCCGCGGTTCGTTCCACTCCGGGGCGGGCCCGAAGACCTCGTTGGTGTCGGGGCGGCCGCCCTCCCCGATCCCGGTCACTTCCAGAACGTGGGAGACGAACCGGTGCCGGTGACCGCCGATGAGGGTCTCATCGACCGACCCGTCGACGAACACGATGAAATTGAGGCCGTTGGCGGCCTGCCGGTACGCCAAGCCCTCCGACATGTTGCCCTGCGCCAGCAAGTACAGCTCGGCGATACGGTCGAAGACCACCCTCGGGTGCGAGGCGTGCAGGGTGCACAGGTTGCCGCCCTGCCCGTTGGTCATGGCCTGCAACATCGCCACGATCTCCGGCCCACGGACCTCCCCGACCACAATCCGCTTCAGCGACATGCGCAGCGCCCGGTACATCAGATCCATCAGCGTGATCTCACCGGCCCCGCGGCCGTCGATGATCTCGCCGTTGGACTCGCGGGCCTCCATCGGCACGACCTGGCGGTGGTAGCCGTTCTCGTGCGCGAACAGCTCGTACTCCGTCTCCAACGTCCCGAACCGCTCGTCAGCGTCGATCTCCTTGAGCAGGGCCCGCAGCACAGTGGTCTTCCCGGCGGACTGTCCTCCCGCGACCATGATGTTCTTGCCCGCCCGCACACAGGCGCGCAGGAAGTCGCGCAGCGTGGTGTCGATGACCCCGAGTCGGACCAGATCGTCGAGGTTCGCGTCGCGCAGACTGTGCCGGCGGATCGTCACATACGTGCCCGGGGTGACCTCACTCATCGCCTGCAGCCGCGAACCGTCGGCCAGCCGCAGCGGCAGGAACGGGCTGGCGGTCGACAAGGACCGCTCCGACTGGCCCGAGCGGCGCGCCAAGTCCTGCAACAGTTCCTTGAGTTCTTCCTCCGTGTCCGCGACCGGGGCCACCTCACGGCGCTGGCCGTCGGTGAAGTCCAGCACCGTCTGGGTGTGGCTGTTGATGAAGATGTTCTCCACCAGCGGGTTGTCCAGGTGCTGCTGCAAGCGCCCGGCCCGGAACTGCAGGTCGAACACCGCCTGCGCGACCGCGGCATCCTCGGCCTTGTCGGTGGCGGTGCCGCGCTGGATGGCCACCGCGTCCGCCCAGATCGCAACCTGCTCGTTGATCAGCGCCCGCCCCTGCTGCTCCTGCGCCGCCACGGACATACCGGGGTGCGAGCGCAAGAGTTCCTTCAGACGGTCCCCGACCTCCTTCTTGATCAGCCGCACAGCCTCGTAGTCCAACACCACCTGAGGAGCCGTCGTGCCGGCGAGCATGCTGGGCGCGCCAGCGTGAGCCGCGGCCAGACGGGGGTCGACCGGGGAGGGGGACTGCGGCTGCGGCAGCCGGTTGACCAGCTGCGGCACGACGACAGGATCGTTGTGAACGGGCCTGGCACGCATCGTCGATCACCCTCTCCCCGCCGCGACCGGCGCCCCGAGCCGACGCCGCCGCTCCGTGATCATCTGCAACAGCGGCCCAGACGCCGTGCGGGCGGCGCGCATCAGCTCGCACTGCTCGAACCGCCGCGGCTGATCCACCCCATCGGACAGCACCGCCGCCTGCTTCACCTGCCACGGCAACGTCGCGACCACCGGAACCGGCACACCCAACCGGGCCAGCTCCTTCTCCACTTCCTGCCGGGTGAACGGACCTTGTTCGATCAGGATCAGCCCGATCTCCGTCGCACTGCCGAGCTGCTCACGCAGCGCCTTCAATCGCACCTCGGCGCTCTGCAAACCTCGCAACGTGTTCCGGGCCACCATCACCACCACATCGGCACGCTGCGCCAGAACCGCGGACGGCCCGAAGGCACCGCGGCGCCCCAGATCCACCAGGACGTCGTGCCGGTGCTGCTCAATCCCGGTGAACAGGGACGCCAACTGCTCCCACACCGGCCCCATCGACGAGGCATGCGCCGGGTCATAAAGACCCGGCAGCACCAACCGATCGCTGGTCCCCGCCTCGGTGAGGTCCACCAGCTGCCGCCAAAACGCCTGCGTGAGCTGGTTCTGCCGCCCGGCCAGTGCCAAATTGCGCAGACCATGGGCGTTGCCCAGCTGGCCCTGCAACGCCCCGGACAAAATCGCCCCACCGTCGGGGTCGCACTCGGCCAGAATCATCCGACGCTCCGCCGCCAGCGGCCACGTCATCAGCAACGCCATCGCCGTCGTCGTCACACCCGGCGCGCCCAGGCCGCCGGCCAGGGCGATGACGGCCATCAGCTGCCGTCCCTGGACGCCACCACCAGCGCCACGTTCCCCGTCGCCACCCGGGCCGCGAGGCCAGGACCATCGACGGAGGGCACGGCGACGTCCACGACGACGACGCCGGTGGCGGTCGCGGGCTTGCCGACCGCGACGACCGTGGCGGACAGCGTCTTGGGAGGACCCTGCTCGCTGGTCTTGCCGGCGCCGGAGACCTGGTTCGGGTCCGGGGTGCTGACGATCAGAACCTTCTGACCAGGCGACAAAGGTGTCGCCGGCAGCTGAGAGGGCTTGAGGGAGACACCCACCAGTTGCTCATTGGACTTGATCAGCGACTCCTTCGTCACCTGGCCCGGCGACAGCAACGACCCGGCCTTCAAATCCACCGCCGCGCGCTGCCCCACCAACGTCCCGGCCTGGGAGGACTTCACTGACTTCACAGCGGGGTCCAGCGCGATCGATGCGTGGCCCAGGTCGGCCCGGGTGATCTGCGAACCGATGGCCACGTCCCGAGCCACGACAACGACCTCGGTGCGATGCCCGGAGGAGGCGTAGAGCACAGCGCCGGCCAAGCCGCCGCTCGCGATCAGCGCAACAGACAAAGCGATGAGGCCCGGACGGCGGCGACGTTGCTTGATAACCCGGGGGGCTGCGACCGCCGGCCCTTGCGGACCGCCCTGGCCGGGGACACCGGCCGGGTACGCGGTACCCGGTGGGGGAGTGGTGGTGTGGCTCAACGTCCTGGTCCTCCTGAAGCGCAGACTCAACTAACGACTTGCAGCTCGCCGATGCCGATCTGCACTTGCGAGGTGCGGACGACGGTGACGGTGCCCTGCTGGCCGCCGCCTTGCCACGGGATCGTCCAGGTGGACGTGGCAAGCACGGTGAATTTGCTGTTCAGCTGCTTGGCCGACGTGGTCCGGTAGACGTGCCCGCAGTCCGGTGACTGCGTATTGCCGAAGGAGCCCTGATAGGGGGTGCCGGCCGTAGTGCAGGTCACGGAGGTGCCGTCGCCCATGGACCACGCGATCTGCGAGACGTGGGCGGTGGCGGTCACGCTGACTGCTCCAGCGGTCGCGGTCGCGGAATTGGGGCCCCACGCCGTCTGTGTCTTTGCGGTCCACATCCACACTGGCAGCCCGACCAGACCCGTTCGGCCCGGTGCGGGGGCCATACCGATCTCGGCGCCGGTCAGCGTCATCTTGGCGACGGCCTGCTGCGCGAGGACCGCCGGATCGACCGCTGCGGTAGCGGGAGGATTCTGCAGCCAGATGAAGGCACCGACGGTCCCGACCGGTTGGCCTCCCTCGACCACGGCGGGACACGTCCTGAGGTAGATCGCGCCGTCGCCGGGCTTATGGCCGTGCCACACCCCGTCGGATGGATCCGGGGGCGGGTCTGCGACGTCGTAGTAGCAGCCGTCCATGAACGTGCCGAATTTGGTCTGACACGGCACGACCTGTCCTTGGATCTTGCAGATCTGGATGCCGCCTGCACCATCGCCTCCGGACCCGCCGCTCCCTCCGCCCTGCCCGGGATGTCCGGGATCTTCGGCAGGGATACATACCTCGAGGTTGCCGCAGTCGTGCGGCGGCGTGATGGTGGGCGAGGGATGCGGCTCGGCTACAGCCAGGCCGGTCAGCGCCCAACTCACCAGCACAACACTGCCGCACAGGGCCGCGAGTCGGAGCCTCAGCATGCCCGGGCCTTGTCGACGGCGTAGTTCAGCACCATCCACTGATGCTGAACTCCGAACGTTTGGACGTCGTGAGTGACGATGTAGCGCCGCGCCTGGTCCTTGTAGGCCAGATCCTTGCCGGTGGCCTTGGAGACTGCGTGCCAGGCGTTGGTGTCCAAGCACTCCTCGACCGTGGCCTTGTGCGGATTCTGCTTGATGTCGATCGCGGTCACCTTGAAGGTGCTGGTCGGCTTGCCCTTGAAGACCACTCCGGACCGCTCGTAGGAGAACAGAGACTGGTTGATCTGGGCCAGGCCCTTGCCGGTGATGTACTGCTTCAGCTGCGTCTTGGTCGTTCCACCGATGTCGGCGTACTCCTTCACCTGCTCCTGTCGCATGTGCGCGATGGTGCTGACAACTGCCGCCTTGGCTGCGGCCGTCGGGTCTGCGGTCGGTGTGGAGTTCGCCGTCGAGACCGTTGGGGCCGGCGTGCGCGGTGCGTTGGTATCCGAACCGCTGCATCCGGTCAGGGCCATCAGGAGCGCGGTCACGCTGACTGCGGCCGCAGTAGCGTCGCGGCGGCATACCGGAGGTGCGGTGCGGTCTGCCTTGGTTGCCACGTGCTTCTCCCCGGTTGTCAACGGTCGTGATCGGTGCGTGCCTCCGCCTGATCCGGCTAACCCGATCAAGTGGTGTGACGGGCTGATCACGATCTGTTTCGTACCGCACAGTACGGCGGGCGTTCGGCTCGGGCCATGGGGTTGCCGGGGCGGGTGGGGCTCCTCGTTCAGGTTTGCCCGCATATGCCAAATGGTGGTGCGGCTGGATCTCTGCGCTGCCTGGCTGAGCGCATACGAGGCGTTGTCGATGGCCGTCCGGGGAGGGCGGGTTGGGCTCATGTGAGGACTCCTGGTGACGAGTGGCGTGTGCTGGGCGTGCTCGAGGATCCGGGGCGGTGGGTGTGCTGGGGTTCCGCTGGTTTGGTTGGGGGCGGCTGTGATCTGCAGGGGCATTTCCGGACGCGTCCGTCCGGTTGTGTGGTCCAGCCGAATTCGCAGCTGTTGCAGTAGCTGTCGGTGCTTGAGGCTGTGGGAGAGGGACGACGAGTGGCCGGCGGGGGGTTCCAGTGCTCCAGATGCCGGCCGAGGTCGAGCCAGGTGGGGTGGCGGGCCATGTCAGCGGCAGCCTGGAGGAGCACGGTTTCGGCCATTCCTTCGGCGAGGAGACCGGCCGCGGTTCGGGCTACCCGCGTCTTGCCGCGGACGGGTATCGGGTGCCCGTGGCGTGTCCGGGCCCGGGCCCAGGCCTCCGCTACCCGCGCCGCAACCGCTGGCAGCGCGCTGTCGGGCGTCGCCGGCGATGCAGGTGACACCGGCGGGTGGTCGGGTTTTGTTGCGGCCCGCGCACTGGAGGGGATGGGTTGTTGGCGTGGCGCAGCCGGAGTGTCTGTCTCGTTGTTGTCCCGGTCGTTCTGCGCGTCCGCTGGGTCTGGTGAGGGGTCGCCGCTGGAGAGAGAGGAGTCTTGTACTTGAAGTCTTCTTCTTTTAGCCGACGGCTTTCCGGCGGTCGGTTTACCGGCCGTCGGGTAGCCGACCGTCGGAAACCCGTCGGTCGGTGTCACCTGCGGGTTTCTCCTGTTCCTGCTGGTCGTACCCGAGTTACGGGTTCCCGTCGGTCGGGTGGTGGGGGAGGCTGGTGCCGGGGTGTCGTCGCGGGGGTCCAACCAGACCGGTTCCACCCGCACCGCGCGAGCCCCAGGCAGCTCGTCGAGGAGGTCGGCCACGTCCTTGGGGGTGAAGGGGGCATCGGCGACGGAGAACTCGGTGCGCCACTGCCCGTTGGTGTTGTCCTGGATCTTGAGTTTGACGACGTACCCCCGCTGCACCAGGTTGCGCATGGCCCCGGTCAGGGCCTCACGTCCGGGCTTGCGTTTGCGGGCGGTGGCTTCGATGGTGAATTCGGCGCCGTCCGGGCAGCGCAGTGCTACGGCCAGCAGCCCGACGTCCAGGACGCTCAGGCGCAGGTCATCGACGGCTTTGTTGTCGATGGCCACGAAGCGTGGTGGGCGGCTGCGCAGCTTTCTCATGCGGGAACACCCCGGTGGTGTGTCGCGCTGTTCGGGTGTGTCATCGGTGTCATAGGTCCATCCAGGATCGGCGGTGGGCGGAGCCGATCAGTGGCGTCCACACCGCCCCTGAGGGGCCGTGTGTTTCGAGGTCTTCCAGGACGGCGGCACCGGTTTTGACCCGTGTGGTGAAGTGCAGGGCTTGGGTGTTGGTGTGGGCCATGGCCCGTAGATCGTTGATCCGCAGCCGTAGGAGGGAGGCGCGGGCTCCGGTGACGATGAACAGCAGTCGGGGGAAGTCGGGGTAGACCTGCTCCCAGGCGAACGTCGCGCCCGGCTCTCCCGTGGGGCAGGCGGCCGGCGCGTAGGTGTGGAATCGGGCGTAGGCCAGGAGCTTTTGGCACAGCCGCTCGGAGGACGTCGTCGTCCGATCGACTTCCACGAAGGCCCGGTACTGCCGGCGCGGGGTGGTGCGGGTGGCTGCGGCGGTGTACTGCAGGACGGCATCGGCGATGAGCGGGTCTTGGCCGCCGCTGTCGGCAAGCGGTTGGGTGACCTCGGGCATCCAGTCCAGTGGTCCGTACTCGTCGCCGCGCCGGCGCGCTTCGTCCAGGAAGGCCACATGCGCGCGCACCACCGTCAGGGTGTGAGCGGCCCGCAGACAGGCCTCGGCACCGGAGGCCGGGGCGGTGACCGTGCGGCCGCGCAGCTCAGGCCAGCCGGCCACGATCTGCGCACCGCGGGGGGTCAGGTACCAGGCACGCAGGCCGTTCGTGCCGCCGAGGATGACGAAGGACGCGAGCTGGTTTTCCCGCAACGCGTTCAGGATCCGGTCGGTGACCGGGCGTGCTGCGTGGGGGGCCAGCATCTGGTGCAGGTGTGGGGTGGTGATCAGTCGGTGCTGGGCCAGCAGTGCCAGGGTTTGGTCGGCGACGGTGTCTCGCACGCTGGCCGCCGACGTCTGTGCGCCGCCGACGTGGTCGGGTGCGGGTTCGGGGTGGGTGGGCGGGCTGGTGGGGCGGGAGTGGGTGGTCATGGGAACGCAACTCTCCTTCGGCTTCCGTGAGGTGCCGGGACGAGCCCGGCCGGCCAGTGGTGTCCACCACGGGGCGGCGCCGTAGCGCGGGATGAGGTGGCGTGCGGGGCGGCGATCACAGGTCCATCCACGAGGTGCGGTGGCCTGCGGGGCCGGCCAGTGGTGTCCACACCGGACCGGACGGCCCGTGCTCCTCGAGGTCCTCCAAGACCGCGGCGCCGAGTTGAACCTGCGCGGCCAGCTGCGTCACCAGCCGGTGCCCGGCGACCATCGCCCGCAGGTCCTCGATCCGCCGCTGTAGCGCGGGGGCGTGGGCGCCGGTGAGGATGAACAGCACGCGGGGGAAGCGGGGGTAGTACCGCTGCCAGGCGAGCATCGCGTGCTGTTCGGCGACGGTGCCGCGCCGCCCGAGGGGGGAGGTGGGGGTGTAGGCGTGGAAGCGGGCGTAGGAGATGAGCTTGCGCGACAACCGTTCCGAGCTCATCGTGGCCCGGTCCACTTCGACGAACGCCCGGTACTGCACCCGCCGCGAAGCGCGGGTCGCGGCCGCGGTGTAGTGCAGGACCGCATCAGCGATCAGTTTGTCCTCGCCCCCGGTGTCCGGGAGTTGGTGGGCGATCTCCGGCGTCCAGTCCAGCGGCCCGTACTCATCCCCGCGCCGGCGGGCATCGGCCAGGAACGCCAGATGTGCGCGCAGCACGGTCAAGGTGTGGGCGGCCCGCATCGAGGCTTCGGTACCGGAGGCGGGGGCCTGGACGGTACGGCCGCGCAACTCCGGCCAGCCGCTGACCATCCGCGCTCCGCGCACGGTCAGGTACCAGGCGCGCAGCAGGCTGGTGCCGCCCAACGTGGTGTAGGAGGCGAGTTTGTCCTCCCGCAGCGTGTTCAGGATCCTGCCGGTCACCTGCCGTGCTGTGTCGGGGGCCAGCATCTGGTGGAGCTGCGGGGTGGTGACCAACCGGTGCTGGGCGAGCAGGGCCAGCGCCCGGTGGGCGGCGGTGTCCTCGGTGGAGGGCTGCATCTCCTCGGTGCCGCCGAACGCGGCGCCGTCGGTCGCGGATTCGGTTGCGGACCTGTTCAGATCGGTGGTCACAGGAACTGGGTCTCCTTCTGTGCGTGCTGCTTGGACAGGGAGGGGCGCCGGGTAGGACCGGTTCCGCCGGAGCCGGCGCCGCCAGCGCTCTGGGCGGTGCCAGGGCGGTTGCCGGTCAGGAAGGACACGACGTGGGTTTGGTGGGTGGAGGCGGCGGCGGTGAGTTCGTTCAGTGGCCGCGCTTCGGTGTTGGTGTCCGCGGCGCGCTGCAGGGCGCGGAGCTTCTTGGGCCGGGCCAGGTCGGCGTGGACGTCCTCGAGGGTGGGTCCGCGCATCAGGAGCGGTCCGACCCGGTTGCCGTTGACGGTGAATGACGCCCAGTGGTGGAAGCGCGGCAGTTCGGCTGCGCTTTCCGGGGTGACCTGGCCGTTCCATTCGTTGGTGATGTGCCGGATGGCCTCCACGGAGCCGGCCGTCGTCGACAGGCTGGAGGCGTTCTGCAGCAGTGCGGTGCGGGTGGAGGCCTGCAGCCGGTCCAGGGACTGCGTCATCCCGTGCAGCCGGACCGCGAACTTCCGCAGCTGCTCGGTGATCTCTGCCAACGACTGGCTGGCCGCCCCGTCCAGGGAGATCAGCTCGTCCAGGTAGACCCGGAACGGGCGTCGCTTGTTTTCGGGGAGGTCGCGGCGGGACAGTCCCGCGCGCAGGATGTCGCGGACGATCAGGGAGACCAGCAGCCGGTTGGTCGGACCGGTGCCTGGCGGGCAGATCCACACCACCTGTCCGTCGTCCATCGCGCGACGGATGTCGTAGGAGCCTTCCGGCTGGCCCAAGAACGCCTTGATGACGGGGGAGGCCGCGAGTCGGTCCAGCGGGTTGAGAACGGTGGGCAGCGCCTCCTTGGGGATGGAGTCGAACGAGGTCCGCCACCACTGGGCGGCCTCGTCGTCCAGGCGCGCCACGACCAGGTCGCGGAAGGCGGGGTCGGACAGCAGGGGCCGGATCTGGAAGAGGGTGGCCTGGCAATCCGCCGCCCCGGCCGCTACCGCGGCGGCGTTGACCGCCACCAGCGCCTCGACGGCCTTGGTCAGGATGGTGATGGCGCGCGGCGCATTGGCATCTCCCCAGCCCAGCGAGGAGGCGAAGGCGTCCACCGTGGCGGTGACCACTTCGTGTGGGGCCTGGCCGGAGGTCATGGACAGCGGATTCCAGCAGGCCAGGCGGTCCTCGGGAGCGTGAACGGTCAGATCGATCAGGCAGAGGCGGGCCATGATCGTGTTGTGGGCGAGGTACGGGGCGACGTGGTGCAGGGAGTCGCGGTGCGGGTCGATGAACGCCAGTCCGCCGCCGTTGTGCGCGACCGCGACGGCCTGGACTAGGGCGCGCTCGGTCTTGCCCCAGCCGGCCTTGCCGACCTGCGTCTCGAACAGGGTCTCCGCCTCACGGGTGGCGATGATCCGTTCGGTGCCGTCCGGGCCCCGGTAGAGCCCTTGCGGCAGCAGGTCCTTTCCGCGCCGCCAGGTGGGGATGTCACCCGCCAGCAGCGGCAGCTGCGCGTGGAGGGTGGGGGGCTTGAGGAGCCCGCCCAGCTCTTCGATCCGCGCCCACGCATTGCGGCCCGGTTTGATCAGCCCGGACGCCCAGCGGGCATCGAACCCGTTGCGCCACGGCCACCGGTCCGGCCCCACCCGCAGCGGCCCCAGCGACCACCCCGATGATGAGAACCGGGCGCGGGCGCCGAAGACGTCCAGTGCGGCCTCGATGTGCCGCAGCCGCCGCTCTGCGCGGCCGACGGTGTTGGAGGCGCACCGCACCAGCAGCTGCACCCGCACCAGCCCGTTGTCGTCGACCAGCTTGCCCAGCGCTTTGTCCCGATCGACACGTGGCGGCCGCGGCGCCATCAGCAGACGCCGGCCCTCACCACCACCGCGCCGGCCTTCCGGGGCAAGCCACTTGATGAGCTGCCACGCCAACGAGTCCTCGGCCTGGGCTGCGTCCGTGCTCATCCATCGCGCTTCGCGCCGGGATTCCTTGCGGTTCTGCTCGCGGGCCCGGTTCATGACCTGCCAGCGCCGCGCCCGAATCCGCCACTTCGACGCGGGCGACACATCGATGCAGACCTCGGCCAGATCACCCAAGTCTTTGCGCAGGTCCGCGACCGCGTCGATGAGCGGCTGCAGCGGGTCCGGTTCCAGCGGCACATCCCGCAACCG
The DNA here is from genome assembly GCF_056432645.1 of Streptomyces sp. NPDC045021. Classification (NCBI taxonomy): domain Bacteria; kingdom Bacillati; phylum Actinomycetota; class Actinomycetes; order Kitasatosporales; family Streptomycetaceae; genus Streptomyces; species Streptomyces sp. NPDC045021. The sequence goes on from NZ_JBWKIQ010000023.1 coordinate 57,546, forward strand.
GGATCCGGGGTTGCCGTGCAAGGTGAACACGGACCGCACCGTGTAGTCGCGGGCCTTGTCCCGCACCGGCCGGGCCGGCTCGACCCGCACCAGGTGATACGGCGTCTGCAGCAGGAGGTCGCGGGCGGAGGCCGGGCCCTCCAACCGGTACGCCAGCGGCTTGCTGCCATCGGCGCGCAGCCGGATCCGAACCGTGCGCGCGGAGCGGGGGGTCCACCACTTCCCGGCGCCGGCCGCGCGGATGAGCTGCGCCCCGAAGCGCAGGATCTCTTCCGGTGTGGTGACGAACTGCCGGGAGGGCACCAGTTCCAGGTACGTGCGCTGCGCCAGGGCCTTGGCCGCGAGACGCTTCTGCACCCACGTCCAGCAGGCGAACGCGGCGATGCCGACGCCGGCCAGCCACACGGCGCGGTCGAGCATCCAGTCCAGGAAGTCCCAGAGCGCGTGCAGGGCGCCGAGGGCACCGTGCCACCGCTGGTCGTGGTCGGGGGAGGCGAAGGTGCTGCGGACTAGCGGGTGGGTGTCCATGGGCCTGCTCCGTTCAGGGCGAAGTACAGGACGGCGTTGCGGCCGTCGAGGAAGGTCCCGGCCGGGTCGGCGCCGGCCCACACCAAGCGCACGAGCACGCGGCGGGTGTCTCCGTCGTCGCGGCGGGCGGTGACGGCCTGGATGCGGAACCGGGTGTAGGCGGCGGACCGGCCGGTTGTCCGCGCGGAGAAGTACTCCGGCCAGCGGGTGCGGCCGCTACCGGTGGCTTCGGCGGTCCACACCTGGCGCCCCAGCTCCGCCACCTCACGGGCGGTGACAGGCGGCAGGTCGGCGGGCGTGGCCTGGTCCAGGGCGCGTTGGATGAGTGGGTCGGCGGCTGGACCAGCACCCGGCGGCGGCAGTTGCGGGCTTATCGGCGTGGCCGGGGCTGCTGCTGGATGCTGCTGCGCGCTCGGGGCGGATCTGACCGGGCCGGCAGCAGGCGCGCTGCCGGCCGCAGGTGCCGACCTCGCGGACGATGGGGGCGGCACGGTGGCCGTTGCCGGAATAGCTGCGCTGTGATCGCGAGGCTCGGGCGGTGTTGCGTTGCCGACGCCCAGCAGCAGGATTCCGGCGGTCGCCAGGCCCAGGGCGGCCACCACCAGGGCGCGCCCCGAGACACGGTGAGGTGAGGTGGTCATAGGAGGCGGGCTCCTCCCGCGTAGCCCGGTTGGGCCGTGACGGGTTCGACCCGTACGACGGTTCCGGGGCGGGCGGCGTTGATGAGCTGTCCGTCGCCGAGGTAGATCCCGACGTGATGGATGGTGGAGTCCTCACCCGGTGCGTAGGCGTAGAACACCAGGTCCCCGGGTTGCAGGGCCGCGGTTCCGGCTGATGGTGGGATCCGGGTGCCGCGTGAGGCCTGGTCGGCGGCTTGCCGCGGCAGTTCGATGCCGGCCTGCGCGAACGCATACAGGGTCAGACCGGAGCAGTCGAAGCCGGTGACCGTGGTTCCGTCCTGCCCGCCGGGCGAGCAGCAGACCCCGGGGGAGGGGCCCTTCGGGGTGCCGCCGCCCCACGAATAGGGCACGCCCAGCTGTGCCAGGGCGGCGGCCAGCACGGTGCGGGCATCCCCCGTGGCCCCGCCGGGGACGGCCCCGGTCGCCCCGAGGCTGTTGTAGCGGTCGATGTTCGCCAGCACGTCGGCGACGTACGCGTCGGAGTGGTTGTAGCCGTAGATCGCCTGGCTCAGTTGCCCGCGATCGGTGAGGTCGCGGCCGCTCCCGCACAGGTAGATCGCGGCCGACAGGGCGGCGTCGTCGGCGTTGTGCGGGTCGACGACCTGGTCGCCGTTGCCGTCCTTGCCGTCGCCCTTGAAGGTGGAGGGCAGGAACTGAAAGGGCCCCACCGCCCGGTCGTAGGTGGCGTCGCCGTCCCACGCCCCGTGGTCGGTGTCGAAGATGGGCGTGGCGTTGCCGCCGACCCCGGTCCCGTCCAGGCGCGGGCCCAGGATGTGCGGGGTGATGTCGCCATTGGGCGCAATGCTGTGCCCGACGGCGTGGTGGGACTCGATGGCCGCGATCCCCGCCAGCACCTGCCACCGCATCCCCTTGCACGCGCGGACGTAGTCGGTGACCTGGCCGGCACCGGACCGGTAGGCGGCGAACATCCGGTCCGGGATCCCGGCCGCCGAACCCGTCACCGCCGACTGCTGCTCCTGCTCGGCAGCGGCAATCGTGGTGGCCGACATGGCGGCGTTCAGCGGCCCGGCACAGCACACGGCGGTGAAGGCCAGCAGCACACCCAGCCCGGCGAGTTTCCGCTTGACCCGCTTCATTCGCCGTCACCGCCCCAGGACGGCTGCTGGTCCCAGCCGATGCGTTGGGCCTGCATCAGCGCGTCGAACACCTGCTGGCGGGCCTGAGCTTGCGGGTCGACCGGCTGGGTGCGGGTGCTCTTCGGTCGGGGGCCCGGGTCGGGGACCTGCGGGGCGGAGGTGAAGATCGTGGCCGCGGTGGTGGCGTCCCGCACGGCCGGGGCACCGTGGACATTCCAGGCGGTGGCCGCGCGCCGACCGCCGTACGACGTCGCCTTCCCGAAGAGCTTGGCCGGTTTGACGGCGACACGTCCGACCGGAGCCCAGGCCTTGCCGTCCTCCGCGAGCCGGTGACCGGTGGCCTTCGCCTGCGTGGGGACGTCCTCGCCGAAGAACTGACCCGCACTCTTCCACCCGCTCTTGATGGTGCTGGGCAGCCCATAGGTGCTGCCGTAGGCCAGGCGGCCGCCGCGCATCGCGATCCGCGCCCCGCGGTAGCGCACCGCCCGGTTGTGCAACCGGGTGCTGAGCAGCGGCCGTTCATCGGACGGGTCGTTGAGGATCTCCCCGGTCTCCGCGTTGATGACCAGCCCGCCGGAGCGGGACGGGTGACCGGTTGGACCGGAACCCCGGCCACCGGGCAGCCAGGCCCCACTGGGGCGCTGGCTGTTCCCGGGGCGTTCCACGGTTCGTCCGGGGTGGGTCGGCGCATCGCGGCGAGCTTCTCGTCGTCCGGGCGCCGGCCGATCAGCGCCGCGTGCGTGCCCCGCAACCCCATGCCGACGCCGTGCGCTGCCAGGCCCAACGGCGCGAAGCCGTGGCGGGCCTCGGCCAGGGCATCACCCAGGAGCCGGCCGGTGTCCATGGGCTGTCCGGTTCCGTCGGCGAGCGCCGCCAGATGCGACAACGCTCCCCGACCCCGACCGAACCCACCCAGCAGACCACCCGAGGGCCCGCCACGACCGCCCCCACCACCGAAGGACAACATGCCCGCCAGACCTCCGGCTCCGCCGCCAGAGCTCCCGGAGCCGCCGAGGTTCATGGCCAGAGCCGCGCCGATGTCGGAGCTGTCGCCGGGCAGGTGTGTGCCGCCGACCTTCGCGTACCGCATCCGCTGCGCCAGGCGCTCCCCGAAGTGGGAGGCCCCGGCGAGCAGGCGGCGCTGGAAGGCGAGCCCGGCCAGAGCTGCGGCATCGAGCAGGATGAGGCGCTCGATCATCAGGTGCGGGCCGTCGGTCAGCAACGCGTCGACCGCGATCCCGAACAGCGGCAGGAACACGGCGGCGGTGAACATCACCATCGCGGAGACCAGGTACACGCCGAGCCATTTCCACAGCACAGTGCGGGACGGGCCGGGCAGCATCGCCCACACGAACGCCATGCCTCCGCCGGCACTCGCCGCCACATCCGCGCCCTGTGTGCCGAGCAGGACCAGCGCCATGGAGATGACCATCATGCTGATCAGGAACGCGGCGACCAGAAGCAAGATCACGCCGCCGACCCGGGACCACGTGGGGTCCTTGGCGTAGTCGGCCGCCGCTTTGCCGACGTCGCCGGCACCGTCGAGGTCGCTGGCGAACGAGGAGAACTTCTCATCCTGCGGGCCGGTCAGCTTGTCCAGCACACCAGAGCCGCCGCCCTTGCCCTTTTCGCAGTAGTCCTTGGCCGGGCCATGCACTCCGGAGCAGGGATCGCTTCCATCGGCGGGCCGGTCCGGGGCTCGAGGCGCGTACTCACCCTTCACCCACTTCAGGTGGACCTTGTAGGCGGCGGCGTCGGCCCCGCTTTTGGGATCCAGGATCCGTCCGTACTCCAGCAGCATGTACGGCTTGACGATCAGCGCGTTGGTCAGCGCGTCCTCCAGCGGCCGGGCTGTGGCCACGGCCTGCGCGTCGGAGCTGGTGCAGGCGTCCTGCGCCGGCCCGACGATGTGATCGCAGCCGTTGCCGACCGGAGGCGGTGTCCCGGTGCTGAAGGTGTGGCTGCTGACGGTGATCTGGGCGACTTCGAGGGCGGCCTGGTGGGTCTGGTCCAGGGGTCCGCCGGTGGCCAGGAGGTAGTCGGGGCGGATGAACGCGGAGGCGGCGAACGCCGCGATGACCAGGGTCAGCACGATCTCGCCCAATCCCTTGCCGGGCTTGCCGCGCATGAACACGATCAGCCCGAACACGAACGCCCACCCCAGCAGCAACCCCTTCACGCCCAGCGCACCCACCACGTGGGCGTTGTAGGCATCCGAGGCCGCCTGCGCAGGGCGCAGCAGCATCGTGAACAGCGGGAACTTGAAGGCGAACTCGATCAGCCAGCACGACAGACCCACCATCAGGCGGACCAGGGTGAACAGGCCGCCCAGGATCAGCGCGCGGGTCTGGCCGGAGAAGTTCACGATGCTCCCGCCATCGGCCCCCAGCTCGTAGCCGTCCAGCGGGGCGCCTTCGGAGGTGGTGACGTTGAGTGGGGCCAGCAGCCCGCCCACCTCCTGGCCGGTGCCGTCGGCGGCCGCGGCCACGGTGGTGTTCACCGTCAGGAACACCACGACCAGCAGACCGACGAAGCCGGCCGAACGCAGCGTCCCGCGATCCAGGCGCCTCACCGGACATCGCCATGAGGGTGCAGGCAGTAGTCCCTGGCCGGCCCGATGATCAGCGCGCAGTTCCCGCTTCCGGTGCTCACGGTGCTACCGGGGGCGGGGCGGCTGTCTGCAGCGGAGTGAACCGGGTGGGTCCACACCAGGATGCTCACGGCCAGCAGGAGCGCGGACAGTACGAACAGGGCGGAGGGGTTGCGGGTGGCGGTCATCGCAGGGCTCCCGGGGCGTTGACGAGATCGGCCGGACTGCTGTGCACGCCGCCGGACGGAGCAGGGGCCGGATCAACCGGCGCTTTGTGCATGCGCACCCCAGGTGCGCCGGGCGGCTGAGTGGCGCCCGGGGTGGTGAAGATCGCGTTGGTGATGCGGGGCACCGCGGGGACGTCTACGCGGATGCGGCCGACGTTCATCCGCGGATCGCGCAGCAGCATCTCCCCCTCGCGCCCGGCCTGCCCGACGGGCGACAGATCAGTGGTGACGGTCTGCAGGAGGTCTTCGTCTTCACCGTTGAGTCCGAGGAAGGCCAGGCCGCGTTGGGCGCGGGCCCGGTCGGTGGTGCGGGTGAGGGCCTTGTAGGCGAGCAGCCCGTGGTGCTCGCCGAGTTCGTCGACGTCGGGGGCGCCGAGGATGACACCGGCGCCGTGCTTGCGGCCGTCGTGCAGGATCTCGTAGACCAGGGCGGCGCCCTCGGCGGAAGAGGTGAGCCAGTAGCACTCGTCGATGACCACGGCGCAGAACTGCGTGGGGTCGCTGAAGGCGGCCTGGCGGGCGATGGCGGCGATCAGATACAGCACCGCCCGCCCGATCAGGGCCTCCAGGGGTTGCTGGCGCAGGACCTCGGGGTTCGCGAAGGCCTCGCGCGGGGGCAAGGTCAGGCCGGTGGTGGTGACCACGACCAGGTCCGAGCCCAGGTCGTCGTTCAAGGTGACCGGCGGCAGGTCCGGATCGAAGACCATCGCCGCCAGCGGGTTGCCCGCCACGATGCGCAGCAGATCGCCCATCTCACCCGCTGCTGTGCGCTGCCCGGACATCCGGTCCAGCGCGTCCAGGACGGCGGACATCGACGGGTGCGGGGTGGCGATGGCGTCCTGGATGGCGTGGTGCAGGGCGGCGCCGTGCTCGGTCATCGGTCCGACGCCGGTTTGCAGCGTGAGGTACGACAAGGCGTAGCGGGCGCCGGTGGCGCCGCCGAAGACCCGCAAGGGGTCGATGCTGAGCTCGGCCCGCACGGCGTCGATGACCTGGCAGCGGTCGCCGGCGGCGGAGGTGGCGAAGGTGGCCCATTCGCGGATGGGGGTGCGGTCGATGACGATCGCGCGCCCACCGCGGTCCACCACCCCGATGGCCAGCATTTTCTTGAGCACGGACTTGCCGCCTCCCAGGTCGCCCGCGACGCCGACAGAGGCGGAGGCGTTGCGCTGCGGGGCGTCGGCGACGTTGAGCAGGACGGGGCGTCGGGTGCCGCAGTCCAGATCGATGCCGATCATCAGCCCGGTGGGGTCGCCCACCGTGGTGCCGCAGAACGCGCCGCCCATCGCCCAGTCCTCGGACAGTTGGTGCTGGGTGAACTGCCGCACCTCCGTCGGTCGTGGGGTCGCGGGCAGACCTAGGGCGAACAGCTTCGTCTGTAGTCCGTGCGGGCGGATCGCCCGGTAATCCGCTCCCGACAGGACCGCCGCCAACGCGCGGGCCCGCGCGTCGCAGGTCTGCACATCGTTTGCCCAGACGGTCAGGACGGTCACGGACTGGACCTCGACCTCCACCGAGGTCCGCGACAGGCGCGCATCCATCTCTCCGAGGTCGCCGGCCGCTTCGGGCAGGGAGTGGGGCATGCCGGTGGGTTGGGCGCCGTACTGCTCGGCTTGGTCCAGCAGCTCCTTCTTCTTGCGCCGCACGGTCTCCCGCGCCCGTTCCGCGGTGACGATCTGCAGGTCGACGGTGAAGTCGACAGGAAAGGGCAGCTGCTCCAGCTGGGCGAGCACGTCAGCCGAGCTCGCGTCGATGGCGGGCGGGAGCTCGGCCAGCGCGAGGTGGGCCTGGTAGCCGATGCCGGCCTCGCACTCCACCTGCAGCCACCGCCGCAACAGCGGGGAAGCGCCGTCCTTGCGCCACCACGGCGCACCCGAGGTGGATCCCGGACGGCGCGATGTGCGTCGGCGGTGCTCGTGGTCGGAGGGTTCTTCGTCGTCGGCGGGGTGGGGGCGGCCGCCCTCGGCGAGGCGGACCTGTCCGAGGTCGGCGTAGGACGGGGAGCGCAACTGGCCGTCCTGCATCCGGCTCCCGTACAGCGGGGAGTTTTCCGCGTCGGTGAGCAGGGGTTCGGCCAGGCCGCGGTGGATCGCGTGCTGGATCATCCACACGATTTCCGCCGGTGACGCGGGTCGCAACGGCAGCCCGCCACCCAGGGCGGTCTGCAGCCGTTCGGCCTGCTCGTAGAACTCCGCAACCTCCGCGGCCGCGACGGGCACGGGGGCCATGCCCAAGGCGGTGGACAGCTCCGCCCACATCGCTCCGGTAGTCGCTGCCACATCGAAGCGGTTGGAGGTCGCGGACAGCGGGACCGCCAGCCACAGGGTGCGCCGGTGCATCTCCGCCCCGGCCAGGCTCGCCAGGTTGACCCCAGCGGTTTCCTTCCACGCCGGCAACTCCTGCCAGTTCACGCCGGCCGCGAGCTGCTCGGCGACCTCCGTCGGGTCGGTGCGCGCACACAGTCCGAACAGCCGCGGTGCCCCGTTCAACGAGCGCACCAGGGAGGTGACGCGGCTGAGGAACTCCTCCCGAACGCGGTCGGGCAGGTACCGGCCGCCGGTCGGCTCGATCCGCCAGATCGCCCACACCGAACCATGCGCCGACCACACCAGATGCCCGGCGATGTGCCGGAACGGAACCTTCATCGCACAGCCTCCTGGTTCTCGCTGACCTGCGCGGCGCGCAGCAGCTGCGCCAGACCACTGATCGGAAGCGCTGCCGGAGCAGTCGGTGCCGCTCGGCCAGGCCGGGGGAAGCGAGCGGGTTTCGTGGTACGGACCGGACGCTGATGCGCGAATCGGGTTGCGGGGGTGGGGGACGTGGCAGTCACTGCGGCTGGCTTCGTTGTCATGGCGGTCGCGTGCTCGATGACGAACGTGCCGGTCAGTTCCGTGGGTCGGTGGTCGCGGGCGGTGCGCCCGGCGATGCGGCCGGCGGCGGGTTGGGCGAGGAGAATCAGCCAGCCCCAGGCGGCGGCGAACGGCGACTGACCGGCGATCTTCGCGCCGCGCACCGCCCAGATGGAGACCAGCCAGCCCACCACCGGCACCGGTCCCATCCACGACCACCAGGCGAACGTCTTGATCAGGGCGAACGCGCCGCCGCCCATGACGAGCATCTGCGCGGGCGTGTAGGGACCGAACCAAATCACCCAGTCGCCCAACTTGCCCAGCACCCAGGGGTGGCGCCGCGCTGAGGTGTAGGCCCGGGCGACCCGCGGTCGTGCGGTCGCGGTACTCACGCCCCACCGCCGAAGGCGCCTGTCAGGCGCAGTGGCCGGGCGGGGTCCAGGTCGGGCTGTTGTCCGTCGACGACTCGGGAGATGGGGCCTGCGCCGCCAGCGGGGTTGTTGACCTCGTCGGAGAACAGATCGGCCAGGGTGTTGCGGGAGTTGTAGATACCCAGCGCGAGGACCATCGCGATCAGCGCGCCGATGCCGGCTTTCAGGGAGACCTTGCGCACCACCTGGATGCACACGATCACGATCAGGGCGACCTTCAGACCCTTGTCGCCCCAACTGCCCAGCGTGTTCAGCCAGGAGTTACCCAGGGCGTCGAGTTTCCCGGCGAGAAGGATCGTCATCGGGACGCACCATCCGTCGCAGTGCTGCCGCCGACCGGCGCCGAATGGGCGGGATCCGGCGAACGGTCGACGGGTTCGGCTCCGGCTTCGAGGGCGGTGACTTCCCACCGCCCATCCCGGGCAGTCATCGCCACCGTGTACATCAGCGGCCACTGACCGTCCGAGCTGTCCTTCGCGGTGACATGAGCCTGGAGGCGCACGCGCGTCCCATCACCGGGCACCGTGGCTCCGGCCGCCCGGTCGGTATCGGCGGCGGCCTGGTCCACCACCACCGACCGGTACCCCGCCCCGCGCACCGCGGGCAGCTGGGTGCCCGGGGACAGATAGCGATCAACCTCGCCGACCCCGGCCAGGTACGCCGACAGAAACTCACCCACCGACACCACCACCGGCGTACCGGCCGCCAGCGGGCTCCGGAACGCCGAAGCAGGAACCTTCGCGGTGGCCGGGCCGGTCACTTCCGCCGGCGCGGAGGTGACCGTGAACGCTCCCGGTCCCGCCCCATCCGACGCCAACACCGGCACCGCGAAGTACCGCACCACCGTCCCCGCCGAAGCCACCGGCGTCCCGCCGGCGACCTTTCCGGAATCGGCCGTACCGTCACCGACGGTGAACTGCGCAGCCACCACGACCGACCAACCACCACGGCGCAGCAGCGCACTGCGCACCGCCACCGTGCGCACGACAACCGCCGGGACGGCGGTACTGCGCATCGGCAGCTCCACGTTCGGCGCGAGGGTGCGGACGGCTTGCGCAGTGGAGGAGTCCGGCTTGGCGGCGTCACTGCGCAGCCACAGATCGACGAACAACGCGGCCACGCCGGCCGGATCCGCACTGCGCGGCGTGGTCGTCACAACGGCCTTCGGCGCGGTGGCGGCCACGACGGTGCGGGGGACGGCAACGGTGACGGCCAGGGCGAGAGGGCCGGCGGCCACGGCCACCCACACCCCGATCCGGGCCATCGAGACCCGGCGGTGCGTTGCCCGCACCACGGCGGGTGCGGCTGCAGGGGAGCGCAGTTCGCGCGTGGCATCCGGAGATTCCGGTGATGGGTGGTTGCGGGTGGATAACGGCATGGCGGGGCTCCCGGGAAAGAGGCGGTGGGGATGCCTCCAGAGAACCCGACGGACCTAACCACGAACGTAACCATGAAAGGGGGTCAGAAATCACGTTTCCATAACGCCCCATGGTTAGTTGTCGACCAGGCGTGGTTAGTTGCCAGGAGGAAACCTCTCCATGGCAGGTCAGAGGCTACTTGGCTTGACCACCGGGCAGGTCTGCGTGCGCGCCGGGAACTGAGATCTGGAAAAGTATTTTGGAACTAACCATGGATCCGAGCGCGGTCGTCGGAGAACTAACCACGGATCGGATGGAAACTAACCACGGAATGCATAAAAACTAACCATGGGATTCGAGGAAACTAACCATGGTTGACGAACTAACCACGGAGTCCGAAAGAGCCAACACCGGGGTCTCGAGGTAACTAACCACGGCATCGGCCGGAGGAGCCACGGGCGCCATCGGTGCTCCCGGGGCGTACAGACACGCGTGTCCCGTGCCACGCCGTAGGCGGCGCCATCCCGGGGTGCCATCGCACTTCGTGATCGCGGCGCTGGCCCGTGCGCGCCCCCCGAGCCACTGCGCAGCGTCCGTTATGTTCGCCTGCGCAACGGGTCTCTGCGCAACCGTCCTTTGCGCAGTGTCCGATTTGCTCCGCACTGCGCAATGGGCGGCCGCTGCGCAATGCGCAATCGGCCCGTGCGCATGACGCGGTGCGCACGGCGCAGACCGCACCTCCCACCGACCGCATTGCCTCCGTTGCGCAGACGCGACGTCGTCGCCGACAGTAACTGCGCAGCGGAACACGTCGCTGGCGACCCACTAATGACGATCACGCATCTGTGGCGTGGTCCGGCTGGGGTCGACGCCGTGGGAGAGCCACCGAACCGTGTGCGGGCCGAGCCCGGGCCGCCGTTCGGCGGTGCAGAGACCTCAGTGCGCGAGGTGTTGAACGAAGGTGCGAACGGCCGGTGTGCGGGGGTGGTGGATGGTGAGGGTGTCGGCGAGGTGGTGGGCGCGGGTGGTGATGGCGTTGGCGGGGCGGCGGCCGTGCAGCGCGATGGTGGCGTGGGTCAGGGCGGCGTCGAGGTCGCCGAGGGCTGCGTGGGCGTCGGCGAGGTCGAGGTGGGCGATGGCGGCGCGGGTGGGGGAGCGGTGGACCGCAGTGTCGTACTGGGTGAGGGCTTCTTCCGCGGCGGCGCGTGCCGGGCGGGGCTGGTCGAGGGCGAGGTAGCTGGTGGCATCGAAGCCGAGGAGGCGGACCTGGTCGGCGGAGAACAGGCCGCTGGCGTGGGCAGGCAGGGCGGCGGCGGCTTCGTGGGCGAGGGAGCGGGCCGCGGTGAAGGCATCGGTGTTGCCGTCGCGGGCGTGGCTGCGGGCGGTTTGTGCGGCGAGCCGGACCCGGGCCGCCGTGGTGGTGGCGCAGGCCAGACCGCGGGCGGCGTAGTGGGCGGCTCGGTGCGGCTGGTCGGCATAGAGGCAGGTGGTGGCTGCGGCGTCGTCGGCCCACGCGCACACGTCCCCGGCCTCGGCGGCGGTGCCGTGGGCGCGGGCGTCGGCGCAGTACGCCAGGGCCGCGCGGGGCTGGCCCAGGTCGTGGGCGAGCCAGGCCAGCACCACGGACAGCATCCCGGCGGTATGGGCGAGATCCCGGCCTTGGCGCAGTGTGTGTCGCCCGGCCAGGAGTTGGGCCGCGTGTTCGCGGACAGCCATGACCTGGGGCCATGCGGCCGTCGCGGGCCAGGCGGCGTAGTCGCCGGCGAAGGCGTCGATTTGCTCCTGTAACTGCTCCAAGGTGCCGGGGCCCAGGTCGGTGCGTTCCAGGTCCTGGGTGAAGGCGAAAGCGTCGGCCACCGACGGCGGTCGCATGGTGAAGGGCACGGCGATGGTGGCGGTGGCGGTGAGGACTTTGAGTGCGGTGCGGCGGTTCGTGGCGTCTCCCTCGATCGGCGCCGCCACCGGCGACGTGGGTGGTGCGGCTGCGACGTCGTCCCGTCTGGGAACGGTTGCGACTCCCGTCGTCGGCGCGTCGGAGTAGTCGCGAGCCAGGCCCAATTGCACCGGGCCGGTGGCAAACAACTGGCACACCAGGTCCTGATAGTCCGGGCTCGGCGCCGTACTGGCCTCCCAGTCCTTCCAGGACCGCTCGGTCAGACCGACGGGCCGCAGCTGCTGTTCGGCGACCAGGGCGTGGGCGGCGGTCACCGCTTGGGCGACCGTCCATCCCGCAGCCAAGCGGTGGCATTTGAGCCGGGTGTGCCCGCAGCACCGGTGTATTCGCTCGGCGATCGCCCCACGGAGCTGTGGGGGTACCGGATCGGCGGATCCGAGCTGTCCCAGCATCCGCTCGCGCAGGCGCTTGCCGCAGGCCGCATCGTGTACGGCCGGGTGCGGCGGAACTGGAGTGCTCACCAGAGGCCCCCTGCTCTGCGTCCACCCGAACCGGGCTGACGCGTCGTCTCCACGCTACGCCGCAGGCCGTACCCGCTCAGGCCTGCGGACGAACTCGCCCAGGCAGGGCGGTGGTTCCTCCCGCCGAGGGCGGTGAACTCTCACTGTCGGCGGTCCAGGCCGGCGGCCAGGATCAGTACACCCGGCCGAACGGGCCCCTCGCCCTACTGCCGACCAGGCCTCACGGCTTGTCGCTGTGCGGCGGTCTCGGCGTCAACGGGGCACGGCCCCACCCTCACCCCCCTCCGCCATCCTGGGAGCACTCATGCCTCATTCCCCTGACTACTGCGACCTGCGCATCGGCGTCCTCTTCGGGGGTGATTCGCCGGAACGGCCCGGCTCGATCGCCTCGGCGGAAGCCGCGTGCAAGGCGTTGACCGTCCGCGGCTTGACGGCGGAACTCATCGACCTGGACGACCTGGACCTGACCGCTCTCAAAGGCCGCATCGACGTGGCGCTGCTGGCGTCCCACGGGCTGGGCGGGGAGGACGGCAAGATCCAAGGAGCGCTCGACACGCTGCGCATCCCCTACACCGGATCCGGCGTCAAGGCATCGGCCGTGGGCATGCACAAGCCGACCTTCAAGCGGTCGGTGACCGCCGACCTGATCGACACACCCCGCTGGGTGGAAATCCACCCCTCCCACTCCACCGCAACCATGGTCTCCTCCGCGGCGCTGACGCTCGGCTTCCCGGTCTTCGTCAAACCGGCCTCCGGCGGCGGCAGCCTGGAGGCCGGCATCGCCCGCACCCACCAGGAGCTGGCCGAACTGCTGGAGCAGAGCCGGGAGCAGCAGTACGGCGAGTACTTCGTCGAGGAATACATCCCTGGCATTCCGGCCACGATCGGGGTGCTGGAGATCGACGGGAACCTGACCACCCTGCCCATCCACACTGCGGAGACCGATCGGGAGTTCTACGACTACCAGGCCAAGCACGACCTGGCGCAGCGCCGCGAGACGTGTCCGGCCGACGTGTCAGCGCTGGAGGCGACACGGCTGAGCCAGCTCGCGCTGCGTGTCCACCGGCTGGTGGGTGCCCACGGTGTGTCGCGCGTCGACTTCCTGCTCGCCCCCAGTGGCCGCACCCCGGTCTTGGAGATCAACACGGTGCCGGGCCTGTCGGATCTGGGGAACCTGGCCACGATGGGACGGGCCGCGGGGATGGCGTACGAGGACCTGATCGGGCACGTGTTGGCCACGGCGTTCACGAAACGGGCCTACGTGCCGTAGCAGAATGCGGGGTCATGACTGGCTTCGTGACCACGCACCGTGTCCCGTACTACGCGCAATGGGAGTCCGCAGCCCTGGTGCCCGAGTTCCTCACGGGTGCTCGGGCTGCGGCCGACGACCCGCTGTGGCAGAAGTCCGGCGCCGACAGCGCGCAGGAGTACGCGTTCTGGGCGCCGCGCATATGCGGCATGGCGTGCCTGCGGATGGCGCTGGACTTCTGGGGCCACCCGGTACCGCCCTCCGTGCCGCTGCTGCACGAGGCCCTGGAGGCCGGCGCGTACGTCCGCACCGGCGAGGACACGGTGCAGGGGTTGATCTACGCCCCGTTCGCGGCTTGGGTCGCCCGCCGTTGGGGCCTGCACGCCGAGGTGCGACCTGAGTTGACCGCCGGCGAGATCGACGCCGAATCCGCTAGCGGCCGTCTGCTGTTGCTGTCGGTCTACAAGACGATCCGCACCCTGGACCCGGCCCCCGCGCAACGGGGCGGGCACCTGGTGCTCGCGGTCGGCTCCGGGGCTGACGGGGTCATCCTGCACAACCCGTCCGGGTTGCCTGGACAGTCGCAGCAATTCCACCATGTGCCGTGGGACGACTTCGGCCGGTTCTTCGCGGGCCGCGGCGTCGTCCTGGGCCCCCACACGCCAGGAGCTCCGTGATCCCCCTGACCCTCGCCGATGTCGCTGCGGCGACCGGTGGCACCCTGCACCAGATCGAGAACCCCGCCCTGCCGGTCACCGGGCCGCTGTCGTTCGACTCACGCGACATCGCCCCCGGCGGCCTGTTCGCGTGCTTGGCGGGCCGCACCCTCGACGGGCACAGCTTCGCCGCCCAGGCGGTGGCCGACGGTGCCGTGGCCGCGCTGGTCAGCCGACCGGTCGACGCGCCAGCGGTCCTGGTGCCCGACGTACTGGATGCGATGGGTCACATCGCCCGTGCCGTCGCGACCCGTTACCGCGGAACCGTCCTGGCGCTGACCGGCTCGGCCGGCAAGACCTCCACCAAAGACATCCTTGCCACCATCCTGGCGCTGGACGGCCCGACGGTCGCCACCCTCAAGAGCTTCAACAACGAGATCGGTTTCCCCGTCACCGTCTCCCGGGTCACCCCCGACAGCCGCTACCTGCTGCTGGAGATGGGCGCCCGCGGTACCGGCCACATCGCAGCGCTGTGCGGCATGGTCCGCCCGCAGATTGCCACCGTGCTGGGCGTCGGTTCCGCGCACCTGGGCGAATTCGGCACTCAGGAGGCCATCGCCGACGCGAAAGCCGAGATTGTCCGAGCGCTTCCCGCGGACGGCGTGGCCGTCCTCAACGCCGACGACCCTCTCGTCGCGGCCATGGCCGCCCAGACCGCCGCCCCCACCCTGACCTTCGGCACTAACCCGGGCTGCGAGGTCCGCGCGGACGACATCACGATCAACCCCCAAGGTCAGCCCGCCTTCGTCCTGCATCACGCCACCCACCACGCCCCCGTAGCGCTCCGCGGAATCTATGGACGCCACAACGTCACCAACGCCCTCGCTGCCGCCGCGACTGCCCTCGCCGCAGGCGTGCCCTTCGCCACGATCATCCGCGGCCTGAACGAGGCCGTCGTGTCCTCCGGCGGACGGATGGAAGTCTTCGAGCGCGCGCACGACGGGGTCACGATCATCAACGACGCCTTCAACGCCAGTCCGGAATCCGTCCTCGCCGCCCTGGATGCCCTCGCTGATATCGCCGGCACGCAACGCCGACGTATCGCCGTCCTGGGCGAGATGGCCGAACTCGGCGCAGCCACCGCCGACTGGCACGACCAGATCGCGCGGAAGGTGATCAACGTCGGGGTGGGCCGTGTGTTCGGCGTTGGCGGTCACCACGCCGAACGGATGATCGCGAGCCTTCGCGATGCTGGGCTCGAGGCCACCTACACCGAGACGGGGGTCAACCTGGCAGCGCACATCAGTGCCGAGGTCCGGTCCGGCGACGTAGTGCTCATCAAGGGAGCGAACGCGTTGCGGCTGGAGTCGACCGCCCGCGAACTGATCGACATGCGACCTCCTGCGGGACGGTGGGACCTCGCGGCACCGCAACGTCATTGATCAACTACGGGCTTCGGTAGCGACCAGCGTTCCGGCCAGCCCTGCTGGACGTCGGCGGACCGGACAGGCGGGATGCGGCCCTACGACGTGGCGTCGCCGCTGGTTTCCTCGAGCTGGGTGCGCGCTTCCTTCACGGCGCGCTCCCACTTCCAGGTGGGGTCGCCGTGTTGGGCGGCGAGAGCGGCGCCTGCGCCGCGGTGGTATCCGCCTTCTTCGCGCAGGTACGCCAGCGCGATGTCGACACGCTCCAGAGTGCGAGCAGTGCGCTCGCGGGGCCGGGGGCCGGCCGGGCTTCCGGCGGCACCGGTGTTGTCGCCATTGCGGTTGCGGTCGAACTCCTGCAGGTCCGCGCGGCGGAACGCGGGGATCTGCCGCCCGCTGGGGCCTTCGACGGTGCCGGCGGGCTGGGGGAAGTAGTCGCCGTTGGCGCCGAGGTACTTGCGGATGACGCCGGGACCGGCGAAGTGGAACCACTGCGCGGCCTCGTTGATCGAGACCAGGTCGTCGCTGTCGCCGGCGTACAGGGCCGGGTCGGTGGGCAGGACTTTCTTCTTCTTGCGGTCCTTCAGCCCGGCGTAGAACCGCTCGAAGGCCTGAAGGTCGTAGAAGTCGACCCGGTCGATGGTGACGGCCTTCTCCGGGTGGCGCACGTCCTCGGGCTGAGCGTCGCGCTTGGTGTACCAGAGGTTCACCGTGGGGCGGCTGGCGCCGGTGTGCTCGGCCATCCAGTCCCGGTTGACCAGTCGACGGCCGTCGACGGTGATGATCTGCGGGTTCGGGGGCTTCGTCGTCATGGTGGTGGTCTCCAGATTCTCGGGGCCGACCGCCCGCAGCAGCGGGTGTCAGTACACTGGAGGCACTCCTCCCTGGTGGGTTGGGGTGCCATGGCCGGCGGGACGTTCGGTCGGGGTTGCCGCCCCGGGCCGTCACCTCTTCGAGGTGCTTCCGCCGGCCATCTTCTGCGTCTTGCACCGGATCCCGGATCCGACACTGTTAATTGTGCGCCTTGCTGGGTGAGGTGTCAATCGTGGCGCGGTGATGCAGTCGCCCATTTCCGGTCAGTACGCGTACAGCGTGGTCGGGGCAGGCAGTCGGCGGATCATCTCCTTGCGGTCGCCGAAGTCGAAGTTCCAGGATGCGTCCGCCCACAGCGGGGCACGGTAGGAGTCGGCCAGCAGGTCCTACAGGGCCTGCTGGGCTGCGACGATTTCCACGGGCGACGCCAAGGCATCGGAGGACTCACCGACGTGCTGGAGATCGTGCACGCGCTCGCCGCGGTTCTGGGGTCGACGCGGGACAGCTGGAGAAGATCCGCGAGGTCAAGGCGCGTGAGCACGGTGGCTTCGCGGACCGGATCGTCTGGACCGGCCACCGCTGACGCAAACCGCTGACCACGGTCTGCGCGGAAGGTGTTGGCGGGCCGGGTGGCCGGAGCTCGACAGCTTCCGGCCACCTCGGGAGATGGCAAGTGACTAGTCCACGATCACGTGCAGCCCTCCGGCCACCGCGAGGAACGTCCCGATCGCTGCCGGGAGGCCCCCCGCGGTCGCGACGGCGACAGCCGCCACCGCTGCGACCGTGATGATCACTGCCCAACGGAGCGGCAGCCGCTCCGGCTGACGCTCGGGCTCGTGCGAATTGCGAGAGTTACGTACGCTCGTCAAAGGTGTACTCCTTCTTGCTTGCCTACTGAGGGGTGAGGCACCGGATGAGTGGCCCCCGGCTAGTCCCCGGGGGCCATCCGCATTCCTGCGGCCAACCGCGCCTGCGCTTCTTACTGCTGCCGAGCATGCCTTTGATGAGCCAAGGCGCGCGAGTACACTGGGAGCGCGTCTTGATCCGCCAGTGACGACTCCGATTCATTGGATCAACGGTGTCACTGGCGGATCAAGACGTTCAGATCAAGAAGGGGGAAGTTGTTTCCATGATCTTTCTCCACGATCTTCAGCCCCTCTCCGCGAGCGAGCGCAAGCGCTACGAAGCCCGCCGCGTGAAGCTTGAGAAGAGCGAGGCCGAGGTCAGCAAGGCGTGTGAGAAGTTCGCCGCGGTCGAGTCTGGAGGACGGCTGCGAGTCCGGTCCGAGTTCATGTTCCGCGCCGAGTCGGCCGAACTCCCCGGGGATCCCTCGGACAGGCGCCTTCCACCGCCGAAGGAGCGTCCGCCATCGACGCGCCTGCCCTCTCCCCGTGGGATCGCCCTCAGGGCTTATCTCACGGCCCTGTTCGTGGCCCAGTCACGAAGTCCCGGCACCCATCCGGGCAATCCACTGCTCTTGAACAACATCGACACAGTGAGCTGGGTCGACCTGTTCGCCACGCCGTCAGAGCTGAGCCGGAAGGGCGACAGGAACTACGTCACCGTGCGCGACAAGAAGGTGCGGCAGCTGCACAGCGCCTTGGACCGCCTGTCGGGAGACGCGTTCCAACTCATTCACTTGCCCAGCGGGAACAAGGGCAGGGGCAAGTACGAAGGGTTCCAGCTCCTCCACGAGCGCGGCGCGCCATACGAGGGTGGCAGCAACCCCGACCGCTACATGGTGCCGGCGGAGGAGAGGATCCCATGGCTGCCAGCAGGGCTGTTCCACAACGGATGGATCCATCTACTGGAAGACACCGAGATCAACTTCCTGCTGATGCTGGCCTGGCTCCACTACCGATTCGGTCCCCAGCCTGTATTCGTCGCCAGTGACATCCGGCTCCGGCAGTTCGGCCTCGGCAAGGACGCATACGAGGCCCACCGGATGCTGAACCGGTTCGGTCTTGTGGATGTGGAGGAGGACCCCAACCGGCACCTCGATGGCTACCTCGTCACCGGATACAACGAGGGAACCATGCCGAAACTCCACCGCTTCGAGCTTCGTCGCGAAGGCTTTGACAAGCAGGCCGTGCCTAAGATCCGATCAGCGATCGAGCGGCGTTTGCGCTGATCACCACGTCACCGATCCCCGGCTCTGCGCGGCCATCGTCGACCGTCTCACCTTCAACGGCACCCTGATCGAGACCGGCACCGAGTCCTTCCGCCTGGCTCACAGCAAAGCGCAACAGCAACTCAAAGTAGCCGAGTAGCCATCGGGAAGTACGCGGAGCTGTCTCATGCAGGGCGTGAATGGATCTTGGTTCCGGGACGGCACGCGCACCGTCAGAATCAACGCATGAAGATCCTTAACATCGACTCGGTTGCCGGCAGGGAGACGACCGCCTACGGCAGCAGCGGTGTCCGTCGCGTCCGTGTCCACGGCGGAGCTGGTCCTGCCTCCGTGAACATCATGCACCTGGCGGCAGGAGGACGTCTCGGACGGCACGTTGCGCCAGTGCCGCAGGTCCTCATCGTCACGGACGGCCAAGGTTGGGCCAGCAGCACCGACTGCGAACCCAAGCTCCTGGTGCAAGGGCAGGCCGCTTGCTGGGCAGCGGGCGAGGAACACGAGACCTGGACCGATACCGGCATGACGGTGCTCATCGTCGAAGCACAGTCGCCACCCAGGGACAGCATGCTGGGCGAAGCCGCCCAGCAGGAGTAGCTCCGACGACCCGAGGACGGGGCCACGTCAAGCCGCCACGTGGTCCCACTTCAAGCCGCCGCGAACAACGAATTGATCCTTCACTGGGGCCAGTTGGAGCCGCCCCAGTGGGGCCCACTCAAACCGCCCGAGCCAGTGGGGTGTCCAGCGCTGGGCAGGCAGCGGAAGTCCTGGAAGTTTCCGATGGGCGAACCACGGGGCACGGGCAGACCGGGGCGCGCCTGCCGGACGGGCGAAGCGGGCGCGCTCCGGTGGTCAGCGATGTGAGGTGATGGACCGGCGGGTCTGCGCGGCGCGGGCCAGGGTGTGATCGGCTTTGGCTGCGGTGCGGATCTTGCCGATCCAGTTGGTGACGTCGGCGGCCAGCCGCTGGACGGCGCGCAGCCCGTCGTTCTCGGCGGTGCGTAGCCGTTCGGTGATCCGGCGGTGTTCTTCGCGGATGGTGTCGGCGGTGTGGGTGATGACGTTCAGGTAGCCGTGGTGGCGCTCGATGTGCGACCAGCCGCAGCGGCCGAGGTCGGGTTCCTGCTCGATGACGACGAGGCTGACGTAGGGCCAGCCCATGGGCCCGTTGGGGGTCAGCGCGATGTCGAGCAGGCAGGTGACGCGGTTGTCGTGCAGGGGGTTGTGCCGGTAGGGCTGCAGCGGGCTGGGCAGGGCGGTTGCCCGGCGGGTGGTGAGGTAGTCGGTGAGGTTCTGGCTGGTGGGTGGGCAGGAGGCGCGGCGTAGTTGGTTGAGGTATCCGGCCAGGATGGGCAGCTGCCAGGCCGGGGTGCCGAACGGGGCGGCGGGCATGGAATGCGAGACCAGCACTGCGTGGCCGTCGGCGTCGGCGATGGTGGCCTGTATGACGCACAAGGCCGGGCGGCGGGGATCGAGGTGCATGGTGGGCGCTCCTTCCGTGGCGGCGGCGCGGGCGGCCGCGATGGTGGTGGTGGGTTGGAGGCGCTGGTCCCGGGGTTGCCGCCCCGGGACCAGCGGTGGCGTGATGTTCAGGTGAGGCAGGGCAGGAGGCGTTCGCCGAGCCAGCGGGCGGCGTTGACGCTGACGGCGTTGCCGGCCTGGAGGATCCGCTCGGTCTGGTTGCCGTGCACGGCGTAGTCGTTCGGGAAGCGTTGGGCGGACATCAGCTCGCGTGTGGACAGCATCCGCAGCGTGCAGTCGTCGACGGTCGCGGCGGGGCGCACCAGGGAGTGGTGTTGCTTGGTGGCGATGGTGCTCAGTGGTTCGTCGGTGGTGCGGGGGGAGCCCTTGCGGCCGTTGGGGATGATCAGCGCGTGATGGCGGCCCTGCGCGGACAGGGCGGGGACGGCGCCTTGGACGCTAACGGCGGTGCCGTTGCGACGGAGTACCGCGATGTGCGGGTCGGCGCCGAAGAGCTCCAGCCCGCGGGCGATGCGGGCCCGGGTGGAGGCGGCGTAGGGCGTGAAGTTTCGGCGGTCGGGGCGGCCGTCGCCGACCCGGGTGCCGGGCAGCTCCCAGTCGATGATCTCTTCGACCGGGCGGACCGTGGGATCCAGGATCAGGTGACCGCAGACCCGGTTGGGGCACCGGTAGTCGTACTGCACACCCCATTTGCCGACCTTGCGGCGGCGCGGGTTGCGCCAGACCTGCTGGGCCAGGATCGGCCCGCACTGCGGGCACCGGGCCTGCGGCCGCACTTCAAGATCCGGCAGCGGGATGCCCTTGCGGGTGAACACGATGTACAGCCGGTCACGCAGCTGCGGCGCCAGCACGTTGGTGCCGCCGCCCAGGTGCGCGGAGGACGCGCACACGATCTGGTAGTGGTAGCCGAGGATCTCCATGCCGCCCAGCCACCAGTCGAACAGCTCCCAGTCGGTGGCGAACTCGATGACGTTCTCGCACAGCACCGCGTCGTAGCGGTGCACCTCGGCGGCGGTGAGAATGTCCAGTGCGGTGGCGCGGGTGCGTTCGAACGTCTCCGGCTTCGCGCCCCCGTCCGCTAGGCCGTCGATCGCCTGCTGGCCGTGGGTGCGCTTCTTGCCGCCGCACGGGGCGATCTCGGTGCAGATCGGGGAGCCCCACAGGATGCGGGTGCGGGGCAGCCGGCGCTTCTCATAGGCGTTGAGGTCTACGCACAGGTGCTCGGCCATCGGGTGGTTGGCCATGTGGGTTCGGATGCTGACCGGGTCGTGATTCGCGGCCAGACGCAGGGTGTATCCGGCCTCGACCAGTCCGGTTGAGCTGCCTCCGGCTCCGCAGAACAGATCGGTGACGTCAAGGTCGTTCAAGGTCAGCGGCATGAAGCGCTCCTGGTGTGGTGGGTTGGGCGCAGTGGGTGTCTTGCCGGAAACCCATCTACAATAGTAATTGTACGCTCTAGGCGGGAAGGGGTCAAGCCCCTGCCTCCCGTACCGCAGGAGCTTGACCAGGTCCTCGCCGCTATCGCCCGCAACTCCCGCAGTCCCCTGGGGACATCAGATCCAGCTGATGCGGCGCGGTCGGGTCAGTTGCTGAGCTGCGGCGAGCCGGCTGGGCCAGCGCTGCGCGCACGGCACTTTCCAGGGCGTCGAAGGCGGGACCGTCCTCGGTGAGGATGATGCCGGGAGTCGGCCCGCCGGGGCGCTGGGCGAGCTGGGCAATGGACAGATCGGCGCGGAACCGATGCCCGCGGACCCGTTCGACCTCTGCGTACAGGGCCGTCAGGCGCGGGCGGCGGCGTACCGCTAGGACCAGGTCCTGGCGGTTGGCCAGGATGCACAGGGAGCAGCTGCAGCGACTGGAGCCCTTCCAATCGGCGGCGCCCGGCTCGGAGTCGTAGGTCCAGTGGCGGGCGATGCCCGAGGCGTCGCAGAACTCCCGGACGGTCAGAATGGTCCAGTCGCGGATGGGGAGCCATTCGTCGACGTGCCGGTCCCGGTTGGTCAGGCACGTTGCGGTAGCCGGCCTGCTGGCGGCGAGCAATACTCGATTCCGCCAAATGCCTTCAGCGCGTGAATACGGGCAGTGGCCGCGGTCGGGACGGCCATCAGGCCTTGCCGATATGCGCGGGCTGGTGGTCACGCCTAGCGTGGAGGTATGGGGGGATAGCGCAAGAGGTGCGAGCGGTGGTGTGTTGCGTAGTACTGCCGAAGGGCGCCGATTTTCGCCCCCGAGGTCGAGGTGGTCGCGCGCTTCAGCCGCTCTCTCGCCGACCCGTCCGACCGACTAAGCCTCGATGGAAGAGACGTTCTGATGGACACCGTCACCACCGTCACCATGCAAGCCGAACGCTCCATCACAGCTGGCCAGGCGGTCCGCACCACAGGATCGCGCACCGTCACCCCTGCCGTCCAGAGCACCTCCGAAGGCGGGACGGTGCATACCCTTCCGTTCTTTGGGGTTGCTCTGCAGACGGTGGGTGTTGGGAATAAGGTCGACGTTCAAATAGGCGGTGTTCTCAGCGGCCTAGGCTCCGAAAAGCCTGGCGCGGTTGGCGTCAACAGTGCGGGAAAACTCGTCCGCGCTAAGGATAAAGCCTGCATCAGCGCTCCGAACTGGATCGGTGACTGTGATGCTTCGGGCACGGTGACAATTCGGCCCCGCCGCGACACGCGGCTGAACGTGCTCGACTTCGGAGCGGCAGGGGACGGCAAGGTCGACGACACGGACGCGCTCCAAGCTGCCCTGGACTGCGCAACGCGATTTGAAGCGGGTGAGCCGGTGCTCGAGGGCAAAGTGGTCTACCTTCCTCCGGGAGACTATCTGATTAGGAAACCTCTTGTCGTCAAGCACCATTGCATTCTGGAGGGAGTAGGGGGAACCGGCCTTGGCGTAACTGAAAATACTCGCATACTCGCAGATGTCAAAGCCGGAAATTTCGACCTCTCCGCTATCGGTCCAGTCGCAGGGGAGACCGTCTATTGCGCAATTGCCCTGGTGGGCGCTTGGACCTCCGGATCGGCTGTAGCGCCCTCTCGTGCTCGTGCGGACTATGCTGTGCTTCGCCAGTTCACCCTTGAGTCGTTCCCCGATCAAGGAATATTTGCCCCCGCCTTCTATCAGGCCCCGCAGATGGATGGCGTACGAATTCTGGCGCACGGCCCATTGATCGAGACGGTGGGTGTTTCTGGCTTCAGGCGTAACGGACTATCAGTAGACGGCCCTTTGGGGCAAGCCAACGCCAACCTCACGCAGATACGTGATTGCGTTCTCGATAACAATGGCCAACACGGGCTCGACATCGGCAGCCATGGCAACAACGATGCCAATACCATGCTGATTATGAACGTTTCTGCCTCAACTAATGGCCGCGATGGAATTAATGACCATTCATTCTTGGGCTGCACCTTCGTTTCGTGTCATACTGCATCAAACCATCACCGAAACTACAGCTGTGATAACGTCGCTCCGAATTTCGCCACGTACATCGGCTGCTACGGCGAAGGCGACGCGCCATCGGTGTTCAATGGCAATGACAATATCGCTGTCATCGGAGGGGATATAGCCATTACTCCGGACTCGAAATATTGGGGTTTCGCCCCTGCCAGTAGTGGACCTTCTAGCCTCCGTGTGAGAAACCACTATTCTGAAGTGCACCTGTATCCAGGCACGGGTGCGGGGCTCGGAATTCATATCGACAAGGGCGAGCTGCAGACGCCCGGGAACGGATTCAAATATAGAGCAATTCACGCCGGGCGCACTTATGGAGAACATCGCAGTCCCGTCGAGAGTCCGCCTAAAAGGTGGCCGGAAAAGGTCGGGGAGACGGTGGAAGAGTTCGAGGGTTTGATATGGAGCTGTGAGGGTAAATATGAGCATCCAGTCTCAGCGTTCAATTACCTCGGAAGTTATGTGGATTCTACGATCATTCAGGATTACGGCTATGACAAGCCGGATATAGCAGATCAGAATCCCTTCTTCCGTACCCAAGTCTCGCCCACTGCTGAGGTCAAGGGCAGGATTGAAACGTCCCTCACGAGCGGGACGGATCGCCACACGTACTATCAGAACTCGTACGAAAACGGGCCGGTTCCTGGTACGCTGCTGCTTCCGGATTCCTGGATTGGCGACTACTACTTCGGCGAGCGGCGAATCGGTGTTGTCTATAACGAATCTCCCTTCAAAGTGCCGCATAGCGACAGGAGCGTCGATTTCTACAGCCCGGGTGATCTGCTTCTCAATGCCACCGGAAGACCAACGGAGGAGCGCCAAGGTGGAATCGGG
The DNA here is from genome assembly GCF_056432645.1 of Streptomyces sp. NPDC045021. NCBI lineage: Bacteria > Bacillati > Actinomycetota > Actinomycetes > Kitasatosporales > Streptomycetaceae > Streptomyces > Streptomyces sp. NPDC045021. The sequence goes on from NZ_JBWKIQ010000023.1 coordinate 81,754, forward strand.
TGGGCAGTGAAGGCCCTGTGTGGAAGGCGGCCAAAGGCTGATGGCTCTGACTGGGTTCCCAATAAGCACTACCGCATCGGGGAAGTTGTCAGGCCGGCGCAACCTAATGGCAGAGGCCACCTGTATCGGCTGACCGCCTACATCGGTGGCCCGTCTTACCCGCTGCAGAAGGTCTCCGGTGAGCGCGAGCCGGACTGGAGCAAGTCGGTTGGAGGCGTGACTTCCGACAACCACCTAAAATGGCAGACGCTCTATGACTTGGATGTTCCCGCAAATGCATGGATCATTGAACCGCTTCCTCAGCGCGCGAAAGGTCAGCCGGACTCGGCAGCGACGGACATTGCCGGGCTGAGGGAAGAGTTCAACGCACTTCTTGCCAAGATGAGAACTGCGAATCTACTGGAATAAGCGGAGGCGGAGGGAACTATTCACTGCGACGCCGCTGATGCAGCCCTCACAGTGCTGGCGCTGAGCAATACTCGATCTTACCGAGTGCCCTCGCGTCGTGGACACAGCCGGTGATAGTTCGTCATTCGGCCACATGGTCTCCCAACCTGACCAAACCGGCCGCGGGACCGTCCCTGGGCGCCTGTACGGAAGTGCCGAAGTCGGCGCAGGCGCACGGGTCCCGCTGTCGGACCGGAACCCGGGAAGCCGCGTCCGTCAGGGACTCGGCCATCGTGCACGTGCGCTGCCCGCAGGACTTCAGCCGGGTCGGTCATGCCTCAGCGGATCAGGGATCGCAGCACCGGAATGCTCGCCCCGAAGCCGGTTTGCCCGGCGAGGACCGCGCCGGCGACGGGCCCGCCGCCGAGGAAGGTCAGGCCCCCGACCACCGAGCCGATGAAGGCCGCAGCGAGGAGGATGAGGGCGGTATGCACCGTCATGAACGGCGCCGGATCGGGCTGGTTCGGCGGGGTGTGGCTGGGCGTCGTCATGTTCTTCTCCTTCGAACGGCCGGTGTCCCCGAGGCCGGGCAGGCGGCCGGCGCCGGCTTGGGCACCACACTGCGGCCCGAAGGAAGATCAACTCCCAGTTGCGACAAGCAACTCTGACCGAATCGGCAGCGACCCGGAACGGGCCCCGCCGTGGTCCCCCGTCGGGCAGGATGATGCGATGAGTCGCGACAAGGGGGGCCGCCCGGTCCGGCGGCCGAGGACGCTGGAACGGGCGCTGCCGGCACCGGGTCCGTTGCGGAACCTGAAGGACCTGCTATACGAGCTATACGCGGCGGCGGGCGCGCCCAGCCTCGACGAGATGGCCGCGGACGTCGCCGAGGACGACGAACTGTCAGGTGCGCCGAGCCGGGACACCATCGGACGCTGTATCAGTTCGCCCACCCTGCCGCCCGGCCAGCCGGACGCGGTCGCAGTCGCAGTCGTGCTGGCACGCCGGGCCAGGTGGGACGAGGACGACGTGGCCGCACGGGTGCGCGCGCTGTGGGTTGAGGCGCTGATGCGCGTCCCCGCGGGCCGCCCGATCGGCGAGTACGATGACCGGCTCGTCCTCGACGACCTTGAGGTGCACCCGGCGCTGTCCCCAGCGGCCGCCGGCACCGAGCTCGGCGCGTTGCCCGCCTACGTCGCCCGGGGGTTCGACGCGGAGCTGGCCGAGGTGGTCGCCGCCGTGGTGGCGGGCGGGCGAAGCGACATCGCGGTGCTGGTCGGCGGTTCATCGACGGGCAAGACCCGGGCCTGCTGGGAGGCGGTCCGGCGGCTGCCGGACGGCTGGCGACTGTGGCACCCAGTCGAGCCCGACCGCGCGTCGGCCCTGATCGGACAGCTGGACCGGGTGGCGCCGCAGACCGTGGTGTGGCTGAACGAGGCCCAGCACTACCTGCTCGACCCGGAGCACGGCGCGCAGGTCGCCAGCAAACTTCGTGCCCTGCTCAACGCGCCCGACAGGGGCCCGGTTCTGATCCTGGGCACCATCTGGCCCGAGCACTGGGCCGCCCTCACCTCCGAGTCGAGTCGGGGCCCGGACCCTCACGCGCAGGCCCGCCAGCTGGTTAAGAACCGGAGCATCGCCGTCCCCAGCGTGTTCACCAGTGAGGACCTGACGGCGGCCCGCTCCTCGGCCGCCGGCGATTGCCGCCTGGCGGAAGCCCTCCAGCACGCCGAACAAGGGCAGATCACGCAGTACCTCGCGGGCGCACCCGCCCTGATCGAACGCTATCGTGCGGCGCCGCCAGCGGCGCGGGCGCTGATCGAGGCCGCTATGGACGCTCGACGGCTGGGCCACGGTCTCGCGCTTCCGCAGACCCTGCTGGAGGCCAGCACCGAGGGCTACCTCACCGACATCGAGTGGGACCTGCTTGACGACGACTGGCTGGAACGCGCCCTCGCCTACACGGCCATGCCGCTGCGCGGTACCCGGGGCCCACTCACCCGGATCCGCCCCCGGGCCGGTCATCGGTCGGAATCCGACCAGCCGGCCTACCGCCTGGCAGACTACCTCGAACAGCACGGCCGACAGCGCCGACACGGCGACCGCGTACCCGCCGCGGCGTGGGACGCACTCGTCCGGCACGCCGCCCCGGGCGACCGTGGCCGCCTTGCGACCGCTGCCCGGGTCCGGGGCCTGCTGCGGATCGCGATGCGCCTCTACGCCGCCGCCGCGGACGGCGATGGCACCGGCAGGCACGAGGAATGGCGGCTGGGGTTCGCCCTACTCAAAGACGCGGGCCGGACGGAGGAGTGGCGCACCTGGCACCGCCGTGCTGTTGCGGCCGATGACGCCGAAGCCGTCTACACCGAGGCGCGGATCCTGCGGGAGGCGCGGGGGGTCAACGCGGCGCTCGCCTGGCTGCGGGGTGCCGTCGACGCCGGAAGCCTCGCCGCAGTGCGTGCCACGGCCAGGATGCTGAAGGAGGAAGGACGGTTGGAGGAAGCGCTCGTCTGGTTCCTGCGTGATGCCGAGGCCGGTGCTCCGTTGGCGCTGCACATCGCCCAGACTCTGGAGAAGCTGGGCCGGATGAACGAAGCGCTGCCCTGGTACCAGAAGTCCTTCGAGCAGGGCGACTCTGGCTCCTTGCAGTGGGTTGCCCGCAGGCTGGATGCGGCGGGCCAGCGAGAGGAGGCGCTCGGCTGGTACCTGCGGGCCGTCGACGTGGTCGGCGGTTTCCTTTTCCTCGGCCGCGCGGCGGAGTTGATGGAGGAGTCGCAGGGCACGGAGGCGGCGCTCGCGTGGCTCGGCGAGCGCGCCGACGCGGGGGACACCATGGCGCTGGGCGCGGCGGCCTCGCTGCTGACGGAAGGGGGCCGGGACGAGGCGGCACTCGCTTGGCTGCGGGAGCGGGCCGACGCCGACGATGCGGGGGCCCTGCGGGAGATCGCGGTGATCCTGAAGCGGGCGGGGCAGGAAGCGGATGCGCTCACCCACTACGACCTCGCGGCCAGGGCGGGCGACGAGCTCGCCCTGATGTGGGGTGCGGAAATGCTGAAGCGGGCGGGGCAGGAGGCGGAGGCGCTCACCTGGTACGAGCGTGCCGCCGATGCGGGAGCCACCTACGCCCCATTGCACGTGGCGAGGATCCTGCAGGAGGCGGGCCGGGTGGAGGAGGCCCTCACCTGGTACGTGCGTGCAGCGCCAAAGGACCCTGGCGAGTTGGGCAAGGCGGCGTCGATGCTGCGGCACGTCGGGCGTCGGGCGGAGACGCTGGTCTGGTACCGGCGCGCCGCTGACGCCGGGGACCGCAATGCCCTGCGGTCGACGGCGGAGCTGTTGGAAGAGATGGGCCGGGCAGAGGAGGCGGCCAGACTGACGCGGTACGGCTGGGAGCCCGACGGCACGATCGCCAAGCCGTGGGAGGTGGTGGAAGGAAGGGAACCGGACGGCGGCGGGCGCTGAGCTCGGGCCCAGTAGTTGGAGGGTGCTCGGTGCGGCTACGTGTAGGAGAGCGGCCACGGTGGAGGCATTGGCATCGAAGAAGGCCAAGAGGTGGCCGGTGAGCGCCGGCCTCGTGTTGGCGTGGGCGTGCCAGGTGACTGCCAGTAGTAGGGCTATTCGGGGCTCGTCGGGGCTTGTGCTGCTCGGAGGTGGCTGGCGACGTAGCTGGCGCGGTCTCCCCCGTTGAGCTTGTGCCAGTTGTGGGCCGTGCCGTCGGCGAGGCCGAGGAGATCGGCGAGCATCTTCCAGTGGACGGCGCCGACCATGGCCAGCCACGTCCCGTTGCGGGCCTTGCTGGTGCTGGAGGTCACGGCGGAGCTTCCTTCGATCGGCCGGGCAGGGGTCCGAGTGGCTAGGGGCGGGATCCCCGCCGCCCCGGGCATGCAGGGCGCGCCGGGACGGCGGGAGCTGTGGTGACAACCCAGCGGCTACGGCTGTGGGTTGTCGGTGAACTTGGCGAGGGTGGCGCGCATCTCGTCGGCGGTGCGGCGGCCGGTGACGCCGTCGTAGGGCAGCAGGTCGTTCCAGCTGTAGGCGCGGGTCTGGGTGCTGATCACGCGCTGGATGTCCGGTCCGCCGGGCACGGTCAGGGACTTGGCATTGACACGCAGGACCTCGTACCAGCGGCCCGCGCGACAGAGCGAAGTCACCCTTGGTGAAATCGGCATTGCCCCAGACCTTGAATCCGTCGGCCTCGGCCTGGGCGATGACGGTGCGCCAGTACGTCAGTTCCTCGGACGTCTCCGCCTCCTCACGGTGCAGCTCCGCCGTCCCCTCCGGGGTCAGTGCCCGGGTGTAGCCGCCCGCGGACTTGCCGTCCAGCCACTTGTGGATCCGCCGCAGCTGCGCCTCCAGCTTCGCGATACGGCGCAGCGTCACACCGGGGTTGCGGCGGTACTGCTGGAAGTGCGCGGCGCTGTCCGCACGGCCGGCCAGGTAGGCCGCGCGCTCGCCCTCGGCGATGGCCTTGCCTTCCATCCGGTGCGTGCGATCCCGGAACCTGCGGTCCCTGCCTTCGGAGTGGTGGCCGACCAGGATCGGCTGACCGGACGGGATCGCATCCCACCGCCGCTTCGCCGCGTCCCGCAGTGCCTGGCTGGTGTCGGCGGCGTGGCCGGCTCGCTCCTGAAGGCGCTCGGTACGGTCCTCGGCGCGGTCATAGCGGTCCTGCTCGGCCTCGGCGAAGGTGCGGCGGTCGTCCTCGTCGATGACGATCTCGACCTCGAATCCGGCAGCCCGCAGCGCGTTGGTGGCTGCGTTGATCTCCCACTTCTTGGCGGCGCGGTCGCGGGAGCGGCGGATCCCGATCTGCTGAAGCGAGGGGAAGTAGTGGAAGCCGTGGGGGCGGACGATCTCGTAGACGCCGTCGCCCTTGGCGCTGCCTTCGATCAGGGTTCCTGCTGCGCGGGTGTGTCGGATGGTGATCACGGAAGTTCCTCCGGATGGTGGGTCGGTAGGTGGATCGAGTTGCCGCCCGACCCAACATTAGTAATTGTACTCCCCATCGTCTGCTGGTCAATCCCCTTCAGTGGTTGAGGGTTGAGCGTTCGGGGGCGGGATGGTGCGCGATGGTGCCGCGGCCCGTGTCTGACGATGTCGGGAGTTCATGCGAGGTAGACGGTTTCGTCTGCGACGGTGATACGCAGGGGCACGGTGCCGTTGGGGCCGGGGCGCAGCAGGGTGTGGTGAATGGTGTCGAGGTCGACGCTGACGCACAGTTCGGTGCGGTCGGGGCTGATGTAGACGAACACCATGGCGCCGGCGACGTGGAGGGCGGGCAGGGTGCCGGACTCGGCCCGGTCGATGGGCCAGAAGCGGGCCATGCGGTGGAAGCGATTGCGGCTTCTGTCGGAGACGCGCATCAGGGTTGTCCCTTCGTGGTGGTGGAGCGGCGTGGGCCGGGGCCGGCCGGACGGCGGTGCGTTGTCCGGCCGGACCCAGGGGTGTCAGGCCAGCGTCATGACGGCGTCGGTGGGGGTGATGGGCCGTGCGCGGCCCTTGGCCAGGAGTCGGCGTCCCCCGGCGGTGGCGGGGTCGTTGTTGTCTTCGGGTTGCAGGGCGAAGAGCGGTCGTTGCAGGAGGTGGGCGATGGCGGCGGTTTCCATCGCGGGGCAGCGGATGGCGGCCTCGACCAGGACGACGGCGCGTGCCAGGGCGGCGAGGAGCTGTGCGGCGGTGCGCAGGGTGTGGCGGCTGGCGGGCGTGCCGGGGTGCTGGGCGCTGAGGGCGGCTCCGCCCTCGCCCAGGGCGTTGCGCACTACATCGGCGGTGTCGGCGGGGTGGCACTGGTCGAGTCCGCAGGGCAGGACGGCGAGGGAGGGTGCTGAGGCGATGTACGCGCCGGTGTGGGCGGCGGCGTCGATCCCGTACGCGGTGGTGGCGGTGACGGTGTGCCCGGCGCGGGCCAGTTCACCGGCCAGGAGCGCGGCGCGCTGCTTGCCGGGGCTGGTGGTGTGCCGGTTGCCCGTGACCGTGACGGTCCGCTTCAGCAGCGCGGGCAGGCGGTCTGCTCCGCGCACCCATACCCCCAGCGGCGTCACGTCGCCGAGATCCTCCAGGGCAGCGGGCCAGTTGGCGTCGCCCTCGGGATGAGGAACGGGGCGGTGAGCTGCGCGGCGGTGAGCTGGCTTTCGGGGTCGTAGCCGGAGAGCTGGCCGGTGTGGTCGGCGCGGGCCAGCTGCTCCCACAGGGCCACGGGGCCGACCTGGGCCAGGTCGGCGGCGACCTGTTCGGGGGTGCGGAAGCGGGCGAGCGCGGCGCGGGCGGCACGCTCGCTGATGGTGGCGCGGTCTGAATTCACAGTGAGCCTCCCAGGGAGACGACAGAGGTGGGGGCGGGGCGTGGCGGGCCGGTGGCCCGGGCCGGCCCCCCGGAGGCGGGGGGCCGGTCGCGGGTGTGTCAGGCGGCGTCGGGGGCGCTGTCGCCCTCGGCCGCGTCGTCCTTGCCTTCGTCGCCTTCGTCCTCGCTCCGCTGCGGGGCGCTCGGCGGGGTGTAGGGCTCGCCGGAGATGACAGCCTGCTCGATCGGGGACAGCGGATAACCGATCGAGCCCAGGAACGCCAGGTAGGTGCGGGCATCGGCGCGGATGTCCTCGGTGTCGAACTGGGGCTCGTCGTGGCGCCAGGTCTGGGACTCGGTGATGCGCTTCTCGAAGCACGCCGCGAAGATCGCGAAACCGGTCAGCACCATGCGGCCCGGGGTCGCGGCCGCCGGAACCCATCCGGCGCGCTGCGCGGCCTCGGCCTGCTTGTCCTGGCCCAGCAGCTCGGCCAGGATCGCGGTCCGGCTGACCTCACCGGTCCACATCTGGAGCGGCTTGGGGCAGATCAACCACTGCTCGGTAAGGAACCGCTGCATCGGCTTCGGGGCCGTCTTGCGGCCCAGCAGCTCGCTCCGCAGCCAATCCCGACGGGTGGCCAGCGCCGCCCGCCACGCCTTGTTGCCCTCGATCTTCACCTTGTGCGGCAGACCCTCGTCCTTCGTGCCGGGCGCGGCGGTGGTCGGCGTGGACGGGACGTCGTCGGCGGTGGACTCGGGGTCCGACTCCGGCGCGAACTCCGCGGGGTCGTGGTGGTCGTGGGCCTGCGGGTCGAGGCAGTAGGTGAGGATGGCCTCCGGCTCGGACGCGTCCTCGTCCCAGGTCACGACATGTCCGGGGCAGGCGGTGTGGGTGTCCTCGTCCAGCGGTTCGCCCTGCGCGTCGACCAGGTCCGCCAGCCACTGGGCGGCGTCGCCAAGATCGTCCGGGTCCTCCAACAGGCGGACCCCGGCAGCCTGCAACTCGCTGCGCCGCTGGTCGCGGGCGCGGGCGTCGGCGCGGTCGTTCTCCTCGCGGGTGACCTGGTGGGCGAAGTAGCCGGCGGTGTGCGCGGTGATGAGCCGCTCGACCGCGTCGGGGTCGTCGTCGAACTCTCCCAGGACCGACAGGACCTCGGTGGTCCACTCGTAGTCGTCGGCCTGCGCCAGGGCGCGCCGTGTGCCGGGCCCGACCGTGCGGGCGGTGGTGACGGCCTGCTCGACGGCGGCTTTGGTCTTGCCGGTGCGGGTGGCGACGGTCGCGAGGTCCATACCGGCCTCGGCGGCCCCGAACAGGGCGTCGGCCTGCTCCAGCTCCGACAGGGGCTCCCGGCCGTCGGCGTCGTTCTCCACCAGCTGCTCGATGAAGTCCTCGCCCGCCTCGCGCCCGTCGCCTTCCACGACGTAGACGGGGATCTCCTCCAGACCGACCATTTTGGCGGCGGCCAGGCGGCGGTGACCCATGGTCACCATGAACGTTCCGTCGCCTTGGGCGACGGCGACCACGGGGACCTTGACCCCGTTGGCCTTGATCCGCCGGAGGTAGTAGTCCGTCAGGTGCATGTTCGAGCGCACGTTGCGCGGGTTGGGCACGAGTCGGCTCACCGGCATGGGCACGCCCCCGGTAGGCGTGGGGCCGGTGTCGGGGTCCGGCGGCGCGGTCGTGGTGGTGTCGTTGCTCACGGAGTACTCCCGGTGTGTGGTGGGTCGGATCGTTGGCTTCGGGTTGCCGCCCTAACAAACGATAGTAATTCTACACTCTTGCGGTGGTGGGGTCAATGCTTCAGGTCGCTCAGCAGGGATCGGAATGCGGCCTCGCTCACGCATCCCTGGTACAGGAAAGCCAGTTGGGCGGCTGGCCCTTTGTTGTTGATGGCGCTCGCGCGGGCGTCGGCGGCAGCGTGCACCGCCTCGTGCGCGGCCTGCTCGTCCAACTCGGGGTGGGCACCGTTGTTGTACTCCTGGGCGGCCTCTTCGTGTACCGCCTCGTCGACGGCTGCGTCCAGGTCGCCCTCGCCTACGCCTAGATCGGCGACGATCGCCAGTAGTCGGACGGGCGCGCCCGGCGGGGCTGACGCCAGGACGGCAGGGGCCGGGTCGGGGTCGCCTGCAGGGCGGCGGTAGTAGGTTCCCACGTCTGTTCCGCCGAGCGCGGTCCATCCGGCGTCGGTCATGACGTCACGCAGTCGGTAGGCGGCGGCGAACCATTCCCGCTTGTGGTCCTGGTCTCGCCATTCGGCGCTCGGGCCTCCGGGGGCGGCGTCGACGCCTCCCACGATGGGGGCTATCAGCACTTCGTCCCGGCTGACCTCGGTCCGTCGCAACCGGTAGTGGGTATCCAGGGTCCAGCCGCTGGCCTCCAGGACGGCGGTAGCGGCGTTCAAGGTGGCGCGGTTGGTGCGGGGGCGCGGGCCGGCCGGACGTCCGGGCGGCGGTGTTCTGGGTGTGCGAGCCATGGGAGTTCTCCTCGTCAAAGGGTCCGGTTCATCGGGTGCGCGGTTGGATGACGGTGGCGGCGATGTTGTCGCGGGCGCGGGGTTGCGCGCGGGTGTCAGCGACCAGGGCTCGGGCGGCCCGCAGCGGGACGGCAACGGTGAGATGTGCGGCGATGGCCTCGATATCCAGAACCTTGGACATGCCGTCGGTGCACAGCAGGATCCCTTGCGTGGGCCCGGTGATCCGGATGGAGGCGATCGGAGTGGGGCGCAGCACGCTGCGGGTGACGATGTGGTCGAAGCAGTAGGCGAGGTCTTGCCAGTAGGGGTCCGGGTGGCGGCGCATCGTCTCGCCCTCGGTGTGGTCCTCGGTGAGCTGGCGCAGGATGCCGCCCTGGATGGCGTAGGCGCGGCAGTCGCCGACCCACGCGATGTCCCAGCCGCCCCCGACTCGTGCGGGCATGGGGACGGCGGTGACCATCACGCAGTCGCCTTCCTGCCCGCGCGGCGCGCCGTCGTACTCGTACTGCAAGGCGGCCCGTGCGGCGGTGATGCCCGCGGCGGCGCCCCCGCGCAGGGCGGCCCGGGCGGCGGTCCGCACGGCCAGCTCTGCGGCGTACCCGGCTTCGTACTCGTCGCCGATGCCGTCGGCCACAGCCCACGCGCGGCGCCCCGTGGCCCGGTCGCGGGCATCGTGGGCGGCGTCGGCCATGACACGGCGCGGGCCCTGGTCGGTGACGGTCGATGCGGTCCAGCGGTCGGTGTTCGCGGGCATGCCGACTCCCTGATGGTGGGCTGGGTGGAGGGTGGGGCGTGCCGGTACGGGTTGCCGCCCGGACCGGCACTCACTTGTCAGAAGCAGAGGTCTCCGCTGGGGCCGGTCAGGGTGATGGTGCGCCGGTTGCCGTTGCGGTCGACGTCGTAGCGCACGATGGAGTTGTCGGCGTAGTGGACGGTCCGCTCCTCCTGCCACTCGGGCAGGACTTCGCTGATGTAGTGCCAGAGTGCCCGGATGCGCTGCTGGGCGGCGTACATCGCGTCCCAGTGGTCGGCGGTCCACCGGTACTTGCCCATGGTGTCGAACGTCCAGTAGGTGCGGACCGGCGCACTGTCGGCGGGGCAGCCAAGGAACACATCCTTGATACGCGTCGACCGGCTCCCGTTGTTCTGGAGCCTGGTATAGCTGATCTCTCCGCTGCGGACCGCCCATCGGAACATGGCGACTGCGGTGTGGAAGGTCATGGTGGGGGCGTCTCCTGGCGGGTGATGCCGTCCGTGCCGGTGATGGTCCTGGGCTTGCCTTCAACGAGGTACATGGTTCCTCCATTGGTTCGCCGATGCGCTGTGGTGGGCTGGGGCGCGCCGGTTCGGATTGCCGTCCGGACCGGCGCGGTTGTACCGGTGGGCTGTCTCAGGTCTGCGGGGGGAAGTCGGGGCTGTAGAACAGCCATGGCCTACCGTCGTTGAGGCAGGTGGCGATGACTCCGGGTGCGGTGGCGGTCGGTTCGTCCTCGCCCGCGAGCACCTCGATGATCTCGTGGGCCAGAGCGGCGAGAGGGATGGAGGTCATGTACTGGGCGCTGGTGAACGGGGTGTACAGCCATTCGCCCTCGGCCTGGTCCGCGCACATCGCGGCGGCTTCCACCCGCGTGCGGTGCTTCCACTCCAGGACGATGGGGATCAGGGTCCCGAACGGGCGCAGTGGGCCGTTCTCGCCGTATGGCGCGGACAGCGTGGCGGGTTGGGTCAGGTCGGCGTTCGCGGGCCCGTACAGGCGTGCCCACTCGGCGGCTTTGTCCGCGGTGAACTCGGTGATCCGGTGCCGGGCGTCCACGGTGGGGTCGTTGCGCACCATTACGTGGACGGTGGTGGAGCGGGGCTCCTGCTCGATGACGGTCATTGCGGGGCTCCTTGGTGGGTCGGGGTCCGGGTTGCCGCCCGTATCTACAGTAGTAATTCTACTCTCAATCCTTGGATGTGCAACCCCTCCGCCGGTACTGCTGGGGCCGGTTGGGGCCGGGCGGAGCACTGCGCCCGGCCCCCAGGCCGGCGGTCTACTGCTCGGCGGGCTCCTCCAGTCGGACGCTCATCACGACGTGCCGGTAGCGGTTGCCTGCGATGTCCGGGCCTTCGGTGAACAGCACCCGACCGAAGTACTGCCTGCCCTGGGCCCGGGGCAGGTGGATGGTCACGGTGTCGCTGGTGAACGCGTCCAGGGCGACCAGGAGGAAGGCGGCGTTCATCGCCATGCTCTGGCCTTGCAGCGGGGCGGCGTCTCCCCGGGCGACGCTGGAGGTCACTGCCGCGCCGCGCACCTTGTCCTGTTCCTCGCTGCCGATGCCGGGGGCGAGGGTCATCGCGGCGGCGGCATCCCACTGGAACAGCGCGTGTCCGCCCGCCATGCCCTTGGCCTTGAGCAGGGCATGCGCCTTCTTCGCAGCCTTGATCAGCGAGGCGCGGGTGACGGTGATCGCGGTGTCGGTGTCGGCGGTGGTGGGGATCAGTTTCTGGAGGTGGGGGAAGTCGTCGGCGCTCACCGTGCGCAGTGTCAGTTCCGCCGAACCGATCCGGAACGTGATGGCTCCGTCGTTGCCGTCGCGGATCCCGATCGACACCGGCCCGGTGTACGTGCCCAGACGCTTGGCGATGGTACGCAGCGCCTCGGCGGGAACCGACGTCGCGGCGGTAGCTGCGTCGGCCTCGTCCCACGGCTCGGCGGATACCTGCGCCTCGGTCAGCCGGTAGCGGTCGGTGGCGTACAGGGTCAGGGTGTCTGCGGTGAGCTTCATCTGTACACACGTGAGGACTGGAAGAGTGTCGTCCTTGCCCGCTGCGGGCAGCACTCGGGCAAGCTGGCGGAAGAACTCCGGCGCGTCCAGGGTCGCCCGGGGCGCGACCGGTTCCGGAAGCGGCGGGTAGTCCTCCAACGACAGGGCCGTGAGGGGGACCGACACATCCGGCGTGGACAACTGCTCGGCGTCGAACGCGACACTCATGCGCTGGGCGTCGGCCTTCGTCTCGCCCGCTACGGCGGCGGCCAGGACCTTGGTCAACTCCTCGTGGTCCAACAGGCTGCGCCCGGTGCTGCCCGGCTCGGCCGGGACGGTGACTGATACGGCGACCTGGTAGTCGTAGGCGCTGATGGTGACGGACCGGCCCCGGGCGTGGGCGGTGATCCCGCGCATGACGGGCACGGGGGGTCGGCTGGGCACGGCCAGGGCGGCGAGGTTCAGGGCGTCGGTCAGTTCGCGGTGACTGGCGCGGAACCGTGCGGCGGGGAGCGGCGGTGCGGCCTTCGGTTCCGCGGGGGTGTCCGTCTTCTCGGCGGTGGTCTGGGTCATGGCGGTGCCTTCCGTGGTGGGTTGGTCGGCCGGGCCGGCCCCGGGGTTGCCGCCCCGGGGCCGGCGGGCTCGTGGTGTGCGGGGGTTCAGCGTTCGCCGAGTTCGCGCATGACCTCGTGGATCGCCGTTCGCTTCAGGAGGTTGTTGGCGTGCCACGCGTCGGCGGCCTCGGTGATGCGGCGCTCCGGGGTCAGCAGGCGCGCATAGTCGCGGTGGCTGTCGAACAGTTCGCGGTTGGCTTCGACGTTGCCGTGCATCCATACCTCGGCATCGGACCGGATCTGGGCTTCGGCGGCGGGGCTGTAGGTGCGGGGAGCTGCGGGGTTCTCAGCGGCCACGGATGTCCTCCTGGGGGGCGGGTTGGGGTCTGGGCTGGTGATGCGGTCCGGGCGCATGCGCCCGGACCGCATCGGGTCCGGCTGGGTCAGACCAGCCGCAGGCAGGTGAGCGGGAACAGTGACGTGGGCGTCCACTGGGTCACGCCTTCGGGAACGTGGATCTTCGAGCTACGCGCCCACCGCAGGTCCTTGGTGGACTGCCCGTCGAAGGTGATCGTGGCGCGCTTGCCCTCGATCGACGCGACGGTGCCCCGCTTGCCCTTGTAGTCGGCGGGCCGAAGGTTGACGATCTCGACCTTCGCGCCCACGGTCACGGCGGCGGCTGCCATCGTCGCGAGCGCCTTACGGCGCTCCACGACCACAGCGACAATGCGGTCAAGATCGGATTCGCTGGCGTGCGCGGCAATGTGCGCCGTGATCGCAGACAGGGCGAGCGTCTCGCTCATGGTGATGTTCCTTCGTGGTGGGTTGGGGTGCCTGCCGCGCCTTGCCGGGCGTGACGGGGCGGGGTGCGGGTGGGGCCCCGGGCTGGGGCCCCACCCTGGGGTTCAGTGGCGGATGCCGGGGATGTCGCCGACCCGGGTCGGCTTGAAGTACAGGTCTCGCTCGACGATGGTCAAACCGGAGTTGACCTCCTCCAGTTCAGGGAGGGAGATGTACCCCCACTCGCCCTCCGCCAGGTGGGCCCATCCGAACGCGATGCCGGAGATCGGGTCCAGTTCGGTGATGTACCAGTCGGCTGCGCCCGTGAAGTAGTGCACATGAACGATCTTGTCCGCCGGGGCGATGTCCTCGGTCGCGTACAGGGCGGGGATCGCGGCGAGCGCCTGCGGCGACGGGTAGAAGTCGTGCCCGCGCCGCTTGCGGTGCTGTTCGGCCGGAAGGCTCGACTGCGCGGGTGTGGGCCGCTGCGGGCCGGTGTGGGTGGTCTGATCGTCCGTCAAGGTGACTCCCTGGGGTGGGGCCCGATGGTCCGGGCCCCCGGTTGGTGGGTTGGTGTCGGTCCGGGTTACCGCCCGATCCAACGTTTGTAATCATACTCCCATGCTGGGTGTCGGTCAACCCAACGGGGGCCAGTGACCAGGCACTTCATCGAAACCGGCACGCCTCACGCGCCCTCCAGGCAGTAGCACTCCTCCGGAGGGATCTGCCCGCACAAGTGGTGTTGGCAGAAACCGGCCTGACACAGGAACGGTTCCTTCTCGTGCGTGCGCCGGTCGACGGTCACGTAGGCCCAGGAACACCCATCGCACAGGATCTCTACCCGGGCGCTCCCGTGGTATCGGCGCCACGCAGACAGAGCGACCCTGCCCGCTTCGTCTGCATCGCCCTGGATCTCGGCTATGAGAGCGTCTTTTCCGTTGGAGAAGACGGCGATGACTCCGTAGTGGGTGCGCCCTCCGCGCGGTTCCAGGGTCGGATAGTCGGGGTAAAACTGCATTCCGCACGTCCTTTCCGCCGGGGGTGGGGCCGGCCAGAATTGACCGGCCCCACCCTTTCGTTCATTTCAGGGCTTCTCCGCACGTGCTGGAAAACCAGGGGTTTTCCAGGGGCGTACCGGCCAGATAATCCACGTTCCATTCCGGCGCCATGGGAATAGGTCCAAGGCAGTAGGCGGCGAATACCTCGGTGGCGGTGAGCGGGGCCAGCCATCGGCCCGTGTGCACCCAACCGCGCACGACTTCCCGGCCGTCGGCGCCGTAGGTGCGGGCCACTACTCCGCCGGGCCGGTCCGGAGCAAGGATGGCGGCCAGGCTGATGCAGAACACCAGGATCTGGGCCGGGTCTGCGGTGACCGTGCCATCGGGTGCGCACGCGACATCGACGCAGCGGCCCAGCCCATCACTGGCGTCCGGTCCTCCGGCGCACACCAGGTGATGCGTGCCCGGTCCCAACCCGGCGACCAGTGAATGCATGGCAGCGTTCGCGATCTCGAACGATCCCGGAACCGGGTCCGTGTACTCGATGTGGAACAAGACAACTCCCCTCGTGGGGCCGGTGTCGGCGGGCAGTACCCGCCGACACCGGCCGGTTGCCGTTCTAGGCGCTCAGGCGCTCGGTACGGGCCTGAGCCGCGCGCTCGAATCGCTCTTCCTCGGCCTCGGCACTGAAGGCCCGGAGCGCGTCGTACAGCGCGTCCTGAGGCTCGACGTCCAGAGCTACGGCGGCATAGCCCAGGGCGGTCAGGAACGCGACCGCGTCAGCGGGCTCGCTCCCGGACGGAAGGATCACGTCCGGCGTGCGCTGCCCGGTCTGCACGTCGAACAGGTGCAGTGCAGCAACGATCAAACCGGGCGCCGACACTGCTCCGTCCATGTGGTGCAGCACGTAGGCCGCGACATCGCTCAACAGCGCGGCCTCGTTCGGTCCGGGAATCTGCCGAGCGGTCGCGTACGCCTCGACCGCGAACCGGGCCAGCCCTGCCAGCCCTTCACACGTGATCGGCGGCACGCACTGCGACTGCTGGCGGAAGACTTCCAAGAGGGAGGCGCCGCGTCGGGCGCGCTCGATGTTGGTGTACTCCCGTTCCGGGTCGACTTCGATCGTCTGCAATGGGGCTCCTCGGGCAGGTGCGCGCAAAGGCCGGCCTCCGGCCGTTCCGCTGTTGGTGGGCTGGTCCGCCGGTATGGGAGGGTTGCCGCCCACTCCATTCCGACATGACTAACTATACTCCCTACAGTGGGGGAGGTCCATTCCCAACACACGCGAGCGGCAATATCTGTTGCGACTTCCGTTGCGTCTTCTGTTGCAACACCTGTTGCGACATCTGTTGCACTACTCCGGGCTGGGCCTCGTTGTTACCGCAGGTCAGTTGGCCTTTTTCGAGGGCGCACTACGCTGACTTCCCCTCGGCTGTGCCCCCTTTTCTGTACCTGGTGTTGATGAGCGTTGATGGAGTGTGGGTGGGGTGGGTGGCGGCTGGCGGTCGGGTCATGGTCTGGCTGCGCTGGCTGAGGGTGGGCGTCGGCCGGTGGCCGCCGCGTCGGCAGGGGTGGCAACAAGGCACGGCCAGACAGCAACGGGCCCCGCACCATGAGGTGCGGGGCCCTCTACCGACCTCCTAGGTCACCGCTCGAACGGCCCGACCAGCCGCTCATCATCCGACTCACACGGCTCATCACCCAGCCAGAAGGCCGTAGCGAACGCGCGACCGTCCGCATCCCGTGGATCGTAGGAGGCGCAGGCTTCCGCCTCAGACAGAGGACGGACCCACGATCCCTCCGGGACAGGCTCACCATCGGCCCAACCGGGCTCCACCACCCAGGCCCGTTCAACCGGCACCGACCCCGGTGCAGTGGAGTTCGCAACAATCTCGCACGCCGTCGCGCGCGCGTCCGTCAAGGCCACGCCCAGGAGCAGGGCGAAAGTGTCGCGCTGCTCCGGCGGCTCCATGCTGACCAAGTCATCGGGCGTCGGCCCGGCAACCCTCACCATCAGACGGGCGGGAAGTTCCACCCCAGTGAACGTCGTCCAGCACTGCAATAGGTGGTTACCCGTCTCTAGTCGGGCGACCAATGCAATGAGGGTCTCTGCACCTCGAGTGAATGCTTCCGCCTGCTGTTCGATGGAAATTTCCACTGACGATCCGTCCGTTCCTGTTGGCGGGTTGGTGCCCGTTGGTGTTGATCCGAGTTGCCGCTCGGTGCAACGATTGTAATTCTACGCTTATCCAAAGGGGAGGTCAATGCAACTCAAGGAATATGGAGGCGAGTTCGCGAAAGCAGACGTCGAGCTTCTTGTACTCCGAGTGCGTCATTAAAAGGGAACCCTTCCTTTCTTTTCGCTCTGGCAGTTCTCGCATAAGGGGTAAGGGAATTCTGTTGCGTTGGAGTGAGTGATGAAACCTTCCGTGCAAAACCGAGTGGTTTAGACCTCTTGGCAGAGTGGCGCGCGCGGGTGGAGAGCCCTCCTGGGGTTGCCCACAAAATCTGACGACACGTTAGGCTAAATTGCGTAGCGTCAACAGGACAGCGTGGAGCGGCTCGAGAGGCCCTGACCTGTACGAGGACCAGGGGGACCACACTCCCATCCCTTACAACCTCTCCAACCTGCACAGAAGGACAGTCGATGCGGACACTGTCCACGGCCAGCCAAGGGGCGGCCGGAGGCCGGCCCTTCGGGCCGAAGGCCCGTGTATGTCACCGAAGGTGACGTACCTTCAGGGCCGGAGGCCCGTCAAGGGCGCGGAGCGCCCTGCATCTTGACGGCCCGTAGGGCCGTCGCGTCGTGTCTCCGGAGGAGACCGCGCGC
>NZ_JBWKIQ010000024.1:0-60920 GCF_056432645.1 Streptomyces sp. NPDC045021
CCAGTCAGCGGGAGTACCTCAGATCCTGCATTGTGTTGCTTCAGCGTTTCTGCCTTTCGGCTTTCCCGCTGCACCCGACTTTAGCAGAAGCTTTCTGTCGGATTTCCCAGCCAATTCGAGACTGCTCTGGAAACATGCGTTTCCGCGGCACTCGTCGAGGCGGTTGTGCCAAGGTACTGGACGCCTCCGCGCCGTGCAAATCGGCTCGTGGGGTCCTTCGGCCCTCCGATCGGACCGGTCCGGGATGCCACACTTAGTGGTCGGGATCGATCACCCGATGATCGGATCCGCTCGGGCGGAATCCTTACTTCGCATGACTTAGGCTGCTCAAGCGGCATCGCCGTCCGGTGACAGGTAGTGACGGCGTCTTTGAGCTCCGCATCTAGGAGGCTTCCCCATGACGATCGTTTCGTCCCCCCTGGCCGGACGTGCCATCGGGCTCGCGGCTGTGCCCGACCCGGTGTTCTCCGGCGCGATGGTGGGACCCGGCACCGCCATTGACCCCGCGCGCGAGCCCTCGACCGCGGTCTCCCCCGTCGACGGCATCATCGTCTCCCTGCACCCGCACGCGTTCGTCGTCGTGGACGACGAAGGTCATGGCGTACTGACGCACCTGGGCATCGACACCGTTCAGCTCAATGGGGACGGATTCGAACTGCTCGTCGCGAAGGGCGACACCGTGCAGCGGGGACAAGAGGTCATCCGCTGGAACCCGGCCGCGGTCGAGGCCGCGGGCAAGTCGCCGGTGTGCCCCGTCGTGGCTCTCGAGGCCACCGCCGAGGCGCTGAGCGATGTTGCCGCGGAAGGCGACGTCAAGGCCGGCGCCCCGCTCTTCGTCTGGCAGTAGTTCCCCCGCTTTACCGCTGTACCCCAGGGGGCGTCAACGAGGACGTCGGAAGAACCTAGGCGACGGCATCGACCGTCGCAGTGACCGGAGACAGGTGAGATGGAGACAACGCTGCGAGGCGTCGGTGTCAGCCACGGTGTGGCGATCGGCGAGGTACGGCACATGGGTACCGCTGTTCTGGAGCCCCCGGCCAAGCAGATCCCGGCGGAGGAGGCTCCACGTGAGCAGGGCCGTGCCCGGCAGGCCGTCGAGGCCGTTGCCGCCGACCTGATCGCGCGTGGAAACCTGGCCGGCGGTGAGGCCCAGCACGTGCTGGAGGCCCAGGCCATGATGGCCCAGGACCCCGAGCTGATGGCCGATGTCGAGCGCCGCATCGCGGTGGGCAGTTCCGCCGAGCGCGCCGTCTACGACGCTTTCGCCTCCTACCGTGCGCTGCTGGCCAACGCGGGCGAGTACCTGGCCGGCCGGGTGGCCGACCTGGACGACGTGCGCAACCGCATCGTGGCCCGGCTGCTCGGCGTTCCGATGCCCGGTGTACCGGACAGCGACGAGCCGTATGTACTGATCGCCCGGGACCTGGCGCCCGCGGACACCGCGCTGCTCGACCCGACTCTGGTCCTCGGCTTTGTCACCGAGGAGGGCGGGCCGACCAGCCACAGCGCGATCCTGGCGCGTGCCCTGGGTGTGCCGGCCGTTGTGGCGATGCCCGGTGCGGGCGAGATCGCCGAGGGCACCGTGATCGCGGTGGACGGCAGCACCGGTGAGCTCTTCGTCAACCCGAGCGCCGAGAAGCGCGCGGAGCTGGAGGAGGCCGCCGCCGCGCGCAAGGCCTCGCTGTCGGCGACCTCCGGTCCCGGTGCCACCTCCGACGGTCACAAGGTGCCGCTGCTCGCGAACGTGGGCGGTCCCGGCGACGTTCCTGCGGCGCTGGAGGCGGGCGCCGAGGGTGTGGGCCTGTTCCGCACCGAGTTCCTCTTCCTCGACGACTCCGCGAAGGCACCGTCGGAGGAGAAGCAGATCGAGGCGTACCGCAAGGTTCTCGAGGCGTTCCCCGAGGGCCGTGTCGTCGTGCGCGTGCTCGACGCGGGCGCCGACAAGCCGCTGGACTTCCTGACCCCGGCGGACGAGCCGAACCCGGCGCTGGGTGTGCGGGGTCTGCGTTCGCTGCTGGACCACCCCGACGTGCTGCAAACGCAGCTGCGGGCGCTGGCCAAGGCTGTTGAGGGCCTGCCGGTGCATCTCGAGGTCATGGCGCCGATGGTGGCCGACCGTATCGACGCCAAGGCCTTCGCCGACGCGTGCCGCGAGGCCGGTCTGCGGGCGAAGTTCGGTGCGATGGTCGAGATTCCCTCGGCGGCGCTGCGGGCGCGGTCCATCCTCAAGGAGGTCGAGTTCCTGTCGCTGGGCACCAACGACCTGGCGCAGTACACCTTCGCGGCCGACCGGCAGGTCGGTGCGGTCTCGCGGCTGCAGGACCCCTGGCAGCCCGCGCTGCTCGATCTGGTGGCGGCGTCGGCCGACGCGGCCAAGGCCGAGGGCAGGAGCTGTGGGGTATGCGGCGAGGCGGCTGCGGACCCGCTGCTGGCGTGTGTGCTCACGGGTCTGGGTGTGACGAGCCTTTCCATGGGTGCGGCGTCCATTCCTTACGTGCGCGCCACGCTCGCGAAGTACACGCTGGCGCAGTGCGAGCGGGCGGCGGTTGCCGCTCGGGCGACCGACACCGCTGACGAGGCGCGCCGTGCGGCGCAGGCGGTGCTGTCCGGCGAGTGACCGCCGGCGCGTGCGGTTGAGGTGACGAGCAGGTCCGAGGGGCGTCCCACCGGTTTCCGGTGGGACGCCCCTCGCTCGTGGGGGCCCGGGTCAGTCACGCGGTGCCGGCCGCAGGGGCAGGCCGGGCCGGTAGGTGACGCCGGCTTCCGGGGGCACCGGTTCGCCGGTTTCCGCGTCGGTGCAGTAGGCGTTGAAGACTTCGGCCTCGGTGAGCGGTTGCGGCCAGCCGTCGCGCAGGGACCAGCCCCGCACCTCGTCACGTCCGTCGGCGCCGGTGGACCGCAGGACGATGCCTCCTGGGCTGTCGCTGACGGCGGCCGCGGCGAGGACCGTGCAGAAGACGAGGGCGTCGGCCTCCACGAAATGGATCCCTCCCGACGCGGCGCGCTCCGCGGTGAGGACCGCGAGCAGCGGGGTGCCGTCCAGCGGCACGCTGCAGACCAGGTGATGGGTGCCTGGGCCGGTCGTTTCGATGAGTCCCGTCAGGGCCCGGGAAGCTCCTGCGAAGGCGGCCCGGGCGAGGTCGCGCTCGCCGTCGGTGCGGCCTTCCGCGGCGATGAGGACCTCGGTGGCGCGGTCCCACGCCAGTTGCCGGTCGGCCTCGTGGCCCAGTTCGGCGATGAGTTGGCGCACCGGCTGTCCGTTGTACGGGACACCGGGGCCGCCCGCGGTGATGTCGGCGGTGTACCGGGCCCGGGCGGCGGGGGTGTCCGGGTCCTGGCCGGTGTCGGCGCAGTACTCCGCGTACTCGTCGGGGTCGAAGAGGGTCACGGTGACGAACAGGCCCTGGGAGAGCAGCGACCGCAGCAGGCCGTCCGTCTGCCGCAGGTACTGCGGATGGTCCTCGCAGGGGAAGCCGCGGTAGTGGCGCATCGCGGCGAAGTCCCGCTCATCGGCGAGCAGCGCGACGATGCTCGGCGCTTCACGGCGCAGGGCGCGCCGCAGGGTCACCCGGCGCGGTGCCCCGCTCCGCGACCGGTTCCGTGAACGCTCCGGTGAACGGCCTCCTGAGCGATCTCCCGAACGGCCGCTCGTCCGGCGGCCGTTCCTCTTCCTGGTGTGTGCCATGGCTCCCCCTCGGCGTGACGATCAGTTCTCACTCACCGTAATCGTGGGCACTGACAATCCGGACTGGTTCGTCACCGACCGTGTGGAGTCGAGGCGTCGCAGCACCATGCGCTTCTGGAGGAAGGCGACGCCGGCGAGAGCCGTGCCGAGGCCGAGCCAGCCGAGCGGCCCTGCCGCGATGACCGCGGTCGTCATGATCAGCGGTCCCGCGGCGCGTTCGGCGGACTGCGCGAGTCCGTGGACCCCGACGTAGGCGCCCTGCGCGTCGTACGGGGCGAGGGCCACGGACAGCTCCCAGGAGACCGTGGCCTGGTACATCTCCACGAAGGTGAAGGCGACGGCGGCGACCAGCATCGCGGTGGTGGCCGCCCAGCGGGCGTCGACGATCGAGGCGGCCACGGCGGCTCCGCCGAGGAAGTAGCAGGCCGCGACGTGGCGCAGGGTCATGGCGGCGAGGCGCGGGGTGCGTCCGTGGCGGGAGAGCCGGACCTGGAAGAGGACCACGACGACGGTGTTGATGACGAAGAGCAGCGCGGCGAGCCCGTGCGGGGCGGTGGTGGCGCTGATGATCCACAGCGGCATCCCGACGCGCAGCACGGAGCCGTCGAGGAAGAGCAGCGCGTCGGTGGCGGCGTAGCCGAGGTATCCGCGGTCGCGCCAGGGACTGGAGGGCACCGCCGGACGGGCGTCGGTGGTTGCGGCCGGGCGCTTGGTGGCGGACGAGGCGACCGTCCGGGTGATGGACGGGGGTTCGGTGCAGCGGGCGACGAGTACGGCGACGACGCAGAAGGAGAGGCTGTCGGCGAGCAGGAGGCCGCGGTAGACGGTGGCGTTGCCGAAGGCGAGGCCGACCGAGGCGCCGAGGCCGCCGAGCGTGTAGCCGACGTTGACGACGGTGCGTTGGACCGCCTGGTAGCGGGAGCGGTCGGGGCCGGCGACCCGGGCGGCGTAGAGCTTGGTGAGTACGGAGGCGGAGCGTTCGCCGAAGCTGCCGAGGGCCACCAGGGGCAGGAGCTGCCAGAAGCCGTCGGCGACGAGCATCAGGAGGCCGGAGGCGGCGCGCAGCAGTTGCACGGCGAGCAGCAGCCGGGTGAGGGGGAAGCGGTCGGCGAGCCGGCCGGCCACGGGTGAGCCGGCGATGCCGACGGCGCCGGCCAGTCCCATGAGCAGGCCGATCTCGCTCGCGCTGAGGTCGGCGACGACGAGGAAGTACAGCGCCGTGACGCTCAGCCAGAGACCGGATCCGGTCTTGTCGACGAAGTTGATCCAGAGCATCCGGCGGCCGTCGCGCCCTCCCGGAATCCGCGCCGCCATTCCCGTCGCCATCGCCGGTCGCATCCGCACCCGTTCCCCCTTGACTCCGTCTTTGTATCAATACATACTCTTCAATGTGGCAACACAATATGCGATCAGTGGCACAACCGCCAAGGGCATTGCCGCCTCCGTCGAACGGGCGGTCGCGGACGGCTCGTTGCCGCCCGGCAGCGCCATGCCGCCGGTGCGCAGGCTCGCCGAGGAGCTCGGGGTGAGTCCTGGCACCGTGGCCACGGCCTACAAGGAGCTGCGGCAGCGCGGCATCGTGCTGACTCGCGGGCGCGGCGGAACGGTGATCGCCGACGCTCCCTCCGTCGGCACCAGCGGCTCGCGGCGGCCCCCGAAAACCCCGGAGGGCGTACGGAGCCTGGCCGGCGGCCACCCCGACCCGGCGTTCCTGCCCGATCTGGTGCCGCCGGAGCGGGTGACACCGGGGCCCGGGTCGCACCGGACATCACCGCGGCTGCCGGAACTGGAGGCGGTGGCCCGCCGCTGGTTCGAGCGCGACGGCGTCCCGGCCGGGCAGGTGACGTTCGCCCATGGCGCGCTGGACTGCATCGGCCGTCTGCTCTCGGCCGAACTGCGGCCGGGCGATGCCGTGGCGATGGAGGATCCGGGCTTCCACCGGCTGCTCGACCTCGCTCCGGCGCTGGGGCTGCGCATCGTTCCGGTAGCGGTGGATGAGGAGGGGATGCGGCCGGAGGCGCTGCGGGCCGCGCTGCGCGGGGGGGCCAGGGCGGTGGTGTGCATGCCGCGCTCCCAGAGCCCGTCGGGCGCGTGCTTCTCCGAGCGGCGCCGGGCCGATCTGCTGGCGGTGCTGGCCGCCGCCCCCGAGGTCCTGGTCATCGAGGACGACTACACGGCGGACATCTCCGGGGTCGCCCTGCACTCCCTCACCACCGGCGGCCTCCCCCGCTGGGCGCAGGTCCGTACCGTGTCCAAGCATCTGGGCAGCGACCTGCGGTGGGCCGCACTCGCCTGCGACGAGACGTCACTGGCCCGGCACGACGGGCTGCTGCTGCTCACCTCGGGGTGGGTGAGCCATGTGCTGCAGGAGACGGTGCTGCGGTTGCTGACGGATCCGGCGACGGCCGCGCTGGTGGCGCGGGCCGAGGCCGCGTACACCGCCCGCCGGGAGGCGCTGATCGGCGAGCTGGCGCACCGCGGGATCGCCGCGCACGGCCGCAGCGGGCTGAATGTCTGGGTGCCGGTCAGGGACGAGTCCGCGGTGGTCAACGGATTGCGGTCGTACGGGTGGTGGGTCGCGGGCGGCGCCCGGTTCCGTACCGCGTCGGCGCCCGGGGTGCGGATCACCACGGCCGCCCTGCCGGTGGAGGAGGCGGCCCGGCTGGCGGCGGACTTCGCGGCGGTGCTGGGTGAGTCGGAGAGCACCTACGGAGGTTGATGGGTCATCAGTGACTCTTGACGTGAGCCTTGACGTGCACCTGATGGTCAAGTATTCACGTACTGGGCGGCATTGGTACAGACCTATGGGAGTCCAGTATGCGAAGATCCCTCACGCTCGTCCTGGCACTGTTCGGGACGCTCGTCCTGTTCCTCACGCCGCCCGCCGCCGCGGCGGGCGGCGTCTCGGCGGCCTTCAGCAAGACCTCGGACTGGGGCTCCGGCTACCAGGCCCAGTACCGGATCACCAACGGCGGAACCTCCACCCTGACCAGCTGGAAGGTCGAGTTCGACCTGCCGTCCGGAAGCAGCGTCGGCAGCTACTGGGACGCGCTGCTCACCACGAGCGCCTCGCACTACACGTTCACCAACCGGGACTACAACGGCACCCTGGCCCCCGGCGCGTCCGCGGTCTTCGGCTGGGTCGCCGCCGGATCGGGGATCCCGGCCAACTGCCGGCTGAACGGCGGCTCCTGCGACGCGGGCGGCGGCGACACCACCGCACCTTCCGTGCCCGGCGGCGTCACCGTCGGCTCGGCCACCGGCTCCTCCCTCACCGTGCGCTGGACGGCCTCCACCGACAACTCCGGTTCGGTCGCCGGGTACGAGGTCTCCCGCGACGGCGCCGCACCCGTGGCCGTGACCGGAACGTCGTACACCGCCACCGGGTTGCAGCCCACCACCAACTACGGCTTCCGGGTCCGGGCCAAGGACACCGCGGGCAACACCTCCGCATACAGCGCGACCGTCAGCGGCACCACGACCACGGGCGGCGGCCCCGCTCCCGGCACCGTGCACACCGCCCCGTATGTCGACATGGGTGCCTGGCCGACGCCGAGCATGCCGGACATGGCCGCGGCGAGCGGGCTGAAGAGCTTCACCATGGCCTTCATCACCGCCTCCAGCTGCAAGGCCATGTGGTTCAACGCCTATGACCCGCGCGCCGGTTGGGCCAAGGACCAGGTCGACGCCATCCGGGCGGGCGGCGGCGACGTGAAGATCTCCTTCGGCGGCGCCTCCGGATCGGAGCTCGCCCAGGCCTGCACCACCGTCGACTCGCTGTACGCGGAGTACAACGCCGTCGTCAACGCGTACGGTCTGACCTACGCCGACTTCGACATCGAGGGGGCGGCCACCGCCGACCCCGCCTCCATCAGCCGGCGCTCGCAGGCGCTGGCCCGGCTCCAGCAGGCGCACCCCGGGCTGCGGATCTCGCTCACCCTGCCGGTGTTGCCCGAGGGCCTGACGGCCGACGGGATCGCCATCGTGAAGTCCGCGCGCGACGCGGGCGTCGCCCTCGACGTCGTCAACGTCATGGCCATGGACTACTACCGCGCGACGGACTACGGTGATGCGGCCGTCCAGGCGGCGCAGAGCACCCAGGCGCAGCTCAAGACCCTGTACCCCGCCAAGACCGACGCCCAGTTGTGGGCCATGACCGGCGTCACCCCGATGCTCGGTCAGAACGACGACGGGCACATCTTCGACCAGGCCGACTCCCGGCAGCTGGTGTCGTTCGCCCAGGGCAAGCACCTGGGCATGCTCGGCTTCTGGGAGGAGACCCGCGACCGCAACGCCTGCAACGGGGCGTTGTACATGTGCACCAACGTCCCGCAGTCGCCCTACGAGTTCTCGAAGATCTTCGCCCAGTACACCGGGTGAGGGCGGCGCCGTGCTGACGCGGTCGGCCGCGTCAGCACGGCAATCGTCACGAGGAGCAGCGCTCCTGGGCGAGCCGCTCGTAGAAGCGCAGCACCTCGATGTCGTCGACCGACCCGGGGTTGACCGTCCTGTCCAGCGCCGCCCCCTGCATCAGGCGCTTGACGGGGACCTCCAGGCGCTTGCCGGTGAGGGTGTGGGGCACCGCGGGGACGGCGATGACCTCGTCCGGGACATGGCGCGGGGAGAGCTCGGTGCGGATCACGTCCTTGATGCGGCCGCGCAGCGCGTCGTCGAGCGCGGCGCCCTGCGCGAGGTGGACGAAGAGCGGCATCCAGTAGCCGCCGTCCGGCTGCTCGACGCCGATGACGAGCGACTCGCGGATCTCCGGGAGGCGTTCGACGGCCTCGTAGATGTCGGCGGAGCCCATCCGGACGCCCTGCCGGTTGAGGGTGGAGTCCGAGCGGCCGTGGATGATCACGGTGCCGCGGGCGGTGATGGTGATCCAGTCCCCGTGCCGCCACACGCCGGGGAACATCTCGAAGTAGCTCTCGCGGTAGCGGGCGTCCCCGGGGTCGTTCCAGAACCGGACCGGCATCGACGGCATCGGGTTGGTGACGATCAGTTCCCCGACCTCGTCGATGACCGGCCGGCCCGACACGTCCCACGCCTGCAGGTCGGTGCCCAGCGCCGCCGCCTGCAGTTCCCCGATGTGGACCGGAAGGGTGGGAACGCCACCGGCGAAGCAGCTGCACACATCGGTGCCGCCGCTGACGGACGCGATCCAGACGTCCTCCTTGACCTCCTCGTGGATCCAGCGGAAGCCGTCGGGCGGCAGCGGTGAGCCGGTCGAGGCGACGCACTTGACCGCGGAGAGGTCGAAGTCGTGGCCGGGCCGGACGCCGGCCTTGCGGCAGGCCATGACGTAGGCGGCGGAGGTACCGAAGACGGTGGCACCGGTCCGCTCGGCGATCCGCCACTGCGCGCCGGTGTCGGGGTAGCCGGGGCTGCCGTCGTACAGCACGACGGTGGCGCCGGCCAGCAGGCCGGACACCAGGAAGTTCCACATCATCCAGCCGGTGGAGGTGTACCAGAAGAAGCGGTCGCCGGGACCGAGGTCCATGTGCAGGCCGGTCTGCTTGAGATGCTCCAGCAGGATGCCGCCCTGGGACTGGACGATGGCCTTGGGCAGACCGGTGGTGCCCGAGGAATAGAGCACCCACAGCGGATGGTCGAAGGGCACCTGCTCGTACGCGGGCGCGGTGTCGTCCGAGACCACGGTGTCCCACTCCAGAGCGCCGTCCGGCGCCGCAGTCCCCAGCAGCGGGATGTGGATGACGGCGCGCAGCGAGGGCAGCTCGGCCCGCAGCTCGACGACACTCTCCGTCCGGTCGTGCTCCTTGCCGCCGTAGCGGTAGCCGTCGACGGCGAACAGGATGACGGGCTCGACCTGCTGGAAGCGGTCCAGGACGCTGCGGGCGCCGAAGTCCGGGGCGCAGGAGGTCCACACGCCGCCGACGGCGGCGGTGGCGAGCAGCGCGACGACGGCCTGCGGGATGTTGGGCAGGTAGCCGCTGACCCGGTCGCCCGGGGTGACGCCGAGGGCGCGCAGCCGGCCCGCGACGGAGGCGACCTGGCGGCTCAGCTCGGCCCAGCTGGTTTCGGCCATTTCCGGCCGTTCGTCCAGATGGACCAGTGCGGGCTCGTCGGCGCGCTCCGGGTCCAGGGCCGGACGCAGCGCGTGCTCGGCGTAGTTGACGGCCGATCCGGTGAACCACTGGGCGCCCGGCATGGACGCGTCGGCGAGCACCTCCTCGTAGGGAGTGGAGAAACGCACCTGGAACCACTCCGCCACGGCCCCCCAGAACAGCGCCGGCTCCCCCACCGACCAGGCGTGCAGCGCCCGGTAGCTCGCAGCTGCGTCCGCCGGATCGCCGGCGGGGGCGCCGTGGTGTTCGGCGGCCCAGGCCTGGAAGTGGGTGATCCGCGCGCCGGCGACCCGCTCGGGACCGGGGGTCCACAAGGGCTCCGGGGCGTGGGCGGGCTCGGTCGTGGTGCTCATGGGGCGGCTCCCGGACGGTACGACGAGACGGGTACGGCGACGCGTCGCTCTGTGTGCGGCTGGACCCTGCGCGGGCGGAATGTCCTACGGCAGGGCTGGGCAGGACGATGCCATGTGATCGTCTCCGGCGCCAGGGCGGGGCCCCCACAACGGGGAATGCCGCGATGTGGTGCACCTACAGGTGAACGCTGGCTGAACGCGCGGTACGGCGGCCGGGAGCAGTGGAAGGGTGGGCGCCATGGATGCTCGGGACCTGGTGCGGTCGGTACGGATGGTCGGGTCCGCGAACGGCCTGCGGGCCTTGCGGTCCGCGTGGCGCCGGCAGCGCACCGATGCGCGGGACCTGCCGCGGCGCGGCGCGGAACGGGCCCGGGTGCCCGGTCCCGCGCAGGGGGTGGAGCCGCTGCCGGGCGGCGGGGTGGTGCGCTTCACACGCTCGACGCTGCGGGTGCGGGTCGCGGTGGGCGGCGCGGTGTTCTGCGGCTGGGACGGAGCGGAACCGGAACCCTCGTACGCGGTGGCCGGGGAGTGTCCGCCGGTGGACGCCCGGGTCGAGCTGGAGAGCGACCGCACCGGGGACGGCTGGCGGGTGGTGTCGGAGCGCGTGACGGTACTGATCTCGCGCCACGGCGCGGTGGAGTTCCGTACTCCGGGCGGCATCCTGCTGCGGCGCGATCTGCCGCCCCGCTGGTGGGATCCGGTGGGCCGGGAGCCGGGTGACCGCACCCGCTGGGTGCAGCGCTCGGAGACCGCCGCGGACGCGTGCGTCTTCGGCCTGGGCGGCCGGTCGTCGGGACCCCGGCTGCGGGAGGGCTCGTACCGGCTGTGGAACACCGACCCGGGCGGTTCCTTCGGTCCTGGCGACGACCCGCTGTACATCACCATGCCGGTGCAGATGGTGGTCGCGGACGCCGGCTGCCACCTGGTCTTCCACGACAACACGTGGGACGGCCATGTGACGCTGCGCGACGGCGAGGAGGGCGCGGGCTCCGGGCACGACCGGCCCGGCGGCTGCGAGCTGCGGGTCGACGGCGGGCCGCTGCGCTACTGGGTGCTGACGGGCTCGCCGGCCCGGATCCTGGCGGGCTGGACGGCGCTGACCGGACGGCCCGCGCTGCCGCCGCGCTGGGCACTGGGTTACCAGCACTCGCGGTGGGGCTTCGGCAACGAGCAGGAGGTCCGCAGGATCGCGGACGGCTACCGGGAGCGCGGGCTGCCGCTGTCGGCGCTGCACCTGGACATCGATCACTTCGACGGTCACCGGGTCTTCACCGTGGACCGGGAGCGGTTCCCCGATCTGCCCGGACTCGCCGCCGACCTGCGGCGCGACGGGGTGCGGCTGGTGTCGATCGTCGATCCGGCGGTTAAGGCGGAGCCGGGCAACGCGGTGTACGACAGCGGGACGGCCGCGGGGGCGTTCGTCCGGGACGCCCGCGGCCAGGAGGTGCGCGGCGTGGTGTGGCCGGGCGAGGCGGTCTTCCCCGACTTCACCGACGCAACTGTCCGCAAGTGGTGGGGCACGCTGTACGCGGAGCGGCTCGCGGAGGGCTTCGCCGGGGTGTGGCACGACATGAACGAGCCGGTGTCGTTCACCGCGTTCGGCGAGCCCACCCTGCCGCGTTCGGCCCGGCACGCCCTGGAGGACCGGGGCGGCGATCACCGTGAGGCCCACAACGTCTACGGGCTGACGATGGCTCGCGCCGGGTACGAGGCGCTGCGGGAACTGGAGCCCGACGCCCGGCCGTTCCTGTTCTCCCGCTCCGGCTGGGCGGGGATGCAGCGGTACGGCGGGACGTGGTCGGGGGATGTGACCACCGGCTGGCCCGGGCTGCGGGCGTCGCTCTCGCTGGTGATCGGCCTGGGGCTGTGCGGGGTGCCGTACTCCGGCCCCGACGTCGGCGGTTTCACCGGATCGCCGTCACCCGAGCTGTATCTGCGCTGGTTCCAGCTCGCCGCCTTCCTGCCGTTCTTCCGCACCCATTCGGCGATCGCGGCGGGCCGCCGCGAACCGTGGGAGTTCGGGCCGCAGGTCGAGAAGCACGCGGCGGCCGCGCTGCGCGAACGGCAGCGGCTGCTGCCGTACTTCGACACGCTCGCCCATGTGGCGCTGCGTACCGGCGCACCGTACATCCGTCCGCTGTGGTGGAACGATCCGGAGGACCGCAAGCTGCGCGGCTGCGGGGACGCCTTCCTGCTGGGCGACGCCCTGCTGGTGGCCCCGGTGATGGAGCGCGGCTCGGTCACCCGCGCGATCCGGCTGCCACGGGGTCGCTGGTACGACACCGCGACCGGGACGGCGCACGAGGGTCCCGGCCAGATCCTGCTGGACGCGCCGCTCGGCCGGACCCCGGTGCTGGCGCGGGCCGGCGCCGTCGTGCCGGTGACCGGCGACGACGGCACCGTGGAACTGGAGGCCTGGGCCCCGGTGGCGGGGCGCACGGGCGGCGGGATCGTCTTCACCGACGAGGGGGACGGCTGGGCCGCACCGCTGGTGGAGCGCTTCACGACACGGCTGACGGACGGGCGAGTGGTGGTGGAGCGCGACGGGCAGGACGAGGTGGGCTACCAGGTGCGGGTCCGCGGACTGCCGGAGTGAGGGCCGCTGCCAGAACGGTCTCAGCGGGCTCCGGGGCGGGCTGGGTGTTCACCGTGCCCGGCGCGTCCGACGTACCCGCCGTCGAACCAGCGGCGGACCGCCAGCGTGTGCAGCGGGAACGCCAACTCGGCCGGCGCGTGCAGCACTTCCCAGCCCTCGGTCTCGTCGGTGGGCACCGACGCGGGCAGATCGGCCGCGTCCCGGAGCGGCAGCAGCCCGAAAACGAGCAGGAATCCGCCCTCCGCGTCGGTGAGAGTGTCGGCGAGCACGGGATCGGCCGCGGCCACGATCCCGGTCTCCTCGACGAGCTCCCGGACCACGGCCTGCTCCCAGGTCTCACCGTGGTCGATGAATCCGCCGGGGAGAGCGAGGAGTCCGCGTCCGGGCTCGATGGTGCGGCGGATGACGGCCAGCCCGGTGCCCGAGTCCGTGCGGACGGGGAGCAGCGCGATCGCGACCGGCAGCGGGTTGCGGTAGCCGATGGCGCCGCAGGCGGCGCACGTCCGCGGCCAGCCGGCGGCGGGGCCGAACGCCGTTCCGCAGTACGTGCAGTGGGAGTCCTTCTCGCGACGAGGCACGCCGGGACTGTATCCGATCATCCCTGCCCCATCACCAACCACCTTATGGAGGACCCATGCCACGACTCACGAGCGTGATCCGCACCCTCGCCGTCTCCATAGCCACTCTGATCGCCGTCACCGCAGGTACCGCCGCCGCGCCGGCGCAGGCGCGGTCCGGGGACGGGAGAGGGAGCGAGCCCAAGGCCCCCAGGGCGTTCGTGGCGCTGCGGGACGTCGATCCGACGATCCTGCAGGAGATGCGCTACGCCACCGCGCACAACTTCGTCGGCGTGCCCATCGACGGCTACCGGCAGCCGATCTGCCTGCTGACCCGGCCGGCCGCCGAGGCGCTGCACGCGGCGCAGTCGAAGCTGCTGCGCCGCGGGTACTCGCTCAAGGTCTACGACTGCTACCGGCCGCAGCGCGCCGTCGACCACTTCGTGGCCTGGGCCAAGGACCTCGACGACCAGCGGATGAAGAGCGAGTTCTATCCGAATGTCGACAAGTCGCGGCTGTTCGAGGACGGTTACATCGCGGCGAAGTCCGGGCACAGCCGGGGCAGCACCATGGATGTGACCATCGTGAAGCTGTCGGGCGGGAGCGTCGACATGGGGACCCCGTTCGACTACTTCGACACGCTCTCCCACACCCTGGATCCGCGGATCCAGGGTGCGCAGCGGGAGAACCGGCTGCTGCTCAAGGGCACCCTCGAAGGACTGGGGTTCGTCAACCTCGCCGAGGAGTGGTGGCACTACACGTACACGCCGGAGCGGTTCCCCGACACGTACTTCGACTTCCCGGTCTCCCGGCGGTCCCTGACGTCCGCGTACGTCGGCCCGTAGGACTCCAGGGCGACGGGTGCGGACAGCGCCCCGCCGACGGCAGCCGACCAGGCCTCCGGGTCGGCGCCGGGGGTCTCCCAGACGGCCGGTCTGGCCGCCTCCAGACGGGCCGTCAGCGCGGCCTGCTCCCCCAGATCGCCGGGGGGACCGGCCGGTAGCCGTTCGACGAGCCGGCCGTCCATACCGTAGGCGCGGGCGATCCGCAGTCCCGGGCAGCGGGCGGGGGCGTCGAGGTGGGTGACGGCCAGCGCGTCCACTCCCCCGCAGACCTCGACGGCGTAGGCGTGGGCCACCGCGTCGAAGTGCCCGGTGCGGAAGGCTCCTTGCCAGCGGCCGTGGCCGTTGTGCGGTTCCGGCAGCTCCCGGGCGAGTTCCGGGTCCTCGGTGACGAGCGGGCCGGGACCGTGCCGGGTGGTGTAGGTGCGCACGACGCCGAGCCGCAGCGCGGTGCCCGCGCCGCCCGCCTCGGCGAGCAGCGTCTCGGCGTTGGCGAAGGTGGTCGTCGACCACGTGGTGTACGGGTGGAAGCCGTGCCACTCGTCGAGCAGGACGCCCTGCGCCCCCTCGAAGACGACCGGCCCCTCGGCCAGCAGCCGGGCGAGATGCCCCTCGCCGGCCAGCGTCACGGCGCGCGCGAAGGCCGCAAAGGCGTCCGCGCAGTGTTCGACGGGCGGCGCGGGCAGCCGCCCCAGCTCGTCGGACAACCGGTCGCGCAGCAGCGCGAGTTTGCGCAGCAGGCGCGGGCGGGAGACGCAGTCGCCCACCCGGGGGGCGTCCTCGGGGTGGGCGAGCGCGTAGGCGGCGGTCTCGCCGATGCCCATCCCGCACGAGCCGTGCCGAGCCCCGCCGCGGGCCTGCTCGCGCAACCGGTTGGCGGCGGCGTGGTACGGGGTGGTGAGCGCGGCGTCCCGGTCGACGGTGAGCAGCGACAGCGGGTCCGGGACGCCGAGCGACGCGAGGTGGTCCGCCTCCGCGGCCAGCGCCAGCGGGTCGACGAGCATGAAGCGGGACAGGTACGTGGGCGTCCCGTGCAGGGTGCCGGAGCCGAACTGGGCGAAGGTGTGGTGGCGTCCGTCGGGTGTGACGACGTTGTGCGCGGCCTGCGCGCCGCCGTTGAAGCGGACCACCGCCCGGACCGGCTCCGCCGAGCAGAGCCGGTCCACGACGGCGCCTTTGCCCGCGTCCCCGTAGCCGAGGTCGACGACGATGGTGTGCATTTTCCCTCCGGGGGTCGTTCGGTCAACGGCGCGGCGGTCGTCCGGCGCGGCCCGGGTGCAAGGGCGGGGGCCTGCCGGGTTATCTCCTCGGGCGGCGAACGCGCGTGTCCGCTCGAAGGTGCGGGTCGAGTTCGTTCGCCGCCCTGCGGGGACACCCCGCCGTGCCCCCTCCGGCGCGTCCCTGCTCAGCTCACAGACGTGTCGTGCGCGCGGCTCCGGTGGTGGTCGGCCCGTCGATCAGCGGGGCGCCTGCGGAGGGCCCCGACGCGCGGTCCCGGCCGATCGCGGCCAGCGCCTTGCCGACCGAGGCACCGGCGTCCGAGCCGACGTCGTCGAGGTCGGCGAGCCCCTCTGCGAGGTCGATGGCTTCCTCGCCGAGGCCGACGGTGAGCGCGATGGTTTCGCAGACCGCATCCAGGTCGTCGAGTTCGATGACGTTCTGGCCCAGCAACTTGCGCCACAGGCCGAGGACTTCGGTGTTGCCGACGTAACTGGAACCGGCCGGGAGGATGTAGTACACGTCGAACTTCCGGCGCAGCTCGGCGATGATCGCGGTGATCGGGATGTCCTCCCTCAGGTCGTCGCCGATCACGGCGCGAACCTCGCGGGCCTTGACCTTGCCGTACGGCATCTCGTCGCCGATGAGGAACAGGTAGCCGCGCCGGCCGCGCTTCTCGTGGCAGTCGATGGAGGTGTGCCGGGCCATCGCGTACATGGCGAGCTCGTACGACTCGGTCATCTGCCCGCCACCGCCGCCCTCCAGCAGGATGTTGCCGAGGTCGTGGTCCATCCGGTTGTCGGACTCGAACTGGCCGAGCTGGAGCGGTACCCGGTCGCAGGTGGCGTCGCCCACCGCGCCGAAGAGGATCTGCGGGTCCTCGACGTACCCCTTGCGGAGCAGCAGCCCGAAGAGCTCGGGCAGTTTGGTCTGCAGCGTCTGCGGGACGGACCGCATCGAGCCCGTGACGTCGAAGAGCACCGAGATGGCGACCGAGGCGGGGTGCTCCGCCGAGTCGCGGCTCTCACGGACGGTGAGGTCCTTGGGGTCGAGGGACGGGTGCGCCGTCCAGGAGTCGCGCGGGGCGGACGAGGTGACGTGGTCGCTGTAGGCGAAGGCGCCCGCGCCGGATGCGGCGCGGTAGCGCGCGGCGGCGTCGTAGACGTTGGTTGACCAGCTTCCGCTGCCCATGGTGTTCCCCCTTGATGATGTGTTCGGGTGTGCTTGTCGGTGTGAGTGGTGGTCAGGCGGCCGGCATCGTGAACGGGCGGAAGGTGCGCGGCCCGTAGAGCCGGTCCAGGAGCTCGTCCAGCTCGGCGAGCAGCCGCCACGCGTCGTGCGGCCGGCCCGCCTCGCTCGGGAGCGTGCAGCCGCGGATGAAGGCGGCGAGCGGCTTGGGGGTGCGCTGCCCCATCAGGTGTTCCATGCAGCGCGCCGCGAGGTGGAGGTCGGTGGCTTCGGTGACGGGCCGCCGGCCGGGGATCTCCGGCGGGTACCGGTCGCGGTGCCGCTCGATGAGGACCGGCGCCGTGGTGCCGGTCGCGGTCGCGTAGCACCAGTCGACGAGCACCAGCCCGTGCAGTCCTGGGTGGATGAGGACGTGTTCGGGGAAGACGGCGCAGTGCACCAGCCGGGCCCGGTGCGCCCAGCCGAGGGCGACCAGCAGCCTGCGCCACATCCAGACGGCGTCCAGCGGGTCCAGGCCGCCGGGGTACGCGGCGGCGACCTCGGCGAGGCTGTGGAAGCCGTCCAGCGGTTCGAGCGCGTTGACCCGGCGCTCGGTGCCGCCGGTGTCCCGGTGCCGGAACGTCTCGATCAGCCGCGGGGCGTAGGCGCGGTGGCGCGGTTCCGCCTCGGTGTCGAGGCGGGCCAGCACATCGGCCTCGTGCTCGATCAGATCGTTGTCGTACGGCCGCAGCGGGATCTTCAGCAGCGCGTCGTGTCGGGTCCCGTCGGCGCGCCGGTACGAGGCGCGGCGCAGTACGGCGAGGTCGCCGGTGGCCTGGGCGTCCCCGAGCACGTACGTGTGCCGGCGGGTGGTGACGGTGTGGGGTGCGGGGCTCCGGGCGGCGAGGTACTCCCGCCACCGTTCGCCCAGGGCCAGGAAGGCGGCCTCGGCTTCCGCCCGGCGGCCGCTCGGCGCGGTGTCGGGGTGGAGCAGCCGGGCGAGCCGTCGGTGCAGCCGGGTGGCGGCGGCCCGGTCCTCGGGGAAGCCGTGGCGCAGCGTGTCGAGGGCCTGGTCGAAAGTGGGGACGGCGCCGCCGGTGACGGTCATCGCACGGTCTCCTCACGGTCCGGGCGCAGCAGGGCGGGGTGCAGGAGGCGGGCGTCGCCGGCGCGGTAGAGCCGGGCGCGGGGGCCGCCGCGGACGCTGCCGTGGGTGGCGGTGCCTCCGGTGGACTCGACGAAGCCGGGGACCGAGAGCACTTTGCGGTGGAAATTGCCCGCGTGCAGGGTCGCGCCCCAGACGGCTTCGTAGACGGCGCGCAGTTCGGAGATGGTGAACACCTCGCCCAGGAACGCGGTGGCCAGCGGTGTGTACTCGATCTTGGAGCGGGCGCGGTCGAGGCCGTCGGCCAGGATTCCGGCGTGATCGAAGGCCAGCTCAGGGCCTACGGGCCGGCGGCCGGGACCACCCCCGTGGGCCCCGGACCGCCGGCCCTGTTCGTTGGGACGCGGGTCCGACGCGTCCGGTTGCCATCCGGGCTCAAGTTCTGCGACGGAGATCCACGCGGCGGCCGCGGCATCGCTGCCGGCCTTCGCGTCCGGGAGGTCCGGGGCGAAGGCGAGATGGGCGACGGAGACCACGTGCATCCGCGGGTCGCGGTCGGGGCGGCCGTAGGAACCGAGCTGTTCGAGGTGCACCCGGCCGAGGCCGCCGGCGGCGTCGAGACCGGTCTCCTCGGCGAGCTCCCTCGCCGCCGCCTGGTCGAGCGATTCCCGTCCGGCCCGGACGAATCCGCCGGGCAGCGCCCAGGCGCCCTCGAAGGGCGGCGCGCCCCGGCGGACCAGCAGCACATGGAGGGCACCTTCGCGCAGCGTCAGGGCGACCACGTCGACGGTCACGGCGATCGGATCGAAGGCGCGCGGGTCGTAGGCGGCGAGGAAGCGGTCCTCCTCCTGCTGCGGTGCCATGACTGCCCCTCGGCTAGTTCTTCTCAGACTGAGTAATTCTCTGTTCGAGAAGAACTTACCACCGCCCTCTGACTGCGTCCAGGGATTGGGGCCTGTCGGCCGGGCGGGCGCCGG
Source organism: Streptomyces sp. NPDC045021 (assembly GCF_056432645.1). Classification (NCBI taxonomy): domain Bacteria; kingdom Bacillati; phylum Actinomycetota; class Actinomycetes; order Kitasatosporales; family Streptomycetaceae; genus Streptomyces; species Streptomyces sp. NPDC045021. The sequence continues at coordinate 18,587 of NZ_JBWKIQ010000024.1, forward strand.
GGTTAGCGTGCGGGCATGACACAGCGGACATTCGAATCGTTCGAGGATTTCTGGCCCTACTACGTGGCGATGCACTCCCGGTCCGCCACCCGCTGGGTGCACCTGACCGGGACGCTGACCGGGCTCGCGATCAGCGCGTACGGGCTGGCCCGGGGGCGCAAGCGGTACCTGGCGGCGCTGCCGCTGATCGGCTACGGGACGGCCTGGCCGGCGCACTTCCTGATCGAGAAGAACAACCCGGCCTCGTTCGGCCACCCCGGCTGGTCGCTGCGGGGCGACGCGAAGATGATCGCGACGATGCTGGCCGGCCGGGACGCGGAGCTGGGCGACATCGCGATCAAGTGGTTCGCGGAGCATCCGCAGGACTGATCCGACCGCCCGAGCCGATCGGGGCCGGGCCCGGAGCCCGGTCCCGGCCCCGCCGTTCCCTCTCCCGCCCTGCCGTGGCACACTTCTGACGAACCGTCAGATTCAAAGGGGAGGCGGCACGTGGCGCGAGCGCGCAAACCTGTGGTGGCCGGCTGGTTCACGGAGCCCGGACCGCACGCGGAAGACGGACCGGCCGCTGAAGGCACCGGCGGAGACTTCCGGCTGCTCGGCACCCGCTGCCGGGAGTGCGGTTCGGTGTTCTTCCCCCGGGAGGACACCTTCTGCCGCAATCCGGCCTGCTCCGGCACCGCGTTGGAGGAGACCCCGCTGTCCCGTCGCGGCCGTGTCTGGTCGTACACCGACGGGCGCTACCGGCCGCCCGCGCCCTACGTCTCCGACCCCGACCAGGAGTGGGAGCCATATGTCCTGGTCGCCGTCGAACTCGCCGCGGAACGCATGGTGGTGCTGGGCCAGGCCGCCCCGGGCACCGCCCTGGCGGACCTCGCCGTCGGCATGGAGGTCGAACTCGTCCCCGGCGTGCTCAACGAGGACGCCGAGACCACCTGGACCACCTGGCACTGGCAGCCGCTGGGAGGCGACCGATGACGCGGGACGTGGCAGTGCTGGGCGCGGGCATGCACCCCTGGGGCAAGTGGGGCCGGTCCTTCACCGAATACGGAGTCGCCGCCGCCCGCGCCGCGCTCGCCGACGCGGGGCTGGCCTGGACCGACATCCAGCTCGTGGTCGGCGCGGACACCGTGCGCGGCGGCTATCCCGGCTACGTCGCCGGTGCGACCTTCGCCCAGGCGCTGGGCTGGCAGGGCGCCCGCGTCACCAGCGTGTACGCCGCCTGCGCGTCGGGCGCGCAGGCGATCAACGCCGCGCGGGCCCAGATCCTGGCCGGGATGGCGGACGTCGCCCTGGTGATCGGCGCGGACGCCGCGCCCAAGGGCTTCTTCGCCCCCGCCGGCGGCAACCGCCCCGACGACCCGGACTGGCTGCGCTTCCGCGTCCTGGGTGCCACCAACCCCACGTACTTCGGCCTCTACGCGCGCCGCCGCATGGCCCTGCACGGCGACACCCTGGAGGACTTCGCGCAGGTCAAGGTGAAGAACTCGGCGGCCGGCGCCGCCAACCCCAACGCCCGCTACCGCAAGGCGGTCTCGGCCGGCGAGGTCGCCGCCTCCGCGGTCGTCGCCGATCCGCTGCGGCTGCTCGACATCTGCGCGACCTCCGACGGGGCCGCCGCGGTGGTCCTGTCCAGCATGGAGTTCGCCCGGCGGCACACCACGGACCCGGTGCGGATCCGCGCGGTCTCCACCGTCACCCCGTCCTACCCCAAGACCGTTCTGGACCTGCCGGACTTCGCCACCGACTCGGCGGCCGCCGTGCAGCCGCCCGCGCTGGGGCTGCGGGCGTCCATCGCGGCGGCCGCGTACGAGGAGGCGGGGATCGGGCCGGCGGAACTGGATCTGGCCGAGGTCTACGACCTGTCCACCGCCCTGGAACTCCAGTGGTACGAGGACCTGGCGCTGTGCGCGCCCGGCGAGGGCGCCAAGTTGCTGCGGGACGGCGCGACCGCTCTCGGCGGCCGGATCCCGGTCAACACCAGCGGCGGGCTTGCCTCGTTCGGCGAGGCGGTACCGGCCCAGGCCATCGCCCAGGTCTGCGAGCTGACCTGGCAGTTGCGCGGTGCGGCCGGTGAACGGCAGGTCCCGGGCGCCCGGGTGGGGATCACCGCCAACCAGGGACTGTTCGGCCACGGCTCCTCGGTGGTGGCCGTGCGGTGAACCGTTCGCGGCCTTGACGCTCCATCACACCAGGTGAACACTTCCGGTGGTGCGCAGGCACGCGGGAGTCTTTTCCGCACCGCTGGTGATGTCGCGCGCTCTTCGGATGGCACAAGCCCGGTCAGTGCAGCCTGCACGAAGGAGCCCGCCATGCACTCCAACGGAGACGTCTTCCTGGGCGAGATCATCGGCACCGCGATCCTCATCCTGTTCGGCGCGGGGGTCTGCGCCGCGGTCACGCTCAAGCACTCCAAGGCGAGAGCGTCCGGCTGGATCGTCATCGCCTTCGGCTGGGGCTTCGGGGTCCTCGCCGGGGCCTACACCGCCGGACCGCTGTCCGGCGGCCACCTCAACCCCGCCGTCACCCTCGGCATCGCCATCGACACCGGCCAGTGGGACCAGACCCCGTACTACCTCGCCGGTCAGCTGATCGGCGCGATGACCGGAGCGGCGCTGGCCTGGCTGGCCTACTACGGCCAGTTCGCCGCCAACACCGGCCAGGACGAGGAACCGCTGGGCACCCTGGGGATCTTCTCGACCATCCCCGAGATCCGCGTCCCCTGGCAGAACCTGGTCACCGAAGTGATCGCCACCATGGGGCTCGTACTGCCGGTGCTCGCCTTCCCCGGCAACAAGGGCCTGGGCGAGTCGGGCACCACCACACTGCTCGTCGCCCTGCTGGTCGTCGGGATCGGCCTGTCGCTGGGCGGGCCCACCGGATACGCCATCAACCCGGCCCGCGACCTGGGCCCGCGCATCGTCCACGCACTGCTGCCCATTCCCAACAAGGGCACGTCCGACTGGGGTTATGCCTGGGTGCCGGTCGCCGGTCCGCTGATCGGCGGCGCGCTCTCGGGAGCCCTTTACAACGCCGCGTTCTAAGGGAGGCCGTCATGAGCGAGAAGTCCGTCACGTACGTAGCCGCCATTGATCAGGGCACGACCTCCAGCCGGTGCATCGTCTTCGACACCGGCGGCGCGATCGTCGCCGTCGACCAGCGCGAGCACCGGCAGATCTTTCCCCGGCCCGGCTGGGTGGAGCACGACGCCACCGAGATCTGGTCCAAGGTGCAGGCGGTGGTGGCCGGCGCGCTCGCCAAGGCCGGGCTGCGGGCCGACCAGCTCAGCGCGCTGGGCATCACCAACCAGCGGGAGACCACCGTGCTGTGGGACCGGGCCACCGGCCGGCCCGTGCACAACGCGATCGTCTGGCAGGACACCCGAACCGCCGCGCTCTGCGACGAACTCGGCGGCCAGGACGGCCAGGACCGCTTCCGCGACCTGACCGGCCTACCGCTGGCCAGCTACTTCTCCGGGCCGAAGGCCGCCTGGCTGCTGGAGAACGTACCGGGCCTGCGACGGCGCGCCGAGAACGGCGAGATCGCCTTCGGCACCATCGACTCCTGGCTGATCTGGAATCTGACCGGCGGCGTCAACGGCGGGAAGCACGTCACCGACGTCACCAACGCCTCGCGCACCCTGCTGATGAACCTGGAAACGCTGCAGTGGGATCCGTCGGTGCTCGCCGCGATGAACCTCCCCGAGGCGATCCTGCCGGAGATCCGCTCCTCCTCCGAGGTCTACGGCACCGCGGTCGGCCAGCTGGCCGGGGTGCCGGTGGCCGCCGCGCTCGGTGACCAGCAGTCGGCCGTCTTCGGGCAGACCTGCTACGAACCGGGCGAAGCCAAGAACACCTACGGCACCGGCAGCTTCCTGCTCCTGAACACCGGCACCCGGCCGGTGCCCTCCAAGAACGGCCTGATCACCACCGTGGGCTACCAGCTCGGCGGCGAGGCGCCGGTGTACTGCCTGGAGGGCTCGATCGCGATCACCGGCGCTCTGGTCCAGTGGTTCCGCGACCAGCTCGGCATCATCCGCTCCGCCGACGAGATCGAAGCGCTGGCCGCGAGCGTCTCGGACAACGGCGGCGCGTACATCGTGCCCGCCTTCTCCGGCCTGTTCGCCCCGTACTGGCGCTCCGACGCGCGCGGGGTGATCACCGGCCTGACCCGTTACGTCACCAAGGCGCACCTGGCGCGGGCGGTGCTGGAGGCGACCAGCTGGCAGACCCGCGAGGTCGTCGACGCGATGTACCAGGACTCCGGGGTGCAGATCACCTCGCTGCGGGTGGATGGCGGCATGACCGTCAACAACCTGCTGATGCAGCATCAGGCGGACGTCCTGGGAGTGCCCGTGATCCGGCCGGTGGTCGCCGAGACGACCTGCCTGGGCGCCGCCTACGCGGCCGGTCTCGCGACCGGGGTCTGGCCGGACCTGGACACCCTCAAGACGCACTGGAAGCGCGACACCGAGTGGACCCCGGGCATGGACGAGCCCACCCGGGAGCGCGAGTACCGGCGATGGAAGAAGGCCGTCGAGCGCAGCTTCGGCTGGCAGGAGGAGGACGGGCGGGACGACGCTCCCTAGCCCGCCCGCGGCATCAGGTGGCGGCGGGCTCCCGACGGTCCGCCGCCACCTTCGCGGCATGCTCGACCACGGTGATCAGCACCTGCTTGGCGGAGGCCCGGTCCCGTGCGTCGCACATCACGACCGGTACGTGCGGGTCGAGGTCCAGCGCGTCGCGGACCGTCTCGGTCGCGTGCTGGGTGGCACCGTCGAAGAGGTTCACCGCGACCGTGAAGGGGATGCCGCGCCGTTCGAAGTAGTCGACGGCGGCGAAGCAGTCCTCCAGGCGGCGGGTGTCGGCCAGCACGACCGCGCCCAGCGCGCCCTGGGCCAGCTCGTCCCACAGGAACCAGAAGCGGTCCTGGCCGGGCGTGCCGAACAGGTACAGCACCAGGTCCTCGCGGAGCGTGATCCGCCCGAAGTCCATGGCGACGGTGGTCGTGCTCTTGGCCTCGACACCGTGGATGTCGTCGACCGGCCGGCCGGCCTCGCTGAGCGGTTCCTCGGTGCGCAGCGGCCTGATCTCGCTGACGGCACCCACCAACGTCGTTTTGCCGACCCCGAAACCGCCCGCGACCAGCAGCTTGAGCGCTACCGGATCGGGGGCGGACCTGCGGCGTCGGTCAGAGCGCCCGAAGCCCATTGATCACCTCTCGGAGAATGCTCTCGTCCGGCAGTTCAGCCGGCGGAACAGGCATGCTGACGTGGACGAGTTCCGCGTCCAGCAGGTCGCCGACGAGCACGCGCACCACGCCCACCGGCAGATCGAGATCGGCCGCCAGCTCGGCGACCGAGGTCGCCATCAGCTGGCAGCGGTCGACGATGTCGAGGTGCTCGGGCGACAGCGTGTGATCGCCTTCGGCCGCCCCGTCCTCGCCCTCCGGCTCGGTCATCACCAGGGCGATGAGGTCGAGCCGGCCCTCGGCGGCGTGGCTGGTGCGGCCACGTGTCATCGCGTACGGACGCACCACCGGGCCGGCGGCGTCGTCGAACCAGCGGTCCTTGTCTGAAGTCATGTCACCCCGTACCCCGTCCTCAGGTCATGCCGTCAACCGCTGAGTGCCGCGCCGCTGTCGGTGCGGGGCGCGGTGCCCAGATGGGCGCCGACCCGCTTGACCAGCAGCGCCATCTCGTACGCCACCTGCCCGACGTCGGAGTCGGCGTCGGTGAGCACGGCGAGACAGCTGCCGTCGCCCGCCGCGGTCACAAACAGGAAGGCCTCGTCCAGCTCCACCATGGTCTGCCGGACCCCGCCCGCGTCGAAGTGCCGGCCGACGCCCTTGGCCAGGCTGTGGAAGCCGGAGGCGACGGCGGCGAGGTGTTCTGAGTCCTCGCGGGTCAGTCCGTCCGAAGCGCCGATCGCCAGGCCGTCGCCGGAGAGCACCAGTGCCTTGCGGATGCTGGCCACGCGGGTGACCAGATCATCAAGGAGCCAGCTCAGCTCGCGTGTCGGGCTCGATGGTGCGGTCATCGACCGTTCCCCTCAGGAGTCGTTCTCGGTGCTGTGTGTTCGTCGTCCGAGCCGTGCGGGCCGACGGTGTCGTCGTCGGTGATGTCGTGTTCGCGCCCACGCTGCCAGCCGCGCTGCAGTGCGGCCATCCGGTCCCGCACCTCGTCGGCGGAGCGTTCGCGCGGTGCCCCGGCGCCGGGCCGCACCGCGGTCCCGGTCTCCTGCGACGCGGATTCGACGCGCAGCTGCGGGGCGAGGTTGGCCTGCCGGACCCGCTTCGGCAGCAGCGCCGCCGTCGGGCCGGACGGCTCAGCCGAGCGGGCCGCCGGGACGGTCGGCGGGGCGACCGGGCGGCCGCGGTCCGAGACCAGGACCGGGGCGGTACGGCGGCGGCGCGGCAGGGGCACCGCCTCCCCGTCGTTGCCACCCGCACCGGGGTCAGCGGTGTCGGGGGCCAGGTCCGGGACCTGGACGTGTTCCCTGCTCTCGTCACTCCTGGCGGTCTCCAGTCCCCACTGCCGGAAGGAGAGTTCGGTGCCGGTCGAGTCCATGTCGATCTCCTCCGCCCCGAGGATCCCGCCCAGGCGGGTCGCTCCGGTGTCCTCACCGGCATCGGTGAGCAGCGTGGCCGGGATGAGGACGACCGCCGTGGTGCCCCCGTACGGCGACAGCCGCAGCGAGACGCGTACGCCGTGCCGCTGTGCGAGCCGGCTGACGACGAAGAGGCCGAGGCGGTCGGTGTCGGACAGCTCGAACTCGGGGGTCTCGGCGAGCCGCAGGTTGGCTTCCAGCAGCGCGTCCGGGGTGAGTCCGAGCCCGCGGTCGTCGATCTCCAGGACGAAGCCGTTGGCGACGTGCTCGCCGTGCACCCGGACCGCGGTGTGCGGCGGGGAGAACACGGCGGCGTTCTCGATGAGTTCGGCGACCAGGTGCGTCACGTCGGCGACGGCCGAGCCGGCCACCGCCAGCCGCGGCAGCCTGCGGACCTCGATGCGCTCGTAGTCCTCGACCTCGGCGACCGCCGCGCGCACCACGTCCATGAGCTGGATGGGCTTGCGCCACTGCCGTGAGGGCGCGGCTCCGGAGAGGATCACCAGGCCCTCGGCGTGCCGCCGCATGCGGGTCGTCATGTGGTCGAGCCGGAAGAGGTCGGCGAGTTCCTCGGTGTCCTCGGTGCGCCGCTCCATGGCGTCCAGCAGGGTGAGCTGGCGGTGCAGCAGGACCTGGCTGCGGCGGGCGAGGTTGACGAAGACGTCGGAGACGCCGCGCCGCATGTCGGACTGGCGGACGGCCGCCTCGACGGCGGCGCGCTGCAGGGTGTTGAGGGCCTTGCCCACCTGCCCGATCTCGTCGTCGGTGTACTCCAGCCGCGGCACCTCGGTCTCGACGTCGACCTTCTCGCCGGCGGCGAGACGCCGCATGACGCGCGGCAGCCGGGTGCCGGAGACCTCCTGGGCCTCCTTGCGCAGCCCGGACAGGTCGCGGATCAGGCTGCGGCCGATGCGTACCGAGACGAAGAGCGAGGCGAAGACGGCGATCAGGCCGAGGCCGCCCGCGACGGCCGCCAGGATCAGCAGCTTGAGGGCGTAGGGCTCGGCGCGCTTCTTGTGCAGGTCGCCCGCCTGGACGCCGATCCGGTCGAGGTCGCCCAGCGCGGTGGTCGCGGTGCCGAGCCAGGAGGCCCGGTCGGCGACCCGCGGCGCGGCGGCGGCGCCCGCGGCGATCACGGAGTCCTCCGCGGTGCGCAGCGCCTTGCCGGTGGCGCCCCGCCAGAACTCGTCGTAGAGCGTCCGCTCGTCGTCGGGAAGGAGTTTGAGGTTGTCGTCGTAGTAGTCCCGCTCCTCGCCGACGGCGAAGGTGAAGGAACGCAACTCCTGCGGGCTCATCCGGCCGGCGCTGATGGCCGCGGCCATCAGCGCGTCCTCGCGGCTGATCGCCTCCCGGGCCCGGGTGATCACGATGAGGGCGCGGCCCTGCCTGTCGAGCGACACGTTGTTCAGCGGGCTGAGCGAGTCGAGGAAGTCGTAGCAGGGGTCGACCATCGCGTTGTAGGCGCCGAAGGCGTCGTTACGGGTCATGCTCTGGCCGTCGACCTTGGCGCGCAGCGCGGGCAGTCCCTCGAACCCCTGTGTCACGGCGTCCAGTCGGAGCTTGGCGTCCCCGCTGAGGTCGGACCTGACACCCGAGTCGAACGCGTTGGTGCGCAACTTGGCGAAGACCTTGTCCGTGGCGGCTTCCTGCTTGGCCAGCCCGGCCTTGAAGTCCGACCGGCGCGGATCGGCCAGATACAGGATGGCGGCGCGCCGCTCCTGCTGCAGGGCCTGGACCACGTCCTCGGTCGGGTATCCGACGTCGTTGACGATGCGCTCGATGTCCAGCAGACCCCAGACCTCGCGGCCGGTGAGCGTGGCGGCGAATGCCCAGATGGCTGTGAGCGACACCAGCGGAATCAGCAGCAGCGCCACGATCTTCCGGCGGATCGTCGTACCGCGAAAGCGCATGGCCTCCCCAACGTCAGCCCCGTTCGGGGGGTGTTCGATCGCATGGAATCTGCGCGAGCCTACTACTGCCCCATAGGTAACTCGAAAGCCAGTCCGGTGGCCGGAGTAGGTCGGCCAGATTTTCCGATGGCTCGTTTTCGGGTTCAACCCGGGCAACCCGGATGGCATCGTGGTGCGGGACACCCGGTTCGGGCGCGATGCACCGATGCCGCGAGTGGCTGGAAAGGTACTGCGGAATGGCAAGGGCGATTTGCGGGCAGCCACCTTCTATGGACACAGAACCCCGCTCGATGTGGGTCGAAGATCCCGTCGGTACCCCGCGGATGGCCGACCCCGTCCGAGCCGCTGCCGTCCGTGCCGTGCTGATCGTCGCCGTGACCCTGATCGAAGCGGTGGTCACCGCGCTGCTGACCGCCGGCGAGTCCTGGCTCTCCGCGCCGGCCATGATCTTCACCGTGATCAGCACCATCGTGGCCACCTGGGCGGTGCTGGACGTGTGGGTGACCCGGCAGGTGTGGAACCAGCGCAACGGCGTGGTCTCCAGCCCGAGCAGCGCCGCGCGTGCGCTGCGCCGGGAGCGGCGCAGGGCACGGCGCCGGGAACGGACCGCGGCGAAGTCGAAGCCGCGCGGGCACATACCCCGGTCGCTGTCGCGGGCCTGAACCGGCCGTGAGGCGACCCCTGAACCGGGCGTGAACAGTACGTGAAGGTTCCTGGGCCGGTCTCCCGGCCCAGGAACAGAACGGCTACTGAGGCTGGGCCTGGGGCATGGCCGGCGACTGCGATTGCGGTCGCGGCTGTTCCGACGGGCGGCGGAACATCCGGGTGGCCGTGATCTCCCCGTGCACCGTCTCGCTGCCGGTGTCCTGGACGGGCAGACCGGGCCGCAGATGCTCCTCGACGGTGATGTACTTCAGCCCCGCGCGCAGGTCCGCGTCATTGCGCAGCCTTACGACCAGCGGGAATTCGGCGAGCGCCGTGGTGTCGAAGAGGCCGGTGGTGTAGATCAGCTGGACGCCCAGCGCGTCGGCGACCGCCCGCTGCAGCTCCAGCAGATACGTCGCGTTGGCCCGGCCGATGGGGTTGTCCAGGAACAGCGTGCCGGCATGCCGGTGCCGGTCGCGGCCCCGGTCGTTGCTGCGCAACGCCGCCATCGTGCAGTACAGCGCGATGGCCGCGGTGAGCAACTGTCCGCCGGAGAACACGTCGCCCATCTGACCCACCGGGACCCGCTCGGCGCGCAGCACCGCGTCCGGCTTGAGGATCTCCACGGAGATCCCCTTGGGCTGCAGCGCCGCCGCGACACCGCGCAGCAGCAGGGACATACCGTCCCGTCGCAGGTCGGAGTTCTTGCGGACGGCGGAGCTGGTCGCCTCGTCGATGACCTCGCCGAGGCGCTCGGTGAGCGCCGCCTGGTCCGGGTCCTCGAAGCGGATCCGCAGGAACTCCTGGCCCGACCAGTCGCCCAGCCCCTCGGGGAGGCGGGAGAGTCGCTGTGCGGAGCGCAGGGTGGCGAGCGAGGACTCGACGAGGCCGCGCAGCCGGTCCACGATGCTGTCGCGGTTGCGCTCCAACTGCTGCATCTCGTCGGTCAGCACCCGCAGCCGGGGCGCGAACGCCACCGCCCAGGCCGCCGCGTGCTCGGGCAGTCCGGCCGCCGGCAACTCGCGGATCTGCTGCCGGGCCGGGGTCCTGACCTGCTCGAACCGGGCGGCGTTGGCATGGCGGACCAGGATGTCGGACGCCTCGCGCAGCTGCGACTCGGCCGCCGACAGATCGGTGGCGCAGCCGCGCAGGCTCCGGCGGACCTCGGCCGAGACCGTACGGGCCTCCTCCAGACTGCCCGCATACGGCTCGGGCTCCGCTTCGGCCTCGTCGTGGATCGCCGAGCCGTCCCTGAGCAGATCGCGCAGCAGCGCCGCCAGTTCGTCGAACCCGCCGGCCGCGTCCTCCGCCGCCCGGTGCGAGCGCACCAGGTCCGCGTGGGCTCCCCGGGCCTCGTCCAGCGCCTCGGTGCGCGCGGCGAGTTCACCGTTGGCGCCGCGCAGCAGCTCCTGGGCGTGCCCGGCGTCGCGGGGCAGCAGCTCGGCGGGCAGCTCGGTGTGCGACTCCCCGGTGACGGGGGCGAGCCGCTCGGACTCGCCGCGCAGCCGGCCCAGCTGCTCGCTGGCCGCCGAGGCACGGGCCTCGATGGTCTGGACGAGCTGCTCGGCGCGGGCCGCCGCGGCCTGCCGGGACGGGCCGTCCGCGCCGTCCGAACCTTCCAGGAGCTGGGCGGCGCGGCTGCGGACCTTGTTGGTCAGCCGCTGCAGTTCGGTGAGTGCCGCGCTCTCGGTGCTCTCCGCGCGGGCCTGTTCGGCGCGCAGGTCGGCGCCGACGCCGACCTGCTCGTACAGCTGTGATGCGGCGCGGTACGCCTCACGCAGCGCGGGGAGCGATTCGCCGGAGGGCGGCGCCGCGTCCCGCGCGGGCTCGTCGGGCGCACCCGCGATCTCGGACCGCTCGGCGCGCAGCACCCTGGCGGTACGACGGGCGTCGTCGGCGCCGCGCTGGGCGGCCCTGCGGTCCTCGTCGGCCGCCTGGGCGAGCGCGAGACAGGCCTCGGCGCGGGCCTCGGCCTCGGACGCGTCCTCGGTCAGCTCCCGCGCCCGGCGCTGCCAGTTGGCCCGTTCGCGCAGCCGGTGGGCCAGCCCGGCCAGCAGGTCCGCGCGGCGCCGGGCCTGCTGCGCCGCGTCCTGGCGCGCGTCGCGCTCCCGGGCCGCCTCGGCCGACACCTCGTCCGCCTCGGCGCGCCGGGCGCGCACCTCCGCCAGCTCCGCGCGGGCCGCCGCCGCGGCCTCCACGGCCGTTTCCACGGCCGCCGCGAGCTCGCCGAGCTGTCCCTTCGGGCAGCCGGACCGCCAGGACGCGAGCCGCGCGGCGAGCGTCCGGTCATGGCCGAGCCGTGCGGCCAGCGCGCGGATCTCGCCGTCCCGGGCGCCGGCCCGGGTACGCAGCTCCTGGCGTTCGCCGTCGGCCGCCAGCTCGTCGTGCATCGCCGGATTCGGCGGTACGAGGAACACGTCGGACTCGGTGCCGGACGAGGGGGTCGGCGCGAGGAGGGCCGCCGCGGTGCCCACGGCCACGGTCGAGCGGGGCAGCAGCGCCGCCTGCGCGAGGACCTCGCGGGCCCGCCGGTAGGTCTCCGGGTCGGTGACGACGACGCCGTCCACCAGCTCCGGGCGCGCCGACAGCACCGCGGTGTGGTCCGCGGGGTCCACGGCCTGCGCGAGGTAGCGCCAGCCGGGCAGCGCGGGGATGCCGTGCTCGCCCAGGTACTCCACGGTGGCCAGCACGTCCGGGCCGGGCGGCAGCAGGCCGCCGTCACCGAGCGCCGCCAGGATCCGCGCGTCGTCGGCGGCCGAGGTCCGCAGGTCGAACAGTTGCCGTTCGGCGGCCGCGACGGTGCTGTCCAGCAGCTCGCGCAGCGGCTCCGCGAACGCGTCCAGCTCCAGGGCGCCCAGCGGGCCGGCGTCGGTCCGGCGCGGCGCGGCGGGCGCGGCAGGCGCCGGTGCGGAGCCGCGAGGGCCGGGGATGGCGTCCCGGGCGGTGGATTCGGCCGCCGACAGACCCGGGAGGCTGAGGAGTTCGGCCAGCCGCGGTTCGGCCGCGAGGGCCTGCGCGACGCGGAAGTCGGCGGAGTGGGCGGCCTCGGCGGCCGCCAGGGCGTCCGCCGCGCGGGCGGCGGCCAGTTCCACCCGGGACTCTGCCGCGGCGGCTTCACGGGCGTGTTCCGCGGCCTGGCGGGCGCTCTCCCGCGCCGCACCGGCGACGGCGGCGGCACTCCGCTCGGCGTCGGATGCCTCCAGGGCGGCACGGGCCGGGTCTGCGTCGGGTGCCGAGTCGTCGAGCCAACCGGCGCTGACCGCTTCGGCCGTCTCCTGCGCCACCTCGGCGAGCCGCTGCCCGAGGTGGCCGGCCTCGCTGCGGGACCGCTGGGCCTCGGTGGCCGCGGCGGTGGCGTCCCGGTGGGCGGCCACCGACTGCTCCTGGAGCGCGGCGGAGCGCTCCTCCTCCACGTCGGCCTGGTGGTCGGCGCCGTCCGCCGCAGCGTGCAGCGCACGCACCAGGTCGCCTGCGGCCAGCGTGCGGGCGGCCAGCGCGGGAGCCGCGTCCCGCTCGGCCTCCTGGATGGCCGCGCTGACCCGCGCCAGCCGGTCGCCCGCGGCGCGGTGGCGCAGTACCGTCTCGGCCGCCTGCCAGGCGGAGTGCAGGGTGCGGGCGTCGTTCAGTTCGCGGCGCAGTCCCGCCGCGGCCTTGTCGGACGCGGCCAGGGCCAGCGAGGCGTGCCGGTAGGCGAGTTCGGCGGCGACCAGGGCGCTGCGGCCGCGGGCCTGCTCGGCGTCGGTGACGGCCTGGGCGGCCCGGTCGGTGTTCTGCGCGAGCTCCGCGCCGCGGCCGCGCTCCTCCCGGGCCCGCGCCGACAACCGGCGCGCCAGGGCGCGGGTGCGGCGCTCGGACTGGGTGTGGATACCGCGCGCCAGTTCGCGGGCGCTGGCGTGCTCGACGATCCGCTCCAGCAGCTCCAGCGAGCCGGCGGTGAAGTCGCGTTCCGCGGTCAGTTCGGCGCGGCGGCCGAGCTTGCCCGCGAAGCTGTGCACGAGGTCCGCGAGACCGTCGGTGTCCCGGGTGTCGGTGACGGCGCGCAGCAGCAGGTCCGCGAAGTCGGAGTCGTGCCGGACGGCGAAGAGCCCGGCCGCCTCGCCCTCGTCGGCGTTCATCTCCCGCTGGTAGCGGAAGAGCTCCGGGTCCAGACCGATCTCGCCGAGGTGTTCGTTCCACCGGTCGTGGATCTCCTCCCACACCACTTCCAGGTGCGGGTAGAACTTGCCGGCCTCGGTGAGGGCGTCGCGGAAGCCCTTCATGGTGCGGCGCCGGCCCGTCGCGCCCGAGGCGCCCTCGGCGGGCGGCCGGACGGCGGTGGACTCGGCGACCGGGAGCGAGTCCAGGCTGAGCCCGGGGCCGGGGCGGAAGGAGTACCAGGCCTCGGCGAACTTGCGCGGGTCGGAGGAGACCTGGCGGCCGCGCCACTCGCTGACCTTGCCGACGACCACCAGCTCGCCGGTGACGGTGTGCTGCCACTCCAGCGCCACATGCCCGCAGTCGTCGGCCAGCAGGAACTTGCGGAGCACGCCCGAGCTGGCCCCGCCGAGGGTGTTGCGGTGGCCGGGCAGCATCACCGAGAAGATCAGCTTGAGCAGGACGGACTTGCCGCCGCCGTTCTCCAGGAACAGGACGCCCGCGGGGGCGGGGCGGCGCGGCGGGCCGGTCGGCTCGTCCTGGAAGAACTCGGCCTGGGCGGGCGCGGGCTGCGGTACGGGCGCGCCGACACCCCGCAGGTCCAGGACGGTGTCTGCGTACCGCGCACCGGCGGGGCCGATGGAGTACAGGCGGAGCCGGGACAGCTCGTACATGGCGGCGGACTCTCGTTATCTGCGCGTGTGGGCGCGCGGGTGGTGGGTGCGGCTCAGGAGTGGCTGTGCTGGTCTTCTGGGCTGTGCCGGCTCTCGCGGCCGTGGCTCCGGGGGCTGTCGCTCCGGTGGCTGTCGCTCTCGTGGAACGGCAGGCCGGCCTCGGCGACGAGGTCCAGCTCCCCGGTGTCGTCCGGCGGCAGCAGGGTCGCCGAGCCGTCGCTCACCGGGACGACGCCCAGCTCCAGGAGTTCGGCCATGGCCGCGCTGCCCGCCATGTCCCGGACCTGCAGCTGGTACCGGGCCGTGGTGCGGAACGTGCCGCCCGCGTCGTCCCCGGTGCGCTGCAGGAAGCCGGAGTCGACGAGGAAGGCGACCGCCTTGCCGACAATGCCGGTGGTGGAACCGGCCAGCCGCCGGGCGTCCTTGGTCGCGCCGGTGGAGCTGCGGCGGGTCCAGACCCGCCAGGCCGCCTCCAGGCCGGGAGCGTCGCTGGCCGGGTCGGTGTTCTCGCCCTGCTCCGCGGCGCGCTCCTCCAGCCGGCGGCAGGCCTGGCGGACGAACCCGTCGACGCCGTTGACGGTGATCCGGCCGATGTAGCCGTCGTCCGCGAGGTCCTCGGGGCGGGGGAACGCCATGGTGGCCGTGGCCAGGTGCGCCAGACCGTGCAGGAACCGGTCGCCGGCGTCGGAGGCGGCCCGCCGCGAGTACTCGCCCATCCGCACCGCGAACACCGAGTCCTCGGCGGCGGCCACGGCCATCCCGGCGCGCGGCGACACCTCCAGGACGATCAGGCCGAGCCCGGCGGCGACGGCGTCCGCGAGACGGGCGAAGGCGGGCTCCTCGCGGTGCCTGCGGATCAGCTCCGTGTACTCCGCGTCGCGGGCCGGCAGCAGCTTGGGCTGCAGCCCGTAGGAGACCAGCCGGGCGGCGTCCGCCGCGTCGGCCGCGGTGACGGGCGACGGGGCGCCGGATCGCGCGGCCGGCGCGGCATCGCCGTACCCGGCCTGCTGCGCGGTCCCGTCGTCGCGGTACTCGGTCACGGGTGGATCTCCTCGGGGCGGACGGCGGGTGGCTGTTCGGGGGCGCTGGTGGGTGGGGCGGCTGTCATGCGATCTCCGAACGGGCCGCGGCCATACCGGCCGTGTCGAGCCGGGCGGTGCCCACGATCAGGTCGGCGCCGCCGAACTCCGGATCCGTCAGCTCCTCGCCGTCGTCGACGGAGAAGAGCAGCCGCGGCTCGCCCTGCCGGTAGGCGGTGCCGACCGGCGGGCTGGCGGCGTGCACCGCCAGCAGGGCGACGAGGTAGGGCAGTTCCGGATCGCGGCGGCGGGCGTCGGCGAGCAGCCCGGACAGCCGGCGCGGCGCGTCGTCCGGCAGGTCCAGCAGCTCCAGCGCGCTCTCCAGCTGCTCCTCGCTGAAGCGGCTGTCCGCGGGGGTGGCCACCAGGTCCGGTTCGGGCATGGCCGCGCCCAGGTGCTCGCGCTCGGTGGGCGGGGTGAGCAGCACGTCCACCAGGTCGCAGATCCGCACCGCGGGCGGGGTGCGCAGGCCCGCGCCACGGGCGAAGAAGGCGTCGGTGACCCGGGACGCCTGCTCGACGGGGAGCGGCAGGATCGGCGCGATCAGCTGCCCGTACAGGTCGAGTCCGGCGCGGGCGGGCGCCGAGGCGAACGCCTGCCGGTCCTGCTCGGCGCGGAACAGCGGGCCGGCCTCCAGCAGCCGGGACTGCAGCTGGGTGTGGCGGCGGATGCAGTCCTTGACGATGTCGACGAGCTCGGCGGCCCGCCGCTTGTGCTCGGGGTCCTCCGCCTCGTCGCGCGCCTTGCGGATGTTGGTGAGGATCGCGTTCTCGTGCCGGTACCGGTCGGCGACGTGGTCGAGCGCCTCGGCGATCATGTCCGGGACGGCGCGCAGCCAGTCGACCGCCCGGACGTTGCGCCGGGTCGCCTCCAGGGCGCGGCGCAGCGTCTCCGCGTACTGCACGGTGCGGTAGCGGGCCTGCTCGGCGGCGAGCTGGGCGTCCGCCAGCCGCCCCCGGCTGATCAGCACCTCCAGCTTGACCTCGGCGGCGATCTGGGCGCTGGTGACGTCCGTGTCGAGCGCGCCGACCAGGACGTTGACCGCTTCGTCGGTGGTGCGCAGGTACACGCCGCCGCCGGGGCCCGGGACCTCCTCGATCAGCTTGAAGTCGTAGTCGCGGCGGACGTACGCGCCGTCGGGACCGAAGGTGCCGTAGACCGCGCGGAAGCCGCGGTCCACGCTGCCGACGTTGATCAGGTTCTCCAGGACCCAGCGGGCGACCCGCTCATGCTCCTCGACGGGCCGGCGCGGGGACTGGGCGGCGACCCGGGGCAGCAGCCTGGTCACTATCTGCTCCGGGTCGGCCCCGGTGTCGAAGTCCATGTTGAGCGTGACCATGTCGATGGCGGACAGCGCCACCTCCGCCATCGCGTACACCGAGTACTCGCCGGCCAGGTTCGCCTTGCGCACGTCCAGGTCGTGCAGCGGCGCGGTGCACGCGAGCGCCTTGAGGCGGCGGGCCAGGCCCTCGTCGGCGGCCGGGCCCGGAGCGGGGCGGGGCGCGCCCGTCGTCGGGTACGGGGTGGTTACGGTCACGACGCACACATTAGGCGGTGCCACCGACATCGAACGAAACGGCACGGATCACCCGCCCGGCCACAAGTCACCCGTAGCCGAGCCGTTCCCGATGCAGCACCATGGCGGACATGGTCATCGATCTCAACGCGGATCTCGGCGAGGGCTTCGGCCGGTGGACGCTCACCGACGACGACGCGCTGCTCTCCGTCGTCACCAGCGCCAACGTCGCATGCGGGTTCCACGCGGGCGATCCGGTCACGATGCGGCGGGTCTGCGCGCTCGCCGCCGAGCGCGGGGTACGGATCGGAGCGCAGGTCTCCTACCGGGACCTGGCCGGCTTCGGGCGGCGCGCCATGGACGTGCCGCCGGACGAGCTGGCCGCCGAAGTCGCCTACCAGATCGGCGCCCTGGAGGTCTTCGCGCGGGCGGCGGGCTCGCGGGTCGCGTACGTCAAACCGCACGGCGCGCTCTACAACCGGACGGTCGGCGACGCGGCGCAGGCCGCCGCCGTGGTGGCGGGCGTCCTGCTGGCCGGTGGGCCGGACGGCGGGCTGCCGGTGCTGGGCCTGCCCGGCTCCGAGCTGCTGGCCGCGGCGGAGAAGGCCGGGCTGCCGGCGGTGGCCGAGGCGTTCGCCGACCGGGCCTACACCGAGCGGGGCACGCTCGTGCCGCGCGGTGAGGCGGGCGCGGTGCTCCAGGACGGCGACGCGGTCGTCGCGCAGGCCCTGGCGGTCGCCCGCGACGGGCAGGTCGTCGCGGCCGGCGGCCGGCGGATCGCCGCCGGTGCCAGGTCGCTGTGCCTGCACGGCGACACCCCCGGTGCCGCGGAGCTCGCGCGGCGGGTGCGGCGCGAACTCCAGGACGCGGGCGTCTCCTTGCGGCCCTTCGCATGAGGACGCTGCCGGTCGGCGAACACGCGCTGCTCGTGGAGCTGGACGCGGACGGCGAGGTCGGGGCGTTCCACGCCGAGCTGCTGCGGCGGCGCGCGGCCGGGACGCTGCCGACGGTCCGCGAGATCGTCCCTGCGGCTCGCACGATCCTGCTCGACGGCCTGGACGACCCCCGCGCCCTCGCCTCGGAACTGGCCGCCTGGACCGTCCCGCCGCTCACGGCGGAAGCAACCGCGGAGACGGAGATCCGGGTGCGGTACGACGGGCCCGACCTGGCGGAGGTCGCCGGGCTGTGGGGCGTGCGGCCCGACGAGGTCGCGGACATCGTCGGCGGCATCGTCTTCCGGGTGGCGTTCTGCGGCTTCGCGCCCGGTTTCGGGTACTTGACCGGGCTCCCCGAGCACCGGCACCTACCGCGCCGGGCCACCCCCCGCACCGCCGTGCCCGCCGGTTCGCTGGCGCTCGCCGGGCCGTACGCGGGCGTCTACCCGCGCTCCTCCCCCGGCGGCTGGCAGCTGATCGGCACCACCGACGCCGTCCTGTGGGACCCGCGGCGCGAGCCGGCGGCACTGCTGGCACCCGGCACTCGGGTGCACTTCACGCGGGACGCGACATGACACAGCACGGGGGACGCGACATGGCACAGCACGCGGGATCCGGTATGGCACAGCACGCGGGACGTGACATGACGCAGGACCACCCGCGACCCGGTATGACGCGAGGGTCGGTCCGCGTGGTGCGGGCGGGCGCGCTGACGACCGTGCAGGACCTCGGACGCCCGGGCCACGCCCACCTCGGTGTGCCGCGCTCCGGTGCGCTCGACCCGCCCGCGCACCGCCGGGCCAACCGGCTGGTGGGCAACCCGGACGGGGCCGCGACCCTGGAGACCACCGTCAACGGCTGCGCGGTGCGGGCGGAGCACCCGGTCGTCGTGGCCGTCACCGGGGCGCCCTGCGCCGTCCGGATCGACGGTCGCCCCGCCCCCTGGGGCGCCCCGGTGCGCATGCCGGCCGGCGCCGTCCTGGAACTCGGCACCGTCGTCGGCGGGCTGCGCTGCTACCTGGCGTTCGCGGGCGGCGTCGATGTCGAGCCGGTGCTCGGCAGCCGTTCCGCGGACCTGCTCTCGGGGCTCGGGCCGGCGCCGCTGGCGGAGCGCGACATCCTCCCGCTGGGCACGCCCCAGGGGCGGGCCCGCGCCGCCGACGCGATGCCCTGGCCCGCCCCGCCGGCCGAACTCGTGCTGCCCGTCCTGCTCGGGCCGCGCGACAACTGGTTCACCGAGGACGCGCCACGGCTGCTGGCGACCGGCGCGTACACCGTCTCCGAAGACTCCAACCGCATCGGGCTGCGCACCGAAGGCCCCGCGCTGCGGCGGGCGTTCGACGGCGAGCTGCCCAGCGAGGGCATGGTGTTGGGGGCCGTGCAGGTGCCGCCCGACGGCCGCCCGGTCGTCTTCCTGGCCGACCACCCCACCACCGGCGGCTACCCCGTCATCGGCGTCGTGCCGGAAGCACCGCTGGCCGCGGCGGCGCAGGCCGTCCCGGGCACGCCCGTACGGTTCCTCCCGGTCCGCGGGCGCCAGTAAGTCGGGTGGGAGCGGCTGGCCGGGCGGGAGCGCCGGGCCTACGCGACCTGCGCGGCCGGTTCGCCGGGCCCCTCGTCGAGCGCGGCCAGGGCCAAGGTCGTCAGATGGTGGGCCCGGGTGTCCAGGAGGTGGGTGGTGCCGGCGGCCCGGTGGCGGCATTCGGCGGCGGCGAGGCGCAGCAGCCCGGGGAGCAGATCCGTGCAGCGGTCCGCGATCCAGCGGGCGCCGCGGGTGGCCATCCACCAGACGTCCGCCGCACGCGAGGGGCCGGGACCGGCCGGGTCGGGGTACGGGGGCTCTCCGGCGGCGAGGCCGTGGACCGCGAGCAGGGCGTGGAACTCCCCGGCCAGCAGCCGGTGCCCCAGTTCGCTGGGGTGCAGGCGGTCCGCGCTCCACGCGGCCCGGTCCGCCGTCCACGGCCGGTCCGCCGCGTGCAGATGGAGTGCGCCGTGCCGTTCCGACAGGGCGTGCACCACGTGGTTGACCGCCCGCATCCGGCGGGCGAGCGGACGGGCCAGCGGCCAGGGCAGCCCGAGCGCCCGACCGGGGTCGGGCAGGCAGGCCGTCAGGACGCCGGAGCCGTCGGTCCGCAGTGCGCCGAGTACGGCGTCGAGGCGCCGTACGACGACGGTGATGTCGAACGAGCCGCGCAGCGTGTCGTTGGCCCCGACCAGGACGGACGCCAGATGCGGCCGGAAGCGCAGCGCGTCGTCGAGTTGCCGCCCCGCCACGTCGGAGGTGAGGGCGCCGCTGTGGGCGCAGTTGAGCAGTTCCACGTCGCGGGGCCCGGCGCCCAGCCCCGGCGCCAGCAGCGCCGCCCAGCCGCGCCACCGCCCGTCGGGGCCCGGGTCGCCGAGCCCTTCGGTCAGCGAGTCGCCCAGCGCGGCGAACCGGAGCGCCGGCGGCGCGCCGGCGGGCGGGCGTTCCGGCAGCGGGTGGTCGTGCCCGGCGGACGGCCGGGGGTCCGACGCCAGCGCGGGGGCGTTCACGGGGTCTCCCCCGCGCCCCGGACGAGCGGCGGGCGGCGGCAGGTCATGACGTGGCTCCCGGGGTGCGGACGGGCGGGGCGCCGGGGAGAGGCGTGGTGACGGCAGGCGCGGCGACGAGAGGCGTCGTGACGAGAGGCGCGGCTTCGTGGGCGGCGAGGAAGGCGGAGACGGCCGCGGGCCAGCCGTACCGCTCGGCCTGGCGGCGGGCGGCGGCGCGGCGGGCGGTCTCGGCCCGGGAGAGGAGGAGTTGGACCGCGTCGGCGAAGGCGGGTCCGTCGCCGGCCCCGGCGCCGGCCGGGCCGATGAGGGCGGGGAGCGCGGAGTGCGCGCTGGCGACGACGGGCGTGCCGCAGGCGAGGGCCTCCAGAGCGGAGAGTCCGAAGGTCTCGGCGGGGCCGGGGGCGAGGACGATGTCGGCGCAGGCCTGGAGGGCGGCGAGCCGGTCGCGGTCGGCCACATGGCCGAGGAACGTGACCGGGAGTCCGGCGGCGCGGGCCCGCGCCTCCAGGCGGCCGCGCAGCGGGCCCTCCCCGGCCACGACGAGGGCCGCGCCGACTCCGCGCCGGAGGAGTTCCGCGAGGGCCTCCAGGGCGCGGCCCGGCCGCTTCTCGGCCGACAGCCGCGAGCACATCACGAGCAGCACCGCGGCGCCGCCCGCGTACCGCGCCCGCAGGGCACCGTCACGGAGCGATGGGCGGAACCGGTCGAGGTCGACGCCGAGCGGGGCCCGTACGACATTGCGCGCCCCGAGTCGTTCGAACTCCGCGGCCGCCCACCCGGTCGTGCACACGACCCGCGAGTAGGAATGCGCGGTACGGCGGTTGAGCCGGTCGGCTGCGGCTCGGGCGGCGCCCGGCGGCATCCCCCAGGTGCGGAGTACGGCGTCGGCGCTCTCGTGGGAGACCATGACGGCCGGGACCCGGTTCCTGCGGGCCCACTCCCCCGTCCAGCGCAGCGTCGTGCGGTCCGAGACCTCCAGCCGGTCCGGGGCGAGCGCGTCGAGCAGCGCCTCGACCGGTCGCCGGTGGGCGAGGACGTGGTAGCCGCCGGTGCCGGGGACCCGAGTGCCGGGAAGGGTGATGACCTTCCCCTGGGTGGTGGATTCCGCACGGATCGCCGGGTGTTCCGGGGACGCCGCCCCCGGCATGACGAGGACCGGCTCGTGACCGGCCGCGAGATAGCCCTCGCCCAGGTGCTGCAGTGCGGTGCGCAGCCCTCCGGAGACGGGGGTGATGAAGTTCGCGAGGCGGACGATCCGCAGCGGCCGGCTCATGCCGCGACCGCCGTACGGGCGGTGAACACCTGCGCGTAGTGGTCCAGCAACTGGTCGCCGACCGCCTCCCAGGTGCGCGTGGCGACGTCCGCCCGTCCGGCCGCCCCGTACCGCGCGCGCAGCGCCGGGGAGCGCTGCAGGAGCTCCACGGCGTCGCGCATCGCGTCGGCGTCATGGGGCGGCACCAGCAGGCCGGTGCGCCCGTGGGCGACGAGGTCGAGCGGGCCGCCGGCCGCGGGGGCGATCACCGGCACGCCGCTGGCCATCGCCTCCTGGACGGTCTGGCAGAACGTCTCGAAGGGTCCGGTGTGGGCGAAGACGTCGAACGAGGCGAAGATCCGGGCCAGCTCGTCGCCGGTCCTGGAGCCGAGGAAGGTCGCGCCCGGCAGGGCCGCCCGCAGCCCGGGGGCGCTCGGACCGTCGCCGACGACGACCACCCGGACGCCGGGCAGCCCGCAGACCCCCGCGAGCAGGCCGACCTGCTTCTCCGGGGCGAGCCGGCCCACGTAGCCGACGATCAGCTCGCTGCGCGGGGCGAGCGTGCGGCGCAGCGCGGTGTCGCGGTTCTCGGGCCGGAACCGCACCGGGTCGACCCCGCGCGGCCAGAGGTGCACCCGCGGGACGCCCTGCCGCTCCAGCTCCTGCACCGAGGCGGTGGACGGCGCGAGGGTGCGGGCGGCTGCCGCGTGCACGGCTCGGATGCGGCGCCAGGCGGCGGCCTCGCCGACGGGGAGGTAGGAGCGGGCGTAGCCGGCCAGATCGGTCTGGTAGACGGCGACCGCCGGTACCCGCAGCCGCTCGGCGGCCGCCATGCCGCGCACGCCGAGGACGAACGGGCTGGCGAGATGGACGATGTCGGCGCGGTGCGCGGCGATGGCCGCGGCCGTCCGGCGGCCCGGAAGGGCCACCCGCACCTGGGGGTAGCGGGGCAGCGGCAGGGAGGGGACGCGGATGACGGGGCAGGGGTCGTCGCCGGGCAGTACGTCGTTCGGCCCGGCCGGTGCGACGACCAGCGGCTCGTGCCCGCGCCTGGCCAGGTGCTCTGCGGTGCGGAGCGCGCAGTGCGCCACTCCGTTGAGGTCGGGTGGGAAGGACTCGGTGACGATCGCAACTCGCATACCAACGTTGTCGCCATGCCGAGCGTTGACAGGACCACGTCGATCTATACCGCCGTGGAACGCGTGATGACCCTTCGGGCGGCCGGAGCCCCCGCTCCGGTCCCGGGAAACGTCCGACGGCCCCCGCCGAGGGGGCGGGGGCCGTCGCAGCAGCGTCCTAGCGGGCCGGTTCTCCCGAGCTGAGGCGGCCCCGCACAGCGGTCTGGACCTCGGCCTCCTCGGCCGGATCGGCGGCCATCCGGCGCAGCTGGGCCAGTACCCGCACGTCGCCGGTGGCGGCCTGGTGCGCGGCGAGTTCGCGCGTCGTCTCCTCGCAGTCCCACAGGCACTCCACCGCGAAGCCGGCGGCGAAGCCGGGGTCGGTGGCGGCCAGGGCCTGGGCGGCGCAGCCGCGCAGCTGCGAGGAGGAGGTCTCGCGGTAGACGTGGCGCAGCACGGGTGCCGAGCGGCCGATGGCGAGCCGGCCGGCGCCTTCGACGAGGACGGCGAGGCCCTCGGCGTCGGCGCCGTCGCTCCGGACGAGTCTGCGCAGTCCGGCCAGCACCCGGCCGGTGTCCTCGTCGCCACCGCGGCAGGCCAGCATGCGGGCGGCGGAGATGCCGAGCGCGTCCTCGCGCTCCGACCAGGAGCGGGCGCGGTCCATCGCGTCGCCGCTGCGCATCCGCTCGAACGATTCGAGGGCGGCCCGTACGACGAGGTCCACGGGACTGGCGGCGGCGGCTTCGATCAGGTCGAGGGCCTGCGGATCCTGCCGGTCCGCGAGGTGGCGCAGGGCGGCGGCACGGGCGGCGGCGGGGCCGTCCTGGGCGGCGGCCACGAGCTCGGGACGGTCCTCGGGGCCGGCGACGGCGGCGAGGCAGCGGGCCGCGGGTTGGTCACGGTGGGCGGCCGGGTACTGGCTGAGGCCTTCCTCGGCCCATTCGAGTACGGCGCGCACGCTCCAGCCGGGGGTCGGGCCCGTCGGGCGCAGCTGGCGTTGCCAGCGGTCGAAGGAGACCTCTTCCAGTGCCTTGCGGACCCGGGCGGCGGTCGCGGGGTGCCGGGAGTCCTCGGCCCACAACTGCCACGGCCTGGGTTCGTACGCCTCGCGCACGGCCGCGGCCAGCTCGGCGTCGCCCTCGGCGGTCTCCGGGAAGCGGGCGAGCAGGGCGGGCCCGAGGCCGCGCAGTCCCTGCTCGTCGTCACGGACTGCCAGCTCGTCCAGGGCCCACTCCCAGTTGCCGCCGGTGGCCGCGTAGCGCCGGAGCAGGCGCAGGGCGTCGCCGCGTCCGTAGCCGGCGAGGTGGCCGAGGACGGACAGCGCGAGACCGCAGCGGTGCTCGTCGGGGGCCAGGAGGTCGTCCGGATGGAAGAGGTGCTGTTCGATCCCGTCGAGCCCGGCTTCCAGTTCGGAGTACAGCCGCGCGTAATAGAGGGAGCGCGATTCCACCCGCCAGTCGAGGCGGGGGTCACGCAGGACGCACTGCTCCAGAGCGGCGAGGGCATCTGCCCGCTGCGCCGCCAGGGCATGCAGGGTCCCGTCTCCGCGTCCTCGCTGGAGGAGGCCGAGAAGGGTTCCACTGGGCGCTATGTCTGGGTCGAACATGAGGTCAGCATCCGGTGCGGGGGGTTCCAAGGCAACGGGATTTCCGCTGCGGGTGCCCGGCATCCTTACCGGCCACCGGGCGTTTCAAGCCTGGCGGAGGGTGGGAATGTGTGGGGCCGGGGCGGGCCGCAGCCTACCGAGGTTTCGCGGCCCGTGTCGCTCCGGGCCTCCGGGGGCACCGGAAGGCTTATGGCATATGCCATAAGCACCACCGGATCGGGTATTGCAGAAACCCTTACGGGCCCTCACGCCGTGTGCCACAGTCGTTACCGGCCCTTCCGTCCGCCTTGGCCGCTCAGCACCGGTATCCGGTATCGGAGCCACTCCTTCGGAGAGCGTCATGCCGTCCCACCTGCACGCGGATCGCTCCGCCGCACAGTCGACAGACCCCGGTGCGGTGGACGCGCTCATTTCCCAGGCCCGCCGGCTGCGCAGCGAGGTCGACGCGGTACGCCGCGACGCCGCCGCCCCGGACGGTGAGGACCCTCAGGTCCGCTGGGAGCGCGCGCTCTGCGATCTCGCGGTGCACCAGCTCGACGATCTGGGCGCGCATCTGGGACAGCTCCGCGAGGGTTTAGCGGACGACGGCAGCACCTCGGAACCGTTCGTCCCGAGCGACTTCGCCGGCTCGTATCTCCCGTCCGCCGCCATGCCGGACCGTGTCCCGGATCACGCCCCCGGACGGGCCGGCAGCGCCGAATGGGATCTGCTGACGGACGAGGCCGAGTGGTCCGACGAGCTCTACCGGATCTTCGGCCGTGACCCGGACGACGGCCCGCTGACGCTGGACGAGCTCCCGTCCTGGCTCTTCGAGGAGGACCAGCAGGCGCTCACCTCGATGGTGACCGGCTGCCTGGTCGACGGCAGACCCATCGACGGCGAGTTCCGCATCGTGCGCTCCGACGGCTCCACCCGGACGCTGCACATGGTGGGCGAGCCAGTGCTCGACGCTGACGGCGGCACCGCCTCGATGTGGGCCGTACTGCGGGACGTCAGCGAACTGCGCCGCAGCCAGCTGACGCTGAGAGAGACCCGTGACTCTCTCCAGCGCCAGCGGCAGCTCGCGCGGTCCGAGCACCGGCTGGCGGTTGAACTGCAGGAAGCCGTGCTCCCGCCGTGGCGCGGCTCCCTGCGGTTCCCGCAGGGCGGCGGGCCCACCACCATGGACCTCGCCGCCCACTACCTCCCTTCCGGTACCAGCGCGCTGATCGGCGGCGACTGGTACGACGCACTGCAACTTCCCGACGGCGCGACGCTGCTGACCGTGGGCGATCTCACCGGACACGGTGTGAGCGCCACCTCCGGCATGGCGATGATGCTCGGCGCCCTGCGCGGTATGGCGGTCGCCGGGCTGGAGCCCGGACCGTTGCTGGGCAGGCTGAACCACCTGCTGGACACCTCGGCCCAGCCCACCCTCGGCAGCGCGCTGTGCTGCCGCTACAACCCCGCCGACCGGACCCTGTCCTGGGCCCAGGCCGGCCACCCCGCCCCCCTGCTCTTCCGCGACGGGACCGGGCGCGCCCTGGACCCGCCCGAGGGCGTGCTCCTCGGGGCGACCTCCGATGCGCGGTACACCCAGGCCGCCGAGCCCCTCAACTCCGGCGACCTGCTGGTACTGCACACCGACGGTCTGGTACCCCGCCGGACGTCGTTCCCGGCCGCGACGGAGCCGACCGACGGCGCACGAAGGTTGCTCGCGATGGCGCCGCTGTTCACCCGGGCCCGCACCGCACAGGACTGCGTACGGCTGGTGGTCGAGGAGTTCGGTGCCCCCGAGCGCGAGGACGATGCCTGCGTGCTCGTCGCGAGAATCGGTTAGACCCGGTCGACATCGACATGGTCTGATCTGACGGTTGGACGGTGGACCTGACGGTGGGACCTGACTGACCTGGTGCGATCCCAAGGATCGCCGGTCAGACCTGCCGGGTGCTCCTGTTCTTCGGAAGCGGAGGCAGCGCGGTCTCGATCTCCGACCGCAGTTCCCGGATCGTCGTGTAGTCCGCGTACCGCGCGGTGAGCCGGTACATCTCCCGCAGCCGGTCCCATGTCCGGTGCGAGGACGTACTGCCGATCGTCAGCAGTGCCATCCGGGCGTAACGGTCGGCCTGCTCCGGGTCGTTGGCGATGAAGCAGGCCGAGGCGAGCGAGATGTAGTCGAAGATCTTCGACCGGTCCCGGCCCGACACCCGCAGCTCCAGCGCGTGCTTGGCGTGCATCTGCGCCTGGGCCGCGGCGGACGGGTCGTGCTCGGCCAGCGTGCGGTACGCCAGCGCCTGCATACCGTGCAGGTCCGCCTCGTCGAACATCTGCATCCAACTCGGTGGCGGCACATCGCCCTTGTCCGAGACGAACAGATCCTCGGCCTCCCCCAGAGTCCGCCGCATCGCCTGGCCGCGCCCCATGGACGCCTGGGCCCACGCCTCGATCGTGTGCAGCATGGCGCGGGTGCGGGGCAGGGCCTGCTCCCCCGATCCCGACTTCGCCAGCTTCATCAGATCGAGCGCGTCGTCCGGCCGGCCGATGTGGACCATCTGCCGGGCCGCACGGGACAGTGCCTCGCCGGCCCGCGGCCGGTCCCCTCCCTCCCGCGCCGCGTGCGCGGCGATCACGAAGTACTTCTGCGCCGTGGGCTCCAGGCCCACGTCATGGGACATCCATCCGGCGAGCACGGCCAGATTGGCCGCCACGCCCCAGAGCCTGCGCTGCAGATGGTCCTGGTGCCGGTAGGCGAGCATGCCGCCCACCTCGTTGAGCTGGCCGACCACAGCCTTGCGTTGCAGCCCGCCGCCGCGGGCCGCGTCCCAGGCACGGAACACCTCGACCGAGCGCTCGAGAGCCTCGATCTCCTGGGAACCCACCGGAGCCGCCTCGTACCGGTCGTACGCTGCGGGTTCGGCGTGGAGTGGATTGTCGATGACCGGTGCATCGGCCACCAGGGCCGGGTCGGTGTGCAACCAGTCGTACATTGCGCTGCTGAGTGCTGAGCCAGCGGTGAGCGCGGCGCCCGCGCCCACCAGACCGCGTCGGTTGAGCATGAGGTCCATTCCCGTGAATTCGGTGAGGACCGCGGCTGTTCGTTCCGGTGGCCACGGCAGACCGTCTCCGGTCTGCTTCTTCCCCGCGTGCCGGTGCCGGTCGAACCCGAGATCCTCGATGGTCACGACACGGCCGAGCCGCTCGGTGAACAGAGCTGCCAGCACCTTCGGAACGGGTTCGCGCGGCGACTCACCGGTCTCGATCCAGCGGCGCACCCGCGAGGTGTCGGTCGCCAGCTGCGGATGGCCCATGGCCGCCGCCTGCCGGTTGACCAACCGTGCGAGTTCGCCCTTGGACCAGCCGGTAAGGCCGAACAGGTCCGCAAGTCGGGTGTTGGCTTCTTTGCTCACGTCAAGCCCCCAGGTTCCTCGGCACGGTTGACATTAATCGCCTGACAAAGGCCCCGCGAGTATTCGCCACGCTTCGCCAGGGTGCGCCAGATGGTCTGCCACCCGCGCCAGGGTGTGATGTAGGAACGCGCCACCCCGGCCCGGCACTAGCCGGCTCCCGGAAGGTCGTTCGAGTCCTCTGCGAGCTGCACTGAACTGCTCTCGTGGAGGGGACGAACCGCCCCCGGGAGGAGCGTGCGGCGCGTGGACGTAACCCGGACCACCGGCTTGAACCCGCATTCCCCAGGGTGCGGGTCCGGACGCCGACACCGGTTCCGTACCGTCCACGCGCCGGCCGGGCCACCGACCGGCCACCGCGTGGCGACACCGCCCCGCGGGCACCGCCGGACGCAGTACCGCACCACTGTCATGAGCTCGCAGGCACACGAAGGGATCTGTTTCCCCCTCATGTATTCAGCATCGTCCTCCGTGTCCGCTCCGCCCCGGTTGTCGCACCCCGCTGGTACGGACTCCTCCATGCGCTCCCGTCCGCCGCTCACCGCCGCTCGGCGGGGTCTCCCGACGGGCACCTCCCATCCGCTCAGCGGGAGACTCGACTTGACCGGCCCCCAGGGCGCTCAACTGCGGACGGCCATCGCCGCGGTCCAGCGGATTTGCCCCGAGTTCAATCCTGTTCAGATGCTGCGCCGCAGCGGGCGCACCGCACTGCTCGTCGGGACGTCGGGACGCAGTCCCGCGGTCGCCAAGTGTCTGCTGGACCAGTCCCCAGCGTGGGTCGAGCGGTTCCAGCACGAAATAGCGGCTTACCGGGCGTTCGTCCGCCACCGGCCACCGGCCCGGGTCCCGCGGTTGATCGCCGCGGATCCGGAGAGCTGCGTGCTGGTACTGGAGCGAATGCCCGGACGCGTCGTGTCGGTGCAGCGGCATCCGGTGGAGACACCGCCCCGGTCCGATGTCCGCGCTGCCATCAGTGCGTTCAGCCGGGTCAACCTGTGGCGGCCGCCGGCCGGGGTGTTCGACGCGCCGATCGACTACCCGGCACGGATCTCGCGCTACCACGAGCTGGGGCTGCTCACCGACCGGGACATGGGCGACCTGCAGAAACTGCTGCACGGACTGGCCCATGTACAGGGGCAGTTCTGCCACGGAGACGCCCTGCTCTCCAACGTGCTGCTGTCCCCGGCCGGCCCGGTGCTGGTCGACTGGGAGCACGCCGGCTGGTACCTGCCGGGATACGACCTCGCGGTGCTGTGGTCGGTACTCGGTGACGACCCGGTGGCGCGCCGCCAGATCAGCCAACTCGCCCAGAACCAGGGTCCCGCCACCCGGGACGCCTTCCTGGTCAACCTCATGCTCGTGCTCACCCGCGAGATCCGTACCTACGAGACCGCCGTGCAGCGCACCATGCGCAGTGCGGCGCCGCCCGCGCAGACCGTGGCCGGTGCGGGCGAGGAGCAGCGGCTGCTGCTGCGCCGGCTGCACGACGACTGCGGTCTGGCCCGGCGGGCGGTGCGTGCCGCCGTCGGCACGCGCTGAGCTCCGCGCGGACCGTCCTGCCCCCGAATGGCGGGGGTTTTCACCACTCGCCGGTACCCGCGTCATCGGTCCAGACCACTGACGCGGGGCAGGCCAGCACGCCCGTGCCGGGGAAACTCCCGGCACGGGCTTTTGACGTGCGCAAACAGTGCCCGATTGGGGCCTGTTGACGGATCGTCCGGGAGCCGATACCTCTGTGGAGCCGTTCGCCCCAGCACCGCTTCAAGGAGGCCGCATTGCGAGAGTCCGCCGCTCGACCAGCGAGACACCGACGGAGCACACTGCGTACGGTGACCGCTGCGGCCGCCGCCGCGGCGCTGTTGCCCGTGCTCTCCACGGCCACATCCGCGAACGCCGCCCAGCCCGCCACCTCGTCGCTGCAGCAGGCGTTCAGCGACGCGGCCCAGCGCTACCAGGTGCCGGCGAGCGTCCTGCTCGGCGTGTCCTACATGGAGTCGCGCTGGGACACCCATCAGGGGCTGCCCAGCGTCACCGCGGGATACGGCCCGATGCACCTCACGGACGCCCGTACGGCGCTCACCGACTTCCCCCAGAAGGGGGACGGCGGTGACGACTCGCGCGGTGACGACTCCCGGCCGCTGATCGGCACCGGGCAGGCCGTGCCCGCCGCCGACCTGTCGAAGCTGCCCGCCACGCTCACCACGCTGGGCCGTGCCGCGGGACTGACCGGCCTGCCGGCCCGGGATCTGCGCGCGGACCCGGCGGCCAATGTCGCCGGTGGCGCGGCGCTGATCGCCGACGCCCAGAAGTCCCTGGGGCAGCCGCTGAGCTCCGATCCCGCCGACTGGTACGGCGCCGTCGCGCGCTTCTCCGGCGCCGACGACTCGGCCACCGCGACCGCCTTCGCGGACGATGTCTACGACGTGCTGCGGCAGGGCCAGTCCCGCACCACCGACGCAGGACAGAACGTCTCCCTGGCCGCCGCTCCGGGGATCACCCCGGCCACCGCGCAGGTGGGGGCGCTCGGCCTGAAGCACGTCAACGACAGCGAGACGGAGTGCCCGCGCGGGGTGGGCTGCGAGTGGCTGCCCGCGCCCTACCAGGAGACGGCTCCCGGGGATTACGGCAACCACGATCTCGCCGATCGGCCCACCAGCCAGAAGATCGACACGATCGTCATCCATGACACCGAGGGCAGCTGGGACACCGCCCTGAAGCTGGTGCAGGACCCGACGTATCTGGCCTGGCACTACACGGTCCGCTCGGCGGACGGCCACATCGACCAGCACCTGAAGACCAAGGACGTCGGCTGGCACGCGGGCAACTGGTACACCAACGCCAAGTCGATCGGCATCGAGCACGAGGGCTTCCTGATCGACCCGGGCACCTGGTATACGGAGTCGATGTACCGGACGTCCGCGCGGCTGGTCGCGTACCTGGCGAAGAAGTACGACATCCCGCTCAACCGCCAGCACATCCTGGGCCACGACAACGTGCCGGGACCGACGGGCGCGTACATCGGCGGGATGCACACCGACCCCGGCCCGTACTGGGACTGGGCGCACTACTTCCAGCTGATGGGCGCTCCGCTGCACGCCACGGCGGGTCCCGGCGGCGGCCTGGTCACCATCCGCCCGGAGTACGACACGAACCAGCCGCTGTACACCGGCTGCGTCAAGGCGGGCGACACCTGCCCGGCGCGCGGCTCGGAGGCGGTGCGGCTGCACACGGCGCCGAGCGAGGACGCGCCGCTGGTGAAGGACATCGGCCTGCACCCGACGGGTGACTCCACCACCGGCGTCAACGATGTCGGCGCGCGGGCCTCGACCGGCCAGCAGTACGCGGTCGCCGAGCGCCAGGGCGACTGGACGGCCGTGTGGTACCTCGGTCAGAAGGCCTGGTTCCACAACCCCCGGTCGCTGCCGACAGCCGTCAACGCCTGGGGCTGGACCGTCACCCCGAAGGCGGGACTGGCCGACATCCCGGTCTACGGGCGCGCCTATCCCGAGGCCGCGGCGTTCCCCGCGGGCGTTCCGGTGCAGGCGACCGTGCCGATGCCCTACAAGCTCCTGGCGGGCCAGAAGTACGCGATCGGCAACCGGGTCCAGGGCGAGTACTACTACTCGACGACCTTCGACACCGCCTCGCACCAGGTCGTGCGCGGCAAGCAGGTCTACTACGAGATCCAGTTCGGCCACCGGATCGAGTACGTCAAGGCCGAGGACGTCACCGTCCTGCCGTCCCAGGTGGGCGCTCCGCGCTGAGCCGTGGACACGGGTCCGATGACCGTGTGAGCTGACAGGGGCGCCGCCGGATCTACCGGCGGCGCCCCTGTCGCGTGCGGTGTGGGGATCGTCAGCCCTGCTGGAACATCTCCGCCGGGAGCGGCTTCAGCAGCTGGTACAGGTCGTCGGTGATGGGGCGGTCCCAGGTGGCGATGGTGACCTGGACGCCGTCGCTACGGTCGAACTGCGCGCAGGCGATCCGTGCTTCCGAGACCTTTATCCGCCGGACGATGAGCAGTCCGTCGCCGTGCATCGCGGGGGTGTCCTCGGTGCTGACCACTTCGACCGGCTCCTCGTTGCCGAGGGCCACCATCAGCTGGGCCACCTCGAAGGGCACCTGGCCGTCCTCCAGCTCACGCGCCGGGGAGCCCTCGGGGAGGTTGCCGATCAGCATGGCGGGACCGCGTCCGCCGAAGAGGTCGTAGCGCAGGAAGATGCCCTGGCAACTGCCGTCGGGACCGGGCAGCAGCCCGGCGCCGAGAATGCCCGGCCAGTCCCCCGGGTCCATGGCCAGGACATCGAAGTCCGGCCCGGTGGGCGTGGCTGCGGTGCGGCGGCGGAGGAACGACATACGGCCATCGTACGTGGCCCGCGGTCCTCCGCGCGGCGCCGGGGGCCGTGGCCGCCGGACCTCCCGGCGCCCCACGGTCATTCCTCCCCCGCAGCTGCCCCGGGCCGGCCGCGGGACGGGTGCGACGGGTACGCCCCCGGCAGCCCGCCGGGGTCGGTGCCGAGCTTGCGGTAGACGGCGGAGAGCAGCCGGCCGACGGTGATCTCGTCGGTGGACAGCGCCAGCGCGATGACCGCCGGTGTCTCGCCGGCGGCAGCGCGGGACGCCGCCGCCCGTTCCGGCTCGGTGAGGGTGGCGGTCCCGTCGGCCGGCAGCCGCAGGGGCCGCAGCCCCGCCGCCGTGAGCTCCCCGCGAGCCCGCGAGGCCAGCTCGTCGGCGCCGCACTGCAGCGCTCCCTCCAGGCCCCGGTAGAGCTGCTCGGCGGCCTCCGCCGGGCGGCCGGCCCGGCGCAGCGCCGTCCCGTGGGCGACCAGCGAGCAGGCCAGCTGGTGGCCGGCCGGGGAGCGTTCCAACCAGTCGACGGACTCCTCCAGGAGCTTCATCCGCTCCGCTCCCCTGGACACCTCTGCGGCGACCCGCAGCGTGTGCCCGATCGTGGAGGCGGCGCCGAACTGCCGGGCGCGGGCGACGGCCTCCATGGCCGTGGCGTGGGCCCGGTCCGGGTCGGCGGCCGCCTCGGCGAGCGCGAGGTTCGGCTGCCAGGGGCACCAGGCGGGGTTGCGCATGCCGCGCCGGTTCAGCCGGCGCCCCACGGCGGCCAGTTCCACGGCGGCCTCTGCCGCCATGCCGCGGGCGAGCAGCAGCTCGCCATGGACGCTCTGCGCGTCGGGGAAGGTGACGGCGGACGGGAACGGGGCGTGGAAGTCGTGGTCCGCGGCCAGTTCCGTCGCCTCGGCCACCCGGCCGCGGGCGAGCAGCACTTCGATCAGGACCGCGACGGAGTACCACTGGACGGGTGTGCCGCGGCCGACGCGCTCGGCGAGCCGGAGTCCGGCGCGGGCGAAGTCCTCGGCCTCGGCGAGCCGGCCGCGCCGGAAGCGGACGTAGCCGAGCAGCAGATAGCCGAACGACAGATGCGCGCCGCGCCACCCCTGGCGTTCGAACTCGGCGATCCCGTCGGCGAACAGTTCCTCCGCCCGGCCGGGCCGGTCCGCGTACATGTGGACCAGGGCGACCAGGACCGGGACCTCGAAGCCCCAGTCCACCTCGGCCCAGTGCAGACCGCCGTCCAGGGCCCGGCCGGCGTGGCGCAGCGCGGTGCCGGACGGCTCACCGCGCAGGACCGCGTCCCAGGCGCGCAGCCCGATGATGTACCGCTCGGTGAGGTCGCGGCCGGTCAGCCGGTCGGCGAGCCGCGCCAGCCGGCGGGAGCGGGCCGGCGAGTCGGGCTCGTCGGCCCGGAAGGCGTCCCACATGAACTGCTCGGCCTGCATGCGCAGCCGGGTGCGGGGGTCGGTGGCGATACGGGCCGCGTGGCCGACGGTGTCCGCGGCCTCGTCGAGCCGGTCGCTGTGGGCGAGTGCCTGGGAGAGGTGGAAGAGGATCCCCTCGCGCAGGGCGGGGTCGCCGGCCGGTTCCTCCAGCGCGGCCCGCAGGTGGTTCACGGTGGTGGCGGGTTCGAGCAGCAGGGAGGCGCAG
This sequence comes from Streptomyces sp. NPDC045021, assembly GCF_056432645.1. NCBI lineage: Bacteria > Bacillati > Actinomycetota > Actinomycetes > Kitasatosporales > Streptomycetaceae > Streptomyces > Streptomyces sp. NPDC045021. The sequence continues at coordinate 51,970 of NZ_JBWKIQ010000024.1, forward strand.
CCCAGTTCGTACAGGACGGCGGCGCGCTCGCCGTCGGACGGGGGTTCGCGCAGGGCCCGGCCGAGGTAGGTGCGGGCGGCCTCGGGGGCGCCCGCGCGCAGCGTCTCGCGGGCGGCGGCCCGCAGCTGGCCGACGACCCAGGAGTCGCCCTCGGGGTGGGTCTCCAGCAGATGGCGGGCGGCGGCCGACGGGCCGAGGCCGGCGTCGACCACCGACCAGGCCGCCCGGCCGTGCAGCGCGACCCGTGCCGCGTCGGGGATCGCCCGGTAGACGGCGGTGGCGATCAGCGGGTGGACGAATTCCAGGGTCGCGCCGCCGGTCAGCACCCGGGCGCCGCGCAGCCGCTCCGCGGCCTCTGCGGCATCACCCTCGGCGAGGCCCGCGATGCTCGCGGCCAGTGCCGGGGAGATCTCGGTCCCCAGTACCGCGGCGGCCCAGGCCAGCCGGACGGTGGAGGCGCCCAGCCGTTCCAGCCGGGTGGTCAGGCCGCTGCCCTTCACGGCGGCCGCCAGTTCGGGCAGCAGGTGCGCGCCGGTCCGGTCGGGGCGCAGGCCCCGCTCGCGGACCTTGGCCGCCAGCTCGACGGCCTCGAAGGGGTTGCCCGACGTGAGGGACCAGCACTCGCGGCAGAACGCGTCGTCCGCGTGCTCGCCGACCGACGCGCGCACGAGGTCGGCGGTAGCGGCGGCGGTGAGCGGCTCCAGGTCCAGCGCCCGATGGCCGGCGCTGCCGGGCAGCCGGCGGAACGACTCCGCGTGCTCCGGCAGTTCCTCGGGCCGGTAGGCGACGACGATCAGCATGGACAGGTCCTCGGCGCGCGGCGCGAACGCGGCGAGCCAGCCCAGGGATTCGGGATCGGCCCAGTGCGCGTCGTCCAGGACGAGTACCACCGGGGCACGCCGCTGGGCGAGGTGGGTGACCACCCAGTCCAGGCCGTCGCGCAGGCCCTGCGGGTCGGGGGCCGCGCCGTCGGCCGCGGCGCACAGGCCCAGCGCCGGGCCGACGATGCCGTACCAACTGCCGAGCGAGGAGCGCAGTTCGCTCTCGCCGGATCCGGCGAGCTGCGGTTGCAGGAGCTGTCGGGCCACGTGGAAGGCCACCCGCTGCTCCTGGTCGCCGCCGCGGGCGGACAGTACGGTGCAGCCCTGGGCGGCCGCGCGCCGGCGCGCCTCGGCCAGGAGCGTGGTCTTGCCGAGTCCGGCGGGGCCGGCGAAGGCCAGCAGGCCGCCGCGTGACCGGTCACGGCTCTCCGCCCCGTCCGCGCGCAATCCGGTGAGCTGCCGTAACGCCTCGTCCACAGCGACGAGTTCAGCTTCGCGTTCGAGCAGGGGGCGCCCTGGAAGGGCCCTGTGCTCCGGCATCGCGCACCCCCTGGTACCACCGCGTACGCCGGGCGCCCGATGCGCTCGGAGCAAGCGCGTCCGATGCCTCCTCAGCGTACGCCCGCCGTACGGTCCGGGACCCTGTCCCGGACCGCCGCGGACCTACCTGCCCGGTCTCTAGCTCATCACCCCAGCGCAGAGTGCTGGAACCCGTTGTCCGATGTCTGTTCGAGGGCCTTGGCCAGCCCGGCGTGATCGGTGCCGACCTTGCGGTAGACGGCGGACAGCATGCGCGTCACCTCGCGTTCCGCGGTGCCCAGTTCCTCGGCGACGTCGGCGGCGGACCGGCCGCCCGCGACCCGTTCCGCCACCGTCCGCTCCGGACCGGTGAGCGTGTCGGTCCCGGTGGCGCGCAGCTGCAGCGGACGCATGCCCGCCGCCGCGAGCTCGTCCCGGGCCCGGCTGGCGAGGGCGTCCGAATTGCAGTGCAGCGCGCCCTCCAGACCGGCGTGCAACCGGTCGGCCGCGTCCTGCGGCAGTCCGGCCCGGCGCAGTGCGGCACCGTACGCGACCTGCGCGCGGGCCAGTTCGTACGCCGAGGGTGAGCGTTCGAGATGGCTGACGGCCTCGGCCAACAGGCGCAGGCCGTCGGCACCACCGGCCACGTCGGCGGCCGCGTGCAGCGCCTGGCCGATCGCCGACGCGGTGCCGAACTGGCGCGCCCGCTGAACGGCCTCGCGGATGGTCTCCGCGGCCCGTTCGGGTTCCACGAGGGCCACCGCCTGGGCGAGGTGCAGCTGCCACGGGCACCAGCCCGGGTTGCGCATTCCGCGCGCCTCCAGCCGCTGGCCGACCGCCGTGAGGTGGCGTTCGGCGTCGCCCCGCATGCCCTGGGCCAGCAGCAGTTCACTGAAGACCGTCTGGGAGTCGGGGTAGACCACCGCGTTCGGGATCACCTCGCCGTAGTTGTACGTGGCGGCGAGCTCCTGTGCCTCGTGGGTGCGGCCGCGGGCGAGCAGGATCTCGATGAGGATGCCGATCGCGAACCACTGCGCGGGCACTCCTGGTCCCACCCGGTCGGCGATGCCCAGCCCGGCGTGCACGAGATCCTCCGCCTCGGCGAGACGCCCGCGCCGGTAGCGGATGTACCCGAGGAGCGTGAAGCCGAACGACAGGTGCGCGCCGCGCCAGCCCTTGCGTTCCAGCTCCGCGATGCCCTTGGTGAACAGGTCCTCGGCACGGCCCGGCTGGTCGCAGTACATGAAGGTCAACGCGACGAGGACCGGTACCTCGAAGCCCCAGTTCTCGTCGGTCCAGCTGAGGCCGTCGCCGAGCGCCTCCTCGGCGTAGCGGACCGCGACGGCCGCCGGTTCGCCGCGCACCATCGCGTCCCAGGCGCGCAGCCCCAGGATGTAGCGCTCGGCCTGTCCGCGGCCGGTGAGATGGTCCGCCAGCCGGCTCAGCCGCCGGGAGCGGGCGGGCGAGTCCTGCTCGTCGGCCCGGAAGGCGTTCCACATGAACTGCTCGGCCTGCATGCGCAGCCGGGTACGGGTGTTGGTGGCCCGGTGGGCCTCCGCCTCGACGGTGCGGGCGGCCTCCGCCATCCGGCCGGTGTGCCCGAGTGCCTGGGCGAGCCGGTAGGTGATGGCCTCGCGCAGATCCGGTTCGAGCTCCGGCTCGTCCAGCGCGGCCCGCAGGTGGTTGACGGTGTTCGCGGGCTCGCTGAGGAGCGAGGAGCAGCCGAGTTCGAAGAGCACGGCGGCGCGCTCGCCGTAGGGCGGAGGTTCGCGCAGGGCGCGGGCGAGGCAGCGCTGGGCCGTCTCGGGCGCTCCGGCCCGCAGGTACTCGCGGGCGGCGTCGCGCAACTGCTGCACGACCCACTCGTCGCCTTCGGGATGCAGCTCCAGCAGGTGCCGGGCGGCGTTCGCCGCGCCCAGCCCCGCTTCGGTCACCGCCGACGCGGCCTCGCCGTGCATCCCGACACGCAGCGCGCTGGGGATCGCCCGGTAGACAGCGGTGGCGATCAGCGGATGGACGAACTCCAACGTGGAGTTGTCGGAGGAACCGACCGTGAGGATACGGGCGGCCCGCAGCCGTTCGAAGGCGTCGGCCGCCTCCTCGCGGCCGAGCGCGGCGACACCCGCGGCCAGCGGCGGTGCGATCGAGGTGCCGAGGACGGCGGCGGCCCAGGCGAAGCGGACCGCGGACGGGCCCAGCCGTTCGATGCGCTCGATGAGACCGCTGCCCTTGACGGCGGAGGCCAGTTCGCGCAGTTCGGCGATGTCCTCGCGCTGGCCCTTGAGTTCGCGGTCGCAGATCTTCGCCGTGAGCTCGGTGACCTCGAACGGGTTGCCGCCGGTGACCGCCCACGCCTCGCGGCAGAACGCCTCCTCGGCGCTCTCCCCCACCGCGTCGCGCACTATGCGCCGGACGGCGCCCGGGGTGAGCGCCACCAGGTCGAAGGGCCGGGAGCCGTGCCGGCCGGCGAGTTTGCGGAACGCCACGGCGTCGGCGGGCAGTTCGTCGGGACGGTACGCGACGACCACCAGCATCGGCAGTTCCTCGGCCCGCGGGGCGAAGGCGGTCAGCCATGCCAGGGACTCCGCGTCGGCCCAGTGCGCGTCGTCCAGGACCAGGACGACGGGCGCCTGCTGCACGGCGAAGCGCGTCAGCACCCAGTCCAGACCGTCGCGCACGCCGGTGGGATCGGGGGCGCCGTCGCCCTGCGAGGCCACCAGCCCGACCGCCGGGGCGACGATGTCGTACCAGCCGCCCAGTATCCGGCGGTGTTCGTCCTCGGCGGTGGCCGCGAGGACCGGCTGGACGAGCTGGCGGACGACGTGGAACGCCATCCCCTGCTCCTGCTCGCCACCGCGCGCGGACAGCACGGTGCAACCACGCGCCGCCGCCCGCCTGCGGACCTCGGCGAGCAGCGCGGTCTTGCCGAGGCCAGCGGGACCCGCGAAGGCGATCAGGCCACCGTGCTTCGTGCCGGACCGAGTCCCGCAGAGATCGTTCAAAGCCCCGTCGAGCGCGACGAGTTCGGACTCCCGTTCGAGAACCAAGCGATTCACTCGTCCCAATTGTTCTACCGCGTCTGGCATGTCCGTTCCCGTTCTCGTGCCTGTTCGGCAGGTAGCGCCGAGCGTACGCCCGTCGGGACGCTCTGTAGTGCCCGCTGGTGATATCCGCGTCGGCCGAACGGGTAGATGGCAAACGCCAGTTCACTTTCCTCACGGTCCGGGGAGCTCCGGACCGCCCGTGACGCAACCCGAGGTGGGCACCTTGACGGACATCACAGCCCCCAGCGGCCCCATCCAGCGCGACATCCTCGCGGAACGCACCACCCTGCTGAGCATTCCCTTCCCCGGGCGGTCGAGCCCGCACACCGACCGAGCCCGCCGGCACACCCTCAAGTGGCTGCGCGACCTGGCGATTCTCCGGTTCGACCGCGACTTCCAGGAGTACGACGCCCTGCGGCTCGAGCGCCTCATGGCGTTCTTCTACCCCCGTGCGACCACATCCGACCTCGACCTCGCCGCCGATTTCAACGCCTGGTTCTTCATCTTCGACGACCAGTTCGACGGCCCTTTGGGGCGTCGGCCGGACGACGTGGAGCGCGAGGTCGACACGTTGGTGTCGATCCTCTACGAACCACCCTCCCCCGTCCCCGGGACTCCCAACCCGTCGGGCAACCCGCTCGCGGACGGTTTCCGCGACATATGGGTCCGCTCGGCGGCCGGCACCCCGACGGTGTGGCAGCACCGCTTCCGCGACCACTGGCGCGACTATCTGCGGGCCTACCACTGGGAGGCCCTCAACCGGACGCGGCGGCCCGACATGACCCTCGACGCCTTCCTGCGGGGCCGCCGGGACTCCATCGGCGTCCAGCCGTGCCTGGACTTCGCCGAGCGGTGCGGCGGCTACACCCTGCCGGACATGCTGCATTCCGGGCCGCTGGCCGAGATGCGGGAGATCACCGGTGATGTGGTGATCTTCGTGAACGACATCATGTCGGTGGACAAGGAATTGGCCGCCGGAGACGTCAACAACAGCGTGATCCTGCTGCTCAACACCTCGGACCACACGCTGGAGGAGGCGGTGGCACTGATCGCGCGGGCCGCCAACGCGCGAGTGAATCGGTTCCAGGCACTCGCGGCGCGGCTTCCCTCGGTGCTCGAGGAGTACGACGCCGAGCCCGAACTGCGGGCGCAGGTGGAGGACTACGTGCACGCCATGCGCTATGTGATGCGCGGCAATCTCGACTGGTCCCTGGAGACCGCCCGCTACCGCGCGTCGGGGGTCGCCGCGGTGAGCGGCGGCAGGCAGCGACCGTGGTCGGACCTCTTCGACCTGGACGACTCCCGCGGCGGCCTCGACCGGGCCGAACCGTGAAGGGAGGGGAGGCAGCGAAAGGGCCGGGGCCGCACCGAAGTGCGGCCCCGGCCCTTTTCCGTGCCCCTGGGGCTGTTCCTCGTCAGGCCGGGTACGTGCGGCCCGCGAAGCGGCGCTCGAAGCCGTCGCCGGTGTTCGCGGTGACGGTGTAGTCGTAGCCGCCGTCGGCCGCCGTGGTGAGCGCGACCTGCTGGGAGCCACCCGCCGCGACGGTCACTGTGCTTCCGCCCGAGCCGTCGCCCGCCGCGTTGCCGCCCACGGTGAAGACCACCGCCGCACCACCGCCGTTGGTCAGTGTCAGCGCCAGGTTCCGCGGGGTCGCGCGGGCGATGGCCACGGCCGCCTCGGGATGGCCCTTGGCCGCGTTCGACCAGGTGCGCACATCACCCTTGAAGCCGCGCAGATAGCCGTCGGGGCCGTGCGCGTCGATGTCGTACAGGCCGCCGCCGTAGGTCTGGGCGCTGAAGTAGTCCTGCACGCTGCCGCCGACCGGCACGGTGTAGCGCCAGTTGTCGTACGTGCGGTAGTTGACGGTGTACATCGCGAACCCGGCGCCCAGTGTGCCGGTGTTGACCACCTTGATCCAGATGCGGCCGGTGCCGGTATCGGTCCACGACATGGTGTCGAAGCCGTAGCCGATCGGGCGGGCCGGGCGGGTGCCCGCCTCCTGGACCGGTGCCACCTGCGCCGACGGCGGGGCGGCGTCGGGCAGCGAGTTCTGGGCGTCGCAGGCGGCGACCAGTGCGGCGGTGTCGGGAAGCGAGGGGAACGTGGTGTCCTTCGTGGTGAAGTCGAAGGCGCTCATCAGGTCGCCGCAGACGGTGCGGCGCCAGGCGGAGATGTTGGTCTCCTTCACCCCGGTCCAGTTCTCCAGGAACCGCAGCGGCGAGGTGTGGTCGGCGACCTCGGAGTTGACGTACCCGCCGCGGCTCCAGGGCGAGATCACGATCATCGGAACGCGCGGGCCGAGACCGATGGGCACGCCGCCGATGAACTCGTCAGCGGTCCCGGACGGCGCGACGGGCGGCGCGACGTGGTCGAAGAAGCCGTCGTTCTCGTCGAAGTTCAGGAAGACCACGGTCTTGGCCCAGACGGCCGGGTTCGCAGCGAGCGACTCCAGGACGTACTTGGAGGTGTAGTTGGCGCCGTACGTGGGCGGGTAGTCCGGATGCTCGCTCTGGTTGGCGGGGGCCACGACCCAGCTGACGGCGGGCAGCGTGCCGTTCCTGACGTCCTGGTTGAACGCGTCGGCGCTGCGCCGCTGCATCCCGTTGACGTAGAGCGGTGACGTGGTGGGGGCGTTCTTGAAGTTCTTGAACCAGGCGAGCGGGTTGTCGTCGTAGTTGTCCTGCTGCTGGTAGACCCGCCAGGAGATGCCGGCCGACTGCAGGCGCTCGGCGTAGGTGGTCCAGGAGTACCCCTTCTCGGAGTTGTCCGTGACCGGCCCGCCGTTCTTGCCCGCCGGGTCGACGGTGGCGGTCCACTGATACAGCCGGTTGGGGTTGGTCGGCCCCTGCACGGAACAGAAGTACTGGTCGCAGAGGGTGAACGACTCGGCCAGCGCGAACTGGAAGGGGATGTCGGAGCGCTGGTAGTACCCCATCGACCAGGCGCTCTTGGCCGGCACCCAGTTGTTGTACTTGCCGCTGTTCCAGGCGCTGTGGGTGCCCGACCAGCCGTGGTCGAGGTCCCGCACCCGCTGCGCGTCCGTCGTCGCGGTGTTCAGGTGCCAGGGCAGGACCAGGCTGCCGCCGGACGGTCCGTTCGCGGTCTGGCGCAGCACGTCCTGGCCGTTGGGGAAGCGCAGCCGCGACCGGTCGCCGTAGCCGCGGACGCCCTTGAGCGTGCCGAAGTAGTGATCGAACGAACGGTTCTCCTGCATGAAGATCACCACGTGCTCGACATCGTCGAGCGTGCCTGCCGCCGAGGTGGCGGCCATGGCCTGCTGGATGGACGCGGGCAGTGTTCCGAACGCGGCGGCGGCGCCGGAGCCGGCGGCCGCTCCCAGGAATCCACGGCGGGACAGTGGCGTCACAGCATCTCCTCGGTCAGGGGGCACAGGTGCGGGTCGCGCCGAATTGAACGGGGGGAACGCGACGGGCGCGCCAATACGCGCGGAGACTGCCATGGCCGGTTGACACACACAAGATGACGGGCGGCCCAAGCAGCGGCAAAGCCGCCCGGCGCCCGGTTACCCGCCACCGGGACCACTGGAACCGGCCACCCCGAGAGGCGGGCCTAATGCTATATTCACGGCGATGCATTAGCCGTTGCGCCCGGCAGGAGTTCCGGCAGGGGGACGGCAGAGCGTCAAGAACCGCAATCACACCCGGTTGAACTGCCGCCGTTGCGACGGCGGCCGGCACAAGGAGCTGTTGTGGCCGTGAACCGTCCCGACCCCGTACCGGCGATCCTCGACAGCCAGACGCGGCTGCGCGCGCTGCTCGGCGGTCTCACCCACGCCGAGGTCCGCGCCCCGAGCGCGCTGCCCGGCTGGACCCGCGGACATCTGCTCAGCCATGTCGAAGGGGTCGGACTCGCCCTGGCCCGGCAGGCGCGCTACGCCCTCGAGGACGAGCTGATCGATCCCTACGACGGCGGGCGGCCCGCCCGTGACGCCGCGATCGAGGCCGGACACGGCCGCTCGGCCGCCGAACTGCGCGCGGCCGTCACCGCGGCCCTCGACGAGGCCGAGCAGGCGTGGACGGCCGTAGGTCCGCAGGATCTGGAGCGGCCGGTGCGCTACCGCGACGCGACGCTGTCGGCTGCCGCGCACGCCTGGTGGCGGGAGTTGGAGATCCACACGGCGGACGCCGCACTCGGCTACCGGCCGGCGCAGTGGTCACGGCCGTTCTGCGCGCACGTGCTGGACTTCCTCGCGCCGCGCGTGCCGGACGGGGTGCGGCTGACGCTCGCGGCTTCGGACGGCCCGGAGTCGCCCGTCCTCGGAGACGGCGAGCCGGTCACCGTGAGCGGCGCGCTCACCGACCTCACCGCCTGGCTGGCGGGGCGCGATCCGCAGGGGCCGCTGGACAGCGGAGCCGCGCCGCTGCCCGAACTCGGTCCGTGGCCGTAGCCACAGCAGTGTCACCGCCGCAAGCGGCCCGGCCGCGGGGGGGGGGGGGGGGGGGCCCCCCCCCGGGGGGGGGGGGGCCCGGCGCCCCCCCCCCCCCGGTGTGGGAAACGCCCGCACCCGCGCCCCGTAACAAGGCGCGCCCCAAGGGCGGCGGGGAT
>NZ_JBWKIQ010000025.1:0-57590 GCF_056432645.1 Streptomyces sp. NPDC045021
GCCCGGCCCTTCAAGTGGACCAAGACCGCAGACCAGATCATCGACCGGATCTGCCACTACTGCGCCAGGATCTCCGGACCGGCTCACTAGGCCTGTCATACCGAAGGGCCTCTCATACCGAAAGGCCTGTCATACCGATGGGCCTGTCCGGCCGGGAACCCGTCACGTGCGCCCCGCGCCCTCCAGGCGCACCCCCGCCCGGAACCCGCGAGCTGCCTCACTACCAATCGGTAGCAGAACCCGCGTAATGATTCGCGCTTCCGGCCCTCTCTTCCGTGACAGCAGTAACAGCTCCACGGGACGGAGGGACCGGCATGGGCAGCGCCGGTGCGAAGAGTGCGGTCGAATGGCTGGTATCCGCGGCACCCGATCCGGAGGCCTGCCGGTGGGACTGGGAACGCAACCCCCTCGGGGTGACGTTGCTGCCCGCCGGCAGGCTCTGGGACGTTCTGATCCTGACGGGGGAGCTGGGCTATCCGACGCTGGACGTGCTCACCCGGCTCGTCGACCGGCCGGGGCCGGTCCTGTCCGACTTCGGGGACTCCCGTATGGGGTTCTTCGTGCCCCCCGGAACGGCCGCCCGCTGGATCGCCACCGGCGTGCGCAGCGCGGGCCGCGGCACCTGGATCGTCGTCCCCTACCCCGGACGGGCCACCGGCGGCGTCCGCTGGCTCATCCCGCCCGACGGAACCGGGCACCTCACCGATCCGGTGATTCTGGAACTGGCGATGCACGAGGCCGTCGCGCAGCTCGCGGGGAACGGCTGAACCACCGAGCTCTTCCCGGATTCCCCTCGATTCCCCCCGGAATCGTCCCGGAACCCTTCCGCGGACACCGGCCGTCCGACGATCTGTAAGGCCCCGCGACGCGCCGCCGACACGTTGCTGCTTGTACGCCCCGCCACGCCCTCGCAAGACTGGTGGCAGGCTTACGAGAGAAGGGTCCCCCCGTGTCCACCAAGAACATCACCCACTGGATCGCCGGCCAGGCATGGACCGGCACCGCGGAGCGGCGCGGCGATGTGTACGACCCGGCCACCGGGGCGGTCACCGGACAGGTGGACTTCGCGTCGATCGGTGAGGTCGACCAGGCCGTCAGCGCCGCCGTCGAGGCGTTCCCCGGCTGGCGCAGCGCCTCGGTCGCCAAGCGCACCCAGGTGCTCTTCGCGTTCCGCGAACTGATCAACTCCCACCGCGACGAGCTCGCCGCGATCATCGTCTCCGAGCACGGCAAGGTGCACTCGGACGCGCTGGGCGAGATCGCCCGCGGTATCGAGGTCGTCGAGTACGCGTGCGGCATCCCGCAGCTGTCCAAGGGCGGCTTCACCGAGCAGGCCTCCTCCGGTGTCGACGTCTACTCGATCCGCCAGCCGCTCGGCCCGGTGGCGATCATCTCCCCGTTCAACTTCCCGGCCATGGTGCCGATGTGGTTCTTCCCCATCGCCATCGCCGCGGGCAACACGGTGGTCCTCAAGCCCTCGGAGAAGGACCCCTCGGCCGCCAACTTCATCGCGGGGCTGTGGAAGGAGGCCGGTCTGCCGCACGGCGTCTTCAACGTCGTGCACGGTGACAAGGTCTCCGTCGACCGCCTGCTGGAACACCCCGACATCAAGGCCGTCTCGTTCGTCGGCTCCACGCCGATCGCCCGGTACGTCTACGAGACCGGCACCAGCTACGGCAAGCGGGTGCAGGCCCTCGGCGGCGCCAAGAACCACATGCTGGTGCTGCCCGACGCGGACCTCGACCTCGCGGCCGACGCCGCCGTCAACGCCGGGTTCGGCGCGGCCGGCGAGCGCTGCATGGCCATCTCCGTCCTCGTCGCCGTCGACCCGGTCGGTGACGAGCTCGTCGAGAAGATCAAGGAGCGGATCGCCGGTCTGAAGGTCGGCCCCGGCTGCAACGGCGACTCCGAGATGGGCCCGCTGGTCACCGGCGTGCACCGCGACAAGGTCACCTCGTACCTCGACTCGGGCATCGCCGACGGCGCCACCCTCACCGTCGACGGCCGCAAGCACCCGATCTCGGGCGAGGGCATCGCCGACGGCTTCTGGCTCGGCCCGACGATCTTCGACAACGTCAAGCCGGGCATGTCCGTGTACGACGACGAGATCTTCGGCCCGGTGCTGTCCGTCGTGCGCGTCACCTCGTACGACGAGGGCCTGGAGCTCATCAACAGCAGCCCGTACGGCAACGGCACCGCGATCTTCACCAACGACGGTGGCGCCGCCCGGCGCTTCCAGTACGAGGTCGAGGTCGGCATGGTCGGCATCAACGTCCCGATCCCGGTCCCGGTGGCCTACTACTCCTTCGGCGGCTGGAAGAGCTCGCTCTTCGGCGACACGCACGCCTACGGCGAGGACGGCGTCAAGTTCTTCACCCGCGGCAAGGCGGTGACGCAGCGCTGGTTGGACCCGAGCCACGGCGGCATCAACCTGGGCTTCCCGACGAACAGCTGACCCCTTCAGCGTCACCTTCACCCTCACCGACATCGCCGGGCAGGTCCGTACTCCGGGCCTGCCCGGCGTTGCTGTCGGTCGACCCGGCCCGGGTCATCGCCACCCCCGACAGCAGCGCGGCGGTCAGGCACCAGCTGCCCAGGACGTCCAGCGGCCAGTGGTACCCGCACCACACCAGGGACACCCCGACGGCGGCCACCACCAGCGCGGCCGCGGCGGCGAGCAGCCGTCGCAGCGTCGTGCTCCGGACGAGGGGCAGGACGAGGAGCGCGGCGGCGCCGATGGCGACCGCCGATGACGCGGTGTGCCCGGACGGGAAGAAGCCGGGGTAGGAGCCGGGGCCGAGATGGCGGTGACCGGGGGAGGGGCGGGCGACGACCGTCTTGATGACACTGACGATCAGCGGGACGGCCGCCATGGCCAGGGCCGCGGCCAGTGGGCGCGCCCACCACCGTGGCAGCCCCGCCCGGCGGCCCTGCCACGCGGTGCCGCCGACGGCGGCGGCGAGGAGCGGGACCGCGATCGACGCGTTGCCGAGGTCGCAGAAGAACTGCCCGATGCCGTGCGGGCCGGGGTGCCGCGCGGCCGCGTGCTGAAAGCGTCGGAGCAGCCACCAGTCGGCGTCGACCAACGGGCCCCCGGCGACGACCTGACAGGTGATCAGCGCGAAGAGCAGCAGGCTGACGGCCAGGATCAGGGTCGGGACCAGGGTCAGGACAAAAGTCGGCCGCCCCGGAACAGGGGGGAGAGTTCCGAGGCGGCCAGGGCGATCTCCGTGCCGCTCGTCCCGGGGGGTTTGGGACGAGCGGTCGATCGATCGGCGAAGAGTGCCGGAACGCTTCGTTCCGGCGCTGTCGTGCGCGAGGGCACTGCCGTGCCGACAATGGGGGGTCGTCGACGCGGTGTCGCCCGTGGTCACCCACGAGCGGGATGGTGCGGTGTATCTGCGGAAACCGTACGTCACCGGCGAGGCCGCCGGGAGAGCGATTACCCCTCCGCCATCAGGCCCGCACACCTTCTTCACCGATGCCGCCCCCTTACCCAGAGTTACACCCGGAGTCACACCCGGGCGAGGGCCTCCTCGATGATGTCGAGACCCTCGTTCAGCAGATCCTCGCCGATGACCAGCGGCGGCAGGAAACGCAACACGTTGCCGTAGGTGCCGCAGGTCAGAACGACCAGGCCCTCGGCGTGGCAGGCCTTCGCCAGCGCGGCGGTCGCCGCGGCGTTCGGGGTCTTGGTGCCCGGCTCCACGAGCTCGACGGCGATCATGCCGCCGCGGCCGCGAACCTCGCCAATGATGTCGAACTTCTCCTGCATCGCGTGCAGGCGGCCCTTCATGACCTCCTCGATGCGCCGCGCCCTGGCGTTGAGGTCGAGCTCCTTCATCGTCTCGATCGCGCCGAGCGCCGCGGCGCACGCCACCGGGTTGCCGCCGTAGGTGCCGCCGAGGCCGCCCGCGTGGGCGGCGTCCATGATCTCGGCGCGGCCCGTGACGGCGGCGAGCGGCAGGCCGCCCGCGATGCCCTTGGCGGTGGTGATCAGGTCCGGGACGACGCCCTCGTCGTCACAGGCGAACCACTGGCCGGTGCGGCAGAAGCCGGTCTGGATCTCGTCCGCGACGAACACGATGCCGTTGGCCTTCGCGAACTCGGCGATCTTCGGCAGGAAGCCCTTGGCCGGCTCGATGAAGCCGCCCTCGCCCGCGATCGGCTCGATCACGATCGCGGCCACGTTCTCGGCGCCGACCTGCTTGGTGATCATGTCGATCGCCTGGGCCGCGGCCTCCTCGGCGCAGTTCTCGGCGCCGGTCAGCCAGCGGTAGCCGTAGGCGAGCGGCACGCGGTAGACCTCGGGCGCGAACGGCCCGAAGCCCTCCTTGTACGGCATGTTCTTGGCGGTGAGCGCCATCGTCAGGTTGGTGCGGCCGTGGTAGCCGTGGTCGAAGACGACGACCGCGGTGCGCTTGGTGTACGAGCGGGCGATCTTCACCGCGTTCTCGACGGCCTCAGCACCGGAGTTGAACAGCGCGGTGCGCTTCTCGTGGTCGCCCGGGGTCAGCTCGTTGAGCTGCTCGGCAACCTCCACATACCCCTCGTACGGGGTCACCATGAAACAGGTGTGGGTGAAGTCCGCGAGCTGCGCGGTCGCCCGCCGCACCACGGCCTCGGCGCTGTTGCCGACCGAGGTCACCGCGATGCCGGAGCCGAAGTCGATGAGCGAGTTGCCGTCCACGTCCTCGAGCACGCCGCCGCCGGCGCGCGTCACGAAGACGGGGAGAGTGACGCCGATTCCGCTGGGGACCGCCGCGACCTTGCGGGCCATCAGCTCCTGCGACTTCGGGCCGGGGATCGAGGTGACGAGCCGGCGCTCCTGGGACAGTTCGGTCATGGCGGGCGTACTCCTCTTATATGTCCACGGGCTTTTCCCGCAGGCTAAGCGGGGGCCGCGCGGACCCGCTTACTCCGATAGGGCGCAGTGGCGGGTGGCCATTCGACACGGCGGACAGTCCGCTTCCCGGCAGACCGTAGTCCTGGCAGGCGATTTCGGCACCCGCGCCTCGCGAAGTGCCATGATCCTTATGGTCCGGTGTCCGCTCCACTACATTGAGTTCCGTCGCTGGCGACGAGGCTGAGGGGCGGCCGAAAGTGGATATCGAGGGTACGCAGGGATTCCGGAAGGCCGCGCCCGCGACCCCGCCGGTACCGAGGCCGGCGGGCCCGCCACCGATGCCGCCGCTGCCGCAGGCGCCACCGGTGTCGGCGCTGGAGACCTGGCTGCGCACCCCGCGCCACCACGACGCCCCGGGGATCTTCGGCTACGGGCACGTACCCCGCCCGCCGGAGGATCCGGGCCGGCTCGCCGGGCGGCGGCTGATCGGCGGCGCGCTGCTGGCGCTGCTGTGCGGGCTGCTGGTCTGGTCGCTGCTCTGGAACTACTTCGGCAGCCTCTGGCTCAAGCCGATGTTCTGGCTCATCCCGGACGACTGGGCCTACACCGGCGACCGCGTCGCCTACACGGTCGTCTCCAACACCTACTACCTGATCTGGGTCGGCCTGCTGGCCTATGTCTTCGGCCGGGCCGGTCACTGGCCGGAGGTCTGGCGCCGGTACGCCGCGCCCGCCCTGAGCCGGCTGTGGGACGAGCCGGCGCCGACCGGGGTACGGCCCGACGGTCAGCCCGTCGAGGACGACCCCGTCCAGTGGCCCGAACTGCGGGCGGCCGGGCAGCACGCGCTCGCCGACCGGCTCGCGGCCGAGATCCGCGGCGGGCGGATGAACGATGTCGACTACACGCGGATCCAGCGCGCCTGGACGTCGGTGCGGGCGGAGCCGCGACGGATCGACGCCTTCGCCGACACCGTGCTGCGGCAGGGCGCCGCGGCCTGCCTGCACCCCTCCGGCGCGCGCGACCTGCCGTTCCGCTCGGCGACGCACGATCTGCTCGGCGGCCAGGTGCGGATCGGCCTGGCACCCGCCGACGACCGCAATCCGTACCAGCACCGCGGTGCGGGGCTGGCGCTCGACCCGTCGCTGCTCGGCACCGGTCTGCTCGCCGTCGGCCCGCCCGGCTCCGGCAAGACCCGGCAGCTGGTCCGCCCCGTCGTCGAGTCGCTCTGCCTGCAGGCGCTGTCCGGCACCGCCGCGGTCATCGCCGTCGGCTCCGCCGGCACCGACCTGGGACCGGCGGACGCCTTCGACGTCGTCATCTCGCTCGGCGACCCCGCCTCGCGCTACGACCTGGACCTGTACGGCGGCAGCCCCGACCCGGACGCGGCCGGCAGCACCCTCGCCGAGGCGCTCATCGACGACGGCCCCACCCACGAGGCCGACATCCGGCGGGCCGCCACCGCACTCTCCCAGCTGCTCGGCCCGTACCGCGCCGCCCACGGGCGCTTCCCCGCAGTCACCGAGCTGCGCGAGCTGCTCGACGGCATCCCGCACGCCTTCGCCGCGCTGCGCGGCGCGCTGGACCTGGCCGGGGAGCCGGGCCCGGTCCGCGAACTGGAGGCACGGCAGCGGCAGGCGGAGCGGCCCGACGACATCGGCACCCTGCTCGCCGACCGGATCGCGCTGCTCGACCGGCCGGCCTTCGCCGGGTTCTTCGACGTCACCGGCCGCACCCGGCCGTTCTCCATGCACACCCTGGAGCACGCGCTGCGGGTCCGCATCGACCTGCCGGAGCGCGGCCACGCCGAGGCGTCACGGATCCTCGCCCGGCTCGTACTCGCCCAGTTCACCGCCGCGGTCACCGGCCGCCGCGACCGGTCGCTCTTCGCCTGCCTGGTTCTCGACGACGCCGCGCACACCATCACCGGCGAGTCGGTGCGCGGACTGCAGCGGCTGCGCTCCGCCAACGCCGGGGCCGTGCTGGCGCTGCGGACGCTCGACGACGTCCCCGAGGCGCTGCGCACCGCGCTGCTCGGCGCGGTCGGCTGCCGGATGGCGCTGTCCGGGATCACCACCTGGGACGGCAAGCGGTTCGCCGAGGCCTGGGGCACCACCTGGGTGGAGACCCGGGACGTGACACGCACGCCCGACCAGTCCGGCGGTCTGCTGCGACGCCTCAACCGCGGGGTGCGGCGGCTGTTCACCGGAGAGGCGGTCACCACCGAGTCGGTCACCGTCCGCCGCGTCGAGCGCGAGCGCTGGTCCGCCTCCGAGCTCGCGCATTCGGTGCCGGCCGGGCACGCCGTCGTCTCGCTCACCGCCACCGACGGCGAGCACGCCCCGCCGATACTGGTCGACCTCCGCGGCTGATGCCGACGCCTGATGCCGACGCCTGATCTCCGACGGCTGATGCCGGGATCTGGACGGTGAGGCAGAATCGGAACCGGTCACCACTACCGGTCGGCCAAAACCTTCAGTCCTTTGGGCCTCCTGGCCCGGCGGGTCATCGCGACCCCGCCGGCGCCGCCGGAAGCCCCCCGCCGGAGGCGACAGCGCGTCATGCCCCTCACCCTCGCCTCTCTCGTCCACCACTCGGCGCTCAAGCTCGTGGTCCTCGCCGGCGGCGACCGGCTCGACGCCACCGTGCGCTGGGTGCACACCAGCGAGCTGGACGACCCGGGACCGTATCTCGAGGGTGGCGAGCTGCTGCTCACCACCGGGCTCAAGCTGGCCGTCGACGACCCGGAGAGCCTGCGCGGCTACGTGCGGCGGCTGGCGGACGCCGGGGTGGTCGGGCTGGGCTTCGGTGTCGGGGTGGGGCACGACGCGGTGCCGCCCGCGCTGGTGGACGCCGCGGCGGAGCTGGACCTGCCGCTGCTCGAAGTGCCGCGCCGTACGCCGTTCATCGCGATCAGCAAGGCCGTCTCCGCGGCGGTCGCGGCCGACCAGTACCAGGCCGTCACCGCCGGGTTCGAGGCGCAGCGCGACCTGACCCGGGCGGCCCTCGCCCCGGACGGCACCTCCGCGCTGCTCGGCCGGCTCGCGCACCACCTCAACGGCTGGGCCGCGCTCTACGACGCCTCCGGTGCGGTGCTCGCCGCCGCCCCCGAGTGGGCGGGCCGCCGCGCCGCCCGGCTGGCCGGCGAGATCGACCGGCTGCGGGACAAACCCGCGCCGGCCAGCGCGGCCGTGGCGGGTCCCGCGGGCACCGAGGACCGCGTCGAGCTGCAGTCGCTGGGCACCGCGCGCCGGGCGCGCGGCTTTCTCGCCGTCGGCACCGAGGAGCGCCTCGACACCCCCGCCCGCTATGTCGTGCACGCCGCCGTCGCCCTGCTCACGCTCTCCCTGGAGCAGTCCCGGGCGCTCCAGGACACCGAGCAGCGGCTCGCCGCGGCCCTGCTGCGGATGCTGCTCGCGGGGGAGAGCGAGCATGCCCGTACCGTCGCGGGCCAGCTCTACGGAGACCTGCTGACGCGGCCGGTGCGGCTGCTCGTCGTGGAACCGGCCGAGCTGCCGGCCAAGCCGGCCGCCCGTACCGGCCGCCCGGTGGTGGCGCTGGACTCGGTGGCGCTGCTGGCCGAACGCGCCGAGGCCGCCGGCGCCCGCTCGGGTGAGCCGGTCATCGCCGTACGCGAGGGCCCCCGGCTGGTGGTGCTCGCCGCGGACGGCTCCGCCGTGCTCGGCGCCTGCACCGATTTCGCGGAGGCGGACGACACGCTGGCCGCCGGGCTGTCCGCGGCGGTCCCGGTGGCGGAGCTGCCGGACGCCCACCGGCAGGCCGAACGGGCGCTGGCCGTCGCGCTGCGGCGCGGCCGCAACCTGGTCGAGCACGGCGAGGTCGGTGCAGGATCGGTTCTCCCGCTGCTCTCGGACGATGCCGTCCGGGCGTTCGCCGAGGGGCTGCTGCGCCCGCTGCGCGAGCACGACGCGACCAGCCGCGGCGACCTCGTCGCCTCCCTCCAGGCGTGGCTCTCGCGGCACGGCCAGTGGGACGCGGCCGCCTCCGACCTCGGCGTCCACCGGCACACCCTGCGCTACCGCATGCGCCGGGTGGAGGAGATCCTCGGCCGCTCGCTGGACGACCCGGACGTCCGGATGGAGCTGTGGCTGGCGATGAAGACCGTGCCGCCGGGCGAGTGACACAACGGAGTATCCGGCCCGACAGGTACTCCGCAGTGGACAAACGTCCCCGCGCCCTCCCCGGCCTACCGTGGATGCACGTGATCGATCACCACCCCATCGGAAGGGCCGGGCCGCTGTGAGCACCCCCACCGCATTCTGGCTCGCCGGCCGCAAGGCGACCGGCGAGGACAGCTTCGACGTCACCAACTCGTGGGACGGCCGGGTCGTCGGCACGGTCAGCGTTCCCACCGAGGCCCAGGTCGAAGAGGCCGTCGCGGCCGCCGAGGCCGTGCAGGCCGAGTTCGCCGCGACCCCGGCCCACGTCCGGTCCGCCGCGCTCGACCTCGTCGCCCGGCGGCTCGCGGAGCGCACCGAGGAGATCGCCCGGCTGATCACGGCCGAGAACGGCAAGCCGATCAAGTGGGCCCGCGGCGAGGTCGGCCGCGCCGTGTCGGTGTTCCGCTGGGCGTCCGAGGAGGCCCGCCGCTTCAACAGCGGCGAGGCGCAGCGGCTGGACACCGACGCCGGCGGCGTCGGCCGGCTCGCGCTGACCCGGCGCTTCCCGCGCGGTTCCGTGCTCGGCATCGCGCCCTTCAACTTCCCGCTGAACCTCGTCGCCCACAAGGTCGCCCCGGCGATCGCGGTCGGCGCGCCGATCATCCTCAAGCCGGCCCCCGCGACCCCGCTGTCGGCCCTGGTGCTGGGCGAGATCCTCGCCGAGACCGACCTGCCGGCCGGCTCCTGGAGCGTCCTTCCGGTCCCCAACGACCGGATGCCGGCCCTGGTGCAGGACAAGCGCCTGCCGGTGATCTCCTTCACCGGTTCCGACAAGGTCGGCTACCAGATCATGGATTCGGTGCCGCGCAAGCACACCACCCTCGAACTGGGCGGCAACGCCGCGGCGGTGGTGCTCGCCGACTGGTCCTCCGAGGAGGACCTGGAGTGGGCGGCCACCCGTATCGCCACCTTCGCCAACTACCAGGGCGGCCAGTCCTGCATCTCGGTGCAGCGGGTGATCGCCGACGCGTCCGTCTTCGACGTGCTCGCCGAGAAGGTCGTCGCCAAGGTCGCGGCCCAGGTCACCGGTGACCCGTCCGACGACGCCACCGACGTGGGCCCGCTGGTCGACGAGAACGCCGCGAAGCGCGTCGAGTCCTGGGTGGACGACGCGGTCGCGAAGGGCGCCAAGCTGCTCACCGGCGGCACCCGCGACGGCGCCTCGTACGCCCCGACGGTGCTCACCGAGATCCCCGCGGACGCGATCCTCGCCACCGCGGAGGTCTTCGGCCCGGTCCTGTCGCTGCAGAAGGTCGACGGCGCGGACGAGGCGTTCGCGGCCGTCAACGACTCGAACTACGGCCTGCAGACCGGTGTGTTCACGCACGATCTGCAGACTGCCTTCCGCGCCCACCGCGAGCTGGAGGTCGGCGGCGTGATCATCGGCGACGCTCCCTCGTACCGCGCGGACCAGATGCCGTACGGCGGCGTGAAGGACTCCGGTGTCGGCCGTGAGGGCGTCTCGTACGCCATGGCCGACTACACCTACGAGCGGGTCCTCGTCCTGACCGGCCTGGACCTCTAGACCGACGGACCACCCTCCACCGGCCGGGGCGCATGTGCGGTGCGCCCCGGCCGGTTTTTCCTGCCCGGATCCGGTTCCACCCGCGGATCCGGGCCGCTTTCGCGTGCCGGTCAGGAGTCGATTGGTACGACCATGACCGGCGGACCCGACGGGGTCCGCGAACCGCCGGCCGGCTCCACCGTCACCCCGACCCCGTCGACACCGCTCGGGCCGCCCGCCAGGAGCTGCGTGCCGTCCGTGCGGCCCGGCGTGACGAGACCGGCCGGGATCATCGAGCCGTTCTCGCTGTACCAGAGCTGGTAGACCTGCGAAGGGGCCAGCGGCGGCAGGTCGTGGTAGACGAACGCCGTCCGGCCGAGCCGCTGGGAGGAGACCACGGTCGCCCCGCCGCCGCCCCGCATCGAGCCCGTTCGCAGCGTGGCGTCGGGCGCCGCCATCAGCGTCTCCAGGTCGGAGGCGCGCTGCTCCGCCTGGACGTTGCCGTCCCGCGCCCGGTCGGCGTCGCGCTGCGCCTGCACGGCCCAGACGCCCGCGCCCGCGGCCAGGGCCAGACAGGCAGCGGCGGCCAAATACGGCAGCCGCTGCCGCCACCGCGAGCTCCGCATCGGCACGACGACCGGTTCGACGACCAGCGGCGGCAGTTGCCGTACCTCGGGCAGCGCCCACATGACGCGATCCCGCAGCCCCGGCGGCGGCACCTGCGCCACCGCGAAGGCCAGCCGGGTCGCGGTCTCCCGCAGCTCGCGTACCTCCTGCGCGCAGGCGGGGCATTCGGCGAGATGCCGGGCGAACTCCGCCGCCTCCGCCGGGGAGAGGGCGTCCAGCGCGTAGGCGCCGGTCAGTGTGTGCAGATCGGCGGAGTCGGTCACGACGTCACCCCCAAGCAGTCCCGCAGTCGGATGAGCCCGTCCCGCAGACGGGTCTTGACGGTGCCGAGCGCGGTTCCCAGCACATCGGCGGTTTCACGGTAGGTGTACCCGCGGTAGTAGGCGAGGTTCACCGATTCACGCTGGAGCTCGGTCAGCGTCCCCAGGCAGCGGCGCACCTGCTCGCGCTCCAGCCGCCGCTCGACGTGCTCCGACACCTCGTCGAAGGCGGGGGAGTGGTCGCGGACCGCGGCCCGTTGTTCGCGGTCGGCCGAGGCCTGCGCCGAGCGCACCCGGTCGACCGCCCGGCGGTGGGCGAGCGTCATGATCCAGGCCATGGCGCTGCCGCGTCCGGCGTCGAAGCGGGCGGCGCTGCGCCACACCTCGATCAGGACCTCCTGGGTGACCTCCTCGGACTGCGCGGGATCGCGCAGCACCCGGTGGGCGAGCCCGAGAACGGAACCGGCGACAGCCGAGTACACGCTGTTGAACGCCTCCTGGTCGCCCCTGGAGACCCGTTCGAGCAGGGTCTCCAGGCTGCCGGGGCCGGGCGCCACGGGACCGTTGTGCTGGGCTACCGCGCGCATGCGCACCTCCGAGCAATGGTTGTCACACCACTGGTTCGTAGCCGGGGCCCCGGCGGATTGGCCGTTCGGTCAGGAAACCGGCGGCATCAGGACGGTGTCGACGATGTAGACGTTGGCGTTGGCGGTCTTGACGTTGCCGCAGACCACGTTGGCGGTGTCGTTGACCATGTACGACTCGCCGGAACCCTTGGTCATCAGGGACTGCTTCTCCAGCGTGGGGAACATACCGTTGTTGAGCTGGTTCGGGGTCAGCGGTTCGCCGACAACGTGGTAGGTCAGGATCTTGGTGAGAGTCTCCTTGTCCGCCAGCACCTGGTCCAGGTCCGCCTTCGGGATCTTGGCGAAGGCCTCGTTCGTCGGTGCGAAGACCGTGATGTTCTGCGCGCTGTTGAGGGTGTCGACGAGACCGGCCTGCGTCACCGCGGCGACCAGGGTGGACAGCGCGGGGTTGTGCGAGGCGGCGGTGGCCACCGGGTCCTTGGCCATGCCCGCGAAGCTTCCCGCGCCGTCCTTGGGCACGCCGGCGCAGGCGTAGCCGAAGGGCGCGGACGCGTTCGTCGTGCCGCCGGCGCCGGACGAGGTGCCCGGTGCGACGGCGTTGCTGTTCGCGGCGTTGCTCTGGTCGTAGCCGCTGTCAGAACAGGCGGACGCGGTGACGGCGAGGACGGCCGCGGCGGCCGAGGCGAGGGCGACACGGCGGATACGAATGGTTGTGTACATGACAGATCTCCTGGTGAGGGTTCCCGGTGGGACCGGGTCGTTGCTGGTGGGGATGGCGGCGGGGGTCCGCGGAGCTCACTCCACGGTGACCACCAGCGAGTGCCATCCCGTCGAGCCGTCGGGCACGGTGCCCTGCCGGTCGCCGGTCTGGGTCCGGCCGGTGCGGTCCGTCGCGCGGACCTCGATACGGTGCGAGCCGGGCTTGGCGTCCCAGAGGTAGGACCACTGGCGCCAGGTGTCGGCGGTGTCCTCGGCGGCGGGCCTGGCGGCCAGCCACGCACCCCCGTCGATCCGCACCTCGGTGCGGTCGATGCCCCGGTGCTGGGCCCACGCGACGCCCGCGACGGGCACCGGGCCCGCCTTCAACGAGGCGAAGGGCCGGGGTGTGTCGATCCGGGACGAGGTCTTGACGGGGGCTTGCGCGGACCAGCTGCGCCGGACCCAGTAGGCGTCGAAGTCGGCGAAGGTGGTCAGTTCCAGGTCGGTCAGCCACTTGCAGGCCGACACGTAGCCGTAGAGGCCGGGGACGACCATCCGGACCGGGAAGCCGTGGGTGAAGGGCAGCGGCTCGCCGTTCATTCCGACCGCGAGCATCGCGTCACGGCCGTCGAGCACCGTCTCGACGGGGCTGCCGAGCGTCATCCCGTCCACCGAGCGCGCCACCAGCTGGTCGGCCGGACCGCCGGCGGACGGCGGGCGGACCCCGGCCTCCTTCAGGAGCGCGGCCAGCGGCACCCCGATCCACCGGGCGTTGCCGACGTAACGTCCGCCGACCTCGTTGGAGACGCAGGTCAGGGTGATGTCCCGCTCGATCAGCGGGCGCCGCAGCATGTCCTGGTAGCCGACCTCCAGCGGCTTGGTGACGCCCTTCCCATGGATCCGCAGCCGCCAGCTGCCGGCGTCCACCTGGGGAACGGTGAGTGCGGTGTCCACCCGGTAGAAGGACGGGTTGGGCGTCGTGAAGGGCTGCATCCCGGGAATCTTGAGGTCGGCCCCGGCGGGGACCCGTCCCGCCGCCGACCGCGGGGCGGGCAGTCTCACGGATTCGCGTGACGCGACAGCCGCGGCGTCGGTCGCGTTCAACCGCCGCCCGACGGCGCCGCCGACGGCGGAGAACGTGGCCGCCACGGACGCGGCGATCAGGAACCCGCGCCGGTCGAAGGCGCCCGCCGGTGGGGGCACCTCCCGGCGGTGGTCGGGGGAGGGACTCCCGGCGCCGTCCGGGACCGGCGGTCCCTGGCCGCGGATCCGGCCGGCCAGCAGCCACAGCACCGCCGCCCCGGCCAGTGCGCCGACGAGCGAGGGAAGCGCGTCCGTCCACACACCCACCGGCCGCCGGACCGCCGCCACCGCGCCGACCGCACCGAAGGCCGCCACACCGGCGACCCCCGCCGGCCGGTGGTACACGGCGATCATCCCGACGACCGCGGCGAAGAGCGCCAGCGTCGCCACGATGCCCAGCTGCAGCACCAGCTTGTCGGAGGTGCCGAAGTGCCGGATCGCCCACTCCCTGACCTCGACCGGAGTCGCGTCGACCGCCGCCCCGCCGATCGCCGTCACCGGCGAGGCCTGCGGCCCGACGGCGACGGCCACCAGCTCGGCGGCGGCGAGCGAGACGGCAGCCGTCACTTCCCCGCTCACCGCGCCGAGCGGCAGCTCGCGCTTCCGGTTCGTGTTCACACAGGGCATTCGGAGCAGCACGCGGGGCGGATTGGTCGCTCACCCGATCGGGTGAGCGGGCCGCCCGTGCTCCCGACCCTTGCTGCGCGGGGGGTGGTGGCCCGACGGGAATTGGGGTAGATACGGGCAAGTAGCACCGATCGGTAACTCGGTAGCTCGGTTGCCTGGTGACCGACCGCGCCCGTACGTCCCGACTCCGCGGCGAGGTGAGCCCTCTTGACCGCACCATCCGCACACAACGTTTCTGAACGCGAGGCCCGGCAGGTGGCCGAGGCCGCCCGCGAACAGGACTGGCGGAAGCCCAGCTTCGCCAAGGAGCTGTTCCTGGGCCGCTTCCGGCTCGATCTGATCCATCCGCACCCCATGCCGGCGCCCGACGACGTCCAGCGCGGCGAGGAATTCCTCGCCAAGCTCCGGGACTTCTGCGAGACGAAGATCGACGCAGCCCGCATCGAACGCGAGGCGCAGATCCCCGACGAGATCATCAACGGGCTCAAGGAGCTCGGCGCCCTCGGCATGAAGATCGACACGAAGTACGGCGGCCTGGGTCTCACTCAGGTGTACTACAACAAGGCCCTCGCCCTCGTGGGCTCCGCCAACGCCTCGATCGGCGCGCTGCTCTCCGCGCACCAGTCCATCGGCGTACCGCAGCCCCTCAAGATGTTCGGCACCACGGAGCAGAAGGAGACCTTCCTTCCGCGCTGCGCGCGCACCGACATCAGCGCCTTCCTGCTCACCGAGCCCGACGTCGGCTCCGACCCGGCCCGGCTGGCGACCAGCGCGGTCCCCACCGAGGACGGCTCCGCGTACGTCCTGGACGGCGTCAAGCTCTGGACGACCAACGGCGTCGTCGCCGACCTGCTGGTCGTCATGGCCCGGGTGCCGAAGTCCGAGGGGCACAAGGGCGGCATCACCGCCTTCGTCGTCGAGGCGGGCTCCGAAGGCGTCACCGTCGAGCACCGCAACGCCTTCATGGGGCTGCGCGGCCTGGAGAACGGTGTCACCCGCTTCCACCAGGTCACCGTCCCCGCCGGCAACCGCATCGGCCCCGAGGGCGCCGGCCTCAAGATCGCCCTCACCACCCTGAACACCGGCCGCCTCTCGCTGCCCGCGATGTGCGTCGGCGCCGGGAAGTGGTGTCTGAAGATCGCCCGCGAGTGGTCCCTGGTCCGCGAGCAGTGGGGCAAGTCCATCGCGAAGCACGAGGCGGTCGGTTCGAAGATCGCCTTCATCGCGGCGACAACGTTCGCCCTCGAAGCCGTCCTCGACCTGTCGTCGCAGATGGCCGACGAGGACCGCAACGACATCCGCATCGAGGCCGCCCTCGCCAAGCTCTACGGCAGCGAGATGGCCTGCCTGATGGCCGACGAACTCGTGCAGATCCGCGGCGGCCGCGGCTTCGAGACCGCAGCGTCCCTCGCCGCCCGCGGCGAGCGCGCCGTCCCGGCCGAGCAGGTGCTGCGCGATCTGCGCATCAACCGCATCTTCGAGGGCTCGACGGAGATCATGCATCTGCTGATCGCCCGCGAGGCGGTCGACGCCCACCTGTCCGTCGCGGGCGATCTCATCGACCCCGACAAGAGCCTCGGCGACAAGGCCAAGGCCGGCGCCAAGGCAGGCGGCTTCTACGCCCGCTGGCTCCCCAAACTCGTCGCCGGCGCAGGCCAACTGCCCACGTCCTTCGCCGAGTTCCACCCGGACGGCTACCCGGACCTCGCCACCCACCTGCGGTACACCGAGCGCAGCGCGCGCAAGCTCGCCCGCTCGACGTTCCTGGCCATGGCGCGCTGGCAGGGCCGGATGGAGACCAAGCAGGGCTTCCTCGGCCGCATCGTCGACATCGGGGCGGAGCTCTTCGCGATGAGCGCGGCCTGCGTACGCGCCGAGATGCTGCGCTCGTCCGGCGAGGAGGGCCGGGCCGCGTACCAGCTCGCCGACGCCTTCTGCCGGCAGTCCCGGATCCGTGTCGAGGAGCTCTTCACCCGCCTGTGGTCCAACACCGACGACCTGGACCGCAAGGTCGTCGACGGGGTGCTCGGCGGCGCCTACACCTGGCTGGAGGCCGGCGTCGTCGACCTCAGCGGCGACGGCCCATGGATCGCCGACGCCACCCCCGGCCCCGCGACGACCGAGAACGTCCACCGCCCCATCCGCTGACCCGGGCCCCGGCCCGGGACCCGACACCCGCATCCCCTGTCCGAGCCGACAGGGGATGCGGCCACAATGGGGGGATGACGGACTCCCTCGCAGACCCGCATCACCGCGAATTCGCGGCCGCCGCCGATACCGAAGGACCCCGGGACATCGTGATCCTCGGCTCCACCGGATCGATCGGCACCCAGGCCATCGACGTGGTGCTGCGCAATCCCGACCGCTTCCGTGTGGTGGCGCTGTCCGCCGCGGGCGGCCGGATCGAGCTGCTCGCCGAGCAGGCCCACCAGCTGCGGGTGCGGACCGTGGCCGTGGCGGACGAGGACGCCGTCGAGCCGTTGCGGCAGGCGCTCGGCCGGCACTACGGCGCGGGCGAAACGCTCCCCGAGATCCTGTCGGGGCCCGACGCCGCGACCCGGCTCGCCGGGAGCGAGTGCCACTCGGTGCTCAACGGCATCACCGGTTCGATCGGGCTGCGCCCGACGCTGGCGGCCCTGGAGGCCGACCGGGTGCTGATCCTCGCCAACAAGGAGTCGCTGATCGTCGGCGGCCCGCTGGTGAAGGCGCTCGCGAAGCCCGGCCAGATCATCCCGGTCGACTCCGAGCACTCCGCGCTCTTCCAGGCGCTGATGGGCGGCACCCGCGAAGAGGTCCGCAAGCTGATCGTCACCGCCTCCGGCGGCCCGTTCCGCGGCCGCACCAAGGAGGAGCTCGCCGGCGTCACCCCGAAGGACGCACTCGCGCACCCGACCTGGGACATGGGCCCGGTCATCACGATCAACTCCGCGACCCTGGTCAACAAGGGGCTGGAGGTCATCGAGGCGCATCTGCTCTACGACATCCCCTTCGACCGGATCGAGGTCGTGGTCCATCCGCAGTCGTACATCCACTCGATGGTGGAGTTCGCCGACGGTTCGACGCTGGCCCAGGCGAGCCCGCCCGACATGCGGATGCCCATCGCGCTCGGCCTCGGCTGGCCCCGGCGGGTGCCGGACGCCGCACCCGCGTTCGACTGGTCGAAGGCGTCGACGTGGGAATTCTTCCCGCTGGACGACGACGCGTTCCCAGCGGTGGCTTTGGCGCGACATGTAGGTAGCCTCGGTGGCACCGCACCCGCGGTGTTCAATGCGGCGAACGAGGAATGCGTCGATGCCTTCCTCGCCGGCCGGCTTCCCTTCACCGGGATCGTGGACACCGTCGCCCGGGTGGTCGAGGAACACGGCCATCCGGATCCGGGAACTCGGCTGACCGTCGAGGACGTCCTTGAAGCGGAAGCGTGGGCACGGGCTCGCGCACGGGAACTGGCTACGGAGGCTGCACGGGTATGACGGCACTCATGTGGGGCGTCGGGATAGTCATCTTCGTCGTGGGCCTGCTGTTCTCCATCGCCTGGCACGAGCTCGGCCATCTCTCCACCGCCAAGCTCTTCAAGATCCGCGTGCCGCAGTACATGGTCGGCTTCGGTCCGACGATCTGGTCGCGGCACAAGGGCGAGACCGAGTACGGCATCAAGGCGGTCCCGCTCGGCGGCTACATCCGCATGATCGGCATGTTCCCGCCCGGCCCGGACGGCAAGATCACCGCCCGTTCCAGCTCGCCGTGGCGCAGCATGATCGAGGACGCCCGCTCGGCCGCGTACGAGGAGCTGCAGCCGGGCGACGAGACGCGGATGTTCTACACGCGCAAGCCGTGGAAGCGCGTCATCGTGATGTTCGCCGGGCCGTTCATGAACCTGATCCTGGCGGTGGCGCTCTTCGCGGTCTCCCTGATGGGGATCGGCGGAAACGTCACGACCACCTCGGTCGGCAGCGTCGCGGAGTGCGTGGTCAAGGCGTCGGCCACGACCGACAAGGCCACCAAGGCCGACGTCTGCCCCAAGAACTCCGTGGCCCCGCCCGCCAAGGCCGCCGGTTTCAAGGCGGGCGACCGGATCGTCTCCTTCAACGGCCACCCGGTCAGCGACTGGAACGACCTGTCGGACCAGATCCGCGACACCATCGGCCCGGCCACCATCGCGGTCGTACGGGACGGCAAGCAGCTCACCCTGCACCCGACCC
Organism: Streptomyces sp. NPDC045021; assembly: GCF_056432645.1. NCBI lineage: Bacteria > Bacillati > Actinomycetota > Actinomycetes > Kitasatosporales > Streptomycetaceae > Streptomyces > Streptomyces sp. NPDC045021. The sequence continues at coordinate 18,611 of NZ_JBWKIQ010000025.1, forward strand.
TGGTCAAGAACACGGTGAACAAGAAGGACAGCGACGGCTTCCCGATCAAGGGCCAGTACGTGGACGCCGGGTTCCTCGGCTTCAGCCCGGCCAACGGCGTCCGGACCCTGACCTTCGGTGAGGCCACCGACCGCATGGTCTCGATGACCAAGAACTCGATCCGCGGCATCGGCGACATCCCCTCGAAGATCCCCGCGCTGTGGGGCTCCGCCTTCCAGGGCAAGGAGCGCACCGTCGACCAGCCCGTCGGCATGGTCGGTGTCGCCCGGATCGGTGGCGAGGTCTTCTCGCTGAAGATTCCCGCGACGCAGCAGATCGGCGTCATGATCAACCTGCTCGCCGGCGTGAACCTGTCGCTGTTCCTGTTCAACATGCTGCCGCTGCTCCCGCTGGACGGCGGCCACATCGCCGGCGCCCTGTGGGAGTCCCTGCGCCGCAGGCTGGCGAAGCTGACCCGGCGCCCGGACCCGGGCCCCTTCGACGTGGCCAAGCTGATGCCGGTCGCCTACGTCGTCGCGGGTATCTTCATCTGCTTCACGGCCCTGGTGCTCGTCGCCGACGTTGTCAATCCGGTGACGCTCTCCTGACGGATGCGGGAGACGTGGGCGGGTTGCCGTAACCTCGGTAAACGGAGCCCGCCCACGCCGGGACCTTGTTCCACACCCTTGGGGATGCCAAGAACATGACCGCGATTTCGCTCGGAATGCCCGACGTTCCGATCAAGCTCGCCGACCGCCGCAAGAGCCGCAAGATCCAGGTCGGGTCGGTCGCGGTGGGCGGGGACGCGCCGGTTTCGGTCCAGTCGATGACGACGACGGTGACCGCGGACATCGGGGCGACGCTCCAGCAGATCGCGGAGCTCACCGCTTCCGGCTGCCAGATCGTGCGAGTGGCCTGCCCGACGCAGGACGACGCCGACGCGCTCGCCACCATCGCCAAGAAGTCGCAGATCCCGGTGATCGCCGACATCCACTTCCAGCCGAAGTACGTCTTCGCGGCGCTCGACGCCGGCTGCGCGGCCGTCCGGGTCAACCCCGGCAACATCAAGCAGTTCGACGACAAGGTCAAGGAGATCGCGAAGGCTGCCGCTTCGGTCGGCACCCCGATCCGGATCGGCGTCAACGCGGGCTCGCTGGACCGCAGGCTGATGGAGAAGTACGGCAAGGCCACCCCCGAGGCGCTGGTGGAGTCCGCGCTCTGGGAGTGTTCGCTGTTCGAGGAGCACGGCTTCCAGGACATCAAGATCTCGGTGAAGCACAACGACCCGGTCGTGATGGTCAACGCCTACCGGCTCCTCGCCAGCAAGTGCGACTACCCGCTGCACCTGGGCGTGACCGAGGCCGGTCCCGCGTTCCAGGGCACCATCAAGTCCGCCGTCGCGTTCGGCGCACTGCTCTCCGAGGGCATCGGCGACACGATCCGCGTCTCGCTCTCAGCCCCGCCGGTCGAGGAGATCAAGGTCGGCCTGCAGATCCTGGAGTCGCTGAACCTCAAGCAGCGCCGCCTGGAGATCGTCTCCTGCCCGTCCTGCGGCCGCGCCCAGGTCGACGTCTACAAGCTCGCCGACCAGGTCTCCGCAGGCCTGGAGGGCATGGAGGTCCCGCTCAGGGTCGCCGTCATGGGCTGCGTCGTGAACGGCCCGGGTGAGGCCCGCGAGGCCGACCTCGGTGTCGCCTCCGGCAACGGCAAGGGCCAGATCTTCGTCAAGGGCGAGGTCATCAAGACCGTGCCCGAGTCGAAGATCGTGGAGACCCTGATCGAAGAGGCGATGAAGATCGCCGAGCAGATGGAGGCCGACGGCATCGCGTCCGGCGAGCCCCAGGTCAACGTGAGCTGACCGGGGAAAGGCCAGGAGGCCACCCCCGCGAAACCCGCCGTCGCGAGGTAAAGTGCGAAGATCTACCCCCGGCCATGTGGCCGGGGGTACCCCCGCCCCCCGCGGCCTGTAGGTGAGGCGCACACGTGTTGACGACGACGACCGCGAAGGTCCTGGAGGCCGGCGAACTCGACGCCGCCCTCGAAGTGCTCGACCGCGACCCCGTGTCCAACGCGTTCGTCGCCTCCCGCGTGAATGTCGCGGGCCTCGACCCCTGGCGCCTCGGCGGCGAGATGTGGGGCTGGTACTCGGGCGGCCGGCTCACCTCGCTGTGCTACGCCGGAGCCAATCTGGTGCCCATCTGCGCAGGCCCCGAGGCCGTTCGCGCCTTCGCCGAGCGGGCCCGCAGGGCCGGCCGCCGCTGCTCGTCGATCGTCGGACCCGCCGAGCCCACCACCGAACTGTGGTCGCTGCTCGAACCCAGCTGGGGCCCCGCCCGCGAGATCCGCGGCCGCCAGCCGCTGATGACCACCCGCGCGCTGCCCGCCGGCATCACACCCGACCCCCTCGTGCGCCGCGTCCGGCGCGACGAGATGGATGTGATCATGCCCGCCTGCGTGGCCATGTTCACCGAGGAGGTCGGCGTCTCCCCGCTCGCGGGGGACGGCGGGCTGCTCTACCAGGCCCGGGTCGCCGAACTCGTCACCGCCGGACGGTCGTTCGCCCGCATCGAGAACGGCCGGGTGGTCTTCAAGGCCGAGATCGGCGCCGTCACCCGGCACGCCTGCCAGATCCAGGGCGTCTGGGTGGCACCGGAGTACCGGGGGCAAGGGCTGTCCGAGGCCGGGATGGCCGCCGTGCTGCACTACGCGCTGCGGGATGTGGCCCCGGTCGCCAGCCTGTACGTCAACGACTTCAACGCACCCGCCCGTGCCTCCTACCGCAGGGTCGGATTCACCGTGGTCGGAGCCTTCATGAGCGTGCTGTTCTGACGTAATGTCCCGTCCCATGGAAGATGTCGTGGTCGGCCGTCTGGACCTCGAGGAACGGGTCGACGAGGCCCTCGCCGTACAGGCGCTCGCCTTCGGGCTGGACGACGACGAGATCGCGATCCGCCGCCAGATCGTCGTGCGGCACCTCGCCTGCCCCGGGGCCCGCGCGCTGGGCGCCACCACCGAGGACGGACGGCTCGTCGGTTTCGTCTACGGCATGCCCAACGACCGTGCCCACTGGTGGTCCACCGTCGTCCAGCCATACCTGCGCCACCGCGGCACCGAGCAGTGGCTCGACGGCTCCTTCGTCATCACCGAACTGCATGTACTGCCCGCCTTCCAGGGGCTGGGCATCGGACGGCAGCTGATCACCACCATCACCGACACGGCCACCGAGCCGCGCAGCATCCTCTCCGCGATCGACGTCGAGAGCCCCGCCCGCCGGCTCTACCGGGCACTGGGCTACGTGGACCTGGCCCGTCCCGTGCACTTCCCCAGCGCGACGAGCCCGTACGCGGTGATGGGCGCCCCGCTGCCGCTGCTCCGCCCGGTCAGGTCCCAGGGCCCGGCCTAAACGCATTTCCGTGGTGCCGGACGGGCTGGATATCCTCGCGGGAATCCCTCAATCCCCTGGAGAGCCACCATGGTCCTGCGCATGTCCCGTCTGATGCTCAAGACGCTGCGCGACGACCCGGCCGACGCCGAGACCGCCAGCCACAAGCTGCTGGTCCGCGCCGGTTTCGTACGCCGCTCGTCGGCGGGCGTCTGGATCTGGCTGCCGCTCGGCAAGCGGGTCCTGGAGAACGTCTCCCGCGTCGTCCGCGAGGAGATGGACGCCATCGGCGGCCAGGAGGTGCTGCTGCCCGCGCTGCTGCCGCGGGAGAACTACGAGGCGACCGGCCGCGCGGGCGAGTACGGCGACCTGCTCTTCCAGCTCAAGGACCGCAAGGGCGCCGACTACGTCCTCGGCCCGACCCACGAGGAGATCTTCACCCAGGTGGTGAAGGACCAGTGCACGTCCTACAAGGACCTGCCGGTGATCCTCTACCAGATCCAGACCAAGTACCGGGACGAGGCCCGCCCGCGCTCCGGCGTGCTGCGCGGCCGCGAGTTCCAGATGAAGGACTCGTACTCCTTCGACACCACCGACGAGGGCCTGGCCGAGGCGTACCGGGCACACCGCGACGCGTACATCAGGATCTTCACACGGCTCGGCTTCGACTACCGGATCGTCTCGGCGGTCTCCGGCGCGATGGGCGGCTCGGCGTCCGAGGAGTTCCTCGCCCCGGCCGGCGCCGGCGAGGACACCTTCGCGGACTGCCCGGCCTGCGAGTACGCGGCCAACACCGAGGCCGTCACCACGGTCGTGCCGCCCGTCGAGGGCGGGGAGCACGGCCCCGTCGAGGAACTCGACACCCCCGACACCCCGACCATCGAGACCCTCGCCGCGCACCTGGGCGTCCCGGCGTCCGCGACGTTGAAGAACCTGCTGGTGAAGGTCGACGGCAAGATCACCGCGATCGGCGTCCCCGGTGACCGCGAGGTCGATCTCGGCAAGCTCGGCGAGCACCTCGCCCCGGCCGTCGTCGAGCTGGTCACCGCCGAGGACTTCGTGGGCCGCCCCGAGCTCGTCCGCGGCTATGTCGGCCCGCAGGGCCTGGGCATCGAGTACATCGCCGACCCGCGCATCGCCCCCGGCACCGCCTGGATCACCGGCGCCAACAAGAACGGCAAGCACGCGCGCAACGTGGTCTGCGGCCGGGACTTCGAGGTGGACCGCTACCTCGACGTCGTCACCGTCCGGGCCGGCGACCCCTGCCCGCGCTGCGGCGCCGGGCTGCGGCTGGACCGGGCGATCGAGATCGGCCACATCTTCCAGCTCGGCCGCAAGTACGCCGACGCCTTCCAGCTCGACGTGCTGGGCCAGCAGGGCAAGCCGGTACGCGTGACCATGGGCTCCTACGGCATCGGCGTCTCCCGCGCGGTCGCCGCACTCGCCGAGCAGACCGCCGACGACCAGGGACTGTGCTGGCCGCGCGAGGTCGCCCCCGCCGATGTGCACGTCGTCGCGGCCGGCAAGGCCGTGCAGACCGAGCTGGCGCTGGACGTCGCGGACAAGCTGCACGCCGCGGGCGTCCGGGTCCTGCTCGACGACCGTGCCGGGGTCTCGCCGGGCGTGAAGTTCACCGACGCGGAACTCATCGGGGTCCCGCAGATCCTCGTCGTCGGCCGCCGCGCGGCGGAGGGCGTCGTCGAGTTGAAGGACCGCAGGTCCGGCGAGCGGGTCGAGCTGACCGTCGACGAAGCGCTGGCCCGGCTGACCGGCTGAGGCCTACAGCCAGCTGGCGAACTCCAGCAGGAGTTCGCCGGCCTGGCGGTCGCCCACCGACAGCGACCAGACGCCCGCCTCGACGGCCCGGAAGTGGCTCCAGCCGCGCAGCCGCTCCGGGTCCACGTCGAGCGCGGCGCCGAGCTTGGCGACCCTACGGCGGGCGGCCGCCTGCGGGCCCGGGGAGGCGGCCAGCGTCTCCACCCGGTCCCGGACGAGCCAGGCCAGGTCGTACGCCCGGTCGCCGACCAGCGGCTTGGGGTCGATGGCCAGCCACGGGCTGCGCTCGGCGGCCAGGACGTTGCCGTGGTGGTAGTCACCGTGCAGCAGCACGTCCTCGACCGGGCCGGCCAGCAGCTCCTCGCGCAGCACCAGCGCCTCGTCGATGAGCGGGCGCACCTCCGCGGCCCAGGGCTGCTCGCGGCGCTCGCGCAGGTGCTCGGCGAGGCCGGCGGTGTAGTCGGCGACCGAGGTGAACGGATGGCCCTCGGCCGGCGCCACCCACAGCCGCTGGAGGGTGGCCGTCGCTTCGAGCATCGCCTTGGGTTCCGGGAGGGAGCGCAGGGACACCTCGCCCTGCAGTCGCTCCAGCAGCATCGCGCCCGCGGCGGGCTCCGCGCGCAAAAGCCGGACCGCGCCGCGGCCGTCCCAGTGGGCGAGGGCGGCGTGCTCGTGCTCGGTCTCGGGTGTGACCATGCCCAGCTTGAGTACGGCGGGCGTCCCGTCGGCCGCCCGGACGAGCACGATCATGCTGATCTGGCCGCCGGGGGTGAAGACCCGCTCCGGCCGCAGCTCCCACCGCTCCAGCGTCTCGGCCGCCCGGCCGGGCAGCGCCGCGAGCCACTCCCGGCCGGCGTCGCCCTCCCAGGCGCCGATCGTGCGGACCAGCCGCTCAGGCGGGTCCAGCGGAATGGTGCCGGGGCCGCCGGGCTGCGGTGCTGAAGCCATGGTCGCGCTGTCCCTCCGTGGATCTTTCGCGGGCGGCGAGCGTCCCCGCAGGGAGATGCCTTCCCGCCCTGCCGCGCCGTACAGCCCTGACACGGCTCTTTACGCTGCCGTCGCTCACGATGAGCTCCGCTCGGCCAACCCGGGGAAGGCTACGCTGCCGCCGCGCCACCGCACGGCACGCACCGCCGCCTCGCGCAGTGCTCCGGCCGCGTCACGGCGCAGCTCCCCGGTGCTCGCGCGCACCACATCCCCGTAGACACCGGCGACCCGGTCCTCGATCACGGCGGCCAGCCGTACGGCCGCGGCACCGTCCGGCACCGGGAACGGCAGCGCGTACGCGGCGTCCGCCGGCACCGGTTCGGCGCCGAGGTCCCGTACGGTGCGGCTCAGCGCGTCGCGGCGGGCGCGGTGGGAGTCGTAGGCCGCGCGGGCGTCTGCGGTGCGCGGCTTCGCGACCCGGGCACCGATCACCCCATAGGCGTAAACGGCGGCGTGTTCCGCGGCGAGCGCCGCCTGGACCGCGGCCAGCGTCTGCTGCTCCATCCGTTCAGCCCTTCCCCGTCAGCAGGACCACGTGCGCCGCACCGGCGGCGGCCACTGAGGCGAGCAGCCGGGCGAGCTCGGGCGGCGCACCGAGCAGTGCGGTGGCGCGGGCGTCCGCGAGACGGCGTTCCGCGTCGGCGAGCGCGCCGAGCGTGGGGGGAGTGGTGGCAGCGGTGGTGGCGGGGGTACCCGGCGTTCCGGCGGGGGCCGGCCTCGCCGGAGCGGCGCCGAACGCCCGGGCGTGCAGGGCGACTTCGGCCCGCAGCGGCGCCAGCCGCACGGCGAGTTCCGGCCGTGCGGCGATGAGGCCGTCGTAGCGTGCGAGGAGTGCGGTGCTGTCCGCCGCGGCCCGTGCCCGCAGCGCGGCTCCCGGCGCGGCAGGGGGGTCGTCCCGCGGCGTGTCCGCCGCGGCCGGGGTTCCGCCGGAGCAGCCGGTGGCGAGTCCGGCCAGCGCTGCCAGCCCGCCCGCGCCGACCGCCAGCGGTACGCCGGCGGCCGAGGCCAGTACCGTCCGTCTGCCCGGTGTCGCTCTGCCTGTCACCGCGCCCCCTCCCCTGATCACCGAGCAGAGCGTACCGGGCGGTGCGACCCGGCCGGGCGACGGCGGCCGGCCAGGTTGCGCCGCCGGGCGGCGGTGCGGGGCGAGCCACGCCGAATCGTCGATCCGGTGTCGGAACCGATAGGCTTTGGGGCGACACGCGACCTTCCATACAACAGCACACGCGGCCGAGGAGTCACCCGGATGAGCACCACCCAGAGCGAGAGGCTGCGCGGATTGCTGGAGCCGCTCGTCGCCAAGACGGGTCTGGATCTGGAAGAGATCACCGTGACCGCGGCGGGCAGTCGGCGGCAGCTGATGGTCGTGGTGGATTCCGATGACGGCGTGCAGCTCGACGCGGTCGCCGAGCTGAGCCGGGAGATCGCCCAGGTGCTCGACGACACGGACGCGATGGGCCAGGGCGAGTACGTCCTGGAGGTCAGCTCCCCGGGCACCGACCGGCCGCTGACCACGCCCCGGCACTTCCGCCGCAACGAGGGCCGGCTGGTCAAGCTGACTCTCAACAACCACGAAGAGCTGATCGCGCGGATCATGGGGCTGGACGAGGCGGGCCTCGATCTGGAGGTCCCGGGCGTCAAGGGGCGCAAGCCCAAGCCGCGCCGGGTGGAGTTCGCGGAGATCGCGAAGGCCCGGGTGGAGATCGAGTTCAACCGCAAGAGCAAGAACGACGACGACGTCGACGCAGCGGATACGGCCGACGCCGACACCGACAGCGACGAGAGCATTGAGGAGGCGTAGCCGTGGACATCGACATGAAGGCCCTACGGGGTTTGGTGCAGGAGAGGCAGATTTCGTTCGACCTGCTGGTCGGGGCGATCGAGTCGGCGCTCCTCATTGCCTACCACCGGGAGCCGGGCAGCCATCGCCGGGCACGGGTGGAGCTGGACAAGACGTCGGGGCATGTGACGGTGTGGGCGAAGGAGGACGCGTCCGAGGTCGCCGAGGGCGCCGAGCCCCGCGAGTTCGACGACACCCCTTCCGGGTTCGGCCGGATCGCCGCCTCCACCGCGAAGCAGGTCATCCTGCAGCGGCTGCGCGACGCGGAGGACGACATCACATTCGGCGAGTACGCCGGCCGTGAGGGCGACATCGTCTCCGGCGTGGTCCAGCAGGGCATGGACGCCAAGAACGTGCTGGTCGACATCGGCAAGATGGAAGCCATCCTGCCGGTGCAGGAGCAGGTGCCGGGCGAGGACTACAAGCACGGCGTGCGGCTGCGTTCCTACGTCGTCCGGGTCGCCAAGGGCGTGCGCGGACCGTCGGTGACGCTGTCGCGCTCGCACCCGAACCTGGTGCGCGCCCTGTTCAAGATGGAGGTCCCGGAGATCGCGGACGGGTCGGTCGTCATCGAGGCGATCGCCCGCGAGGCCGGTCACCGTACGAAGATGGCGGTCCGTTCCACCCGCTCCGGGCTGAACGCCAAGGGCGCGTGCATCGGCCCGATGGGCGCCCGGGTGCGGGCGGTCATGGCGGAGCTGCAGGGCGAGAAGATCGACATCGTGGACTGGTCGGACGACCCGGCCGACATGGTGGCGAACGCGCTGTCACCGGCCCGGGTGACCCGGGTCGAGGTCGTGGACCTGTCCGCCCGGTCGGCCCGGGTGACCGTGCCGGACTACCAGCTGTCGCTCGCCATCGGCAAGGAGGGGCAGAACGCCCGCCTCGCCGCCCGGCTGACCGGCTGGCGGATCGACATCCGTCCGGACGTCGAGCCCGAGGGCGCCGAAGAGTCCGGCGAATCGGACACTTCGCGCGCCTGAATGTCAACCCACGACTGATCGAACAACCGTGCGTCGAATAACCCGAAGGGGTGAGGTCGGCGCGGGGAGGTAGACTTAGCAGTGTCTGGCCGGACGCGTTCCCTTGCGTGCCCTGAGCGAACCTGTGTGGGTTGCCGGGAACGGGTGGCCAAGAACGATCTGCTGCGTGTGGCGGTGAGCGGTGACGCGTGCGTCCCCGATCCTCGCGGTACGCTGCCCGGTCGGGGTGCTCACTTGCACCCTGACCTGGTCTGTTTCGACCTGGCGGTTCGCCGCCGGGCCTTCTCCAGGGCCTTCAGGTCCAAGGAGACGTTCGACACCGCGGAACTCCGCCGGTACGTCGAGCAGCACACCAAGCCCGTCGAAGTGGCGGCACCGTAAGTGAACGGCACGGGTATCCGTGCGGTCAGGTACCTCGCGAGTCGGAAGTAGGTCGAGATTGCGATGAGCACCACTCGATGAGTACGCGATGAGTACGAGCATGAAGTAGCGACGGTCCGGCGGACGATCACCCCGGACCTAAAAGGAGCGAAGTGGCTAAGGTCCGGGTATACGAACTCGCCAAGGAGTTCGGAGTTGAGAGCAAGGTCGTCATGGCCAAGCTCCAAGAACTTGGTGAATTCGTACGTTCGGCGTCCTCGACGATCGAGGCGCCGGTTGTTCGCAAGTTGACTGACGCTTTGCAGGGGCCCGGTGGCGGAAGCGCCGCCAAGCCCGCTGCCAAGCCCGGCGCGCCCCGCAAGGCGACGCCTGCCAAGCCTGGCGCCCCCACCCCGGGTGCGCCGGCCCGTCCCGCTGCGCCGGCTCCCAAGCCGGCCGCGGACGCCCCCGTAACCCCGGCGGCTCCGGCCGCCACGGGCACCGGCTCCACGCCGGCCGGCCCCCGTCCGGGTCCGAAGCCGGCCCCGGTCAAGCCCGCTCCGGCGGCTCCGGTCCCGGTCGCGGAGTTCTCCGCCCCCCCGGCCCCGGCCCAGCAGACGCAGCAGCCCGCGGCCTCGGCCCCGGCGGCTCCGTCCTCCGCGCCGCGTCCCGCGGGTGCCACTCCCGGCCCCCGTCCGGCACGTCCGGCCCCGGCACAGCGCGAAGAGCGCCGTGACGGCGGTCAGCGTGACGCCGCCCCGCGTGGCGACCGTCCGGCCCGTCCGGCCGGCCAGGGTGCGCCCGGTGGCGCCCCGCGTCCCGGTGGCGCCCGTCCGGCCGGTCCCCGTCCGGGCAACAACCCCTTCACCTCCGGTGGGTCCACCGGGATGCAGCGCCCCGGTGGCGCCCCGCGTCCCGGCGGCGGCCAGGGTGCTCCCGGCGGCGAGCGTCCCGCTCGTCCCGCCGGCACGGGCGGTCCCGGTGGCGCTCCGCGTCCCGGCGGCGCCCCGCGCCCCGGTGGTGCGGGCGGTCCCGGCGGTGCCGGTCGTCCGGCTCCCGGTGGCATGCCCCGCCCGCAGAGCTCCGGCCCGCGCCCGAACCCGGGCATGATGCCGCAGCGTCCCGCCCCGTCCGGTGGTCCCGGCGGCCGCTCCGGCGGTCCCGGCGCCCGTCCCGGTGGCGGTCCTGGTGCCCGTCCCGGTGGCGGCGGTCCCGGTGCACGTCCCGGTGGCGGCAGCGGTGGCGGCGGCTTCGCCGGCCGTCCGGCCGGTCCCGGTGCGCGTCCCGGCGGCTTCGGTGGCCCGCGTCCCGGTGGTGCTCCCGGCGGTGGCGGCGGCTTCGGTCCCCGTCCCGGCGGCTTCGGCGGTCGCCCCGGCGGCCCCAACGCCCGTGGTGGCACGCAGGGTGCCTTCGGCCGTGGCCCGAACGGCCGTCCGGCCCGTGGTCGCAAGTCGAAGCGCCAGCGGCGCCAGGAGTACGAGAGCATGCAGGCCCCGTCCGTGGGCGGCGTGCTGCTGCCCCGCGGTAACGGTGCTGCCGTACGACTGCGTCGTGGCTCCTCTCTCACCGACTTCGCCGAGAAGATCAACGCCAACCCGGCGTCGCTCGTCCAGGTGATGTTGAACCTCGGCGAAATGGTCACGGCGACGCAGTCGGTTCCCGACGCGACGCTGCAGCTGCTCGCCGACGAGATGAACTACGTCCTGGAGATCGTCAGCCCGGAGGAGGAGGACCGCGAGCTGCTCGAGTCCTTCGACATCGAGTTCGGCGAGGACGAGGGCGGCGAGGAAGAGCTCGTCTCCCGTCCGCCGGTCGTGACCGTCATGGGTCACGTCGACCACGGTAAGACCCGACTCCTCGACGCGATCCGCAAGACCAACGTGGTCGCGGGCGAGGCCGGTGGCATCACCCAGCACATCGGTGCCTACCAGGTCGCGGCCGAGGTCAACGGCGAAGAGCGCAAGATCACCTTCATTGACACCCCCGGTCACGAGGCGTTCACCGCCATGCGTGCCCGTGGTGCCAAGTCGACCGACATCGCGATCCTCGTGGTGGCGGCCAACGACGGTGTCATGCCGCAGACGATCGAAGCGCTGAACCACGCCAAGGCGGCCGGTGTGCCGATCGTGGTCGCGGTCAACAAGATCGACGTCGAAGGCGCCGACCCCGTCAAGGTGCGCGGTCAGCTGACCGAGTTCGGCCTGGTGGCCGAGGAGTACGGCGGCGACACCATGTTCGTCGACATCTCCGCCAAGCAGGGTCTGCACATCGACAGCCTGCTGGAGGCCGTGGTCCTCACCGCGGACGCCTCGCTCGACCTGCGGGCCAACCCGGAGCAGGACGCACAGGGCATCGCGATCGAGGCTCACCTCGACCGTGGCCGCGGCGCCGTGGCGACCGTGCTCGTGCAGCGCGGCACGCTGCGCATCGGCGACACCATGGTGGTCGGCGACGCGTACGGCCGAGTCCGCGCGATGCTCGACGACCGTGGCAACACGCTGGAAGAAGCGGGCCCCTCGACTCCGGTCATGGTGCTCGGTCTCACCAACGTGCCCGGCGCCGGCGACAACTTCCTCGTTGTCGACGACGACCGCACGGCCCGTCAGATCGCCGAGAAGCGTGCCGCTCGTGAGCGGAACGCGGCGTTCGCCCGCAAGGGTGTCCGGTTCTCCCTGGAGAACCTGGACGAGGCCCTGCAGGCCGGTCTGGTGCAGCAGCTCAACCTCATCATCAAGGGCGACGCGTCCGGTTCGGTCGAAGCGCTCGAGTCCTCGCTCATGCAGCTGGACGTCGGTGCCGAGGTCGACCTGCGCATCCTGCACCGCGGTGTGGGTGCGGTCACCGAGTCGGACATCAACCTGGCATCGGGTTCCGACGCCATCGTCATCGGCTTCAACGTGCGCGCCGAAGGCCGCGCCACGCAGCTGGCCGAGCGCGAGGGTGTCGACGTCCGGTACTACTCGGTGATCTACCAGGTCATCGATGAGATCGAGGCGGCCCTGAAGGGCATGCTCAAGCCGGAGTACGAAGAGGTCGAGCTCGGCACCGCCGAGATCCGCGACGTCTTCCGCTCCTCCAAGCTGGGCAACATCGCCGGTGTCCTCATCCGCTCGGGCGAGGTCAAGCGCAACACCAAGGCGCGACTCCTCCGCGACGGCAAGGTCATCGCGGAGAACCTCAACATCGAGGGTCTGCGCCGGTTCAAGGACGACGTCACCGAGATCCGGGAAGGCTACGAGGGCGGTATCAACCTCGGCAGCTACAACGACATCAAGGTCGACGACGTCATCGCGACGTACGAGATGCGCGAGAAGCCGCGCGGCTGATCGCCCACCCGCCGCCCGGCCACCACCCCTGGTGGGCCGTGCGGCGCACGGGCAGTGCATTTCACCGGGGCCGGTCGGCGGAGATATTCCGTCGATCGGCCCCGGCCGTTGCGTGTACCGTTCACATCATGGATCGCGCCTGTCACCAGGGGCGTAACGACGAGGCCCCCCAGGGCGGCTAGCCCTGTCGCCCATGTATGCAGGAACCCTGACCTTCGACCTCCTCCTCGGCGACATACATTCGCTGAAGGAGAAGAGGTCCGTCGTCCGCCCGATCGTCGCCGAGCTGCACCGCAAGTTCGCGGTCAGCGTGGCGGAGACCGGCGAGCAGGACCTTCACCGCAGGGCCGAGATCGGCATAGCGGTCGTGTCCGGGGATCTCGGACACATCAAGGACGTACTCGACCGGTGCGAGCGATGGATGATCGCCCGGCCCGAGGTGGAACTGCTGTCGGCACGGCAGCGGATCCACGGCGACGACGACTGACCGATCGGCGGTCGGCCGGCGCCTGGAAGACAAGAGCAGTAACGAAGAAGGAGACGGACAAGTGACCGACACCGCGCGGGCGCGCAAGCTGGCCGACCGCATCCGGGTCGTGGTCGCGGAAACCCTGCAGCGGCGGATCAAGGACCCGCGGCTGGGCTACGTGACGATCACCGACACCCGGGTCACCGGTGACCTGCGGGAGGCGACCGTCTTCTACACGGTCTACGGCGACGACGAGGAGCGGGCGGCCTCCGCCGCCGCCCTGGAGAGCGCCAAGGGCGTCCTCCGCTCCGAGGTCGGGCGGCAGACCGGGGTGCGGTTCACCCCGAGCCTGGCGTTTGTCGCGGACGCTCTTCCGGAGAACGCGAAGACCATCGACGATCTGCTGGCCAGGGCACACGCCTCCGACGAGCAGGTGCGCAAGGCCGCCACCGACGCGTCGTACGCCGGCGACGCGGACCCGTACCGCAAGCCGGTCGAGGACGAGGACGACGTCGACGTCGACGTCGACGACCTGGTCGACGAGGACGCCGAGGACGAAGACGGCGCCGAGGACGAAGCGACCGCAGCCGACGACGACAAGGGTCCCGCGACCGCATGAAGCGCAAAGGCCAGGGCCCGGACGGCCTAGTGATCGTCGACAAGCCGGCCGGGCTCACCTCGCACGCCGTGGTCGCCCGCATCCGCCGTTTCGCGGGGACCCGGCGCGTCGGGCACGCGGGCACCCTCGACCCGATGGCGACCGGAGTGCTCGTCATCGGTGTCGAGAAGGCCACCCGCCTCCTCGGCCACCTCGCGCTCACGCGCAAGGAGTACGTCGCGACGATCCGGCTCGGCCAGACCACCGTGACGGACGACGCCGAGGGCGAGGTCACGGAGAGCGCCGGCGCGGCCGGCGTCGATCCGGCAGCCGTCCACGCCGGAATCGCCAAGCTGACCGGCGACATCATGCAGGTGCCGTCGAAGGTCAGCGCCATCAAGGTCAACGGCGTCCGGTCCTACACCAGGGTCCGGGAGGGCGAGGAGTTCGAGCTGGCCTCCCGCCCGGTGACCATCTCCGCCTTCGACCTGCACGAGAGCCGCGCCGCGACGGCGGAGGACGGCACGGCCGTCCTGGACCTGGACGTCACTGTCGAGTGCACCTCCGGCACCTACATCCGGGCCCTGGCGCGCGATCTCGGTGCGGATCTGGGCACCGGCGGCCATCTGACCGCCCTGCGGCGGACCCGGGTGGGACCGTACGACCTGAGCGCCGCCCGCACCGTGGACGAGCTCGAAGCGACGTACCAGGCCGACGGAGCGGAGGCCTTCGAGGTCATGCCGATCGGCGAGGCCGCCGCCGCGGCGTTCCCCCGCTGGGACGTGGACGCGGACCAGGCCCGGCTGCTCGTCAACGGCGTACGGCTCAAGACCGGCGGCATGGGCCCCGGCACCCACGCGGCCTTCGACCCCGACGGCCGCTTCCTGGCCCTCGTCGAAGACCGCGAAGGCCAGACGAAGATCCTCGCGGTCCTCGTCTGACCCGAGTGCGCGACCTGACAGGATTCGGGCCGGCCGCCGAGCGGGTCCGGATCCTCGCCGCGAAGGGCTACCTGGACGAGGCGGAGACCGCGGCGCCGGCGCGGGACTTTCCCGAAGCCGCCGCGGACGTGCTCGGCCTGCTGCGAGAACTGGCGGCCGCGCAGGAGTGGCCCACCTTCGTGACGTACGCCGGGCTCGCGGCACATCTGCACCCCGACGGGCTCGCCGACGTCATCGTGCCGGTGATCTCGGAGCAGCGGCCCACGGGGGACTACGAAGACCTCGTCGAGATCCTCGGCGAGCTGCGGGCGGCCGAGGCGGTACCCGCCGTCGTCGGGCTCCTCACGGCCCGGTACGCCGCGGAAGCACCGTACTTCTCGCTCTCCGTCAAGTGCATCTACGCGCTGGGCACGATCGCTGACGCTGCCGCGAACGAGGCGCTGCGGGAGATCGCCACCGGGGAGTGGCCGAAGCCCCTCCGCTGGAACGCCGCGGTCGAGCTGCGGATCGAGGACGAACTGGGCTTCGACGAGGACGACATGCTCGGCTAGACCGTGTCTGAGGGGGAACCCCATCGTGGAGCGGGCGTCCGTGTCCCCGCGCGGACGCCCGCTCCACGATCCCCCTCCTGCTCGTATACCTATCCTCCGCACACCCTGAATTCACCCCATTGGGCGGGCGCTCGGAGTGAACCATGGGGGTGTACGGGGGCGCGTTGGGTGCGCGATCACTAGCCGGCGATCACCGTGGGCATACCGTGGAAGGCGGTTGACCAGCGGGGGAGGTACGCGGATGGCGGTGCGACCCTGCGACGGTGACGACGCGTTGGTGCGCGTGTGCGATCTGGCCGGACGGCCGCGCGGAACGGGATTCCTCGCCGACCTCGGCGGCACCCTTCTGACGAGTCACGAGGCCGTCGACGGGCTCGCCCGGCTGGTGCTGCACGCACCCGGCGACCAGATCTGCCTCGTCGGCGCGGAGGCGGTCACGCCGCTGCCGGAGCTGGGTCTCGCGCTCGTCGCGACCGACGGCATCAACCTCCGGCCGCTGCCGATCGCCGCCACCGGACCCGCGCACCGGGAACGCCGGGTGCGGTTGCGGGCCCGCGGCTGGACGGACGCCGTGGTCGTCGGTACCGCGTCCGTCACCTACACCGCCACCGACCGATTCCACCTCCTGGACGAGGTCTACGAACTCGCCCTCGACACGCCCGAATTGCTGCGCGTGCATCCGCAGGCGTCCGGCAGCCCCGTCATCGACGCGGAGACCGGCGCGGTGCTGGCCGTCATCGCCACCGCGCTGCACGCCGGGCACCGGGCCGGTGGCTTCGCCGTCCCGCTGCGGGCCGGGTCGGGACCGCTGGCGGAGCTGCTCGCCCGCAACGCGGCCACCGTGCCCGCCTACGGGCCGCACCTCAACCTCGCGGGAGCGCTGCAGCTGACGGCCACCTCGGTCGGCTCCGCGGCCGTACCGCGCGAATGGCGCGAGCCGGTCGCCAGGCCGGGGACGGAGGACGAGCTGCGCGACTTCCTCGGCCGGGGCGGGGACCGCGGACCGCTCGTCCTGGGCCTGGTCGGCGACCCCGGCTGCGGGCGCACCACCGAACTGGCGGCGCTGGCCGCACGCCGCGCCCGAGGCGCCGAACCCGCCCCGACGGTCTGGCTGCGCGGCGCCGAACTGCGCCCCGGCGACGGCGGGTTGAAGGACGCGGTGGAACGCTCGCTGCGCACCGCCGCGCGGATCGTGTCGGCGGCGGCCGGCGACAGCAGGGGCGAGGCGCCCGTCGCCTCCCCGGACGCGGTCGCGGACCTGGCCCGGTCGGCGGGCCGCCCGTTGGTCGTACTGCTCGACGGCCCCGAGGAGATGCCGCCCGTTCTGGCGCACGCGCTGCCCGACTGGACGGCAGGTACGGCGAGTTGGCTGCGGGCCGGCGGTGTGCGGTTGGTCGTGGCGTGCCGGCCCGAGTACTGGGAGCAGGCCGGCGCCCTGTTCCCCGCCGGGATGCTCCATGTGCCCGAGGAGGCGCCGGCCGTACCGCCGGGCGCCCCGGCCCGCGCGCTGCCGTTCTGCGTCCGGCTCGGCGACCTCCCGGAGCGGCAGGCCGTCCGCGCCAGGGCGCGGTACGGCATCCCGCCCGGGGCCCTGGCCGAGACCGACGCCGCCCATCCGCTGGCGCTGCGGCTGTTCGCCGAGATCCGCGCGGCCCTCCCGGAATCCGCGGTGCCCGACCCGGCGGGAGCCCCCGCCGCAGAGGAGGCCGTGCCCGGCCGGGCGGAGATCTTCTCCGCCTATCTGGACCTGGTCTGCCTGCGCATCGCCGTCCGGCTGACGGCGGGCGCCGAGAGCCCCGCCCGCGGGACCGCCGTCCGGCGGCTGGCGGCCCGGGTCGCCGGGCAGGTGCACGAGGCGGCGCGGCGCTGTCTGGGGCCCGGCCAGGGCGAGCTGGACCGTGAGTCCTTCGAGGACCTCTTCCCGTGGCGTACGGGATGGGCCTCGGCCGTCCTCACCGAGGGCCTTGTCGTGCCGGCGGGAGCCGGATACCGCTTCGCGCACGAGGAGTTCGCCGACTGGCTGCAGGGGCTGCACCTGGATCTGGACGAGGCGCTGTACGCGCTCGTCCACCGGTGGTTCGCCGCCCCTGCGGGCGCCGCTGAGGCCCCGGTGCGCCTGCCGTCGCGCCCCGGTGCCCGTGCCGGACAGGCCCCCGGGCACACCGTCCCGCCGGCCCCGCCGGTGGGCCCCGCCAACGCTCCGCACTCCCTTCCGGTGCCCCGCCACCGCATCGGCCCCGTCATCCAGTCCCTGCTGCTCACCGCCCGCCAATCCGGCCCCAACGCGCTCGCCCGGCACCTCGAAACCCTGATCCACGCTCTCGACCAGCAGGCCGCCGAGCCGAGCCGCCTGGCGCCTCCGGCGCAGGTGGCGGTGGCGGAGGCGGAGGAGCCGGGCACGGCGGACGGCCCCGCCCGGGATCCGGAGGAGCGCCCGGCACCGGGCGATGTACCCGGCGATGCACCGTTCGAGGCGGATCTCGACGCGGACACGGTCCCCAACCGGCGGCACGCTGCGGGCCGCGCTCAGGCCGGCCGCGCGGCCGTACCGCCGCCGCGGAGTCCCGTCACGGCGGCAGCGCCGGCGGACAGTGGCGGGACCGCTGAGGAGCCGCGTCCACCGGCATCGGCACCGGCGCCCGTACCCGCGCCGGAGGCGGCCCGGCGGGCGGACGCCGTGTGGTGGGCGGCGCACCTGCTGGGCGAGGTGCTGCTGCGGGTGCCGGACGGCAGCCAGTACCGGGGAGTGCTGCGGCTGCTGGCGGAACGGATCACCGTGCGGTCGATCGAGCGCGGCGGGTTCGGTCCGCAGGGGCTCGGGGGGCTGGCGGAGTTCGGTCCGTGGTTCTGGCGGCGGCTGGCCCTGCCGCTGGAGGAGCGGCTCGACCTGCTGCGCCTGCTCCTGCCGGCCGACGGACCACCGCAGCAGAACCCGCAGAGCGCACAGAACCCGCAGACGCCACAGAACCCGCACACGTCGCAGAATCTGCGGAACGTCCTGAGCTCGCCCGGTCCCGCGGAGCGGTTCCTCCCGACCGTGGGCGACCTGCTCTGCGCCGCGCCGCGCGCCGCGCTGCCCGTGATCTGCGGCTGGTTCGGTGACGATCGCCCGTTGCAGACGGACGCGGGGCTGAAGGGCCCGCGCCCGACCGTGGCCGCCGCCGTCCAGGCGCTGCTGCACACCCACCGGCACCGCGCCGTGGACGATCTCACCGAGGCGTTGGTCGAGGCCGCGCACCCCGGCGCCGACGAACTGCTGGCCGCCCTCGCGGAGGACGAACCGTCGGCGCTCTGCCGCGCCGTCGACCGCTGGGCGCACGAGGAACGGCCCGCCCGGCACGTCGCCGCCGCCGCGTACGGGCTGCGCGCCGCACCGTACGTACGATCCGACGCCGACCGTGAACTCCTGCGCTACGCGGCGCTCGCGATGCTCGCCCGCACCGCGGACTGCACGCTGCACGGAGCGGCGCTGGGGCTTCTCGTGCGGGACCCGGCGACCCGCTCCCGGCATCTGCCGGCCGCCCTCACCCACTTCGCCGCGGGCGACCCGCAGCTTCCGGCGGGCGCCCTCGCCGCCGCGCTCGCCTCGCATCCGGAACCGGTGCTCGCCGCGTTCCAGGCGCGGCTGCGGGAGCCGGGCGCCGGCGCGGCCGAGGTACTGCGCGAACTGGCCGAGGTGACCACCCCCGCGCTGGCCCGCCGCGCGGCCGGCCTCGTACGCGACCATCTGCGGCACCGGCCGGAGGGCGCCGTCCATGCGGCGGCGTTCCTCGATCGCCGTCTCGAGCAGGGCGCCTCGGCCCGAGCGGTGGTGTTTCCGCTGGTCGTGGAGTTGTTGCGGGAGCATCCGCCGGAGGTGCGCCGCGCGGTCGCGCCGGTGCTCGCCGCGCCCGGCAGCCACATCTCCCGGCCGATGCGCCAGGAGCTGCTCGACGTGGCACTGGAGAGCGAACGGGACGCCGACGTGCTGGACGCGCTGCTCGCCGCCGCCGCGGACGGCTCGGCCCGCCGCCCACCGCTGCTCACCCGCGATCTCGTGCACCGGCTCGGCCTGCTGCTCGGGCGCACCCCCGAGGGCGCCGCACACTTCGACCGGCGCCTGGTCCAGCTCGCCGCCGCCTCCCCGTGCTTCGCCCGGCTGGTCCGCGGCTGGCTGGACTCCGACGGCGCCTGGGATGCTGTCATCGGCCCCAGCGCCCGCCGGCGGTGCGAGCAACTCGCCGTACCGTCCGCCCCGTAGTGGCCGGGCGGGGCCGGACGTGGCCCGTGTCACGGG
Source organism: Streptomyces sp. NPDC045021 (assembly GCF_056432645.1). Classification (NCBI taxonomy): domain Bacteria; kingdom Bacillati; phylum Actinomycetota; class Actinomycetes; order Kitasatosporales; family Streptomycetaceae; genus Streptomyces; species Streptomyces sp. NPDC045021. The sequence continues at coordinate 38,079 of NZ_JBWKIQ010000025.1, forward strand.
CGCGGCGGCGGGGCCGGTGGCTGAGCCCGGCACGGGGACATGGCAGGCTTGGGCCCGTACAGGCATACACAGCTATTGGGTACGACGATGAAGCGGAGCGTCAAGGTGCAGCGCTGGCGGGGCTTGGAGGACGTTCCCGGGGACTGGGGACGCAGCGTCGTCACCATCGGCTCCTACGACGGCGTGCACAGGGGGCATCAGCTGATCATCGGGCAGACCGTCGACCGCGCCCGTGAGCTGGGTGTCCGGTCGGTGGTCGTCACGTTCGATCCGCACCCGAGCGAGGTCGTGCGGCCGGGCAGCCACCCGCCGCTGCTCTCCGCGCACCACCGCCGTGCCGAACTGATGGCGGGACTCGGCGTCGACGCGCTGCTCATCCTCCCCTTCACCGCCGAGTTCTCGAAGCTGTCGCCCGGTGACTTCGTCCGGACGGTGCTCGTCGACTCGCTGCACGCGAAGCTCGTCGTCGAGGGACCGAACTTCCGGTTCGGGCACAAGGCCGCCGGTGATGTCGAGTTCCTCTCCGCGATGGGCCTGAAGTACGACTACGAGGTCGACGTCGTGGACCTGTACGTGCGCGGCGCCGCGGGCGGCGGCGAGCCGTTCTCGTCGACGATGACGCGCCGGCTGGTCGCCGAGGGCGATGTGGCGGGCGCCATGGAGATCCTGGGCCGTCCGCACCGCGTCGAGGGCGTTGTCGTCCGGGGCGCGCAACGCGGGCGCGAGCTGGGCTTTCCGACGGCGAACGTCGAGACGCTGCCGCACACGGCGATCCCCGCCGACGGTGTGTACGCCGGCTGGCTGCACGTCGACGGCGAGGCGATGCCCGCCGCCATCTCGGTCGGCACCAACCCGACGTTCGACGGCACGGAACGCACGGTCGAGGCGTACGCGATCGACCGCGTCGGGCTGGACCTGTACGGGCTGCACGTGGCCGTCGACTTCCTCGCTTACCTGCGCGGGATGGAGAAGTTCGACTCGATCGACGCGCTGCTGGTGCGGATGGCCGAGGACGTGAAGCAGTCCCGCGAGCTGATCGACGCGGCCCCGACGCCTGCTTCCTGATCCACCGGGTCTGAGTCGGGGTCGGTGCCGGGCCGGGGCCGGGGTCTCCGGCGCGGGGCTTCGAAATCGACTATTTAGGTCCCCCAACCTTCGGCCGGGGGTGCCCCCAGCGGCCCACAAATAGCTCGGCAGCATTTCGAACCCCCACGCCTGCGACCCCGACCCCGGCCCTACGCCGGTCGGATCAGTCGGGTCTCGTAGGCGAAGACCACGGCCTGGACGCGGTCGCGCAGTCCGAGTTTGACCAGGATCCGGCTCAGATGGGTCTTCACGGTCGCCTCGGCGAGGTGCAGGCCCGCGGCGATCTCCGTGTTGGACAGGCCGCGGCCGACCTCGACCAGCACCTCGCGTTCCCGGGCGGTGAGCCGCTCCAGGCGCTCGTCACCGTCCGTGGCACCGTTCCCGGCCGGGAGCTGGTGGGCGAAGGTCTCCAGCAGACGGCGGGTGATCCGGGGCGCGACGACGGCATCGCCGGCGGCCACGGACCGGATCGCGGCGAGGAGTTCCTCCGGCAGCGCGTTCTTGAGCAGGAAGCCCGACGCGCCCGCCCGCAGCCCCGCGAAGGCGTACTCGTCCAGGTCGAACGTGGTCAGGATGAGCACCCGGGTCTCCGGGCAGCTCTCGACGATCCGGCCGGTGGCCTCGATCCCGTCCGTGCCGGGCATCCGGACGTCCATCAGCACCACGTCGGGCCGCAGGGCGAGCGTGAGGCGGATGGCCTCGGCGCCGTCGGCGGCCTCGCCGACCGGCTCCATGTCGGGCTGGGCGTCGAGGACCATGGTGAAGGCCATCCGCAGCAGCGGTTCGTCGTCGACGAGGAGCACCCGGATCGTCACAGGGCACCGTCCCCGTCCTGGAGCGGGCTCTCGTCCTTGAGCGGGCTCTCGTCCTGGAACGTGGCCTCGTCCTGGGGTGGATTCAGGGTGAGCACGGCAGAGACCCGCCAGCCGCCGTCCGGCAGCGGGCCCGCGTCGAGTTGCCCGCCGTACGCGGCGGCCCGTTCGCGCATCCCGGCGATCCCGTGCCCGGACGGAACGGCCGCGGTCACGGCGGGGCCGTCGTCGGTGATCTCCACGCGGACGGAATCGGGGGAGCAGCGCACCCGGACTTCGGCACGGGTGCCGGCCGGAGCGTGCTTGAGGGTGTTGGTCAAGGCTTCCTGTACCAGTCGGTAGACGGTGAGTTGGGCCGCCGCGGTGGCCGCGGCCGGATTTCCGCCGACGCTGAGGCGGGTCGGCAACCCGGCGGCGCGCACCTGTTCGGCGAGCGGCTCCAACTGGGCGATGCCGGGCATGGGATGGCGCAGCGCGTCGGGTTCGTCGGCGCGCAGCACTCCGAGGAAACGGCGCATGTCGGTGATGGCCTGCCGGCCGGTCCCGGAGACCTGCCGCATCGCGGCGGCCGCCTTCTCAGGGTGCCGCTCCTGCGCGAACACCGCGCCGTCGGCGAGCGCGACCATCACCGACAGGTTGTGGGTGACGATGTCGTGCATCTCGCGGGCGATCCTGGCCCGTTCACCGGCCACCGCGAGCTGCGCCTGCTGGTCGCGCTCGCGCTCCAGCCGGCCGGCCCGGTCCTCCAGCGCGGCGAGGTACGCGCGCCGGGTACGTACGTTCACACCGATCACGGCGGCGGCGACCACCATGGCCGACAGCGCGATGAACGACTGGGTGGTGCGTCCGTGCGTCGCCCAGGTCAACGCGGCCAGAAGGGTGCCGAGTTCGAGCACCGCGACGGCAGCCAGCGTCCGGCGCCGGGACGAATGGGCGGCCACGGTGTACAGCGCGATGAGCAGCGCGACATCGGCGGGCAGCGGGCCGGCGGACAGCCACTGGAGGAACGCGACCGCCGCCATGACACCGAAGACCGCCAGCGGGGCCCGCCGCCGCCACACCAGCGGGATCAACAGCAGTCCCTGGAAGACCACGAGCGACGTCGAGCGGGACAGATCACGGTGGGCCAGGCCCGCCGTCGCCAGCAGCAGCGCCGCGGTGAGCACCGCGTCGCCGGCGACCGCCGGCAGCTTCGCCCGCACCCGCAGCCTGGCGCGCCCGAGGTGGGCGCGCCAGGACCGAACGGTCCGCCGGAGCGCGGGCGCGGCGGGCGTCACCGCCTCACGCGTCCCGGCGCCTGAGCGCTGCCGCCGCCGCTGCCAGGGCGACGGCCGTGTAGAGACAGAAGACTGCGAACCCGGTCCATGGGGCCAAGATATGCGGCTCGGCGTGGGCGGCCAGCAGCGCCTGCCCCGCATTGCTCGGCAGGTACTCGTTGATGGACCAGGACGTCGGCAGCGCCTCAGTGAGCAGCGGCAGCACCATGAGCAGCCCGAAGACGGTGGCGATGCCGCCCGCCGTACTGCGGACGAGGGTGCCGATCGCCACGCTCAACAGGCCCACCACGGTGAGGTACAGGCCGGCGCCGAACACCATGCGGGCGGCGCCGGGCGCGCCGAGCGAGGTACCGATGTGCTGCGAGGACAGGATCGCCTGGCCGGCCAGGAACGCGATGAGCGACGCCGTCGTCATCGCGACGAACGTCACCGTCGTATACACCGCCGCCTTCGCCCACAGCACCGGAAGCCGGCGCGGGACGGCGGACAGCGTCGCGCGGATCATGCCCGTCGCGTACTCGCCGGAGACGACCAGGACGCCGAGGACCGCGACGGCCAGCTGCGCGAGCAGGAAGCCGCGCACGCTCACCCCGGCGGCGCTGAACCGGAGTTGCTCGCCCCGGTCCATATGGGGCCAGCGGTTCGCGCTGACCGCGCAGAAGAGCAGCCCGAGGCCGATCATCACGATCACGGCGGCGGTCAGCGTGACGAGCGTGGACCGCAGGGTGCGCAGCTTGATCCACTCGGAGTGCAGAACGCGGAGCTGGGTGACGTGGCCGCGGACGGCGGGGCCGCCGGCGGCAGCCGGGCGGTCGAGGAGGGTGCTCATGCCGCACGTCCATCGGTGTCCGCCGCGGTGGCTGCGGTGCTTGCGGTGCTGCCCGCGCCGACATGCTCACGGGCGGGTACGGCGGGTGCCTGGTACTCCACGGCATCGCGGGTGAGTTCCATGAACGCCTCCTCCAGGGACGCCTGTTGCGGCGTCAGCTCGGCGAGGGCGATGGCGTGGTCGGCGGCGATCCTGCCGATCCGGTCGCTGGTCAGACCGGTCACCTCCAGCACCCCTGCCGCCTCCGACGCCACGGTCACCTCGGGGCCGGCCAGCAGCGGCCGCAGCCGGTCCGCGTCATCGGTCCGCACCCGTACCGAGGTGCCCGCCGCGCTGCGGACGAACTTCTCCACGGAGGTGTCGGCGATCAGCCGGCCGCGGCCGATCACGATGAGGTGCTCGGCGGTGAGCGCCATCTCGGACATCAGGTGCGAGGAGACCAGGACCGTACGTCCTTCGGCCGCCAGGCTCCGCAGCAGGTTGCGGATCCACAGGATGCCCTCGGGGTCCAGGCCGTTCACCGGCTCGTCCAGGACGAGCGTCGCGGGGTCACCGAGCAGCGCGCTCGCGATGCCGAGGCGCTGCCCCATGCCGAGCGAGAAGCCGCCGGCGCGCTTCCTGGCGACGTCGCGCAGGCCCACGATGTCGATCACCTCGTCGACCCGGCGACGTGGGATGCCCGTCGTGACGGCGAGCGCCAGGAGGTGGTGGTAGGCCGAGCGCCCGGTGTGGATCGCGCGGGCCTCCAGCATCGCGCCGACCTCGTGCAGCGGGGCCCGATGGTCGGCGTAGTGCCGCCCGTTCACCGTGACCCGGCCGGCCGAAGGCGCGTCCAGGCCGAGGATCATCCGCATCGTGGTGGACTTCCCGGCGCCGTTGGGCCCGAGGAAGCCGGTGACGGCGCCCGGCCGTACGCAGAAGCTGAGGTCCTCGACGGCGGTGCGCTCGCCGTAGCGCTTGGTGAGTGCGTGGGCTTCGATCATCGGAACGTCCTTGTGGCCGGCAGCGATCGGGGGATGTCCCCACGCTAGGTCGCCGACCAGGGCGGGCACGATGACCCACAGGCGGAACTCGTGGCCGCCCGACTGCATCCCGGGGTGGAACGGCGCTACACCCGGTGATGTACGTCGCGGCCCGCGCCACTACGCGAAGAGGGCCCCGCCGCGGGGTGCGACGAAGGCCCTCTCCGGTGCTGTACTCCGACGTGCTGTGACTGCTGCCGTGACCGCTGCGGTGACCGCTGCCGCGGCTACTGCTGGGGCGGAGGCGGGTACCCGTAGCCCGGCGGCTGCTCGGGCGGGGCCTGCTGCGGCGGCTGCTGCGGCCAGCCCTGCTGGGGCTGCGGCTGGTAGGGCTGCGGCGCCTGCGGCTGGTACTGCTGCGGCGGCTGCGGGGCCTGCGGCTGGCCCGGACCCTGGGGCGCCTGACCGTGGAACCCGGGCGGCGGGGGAGCCTGCTGCTGGTACTGCGGCTGGCCCTGCTGCGGACCCTGCTGGCCGGGGACCGGCGGTGCCAGGTGCGGCGGCGGGTTCCCGTCGGCGGTCCACAGCCCCTGCGCCTGCTGGGCGCGGATGAAGTCCTCGGCGACCATCGCCGAGAGGTTGAAGTACGCCTCCCGGGTCTTGGGACGCATCATGTCGAGGTCGACCTCGGCGCCCGCGGCCAGGTGCTCGTCGAACGGGACGACCATCACCCCGCGGCAGCGCGTCTGGAAGTGGGCGACGATGTCGTCCACCTTGATCATCTTGCCGGTCTCGCGGACCCCGGAGATGACCGTGATGCTGCGCTGCACCAGTTCGGCGTAGCCGTGCGCCGACAGCCAGTCCAGCGTGGTGCTCGCGCTGCTCGCACCGTCCACGGACGGCGTGGACACGATGATCAGCTGATCCGCCAGGTCGAGCACACCGCGCATCGCGCTGTAGAGCAGACCGGTACCCGAGTCGGTGAGGATGATCGGGTACTGCTTGCCCAGCACATCGAGGACACGGCGGTAGTCCTCGTCGTTGAACGCGGTCGACACGGCCGGGTCCACGTCGTTGGCGATGATCTCCAGCCCGGAGGACGCCTGTGAGGTGAACCTGCGGATGTCCATGTAGCTGTTGAGGTACGGGATCGCCTGCACCAGGTCGCGGATGGTCGCACCGGTCTCCCGGCGGACCCGGCGGCCGAGCGTGCCTGCGTCCGGGTTGGCGTCGATCGCGAGGATCTTGTCCTGGCGCTCGGTCGCCAGCGTCGAGCCCAGCGCGGTGGTCGTCGTGGTCTTGCCGACGCCGCCCTTGAGGCTGATCACCGCGATCCGGTAGCAGGACAGCACCGGAGTACGGATCAGCTCCAACTTCCGCTGCCGCTCCGCCTCTTCCTTCTTGCCGCCGAGCTTGAAGCGCGACGGCGTCGCGTTGGCACCGGGCCGCTTCGGCTTCGGCTGGTTCTTCAGCAGCCGGTCCGACGACAGCTCGACGGCCGCGGTGTAACCGAGCGGCGCGCCCTGCACCGAACGCTGCCGCTGGTCCGGCGTCACCGTCGGCCAGCCGCCGGTCCGCGGATCGGCGGACTCCTCCGCAGCACCCGGGTGCTGCGGCTGCGCCTGCGGCTGCCCGTACTGCTGCGGCGGCTGCTGCTGAGCCGGCTGCTGGGCCTGCGGCTGCTGTCCCGGCGGCGGGAATCCGTAGCCGCCGTGCGGCGGCAACGGCTGCAACGCAGCACCGGGGTTGGCCTCCGGCGGCAGGGGTGCCGCGGGCGGCGGGAACCCGTAGCCGGCCGGCGGCATGGGCGCGGGCGCCTCAGGGCCGGGACCGGGGGCGACGGGCGGCTGCGGGGCGCCGCCCTGCGGGAACCCGTACCCCTGCTGGGGCGCGGGGGCCGGCTCCGGCGCGGCCGGGGGCAGCGCGGGGTTCGGCCAGGGAGCGCCGGTGGGCGGGGCGCCGCGGCCCTCCGGAGCGGGCTGCGGCAGGGGCGCGAACGCACCCTGCTGCTGCGGAGGTTGCGGCTGACCGCTCGGCTGCTGACCGCTCTGCGGGAACCCGTACCCGGGCTGCGGCGCCGGCGGATTCGGGCTCGGCCACGGCGCTGCCGACGGCGCGGGAGCGCGGTCCTCGGGGACCTGCGGAGCCGGGGGAGCGTCGGCGGGAACCGGGAACCCGTACCCGCCCTGCTGCCCCTGCTGCGGCGGCTGGGCCTGGGGCTGCGGCTGTGCTCCGACCGGCGGGAATCCGTATCCCTGCTGCGGCGCGGGGGCCGGTGCCGGGGCGGGCGGCGCGGGGTTCGGCCAGGGCGCGGGCGGCGGCGTACGGTCCTCCGGCGCGGGCGGGAGCACGGGCGTCTGCGCGGGCTGCGGGAACCCGTACCCGCCGTGGGGCGCGGGGGCCGGTGCGCGATCCTCCGGTGCCGGTGCCGGCACGGGTGCGTCGGTGGTGGGCTGCGGGAACCCGTAGCCACCCTGCGCGAGCGGCGGTCGCTGCGCCCCCGTCTGCGGGAATCCGTACGCCGGCTGCGGCGGGGGAGTGTGGTCCTCCTGCCGGTCCTCCCGTGCGGGCGCCGGTGCGGGCGCGGCTGCGTCGGCGGGCCGCGGGAAGCCGTATCCGCCCTGCGGCAGCGGAGCCGCCGTCCGCGGGGCGGGAAGGTTCGGCGTGCCGGGTCCCTGCTGGGCCGGGGGGAAGCCGTAACCGGCCGGCGGAGCGGCGGGCTCGACCGTCTCGGGGGGCGCCGGCGGAGCGAACGCGAAGTCGGCGCCCGGACGCGACGGCGCGGGCTGGGCGGGGGCCGGCCAGGGCGCGCCCGTGGGCGGGGTGGCCCGGTCGTCGGGGACCGGCGGCGCGGGGGTGTCAGCGGCCTGGAAGTGCGGCGGCAGTGGCGGGACCGCGCTCTGCGGAGGAGCCGGGGACCACGCCGCGGCCGGGGCCGACGGAGGCTTCGGCACCCAGACCGGACCCTCGGACGGCGGAGCGTCCGGCGCCGGATTCGGTTCCGCGGCGGCCGCGGGCGTACCCGCTCCGGGCCGCTGGCGCAGTGATCCGGGCGCGATCCGCACCGTCGACTCACTGCGCACCGCACCCGGCAGCTCGTCGTCGTCCCTCTCGGGCTCCACCGCGGGGGCGTCCGCGGGACGGTCCTCGCCGACGCTCGGCTTGAGCGTCGGAAACGCCGGAACAGCGGAAGGCGCCGCTTCGGCGGGCGCCGGAGCCGGTGTCGGCGCGGGGGCAGCGGCCGGAGCCGGGACGAACGGCACCGAGGTAGCCGACCAGGACGGCTCGCCGGCAGGCTCGGGCTTCGGCTCAGGAGCCGACACCGGCGCCGGAGTGGCAACGGGCGGCGCGGGGGGCGCCGCGGCGAACGGCGCCGCCGGCGGTGCGACCGGGTTCACGGGCAGCGGAGCGGGCGCCGCCGGAGGCGTCACCTCGGGCTCGCGCTCGGGCTCCTCGGCCGCGGCGGGAGCGGGAGCGTCGGCAGAACCGGACTCCGCGTCCGGGTCGTCACCGCTGTCACCGCTGTCGTCGCCACCGGAATTCTGCATGTACCAGGCGGGCGGCGTGTAGTCGAAGGTGAACTCACCGGTGTAGTCGGCGTCGCCCTGCTCCTCGACAGGGGCGGCCCCGCCCACGCGGTTCTCGTCCCGATCGCTGCTCACAATGCCTCCTGGTATATCTCTGAAACGCATCCGAACGACAGGGACGGACGGTCGGTGGAGCGCTGACGGCGTGCTGCTGCGCGGAATCCGTCATCGAACTCGTGACGATCCCCGCGACGGACCGGTTCCGGGAACCCGGCGTGCTTCATCGTCGAACCCCTCCCCCGTGCGCCGCAGCAGAGCCTCCGTGCCCCGTCCGGGCTGTCCGCCCTCTTCTGCTCCTGCCGCTCTGGGGGACAGCCTAATCATCGGCGGCCGATCCACGGCAGGCCCGCCCCTCCCGCCCGAGCTCCGTCAGCTCCCTCAGGAGGCCGGAAACCGCGCGGCGAGTCGTCGCCCGTGCGGCTGGTACTCTGGCTGACGGATGTGTGTGTAAGAACCCGCGTCCTCGCCTCCAGAGTTATCCAAGATCGCCTGTGATTCCAGTCCAGGGGCACTCGGAGGCAAACAGACACCTGAGGAGTTCGTATGCCGCTCGACGCCGCGACGAAGAAGCAGATCATCGCCGAGTTCGGTGCCAAGGAGGGCGACACGGGCTCCCCCGAGGTGCAGGTCGCGATGCTCTCGCGCCGTATCTCGGACCTCACCGAGCACCTCAAGCTGCACAAGCACGACCACCACTCCCGCCGTGGTCTGCTGCTGCTCGTCGGCCAGCGCCGCCGTCTGCTGCAGTACCTGGCCAAGAAGGACATCACGCGCTTCCGCGCCCTGGTCGAGCGCCTCGGCATCCGCCGCGGTGCGGCCGGCGCCAAGTAAGACGTTGTGCGGGGGAGCGGTTCCCACCCGGGAGCCGCTCCCTTTGCGTACTCGACCGACGATTCTTTGTAGTCTGGTGTGAGCACGCTGTAACACACGAGGAGGAGCGTCCTCCTAATGAGCCACGAACGCCGGTCCTCGGTAGTGGCCTCCGGGCAGCAGGACTCCCCGAAGGCTTCGATCGAAGACCGGCCCCTGGCGGGACGCTCCCCTCACCGAAGGTCCCCGGGATACGCCCTGGGACATGAATGAGGAGAATCCCCATAGTGGAGAACGAGACCCACTACGCCGAGGCCGTTATCGACAACGGTTCCTTCGGCACCCGCACCATCCGCTTCGAGACGGGCCGTCTGGCCCGTCAGGCCGCCGGCTCCGCCGTGGCCTACCTGGACGACGACACCATGGTGCTGTCGGCCACCAGTGCCTCGAAGCACCCCAAGGAGAACCTCGACTTCTTCCCCCTCACGGTGGACGTCGAGGAGCGCATGTACGCGGCCGGCCGGATCCCCGGTTCGTTCTTCCGCCGCGAAGGGCGCCCCTCCGAGGACGCGATCCTCACCTGCCGCCTGATCGACCGCCCGCTGCGCCCGTCCTTCGCCAAGGGCCTGCGCAACGAGATCCAGGTCGTCTGCACGATCATGGCGCTCAACCCCGATGACCTGTACGACGTGGTCGCGATCAACGCCGCCTCCGCCTCGACGCAGCTCGCCGGTCTCCCCTTCTCCGGCCCGATCGGCGGCGTCCGCGTCGCACTGATCAAGGGCCAGTGGGTGGCGTTCCCGCGTCACAGCCAGCTCGAGGACGCCGTCTTCGACATGGTCGTGGCCGGCCGCGCCCTGGAGGACGGCGACGTCGCGATCATGATGGTCGAGGCCGAGGCCACCGCCCGCACGATCGCGCTCGTCGAGGGTGGCGCCGAGGCGCCGACCGAGGAGATCGTGGCCGCCGGCCTCGAAGCCTCCAAGCCCTTCATCAAGGCCCTGTGCAAGGCGCAGTCCGAGCTGGCGGCGAAGGCCGCGAAGCCGACCGCCGAGTTCCCGCGCTACCTCGACTACCAGGACGACGTCTTCGCCGCCCTGTCCGAGGCCGTCACCGGTGAGCTCGCCCAGGCCCTGACGATCCCCGGCAAGCAGGCCCGCGAGGCCGAGCTGGACCGCGTCAAGGCCATCGCCGCCGAGAAGCTTCTCCCGAAGTTCGAAGGCCGCGAGAAGGAGATCTCCGCCGCGTACCGTTCGCTGACCAAGAAGCTGGTCCGCGAGCGCGTCATCAAGGACAAGGTCCGCATCGACGGCCGTGGCGTGACGGACATCCGTACGCTGGCCGCCGAGGTCGAGGCCATCCCGCGCGTCCACGGTTCCGCCCTGTTCGAGCGCGGCGAGACCCAGATCCTGGGTGTCACCACGCTGAACATGCTCCGCATGGAGCAGCAGATGGACACGCTGGCGCCCGAGACGCGCAAGCGCTACATGCACAACTACAACTTCCCGCCGTACTCCGTCGGTGAGACGGGCCGCGTCGGTTCGCCGAAGCGCCGCGAGATCGGTCACGGCGCGCTGGCCGAGCGGGCGATCCTGCCCGTGCTGCCGTCCCGCGAGGACTTCCCCTACGCGATCCGCCAGGTCTCCGAGGCGCTGAGCTCCAACGGCTCGACGTCCATGGGCTCGGTCTGCGCCTCCACCATGTCGCTGCTGAACGCCGGTGTGCCGCTCAAGGCCCCCGTCGCCGGTATCGCCATGGGTCTGATCTCCGAGGAGATCGACGGCAAGACGCACTACGTCGCCCTCACCGACATCCTCGGTGCGGAAGACGCGTTCGGCGACATGGACTTCAAGGTCGCCGGTACGAAGACCTTCGTCACCGCGCTGCAGCTCGACACCAAGCTCGACGGCATCCCCGCCTCGGTCCTGGCCGCCGCGCTGAAGCAGGCCCGCGACGCCCGCCTCCACATCCTCGATGTGATGAACGAGGCGATCGACGTTCCGGACGAGATGTCCCCGAACGCCCCGCGGATCATCAGCATCAAGATCCCCGTGGACAAGATCGGCGAGGTCATCGGCCCCAAGGGCAAGATGATCAACCAGATCCAGGAGGACACGGGCGCCGACATCTCCATCGAAGATGACGGTACGGTCCTCATCGGCGCGACCGAAGGCTCCCAGGCCGAGGCCGCGCGCGCGGTGATCAACCAGATCGCCAACCCGACGATGCCCGAGGTCGGCGAGCGCTACCTCGGCACCGTCGTGAAGACCACCACCTTCGGTGCCTTCGTCTCGCTCATGCCGGGCAAGGACGGTCTGCTGCACATCTCGCAGATCCGTAAGCTCGCCGGCGGCAAGCGCGTCGAGAACGTCGAGGACGTCCTCGCCGTGGGCTCCAAGGTCCAGGTCGAGATCGCCGAGATCGACGCCCGTGGCAAGCTCTCGCTGATCCCGGTCATCGAGGGTGAAGAAGCGGGCGACGCCGAGGACGAGTCCACCTCGTGACCTCTCGCTCCGCTGTCGTGACGGCCCGTCCCTCCACCAAGGGGCGGGCCGTCCGCACACAGACTCTGATTCCCGGCACCGACGGCATCGGCACGGTCCGCAGGACCGTGCTCCCCGGTGGCCTGCGCGTCGTCACCGAGACCCTGCCGACGGTCCGCTCCGCGACCTTCGGCATCTGGGTCGGCGTCGGCTCCCGCGACGAGACCCCGGCGCTCAACGGCGCCACCCACTACCTGGAGCACCTGCTCTTCAAGGGCACGAAGCGGCGCAGCGCGCTCGACATCTCCTCGGTGATCGACGCGGTCGGCGGCGAGATGAACGCCTTCACCGCCAAGGAGTACACGTGCTACTACGCACGCGTCCTCGACAACGACCTGCCGCTCGCCATCGACGTCGTGTGCGACATGCTCACCGGCTCGCTGATCCGCCAGGAGGACATCGAGGCCGAGCGCGGCGTCGTCCTCGAGGAGATCGCGATGACCGAGGACGATCCGGGCGACCAGGTCCACGACCTGTTCACCACGGCGCTGCTCGGTGACTCCCCGCTGGGCCGGCCGGTCCTCGGCACCGTCGAGACCATCAACGCCCTCACCCGCGACCAGGTCGCCCGCTTCTACAAGAAGCACTACGACCCGACGCACCTCGTCGTCGCCGCGGCCGGCAACGTCGACCACGCGACGGTCGTCCGCCAGGTCCGCAAGGCGTTCGAGAACGCCGGCGCCCTGCGCGACGCCGACGCCGTGCCGATGGACCCGCGCTCCGGCGCCCGTACGCTGCGTACCGCCGGCCGCGTCGAACTGCTGGACCGCAAGACCGAGCAGGCGCACGTCGTCCTCGGCATGCCGGGACTGGCCCGCACCGACGAGCGCCGCTGGGCGCTCGGCGTGCTCAACACGGCGCTGGGCGGCGGCATGAGCTCGCGGCTCTTCCAGGAGATCCGTGAGAAGCGCGGCCTGGCGTACTCGGTGTACTCGTACACCTCGTCGTTCGCGGACTGCGGCCTGTTCGGCGTCTATGCGGGCTGTCAGCCGCGCCGGGTCCCCGAAGTGCTCAAGATCTGCCGCGACGAGCTCAACAACGTGTCCGAGCACGGCCTGACCGACGAGGAACTGCAGCGCGCCATCGGCCAGCTGTCCGGCTCGACGGTGCTGGGCCTGGAGGACACCGGGGCGCTGATGAACCGCCTCGGCAAGAGCGAGCTGTGCTGGGGCGAGCAGATGTCGGTGGACTCGATGCTGGAGCGCATCGCCGCCGTCACCCCGGACGACGTGCGCGCGGTCGCCCGCGATGTACTGGGACAGCGTCCCTCGCTGGCCGTCATCGGCCCGTTGAAGGACAAGCAGACCTCGCGCCTGCACGAATCGGTCGCGTAACCCCCGCGCGGCGGTCGTACCCGCGCCGCGGTCGCACCACGCGATCGCGGCGCACAACCGGAGGAACGGATCAGCATGAGCAAGCTCCGTGTGGCCGTCATCGGCGCCACCGGCCGGATCGGCGCCGAGGCCGTGCGGGCCGTCGAGGCCGCCGACGACCTGGAACTGGTCGCCGCGCTCGGCAGGAACGACCCGCTGACGGCGCTGACCGACGCCGGCGCGCAGGTCGCCGTCGAGCTGACGCACCCGGACGCGGTGATGGCGAACCTGGAGTTCTGCGTCCGCAACGGCATCCACGGCGTCGTGGGAACCACCGGCTGGACCGAGGAGCGCCTGACGGCGCTGAACGGCTGGCTGGCGGACTCCCCGGCCACCGGAGTGCTCATCGCCCCGAACTTCTCGATCGGCGCGGTCCTGACGATGCGCTTCGCGCAGCAGGCGGCCCGCTGGTTCGAGACCGTCGAGGTCATCGAACTGCACCACAACAAGAAGGCGGACGCCCCCAGCGGCACCGCCACCCGGACCGCCCAGCTCATCGCCGCCGCCCGCGACGAGGCGGGGATGCCGCACCAGCAGGACCCGACCACGCACGGCCTGGACGGGGCGCGCGGCGCGGACGTCGACGGCGTGCCGGTGCACTCGGTCCGACTGCGCGGCCTGCTCGCGCACCAGGAAGTCCTGTTCGGCGACACGGGCGAGACGCTCACCATCCGGCACGACTCGCTGCATCACAGCAGCTTCATGCCGGGCATCCTGCTCGCCGCCCGGAAGGTCGCCGGCACCCCGGGCCTGACCTTCGGCCTCGAACACTTCCTTGCAGACGAACACAGCCTTGCAGACGAACACAGCCTGGACCTGGACTGATCGCCGTGCGCGCCAAAGTGACCTACTTCGTACTGGCCGGGGCGCTGGTCTGCTACTTCGTCCTGGTCGGCAGCCGTGGTGTGCTGCTCCTGCAGGAAGGCACCTGGATCACCGTGCCCTTCGGTATCGCCGTCCTGGTCCTGCCGTTCATCGGGGCCTGGTTCCTGTGGCAGACCACCCAGTTCGCCCGGCACGCGAACCGGCTCTCCCGCGAACTGGACGCCGAGGGCGGCCTGCCCGTCGACGAGCTCGTCCGCACGCCCAGCGGCCGTATCGACCGCGACTCGGCCGACGCGGTCTTCGCGAAGCGCCAGGCCGAGACGGAAGCCTTCCCCGACGACTGGCGCAGCTGGTTCCGGCTCGCCATCGCCTACTTCGACGCCCGGGACACCCCGCGGGCCCGCAAGGCCATGCAGCGCGCCATCGCGCTGCGCGACGGCAAGCCGGTACGCACGAGCTGAATCGGTTCGCCGCGTCGGCCGGGGGCGGGCGTCAGCGGAGTTCGGTGGCCCAGCCCTCTATGGCGTCGGCCGCCATGTCGAAGGCCTCGGTGCGCCCGAGGAAGTCGGCGTTGTGGTCGGTCATCAGCGGCCGCAGCGTTTGGCCGTCCCGGCGCGTGACGACGAGCGCCTGCCCCTGGACGGTGCGCGGCAGCCCCAGCACCTTCACCGGCTGCTGCACGGTGCGCACGTTGCCGACGCCGTCCCACGGAACGGTGATCGTGTAGAAGAGTCCGGACTGCCGCAGCCCGCGTCCGCTGACCCAGAAGCCCACCCGCAGCAGCCGCAGCGCGCTGATGATCACCAGCGCGCCCGCGCCCAGGCAGAGCCCCGCGCCGGGCAGCGCGCCCGTGGCGGCGATGATCATCGCGGCGAAGAGCACGTACGAGGAGAGCACCAGCATCAGCGCGGCCGTCGCGACCCGCCACGGACCGGGACGATACGGGCGAATCCAGCGGTCCTGGGGGGTGTGCGGCAGCGCGTCGGCCGTCTGGCGCGGCTCGTGGACGCTGTCGGAGGCGAGGAAAGGCAGGGGCACGCGCGTGGTCCTTTTCCGGCAGAGGTGGGGCTCTGACCGGTGAGGTTATCTGCCGTCCGACGCAGTGGCCAGCTCAGGGCGTTCGGGCGGCCTGTTCGTGTTGCGAGCCGACCGAGCCCTGCTGGTGCGGATCGAGCGCGGGGCCGCCGAGCAGTGCGGCGGCGACCAGTCCGGCGAGCACCAGCACCGTTCCCAGCGCACGTCCCGCGATCCGGAGCGGGCTCGGACGCGTTCTGGGCGGAGGAGCCACGTTGCTCTGGAAGCTCTCCGCCTCGGCTATGAAGGCGAAGGGAACAGGCTCTCCCCGGCGGAACATTGCAGCACACTCCCGTGTCCGTTTTGCTGGAAGTCTCCCAATCTAACAACCCTCGTCCGCCATTCGGCGGGCGGGGTGCGGTTTGTGGCGATGAGCAGGGCTGTCAGCGCCAGCGTCTAGGCTGGGCGCGCCCCTTGAGACAACAGGAAGGACCCACGGTGAGCGACACCTCCACCGAGACCGCCGTCCAGTTCCGCGGTGAGGTAACCGTCGATCTGGTCAAGCACAGTGCCGCGGACTCGGACGTGCTGTGGGCGGCGCGTGTGTCCACCGCGGGAGAGCAGTCCCTGGAAGAGCTGACCAAGGACCCCGAACGGTCCAAGGGCCTGATCAACTATCTGATGCGCGACCGGCACGGCAGCCCGTTCGAGCACAATTCGATGACGTTCTTCATCAGCGCACCGATCTTCGTCTTCCGCGAGTTCATGCGGCACCGCGTCGGCTGGTCGTACAACGAGGAGTCCGGCCGCTACCGCGAGCTGCAGCCGGTGTTCTACGTTCCCGCGCAGGAACGCAAGCTCGTCCAGCAGGGCCGTCCGGGCAAGTACGAGTTCGTGGACGGTACGGACGCCCAGCACCGGGCGACGACCGAGGCCATGGAGGCCTCGTACCGTCAGGCGTACCAGGCGTACCAGGAGATGCTGGCCGCCGGCATCGCCCGCGAGGTGGCCCGTGCGGTCCTCCCGGTGGGGCTCTTCTCCTCGATGTACGCGACTTGCAACGCGCGCTCGCTCATGCACTTCCTCGGACTCCGTACACAGCACGAGCTGGCGGCCGTTCCGTCCTTCCCGCAGCGGGAGATCGAGATGGTCGGCGAGAAGATGGAAGCCGAGTGGGCGAAGCTCATGCCGCTGACCCACGCGGCCTTCAACGGCAACGGGCGCATCGCTCCGTAGCGCTCGTCACAGCGTTTTGTCCGAAGTGTTCCGATTGCAGGCATTCGCGAAGTTCATCTAGGCTGCAGAAACGGACTCCGGCAGTGCTTGGACCCCCGAGCAGGCACCGCCGGAGTCCTTTCCGCAGGTCCCGAGGCGACACGCCCCGACATACAACGAGTAGCGTTGGACCCATGGCTCCGACCTCCACACCGACGACCCCCTTCGGGCGGGTCCTGACCGCAATGGTCACGCCGTTCACCGCGGACGGCGCGCTCGACCTCGACGGCGCACAGCGACTGGCCGCCCACCTGGTCGACGCAGGCAATGACGGCCTGGTCGTCAACGGCACCACCGGCGAGTCGCCGACCACCAGCAACGTGGAGAAAGAGCAGCTCGTACGGGCTGTCCTGGAAGCCGTGGGGGACCGCGCCTTCGTCATCGCCGGAGTCGGCACCAACGACACCCGGCACAGCGTCGAGCTCGCGCGCCAGGCCGAGCAGGCCGGCGCACACGGTCTGCTCACCGTGACGCCGTACTACAGCAAGCCCTCGCAGGAGGGGCTGTACCGGAACTTCACGACCATCGCCGACGCCACCGGCCTGCCGGTGATGCTCTACGACATCCCCGGCCGCAGCGGTGTCCCGATCGACACCGAGACCCTCGTCCGGCTGGCCGAACACCCCCGCATCGTCGCCAACAAGGACGCCAAGGGTGACCTCGGCGCGGCGAGCTGGGCCATCGCCCGCAGCGGACTCGCCTGGTACTCCGGCGACGACATGCTCAACCTGCCGCTGCTCTCGATCGGCGCGGTCGGCTTCGTCTCCGTCGTCGGCCATGTCGTCTCACCGGAGCTGCGCGCACTGCTCCAGGCACACCTGGCCGGCGACACCGCCAAGGCTGTGGAGATCCACCAGCGCCTGCTTCCCATCTTCACGGGCATGTTCAGGACACAGGGCGTCATGACCACCAAGGCCGCCCTCGACCTGCTGGGCCTGCCCGCGGGGCCGCTGCGGCTGCCCCTCGTGGAGTTGTCCGGGAGCGAGACGGAGCAGCTGAAGCAGGATCTCGCCGCAGGCGGGGTACACCTGTAGTCACAGACTTCCGCCGGTCACAGACCCGCAGCCCAGGGCTCGCGCGGTCACGGACCTCACCACCACAGACTTCACAACTGAATACGCACGTACACGGAAACCGACAGCACATCGAAATGTCACGCGCACCGCGGTCCACGGGACCGCCGGCGCGCGTGGTGAGGAGAAACTTTGAGCCACCCGCACCCCGAGCTCGGCCCGCCCCGTCCGCTGCCTGAAGGCGGCCTGCGCATCACACCGCTCGGCGGCCTCGGCGAAATCGGCCGCAACATGACGGTCTTCGAATTCGGCGGGAAACTGCTGATCGTCGACTGTGGAGTGCTCTTCCCCGAGGACGAGCAGCCCGGTATCGACCTGATCCTGCCCGACTTCTCGTCGATCCGGGATCGCCTGGACGACATCGTCGGCATCGTGCTGACCCACGGCCACGAGGACCACATCGGCGCCGTTCCGTTCCTGCTCCGCGAGCGGGACGACATCCCGCTGATCGGCTCCAAGCTGACGCTGGCGTTCATCGAGGCGAAGCTCCAGGAACACCGCATCCGGCCGTACATCCTCGAAGTCGCCGAAGGCCAGCGCGAGCGCATCGGCCCCTTCGACTGCGAGTTCATCGCGGTCAACCACTCCATCCCGGACGCCCTCGCGGTCGCCATCCGCACGCCCGCGGGCATGGTCGTGCACACCGGCGACTTCAAGATGGACCAGCTGCCGCTCGACGGCCGGCTGACCGACCTGCACGCCTTCGCGCGGCTGGCCGAAGAGGGCATCGACCTGCTGCTCTCCGACTCCACCAACGCAGAGGTCCCCGGCTTCATCCCGCCGGAGCGCGACATCTCGCAGGCCCTGGAGCAGGTCTTCGCCAAGGCGGAGAAGCGGATCATCCTGGCGAGCTTCGCCAGCCACATCCACCGCATCCAGCAGGTGCTCGACGCCGCGCACCAGCGCGGCCGCAAGGTCGCCTTCGTCGGCCGCTCCATGGTCAGGAACATGGGCATCGCCCGTGACCTCGGCTACCTCAAGGTGCCCGGCGGCCTGATCGTGGACGTCAAGCAGCTCGACGACCTTCCCGACAACAAGGTCGTTCTGGTCTGCACCGGCTCCCAGGGCGAGCCGATGGCGGCCCTGTCCCGGATGGCCAACCGCGACCACCAGATCCGGATCGTCGAGGGCGACACCGTCGTCCTGGCCTCGTCGCTCATCCCGGGCAACGAGACCGCGATCTACCGGGTCATCAACGGCCTGACCCGCTGGGGCGCCAACGTCGTCCACAAGGGCAACGCCAAGGTCCACGTCTCGGGCCACGCGTCGGCCGGCGAGCTGTTGTACTTCTACAACATCTGCAAGCCGAAGAACCTGATGCCGGTCCACGGCGAATGGCGCCACCTGCGCGCCAACGCCGAGCTGGGACAGCTCACCGGCATTCCCAAGAGCCGCTGCGTCATCGCCGAGGACGGCGTCGTCGTCGACCTCGTCGACGGTGTAGCGAAGATCGCGGGCAAGGTGCAGGCCGGCTATGTGTACGTCGACGGCCTCTCGGTCGGTGACGTCACCGAGTCCTCCCTGAAGGACCGCCGCATCCTCGGTGAAGAGGGCATCGTCTCCGTGACCGTCGTCATGGACAGCAACACCGGCAAGCTCGTGGGCGGTCCGTACATCCACGCCAGGGGCTCCGGAATCGACGACGAGGCCTTCTCCGCGGTCATCCCGAAGATCGAGGAAGCGATGGCCAGGTCGGCCTCCGACGGCGTCGTGGAAGTACGGCAGTTGCAGCAGCTCATCCGCCGTGCGATCGGCAAGTGGGTGTCCGACACCTACCGCCGTCGGCCGATGATCCTGCCTGTCGTCGTCGAGGTCTGAGCACAGACCTGATGCACGTTCACCGGGGCGGGGCAACCGATTTGCATCCGGGTGCCCCGCTCCAGTACGTTGTCACAACCGCCTCGACGAGTGCCGCGGAAACGCATGTTTCCAGGGCAGACTCGAATTGGCCGGGAAATCCGACAGAAAGCTTCTGCTAAAGTCGGGTGCAGCGGGAAAGCCGAAAGGCAGAAACGCTGAAGCAACACAATGCAGGATCTGAGGTAC
>NZ_JBWKIQ010000026.1:0-57325 GCF_056432645.1 Streptomyces sp. NPDC045021
AACGGCACACCCGAAACCGGGGACATGAACGCACCCGATCGCGGTCCCGGACGCGACGACTGAAGCCAGTCGGCCACCATCACCGCCCAGCCGATGAACCGCTCACCCGTTCCGCAGCACCGGTCCCGGCATCGAAACCGCCCGCGCTCCAAAGTGCGGCGCCCGACCGGGGCGGCGCTGGGCCATCCGGTCGGTTCGGGCGAAACTTCGGAAGTGTCACCGGCCGAGTGTCGATCGTCTCCCTACCGTGAGCACCTCAGGAGGGTTCCCGACAGCCAGGAGTGTGAGATGCGTAGGCACCGGACCTTGCGCGCGCGGTGGCC
Organism: Streptomyces sp. NPDC045021; assembly: GCF_056432645.1. Classification (NCBI taxonomy): domain Bacteria; kingdom Bacillati; phylum Actinomycetota; class Actinomycetes; order Kitasatosporales; family Streptomycetaceae; genus Streptomyces; species Streptomyces sp. NPDC045021. Next base: position 324 of record NZ_JBWKIQ010000026.1, read on the forward strand.
GGCCGCCCTCGCGGCCCTTCCGCTGCTCGCCTCCGCTCTCGCGGGATGCGGAAGCAGCGGTGGCGGCGGTCCGGTGACGCTGAACTGGTACAACTTCCCCGACGATTCCGGCGCGTTGCAACAGGCGGCCCAACGGTGCAGCCAGGCCTCGAACGGTCAGTACCGGATCCAGTACAACAAACTGCCGCGGACGGCGGACGGGCAGCGGCAGCAGTTGGTGCGGCGGCTGGCCGCACACGACGCCGGGGTCGACATCATGGGCCTCGACGTCACCTGGCCTGCGGAGTTCGCCGAGGCGGGCTGGGTCCGAGAGTGGACGGGGGCGTTGAAGGCACAGGCGACCGCGGACACCCTGAAGGCCGCGGTGCAGACCGCGACCTGGAAGGACCGGCTGTACGCCGTCCCCTACAACTCCAACACCCAGCTCCTGTGGTACCGCGACGACCTGGTGCCGGTGCCGCCGAAGAGCTGGGCCGAGATGCTGGCCCAGGCCAACGCGCTGGCCAAGGCGGGCAAGCCGCACTATGTCGAGATCCAAGGTGCCCAGTACGAGGGCCTGACGGTCTGGTTCAACACTCTGGTCACCAGCGCGGGCGGGTCGATCCTCACCCCGAATGCCCAGGCGCCCTCGCTCGGCCCTCCGGCCGTCGTCGCCGCCGGAATCATGCGCGACACCGCCCGGTCCGCCGCCGCGGACCCGTCACTGTCCAACCAGATGGAGGACGAGAACCGGCTCGCCATGGAGTCCGGAACGGCCGCCTTCGAACTCAACTACCCCTTCGTCTACCCGTCGATGAAGGCCAACCAGCCGAAGCTCTTCGCACACTTCAAGTGGGCCCCCTACCCCGGCGTCACCGCCGGCCGGCCGGCCACCGTGACCATCGGCGGCATCGACCTCGCCGTCGGCGCCTACAGCAAGCACCCCGACCTCGCGTTCCAGGCCACCCTGTGCCTGCGCAACCGCGACAACCAGCTCACCAACGCCCTCAAGGGCGGCCTGCCGCCCTCGCTGCGCAGCCTCTACCAGGCCGCCGAACTGACGAAGAGCTATCCGTTCGCCGCCGACGTGCTGAAGGCGCTGGACACGGCGAGCGTGCGACCGCGGACCCCCGCCTATCAGAACGTGTCGATCGCCCTCGCACACACCCTCTCGCCACCGGACGCGATCCGGCCCGAAAGCACCGTCTCCGACCTCCGGGGCCAGATCGAGGACGCCCTCGGTTCCAAGGGGTTGATCCCGTGAGCACATCCACGAAGGCCGCCGCCGGGCACGGCCGGTCCGAACTGTCCGAGGGCGCCCGCCAGGAGCGCCGGCTCGGCCTGCTGCTCTGCGCGCCGGCAGTGATCGTGATGGTCGCCGTCACCGCCTACCCGATCGCCTACGCGGTCTACCTCTCGCTCCAACGCTACGACCTGCGGTTCCCCGGGCAGGCCCGGTGGGTCTGGTTCGACAACTACCGAGCTGTGCTGTCCTCGCCGTTTTGGTGGCAGGCCCTGTGGGTGACCGCCCTCATCACGGTGGTGTCGGTGGCGATCGAGCTGGTTCTCGGCATGGCGCTGGCGCTGGTGATGCACCGGGCCATCTTCGGCCGGGGCACCGTCCGTACCGCCGTCCTGATCCCGTACGGCATCGTCACCGTCGTCGCCGCGTACTCCTGGCAGTACGCGTGGACCCCCGGGACCGGCTACCTCGCGGCGCTGCTGCCCGCGGGCAGCGCGCCGCTGACCGACCAATGGCAGGCCATCGGACTGATCATCCTCGCCGAGGTGTGGAAGACCACGCCGTTCATGGCGCTGCTGCTGCTCGCCGGCCTGGCGCTCGTCCCGGGTGAGACGGTCAGGGCCGCGATGGTCGACGGTGCCACATCCGGGCAACGGCTGCGGCTGGTGATCCTGCCGCTGATGAAGCCGGCGATCCTGGTCGCCCTGCTGTTCCGCACCCTGGACGCGTTCCGGATCTTCGACAACATCTACGTCTTGACCGGCGGCTCGAACGACACCGGATCGGTCTCGATCCTCGGCTACGACAACCTGTTCACCGCCCTCAACCTCGGCATCGGGTCGGCGATCTCGGTGCTGATCTTCCTGTGTGTGGCGGTCCTCGCCTTCATCTTCATCAAGATCTTCGGCGCCGCGGCGCCGGGCGGCGAACCGGAGCGGCGATGATGTCCCACCGCGGCAAGACCCTGACGAGCTGGAGCGTCGTCAACCTCATTGTGGTTCTGTATGCGCTGTTCCCGGTCTGGTGGATCGTGGCGCTCTCGTTCAAGGACCCGAGCACACTCAGCGACGGCAACTTCATTCCGCGCAAGTGGACCTGGGCGAACTACCGCGGCATCTTCCAGACCTCGGAGTTCACCCGGGCGCTGGTCAACTCGATCGGCATCGCCCTGATCGCCACCACGATCGCGGTCGTCCTCGGCACGATGGCCGCCTACGCGGTCGCCCGGCTGCGATTCCCCGGCAAGCGGCTGCTGATCGGGATGTCACTGCTGATCGCGATGTTCCCACCGATCTCGCTGGTCTCGCCGCTGTTCAACATCGAGCGGGTGCTCGGGCTCTTCGATACCTGGCCGGGTCTGATCATTCCCTACATGACGTTCTCGCTGCCGCTGGCGATCTACACGCTCTCCGCGTTCTTCCGGGAGATCCCCTGGGACCTGGAGAAGGCCGCCAAGATGGACGGTGCCACCCCGGCCCAGGCGTTCCGTCTGGTGATCGCACCGCTCGCCGCGCCCGGCGTGTTCACCACCGGGATCCTGGTCTTCATCTTCTGCTGGAACGACTTCCTGTTCGCGATCTCGCTGACCTCCACCACCGCCGCACGCACCGTCCCGGCGGCGATCGCCTTCTTCACCGGTAGTTCGCAATTCCAGCAGCCCGCCGGGTCCATCGCCGCGGCGGCCGTGGTGATCACCGTACCCATCGTGATCTTCGTGTTGCTGTTCCAACGCCGCATCGTCGCCGGCCTCACCGCCGGCGCAGTCAAGGGATAACCGGCCCATCCGGGCGGGATCAGGAAGGCAGACCGTGGCCGAGATCGTCCTCGACGGCATCACCAAGCGCTACCCCGACGGCGCCCTTGCCGTGAACGACTTCAACCTCACCATCGCCGAAGGGGAGTTCGTCATCCTGGTCGGCCCCTCCGGCTGCGGCAAGTCCACCACCCTCAACATGATCGCGGGCCTGGAGGACATCACCGAGGGCACCCTGCGGATCGACGGACAGGTCGTCAACGACCGTGCCCCCAAGGACCGCGACATCGCCATGGTGTTCCAGAGTTATGCCCTCTACCCGCACATGAACGTCCGCGAGAACATGGGCTTCGCGCTCAGACTCGCCAAGACCGACAAGGCCGTCGTCAACGCCAAGGTGGAGGAGGCCGCCCGCATCCTCGACCTCACCCAGCATCTGGACCGCAAGCCCGCCAACCTCTCCGGCGGCCAGCGCCAGCGGGTCGCGATGGGCCGCGCCATCGTCCGCGACCCCAAGGCCTTCCTGATGGACGAGCCGCTCTCCAACCTCGACGCCAAACTCCGTGTCCAGATGCGCACGCAGATCGCCGCCCTGCAGCGCCGCCTCGGCACCACCACCGTCTATGTCACCCACGACCAGGTCGAGGCCATGACCCTGGGCGACCGTGTCGTGGTGATGCGCGGCGGCCTCGTCCAGCAGGTCGGCACGCCGCAGCAGCTCTACGACGCACCGGTCAACCTCTTCGTCGCCGGCTTCATCGGCTCCCCCGGCATGAATTTCCTCGGTGCCACCCTGGAGAACGGTGTCCTGCGGACCTCGCTCGGTGACCTCCCGCTCGAAGACCGGGCGCGGCGCGTGCTGGAACAGGGGAACGCGTCCCGCGAACTCATCGTCGGCATCCGCCCCGAGGACTTCGAGGACGCCGCCCTGACCGAGCAGCGGGGGACCGGACTGGCGTGCACGGCCACCGTCGAGGTGCGTGAGTCGGTCGGCTCCGACGTCTACGTCCACTTCACCGAGGAGGGCGGCCCCGCCGGCTCCGCCGAACTCGCCGAACTCGCCGCCGACTCCGGCCGCGCGGACACCGGCATGCAGGGACACCAGATCGTCGCCCGCCTCAGCCCCGCCACTCGCGCCGCCGAGGGCGAACCCCTGGAGCTGTGGATCAACACCCCCCGGATCCACGTGTTCGACCCCGCCACCGGGACGAACCTGACCCACCCCGAACGAGCGGAGGCATGACCGGCCGAACCACAGCCGGCCGGCCTGTCGGGCACCCGACTGGGTGATGCAGCAGCCCGCCGTCCTGGAGCGCAATCACACTGCGTCATGACCATCAGCTCCCGCTGCGTAAATCCCATGGCGCCCTGGACGCCCGTACCCCGGCGATCAGGATCAGCAACGGCACCGGGCGCGACGGCCGCGAGCGCCGCAACGCCCCCAAGGACGGCTGGTGCTGGGCGGGCAACCGGCACACCAGGCTGGGCTTCGCCTCCGCAACAGCCCGCCGGGTCCAGAGCGCGTATGGAGTCCTGACCAATCACGATCCCCCGGGTGCCCGAGAGTGACGCGCGCGGCCGCGTGAGCGGGAGCGCTCGGTGCTCGCCGGGCGCCCTCGTCACGGTCCCCTGTGCTCAGCCGCGTACCGGCATGATCCCGTGGACCCGGCGGGGTTTGGGAGCGTCCAGCATGGTGACGCCGTTGTAGCGGCGGCCCTGGAAGAAGAGCACGGGAGCGGCAAAGAACGTGACGACGATCGAAGCGACGCTGACGGGGAACAGGGCTGGGAGCGACTGGCCCTCGGGCAGGGTACGGCCGCCCTCGTGGATGGCGTAACCGAACGCAACAAAGAAGACGATGACGCTCAGGGCAGCCAGGACCAGCAATACGGCGCTGGTTCGGCGGGTACGGGCCTCCGTGCGGACCTCGGCCAGGAGGGAGGCGCCGCACACGGGGCAGGTCAGTTCGACGCTCTGCTTGCCGGACGCCGGCCGGCGCACCCGGGACAGGCTTTCCTGCCAGGTGATCCTGCGGGTCCGGGTGAGGAAGCCCGTCGTCCGGTCGCTGAGGATGTGGCGCACCGAAACTTCCACGGTGCCCGGTATCGATCTGTTCATGTCCCTGCAGTCCCCTCCGTCGCACGCCCCGAAGCGGGTGCGCAGAGAACACAGTGTCGGGTTCGCGACGGCGGGGATCAACAGCTCGCGAAAGGCTTTGCCTAGGCCATGCCTTCGGAGTGGGCGAGCAGCCTGTGCAGGGGAGTTGCTGCACCTCTACAGCTTCTCGATCACGTCGTCCACGCCCTTCGTCAGGCCTCGACATCCGCCGGGTCGACGCCGACGCGACCCGGAACCCGCATCGAACCCCCTCTGACCCCCGCTCTTCGAGAGGCGGATGCTGCGGCAGTCGCCATCGGAGTGAAGCCTGGACCGGTAGATCCCCTCCTTCATGGCAGCGTGCAACTGACGTACCAGGAGTGGGAGTTCACCGGCCCATACCTGCCAGTCGGCGAGTGCGGCCCGTACCCCGACCGGTTGCGGCAGCAATACGAAGGCGTGAGCTGGCGGTTCAGGACCAGCGGCAGTCGCGGGAATGCGCAAGAGTTCGACACCTGGTCGACCGTCCACCACCGCTTCCAACCGGGCAGATCCTGTCCAGCAGGTCGCAGCCCGTCTCCCGCTCGACCAGATCACTCGAAGCGATCAGCACCAGGCCGAGCGGCAGCGACCCACATCCGTCAACACGCCCGCCACAGCAGGGTCCCGTACTCGTCCCAGTCATCCGTCTCCTGGGCAACGCGCGCCGCCGCCAGGGCCGCTCCGACCAGTTGCACCGCTTTGCTCGCTTCCATCCGCGCAGTCTGGCTCACGAACCGCGACTGCGCGCCGGAGTTGTCGCCGGCCAGGCTCGTACTGAGCTTTGGGCCGTCAGGGTCGTTCCTGGCTCTGCTCGACACGATGTCGGCCAATTCCTGGACGGGGCAGGGATTCATCATGAGTGCCCCGGCCTGATTGTCGGTCTGGGATCCTTGGCACGGTTGCTTGGCCGGTATCTGCGCCGGCTGGGCGAGGGTCACGCCTTCGGACTGCTCGGCGATTCACCTTTCCTCGGCCGTCTCCAGGATCCGGGTCTGCGGTGCCCCGGCGAGTGCGGGCGCGTTGTCGGGCGAGGACCACACCCGACTCTTGAGGATTCCGAGGAACCGTTCAGCCTGGTCCGCGGTGTCGAATTCGAGGTCGAGGACCACGTACGCCGGATCGTCGACCGGGCGCTGGACTCGGTGCCGCCGCACGCCCGACTCCTCGCGCAGGGGCGCGAACCGGTCGAACGCGGTCTTCCACACGGTGAAGTCGGTGATCGGGTGCTCGATGTGCAGAGTGGACATGGCTCCTCCTCGGTCGTATACCTCCATTCTGGACAGCGGCCGAGGGCGCGGGACATCCCAGAAGTATGGGGAGTCGCGGCATACACTCGAACCGTGACCGGCCCTGCCGCGTACATGCGGTCGCACGATCGCGTCGTCCGCCTCTGCGAGGCCGGCGGTGACTCCCGAGAGATGCGTCTACGGCTCCTCGACGAGCTGCGGGCTGCCGTGGGGTTCGATTGGTACGCGTTCCTGCTGACCGACCCCGAGACCTCGGTGGGCTGTGCGCCGCTCGCTGACGTCCCGTGCCTGCCCGCGCTGCCCCGTCTGATCCGCCTCAAGTACCTGACCGAGGTCAACCGCTGGACGGGGCTCGGCGACGTCGCCCTGTTGAGCAGCCACGGCGACCCCTCGCGCAGCCCGTTGTGGCGCGAACTGCTGCACGAGTACGGCGTGCGGGACGTCGCTTCGACGGTGTACAAGGACCGCTTCGGCTGCTGGGGCTTTCTCGACCTGTGGCGCTACGACCAGGAATTCAGTCGCGCGGAGGCCGCGTACCTCGCTTCCATCACCCAACCGGTGACCGCGGCGCTACGCCGCTGCCAGGCGGACACCTTCGTCGTACGGCCGTCCGGCGCGCCGCGCCTGGGTCCCCTGGTGCTGTTGCTCTCCCCTGACCTGCGAGTACTGGGGCAGACCCCGGAGACCCACGCGTTCCTGAGTCTGCTGGTACCGCCCGAGCAAGGCCGCCCGCCGGTCCCCGCGAGCGCCTACAACGCCGCTGCTCAGCTGTTGGCCGTCGAGGCGGGCGTCGACACGAACCCACCGCGCGCCCGAGTCCACCTGAGGGAGGGCTTGTGGCTGACCCTGCGGGCCGCCCGGATCGGCGACGCGGACCAGGGCGACCGGCGCGATATCGCCGTGACCATCGAGGAGACCTCGCCGACCGAGCGGCTTGCCGTGTTCACCAGGGCCTTCGCTCTGAGTGCTCGGGAAGGCGAACTGCTCGGTCACCTGGCGAAGGGCGGCGACAGCCGCAAGGTGGCCCGCCAGATGTTCCTGTCTGAGCACACCGTGCAGGACCACCTCAAATCGATCTTCGCGAAGACCTCGACGAACAACCGCAGGATGCTGCTCACCCGCGCGCTCGGAGCGTGAGCACCGCCGCAGCGCGGGAACGCGGATTGGGAGTCCCTGTCCCGAACTCCGTATTTCCAGGGCCCGGCGCCGGGCACGCAGACTCAATTGAGCGGACCGCAAGCGTGGGTCAGGCGGGTGCCGTTGTACCAGCGATCGACGCACGCTTGCATGTGGTGCCCGGGTCCGTCGGGCCACCAGCCGGACCCGCCGCCCGTCGAGTGCCATCTCTCGATGCCGTTGTCGATCAGGCTGAAGCGACACCAGTACGGGTCAGTCGCCGAGGCCTGGATCGGGTTGTTCTCCATGAAGTCGTGCCACGCTCCATCGGACCACTGGAGCTGGATCTCCTCGATGGCCACGCAGGAGCCGCTGCCCACCGTGAAGTTGCCCTCCTGCGCGAAGGCCGGATTGGCGCCCAACGCGAATACGACGGCCGTGCCGAATGCGGCGGCCAGGCCGAACCTGGTCTTCTTGTCGATGCCCATTCCTATTCCCTCCGTGGTTTTTAGCCGGTGGACCCATTGGAACCGGGAAGTCGCTGTCGCTCCCTTCCCATGCGGGGCAACCCTTTGACGAATACTTGCGCCGGATCCATGGAATCTCCCACCCCGGCCACCGGCCAAGTGATTCGAGGAGGTTCGAATGGTGCTGCCGTGAGAGGGCCCGCCAGGGCATCGGTCCTGCAGGCCATCTCAGGGGCCTGGACGCTGCTCTGGCTTGACTGTTCACTGAGTCGCGGCGGCTACGGCTGGACAGCAGACTCGCATGGGGGTGGGATGCTCCGGATTGAACTGGGCTCGGCGCTTGCCACCGCTAGCCCTGGCATTCCGGACTTCATCAGCCCACACGGAAATCTGGCCGAAGCCATCACCCGGCTCAAGCCGGAGCGCTCCAACGCATACCTGCTCGCCCACGGCGGGGCACGGTTCGCCCGATCGCTGGTCGACACCGGCTTGATCGACGAGTACCGCCTCGTCGTCCACCCGGTCGTCCTGGGTGCGGGCGAGCGGCTCTTCCACGCGCCGCTCACCATCGAGCCGACGAACACCACCGTCTTCAGCGGCGGAGCCGTCGCCCACGTCTTCGCGGCACACCCGTGATCGAGCCCGATCCGCAACTGCGGCGCGGACCCTGTCACCTCGCTGCAACTATTCCGAGCATGCTCGTCCAAGAAGCCTCATTTTGTTAAGGCTTGGTCTCATCACTCTGGCTGGGCGTTTCGCTACGCTGCCCCGCCGTTCGATCAAGATCTAGTCGAGCTGGCGAAGAGTCGGACGTTCGACTTGCGCATCCAGGCGCTGATCCAGCGGCCCGTTCCGCTGCACGGGGCGTGGCCCGCAGGCATGATGAAGGCCATGACTCACACCGCCCGCCGCATGTTCGAGCTCCTTGAGCCGATCTGCCTGGTCACCTACCTCGCCGACGAGTGCAACGAGGAGCTGGCCGCGCTCGGCCACCGCACCTACTGGGACGGCTACTTCGCCAGCCGCGCCGCGCCGCTGGGCCGGGTGCCGGCGCAGGTCGTGCACGCGGCCTTCTACAGCTTCGCCGACGGGGAAGCCGCGCGGCACATCCCGAGCGCGTGGGAGACGATCCCGCCCGAGGCGTCCGTCGCCGCACGGGAGCGGGGCAGCGCGGCCTCCGTACGACGGATCCTCGGCGACAAGCTGGCCGACTCCCCGGGCCTGGTGCGCGCCGCCGACCTGACCACCAAAGCCGCGACGAACGCGCCCACAGAAGGTCGGGTGATGTACGCCGGAATGCGCGCCCTTGCGGTGCCGAGCGACCCGGTCGCCCGACTGTGGCATTCCGCGACCATGCTGCGCGAGCACCGCGGTGACGGGCACGTCGCCGCTCTCGTCGGCGCGCGCATCGGCGGCACGGAGGCCCATGTGCTCTCCGCGCTGGCGCAGGGCATCCACCCGCCGGAGTCGTTCGGGCGCATCCATCACCTGCCTAAGGAGCGGCTGGTCGTGGTCATGGACGGCTTGCGCGAGCGCGGGCTCGTCGACACCGACGGCCGGTTCACCGACGCTGGCCGCGAGACCAAGCAACGCGTCGAAGCCCTTACCGACGAGCTCGCCGCCCCACCGTACGACGCACTGTCTCCCGCCGAGCTCGACGAGCTGGTCGCCCAGCTCGAACCCATCACCGCGACGCTGGTGGCCGCGGGGTCGCAGTGACGAGCAGCCACTGACGGGACGAGGAGTCCGCCGTCCGGTACGGCCAGCTCTCGGCCCGGTGTTCGCGCCCGAGGTGCTCGACCCGACCGTCGACCTCCTGGCCGCATCCCGATGCCGACGAGTTGGTCGGCCTGGGCACCGCCGGGCCCGCCTGCATCTGCGTGCCGCCACACGGAGCGGACCCGAGCGCTCGTTTAGCCCGCTCCCGGCACCGCGATGTTCGTCGCCTCACCGCCCGCCCCCCTCAGCCGGCCCGGAACCCTCACCCGGGCCGCGGGTCGGCTAGGACCCACCGCCCCGGGGGCCTGCCGAGCCGCCCAGCCCCGGCTCCCGACCCGCTACGCCCGGGTCGGCGCCCCACTGGCCGGCCACACGCAGGATGTTGTCGCGGTGGCGTTCTCCCCCGACGGGGCCCTGCTGGCCACCGGCAGCGAGGACGAGACGGTACGGCTGTACGCCCGGCTCGCCCCACCACGCCCCCGCACACCGGCGCTAAGCCGATGTGCGGGGGCTTTCTGCGTTCGTGACGACACGTCCGGCGTAGCGTGGAGGCATGGCCTCTGAGCATCTGGGTGAGCGGTTGGGTCGCCTGCGTCGTTTCGCCGACCTGACGCAGGAGGGTTTGGCGGAGCGATCCGGCGTGTCTGTTGACGTCGTACGGAAGTTGGAACAGAGGCGCAAGCACAGCGCCCGGCTACCAACGCTGCACGCGCTCGCGAAGGGGCTGGGCGTTGAGTTGACAAGTCTGTTGGGCGATCCCCCCGGCGTTCCGTCCAACGGTGAGGCTGATCCCCCGGCACTGGTCGCCGTGCGGCGCGCGATCATGCCGCCGCTGTTCGCTCCGCCTGCGGAATCAGCCGGAGCCGAGGTACTGTCCCTGGCCCTGCTGCGTGCCGAGATCACAGAGGCATGGACGCTCTACCACGCCGCCGAGTTCGACCAGCTAATGGGCGCTCTGCCAGGCATCATCGCTGACGCGCGCCTAGCTGCCGCGGTCGGGACGGTCGATGAACGGGCGGCGGGGCAAGGCGCGTTGGGCAAGGCCCTGCAACTCGGCGGCCACCTGGCTATCCGTTTAGGCAAGTCGGATCTTGCGCTATCCAGCCTTGAGCGCGCCATAGCCGCTGCCGAACGATCGTCCGATCCTCTGCTGGCACCGATGGTGTCCAACTCCGTTGCGTGGGCGTATCAGCGACAGAACCGGCTGGACGACGCGGAACACTTGGCCGTCCATGCCGCCGACGGCGTGGAACGAGAGCACGGCCATAGCGCCGAGGGCGTGCGCGTGTGGGGAGGGCTGCTCATGTCAGCGGCCACTAGCGCGGCACGGAGCGGAGACTACGACAAGGCCAACGAAATGATGACGGCGGCGGAACGTGCTGCCGGGCGTCTCGCGACGCTGCCACCGCCGGAGAACACCAAGTTGTTGTCGGTGTTCAGCCGATCATCCGTACGCATTGAGCGCGTCCGTCTCGCCGTGCAGCATGCCCGCCCGGAAGAGGCCCTGGACCTGGCCCGCGGAATGCGGCTCAGCAAAGACACGCCCCCTTCCTGGCGTACCTGGCTGCTACTCGATGTCGCCCGTGCTCATGCGGACGTGGGCGACCCTTTGGGAGCCGTCAAGGCGCTTGAGGCGCTAAGACGCGTGGCACCCGTTTGGATGCGCCATCACACGCTCGCCGTGTCAATCGTCAGCGATCTGTGGGAGTCGCCAGCACACCCGCCCGGCTTGCGCCCGCTCGCCGAGTTCCTCGGTGTCGCTACTTAGCGTGCTGTAACTAGGACGTTGCGTCCCTGTAGGAAGGTGCCGCGCGGCGCGATGATCCAAAGCCTGATGAATCGGCGGAGGGTCAACGATGACGACGTACCGAGAAGGCGCGTACGTAGTGGACGCGATGACGGCCGAACTGGCGATGGTGGTCCGGCCGTCGGGAGCGTTGGTCGTGTTGCAAAGACCTGGCACTGACCGGCGATGGGAAGCAGACCCGGACGCCCTGAGGCTTGCACGCGATGAACGCGAACGAGCCGGCCTCCCCTCCAACGGCATGGGAGTCACGGAATGAGACCCCAACCGCCAACCACTTGTTCCGGCCCAGTGCATCTGCCTCCGCCCGTAGTCCCGCCGCGGCCCGTGCCTGGCTGCGCCGTATGTGACGCCCTGAGCGTCGAGCGCCGCGCTGCACGAGATCTCACGCAAGTGACGGACGTCAACGTGTTCATGACCCGGCACAAGGCGGCGCAGCACTGATGCGATTAGCAACGTTGGCCGGGCCGCCCGCACCGTCCCAGTCCGACGCTGACAAGTGGCGGCGGGGTCGCTGCTGGCTTTGGTGCGGGCGCGCCGATACGCGTGTCGCGTGGATAGGGCCGGCGACGACCCTCGGCAGCCTCTCCGCGGATATGTACGCCTGCGAATTCTGTCTGATGGTGCTTCACGATCAGATCTGGGATGAAGCCATGGCCGCTGATCGAGGGGCACCGAGAAACGGCGCGGCAGTCTCCGACGTGCGCGTCCCGGATCAGCTTCTACAGCCCGGGACTGGCCGCCACCGAAGATCCGCCTAAGCTCCCGCTCCGGTCGTGAGAGCTCAAGCGGACGGACTCAACGCTTCCCCTGCGCGCCCGGAGCGGGTCCGAACTCCGCCCCACCGGATGTGAACCACACCGTTTTCCCGCGGCAACAGGTAGCCCTCGGTAGGGGCGGGAACAATCCCCGTTCGGCGCTCCGCCCGACGGGCCGTTCCAATTCATGATGGGAGGTCCGACGATGGTTGGACCGACGTGCAGAAACGGGGGCGACGATGACAAGGCCCCCGGCCAGCCCTGGCAACCGCCCCCGCCGCCGCCCCCGGACGGTTCGCCCCCGCCTGGAGATGGGAAACGGCGTAAGTGACGCTCAACTCTGAGCAGGAAGGCCGCGCCAGTGACGAACTGGCGCGGTCCCTCCTCGACACCGAAACCCTGTCGCCCGACTGGGCGGACACGTTCCGGGCCGTACCGCGCTCGCTGTTCCTGCCGGATCTCGTCTGGGCCTACGACATGACCACCCGGGCAAGCGTGCCGGTCGGACGCAGCGCGGACGCTAAGGAATGGGAACGGGTGGCCTACGCGAACGTCCCGCTGGTCACCCAATGGGACGACGGACACCACACGGGCACCAACCCCGGCACTGTGGCCACCAGTTCGGCGAGCATGCCGTCTGTCGTGGCCGGCATGCTCCGCGACCTGGACGTGAGCGACGGCATGCGGGTGCTCGAAATTGGCACCGGCACCGGGTGGAACGCCGCGCTACTCGCCCGCCGGCTGGGAGACGAGAACGTCGTCAGTGTCGAAATCGACGCGACGGTAGCTCAGCAGGCGCGAGCGGCACTGTCCCGTGCCGGGGTCAGCCCCGAGGTCATCCACGGGGACGGCCGAGACGGCTGGCCGGACGGCGCGCCTTACGACCGGCTGATCGTCACCGCCGGCATGCGCGCCGTGCCGCCGCGCTGGTTGGAACAGGTCCGGCCCGGCGGGATCATCCTCGCCCCCTGGGGCACCAACTACACCGACCAGGACGCGTTGATCAAACTGACCGTGCGGGAGGACGGCACCGCATCGGGTCCGTTCCGGGACATGGTCGAGTTCATGAAGCTGCGCGACCAGCGCCTCGACTGGAACCAGTTCCGGAACCACGTTCCGGAATACCCCGGCACCGCCGACAGAACGAGCACCTCGATCACCCTCGCGGACCTGGGAGACCGTTACGAGCCGGCCCGGTTCGTGATCGGCCTGCGAGTCCCTGCCTGCGCCCACGTCGTCAACCGAACGGACCCGGACACCGCGAAAGCATGGTTCTTCGACCTGGCGAGCACGTCATGGGCCGCCGTCGAGTTCCGTACCGGAGAGCCGGAAGCCACGGTCTACCAGTCGGGGCCCCGCCGTCTGTGGGACGAAGTAGAGCAGGCCCTCACCTGGTGGACAGGTGAGGGCGAACCTGATCACACCCGGTTCGGGCTCACCGTGACAGCGGAAGGGCAAACGGCATGGCTCGACAGCCCAGAGAACTCCTGGGCTGTCTGACAGCGGCCCCTTCCATGCGCAGCCCCCGTGGCGCATGGAAGGGGCTTCGCCATTCCCGCAGGCCAACCAGTGGCTGGGTAACCGGAGAGCCAAAGGAGGCGCTCAACCAGAGCAGCTCAGTCTTCGTTGGCACGCGCTCAAGGTGCGCTGTCACAGGACAGCACAGGCCAGTCGCCCAGCTGCCGCAGCACCACAACTAGGGCCTGTGTGAAAGTCGATCAGGAGTCGTGGTCGGGCTCGGGTGGCTGTCGGATCTGACCAGCCCCGCGAGAGGGTGAGACGGCCGAATCGGAGCGCGTCGCGCTGTTCGGTCACCCATTACTCAACCTGATTTACGGATTCCGCGACGGGCTGGTCGGTGGTGTCGAGCAGGTGGATGCACCATCGCCGATCGTCGGCAGTCCACCCGGTTCAACGGTGCCAGGCCATACGAGGCCAGCTGTCGTCGACGATGACGTCGGGTCGGTGTCGGGGATCCTCGGGTGGTTCGCGGTGCCAGGCGGCCCAGCCGAGGAAGGCGTCAACCGCCGGAACGTCCCACCGGCCCGCGTCGCGCCGGGTGCGCCTGCTGCGCCGGACCTCGTCGGACACGTCGACCAGACACACCGCGATTCCATCCAGCAACGGGGCGGAGGGGTGGCCAGGACCTCTCCCAGCGGGGATTGCCCGGTCAGCAGGAGGTCGACTCCGCGGTCCTGGTACTCCAGCGCACGGCGCACCCACATCTCGGTCATGCGGTTACGCCACTGGCGATCGGCGCCTTCCGGTACGCCGAGCTCGTCGAAGTCGTGCACGGCGAGCCGCCCCAGCCGCTCGCCTACGGAGTAAGCGAGCGTGGTCTTGCCTGAACAGCTGGAACCGGTCAGTTTGAGCAGCATCGCACCAGCGTGGCAGGTCAGGGGTGGTGTCCTCGAAGGGTTTTCCCCCGCCCGACCCGCTCCGCTTGTCACAGCCACTCGTTGCTGAGGCCCTTCGCGTCGGCTTCGGCCTGGAGCTGCTCGAAGATCCGCTTCCAGGTGCCGTTGCGCTGCCAGCGGCGGAACAGGTCGTCGGCCCGGTCCCACGGCCCGTACCGTTCTGGAACATCCCGCCACGGCGCACCGGTCCTGGTCCGCCAGGTATGCCGTCGATCAACTGCCGACGCGTCCACGTCGGCGGCCGCCCCACCCTCTTGCCAGAGGCAGCAACGCTCCAGCCGAGCCCACTGGCCATTCGTCAGATCTCCGCGCCCCACGGCGCTTGATCATCCACCTGGGGCCTGTTGTGAAAGTGCCGACGGGCCGGACGAGGTGATGCCCAGGTCCGGCCCGTCCGCTCGTCTCTACAGGTCGAGCTGGTACTGGAGTGTCGTGTGCGTGGGCGCGTAGCCGAGGCTGTCGCTGATGTGTCTCATGTGCGTGTTGCTGTCGGCGGTGTCGGTCAGGAGGCCGCCGAGGTCTGGATAGCGCCCGTGGGCTTGTCGGATCGACTCGGCCTTCATCCATCGGCCGAGTCCGTGTCCGCGGTGCTCGGGCAGCACGCCGGTGCCGTAGTGCTGGCCATCACCCGTGCCATTGCCGGGGACGACGAGTTCGGTGAATCCGGCGATCGAGTCGTCGCAGGTGTCGATGGCGACGACCGTGTGCAACTGGTCGCCGCGCTCTTCGATGGCCTTCGCCGCAGCCCGAACCCGGTCCACGTCCCAGGCCACGGTGCCGTAGTCGGTGTCCTCCATGGGCATGTCGTCCATGGCCCGGCGTGAGGCGGCAAACGTCTGGGCAAGGGCGTCAGGAACGGTTCCCTGCCATGACGCCAGCCGGTAGCCGGGATGCGGACGCTCGATGACCTCGGCGAGAGCGATGGCGTCCACGTCGGCCAGCGGCAAGCGGGCGAACCTCAAGGTGAGCACCTTGCGGAAGCCGCGGGCCGGCAGGAAGTGATCGCCGGGCGATCCGGCCTCGGCCTGCGCGCTGACGCAGCGCCGGGCGTTGTCCCGGGCGGCGGCCACGGCCGTGTCGAGGAGCCGGGAGCCGACGCCCTTGCGGCGCTCCACGGGATGGACGTGGAGGGTCAGTTCGGCCAGGTGCTCTTGTCCGCCATCGAACAGGCGCAGAAAGGCCGTCCCGACGGGGATGGAATCGGCGTCGGACGCCAGCCATGCAAGGCGTCGGCTGTGCGCCCCGTGAGCGGGGTCGGTCAGTGGGGTGATGCGGAGCGACAAGGTGTCTCCGTCGTGAGGAGGTGGCAAAGGTCAGTACGCGGGCTCAACTGCTGGGCACTCCTGCGCATGTGCTCCACACCTCCTCGTCGACAGCGCCGGTCGTCCGGATCAACATGGACGGCTGGGCGAACTTAGCTGGCCTATCGGTTCTCCGCAAAGGGTTAACTGAAGGCTGGTGCGGCCGTGGGGTCACAGCCACTCATTGATGGCCGCGACCAGCACGGTTGCTTCGTAGCGGACGGCGAGTTTGTTGTATCTCGTAGCCACGGCCCGGTGGCGCTTGAGGCGATTGATCCCGCATTCGACCGCGTGCCGCTCGCGGTTGTCGGCCTTGTCGAACGTCGGTGGCCGACCCCCGCGGGAGCCGAGCTTCTTACGGTTGCGGACCTGGTCCTTCTTCTCCGGGATCGTGCACCGGATCCCACGTCGGCGCGCTTTGCACTGGCGGTTCGTGATCCCGAGGAGGCGGCACAGTACCTCCTCAACCAAGCTGCCGAGCACGGCAACTGGCTGGCGTACACCCCCGATGACTCCCTTGCCCTGACTGATCTCGGGCTGCTTCTGCGTGTCCAGCAGATCGGAGACGTGCTTCTGTCGCGCCCACTCGTCGTGATTGAGGAGTGGTTGGAGTCCGAGTACTACTGCCGCGGCCACCTGCCGCTCGAAGGAGTCCCGGTAACGCACGGACGGAACGAGGCCTTGTAGCGCTCGTGCATGGCTCTGCTCGCTCCGACGGCCTTACCGCCTGCTGCGCACCACAACTGGCAAACAGCCAACTGGAATGCTCAGTCACAATCACGTAGTGGTTGGGCCGATGTCGGGGGTCTGCTGGCTCCGGTGGTGTTGCTACCTGCGACGATTCACTGGTGAGCTATGACCTTGCTGTGTGGGACGGTGAACGTCCACTCGACAACCACCAAGCGGGCTCGACTTACGACGAGCTCTACGTGCGCTACCTGGAGTCGGACGGTGTCGTCGTGCCTCCGGCGCCGCGCATTGTGGCCTACGTGGAAGCGCTCGTGGAACGGTACCCGGACGACGAAGATCGCAGTGTCGTATGGGCGTCACCGCCAGTCCTCGAGGAGGCATCGGGGCCGGTCGTGTACCTGCTCGTGTCCTATGGCAAGGCTGAGGAAGTTTCCGAGTACGCCGCCTCGCTGGCTCGCGAGCACGGTCTCGTCTGCTTCGATCCGCAGGGAGAATGCCTCCGGCCGTGAACTGCCTGTTCGCTCCGAGGGCGGACCAGCGGAAGATGCCTGCGATGAGAAGGCTGGCGCGGGCGGGACCGGGCGGTCGATCTGCCACTCGAACGGGTGACATTCGCTCCGGGCTGGAAGGTGCAGGAGCTGGTGTCGGAGTCTTGGAGGTCGCTACGCGTGCGGCAGGACGTCCGGTAAAGACACCGGCGCGGTCGCCATCAGCTCGGTGTGCGGCTGTCCGCGGCTCACCAGAGGACGCACACCGCTCGGCGCCCCCCGGGCGCAGCGGGCGGCACCGCCGTTCGCCGACGATGCCAGCGGTTCCGGCGACGGCGGGTGGGTCTTCGGGGCGCCGGTGATCGAAAGAGACCGGGGCGGTCGGCATACTCGGCACCATGACCCACGAAACGTCCCGCGAAGCGCTGACCGTACCCGCCGCCCCCGACACCGCCGCATGTGCGGCCGCTCTCGAGGTCGCCACCGCCTACTGCACCCCCGCCCTGCTGAACCACTCAATCCGGTCCTACGTGTGGGCCAGCGCGTACGCCGCGGACCGGGGCATCGAGCACGACGCCGAGCTGCTGTACGTGGCCGCGCTGCTCCACGACATAGGGCTGGTCCCGCAGTTCGACAGCCACACTGTCGCCTTCGACGAGGCCGGCGGGCACGTGGCCTGGGTATTCGGCGCCGGGGCCGGATGGCCCGTGGAGCGCCGGCAGCGGCTGGCCGACGTCATCGTGCGGCACATGTGGGACTCGGTGGACGTGCAGGAGGACCCGGAGGGCCATCTGCTGGAGCGGGCCACCGGCGTGGACATCTCAGGGCGAAACGCGCACGACTTCACCGCCGGGTTCCGGGCGGAGGTCCTGGCCCGGTACCCGCGCGAGGACCTCGCGGACGAATTCCTGGCCTGCTTCCATGACCAGGCCGCCCGCAAGCCCGACAGCTCCCCCGCAGCGGCCATACGCAGCGGCCTCGCCGAACGCGTCCTGGCAAAGCCGCACCCGCTGGAGAGCTGAGCGGACCTGGCACCCTCCCATCCCTCCGGATCAAGCCGGGCCCACAGTGCCCGGCTTGATCCGAAAAAGACGGTCTCCAACCAGCCTGGCGCGCCGACCTCCAGGCGGACTTCGTCGGTCGGCGGAACCTCGCCCCTGTCCGCGTCGTCCGCCCGCAGCCGGCGATGGTTCACCCGGACCGGTTCCCGGACCAGCCGCCGGCCTCCTGACCGGCCCTACCAACCCCGCCCGGTGTCCCTGCACCGGCCCGCTGCACCGTTCGCGTCCCGTGACCGGGCCTTCTTCACCGCCCACTGGGCTGGAGCCCTGGCCGCAGCCGGAGAGGCGGACGAGGCTGCGGCCACCGCCATACTCTCCCTCGACATCGCGGCACGCGCACAGTTCGGGCAGGCCATCGAGGAGCTGCGGCGCACACCTCCGTGGCCCTGTCAGGGCATGCTCCGCGCCCTGCGGTACGCGACCTGCGCGACGCGCTTGCGGCACTACCGGCAGCCGTTCAGCCAGCCAGGAACCCGGTGACGCAGTCGATCACCTCGGCCTGCCATGCCTGGGACTGCGGGTTCAGGTACTGCGGGTCCTCGTGGACGGCGAAACCGTGCTGGGCCCCATCGAGCTCCATGAGTTCCACGGGTCCGCCGAACAGCGGCCGGTAGTAACGCGAGGACTCGATGGTCTGCTCGCCGCACCCCCGACGACCGACCCTGAGACACCGTGACCGAAGCGCGGCGGCCCGGCTCAGCGAGGGGCGCCCCTTGCCCAGGCTCGGTGACTATGGCTCCAGGGTGATGGAGTTGATCGGAGTCAGGTCCGCGTCCGTATAGCTCCAGGCGCGCACGAAGACACCGCAGCCCGTGCCGTTGTAGCCCGTGCAGAGATGCATGGTGGCACCGCCGTACTGGTTGTTCTCGATGCGATGGACGCCGTAGTCGTTGTGCAGGTTGTGGGCGCCGTAGCTGTAGTAGATCTCGTTCGGGTGGCCACCGTTCCAGCCGGTGCCCTCCGGGTAGATACAGACGGCGCCGTAAGGGCAGCCCTCGTAGGGGCCGTCGGCCTGGGCGTCCGTCGCGCCGACCGTGATCAGGACGCCTGCGGCGAAAGGAGCGCGGCCAGCGTCCTCGTGATCTTGCGCATGTTGCTTCCACTCCTTTTGTAGGCGACGCGGGTGTGGGCCTGTCGCACTCGCACCTCATCCGGCACCGTTCCCCCGTGCGTCTCCATGGACACGAACGTCGTAGAAATGAGCGCCCGGATCCCGCTCCTGATGATGTGACACTCGAAGCCGGCGCTGGAAGCCCTGCAAGTGGGCATCGGGCTCCGGTCCTCGTCACAGGCGATGCGTTTGACGACAGGGGGCGAGCTGCCAAGACGGGCGTGGTCGACGTTCGTCTCACCCAAAGAGGTGTGTGGTGCCGTTGCGCGCCCGTACCTCCGTCGGGAGTGCGCCCCAATGCCGCCGGAACTCGGCGCTGAAGTGCCGGGCGTCCGGATAGCCGCAGGAGCGGGCGATCGCCGCGACGGACAGCGAGCGAAGGGCGGGATCAGCCAGGTGCTGCGCGGCGATGCCGAGCCGATAACGGGTCAGGTAGGCGATGATCGTGCATCCCGCCGCCTGGCGGAAAAGCCGTGCCGCGTGCCGTTCGCTCAGATGAACCTGGGCAGCGACGTCGCGCACTCGTACCGGGCGGTCGAAGTTGTCGTCGAGGTAGCGGGTCATCCTTGCCACGGCTGCCGCCGCGCGTCCGTCCGGCGCGGGGGTCAGATGCGCGGCGGCGGGGCGGTCGGCGACGGCGCGGGCGCAGCCGAGCACCAGTGCCGACCCGAGGGCGGCCAACAGGTCGGTGCTGCCGGGTCCTGGTGCCGCAGCCTCCTCGGCGAGTGTCACCAGCAGCCGGGTCAGCGGGGTTCCGGCGGCTGGGACGACTTGGTGCGGGCCGGTCGCGAAGGCGTCCAGCAGCGCGACGGTGTCGGGTGAGTCCGGTCGGGTGCCGCGTGGACCGCGTTCGGGGACCATCGTCCAGGACCAGAAGACGATGCCGAGCGGGTCGAGAGCGTCGGTGATGATCTCGTGGACGTCGCCGGGGCGCGCCACGAACAGGTCGCCGGCCCCGACCAGGTGCTCCTGCGCCCCGATCCGGAACGTTCCGCGCCCGGCGTAGGCGTAGCAGAGTTCGAAGTAGGAGTGGCTGTGCCAGTAGTTCCGCCATGGCTCGGGCGGGTAGAACCCCCAGTCGACGAAATCGACCCGTCGTCCGGCCAGGGTGACCCCCAGCCGCATGGCGTTGAGCAGGGGGGTGGCGGCGCCCGCCCGGGCCAGTCCGGTCACCTCGGTTCGTCCCTCATGTCTGTTCTCCGCGCGGTGGGGTCGATCCCCCGCAGCATCATGCCCTGGCCGAGGGACCAGGTGTGCTCGTCCACGGTGGGCCGGTCCTGCGGATCGCGGAACTGTACCAGCCAGGTGGTGCGGGCCTCGTCGGAGGTGTTCAGCCCCGAACCGTGCACGGTGAGGTACGTGAAGAACAGGACATCTCCGGCTTCGGCCGGGCATGGCCGGGCGTCCTGAAGCCGCCAGGTATCGGGGGGCAGGTGCCAACTGCCGTCCTCGACATGGGGCAGAGGTCCGTTGCGGTGACTGCCGGGGACAGCCCGGATACAGCCCTTTTCCTCCGGGGCGTCGTCGAAGTGGAAGACCGCGGCGGCGACGGTGTGCTGGGCGTGCGGGAAGAAGGGGTGGTCCTGATGCAGGGGGAACGGCGCGCCTCTCTCCGGCGGCTTGATGAACATCTTGGTGTGGTGCAGTTGTACGTTGGGCCCGCCGAGCAGCGCCGCCGCGACATCGGTGAACCGGGGGTCGACCAGCAGCCGGGTGAATGCGGCCGAGTGGAATTGAGTGTCGTGGCTGTGTTTGAGGGTGGTGCGTCCGGCGGTCATGCCCGCGACGGCGCGTGCGCTGGCCCAGGTCGGGTCGATGTCGGAGTTGACGCGGGCGACAAGAGCATGGCACTCCTCCCGCATCGCCCGCGCCTCCTGCTTGCTGATCAGGTTTCTGACGAGGAGGAAGCCGTTGTCGTGGTAAGCAGCGAGGTCATCGGGGCTAAGGGGTTGCGTCATGGCCTTGACGGTAGGCGCGGGGGGCGGGCCGTACTGAGGGGCGATGCGGACAGCCCGGTGGGTTATTCGGACAGAGAGCGCGGCCTGGTGACGGCCCGCCACGCCGGGCATTCGGGTCCCGCACGCGTGACAGCGGACGATCACGAACTCGATCCAGCTCGCCCTGCGGACCGGTTCCGGGCCGGTCGTGGTCTGGTCACCACACCCGCTGCGCTGCCGATACTGCGGCGCGGCACCAACTTTCGCGACGACCAAGGGCGTCCCGCACACAAGGTCTGCCACGAGTAACGCATCGCCTGACCATGCCGGGCACATTCCAGGAGCGGTGCGGGAGCACAGCTCCGCAACGCTCCTGGAGTTACTTCATCTGCACCTTGACCGTGCCGCCAGCAGCGATTTGCTCAGCGAACGCCGTGAGGTGCGGGTCGGTGATCTTCCCGCCGCTGGATCCCGCCTTCCAGGCTGTACGCACCGCCTGCTTCACCTCAGCGAGTGGCCTACCGGTGTACTGCGGCACGAGCGCGTTGAGACGCGCCGTGAGGTCCTGAGCCAGTTTGGCCGTGGCGTCCCGGGCCATCCGTCGGATGGCGGCGTCATCGAACTTGAACGAACTGGCCATGCGGCCTCCCTCTACCGCCGCCGAAAGGTGGGTACTCACTCCAGGGCACCCGGCGGCTCTTCCACCGACCATATGAGGAGCCACGGACAACCAGATCGGCGTCCGGGCGGACGGTGGCGCTTCTCTAGCGCATCAGGTCCCTCGCGGCGGCCAGTGCGGTCGGGCCCCGCACCGCTGCGCCGGGCGAAAAATCAGCCCGTGAAGAGAGCCCACCGGTCCGCTTGGCTGGGATCGACTCGCGAATCCCACACCAGCGCCCCATCGACCAGACCCGGCTTCGCCCCCGCGGCGAGAGAAGGAGCGTCGAGACTGTCCGCCATGTCTTCCAGGAACACAGCCAGCGAATCGGCGTAGGGGTCACGATCGCCGAACTTGGTCCACTGGCGGAGCATCCCCGTCTCGGAATCTGCACACAGCCCGTAGACGGTGTCCGTCGGGCTGAAGGAAAACACAGGAATCCAACAGGGCTTCCAGAACAGGAACTCGCCGCCGCCATCCCGCCGCTGGAATTCCATCTGCATCCGGTAGACCTCGGCAACCTGGTCGAAGTTCATCAGCGCCCAGCCGTCCAGGAGGAACCCTCCCGCGGGTACCTCGCGCACCCCAGCGCAGAGCCCCCACAGCGCCCGCACTCCCGCCGGGACACGAACACCGAGGGACTCCTCCAATGCGCTCATCTCAAGCTCGGTGGCGCCGGGCAGCAACGCGGCATACGAAGCGGGAGCATGGCGGCCAAGCCACGCCATGATCCGCTGCCATGCATCGCCCACCTGCCTCGCTTGTATCTCCTCCTGGCGCGGATCGGCCGGCTGCGGCTGCGGTTCGGGAGGTTCGACATGCTCACCGTCCTCGCCGTACTTCAACCGCGGGGACATAGGAACCGGTGAGACCTGAATGATCCGCACCACCCTGCTCTCGTGGCCGCCGCGCTTGTAGAACACCCGCAGCTCCTCACCACGCGCGACACGGACGGACACCCGATAGTCCCCCCGATCCGGGTCGTACTGGCCCAGAAGGGGATTCGCTGCGAGCCTCGGCAACAGCTCCCCCACCGCATCCTCGGCCTGTGAGCCAAGCCCCCACAGCCTGGTGCGGATACGGTCCGGCACCTCGACCGCAAA
The DNA here is from genome assembly GCF_056432645.1 of Streptomyces sp. NPDC045021. Lineage (NCBI taxonomy): Bacteria > Bacillati > Actinomycetota > Actinomycetes > Kitasatosporales > Streptomycetaceae > Streptomyces > Streptomyces sp. NPDC045021. Next base: position 23,315 of record NZ_JBWKIQ010000026.1, read on the forward strand.
CTTCTCATCGCTCATAGCTTCTCCTTGACGGCCGCCCGTTCAGCGGATTCTTCAAGTCCGGAGCACGAAAGGCACTGGCGTGAGCACCGGGCCCGGCGAGTACGCCACCGCCTACAGCCCCTGCCTGCGCCTGCGGCGCCACGATCGGGATCTCCGCCGCGACCAGCACCCGCAGCAGCGCGATCGTCCACCACCGCGACGCCACCGGCCACGAGACCCCGCACCACCAGTCTCCCAGGATGCTGGCCCATCTCAGCGCCGGCGGCTTGGGCTCCACCCAGGAAGCATCGGGGGCAGGTCGCGGAGTCCTCCGGCAGGCCGCTTCGGCTGTTTCGACTCGCCATCGTCACGGTCCCAACGGCGACCGCAATGGTCAGGAGGACGGTGAACATGTGCAGGTGGGTGGTGGGCGCGACCACGTGGTGGACAACCAGTGGTCGATGCGTGTGGGACCGTTCCTGGACCTGCTGAACTTCTGGCTCCCCGTGGGGGGTCGGGGAGTGCTGAGCCCCCACGGAAGGGGCTCAGGTCCCGTCACGGGCGAGCCAGTCGGCGATCGCCGCGGTGATGGGCTGACCGGTCGCCAGTTCGACAAAGCCAAACTGGCCCGACTGGTTGCACTCCAAGAACCACCAGGTGCCGTCACCGTCCTCCGCGAAATCGAAAGCACCGTAGGCGAGTCCGGCGTGGTCCATGTAGTCCCGGACCGCCCGCGCGATCCGCGCGGGCGGCTCGACCGGGTACCACTGCGCCTCATCGGGGCTGCCGAAGCGGCCGTCCACCTGGTCCGGGCCCGCCTTCTTGCCGGCGGCGAACTGCCGGGCCCCCACACAGGTCAACCTGATGTCGGCGGTCTTGCGAACGTACTCCTGGAGCAGGGTGGGCCCCGCCGAGACCGACGAGAAGTCGGGGTCCGGCGGGACCATTGTGGTCGGCAGCACCATGGGCGGCTTCCCCGGATGGGTGCCGGAGACGGACTTGACCACCAGCTCCGGGTGCTGCTCGGCGAACTCTCGGGCCGCCTGCGGAAATGTCGTGATCAGCGTGTCGGGCACGGCGAAGCCCGCGCGGTGCGCGGCGAAGAGCTGCCAGGGCTTGTAGCGGGCCTGCTCGGCGGCGGCCGGATGGTTCATCCACGGTGCGGGCACACAGCGCAGTGCCCCGTACAGGGACCGCTCCGCCTCGGCGGTCAGCCACTCCGGCTGCTCGGAGCGCCGCGCGGCACCCGCGCCCGGGGTACCTGGGCGCCGGACCCACACCGAGCGCAGGCTGCTCATGCTCACCAAACGCTCCTGTACGGACAGGAAGCCGTGCACGTCGCCGCGCACGTACTCGGCGGACATGGAAACCTCGCCGGGCAGGCCGGCCGGGTCCAGTCGCACCACGGGCACCGCCCGCTCGTGCAGGGCGGCCACCACCAGGTCCGCTGTCACGTCCTCCGGGACGGTCAGGATCAGGACTGTCATGGACGTCTGAGGGCTCAGTCGTCGAAGTGGGTCTTGGAACCGGCGGTGGAGGTGGTGGAGCCGGTGGCTAGCAGCATCACCGGGTCACTGATGACGGGTCGCCCGTCGGGCAGCACATTGAGTTGCCGCGCGCAGTCGTAGGTGTAGAGGGTGGGAAAGGTGTCCGGGGTGGCCGGCCGGGCATGAAACAGCGCGAACGCTCGCATGGCTTCTCCTCTGTCACTCCGGCCCGGGTGATGTCCGGCCCTTGTGCCCAACTACGTCTCTACGTATGAGACTTGCTCAGCCACCCGAAGCGTTCCCCTTTACCGTGTGACGAAGGTAACTATGCGTACCCGAAGTGTATCGACTCGACACCCTCCGTCACATTTCGGCTTCCGTGGGTGGTGGATGCCTCCACTGACGGCGCCTGCCGTCACCGTCCTCCCCGAAGTCGAAGGCACCGTAGGCGAGTCCGGCGTGGCCGGCCCACACGCGCCTGCAGGAGTCCCACGTCGTCAGCCCAGCCCTCGGTGTTCGAGCAGGACTCGTAGGAGTAGCGCGTGTCTCGGTCCCCCTCTCCCCGGTGATGCGTTTGTATGCCTGGTCCGGTGTGCAGAGCAGACTCTCGGCCCAGTTGAGGTCAGTGGCGTAAGGAGAGAAGGCCGCAGGGTCATGGAGGACGCCGTTGAATTCGGTGCGGCCGGCGGCGACCACCGCGGCACGGGTGTAGAGGAAGGCATCTCCGCCCAGGTTGTGTCCCAACTCCTTACGGTCCAGCCGGTAGAGCGCCCATGACAGTTGTTCGGCATAGCCGATGACCAGCGACAACGGAGACTGGGCAAGCCGCTCGGTCAAAGTGGCTGCAAGGAGTTCGGCGTCCGGGTCAGCTTCCGTGGGCGTGCAGTCATCGATGAGCTGCCAGAAAGCGTCTTCGTTCATCCCGGCGAGCATGCCGCAGGGGTCTGACAGTCCTGTCTGCCGGGTCACCTGTTTGCTGCTGCTGTGAGAAGGACGCGTTTGCGGATGTCCGGCGGCTTCATGTCGAGGTGCAGGCCCGAGCGGCCGGTTGCCCAACCGCGGTGAGGGCCCGCAGATCAGAGACCGAACAGTCTCTGCGAGGGTGGCTGCATGGGCGAACTGGTGGAACATGTTGACGGTCAGGACCGGGTCGTGGGTGTCATGGAGCGTGGGACAGCGGTCCGCGGGCGGCATCTGTACCGGATGTCCATGGTGATCCTCAGGGACTCCGAGGACCGGTATCTGGTGCATCGGCGTCCCGAGAACAGCCCGCGATTTCCCGGGGAGTACAGCTGGATGGTCGCGGGCGCCGTGGGAGTGGGCGAGTCCTATGAGGCCGCGGCACGCCGCGAACTCTTGGAGGAGATGGGGGTCGATGCCCCGGTGCGGTCTGTCTTCAAGTTTCTGTGTGACGGTCAGTTGAGCCCGTACTGGTTCGCGGTGCATGAAGCCGTCGTTGACCCTGCGACCATCGCGCCGTGCCAGGACGATGCTGCCTGGCACGGTTGGCTGACCGAAACGGAACTGGTGAACGCGATGGCAGCCTGGACGTTCGTGTCGGACAGCCGCGACGCATTTACCCGGTACATGGCCCTGAGAGCGCAAGGGCGCTCCTGAGGACCGGCCTCCAGCGGCAAGACCAATCGTCACCGCCTCTCCCGGGCCGGTGACCGAGTCCAATGTGGCCCTCTGCCGGATAGCCCTCGTGCGCAAGGCCAATGACCAGCGCACACGCGAATACATGGCACGGGAGACCGCAGCCGGCCGAACGAAGAAAGAGATCATCCGGCGCCTCAAGTGGGCCAAATGCCCGGAAGGTGTTCCGCTACCTCACCACTGCGGTCACCGCTCGAACCGTGACCGGCCCCGCGTACGCGGGTCGCACGAGCGCGTCGTCCACCTCTGCGAGGGCGGCGACGGAGCCATGCACCGGCTCGGCGCCGCCCTGGCGGCGTAGAACAGGGCAGCCGGCTACCCGCGCCGGCAGGACGGTCAGCATCCGGCCGGGGCCGGCACGGCGGCGAGCGCGACCGCTGCAGCGAGCACCGGACGCGGCCGGGACAGGCGGGTGGGAGCGGACGGCAGCCGATGAGCGATGCCGGCGGCGGTGACACGGTACGGGTGGCGGCCAGCGTCAAGTGCGGCGAATCCGCGCTGGCGTGCACCGCGCGGTGGAGCAGCCGAGCGCTCCGGCGACCCCGTCATCATGGTCTCCGCCGCCCGGCACTGGCCGACGCGATGTGGGCCGACGGTTCAGCTCGACGCGAGTATGCGCGGGTGATTCCCGGTCAGCGGCGGCCGGCGGTCAGGATGACGAGGAACTGGCCGCCGCCCGCCTCGATGTCGGCGGTCACCGGCAGCCCCGGTACCAGTCGGGAGAATCGGTCCACCAGCCAATCCGCCGCCTCTTGGGCGTCCCGCCTGGTCGGACAACGGCCCACCATCTCGCGGCCCCCCTTGCGCTCCAGCCTCCCGGCAACGGTGATCAGCGGCGCGGGTTCGACCACGTACAGGCGCTCCGGCCAGGCAATGACCACCTTGACCGCGCCCTTGCGGGTGTTGCACCCGCGGTGCGCGAGCCGCTCGGCGACCTTGGCCTTCCGGTCGGCGGTCCGGCTGTCGACGCTGGGCCCCCGCGGGTCGTTCACCGACTCGTCAGGGTCGACCGGTTCGTCACACACCCAGCAGCGCCAGCCATCGCGCTCGGCCACATCATCAAGGAGACTCACCCCAGCAACCTAGCCTGCCCAGCCACCACCCCACGCACCAGGGCCCCGGCCATGCGCGGCCGGAGGCAGGCCTGGGCACATGGCGGGAGCGCCAGGGCGCGGACGGCGGGCCGGCGCGCAGGGCGGGGACCGGGCCCAGGCCGGCCGCCAAAGCGACCCGGCGCGGCGCAGCGCCGGAACCGAACGGACCCGGGCGGACGGCCACGGGCGCCGGGGCAGGAGCGACGGCGGGTCAGCGGCGGCGCCCTCGGGCTTCCGGTCGGAGGGGTCGACAGACGCCCTTTCATCGGTCCGAGACGTCCTCGACGTGGCACTCACTATCCGGCTACCCGTCAACCACCAACGCCTGGCAGGACACGACGGGGTGGCGTGGCGTAGCCACCTGCGGCAGCACCACCCAGAAGAACGGCCCCGCCACCAGGAGCGCGGACCCCACCATGCGGCTCGAATCTCAGTTCCGTGGCATTTCTTCAGATCTCGCACGCTTCGATGAGGTTGCGCCGTCCCGACGCGGAAGCACCGACCTGGCGCTATGGGCGGTATCGGTCCGGTCCCTCGGCCGCGCGTCACCTCGAGATGCGCGCTTCGATGCCGTCGAGCAGGAAGTCGAGGCCGATCCGAAAGGTGTGGTCGGCGTCCAGGTGGGTGGCATCGCGCACCACCGTGGCCAGCGCGGGGAATCGGCCCGTGGCGAAGTTCCGCTCCAGATAGGGCCCGAGTGAGGCCTGCCAACGCCTTTCGTCCATCCCGGTGGCCCGTTCGGCACGCCGCTCGGCGATCTCCCGACGCACCGCGCCGATCACGTACGCGTCGACCGCGGTGACCACCGGCATGATGGCGTCCACATCGACACCATCCAGCGCGGCCACCACGGCCTCCCCCCTGGCCAGCGCGTGCGGCCCGAGCTGTGGTCGCCCACCGAGCAGATCGGCGAGCCATTCGTGCTCGTGAGCGGCCTGCCGGGTGGTTTCGGCAAGAGACCGCAGCACCTCCCGCCAGCCGTCTCCGACCGGCCTGATCTCGGCGTGGACCGCGTCGACAATCAGGTCGAGCAGCTCCTCCTTGCTGGCGATGTAGCTGTACAGCCGCATCGGCCCGACACCGAGCGCGGCGGCGACCTTGCGTAGCGACACCGCCTCCAGGCCGTCCGCGTCGGCCAACTGGATCGCCGCTCGCACGATCCGCTCCCGGTTCAACGGGGCCAGTACGGGTCGATTCGGTGGCTCCGGCCTCTCCCACACCAACATGCCGCTAACAATACATCGCATCGAGCGATACAGTGTATCGGCCAGTACGGCGTATCGAGGTGGAGCCAACCATGACCATCGCCATCGTCGGAGCCGGCCTCGGCGGCCTGATTCTCGCCCGTGTGCTGCATGTGAACGGCATCGACGCAGTCCTGTACGAACGCGAACCGTCACGCGACGCGCGCGGCCAGGGCGGCATGCTCGACATCCACTCCGGCCAACGGGCGCTGCGCGAGGCCGGTCTGATCGACCAGTTCTACGCGATTGCCCGTGGTGAAGGCCAGGACATGCGTCTTCTCGAGCCGGATGGCACCCTGCTGCTCCAGGAGGACACACCCGACGACGCCCCGCTCCATCGACCCGAGGTCGACCGCGCCGATCTGCGCAACCTGCTGCTGGATTCCCTCTCCGAAGACACGCTCCGCTGGGGGCACGCGTTCAAATCCGCCGATAACGGCCTGCTGCACTTCGCCGACGGCAGCAGTGCGACGTGCGATCTGCTGGTCGGCGCCGTCGGCGCGCAGTCCCGGGTCCGCGCGCTGCTCACCGACGCCCGCCCGGCGCATATCGGCCAGAACATCGTCGAGGTCGGCATTCCTGACATCGATCGGACCCACCCCGACCTTGCGGCGATGGTCGGGCGCGGCAACTACTGGGTACTCGGCAACGGACTGTCCCTGGCAGCGCAGCGCAACGGTGACGGCCGCGTTCGCATCGGCCTCAGCTTCTATCACACGACCGAGGACTGGTTCGCTACCAGCGGGATCCCGTTCGACGACGCGGCCGCCGCCCGGGCGCGGCTGATCGAGCTGCTCCCCGGCTGGGACTCACGGTTCACCGCGCTGATCGCGGCCTGCGACGACACGGTCGTGCCGCGGTCGATCACCACTCTCCCGGTTGGCCTGACCTGGCCGTCGACGCCAGGCGTCACGCTGCTCGGCGATGCCGCGCACCTGATGCCGCCGGTGGGAGAGGGCGCCAACATGGCGATGCTCGACGGCGCCCTGCTCGGCCTCGCGCTGGCCGCGCACCCGGACGACTTTCCCGCCGCCGTCAAAGAATACGAACGCGAGATGTTCGAACGCACCAGCGCTGCCGCCCGGATGTCCGCTGACATGCAGGAACTGCTGACGTCGCCGGACGCCGCCCAGAAAATGCTCGCATTCTTCCAACCTGGCTGAATGTCGCCGATACCACCAGGCAACCGGCCACCCAGCCAACGCGATCACCCGCGGGTTCGAGTCGTTGCCGGGCGCACCCCGTCCCGGCCGTCCGCCGCGCTGGCCGTGGGAGGACCTGGACACCTTGGAGGCAATGCTGCACGCAGCTGCGGCTCGGGGCGTCGTCTGCACCCTGCCGGCCCTCGCCTCATCCACCACCGCCGCGGGCGGCGCGGGCCATGGACGCCGTGGGACGCGCCGTCGCCGGTAACACCCGCCCCGCCCAAGGAGCGGGCCGCCCCGACCGGTGCAGCCGCTAGAGCGACGGCACCGGTCCCCCAGGACCCAGGGGGCGTGTCAGCCGCTGTGGGCTGCGTCGAGGAGCGTGGGGCTGCGGCGGTGGAGTAGTGGCAGCGGGTCAGTTTTGCACCGCCCTTCAGCGGCCAGTCTCACCCGACGCCGACGGCCCGTTGCAAAGGCTTCGACGGCGACCGATGAGTTTTGGCAGGACGGGAAGTCGATACTTCCAGAAGGGCACCCGACCGCTCGGAGGCACCATGTCCACCAGCAACAACGCCTTGCCCCCCGTCGTCGACGCTTCCACTTGGGAGAAGGAGCTTGCCGCTCTGCGAGTGCGGGAGAAGGCCGCCACCCGCGAGCTCGACGCCATCGCGGCCCAACGCCGCCGGCTGCCGATGGTGGAGATGCCCAACTACGTACTGGAGGGCAAGGAGGGACCCGTCCCGCTCGCCGAAATCTTCGGCGATCACCCACAACTGATCGTCTACAGCCACATGTGGCACGAGGGCGCCGAGTGGCAGTGCGGGGGCTGCACCGGCTTCACCTCCCAATTCACCCGACTCGCGGGCCTGGAGAAGTTCGACGCCCGGTTCGTGATCGTCACCCAAGGCCCGATCGACGAGGCGCTCGCCTACCAGCGCAAGGTGGGCAACACCATGACGTGGTACTCGACGGCGAACAGCACGTTCGGCAGCGATATCGGTGCCCCGCCGAACGGCGGCTTCGCGGTCAACGTGTTCCTGCGCGACGGCGACACGGTCTACCGCACCTGGCACACCGACGGCCGCGGCACCGAGCAACTGAGCTACCTTTTCGCTCTCGTCGACCTCCTGCCCTACGGCCGCCAGGAGGAATGGCAGGACTCCCCCGAAGGCTGGCCCCAGTCACCGACCTACAGCCGCTGGGCAACATCGCAGGAAATCGCGGCGGCGTACGGCGAAGGCAACAACTGAGGCTCTACGGACGGAAATGCTCCAACCGCAGGTTGCAGGCCGCTTGATGACGACCTGACCGTCTCGGCCTTGCCGCTGTGCACGTCATGGTTGCCAGCCCTCCTGGGCTGCTGACGACGGCAATGCGGGGCGCAGCCGCATCCTCACCGCGGAGATGCCCGGCCGGAGCTGAGCTCCCCCCGGGGCAGGGCCGGGCAGTCCGCTGCCCGACCCGGCCCCGGGTCTGAAAACCGGGCCCGAAAACGGCCTCAGCGGGCGCTGTATGTGTAGACGGCGGTGGAGGAGGCGCACTCGCCGGGCGGGATCATCTCGACCCGCAGGGTGCCAGTACGGGCGTCGTAGTCCACGCCTTCGGTCTCGAAGTCGGTCCCCGCGCAGGCGGAGCGCTGCGGGAGGGGGAGGATGACGGAGACGTGGCCGGTGACGGGCTTGCCGTCGAGCGCGCGGTCGAGGTCCACCTGGAACAGCGGGCGCTCCACCGGCCACAGCGACAGGGTGCTGTCGTCGGAGGCGCACATCAGGCGTCTCGCCGAGACGAAGTCGCAGCCCTGGATGTCCCGGACGGGGTGGTCCAGGGAGATCCGGCCTGCCTCGGGAAGCTCGCCGCCACCCGCGGGGGCCTGGGTGTTGAAGACTGGTGCCGGGAAGACCAGGAGCCGGTCCTGCTGATCCCACTCGCCCGAGACCAGCCACTGCGCGTCGGGCGAGACGGCGGCGAAGGAGTTGTTCATCCGCTCGTCGCCCTGGAGCTGGTGCGTGTAGACGAGGCGCTTTCCGCCCGGGGTGGTGACGGCGAACACCTTGGCTGTCGCGCCGCCATTGCCCTGGTAGGCGTCGAAGATGTGCTGGCGGGCGATCTCCGGGTCGCCGATGTGGGTCCAGCCCTGGTCTCTGAGGTCCTGGGGGATGGAGCCGTTGCCGCGGAACAGCAGGCTGTGGTTGCTCCAGGAGGCCAGGCCCTGGCCGCCGGCCCGCGAGTTGACGTACAAGACGCCGGTCTCGGTCCACCTGTCGGAGGAGGGGGAGCAGGAGGCGGCGGCGGTCGCCGTTCCACTGGCGGCTGCCAGGGCCAGTGCCCCGAGGAGTACAAGGAACTTCTTCATGGCTTTTCAGACCTTCGTCTCAATGAAGCATTCTGCGGATCGGCCCATTTGGGGCAGGGGTTGGCGCTGTGCGGGCATGGCGGATGTGTCCCTCCTCTTCGAGGAAAAACGGGTGCTGGAGCGAAGAGGATCCAGTCAGTGCGGTGGGCGACGCGGGTGTGGAACACCGGCAGCCGAGCGATATCGGTTCGTCGTGGTGCGTGGCAGGGCCGTGGTCGTCACACAAGTGCCGTCAAAGAGCGCCGCGGCCGCACCCGGAGCGGCTCGCATACGAGCCGGTCAGCGTCCCTCCCGAGAGCGCTCCGCTTCAGCACTCAGTGGACCGCTTCCGATCGGTGCGTGCCAGCTGCTAAGACTCGGCCGGGATATTTCATGCGATTCATACCTTGCGGTCTGGTTGTCCAGTCAGGGTGGAACAGCCTGCGCGCGATCGAGACGCCGACTTTCGAGATGCCGCCCAAGTCCCGCCGCATGTCCGGCGGTGGCCTCCGACAGCCGCTCCCTTCACGTCCGCGCAACGCCCGGCCGCCCCCCGGGGCGGCTGTCGGCCGGCGTCTGCAGCCTCCCGTAGTCCCGTACCTTCCGCGTGAATCCGCCCTTACTGTCAGGGGCGAGCCAGATGGCCGTCCGACACCCGCCGGAACCCCGTTCGACCTCCCCGATGTACCGCTTCGTCTACTTGCTTCCCACCTGGGATGACTTCCTCTGGAGCCTCATGTCCCGCTCTCAAGGTGTCCACGAGCAAGGGAACTTCAGTGCACCGAGGACGAGTTGGCCGGACGAATCCGTGCCATCCACGTGACATGCCGCGGCGCCTACGGGTTATCGAGAGAGCGTCGCTGAGGCGCAGCAGTACGCCGCTGAGGGAGTGACCGTCGTCGACATGGAAGCGGCCGGGGTGTTCGGTCGCTCGCTACCGACAGATCCCGGCCACGGCCGCCTTCATCACCTTGGCGATGTCTGCAGCGGTGGAGTACCTGCCATCGGCTCCGCCGCAACGACGAAGTGCTTCGCGCGTTGCGTTGTTGGCTGCTGCGGTGTGCGCGGTCCCGGAAAACGGTTCGACGGCTTCGCGGAGTCCTGGCACAGTGGCGCACCATGACGGACGTCGAGCTCTTGACCGCCGCGGACATTCCGCTCATGCAGGGTCTGGCACAGCGCGTCACCGCCACCCGCCCGGACCTGATCAGCGCCGACGCTTCGTACGGGGAGCTGGCCTGGGTCTGGGGCAAGGGGTGCGCCGCCTACGGCGCAACCTGGCCGCGTCGGCTGTGGTTCTCCGGTGACGAATTGGTGGCGTGGGGCTGGGCCTTTCTTCCCCGCCAGGTGAGGCGCAATGACGGTTCGGTCACGGACGTCACCGGCGCCTCTCTGAGTTATCAGGTCCATCCTGACCACCCCGAACTGGTCGACGAAGTGATCGAGTGGTACGACGATGTGGCGGCCGGCCTCGAGCGCACGGTGTTGCCGACGTCCGCCGAGGAGTTCGCCCTGAAGCGATGGGCGGCGCACGGCTATGAGAGCGACGTGGAGGCGCTCGGTGACACCGGCGACTGGACCCAGCTCAACGAGCGGGACCTCACCGATGTCGAGCGGCCGGTGCTGCCGGCCGGATTCCGGTTCCGCACCGCCGACGAGGCCGGACCGGAGGCCGCGGTCCGGGCCCATTTGGATGCCTGGGCTCACTCTGCGTACACAGCCCAAAGCTACAAGGATGTCCGGCAGACCGCGGCCTATCGCGGCGACCTTCACGTCCTGGTGGAGGCGCCGGACGGAACAATGGCATCCTCGACGATCATGTGGTTCGACACGGCGAACAAGACCGTCGAGTTCGAGCCGGTCGGAACGCATCCGGACTACCGGCGACTCGGGCTGGCAAGGGCGATGATGCTGCACGGGATGCATCTGGCGCGGACGGCCGGGGCCACTCATGCGACGGTCGTCTGCCTGGGTGCGCCGGGGCATCCCAAAGCGCGCGGGCTGTACTACGGCCTCGGTTTCCGGGAGCTCTCACGAGACGCGCCGCTCATCAAGACCAGGACCAAGGCCAAGACCACGACCGCGGGCTGAGGACCGGTCGTTCGGGCAGTCGCTAATCAAGCCATGTTGGCGCGGGCGACGACCTGACGTAGTGCTTGTCGGCGGCGTGTTTGTTCCGCCAGATGATGTATCGGCGGATCATACTGCCCTGCTCCTACATGCGGCGTGGTCACGCGTGGGCGCGACGGGTTGGCCACCCATCCCGCACCCGACACCATCCCGCTACCATCCCCATGCTTGGTCCGTTGACCAGCACATACACCGAAGTCCGGCTGGAGTACCAGGCCATCGACCAACGCTGACCGACGCCGCCCGGAGCAACATCTCGCCCAGCTCCTCACCGACCTCCACAGGGCACGGAAGTCGTCGCGCGGGTGATCCGGTGATCGTCGCGGCTGCGGCCGTCTGCCGGCCGTCGGCTCCCAGGGTCGGACCACCGTGGGACGACGGCCCGGCCGACGTCCGGTCTACCGCTGCCGGAGCGGGCGCGCGGGCGCGCGGAGGCCCTTGGCGGTGAGGTGGGCGGCGAGGGCGGTGATGGTGGGGTGGTCGAAGAGGAGCGTGGGGTACAGCTCCGTGCCCAGGGCCGTCTCCAACTTGCCGGCGATCGTGAGGAGGTCGAGGGAGGAGAGGTCGAGTTCGTGGAAGGTTTCGTCGGGGTTGGGCGAGCCGCCCCGGGTGGTGAGGCGTTCGGCGACCAGGTCGGTGACGAGGGCGCCCATCTCCGGGTCCGCCGTCGCGGCGGCCGGCCGGGCCGGGCGTCGCACCTCCGCCGCAAAGACCGGCTTGGCGCGGTAGCCGCTCAGCCGTGCCGCCACCTCGCCGCCCGGCGCGCAGAGGTCGATGTCCGCGACGATCTCCTGCGGGTCGTCCCCGTACAGATCCGCGAGCTGCGGTGAATGCACCATGCTGTGCGCGCCCAGCGGGGTACGGACCCGGAAGGAGTCGACGTAGCTCGCCGTGAAGGGCTCGCGGATCGCACTTCGTACCTCCTGCGGGAACTCCAGGAACGGCACCATCGCCGCGAAGTCCAGGAAGGCGGGGTGCACGACGAAGTCGCCGAGCCGTTCCGCCGCACCCGGATCGAGACGCACATCGGCCACGGCGAAGTCCTCGCCGACGCCGACCCGGCCGCGGACCTTCATGAAGGGGCCGTGCTCGATGCCCAGCCGGCCGGCGAGCGCGTACAGCGTGTCGGCGGCGTCCGAGCCGGAGGCTTGCTCCGACGCCGCCGCGAGGCGCCCGGCGGCCACCGGCCTCGGCTGCCACGGACCCACCGCGTCGATCTCGGCCTCGAAGACGGTCTGCCATTCCTGCCCGGCGGGCTCCCGGCCCCGTATCGCCACCGGCAACCCGCCGCGACCCTCGCGCTCACCGACCACCACCAGCAGCTGGCGGTCCCCGTCCACCAGGGCGAACAGCGGCTCGACGAACGCGCAGCGGCGCAGCTCCACCACCCCCGGGTCGACACCGAGGTCACGCACCAGCCGCATCACCAGGTCGAGGTGGAACAGCCCGGGCAGCACCGGCGTGCCGTGGACGAGGTGATCGCGCACCATTGCGTCGCGAGCGGTCACCTTGGTGAGGAAGCTGTGGCCGCTCAGCGTGCGCAGCACGGCCTTCGCGTCAAAGGACCGCTGGGGATGGGACATGGTCAGTTCAGCTCCTCGACCGTCGGAATCCGGGGTCACAGAGTGCCGGGTGCGGGTCGCGGTCCGGTCGGTTCGGCGCGGAGGCGCCGTCTGCGCAGGCACTGTGGCCTGCCCTCGACTGGATTGACCTTTGAGTGATCGTCCCACCGTTCCCGAGGTTCGCTGCGCACCCTGTGCCGACCGGTAGCGACACCTGGATCCTGGAAGAGGGGCACCACGATGGCTGGCAGCACACCGGGCACACAGACCTACGACGTCGTCGTCGTCGGGAACGGGGCGATCGGGCTCTCCCTCGCGCTGACGCTGACGCGCCGAGGACAGCGCGTGGCAGCCGTGGGCGAGCCGCACCGGCCCGCCGCCGCGTCCGTCGCGGCGGGCGCGATGCTCGGCTGCTTCGGCGAGGTCACCACGACCGTCCTGAAGAGCTCCTTCAGCCGCCACAAGCTCGATCTGGACGTCAAGGCCACCAAACTGTGGGCCGGCTGGCTGGAACAGCTCGCGGAGGACACCGCCACCGAGAACGACATCCGCACGGCCGACGGCACCTTCGTCATCCTCAACGCCATCGGCACACCGAAGATCGACGACGACAACTACGAAGCCATGCGCACCGCGATGGACGAGTACGGCGAGAAGTACCAGGACGTCTCGCCCAAGGACATCGCCTGGATGGACCCCGAGCCCCACTCGCGCTCACACCTGGCGATGTACCTGCCCAACGAGCACGCCGTGAACGCGCATGTGCTGCTTGAGCGGCTCCAGGAGGCGTTCGTACGGCTCGGCGGCACCGTGGTCGCCGACCACGTCACCAGCCTGCGCCAGGACGGCGACCGGATCACCGGCGTCGAACTCGCCTCCGGCGATGTACTCTCCGCCGGCCAGACCGTACTCGCCGCCGGCGCCGCCACCCAGACCGTGCTGGACAGCCTGCCCGACCTCGCCGCCCGTATCCCGCGCATGGTCAGCGGCTACGGCGTCTCGGCCCTGGTGGACACCGAGGACGGCAGCACGCCCGACTCGGTCATCCGCACCCCCAACCGCGCCTTCGCGTGCGGCCTGCATGTCGTCCCCCGCGGCCCGGGCCAGGTGTACGTCGGTGCGACGAACATCATCTCCACCGTGCCGCGCACCACTCCGCTCCTCAGCGATGTGCTGTTCCTGCTCGGCTGCGCCACCCACCAGGTGCGCCGCGACCTGTCGGAGAGCGGTCTCGAACGCATCCAGGTCGGCAACCGCCCGATCCCGCTGGACGGCTTCCCTCTCATCGGCCGCGCCGGGCCCGAGGGGCTGTGGCTGCTGACCGGGACCTACCGTGACGGCCTGCACCAGTCCCCACTGCTCGCCGAGGAGCTGACCCGCCGCATCCTCGGCGAGGAAGGCCAGCTCGAACTGGACATGTTCCGGCCCATCCGCCGTCCCATCCAGGCCCTGACCCGGGAGGAGAGCATCGACACCGCGGTCACGCACATGCTCGCCACCGGCTACGAGTACGACTGGGACGTCCCCATCGAGTGGCCTTACATCATCGAGGACTACCTCCGGAAGGGCTACACCCAGTTCGCCGAGGAGCTGGACCCGGAGTTCACCCCGCCGCCGGAGCTGCTGGCCGCCTCCCGACTGCGGCCCGACCTCATCGCATCGCTGCGCGCGTACTACGGCAGGAGCCGGGCCGATGGCTGAGTCCAGCACCACGGCCACGGTGAGTACGGCCCTCTCGGCGGCCGCACTCACCGACGAGGCCGAGTACGTCCTCAAGCGCGCCGGGGTGCCGGACCCGCGCGGCGACGCGGAGGCACTGGTGACGCATGTCCTCGAGGTCCCCGGGAAGCGGTCGCCGGGCGGGCAGCGGGAACCGGCCACCGTTACCGGTCAACAGGCCGCCGTGCTGGGCAAGCTGATTGCGGAGCGGGCCGCGCGCATCCCGCTCGGGCACCTCACCGGGCGGGTCGCCCTCGCCGGCATCGAGGTCCACCTCGCCCCCGGCGTCTTCGTACCGCGCCCGCACAGTGAACATGTGGTGGCCCACGCTCTGCAGCTGATACAGGACGTCGAGCAGCCGATCGTCACCGATCTGTGCGCCGGCTGCGGGGCGATCGCGCTCGCCCTCGCGCACGCCCGCGGCGACGCGCAGGTGCACGCCGTCGAACTCGACCGCCTCGCCCTGATCTGGGCCTGGTACAACGCGGCCCGCTGCGCCGACTCCGGCGACACGCCGGTACGGGTGCACGCCGGCGATGTCACCGATCCCGCGCTGCTCACCGAACTCGACGGCACCGTGGACCTGATCACCGCCAACCCGCCGTTCGTGCCCGAAGGCACCACGTTGCTCCCGGAGTACGGGGAACACCACCCGCGCCAGGCGATCTTCAGCGGCAAGGACGGTCTGCACGTCATCCGGCACATCGTGTCCCTCGCGGCCCGACTGCTGAAGCCCGGCGGCCACCTGGTCGTGGAGCACGGGCACTTCCACGGCGACACCGTGCCCGGACTGCTGCGCTCCAGCGGTCTGTTCACCGACGTCAAGGACCACCTCGACCACGACGGGCGTCCGCTGTACGCCTCGGCACGAAGGGAGCAGCCGTGGTGAACCGACTCGGTCACAGCCCGGCCCCTTCCGACGAGCTCGAAGGTCTCCGCGATGAACTCGACGGTGTCGACAGCCAGTTGCTCGACGTCCTGCACACCCGGATCGGCATCTGCGTACGTATCGCGGAGCACAAGCGCGAGCACGATGTGCCGATGATGCAGCCGCACCGTATCGGCGTCGTACACGCCCGCGCCGCCCGGTTCGCCGCCGAGCACGGTCTCGACCCCGGCTTCATCCGCCAGTTCTACGACCTCATCATCGCCGAGACGTGCCGGGTCGAGGACCTGGTGATCGCGGGAGAGTCTGACCAGATATGCACACACTGATTGTCGACAACTACGATTCCTTCACCTACAACCTCTACCAACTGCTCGGCGAGGTGAACGGCCGCCCGCCCACGGTCCTGCGCAACGACACGCCCTGGCAGGACGTCCCGTTCCACGAGTTCGACAACATCGTCATCTCGCCCGGACCCGGCAGCCCCGACCGGGACGCCGACTTCGGGATCAGCGCCAGGGCGATCCGCGAGAGCGGGCTGCCCGTGCTCGGCGTGTGCCTGGGGCACCAGGGCATCTGCCACCTCTTCGGCGGTGAGGTGGGGCACGCGCCCGAGCCCATGCACGGCCGCACCAGCGAGGTGCACCACTCCGGCCAGGACATCTTCCGCGGGATTCCCTCGCCGTTCACGGTCGTCCGGTACCACTCCCTGACCGTCACCCGCCTCTCACCCTACCTGGAGGAACTCGCCAGAACGGAGGACGGCGTCCTCATGGGCGTAAGACACCGCGAGGCTCCGCTGTGGGGAGTGCAGTTCCACCCCGAGTCGATCTCCAGCACCTACGGGCGGGAACTGCTCGCCAACTTCCGTGATATCACCCGCGAGTTGAAGCAGAGTGGCGCCACCGCCGCCGTCACCGCCTCCGGCGCCCGGCCCGCCCACCGGGTGCGGGTGCGCGCACTGCCCTTCGTGCCGGACGCGCCGACCGCATATCGCGAGCTGTTCGCCGATGCGCCGCCCAGTTTCTGGCTGGACAGCAGCGCCGTCACCGAAGGCGTCTCCCGCTTCTCCGTCATGGGCAACGGCAGCGGGCCGCTGGCCGAGTATGTCACCTACTCCGTCGCCGATGCCGCCGCGACAGTCCACCGGCGGGGCCAGGAGCCCGAACAGGTCCGGCAGCCCTTCTTCGAGTACCTCGACGAGCAACTGCGGCGGCGCGCCGCGCCCGTCCCGGACGGCCTGCCGTTCGAGTTCAACCTCGGTTACGTCGGCAGTCTCGGCTACGAACTCAAGGCGCAGACCGGGGGCGCCCCGGCGCATCCGGCCCACACCCCCGATGCGGCACTGCTGTTCGCCGACCGCGCGTTGGTGCTCGACCACGCCGAGCGCACCAGCTATCTGCTCGCACTGGACTCCGGCAGCGCCGCTGCCACGAGCACGGCGAGCGCCGTGACAACCTCATGGTTCGACACCATGACGACCCGGATCCGCGCGCTGCCCACCTCACTCCCCCAGGCCGCCAGGGCGCCCGTCGGCCCGGCACCGTCCGTCTCGCTGCGCCATGACCGCGACGGCTACCTGACCCGGATCGCGGACTGCCTGGAGGAGATCCGCAACGGCGAGTCGTACGAGATCTGCCTCACCAACACCGCCACCGTCGACGGCCGCCTGGACGTGCTGGACACCTACACTCAGCTTCGCCGCATCAGTCCCGTGCCGTACGGGGCACTGCTGGACTTCCCCGGGCTCGCGGTGCTCAGTGCCTCCCCGGAGCGGTTCCTGCGGATCGGCACTGACCGGATCGCCGAGTCCAAGCCCATCAAGGGCACCCGGCCACGCGGCACCGACCCCGAGCAGGACCGGGCGCTACGGGCGGACCTGCTGGGCCAGGAGAAGGACCGGGCCGAGAACCTCATGATCGTGGACCTCGTGCGCAACGACCTCAACACCGTCTGCGAGATCGGCTCGGTCCATGTGCCGAAACTATTCGCCGTGGAGAGCTTCGCCCAGGTGCACCAGCTCGTCTCCACCATCCGCGGCACACTGCGGCCGGACAGGTCGGCGGTGGACTGCGTCCGGGCCTCCTTCCCCGGCGGTTCGATGACCGGCGCGCCCAAGATCCGCACCATGGAGATCATCGACCGGCTGGAGGAGGGACCGCGCGGCATCTACTCCGGCGCGCTTGGCTGGTTCTCGCTCAGCGGTGCAGCCGATCTGAGCATCGTCATCCGCACCCTGGTCGCCGCGGACGGCCGGATCAGCTTCGGAGTCGGCGGCGCGATCGTCTCCTTGTCCGACCCGGACGACGAGTTCGAGGAGACGATGGTGAAATCCCGCGCCATGATGGCCGCCATCGCAGCTGCAGCCGGCCGGCCCGGGGTGCACTTCGTCCCCGGGGCCCCTGGTGAACACCTCCTGCCCGACACGGGGCCGGCCGAGCACGAACGGTCGGCGTGAGTCCCTCCGCCCGGCCGCTGCGCCGGTGCCTTGTCGCCGGCGGCGCGGGCGAGGTCGGCAGGATGTTCGCCGACCTGCTCGCCCGGGCTGGCGCGGATGTGCGCGTCGTCGACCCGGTCACCGCGGACGGCGGCGACATCACCGCGCCCGGTCCCCGGCTCGCCGCGGAGCTGCGCGACACCGATCTGCTGCTGCTCGCCGTGCCCGAGCGCGTGGCGATCTCCGCGATCACCGCGAGCTCGGCCCTGCTGCGCCCCGACGCGCTGCTGGCGGAGACCCTGTCGGTCAAGTCGCCGTTCTCCGCCGCGGTACGCAGCCGGGCACCGCACCTGGAGTCCGCGGGCCTGAACCCGATGTTCGCACCGTCCCTGGGCCTGCCGGGACGGCCGGTCGCCGGCGTCGTCCACCGGGCAGGCCCCCGCGGGGAGGCTCTGCTCGCGCTGGTCAGCGACACGGGCGGCCGCCTGGTGCGCGTCACGGCCGAGGAGCACGACCGCATCGCGGCGGCCTCCCAGGCCCTCACCCACGCAGCCGTCCTGTCGTTCGGCCTCGCCCTGCCCGGGCTCGGCGTGGACATCGACACGCTCGTCGAACTCGCACCGCCCCCGCACGCCCTGCTGCTGGCTCTGCTCGCCCGCATCGCCGCGGGAACACCGGAGGTGTACTGGGACGTCCAGGCGGCCAATCCCCAAGCGGCGCACGCCCGCACGGCCCTCGCCGCGGCCATGGACCGGATCTCGAGCGTCGTCCAGCATCCTGACGGGGAGCGGGAGTTCGCGGATCTGCTGCGCTCCGTCCAGCGGACCCTCGGTTCCCGGTCCAAGGACTGCCAGCAGGTGTGCGCGGACGTCTTCGCCCGCCTGCCCGCCCTCGCAGAGCCCGCAGAACCGGGAGAGATCTGATGCTGGACACCCTCGTCCCGCCGCCGGGACCACCCCGCACCCTCGCGCTCGCCCAGCTCGCTGCCCGTACCGGCGACGGCCTCTACTACGTCTGCGCGGCGATGTACTTCACGCGTGTCGTGGGCCTGTCGCCGGCCGAGTTCGGGCTGGGCCTGTCGGTGGCATGGACCATCGGGATGATCGCGGGGGTCCCGCTCGGTCATCTCGCCGACCGCCGCGGCCCGCGCGGCACCGCCGTGCTGTTGTTCGCGGGAGCCGGTGTCGCCGTCGGCTCCTATCTGTTCGTGCGCTCCCTCCCGCTGTTCATTCTCGCGGCGTGCCTCTATGCGATCTGCCAGCACGGCGGGGCTGCGGCCCAACAGGCCCTACTGGCCGGGCTCGTGGACAAGGACAAGCTCATCGAGACCCGCGCGCACATGAAGTCCACGTACAACGCGGGGTTGTCGTTGGGCGCCGCGCTGGGCGGGCTGGCGCTGCTGGTCGACACCCGCACCGCCTACCTCACCGCCTTCGCGGCGAACGCTGTGTTCTTCTTCGTGTGCTGCACCGTCCTCGCGCGGCTCCCTACCGTCCCACCCGAGCCGGCCGTCGAGGGAGAGGCCCAGTTGGCGGTGTTGCGCGACCGCCCCTACGCCGTGATCACCCTGCTCAACCTGGTGCTGGTGCTCCACGGACCGCTCATCGACGTGGCCCTGCCCCTGTGGATCGTCCGGCACACCGCTGGGCCCACCTGGCTGGTCTCGCTCATGTTCGTGCTGAACACGGCGGCCGTGGTGCTGCTGCAGGTGCGGGTCGCGCGCGGCGTCAGGGATCTGGCGGGCGCCACCCGCTTCGTTGTCCGGTCCGGCGTCGTACTGCTCGCGGGCTGCCTGGTGTTCGCCCTGTCCGCGGCCGGGGACTCGGCGTGGGTCGCCGGCGGTGTGATGCTGCTGGCGTACGGCCTGATCACGGCCGGCGAAATGATGCAGTCCGCCGGCACCTGGGAGATCAGCTTCGGGCTGGCTCCCGACGGCAAACACGGACAGTACCAAGGCTTTTTCGGCATCGGCATGACCGGCGCCGAGATCCTCGGCCCCATCGTGCTGACCGCACTCCTCGTCTACGGCGGGCCCGCGGGCTGGGGCGTGCTCGGGCTGCTGTTCGTCGCGGCCAGCCTCGCCATGATCCCGGCGGTCCGCTGGGCGCAGCGCACCCGCCCGGATCCGGCGCCGCCGCAGAACCCGGGGAGCGCCCCGGCGGACATCCTGCAGTCGACCTGATCGTCCATCAACCAGGAGGAACGGCATGTCCCCGAGCGTGCTGGTCGTCGGCGGACGCCCCGATGTGCTGCGCAAGGCCAAGGCGTTGGGGCTCCGCGTGATCTATCTGCAAAAGCCCCGCTATCTCGGCGAGGGCGAGACCTCCTGGTTCGACGACGCCCTGCTGCTGGACTACACCGACTGGTCACTGCTGCGGCCCATGGTGACCGCCGCGCAGGACACCTACGGATTCGTGGCCGCGTACTCCACCCTCGAACCCGCGCTGGAGCCGGTCGGCCTCATCAACGAACTCTTCGGCTTCAAGGGCAATCCCGCCAAGGTCAGCCGGCTGCTCCGGGACAAATGGGCCATGCGCGAACGACTGGCGGCCTCAGGCGTCGGGGCGGTCGCCGCGGCGCAGGTCGAGGGACGCGAAAGCCTCGCCGCATTCGGCGAAGAACACGGCTATCCGTTCATCGTGAAGCCGACCGACGCCACCGCCAGCCTCGGCGTGGTTCGGGTGGACACCGCGGAGGACGTCGCGGTGGCCTGGCGCGTCATCGGCTGGCTGCGCGACGGCGCGGACCACCAGTTCGCGGACTTCTTCCCCGTCGACCGGATGCTCATCGAGGAGTACCTCGACGGGCCGGAGTACAGCGTCGAGTCATTGACGTTCGACGGCCGGCATGTCGTCATCGCCATCACCGAGAAACGCACCCAGGCCGAGTTCATCGAGCTGGGACACGCCCTGCCGGCCCGGCTGGAGCCCGGCATCGAGGCCGCGGTCGTCGCCTGCGTCACCGGCTTCCTCGACGCGATGGAGGTACGGCAGGGGGCGACACACACCGAGGTCAAGCTCTCCTCTTCCGGTCCGCGGGTCATCGAGTCGCACGATCGCACCGGCGGCGACCGGATCTCCGAACTCGTCCGCGCCGCCTACGACATCGACCTGGAAACGTACTCCATCGCCTGGCTGTGCGGCCTCCAGGAACCACTGGAGGGCCGCCCGCCGGCGCGCGCGGCCGCGGCCACCCGCTTCCTGGTCAGCGAGCCGGGGAAGGTCGTCGGGATCCGGGGGGTGGAGGAGGCCCGGCAGATCGACGGCGTCCTTGATGTGACGATGGCCGTCGGCATCGGGGACACCGTCCACCAGCTCAAGGCGAGCTGGGACCGGGTAGGGCAGGTACTGGTCACCGCCGCCGACACGGAGGCCGCGGTGGCACTGTGCGACCGGGTGGCCGACAAGATCACCGTCATCACCTCCTCTTGACATCCTCCCCGCCCTCTAAAGGATGTGCCGGGCCGTCGGGTCCGGGAGATCTTCGCTTGGACCCGGGTGGTTCCCCGGCGATCAGCAAGGCAATGGTCGCGCGTCCGTGTCGCTGTCCGGAGCCACCGGATGGTCCGGAGTCAGGGAGTGGATGCGTGGTATCGGCGAGGGCATGCGCGCCGGGACGCGGTACTGCGCCGTGGCTGCGGCCTCCGCGCGTTCCGCTCCGCCCTCCACAAGGCGACGAATGCGGCCGCGCTGCGGGCGGCGACCGCCCGCAGCGCCGTCACTCCTGCGGCGTCTGCCGGATCTTGGCAAGCGTCAGGACACCGCCGCCGATACCCCATCCGGCGTCGGCGACCTCTTCGACCAGTACGAGGGTGGTGGCCCGGGCGCGGTCGCCGAAGATCTCGGCGTACAGGTCGGTGGTGCGCGTGATGATCTGCTCCTTCTGCTCTGCGGTGAGGGCGCCGGCGGGCACCTTGAAGTTCGCGAATGGCATGGTGCTCTCTCTTCGTGCGGGGGGCGCCGGAGCTGCTCACAACGAGCAGGAGGCCGACCCCGATGGGGCAACCATCCGTCCCAGTCACCTGCGCTGGCCAGGGCTGAGCCCACCCAGGGGTCAGCAGCCCCTGGCTCGGACCCCGCCGGAGAGGCGACGATGAGCGGGTGAACCTTCCCGAGCTTGCGGCGTTCCTCAGATCCCGGCGTGATCGGATCCGACCGGCCGACGTCGGCCTGCCCACCGGGCCCCGGCGCCGGGTGCCCGGCCTGCGGCGCGAGGAGGTTGCGCAACTGGCGGGCCTGTCGGCCGACTACTACACCGAGCTGGAGCGCGGACGCGGCGCCCAGCCCTCGTCCCAGACACTGGCCGCCCTGGCCCGGGCGCTGCGGCTGGGCGGCGACCAGCGCGACCACCTGTTCCATCTCGCCGACCGGCCGCTGCCCGCATCCGGGCCGAGCGCACGGCATGTCCAGCCCGCCCTGCTCGGGCTGCTGGACCGGCTGACCACCACCCCGGCCCAGGTCATCACCGACCTGCACGAGACCCTCGTCCAGAACCAGCCGGCCGCGGCACTGCTCGGCCGGGCTCCGGAAGCGCGCGGCCCCGCCACCGGCTTCGCGTACCGCTGGTTCACCGATCCGGCCGCCCGAGCGGTCTACCCGCCCGAGGACCATCCGCACCACTCACGGGTCTTCGTCGCCGATCTGCAGGCAGTCGCCGCCCGCCGGAGCCGCGACCCCGAGGTCGCCGCAATGACGGCCGCACTACGGCGGCGCAGCCCGGAGTTCGCTGCCTTGTGGGACACCCACGACGTCGGTCTGCGCCGCACCGATCACAAGCGCATCGTGCACCCCACGCTGGGCGTCATCGAGTTGGACTGCCACAGTCTGTTCAGCGAGGACGGCTGCCAGCGCCTGTTGTGGTTCACGGCCCCGCCCGGTACCCAGGGCGCCGCTCAGCTTGAGCTGCTCGGCGTCATCGGCACGCAGGACATGGCGGCGACCGAGGGCGCCTCCCGCACCGACGACGGCGTCCACGCCGGCTGAGAGCGGCGACCGTGCTGGTCGCGGCCCCCAACGAATGGCTTTGACCAGCGCTTTCCCAACAGATCCTAGTAGGGCACGGTGCCGCACCAGGTCTGCGCCCAGGCGGAGGCGCCGTACTGGTTGGCCGCACGCACCGCGACGCAGATCTCGTCACCGGAGAACGGGCCGTTGATCACGTACTGGGTGCCGCCGGTGGAGAAGATGGTGTCGACGTTCTTCGTGGTGAAATTGCTGCCCTTGTTGGTGTAGTGGATGTCGTACCGGGTCGCTCGGGAGACCGCCGACCAGGACACCGTGAGCGGCATGTTGCACGCGCCGACGCAGGAATTGTTGTACACGACCTTGTAGCTCGTCATGGCGGGCGGCCGGGAGCCGGCGGGCGTGGTGGCGGGTTTGGTGGTCGGCGAGGTGGCGGGCGGCCTGGTGGTCGAACCGGAGGGAGCTCCGCCCCCTGAGCCCGAGGGGCCGGACCCGCCGCCGGACCCGCTGCCGCCGGCGGCTGGACCATTGCTGCCACCACTACCCGGCGGCGCCGAACTCCCCGTGCCCCCCTGGACGTTCTGCCCACCCGTGGCGCCCTGTGCTGTGGAGGGCGAACTACCGGCCGTGCCGGGTGCGTTGCTACCCGCAGGAACAGCGCTCACGCTACTGGTCGGCAACTTGGCCTCCGCTCCGGCCCCGCCCCCGCTGTCGAAGGTGTGCAGCAGTGCGGCCGTGCCGCCACCCACGGTGATAACGGCGACGATGGGCAGCACGATGAGCGTGCTGCGCCGACGGGGCCGTCGTTCGCGCTCCCCCGTCGTGACGCCTCCTGCGGCCGCCATGACGTCGGGACCCCCGGCCGCCTGCGGCCGCAGCCCGACGGTCGCCCGGTCCACGGGCTCCTCCCGAAGCGGCGCCGCCTCGGCGTCGAGCAGCCGCGCGGACTGCTGCGCGAGGTGCGCGACCACGGCGGCAGGCAACCAGGTACCGAGCGTGATGAGGGGACGCGTCCGCTCGGGAGCGTCCAGCAGCTCGTCGACGCTGGGCCGTTGGCCGGGGTCCTTGATCAGACACCGGGCGATGAGCGCCCGCAACGACGCATCCTCGACGCCCGTCAGATCCGGTTCGCCCTCGACTATCTGGAACATCACGGCGTGCTGATTACTGGCCCCCTGCCCGAACGGCAGCTTCCCGCTGACCGCATACATCAGCACGCACCCGAGGGTGAACACATCGCTCTTCACCCCGGCGCGCTGCCCGCGCACCTGCTCCGGCGACATGAACCCCGGAGAGCCGACGACCATCCCCGTACTGGTCAGCAAGGAGTCGACGGACGTTTCGAGCGCCCGCGCGATCCCGAAGTCGATCACCTTCGTGCCGTCCACGGTGAGCATCACGTTGGACGGCTTCAGGTCGCGGTGCACGATCCCGGCGTCGTGAATGTCCTTGAGCGCCTTCAGCAGCCCGAAGGCGAGGGCGTGCAGGGACGCGGTCGGCAACGGCCCGTGCCGCCGTACGACCTGTTCGAGCGAGAGCCCGGGAACGTACCCAGTGGCGACCCACGGCGGCTCGTCGTCCGGATCCGCGTCGAGCACCGGTGCTGTGTACTGCTCCCCGACCCTGCGCGCCGCGTCGATCTCCCGCCGGAAACGCGCCCTGAACTGCTCGTCGGACACGTGCTCTTCGTGCACGACCTTCACCGCGACGGTCCGCCCGCTGTCCGACCGTGCGAGGAACACCCGCCCCATGCCACCGGCGCCGAGCCGCCCGAGCAGCAGATACGGGCCGATCCGCGCGGGGTCGCTCACCGCGAGCGGTTTGATGCCCCCGTCGACGTAATCGTCCCGCTCGTCGTGTCCGTCCCCGTTCGTACCGCTCATGATGGCGTGACTCCCCCGGTTCTTCTCGCCTGGTCATCGGCGTAACTCACCTGAGAATAGACACTGTTGATGTACCCGGTGAAGGAGAGGACGCGCGGGACGGCCAGGACGGTTCTCGGCTCCGGCTCCCGGACGGTCGGCCAGAGGCGCAGACGTCAGCAGCAGGCGCAGCGGTGGAAAAAACTGCACTGCGGAACAGGCCGGCCTGGAGCCCTCCGACTGGAGCCCGGCCGCACGGGCCGCAGGGCACACAGGCGCTGGTTGCCCCAGGGGCACGGCCAGACGTGATGACAGGTGGTCTTCCCGACGCCGTTGGTTCTCTCGCAATCACTGACCGTCACCCCGACGGCAGCCGAATCAATTGCGCCCATCGGATGATCCAGTGACGTCAGAATGGTGCGATGGATCATCACTTCGTTGGCATCCCCGAGTTGACCGGCGTTCCCCGCATTGCTGTCGTCATCGACGTCATGCGCGCCTTCACCGTGGCTGCCTGGGCCTTCTCACGCGGCGTCGAGAGGATCGTCCTGGCCTCCACGCAGAGTGAGGCGCTCGCCTTGAAGGAGAGCCACTCGGGTTGGCTGGCTTTGAAGGACGGAGCTCCAGCAGCGGGCTTCGACGCGGTGAACTCACCCGGCTTGCTCAGGTCATGCGATTTCGCCGGCCGCACGCTGGTGCAGAAGACGACGGCAGGAACCGTGGGCGCCCTGGCCGTCGCGAACGCACCCCTGGTCTTGTGCGCGAGCTTCGTCGTGGCCGGCCCGACCGCACGGTTCCTGCAGAGCAAGGAGTCCGGTCCGGTGACGTTCGTTGTCACCGGCGAGGGAGGCCAGGCCGACGAGGACCTGGCCTGCGCCGAATACATCGCTCAATGCATGGCCGGAGGCGATGTCGAGGCGGCCCCGTATCTTCACCGCGCGAGGACTTCTCGTGCCGCGGCCGATCTTGCCGGTGGGCTGCGGAGCGGATACCACCCGGACGACGTCGATCTCTGCTTGGAAATCGACAGGTTCCCCTTTGCGATGATGGCTCGCCAGGAAGAGTCGCTGACGGTGCTCCGTCCCGTTGCGGTGCCTGACATCCCGTCCAATATCCGCTGACCTGCTGGAACCTTGGACTTTCAGGCAACAGACCTCACCCGACAAGGGCGGCTGCACCGTTCCGGTCCACAACACGCGGCTGTGATCTGACCTGTCGGTGCTTCGGCACCGTGCTGGGACAATCCGACCGTGACCGATGAGAGAGCCGTCCCGGACGCCGCGGACGCCGTTCGACCGCTGGAACTCTTCTTCGACCTGGTCTTCGTCTTCACCATCACCCAGGTCGCCTCCATCCTCGCCGCCGCACCCACGCTGCTCAGCCTGAGACGCGTGGCCGTGCTCCTGGTGATCATCTGGTGGATGTACTCCGGCTACGCCTGGCTGACCAACGCGCTCGATCTGGACCGTACCGGCCCCCGCCTGCTCCTCCTGACCGGGACGGCGGGGTTCTTCCTGATGTCGATGGTCGTACCGAAAGCCGCCGGAACGGGGCCCTGGGCGCTGATCTTCGGTGCCAGCTACCTCCTGGTCGTCACGGTCCACCTGATCGGATTCATCGGCACCTCGGGGCACAGCGGCATCCTCCGCGTCGGACCGCTGAACCTGGCCAGCGCCCTGGTGGTGCTGGCCGCCGGGCTCGTCCCGCCGCACGCACGGTTGTGGCTCTGGACGCTGGCCGCCGCGATGGAGGTGATGACGCCCCTGGTCACCGGGGTCGGCAAGTTCGCGGTCGGTGCCGGGCACTTCGTGGAACGCCATGGACTGGCAGTGATCATCGTCCTCGGCGAGTCGATCGCCGAGGTCGGCGCGGCTACATCGCGAGACACCAACGTGACCACCTCCATCGTCGGCGCTCTCCTGGCTCTGGTACTGAGCGCCGAGATGTGGTGGCTCTACTTCGACCGCGAGGAACGAGAGAGCGAAGCACGGCTGGACCGAGTCCCGGCGCATCGCCGGCCCCGCGTCGCCGTCTACTCCTTCGGCTACGCCTACTACCTGATCATCCTCGGCATCGCGGTCGCGGCGGTCGGGATGGAGAAGGCCATCGACGAGTTCCACCACTCCTCCCACCACCTCGCGGCTCTGCTACTGCCCCTCGGCATCTGCCTCTACCTGGTCGGACTCGCCTGCTTCCACCGCACGCTGGCGGGCAACTGGACCCGACCCCGGCTCACCGCAGTGCTCGCCGTCGCGGCGCTCGTCACCCCCGCCGCACTCTGGAACAGCGGCGCCGTCGCGCTCGCGACAGCCGCCGTGGTGCTGCTCGCACTCGTCGTGTGGGAGACCGGGCAGGTCGGCAGAACTGGGGTGGGAGGGGGGCCGGCACCCCAGGTACGGGAGCCTGGCGACTCCCCCACGCGATGAGAGGCGAGCAGGGCAGCCGGGATGATCAGCAGCATGCAAGCTGACGCGGCCCGGCCACACGCGCGGACACCACACCTACGCCTCGGAAGCCACGCTCTCAGCGTGGGTCATCTCGACGGTGACGGCCCAGCGTTCGTGATCTCTCCAGGCTCCGTTGATGTACTGAAACCCGGACGAGTAGCCCTCCCGCCGGAAGCCGAGACGCTTGATCAGGCGCAACGATTGCGTGTTCTCCGGCTGGATATTCGCTTCGAGTCGATGCAACGCCAACTGGCCGAAGGCAAACTGCAGGACGAGTCCCAGACCCTCGGTCATATAGCCGCGACCGGTCGTGGAAGCGTAGGCCGTATAGCCCAAGGTTCCGCTCTGGATCGTGCCCCGGACGATGTTGTTGATGTTGGCGCCCCCAACAATCGCGCCCGTCTCCCGCAAGCAGATGACAAAGCCCTCATGCGTGGGCTGCTCGAACCGTTGGAGGTAACTCTCAAAGGCCTCCAGGGTGGACTCCCGAGTCGACAGCCACCGCTGGAGCATCTCAGAACTCTCTCGCCCCAGAGCCGTGAGCTCCTCATAATCCTGATGACAGACACGGCGAATGGCCACGCGTGGCCCCTGAACGAGGTAAGTGCTGACAGGCATCCGGGGATCCTATGCGGTCCAACGGTGCGTCACCGGGCCAAGCCGTTGACCTTCAGGAACAGGCACTGCCGGGACACACCGGCTCTCACCATGCCCCAACGGGCGGCCTCGGGCAGCACCACTCACCGCCGCGGGTGACATCAGAACTCATGGACATCGATCACCAGCGCGAACCCGGAGCGCCTCCCGAATTCATCGACAAAAACGACTCCCTCAAGAACTGACACAGCCACCTGCAATCCACTCCCAGTCATTCCCCGTGAGATGGCGGTCCGGAGCCTGGTGGGTATCCAGGGCTCACCGGTTGGGCAACCGGAATGCGAGGACGTAGCTGCTACAGATCGAAGTGGAATGATGGCCGCCACCGCCTCCCGGCCTCCGCCTCAGAGTGCATGGATCATTCTTTGTCGACTTGCGCTGTGGGCCGTCGCAGTTGTTGGCCTTGCAGTATTTGACGATCGGGTCGTATTGCCTGTCGCCCGGCGCCGGGCGGTTGCCGCCGTCGAGTCCGGCCCCGGGGGCGTTGCAGTCGCCTCGCATGCAGAGCCGGCGATCTATCGGCTGCCGACCCACGGCGGGGAGCACCCGTAGGGTCTGAGCCATATTCTCGGCCACCGCGAGCTCCAGCCACGAATCCGGAAAGAGAATGCGGCAGCTCAGATGGATGGAAGGGAGGTATCGGGCGCCAACCGAGCTATCTGAGCTGATCGCGGATGTCTTGACGCACCTGATCCGACCGGGGATGTTGAGTCCCGCCCGGCCGCCGGCCGGGGCAGCCATCAAGCCGGGAGGTTCACCATGAAGTCGACCACCGCTCTCAAGGCCACCAAGAAGATCACCGTCCGCCGCACCGGCGACATCCGCCTGACGTCGGCCGCTTGCCAGTGCCCGTACAGCGCCAACGCGTAACGGTAGCGCGGTACGTCCCGCCCGGGCGCGCCGGATCACCGGTGCGCCCGGGTACGCCGGATCCGGCCGATACTGGGGAGCGATGTGAGCGGATCCACCCTTGCGGTGTACGAGTTGAGTTTTGTCCCCGAGGGTGACGGGGTCGTGGTCGGCCGACTGGACACCGGCACCTACGCGGTCTTCCCCGCCGACGGCGCCGAGTTGCTGCGGCAGCTCTCCGAGGGCCTGCCACTGGACGAGGCCGCCGACTGGTACGAGCGGACCTTCGACGAGCCGGTCGACGTCGAGGACTTCGTGGCCACACTCAACGACCTGGGCTTCGTCCGCGAGGACGCCGCAGAACCAGCGGAACCCGCCACCGAAGTCCGCTTCCGCCGGCTGGGCCGCGCGGCCTTCTCGCCGGTGGCCTGGCTCTGCTACCTGGCCGTCGTGGCCGGCTGGCTGGTGGCCGTCGCCCAGCACGGCGAACTGCGGCCCGCCCCCTCGCAGATCTTCTTCGTCAAGTCGCTGCTCGCGGTCCAACTCGTGATCACCTTCGGGCAGATACCGCTGCTGCTCGCCCACGAGGGCTTCCATATTCTCGCCGGCCGGCGCCTGGGCCTGCCGACCAAGCTGCGACTGAGCAACCGGCTCACCTACATCGTGGCCGAGACGCAGACCAACGGCCTGATGAGCGTGCAACGCCGCAAGCGCTACCTGCCGTTCCTGGCCGGGATGGTCTGCGACGCCGTGGTGCTGGGAGTACTCGGACTGATCGCGTCGGCCGGCCGGCACGCCGACGGCAGCTTCCCGCTGACCGGCCGGGTCTGCCTGGCGCTGGCGTTCACCGTCGTGATGCGGATCGGCTGGCAGTTCCAGCTCTATCTGCGCACCGACCTCTACTACGTCTTCGCCACCGCGCTGCGCTGCTACGACCTGCACGACGCGGCCAAGGCGCTGCTGAAGAACCGGATCTGGCGCCTGCTGCGCCGCCCGGAACGGCAGGCCGACGAGGAGCAGTGGACCGAACAGGACCGCCGGGTCGGCACCTTCTACGGGCCGTTCATCCTGCTCGGCTTCTGCGTGCTGGCCACCATCACGGTCTTCGCCAGTATCCCGGTCACCGTCAGCTACTTCCGCATCGCCGGCGAGGGCATCGGCTCCGGGCACGTCGATCCGCACTTCTGGGACTCACTGCTGTCACTGGGTATGAACGTGGCCCAGGTCGTCGCGCTGATCGTGCTCTCCCGGCGCAAGCGCCGCGCCTCGTACGGGGCGGCCTCGGCGCCGCGGTCCCACTCCTTGTCCACGACCTCCCCGAGCGAAGGGTGAACTGACATGGCCGGTCATCGCAGGATCATGGGCGGCAGCCCGGCAGCCCGGCCCGGGTACGCCGGTACCGAGGAGCACGCCGTCGTGGCCCGCTGCCACCGGCGGCTGCGCGGTCCGTACACCGGAGTGGACACCGTACTGCGGGCCGTGCTTCCCTCGGCGGTCCGTCAGTGGCCCGAACTGGTGGAACACCACCGGGTGGAACTGCTCTACGGCATACCGGAGTTGGCCGAATTGATCGGGCCGGCCCCGCGCACCCTGGCGAACGAGTCCTCCGTCAAGGAACGTACCCGGTTCTTCGGCGCCGGGATGATCCGCTGCATGAGCCAGGGCATCGTCACCTTCCTGCTCGAATACGCCCGCCGTATGCAGTCCAGCGGCGAGCCGGCCCTCTGCCTGGTCTTCGACGAGGTGGCGGAGGCGGAGCCGACCACGCAGGAGTTCATCGCCCTGCTGGTGCGCCGCGCCGACCCGCGGCAGCTGCAGGTGGTGGTCCGTGGAGCGGAGGGCGAGCTGCCCGACGAGCTGGCGCGGGTGCTGGACCGCTGCACCGAGCGCACCGAGGCCGCGGCGCCGCCGCCCGGATCCGCAACCCCGCGTGACGAAGCCGGGTCGGCCAAATCGGCCGAGGCATACGTGTCCGGCGACGGCACGGGCAGCGACCCCGACGAGATGCTCGCCTACCAGCGGACGGAGCCGGCACTGCGCGCGCGGCTGCACGACCGGCGCGCACAGGAGCTGGAGGACGCGTCCCCGGGGTGGGGCGTCCGGGTCGGCGCCCTCGCCTACCACCGCGAGCACGGCAGCGATCCGTCGGGCGCCGGCCGGCTCGCCCTGCTGGCGGCCCAGCGCTACTGCGTCGAGGTCGGCTTCTCGGCGATGGTGGTCGACCTCGGCCTGCGCGGCCGGGCCGTCACGGACCCGGACGCCGAGCAGCACGACTTCTGGGACTTCACCCAGCAGGCGGCGCACGCCTGCGTCCCGCTCGACCGGCTGGACCAGTCGATGGAGCTCTACCTGGACCTGCTCCAGCGCTTCCCGGACCCCAAGGTCCATATGATGACCAGCTACTCGATCGCGATGCTGCACACCCGCTTCCTCCGGCCGCGCGACCACAACCAGGCGCTGCGCTGGCAGAACAACGCCGCCGCCATCGCCGGCATCCTGCCTGACCCGGCCGAGCGGCTCACCTTCAGCGTCTTCCACGACAATGGCCTGGCGCTGGTGGAGATGCACCGGGGCAACCTGGGGCGCGCCCTGGAACTCGTCGAGTCCTGCATGGCCCGACTGGACGCGCAATTGACAGACAATCAGTGGCAGTTGCATCGCTCGCAGTTGCTGTACAACCGCGCGCGGCTGCTGACGGCCACGGGCCGACTGGATGAGGCGTTCGCCGACTACTCGACGCTCGTCGACCTCGACCCCTACTACACCGACTACCTCTCCGAGCGGGCCCGGATCCACCGATCGCGTGGCGACTTCGTCGCCGCCCTGGCCGACTACGACCGCGCCGTACAGCTGGCCCCGCCGTTCCCCGAGCTCTTCTACAACCGCGGCACGGCGCGAGTCGAGAACGGCGACACCGAGGGTGCGCTGGCGGACTTCGGCTACGTCCTGGAGATGGAGCCGGACGACGTCGACACCCGGCTCGCCCGGGCCGAACTCCTTCTCGACCTCGAGGAGTTCGACACGGCGGAGGCCGACATGACAGCCGGCCTCGAACTGCGGCCCGCGGACCCGCGACTGCTGTGCATGCGCGGCACCATTCTGCTGCAACGCGGTGCGCTCGCCGAGGCCTTCGAGGCGCTCAACTCGGCCGTCGACCTCGACCCGGCCTACCCGGCGGCCCTGCTCAACCGCGCCGTCGTCCACTACCAGCAGGACCGCTACCAGGCCGCTGTCCAGGACCTCACCACCACCCTGGGCCTGGTCGGCGACGACCCGGACGTGCTGCTCAACCGCGGCATCGCCTACCAGGCCGAGGGCCAACGAGACCTGGCGCTGGCCGACTTCGACCACGCACTGACCCTGCCGGGCGCGGACGTAACGGAGTTGCAGGAGCAGCGCGAGCACTGCCTGACGTGAGGATTGGTGAGCCCGAGGCGCGGAGGCACGGCAGTGGGCGAGCAGCTGGGCGGCTGCTTGGCGGCCGCGGCGATGTGGAGGTGGCCGCGAGTGCGGACGAGGGTGTCCCGGTGGGTGAAGCGGCTCAGCGGGCCGGGCACCACTCGTCCGCGGCACGGTGCAGGGCTGCCCGCTTCCCGCTTCCCGCTTCCCGCTTCCCGCTTCCCGCAGATACGTTGAAGGCCGAGCTGACCGCCGCGACCGTGGGACCGGAAGCTGCGGACACCCCCGTCCATGCCGTGGCGCACCGGCGGGAGGACGGGACGCGTGTCCTCGGACGTGGCCGGATCAGAAGGGAGCAGTGCCGATTTCCTTGCCCTGGGCGTCACGCAGTTTGATCTCGGAGGGGTGGCCGGTGCCTGGGGTGCCTGGGGTGCCCGGCAGTCCCAAGGCGAAGTAGGTCTGGGCCAGGCCCGGGAGCCGGAAGGCCGGGGAGCTGTAGTGCACGCCCTTCCAGATGCAGTCCACCGACTTCACGCTGGCACTGACCTGCCCGATGATCACCCACCCCACAGAGCCGTGGCCTGACGGCGCGTCAATCGTGAAGCCGGTGGTGCTGACGCCGCTCGAATTGTCCGGCTGCTGGTCGCAGCCGAACATGCCGGCTTTGCCGGAATCCGAGCCGGTCGCTGCCACGACCGCGGTGCAGGAGGTGCCGCCGCCGGCGTGCACCAACCCCAGCGTCCAAGGGACGCCGGCGATCTTGCCTGAGTGCTCGGGGAAGGTTCGGAAGATCGGGAAGGGCGGATCCTTCGGCGTGCGCGGGGCCTTCGAGGTCGCAGCGGCCGGTGGGGACATCGGCGTGGCCGTGGTGCCCGCGGAGTTCGCCTGCGCCGCCAGCCAGCCGCCTCCCCCCAGCACCGTCGCAACAGCTACCGCGGTGAGCCCCAACAGCGCCCGCCGCGTATGACGTTGCCGCCGGCCGGACGTCACGATGGCTCCCAACGGGACCCGGCCCACCTCACTCTCCTGCGACAGCCGCTCGAACACCGCT
Organism: Streptomyces sp. NPDC045021; assembly: GCF_056432645.1. Classification (NCBI taxonomy): domain Bacteria; kingdom Bacillati; phylum Actinomycetota; class Actinomycetes; order Kitasatosporales; family Streptomycetaceae; genus Streptomyces; species Streptomyces sp. NPDC045021. The sequence continues at coordinate 56,212 of NZ_JBWKIQ010000026.1, forward strand.
TTCAGACCGGCCTCGTCCAGACTCGTACGGTCGTTCATGACTGTCCTTCCGAAAGGTCGCGCTGCAACGCGGGATCGAGCCGGAGCTTGGCCAGTGCTTTGGACGTCTGGCTCTTCACGGTGCCCACCGAGCAGCCCATCGCCGCGGCGACCTGGGCTTCGGTCAGGTCCGACCAGAAGCGCAGCACCAGAACCGCGCGCTGCCGCGGCGGAAGCGCCGCCAGCGCCTGGTTGACCGTCACCCGCCACGCGGCGGCGGGTGCGAAGTCCACCGAGGCGGCCGCAGTCGCCTCGGTACGGCGGTCCCACGCCACTTCCCGCACGCGACGCCGACGCATCCGGGTGCGATGCGCATTGACCAGCACACGATGCAGATAGGCGTCCACGTCCCGCGCCCGCGACACTTTGCCCCAATGGGCATAGCAGGACGCCAGAGCGGTCTGTGCCAGATCCTGCGCCGCGCTGACATCACCGGTCAGCAGATAGCCGGCCCGGACGAGCGACGGCCACCGCCTCGCCGCGAGCATGTCGAACTCCGGTATCCCCTCGACCTCCTCGCCCGGGTCCGCAGCAGCTCCGGGGGGCGCCGTGCCGCGCGCTTTCACGTTGAAGATGCTCATGACCCCCTTAGAGTCCCCCGACGCCGCAAAAGGTTGCCCGGTCACCACAGATCGCAAAAGAACGCGTCGTGGGGTTCGCTGCGGATCACGCCGGCCACAACCCACGCTCGTGCTCCGGTCTCGCGGTCAGGGCTACGGTCGGCCCACGGTCGCCCTGATGCCGGTGGTGATGCTGCCGGAGGAGGTCACCACTGGGGCGCGAGTCACCGGCAACTGCCTTCTGTATTGGTGCCGTGCTACCGATCCACCATCGAATCGAAGGCGCGGTCGCTCACCGGCTTGCCCTCCAGGAAGTCGTCGATCTCGTCGTACGTCACCCCGAGCGCATTCTCATCGGCCTTGACCTCGGCGAGCGTTTCCAGATCACGGTGTGACGGCGGTGATCGGGCGGATCCACCGCCGACGGCACGGACGCTCCTTGCGCGGGAGGTTTCAGTTGTCGCGTCCGGCGCTGCGTTCGGGTGCGTTCATGTCCCCGGTTTCGGGTGTGCCGTC
>NZ_JBWKIQ010000027.1:0-50836 GCF_056432645.1 Streptomyces sp. NPDC045021
CTTCGACGAGACGATCTGGCTGCTCGTCCCCGACTCCGCCTACGACGACTGCGACCTGCACGCGCAGACGACGGAACGGCACGAGATCCTGGCCGACCTGTGGCAGTTCGAGGACAAGCCCGCTGGCTTGCAGGAGGCGGGGGCGAGGGTCCTGCCATGGGCATTCGAGGAGGGCACGGGAGCATTCCTGTACTGGCTCGCGCGGCCCGGTCAGCACCCCGACGCCTGGACCGTGCTCTACAACGAGGGGCGCGGCCCCCTATGGGAGCACCACGACATGGGGTGCCTTGCCTTCCTACTGGCGGTGCTCACTGGAACGGCGGAAACGGAGTACTTCGGGTACCTCTACGAAGTGCTGAAGCCGACGGAGCACCGCTTCGCAACGGCCGACCAGACCCTTGGAACGACCAGGCAGTAACCCCGTCGGCCGCTCCCGACGACCTGGCTCGCTGCTGACGCACCTCAACCTCGACTTCGGCGGAACCGGCCGCCCCCTGATGGCTCTGCACGGCCACCTCTCCGAAGGGGCGTCCTTCGTCGCCCTCGCTGCCGCCCTCGGGCCCAAGTGGCGGGTGATCACCCCCGACCAGCGCGGCCACGGCGACTCAGACCGCGTCCCCGAATACATCCGCGCCGGCTACATTGCCGACCTCCTCGCCCTCCTCGACCACCTCGGCATCGACCGTGCGGTCTTCCTCGGCCACTCCCTCGGAGCGTTCAACGCCTTCCACCTGGCCGCCGAACGCTCCGAACGGCTCAAGGCCCTGATCAGCGTCGACACCGCCGTCGACCTCCACGACCACGGCACCAGCCCCCTCGCCTTCGTCCTCAACTTCCCTTACACCGCAGCCACCCGCGAGACTGGCCGCCGCCTGCGGACCCCTGGCCGCCGTCCTTGGCCCCGTGCTGCGCCCACTGCCCGGCGGCGCCGGCTGGCGGCTGCCGTTCCACCCGCAGGACAACGTCGACTCCGAGAACCTCGTCCACGGCGACCACTGGAAGCAGTGGCTCGCTACCGACTGCCCGGCGCTCCTGATCAACGGGCTGCGCAGCCAGGCCCTGCCCGCCACCTGCGGCGGGGCTGCATACACGGGGCCGGGTGACGAAGCTGTGGGAGGTCCACGGCCGGAAGTGGAAGAACGTCCGCGACGAGAACGGCGAGAAGATCCCCGAAGGGCAGTTCCGCGACGAGTCGTGGATCGCGCCCGACCTCGTTGCCGCGGCGATCGGCGTCCAAGAGCGCCTTCATGACGCCGACGTCCTGTTCCCCGTCTGGCCAGGGGCGGACGAACGCGCCGAGCACGAGGGAGGCGAGGCGCGCACGCTCGCCTCGATCAACGGCGACCTGAACCTCTTCGCCACCTGGGTGAACCATTTCTGCGACCAGCACGGCCGCAGCGATGTGATCCCCGGCGATCCCCGGCGACTGACAAGCTCCCGCCTGCGACGAACGCTGGCCTGGTTCATCTGCCGCCGCCCACGCAGCATGGTCGCCGCGGCAATCCAGTACGGGCATCTGCGGGTCCAGATCACCCAGGGCTATGCTGGCACGTACGCCTCGGGATTCCCCGACGATCTGGCGTTCGAGCGGTGGCTGACCCGGCTGGAGGACTTGCACGACGCCGACCGGCGCCTGAAGGCCGGCGAGCACGTGGGCAGAAGTTTCGGGCCAGAGGTCAGTTGCGCCCTTGAAGTGCCTTGTGAACACCGTACGCTTCGATGAACCCCTGAATCGTCTGTAGGTCGTCCGCGAAGGATGTGGATCGCCACTTTTCCTTCCGGCCGTCGCGGTAGGTGAGGTCCACCCATACGTGAAGATCCGCCAGCATACTTCCGGAGGAGGTGCTTGCGGTCGCTTTCAGCGTTACTCCAGCTAGATCGTAGAAATTGACGATCGTCAGAGGCTTGCGTTCGTCCTTGTACTCGATGACCTCGTCAGAGGTGATGACCAGCAGCGGATCCGGATCATCCGATGTCCCGCGCAGGAAGCCGGACAGTTTTCCCCGCTTCTTGGTGAAGACCCGCCAATTCTCCGGTACGGGACCTTGGCTTGCCTGCATCAGGACGGTTTGGGGATTCGTCACGTCACCTCCCGTTTTTGCGACCGCGCCCGGCGAGAGTTACTGAAGGGCCAGGAAACCTGGGTCGGCTGAGATCCGTTCGCTGCACGCGAGGCGAACCGGATCGTCCAGGACCAAGAAGAATTCTCCATTCCCTGGCCGGCGTACGCCACTTCGGCGCTCCGGGTACCGGTGAGATTACGCAGGGTGATACCGAGGGTTCCGATGAAGCCACGCGGACGTCGGCCCGAAAGGGACGACGACCTCTGGTGTGCCGGAAGGCGCTACGGGAGCTGGCTGAGTCGCTTGGTATCGGCATCCGGGAGTGAGACGGCGCGCGATGACCCTCACCGACTTTCCTGGTGGGGGTCATCGCCACGGTGTGTCACGGTTTCAGCGGCACGAAGATGATCACGGGGTCACGTGGTTGTCGGGATTGTCGAGCCAGGTCCGTTGTCCGTCTGAGGTGACGGTGAGGCCGAACCGGTCTGGGCCTGGGCGGTCGTTCGCCTTCCACCAGCTGTTGGCTGCTTCTACTTCGTCCCAGAGGCGGCGTGGGCCGTGCTGCCAGACGGTGAACTGGTCGTCGTGTTCGCCGTCGTAGTCGACGGCGGCCCATGAGGTGGCGTCGGTGGTGGCGACCCACAGGCGGGTCATCACGCCGTCCACGTCGGGGTTCTGCTGGCGGGTGTACCAGACGTCGCGCAGTCGTGCTCCGATCGCGAACTGTGCGTCGAGGTTCTGGCCGGTCGCGTCCCGTGGCGCCAGATTGGTCTTGGAGTCGTCTGGCTGGTGTTCGTCGCGGACGACGTCCCGGTAGATCCGTAGGTCGGCTCGTTGGTTGCGCATGAGCATGAAGGCGCCGTGGGGGCTGAACCGGCCTTCGCCGACCCCAGCATTGACCTCCAGTCGCAGCAATCCGTAGGTGATCCACGGGTTGTCCCACGCCGTGACGATCACCCCTCCCGGCTGGGACTGCTTCACCCAAGCAAGCCCGCGTTCCACCCGGTGCCGGTGCCGATTTCCAGGACGTGCGCGCCCTGGTGCACGTCGAGGTCTTCCAGCATGCGCAGCACGATGGAAGGAGCGGAAGCCGAGGAAGAAGCCCAGACATCGCCCTCCTTCGGCTCTGCGCCGTCGTTGACCTGGGTTACCACGGGCGCATCGGCGTAGGCGGCGGCGTAGCCCCGCTCAGCGTCGCCCTGTCGGTCGCAGGGTGCGTATCCACCCCCCCGTCGTCCAGCCACATCCGGTCGGGCAGGAAGTGGTGTCGCGGCACGGCTTCCATGGCCTTCACCCACTCCGGGGCCGGCACATGTCCCAGGTCCGTCGAGATCGCGCGGAGCAGGTCGCGTTGGGCTGCGGCCTGCTCCGGCTGGTGCGAGTGCGTCACTTCTTGTCGCCGCCCTTGTGCTGGGCTCCGGAGCGGGTCGTGACCCGTCCGGAGACGGCTTGCTGGTGCCCGGGTCCTTCCCTCCGGAGTGCTTGCCGTCGCCTCCGCTACCGCCCTTGCCGGTTCCCCATCCCATGGCTGGTCTCCTTCGTCTCATTGCTGATCTTGAGGGTGCGTGGTCCTACGCGGCGGTGCGGTCGTGAGCCGGGATCGGCTTCGGGTCCGGGGGCCGGGGTGTCGGCGTCTGCGGTCGGCGAGGCCCCGGTGGTGGTGGCTTGGCCATGAGTCGTCCTCTCTGGGCATGCTGCCGTGCGGGCGTTAGAGGGGGCGCCCGGCTCCCGCTGTCACGGTCAGGGGAGCCGTGATCCCTTGATGGCCGGAGCCGGGCGCGCTGGTACCGGTCTCCGCCGGAACGGATCATCGACGGAGACCGGGGATCAGAGGCTGGGGGGCGGAGTGTCCGCAGCGGCCACAGCGAAACTCGGAGCAGGCGGAGCGTCGGGATGACCGCAGACGAGCAGCACGGCGACAGCGGGCGCGCCGAGCACGTTGAGGAGCATCAGCAGTGCGCCTGCGGTGCGCCCGTCGCCCGAGGGGCACGGCGGGCGGCGGTGGCGTGGCCGGTCAACCACGGACCGGGTCACGGGGTGTCATCCACGGGTGCGAGAACGGACAGGGGAGCACTCCATTCGACACCGCCACCCGGAGGCCGCAACCACGCGAACTCTGCGGGATTCGTGTTGGAGGGGTAGGCCGACCCAATCTGTTGGACTTCGCCGACCTGGTGCGTTGCGGTGTCCAGGACAAGGACGTCCTGCTTGATCCACGTCAAGCCTCGCTCACAGTCCTTTGGGCGAAACTTCCGTGTCGCCCGTCATGGACCTCATGACCCTCCGTTAGGCTCGGCCGCCAGACAGGTTCCGATCTTCACGGAGGGCAGGACGGCGAGGATCAATCGCGAGCGGCTCGTCAGAACCCTGACATTCTGGCTGCGTCCCGCCTTCGCGTTGCGAGTCATCAACCGGTTTCAAAGGATCGTTGGTTTCGACCGCTCGATGGCGCTGGCGTCCAGCGCTCTCACCGCACTGGTTCCGCTCGCAATCCTCGGCAGCGCCGTCCTGAGCGACTTCGTCCAGTACGAGTCAGCGGACCGGATCATCGAGCGCTACAGCCTCTCCGGCGCGGGCGCCGAGGCGGTCAACTCCCTCTTCTCCCCGGCCGAGAGCACAAGCACGAGCGTCGGCGTCTTCGGGGTGGTGTTCCTGACGATCTCGGTGCTGAGCTTCGCGCGGGCCTCGCAGCGGCTCTTCGAACAGACATGGGAACTCAAGCCCCTCAGCGTGCGCAACACACGAAACGGCCTGTGGTGGATCCTCACTCTCGGGGGCTACGCAGCGGTCACCGGATGGCTCACCGCAGTCCTGGGCGGGAGCGGGCTAGGTCTGGTGACCGTGGTCGGCGAGGCATCGGTAACCGCAGTGTTCCTTGTCTGGAGCGGCTGGATCCTGTCAGCGAAGCGGATCACCTGGCCCGACCTAATCCCCTTCGGCGTCACGGCAGCCGTTCTGACAGCGGTCTATTCCGTGGGCGCAACGCTCTACCTGCCGCGTCTCTTCAACTCCTCCGCCTCACGCTACGGGGTGGTCGGTGCCGTCTTCGCGATGATCTCGGCTCTCTTCGCAGCCATGCTCGTCCTCGTCGCATCGGCTGCACTAGGACGAGAAGTACGAGACGAGCTCAGCCGGATCCGTCAGGGCCTGCGACCTTCAGACAACGAGGTCCGCCAGCAGTGGGACAGCATGGTCGAGCAGACACGGTCACGTTGGCGCACGGCACGGAAGCAGGTCTCTCATCGCCGGATCAAGGGCGCGGACCACTGAGTAAAGTCGTATTCATGGCCCCTTTTGAAATGGGTGCATCGGGTCGCTGCCCACGGCACCGCGTGTGGCGTCGACTGGCAACTGACTCTGTGGCGGCCGGCGCGAGGTGCCATGGATACGCGTCCGGTCGGCCCTATGCGACCGAACTACACCAAGCCGGTGGTGCACCCTCATCTTGGCTCTGGAAAAAGTGCGTTGACGTTCCTCGGGTGGTGGGAAATCATCGCTGCTCATGCTTCAAAGTGAGATTTGGGATGACCAGGCCGCTCAGAACTATGACGCCCCCGGGACCGGCATGTTCGCGCCGGCGGTGCTGAGGCCGACAGTGGACCGACTCGTGGAGCTCACCGACGGCGGGCGGGCGCTGGAGTTCGCGATTGGGACCGGGCGGGTGGCAGTGCCGCTCGCGGAGCGCGGAGTCCCGGTCAGTGGCATCGAGCTGTCGAAGCCGATGATCGATCAGCTCCGCACCAAGGCAGATGACTCGGCTATCCCGGTCGTCGTCGGCGACATGGCCACTGCACGAGCTCCGGGCGAGTTCCAGCTCGTATATCTCGTCTACAACACCATTTCCAACCTGCTCACGCAGGCCCAGCAGGTTGCCTGTTTCCGAAACGCCGCACGCCACCTCGTGCCGGGCGGACGGTTCGTCGTCGAGCTGTGGGTCCCCGAACTTCGCAAGCTGCCGCCAGGTCAGCAGGCCGTGGTCTGGGAGTCGGCGACGGGCTACATCGGGCTCGACACCTACGATGTCCTGCGCCAGCAGGTCGTCTCACACCACTTCCGGTTCGACACCGAGGCCAGCCGCGAGGCCCGGTTGTTCCGCAGCCCGCACCGATACATCTGGCCGGCTGAACTCGACCTGATGGCCGAACTGGCCGGAATGACACTGGAGTCCAGGCATGCCGACTGGACGGGAGAGGAATTCACTGCGGAGTCGCGCTCCCATGTCTCGGTCTACAGGATGGCCGGCCCGCTCTGACCGGACAAGTCTCTGACGCCGGCCGCTCGCGACTGCCAGGACACTGGCGCGTATCGAGCCGTGCTCACTGGGCGGTGCGGGTGAGGTCTTTGATCCAGATCATTGAAGCGTGCAGGTGGAGACCGGCGAGGTGGCTGGGCCGGGGTCTCGTACCAGGTGGCGATGCCTCGCCGGGCCTTCAGCTTGTTGATCAGGCGGTCGGGAAGCGCTGAACGCGCCGTACCCATCGGGTGAGGAAGCCTTCTATGAACGACTACCCGCCTTTCGCAGGTCCTGGGATGTTGACCAGCGTGAACGACGGTCCGCCCTCGCCCCTGCCGTCGTTGGACGAGATCGCCGACGAACCGGAGTCCTGCCGCACCTTCTCGCACAAGTGGCTGCGCACCAGCAACGAGCAGCTCGACAGGGAAGGGGGCAGGGGTGGTGGCTGAAGCGAATACCTCGGGACGCGGGACTGGTGCGATGCGCGGCGTGCTGGCCCCGCTCGCCTTGGCCCAGTTCATCTGTAGTTTCGCCGGTTCGAACATGAACGTGATGATCAATGACATCAGCGAGGACCTTGACACGACCGTGCAGGGGGTGCAGGTCGCGATCACGATCTTTCTCCTGGCCATGGCGGCGCTGATGATCCCCGGCGGCAAGCTGACCGACCGCTACGGCCGCAAACGGTGCTTCCTGGCCGGTCTCGCCGTCTACGGCATCGGCGCCCTGCTGAGCGCGGCCGCCCCGGGCCTGGGCGTCCTCATTCTCGGCAACTCGATCCTCGAAGGCATCGGCACGGCGCTGCTCATCCCGCCCGTCTACATTCTCACGACGCTTCTCTTCACGGAAGTGACCTCACGTGCCCGCGCCTTCGGGGCCGTCATGGCGCTGGGATGCATCGGCGCCGCCGCGGGGCCGCTGATCGGGGGACTCATCACCTCCGCCATCAGCTGGCGCGCGGCCCTTCGTGTTCCAGACCCTGGTGATCGCACTGATCGTCATCCTGAGTCGCCGAATCAAAGACCCCCTGCCACCGGACCCCACGCGCCCCTTTGACACCCGCGGAGCGATCCTCTCGGCCGTCGGCCTCATCCTCCTCGTCATGGGGATCCTGGCAGCCGACAACAGCATCTGGCTGATGATCGGTCTGATCGTCCTCGGTGCACTTGTGCTGCTGTGGTTCTTCCGATCGGCACGCGCCAAGGAGCGCGCCGGCCAGGAGCCCCTGCTGTCGACGAGCCTGTTCCGCAACCGCACGTCCAACCTCGGTCTCGTCACGCAGAACATCCCTCGGAGCCAGCCCGCCACTCCAAACGCCGCGTAGCGCAGACCGTCCTGATGCAAGCAGGAGTCAACAGAAGCTGGTGGTGCAACAGGTTATGAAAGCGGCTTGGTGACCCACGTCAAGCCGCGTTCACAACCCCTTTCCAGCCGACGACCATCAACCCTGTGACTCGGTGCTTGGCTCGAAGGTCATCGGGGCTGTCTGCATGGCCTCGCTGGGACAGGTCGAAGCTCGGGGCTCAGCCGGTGCGTGGGGGAAGGTGAACACCAGAGCACGCGGAGAGAGTGATCCCCCTCTCCTGTGCGGGTTGATTCAGTGCTCGGCACTGCTGGAGTGGCTCCGGTCCGTTCTGCGTGTCCATAGTGAAATATCGCTGCTCGTCGCGATGGCGATGGTCTGCCCGGAGGGGGAGAAGCCAGCTGCTCGGAGTTCGGAGTAGTTGGAGTGGAAGATGTGCCACCACCGCTCTCCGGGGGGACCGGAGTGGGGCAGGCCGCCGTCGGCAGAGAGCAGGACACGGTCGTTCGGCCATGCCGGGGTGACGACCTCCAGAGTCCAACCATCCCCGGTGGTGGCGTGTAGTCCTCCGCCGAAAAGCCCCGCGATGCGCACGCGGATGCCGCTGATCGGGCCCAGTCCTGGGCAGGACAGGTCGGCAACCGCGTCGGGGGTGCTGTCCTCCGGGTCGGGGTCGCGGTCCCTGGCGATCTTCTCCCCGGTGACGGCGTCGAAAAGGCCGTGACCCTCGTGTGAGACGACCATCACCAGATCGCGGCCGTCCCCGGGATGCGATGCGAAGCCGATCCCCAGGAGCCCGCCGACAGGGACGGGGGCGTTGGAGACCGGTTGCCAGGGCTCGGGCGCAGGCGCCACGGGGGCGGAGAGGAGCCGGTCGCGCAGAGCCTGTTGGTATGCGGAGAGCGCTGGTTCATGCCCTGGCTGCTCGACCGGAACCACCTTCATGATCTGCTTCATCGCTCCATGATCCACCATCCGGCGATCATCGTGCGGATCGGGGCAGCTGAGAAAATCACGGCATGACGTCCTCCAGCGCTTCCTCGATGACGTCGTCGCGGGCCCGGGACCTCGACCCCGAAGCTGGCGATGACGACGAACGCTCGGTCTCGGAAGCAGTCTCCGTGGCGCCGTACACCTACTTCGTCGAGGGGTCATAAGACCGGAATCCTTCGCCGGGCCGATCGCGTGACTTGGCCGTCATCGAGGAAGGAGACTGGCCTCATGGAGTTCTTCTTTTCCGGCCGAGTGGTCGAATGGCGCGGACCGTCGCCGTACTACTTCGTTCCTGTGCCAGACGAGGAGTCCGCCGACATCCGCGAGGTGGCTGCGATGGCCACCTACGGCTGGGGTGTGATTCCGGTCGAGGCTCGGATCGGCGAGGTCGCCTTCCAGACGTCGCTCTTCCCCAAGGACAACGGATACCTGCTGCCGCTCAAGGTCGCTGTGCGCAAGCCGGGCGGCCTCTCGGCAGGGGACGACGTGACGGTGAAGATGACCGTCCGTCTCCACGAACCCCACCCACGCTGAGGTCCACGGTCACAGTGCCAGTGACCTGCGTGGAGTCTGGGAAAGCGGCTTGGTGATCACGTCAAGCCGTGTTCACAGTCCGCTTCGCTGCCGACGCACCTCGCGGGATCAAGGCTGTGAAGGGCGACCATGCGGGCACTGCAGGCCGGTAGAGCCTTGGAGGCCATCTGATGGGGATGGTCCGAACGCTGTCATGCGGAAGCCACCACCTCGCCGGCCATGACTTGGGGAGGGTTGGGGAGCAGCGACGCAAGGTTGTCCCGCACGAAGTCCGCAGCCCTCGAGATTGATTCGTCGGCACCGGCCTGGTTCTGGAAGACGCTGGTCGAGACCATCGCTCCGTCCCCGGTATCGATCCAGTAGTAGGCCACGAAGCCGGAGACCTGGCGCATGAGCGGCACGAACCCCTCGTTCACGAGACGTGCTGCCTCGGCCGAATCGGTCACGCCTTTGTACCGCCGGACTGCTGCGTACATCGCCAAGCTCCTCACGCTGTTCTGGAGTCGTCCTCTGTTGAGACGTCGTACCCCTGCGACGGCTGCCCGGTTCATGAGGCGTCCGGCAATCACATGAAGGGCCGCGTTGGGTGATCCGAACGGCGGCCGCGGCCCGGACACACGGCCCTGCGTACGTCTGCCACGAGACGGCATCGACGTGGAGTAGAGCAGTCTCGGCCGGTGGCTGCCCGCACGGAAGAGGCTGTGAACGCGGCTTGATGACTCACGTCAAGCCGTGTTCATAGTCCTTTGTACGTCTCCGGGGCACGACGGGCCACACGCAGCTGAGTAACCTCGGTCGGAACGAACTGGGGGAGTAGCCGACGGGGATCGCCTCGGCCATGGCGAGCCGGACGACTCCTCTGTGGGGCCGGGCTCCGTCTCGGGCGGTTCAGTCGTCTGAGGGACGAGGACGTGCAGACATTGGCGGTGCTGGGCGATGCTCCGCTCGGCAGCCTCGCTGAGGTTGTGCCAGAGGTGCCACCGGTCCGCGACCTGCACGGCCTGCGGGGCGCCGACGGTGGCGCCATCGGCGAAGAACGTTGCACGGTCCCGGCAGACCACCTCGATTCCGGGCCGCTGGGCCAGCCACGCGGCCAGGCTCGATGACTCCCGGTCGGGCAGCATGTCGACAGGCCGACGGGTTTCGACGTCCACGAGGACGGTCCCGTAGTGGCGGCCCTTGCGGGCGTACTCGTCGACGCCGACCACCCGGGTAGCGGGCACTTCCGGCTCGGGAAGTGCGTCGACGAGCCGCAGGACAGTGCTGCGGCTGACCGGCGCACCGACGATGTCGGCCAGCCGGGATCCGGCCCGGCCCGCGAGGGCGAGACCGATCGCGGCCAGGGTCGAGCGGAGCCGCTCGGTCCGCTGGCCGTGCCTTCGGGTCAGGCCGGGTATCTGCTCGACGAACGTACGGCGCCCGCACCCGGCGTTCCGGCAGGCGAACCGGCGCACCCACAGCTGGAGTACGACCCTTCGCCCCGCACTCGGAAGATCAGCGGGAAACCGCAGGTAGGAGCCATGAACCTTGGCGGACCACCCTCCGCAACCCGGACACGAGGCGCCCGTGGCGGTGCACCGCACATCAACACGCACTATCGCGATGTTCACGTCGACCGACAGCACCGTGACGTCCGCGATCGACGAGAACAACAACTCATCCAGCCGGAGCAAGATCTCATTCACAGCCCCGAACTGTTTGCCCAGCCACTCATGCCACTGCTCGTTTTGAGGCAACTTCCCGAGGCGTCGCAGGGAGTTCAGTCGTCACCCACACGGATCACACAACCTGAGCCAGAACCCGAGAACGGGAGTCAGCTGCCGCAGGCCTTCCCTCCGGCGTATCCGTCACTGCCCGGTCCGGTTGGTGGGGGGCTGTTGAGAGGCGGTGGGCGGTGCAAATAGGGCCTGGACGGATTCGGTGGCCAGGTCTCGCAGCCAGGTGTGGGCGCGGTCGTTGTCGTAGCGCTGGTGCCACAGTAGGTACAGGGGGACCTCGGGCAGCGGGAGTGGCGGCGGCAGTGTGGCCAGGCCGAGTTGTTCCCGGGCTGCGCGGGTGACCGCGTTGGGGAGGGTGACGACCAGGTCGGTGTCGAGGGCGAGTTGCAGTGCGAAGGCGGCGGTGGGCCCGGCGGCGACGACGCGTCGTTCGAGGCCGCGGGTGGTCAGGGCGTCGTCGATCGGGTCGCGCAGGTTTCCGCGTCGCGAGACGGTGAGGTGTTCGGCGGCCGCGTAGCGCTCGATGCTCAGCGGGCCTTCGGTGAGGGGGTGGCCTGGTCGGACGGCGACGACCAGGCGGTCGCTGCCGACGAGGCGGTGGCGGATGTCGGGGAGCGTCGGAGCGCTGGAGCTCGATTCGAGGTCGACCTCACCCCGGCGCAGCTCGGCGTCGTCCGTCCCGGGTTCGGCCGACAGGCGCAGCCGGACGCCGGGGGCCTGGCGGTGGACGGCGGTGATCAGGGCGGTGCCGCAGGCGGCGGTCAGGGCGTCGTGCCAGCGCACGGTGAACACCCGGTCCAGAGCTGCCAGGTCGAGTTCTTGCTGCGCGGACAGAAGGTGGTGGGCCTGCTGTACGAGGGCGTGGACCTGGGCGCGCATGGCCAGCGCGCGGGTGGTGGGAACCATGCTGCGGCCGGTGCGGACCAGGATCTGGTCACCGGTGGCCTTGCGGATGCGGCCCAGGGAGCGGCTCATCGCCGGTGCGGTGACGTGGAGGCGTGCTGCGGCGCCGGCGACGCTGCCCTCTTCCAGCAGTGCGTCCAGGGCCATGAGCAGGTTCAGATCCAGTTGCATGCCAGTAACTCTATAAGTGAATAGCATGCACTTGTTGTTAATGACCGGGGGCCCTACCTTCGAAGTGCAGGCGAGAGACAAGCCGCCCGCACACATCGAACCCAGGGAGCCCACCATGAGCACAGCCATGCCTTTCGCCGCCGACACGACGCTCCTGTCCGAGGTGGCCGCCGCGGTGAAGACCGCCGGCCTCACGCTGCGCGACCGCTACACCCCGCACGCCCGGGGCGTGAGTCTGGACGAGGTCGTCGCTGAGATCCACGCCAACGACGACGCGGTGCTGGACGTGCTACGGGAGCCGCTGCTGCGGGCCCGGCGGGGATCGCAGTGGGCCGAGGACGAGTTGGCCGGCGGTGCGCTCCCGTCGGGGGAGTGGTGGGTCGTCGACCCCGCCGAGGGCAACATCAACCACGTTCACGGCATGGAGGACTGGGCTGTGACCGCCACCCTGGTCCGCGACAACCAGCCGGTGCTCACCGTCGTCCACCTGCCACTGACCGGCGACACCTACACCGCTGTCGCCGGCGGCGGTGCCCGCCTCAACGACCGGCCCCTGAAGGTGTCCGCCAAGACCGATCTGGGCGCCGCGCTCGTCGGCACCGGCCAGGCCAGGCCCGGCGAGGACGAGCGCACCTTCCGGCGGATCGGTGACTCCGTCACCGCCATGCTCATCAACGGCTTGGTCGTGCGCGTGTCCGTTCCCGCCACGATGCAGCTCATCCACATCGCGGCCGGACGCATGGACGCCTTCTGGCAGTTCTCCGACGTTCGCTCCGGTCTGGTCGCCGGTGCGCTGCTGGTCTCCGAGGCCGGAGGCACCGTCACCGACCTTGCGGGCGAGCCCTGGCACACGGGCAGCCGCGACTTCATGGCCGCCGCCCCCGGCATCCACACCGCCGCTCTCAAGGTCCTGTCGCCGATCGCCTGACCGGACCCCTTCTGCTCTACCCACCTCACACCGCAAGGATCATCACCTCATGACCAGCATCGGCATCCTGGGCGCCGGCCGCGTCGGCGCCAACCTCGCCAGCAAGCTCTCCGCAGCCGGACACCGTGTCACCCTCGGTGTCCGGAACCCGGAAGAGACCGCAGCCCTTGCCGCCAGCATCGCCCCGCAGATTGCCTTCGCCGACCAGCGCACGGCCGCCCGCACCGCGGACATCGTGATCAACGCGACGCCCGGCTACACCTCCCTGGACCGCCTGGCCGGCCTGCGCACCGAGCTCTCTGGAAAACTCCTCGTCGATGTCTCCAACGCCACCCGCGACGCCGATGACGGCCTGCCCGGCGACCTGTGCTATCCCGGCAGCAGCCTCGCCGAGCAACTCCAGGCCGCGCTCCCCGACACCCATGTGGTCAAGACCCTCAACACCATGCTGTTCATGGTCATGACCGCTCCCGAAACCCTGGCCACCCCACCGACCGCCTATCTCTCGGGCGATGACCAGAACGCGAAGAAGACCGTCACCGGCCTGCTCGGCGACCTGGGCTGGCAGCCCGCATGGATCGAGGACCTCGGCGGCATCACCACAGCCCGCGCCACCGAGGCCATGATCCTCGTGGTTCCCTACATCTTGCGCAGACACGGCTTCAAGCCCTTCGCTGTCTCCCTCGCCCGCTGACCCATCAAGATCGGGTTCAGACCAAAACCAGTAGCGGGCTCGTGCGAGGGAGCTGGGCGCTGGCACGGACAACGCCCGCTGAGTTGCAAGTGACGCCCGAACTCAGGCTCTGGTCCAACTTCTGTGGAGGTGCGGAGACCTGGGAGGTCGGCCCCCGAGGACCTGGGTGCCGGGCGTGGGGCGCCAGTGGGAGAGCTGGGTGAAGGACTGCGAGACGCTGACGGACCCCATTTCGCAGGGTCGCTACGATGGCGGACTCCATCCGGGCACCCGCCGTGGGTTGAAGCCGGGGAGTTCGTCCTACCGCGACGGAGGCCAAATCTGTGTCGTCACGTTGTCCCCGGAGTCCGGCTACTACTGTCTGCCGATTTGGAGAAGAGAAGTGAGCGATCAACACGGCTACGGTCTGCGGTGGTTGGGCGAGCGCGCTCATGAGGATCCGAAGAGCGGCGTGCCGGGGATGGTGGGCGGTATCTCGCTCACTGCGGCCCGTGGCGTGGATGCGGATGAGTTCCTGATACGGCTGGGGGCTGACTCGGAGCAACTTGACTGCGGGGACCTGTACCGGGAGCGCGCTGAGTTGGCTGTTCCCCCGGACATGGGGGAGGTCGGGCGGGCGATGTTCGGGACGTGCGGGGATTGGGTGTACGTCCTGGAGGATGCGTGGGCTGCGACCTGGTCTTTGGGGTTCCGGGCAGTTCCGCAGATGTGCCCGCTGGTGGGCGAGGAGGTCGTCTGTCTCACGCTGAACGGGGGCATCGGCCCGTCCCGGATTCTGCACGCCCCGGGCAATGACGGGCGTACGTGGCAGGCGGAGTTCGGGGAGAGCACCGGCCAGGGCTCGGCCTTGGATGCCGCGCTGCAGGAGGTGGGCGCTGTGTTTCCGTCCCGCTACGCCGGCACCTTCACGGCGGAGGAGGTAGAGGCGTACTACGAGGAGCACGGGCACGAGATCCCAGAGCGGGTCTTTGAGGGTGTCGGCCGGTACTGCGGGCTGACGGTCGACCCTGCGGCGGTCGAGGCAGGGACGCTTGCGCTGGTTCTCCTGCCCGTACCGCAAGCCTGAAACAAGAGGTGGGCGTACCCCCGAGTGCCGGGGGTACGCCCACCACTTTTGCGCCTGACTGCTGGTGTTACAGGGCGGTCATGGTGCAGATGACAGGGTTCGTGGTGCTCTGGCACTGGCCTTTACGCACAGGGCCCGGTCCCGCGCTGTGTGCCTCGTGTACGGATGCCCTGAACGCCCGCAGGCCTGGCCGATCGGCCAGGCCTGCGGGCGTACTCGGCGGTGAAGTCACGGCCGATTCGGTCGCCGACCTTGTGGGTACTGTCGCGAGCCGGGCTGTCTCAGGCGGCTTGTACTCTGCACTCATTGGACGGTCGGATGATCACGGGTGAGGGCATGTGGGCACGGGGTGGGCGTTCAGGGGTGGGAGCGTGGGGATTTGAGTGACGCAGATCCGATACGAAGCCGTAGGCCGGGCCTTTCGGTCGGTGTGCGCATCATCGCTGTGGTCGTCCTGGCCGTGATCGGGGCGGTCGGCGTTTGGTTCCAGCACGGCGCTCCGGGCCGGAGTGCCGAGCCGCGTACGGAGTTCACCGCCAGCAACCCGCCCGTTGGTCTGCCCTCCGCGCTCACTACCGGCCAGCACCTGAACTGGTCGAGCTGTACCTCGCCGCCCACCGCGCGCGCGGGTTACGACTGCGCCGTCATGAAGGCGCCCCTGGACTTCCGCAAACCGGACGGCAGGACGATCGATGTCGCCCTGATCCGCCGTAAGGCCACCGGCCCGAACGCCGGGCGCATCGGCTCGCTCGTCTTGAACTTCGGCGGACCCGGCGTGTCCGGGGTGAGCGGCCTGCCCGCATTCCTCAACCAGTACAAGCCGCTCCTGGACCGCTACGACCTGGTCTCCTTCGACCCGCGCGGCGTTGGCGCGACCATCCCCGTGCGCTGCGGGAAGAGCGCGGACGACACCGGCTACGAGGGGGCCGACGCCTGCGCCGAGCACTCCGGGGCGCTCCTGCCATACATCGGCACCTCGCACACCGCGCGCGACCTCGACCTGATGCGCTACCTCCTGGGCGACGAGCAGCTGCACTACTTCGGCGTCTCGTACGGAACGGCGCTCGGCGCGGTCTACGCCCACCTGTACCCCTCGCACGTCGGACGGCTCGTCCTCGAAGCGTCCGTCGATCCGACCCAGGACCACGACGACGAGCAGGTCTCGCAGGTCAAGGCGGTCCAGGCGGCGTTCGACCGGTTCGCTGCGCACTGCGCGGCCCGTATCCGCCCCTGCCCGACCGGCGACGGGCCCCAGGAGGCCGCGCGACGCATGGCGCGCCTGGCTGAGCGCCTGAAGAACAAGCCCGCCCCGGCCGGCGGCGGAATCAACCTCGACGCCAACGATCTCGCGTACGCCGTCAGCGACTATCTCGACCTCGGCACCGACGGCTGGTCGCCGCTCGCCAAGGCCCTCACCGCGCTGATCGACCACAACGACGGCCGTCCGCTGAGCAAAGGCGCCAACGACATCGGCTCCGCCGACCACGCGGCGACCCCGCCCGACAACAGCCGCGCCGCCCGGACCGCGATCACCTGCGCGGACTCCAGCCTGCGCCCCGACTTCGAACGCCTCGACAGGGACGCGGCCCGCATCAAAGCCGCCTCACCCGTCTTCGGCGCGGCCTTCTCCACCGGCGTCTACCTCTGTTACAACTGGCCGTTCGACGGCGAGCGCGCCACGCCCCAGGTGAATGCCGACGGCGCGGCCCCCGTCCTGGTGGTCGGCGGCACCGGCGACCCGACTACCCCCTACTCCGGCGCCCGCAACATGGCCCGCGCCCTGGGCGATGGTGTCGGCGTGCTCCTGACGGCCGAGGAGGAGGGCCACGGCACCTACCCGCAGAACCGCTGCGTCACGCAGACGGTCGACCAATACCTCCGCACGGGCCGCACCCCGGCCCCGGGAACGGTGTGCCGGGGCAGCATGTCCTGAGGCCCGTACGGATCCGCTGGGCGGCCGTCAGCCTGCCAGGGAAGCCGCCACCGCCTGGATCGCCGCCCTTCCAGTATGTCGTCTCATTGGGCGTTCTGAGAGTTGTCGTATCTGATTGCCCGGTTTGGGGCACCGAACACACGCGGGTGCGTCCCGTGGTGACCGACAATCTGTAAGAGAGCGACCCCCGAGACCCGGTCACGCTCGCATTCTCAATCGGGATTTGGCAGTCGACACGTCCATGCGGTTGAGTTCATGCCAAATGGTCCGGTCAGTGAGGGAGTTGACGGTGTTCAGGGTGGTACGGGGGATGGTGGCGGGAGCCGCTGTGGCGGCGGCGCTCACGGCCTGCGGAGGCAACGGCGGCGCCGGAAGCGGCAGCACCGACAGGACCAGCACCAGCAGCAGCACAGATAGCAGGGTTGGGGCCGACGATGACCAGTCGAAGGCGCCCATCGTGCTCACAGCGGATCAGGTGCGCAGGGCCCTGGTGAACACGGGAAGTGCCCCGCAGGGCTGGGAGGGATTCGGCGTCGACATGGACGTGCCGGCCGCGTCCCTCGAGACCTGTAGGGCCGACACGGCGACGCAGTGCGGCGGCTTCGTGGCCCTGGGCTCGTCGCACATCCAACAGGGAAGCGACGAGCAGGTCGTCTTCACCATCTACGCCTTCAAGACGCCGACCGACGCGAAGAGTGCCATGAAGGGCCTGGCGACAAAGGAGCGCCGCAGAGTTGGCGCCGGGGCGAAGCCGCTGAAAGTCTCTGCGGACGCGGACCAGACCGACGCGTTTACCGGGCGGAACACTGAGATCTTCATGCGCCTCGGCGGAACCCTGGTCCGCGTAGCGAGCAAGGACCTTCCCGAAAGCGAGCCCTACGACGCCTTCGCGAGGCTTCAGATCGACCGGATCAAGCAGACGGTTGAGGGGGAGAACGCGGGAGACTGAGGTCGGCGTCATCGGTCTCAGCGAACCGCTTACTGCGGCCGCCGTCAGGTCGCCGGGAAGTCCTCCACGACGCCTTCGTCTTTGACCAGGTCGAGACTTCGTCGGCCCACCGTCGCAAGGGACTTGGCAGCCTCGTCATGCGGACGCTTGAGAACGTCGCTGTTGTCTCGGGCTCGTCGTCTGCTGTGCTGGCCGCGACGGTCGAGGGGCGGGCGCTTTACGAGTTCCTGGGGTGGCGCACCCACTGCCCGCCGACCAGCCTGGTCCGCGAGGTTCCGCCGCAGAGGCTGGAGATTTGAGCAAACGTTCGCGGGCCGGTGTCTCTTTCCGGGTGAGCTGGACAGCGGGTCAGACGTCGCCGGCTGCTGTTTCCTGGCGAAGTTGCCTGTGCCGGCTTCGCTGAGCACACCGAGTTTGACCAGGCGTTTCAGCTTGGCTCGGGTGCCCTCAGACCAGGTCACCGCCAGCGATGTCGAGGCTGTAGCGGCCGGGTGTCCAGGTCGACCTGCCCTGGTCTTGCAGGTCCACCGCATAGACCTGGAACCAGTCGGCGAGCAGCCGCATCGCCTTCTGGTACCCCCACCACGACTCGGTCTGGGCGGGGATCAAGGAGCAGGGCAGGGTTGGAGGCGTTGCCGGCGGTGGCGTAGTTCATGCGGATCTCGCCCAGGTCGACGCTCTGCTCGGCGAAGGCGTGCTGGACGAACACGTTGGCGCCGTCGACCGCTGCCAGGTGCGTCATCGGTCGGCTGCTACGGCTTGCGTCAGTTCGGTAGTGGCCCGCCACAGGTCGGCGGCTTTCGCCTGGTCCAGGCCGGCTTTGCTGGGCTTGCGCACGGTGGGGTAGCCCTTAATGCTGCCCGGGCCGTCCGGGCCCACGTAGGCGTTGCCGGGCACGTCCTGCGTGGCGGCGTACAGGATGGGCAGGGCTCCGTGCTCGGGGTCGTTGAGGAGGAACGAGAAGCGGTTGATGACGTTCGCCGAGGAGTGGGCGGCCAGGGACGTCGTGGCGATGCCGGGGTGGGCGAGTACCGACCGAACGGGGCTGCCCGCCGCCGTCAGCCGCCGCTGCAGCTCCAGGGAGAACAAAACGACCGCGCACTTGGAGTCTCGGTAGGCGTGCATCTGGTTGTAGGGGCGCGAGCGCCAGTCCAAGTCGTCCACGTCCAGTTTGGACTGCCGGTGCAGCTGGCTGGTGACACCCACGACGCGGTCGGTCAGGTGCGGCAGGAGCAGGTCGGTCAGCACGAAGGGACCGGTGTAGTTCGTCGCGGTCTGCACGTCCAGGCCGTCCGCAGTGCGCGCCGCCGGGATGTCCATGACACCCGCGTTGTTGATCAGGATGTCCAGGTCGCCGGTCCACGCCTGCGCGAAGCGGCGTACGGACCCCAGGTCGGACACGTCCAGTTGTCGGACTTCGAAGTCGCCGGGCACCCCCGCGATCGCCTGGCGGGCTTTGTCCGGGCTGCGCACCCCCAGCATGACCCGAGCGCCGACGCGCCCGAGCTCGCGGGCGGTGATCAGGCCCAGGCCGGTGCCGCCTCCGGTGATGAGTACCGTCCTGCCGGCCATGCCCGGCAGGTCGGCAGCTGTCCACTTGGCCATCTGATCCCTCTCTCGTCTCGGTTGCCGCCGCGCCGGTCGCCGCGCAGCCGCTCCCTACCAGTGGACGACATGCGGCGATGCGGATGAAGGGCCTGCTCAACCACTGAATGACAGTCAGTGGCTGCGGTCGCCCACAGCTGCGACGATGGAACACGCTGACCTCGACCGAGGTCCCAACGACACACGACCTCCGGGAGGTGCCCATGGAGCAGGCGGTGGACAGCGCGTCACTGGGCGCCTTCCTGCGCGCCCGGCGAGAGGCGCTGCAACCGGAGGACGTGGGCCTGCGCCGCGGAACCCGTCGGCGTGCCCGTGGGCTGCGACGCGAGGAAGTCGCAGAGCTGTGCGACATGTCGTCCGACTACTTCGCCCGCCTGGAACGCGGCAGCGGGCTGCAGCCCTCGCAGCAGATGGCCGCGGCCATCGCCCGCGGGCTGCGGCTGACCCCGGACGAGCGCGACCACCTGTTCCTACTGTGCGGGCACCGCACACCACTGCGGCAGCTGAGCGACGAGCACGTCAACCCGGGACTGATGCGCATCCTGGACCGACTGCAGGACACCCCGGCCCAGGTCATGGGCCCCCTCGGCGAGACGCTGCTGCAGACCCCGCCTGCCGTCGCGCTGCTCGGCGAACAGATCCACTACACCGCCGAGGCCCGCAGCGCCCCCTACCGTTGGTTCACCGACCCGACCGCCCGCCAGCGCTACCTCTCTGAGGACCACCCTCACAACAGCCGCGTGAACGTCGCATTCCTGCGCGCAGCCTCCACCAGGGAAGGACCCCAGTCGCAGGCCGCCCGTCTTGTGGCGAGCCTGCTGCGCCAAAGTACCGAGTTCGCGTCCCTGTGGGACCGGCAGGAGGTCGGCCTGCGCTGGAGCGACGCCAAACGGTTCGTCCACCCGCAGGTCGGGCGCATCGACCTGTTCTGCCAGAACCTGCAGGACTACGACCAGTCGCAGTCCCTGCTGATCTTCACCGCGACCGCTGGCACCGAGAGCCACGACAAGCTGGCACTGCTGAACGTCCTGGGCACGGACAACTTCCCCGTCGGTTGACGCCCACGGTACCCCTGCCTATTCGGCAAGGTCTCCATCGGGGGCAGTCAGCACCACACAGGTGCCGTGTTCGAACAATACCCTCGACTTGCGAGGGTCGGTGTGAAGGTGCTGCCAGACGTCGACGAGTATCTCGGTATTCACGGCGGTCATCATGCGGCAGAGCCCCGACACACAGTCACGATCAACTGATGTCGTTGGCGAATACGCGACACCTGGACATGCGACTCACACTGTCACCTACGCCGAAGGCCTCCGCGAACACATCCACGCCGCACAGACTCGCCAGAACTCAAGATCAACACCCGGCAATTCTCCTGCTCCTCCGAGCACCGCCAGCCTGCGCACTGAACTCGAACTCGCCCGCCAAGAAATCACAACGCTCCGAGAAGAACGAGACCGGCTTCGCACCGCCATGAGCCACCGCCTCGGACAACAACTCGACGCTGTCATCAGCCAAGACATGACCACCCGCATTGACGAACTCTCCCAACACAACCACCAACTGACCGGCCAGCTCCACCACACCACCACCGAGAACACCGCTCTCCACACCCGCGTCACCCAACTGGAAGATGACCTCGCCGCCACCCGCACCGGCCTGCGCCGCATGATCCGCGAGGAGAACCTCACCTCGTAACAAGGCCCGCCCTGCGGCGCTTACGCCCACTCCAGCCCCAACTTGGCGAGCGCCCTTCGTGTCCGGGAGCGGTTTTTCTGATCGTAGGTGGTGGTCTGGCCTACGCTGATCAGTTTGGGGTGCGTCTGTCGTCGGGGGGATTGCAGTGGCCCAGTAGCTGCAGTGATTAAGAAGCCATCTCATTTGGCGAGTCTGCGGTAACAGATGAGGGTGCAGGCGATGCTCGTGAAGGCGAGGAAGTGTTCGGCTTTGCGTTCGTAGCGGCGGTGCAGGCGACGGCAGCCGGCGAGCCAGGCCATGGTGCGTTCGACATTCCAGCGGTGGCGGCCCAGTCGCTGTGAGGACTCGATGCCCTTGCGAGCAATACGGTGCTGAATGCCACGTTGGCGTAACCATCGTCGCAGGTGGGCGTAGTCGTATCCCTTGTCCGCGTGCAGTTTTGCGGGCTTGCGCCTCCGGCGGCCACGGCAGGAGCGGATCGGGGGGATGCCTTGGACGAGGGGGATCAGGGCTTGGCTGCCGTGGAGGTTGGCCCCCGAGATTCCGACGGAAAGTGGCAGACCCGTCCGCTCCGTGAGCAAGTGGATTTTCGACCCGTACTCGCCCCGATCGACAGGATTCGGACCTGTCAGGTCCCCCTTTTCAGAGCCCTCATGTTCACTGAGTCGATCGCACAGCGGAGCCAGTCCAACTCGCCACGCGAGCCCAGCTCGTCAAGGACCAGGCGGTGGAGCTTGGCCCATACTCTGGCCTTGCTCCACTCGGAGAAGCGACGGTGAGCTGTCGCCCCTGACGGGCCGAAGGAAGCGGTGGGCAACTGCTGTCACGTACAGCCTGACGTGGTCACGAACACGATAGCTGCCAGCACTTCACGATCACCATGCCGGCGTCGACCGCCGCCCTGTGGCCGCGCAGGTGCCTCCGGCACCACTCGCTGGAACAGCTCCCACAACTCATCCGGCACCAGCCGCTCAACGATCCCCGCCATAACCGACAGCCTCCCCAATCTGCCAAATGAGATGGCTTCTAAAGGAGTCATACCTCGGGACGCCGGAGCCCTGGCCCGCTTCTCACCTGGAGGGGCGACGTCGTCGGCGGCCAGGCTGCGACGGCCAGACTGCGGCGCTCCGCGAGGCTCAGGAGCACTGGCCCGGCTCTGTCGAGGCTGGGGTGATGTCAGGTCTGGTGGTGGAGGACAACGCTGTCTGCTTGGACCATCCGCGCTGGCGGGGATCGGTGACGCGACATCGAACAGGACCGGCCAGCAGCCCATCTGTAGACACGCCGCGCTGTCTTGTGTGAGCTGAAGGCGACCGCGCAGGACCAGCCGGTCCCGGTCCTGCCGCATGCCTGGCTCGGCGCGGGAGGCCAGGTGCGCGTTCTGCCCCCAGCGGATGTCGTCGTCGACGGCTCATTCGATGAGGTGCTGGCCCTGTGCTTCCTGCGGATCACCACGCCACAGGGTCACGGCGGATCCCATGGGTGTGGACCCGAACGGCCAGGGGCCGCCTCGGGATCTGCGGTGCCTTCTCCGTGCGGGCCAGCATTGCTCCGTCATCCCTGCGCGCCGTGCGCGGTGCGCAGGCCCCGCGCCCGCCACGCGGACGCGGAGCCGACACGCAACCCGGCTGGGGCCGTTTGTTCAGCGGGCTACCTGATACTGGCCGACGGTCACGAAGTAACGCAGTTCCTCCGGGGTGCCGTCGACGACTCTTTCGGCTGCCGCGCGCAGGACCTTGCTGATCTTGGGGTTGGCGAGGATGCGGAAAACCGCGACGCGGTCGTCCTCGGCCTGGGCGAGCCGAAGGCCGGTCGTCAGGAAATTGTGGATGTCCGCGTCAGTGCCGTCGAGGGCCTTCTGCGCCTCCCGGTAGACACCCTTCCCGGTGCTGGGGTCGGCCAGAATGCGGACGACCGCGACGCGCTCGTCCTCGGCCTGGGCGATCCAGCGACCGGTCTTGAGGAAATACCGCGCGTCCTCAACGGTGCCGTCGAGGGCCTTCTGCGCTTCCCGGTTGACGCCCTTCCCGGTGCTGGGGTCGGCCACGATACGGAGGATCGCGATGCGCAGGTCATCCGGTGACATCGAGTCGTAGGGCGAGTCGGAGCCGGTATCGGATGCGGTCTGCGCGACGACGGCTGCGGGGGCCGCACCGGCGGCGAAGGACGTCGAGGAGAGCAACAGGACCGGAGCCAGAGCGCCGGTGGCTACGGCAAGCGCCGCGCGGGAGAGCTTCACGTGGGAACCTAACATGGGTCGGAACTGTCAACAGGAAGTCAGCCGGACAGCCGCACGCAAGGTCAGGAGGTGACGACACGTCATACCCCAACCGTTATGCGGCATCCGGCGATAGGGCAATCCTCGAAAGAACCGTCGGCCGTGATCACTGCCCGGACTTGGCAACTTTCTGGGTCTGCTCGTTGCCGACATGGCCCGGCCGTCGTCCAGCGTCGCTACGGCGGCCCGGCCACGTACCTGAGCCGCCGCGTGCGGGGCCAGTCCGCTGCGGCAGAAATTCGAGGCACGCGACGCAGCCGAATCCGCTGCCGAACACGCCAACAACGCTGCTGACGCGGCGGAGGCAGCCGCCCTGCACGCCGGAGAGGCAGCGAAGCCCGCCTCCGCGTCCAAGGAACATGCTCTCGCGGCGAAGAAGGCAGCCGATGCTGCCACCGCGTATGTCGTCAAGGCGGGAGGCATCTTCAACCTGGCACGCACAATCGAGACCGCGGACCTCAAGATCCGCACTGCGGCCGCGATCGAGAAGGCCCAGGACGCCAAGTCCGCGGACGACGACCGCAACGCTGAGCAGACCCGGACAATCAACGAAACCGCTGCCGTGGACGCGGAGCGACACGGCTGGCCACCGAGGCCGCCGATCCGAGCATTGATCCCAAGAAGTTGGTGGACACAGGCGCAAACTGGCGTTGCTGGTGATGAAGGTCCGTGGCCCCTGGAGCCAGACCGCCGCCCAGGTCGCCCTGGCCGGGTCGGACGAGGCTGTGCGTGAGAGGGGGTCATGCGGCGCTGGCATGCGGGCTGCTGCCGACCTTCCAGGCGGCTCCGTCCTTCTCGACGATCCGGAACACCGCGGGCAGCAGCATCAGGTCGGGGTGGGTGACATGCGCCCGCTGGGAGTCGCTGCGCATGCCCCCCGGGCCGGGACGGCGGCCCGCCGCTCGAGCCGGCCGGCACTCCTCGGGGCCGCGGCGCGCGCTGCCCGTACGGTCAGCGCGGACACGGCCCTGCAGCTCCTCAGGGAGGCGCACGGTGAGCTGGACACCGGCCCCAGGCCGTCCGCGGCCTTTCTGGATGCCCTCCGGCATGGTGGCCCCGACCGCGGCGTACACCGCCGCCGGGGCCCATGTGCCCTCTGCCGCCCAGCAGTTCGCAGCCAAGGCCGAACAGACCGCAGCCCGCCTTGTCCGCGGCCGCGGAGCTGTCGCCGGCGCAGGGCGTGCTGTACGCGGGCGTTGCCGGGCCTTGCGCTAGAAGGTCAGGTTCCAGGCGTCGATCTTGCCTGTGTCGGAGGCGGCGTTGTCGTTGACGCGCAGCTTCCAGGTGCCGTTCGCGACCTCCGAGGAGGCGTTCACGGTGTAGGTCTGGGCGATGTTGTCGGCGCTGCCGCCGGCGTGGTTGTGCAGCGTGTAGACGGTGCCGTCCGGCGCCACCAGGTCGACCTTCAGGTCACCGATGTAGGTGTGCTTGATGTCCACACCCACCTTGAGGGTGGCCGGGGCGTTGCCGGTCACGCCGGTGACGGCGATCGGGCTCTCCACGGTCGCGTTGTCGTTGATGGCGAAGTCCGCGAGGTTCTCGAAGTACTTGCCGGGCGGCGGGGTGGTCCCGACGGCCTTGAGGGCGTCGACCTGTCCCTCGCCGAAGAACGAGTTGTTGGCCGTCGTGCCCGTGCAGCGGCTGTCCGAGGGGCAGGCGATGTCGTTGGCCTGGGCGGCCAGCTTGGCGCGGATCTGCGCCGGGGTGATTCCCGGGTTGGCGCTGGCGATGAGTGCCGCCACGCCGACCACGTGCGGGGTGGCCATCGAGGTGCCGCTCTTGCTGCCGTAGCCGCCGCCGGGGACGGTGGAGTACACGCTGCTGCCCGGCGCCGCGACGTCGATGACGCCCTGCCCGTAGTTGGAGAACGAGGCCTTGGTGACGCCCGTGCCGTTGGCCGCGACCGTGACCACGCCCGGCAGCTCGGTCGGGATGTCGAGGCAGGCGTTGGTGATGGTGCGGGTGACCGGCGTCGAGTCGTTCGGGCTCGCGGAGTCGGTCGTCTTGTGGGCGAGATCGTAGTTCTCGTTGCCCGCGGCGGCGATCTGGAGAGAGCCCTTGCCCTCGGCGTACTCCTGGGCGCGCTTGACGCCCTCGATGATGGCGGCCTGG
This sequence comes from Streptomyces sp. NPDC045021, assembly GCF_056432645.1. Classification (NCBI taxonomy): domain Bacteria; kingdom Bacillati; phylum Actinomycetota; class Actinomycetes; order Kitasatosporales; family Streptomycetaceae; genus Streptomyces; species Streptomyces sp. NPDC045021. Next base: position 25,183 of record NZ_JBWKIQ010000027.1, read on the forward strand.
TCGATGTTGTCCGGGCAGTTGAACTGCCACGGGTCCGTGTAATAGCTGTTATTGGTGACGTTGAAGCCGTGGTCACCGGCCCAGACGAAGCCGCAGATGGTGTTCTCGGCGAAGAAGAAGGAGTTGCCGGGCTCGGCGACCCGGACCGCGGAGATCATCACCCCGGGGGCCACGCCGACGACGCCCTTGCCGTTCTTGGCCGCGGCGATGGTGCCCGCTACGTGGGTGCCGTGCGTGTCGACGTCCCGCCAGGCGCCGGCACGGGTGTCGGGCTTGCCGTAGGCGCAGGAGACCGAGTCGGCCGCGTCGAAGTTGGGCGCCAGGTCCTGGTGCTGGTCGTCCACACCGGTGTCCAGGATGCCGACCTTGACCGAGGCGGAGCCCGGGTTCACGGCCCAGGCCTGGTCGGCCTTGATCTGGCTCATGTCGGCCCGGACTGGTTCTCCGGCCGGGGTCGAGGCCTGAGCCGGATTGGCCGGGAGCGCCGGGTTGTAGGCGTCGGCTGGGACGTCCGAGGTGCGCGTGGCGCCGACCTGCTGCACACCGGCGACGCCGCGCATGGTGACGGCAAATCCGCTGGACGCCGAGTGGGCGACGATCACGCCGATGGCGTCGAAGTTCGAGAAGGCGGTGCCGCCGTTGGCCGCGATCGCGGAGCGGACCGCCGAACTGTCACCGGGGGCGGTGATCACGAGGTAGGCACGCGTGCCGGCCACCCAGGTCGCACTCTGGGAAGCCGGCACGGCGGCCGGAGCGTGGGCCTTGGCGGCCGGCGCGGTGGAGGGGGCGACGGGGAGGGTGCCTGCGAGGGCGCCCGAGGCGCCGAACGCGAGGGCGGCGCCGAGCGTGGCCGCCAGCACCAGCGTGCGTCTGGGGCGGCTGGATATGTGGGGTATCAATGCGTCCTCCGGAGACGGCCCGGTCGTGCTGAGGGCACCGGCCGGGCCGTACGAAACGAGTGGTGAATGCAAGATGTCAGACGGGTCCTCCTGTACGGAAGTACCTTTCCGTGCCGCGACGTTATAGGGGCATGGCTGAAAAGTCCCGCTGCCGGCGCTGCTCGATGAACTGCTCCCCGCCCGCGCGGGGATGGACCCATGCGCTCTTGACCTGAGTCAGTCGACGCCAGCTGCTCCCCGCCCGCGCGGGGATGGACCCGTGATCACGCCCGCGCTGCCAGTCTTGGCCGACTGCTCCCCGCACGCGCGGGGATGGACCCGCCTCCGCGAGGGCTTCTGATCTGTTCCAGAGGCTTGTGGATTATTCGTCGACGAGTTGTCCGGGTGTCCTGCGTCTGTGGCAGGGTGACGGAGCAGAGTAGCCCGCCTCACTGTGATTGAGGCGGGCTGTTCTCGTGGGATTTAGATGTCGATGAAGTCGACCTGTCCGGTTTGGACGAGGGTTACGAAGTCCGCCCATGCCGTTGTGGGGATGAGGAGTGCGGGGCCTGTGGGGTCCTTCGAGTCCCGGATGCCGATGTCGGTGGTCAGGTGTGCGATCTCTACACAGGCGTTTCCTTCGGCGCCGCTGTAGGAGGACTTGTACCAGGCTGCTTCTTCGGCCACTTGAGGTGCCGTCACGTATGTGTTGATGGCTCTATCTCTCGCGCTAGTTGATTGATCAGGTGCGGTGTCTCCGCCGGCGGGAGCGCCGCGGCCCGCAGGGCCTCGAGCCTGCGGGAGAATTTCCAGACGTCGGGCCGTTTGTCTGTCACCCACGCCTGCCCGTTCACGTGGTCGGCCTGCACCATCTTCGGCAGTGGCTCTTCCATCGTGAGGATGATGAAGTTCTGGCTGACGCGGTAGCCCTTGGATGTCGAGGGCAGGATTTGGATGGTGATGTGGTCCAGAGCGGAGAGGCGCAGGATTTCCTCCAGCTGCTCACGCATGATCTCTGGACCGCCGATGGTGTCTCGCAGGGCTGCCTCGCCCATGATGACCCACAGCTTGCGCGGATCTTCGACCGTGATGATCTGCTTGCGCTTCATCCGGAGGTCGATGTTCGTTTCGATGAACTCGGTAGTTGTCTCATCCACCGATTTCGCACTCTCGATCAGCGCGCGGGCGTACGACTCCGTCTGGCAGAGCCCGAAGATCAGGTTCGGGTGCCATGCGGAGATCTCGGTCGCGTCGGTCTCGAGGCCGACGTAGTCGCGCATGCCCTTCTGGAAGTGCGGGTTGTACGGAACCCACCATCCGTCCCTGAGGGATTCCCGATGGATCTCGAGGAGCTTCTCGACGGTCTCTAAGTCGTCGACACCGTAGTGCTCCAGCAGCTTCTTGAGGTCGCTGGGGTTGGGAAGGCTCGTGCGCCCTGTTTCGAAGCGCCACATCTTGAGCTCGGAGAACCCGAGGGCCAGGGCCACATCGGGGATGCGCTCGCCGCGTTCCTCGCGCATCTGTGCAAGAACCTTGCCTAGATGGACCCGCCGGCTCGTAGGGCCTTTCGGTGCCGCCATGGGCTTTCCCTCCTGGACTCTGAGTTGTGCTCTGCCGTCTCAGGGCCCGGTCTTCCGACCCCTGAGTCTTGCTGACACCTGGCCGAGTCCAGCTCACCCATGCCTGAGTCCCGAGTCTGTCACCCTCGGTACCCCCTTGCGTAGCGCATAGCTCGACTCATTGCATATGCCATGTCGCATGAAAACTTCATGGAAGATTGCACGTCAAGTCTCGTATGAAGAAGTGTAGTTGAGCCGCTCCGAGGACGGGTTCCCCGGCGGTGGCAAGGGACCAGCCGGGCTACTCAGGACGTCCACCGGACCGTCTGCCGCCCGTGCTCTCCGGCATTCTCGCTTCACCTACACGAAGGGCTTGTTCCATGACCACGACTGCGACGGATCATGAGCAGACCGGTCAGGGACCTGTGCCCGTCGAACGAACCTCCCCGCAAGGTGCCCGGGTCTCCTTCGCGCCCGCGGACCACCGGGTCGCTCAAATACGGCGTCTGGGGGCCGCATACCTGGCCCTGTGGGATCTGCCTTGTCTGGACTCCACGGTGCAGCTGCTGATCTCGGAGATCGTCACCAACGCGATCCAGCACGGCAATGGTGGGGATATCCAGTTCGCTCTCTGGTATTTCGAGAGTGCGGGCGAAGTACGTATCGACGTCTGTGACGGGAGCCCGTGCCGGCCGGTGGTGCTGCCACCGGACCAGGAGCGCGAGTCCGGCCGAGGCATGGCGCTGGTCGACGCCCTGGCCTCGTCCTGGACAGTCAGCCCGGACGGCACGCACTTGCGGTGCACCGTCGCTGTCGAGGGGCGAGCCGTGTGACCGGCGCGGTACCTCCGACTCCCGTACAAATGGTGCCGGCGCTGAGAGGAAAAAACTGTGGGCTGCTGATCGCCGCGCGCCATGCGTTCATCGCCGCCTGCGTGGAACTCCCGTCTGACCTGGGGGAGGAGCTCCACTTCCATCCGTCCCACTCTCCGGGAGAGATATGCCCCTGCCCGCCCAGCGTCTACTTCCCCGCTCGTACCCGTCTCTCCACCTGGGCGAGCGAGCGCCATGACGGACACTTCAGGCAAGGACATCGACCCAAGGATGCTCGCCCGGACCGTCAGGGCCAACCTTCGCTCCATCGAGGCCCGGACCCAGACCTGGACGGGGGATGACGGCAGAGCGGTCCTGGGTTTCGAACAGGCCTGCATCTCCCACTACCAGCACGGCCGGCACACCGTAGCGACGCTCGCCGGGGAGTTGGGGGTCTACGAGGCCCCTACCCTGCGGGGCCAGCTGGGCGATTTGATCGATCACGGGGGCGGGGATCTGCTGGTGGATTTGCGTGCCGTGGACTTCCTGGATTCGACGAGTCTCGGTGTTCTGGTCTGGGCGTTGCAGCGCCTGCAGGGCCGGCCCGGTGGGCGGACCTTGTACGTGGTGGCCGACCAGGCTTCCGGCCCCGTCGACCGGATCCTGCGGACCCTTGGCCTGACCAGCGTGTTCCAGCTGTGCGACAGCGTCGCCAAGGCCCTGCACGCCGCAGCAACCACCGCACCAACAGGTGCCCGCCCGCCGACCACACCCCGCCACGAGAACGGACTATCCCGTCATGTCTGATCAGCCGTCACCCGCCCGTATCCTTCAATTGGAAGCCCGCGCGGCGACCGACCTCGGGCGGGTTACGCAGGACTTTGCCCGGGTGCTGGAGCGTGCCGCCCGGACTGTGGCGCCGCCACCGGACGGCGAACCGCGCGGCGGCCCGTCGTCCGAGGACCTGCTGATTCGCCTGGAGTGGGCCCGGGACCTGGTGGCAGCAGCCCTGAGCGAAGTCAGCGCCACCGCTACACGCGAGCGGCACCCGGAGCCGCCCGACTACGAACACCAGCTGCCGCACCCCGGCTGCACCAGCGCTCCTGCGAAGCCGTCCCTGCGCGACCCCTCCCGATCGGGAAAGGTTCTCCCATGACCCCGCACACTCCGCCCCGCATGACCGCGGCCGGCCCGTTAGCGGGCTGGTTCCTGGAATTGGAGGTCACGGGCCGCTGTCAGTTGGCCTGTACACATTGCTATGCTCAGTCCTCGCCGTCCGGCGGTCACGGCAGCATGACCGCCGACGACTGGCGGCACACGATCACGCAGGCTGCCCGCTTGGGTGTCGCGCAGGTCCAGTTCATCGGTGGGGAGCTCACCCGGTACCCGCATCTGCGGGAGCTGGTCGAGCATGCCCGCGCCCAGGGGCGATGCCATGGGCAAGGCCGATGCCTTCGTCCACCGCTCCGTCAGCGTCACGTTCAACGTCTATGTGTCCCGGACAACAGCATCGACCAGTTGACCGGTGACCGTGCCGCACCCCCATCCCGGTGCTCACGGTCACCGCTGCGAGGGGGGTGTCCCGTTGTCAGTGCTCGCCGTACCTTGTCAGGAGGTTCTTCGTGTAGCTATCAGGTGGGGGACATCTGTGGCGAACGGCGTTTGGCACGTACAACTCGGCATTGAAATCGACCTCACCCTCGAGGACCTGGACCATCCTGAGATCCCGAACCTGTGGGAACTCATATACGAGGACAAGCGCCCGGTTCCCGAGCGGGGATTGCAGTGCCTGGACTGCCGTGAGGAACGGCCGCACTGTCCTGAGTGGATGTTCCTGCGGGTCCGCTACGGACTGCGTGAAGCCGTCCACTTCAATCCCTCCATCGGCACGCACCCGGCCAAGACGGAGAGCGATGAGCACAAGGCCCTGAAGGAGCGCATCGCCACAACAGGTGGCCGCGAAGGCTTCCGCGTCATGGTGGAGGATCGCTCCGAGCGCGGCGACCGACGTACCGACGTGACCGTGGTCGGATCCGTTGCGGTTGGCTGGGAGATCCAGGTGTCGGCTATCACTGAAAGCCTGGTGAGGCGCCGGGCCCGGCTCGCCCGCCGGGACGGGCTCGTGCCGTCGTGGACGACGTCGGCGAAGAAGCTGTCCGAGGTGCTTCGCGGAGCCCCGTGGTCGCTGATCGTGCCACGGCCGTGGCAGGAGATCCGCGACGGCCAAGAGATGCGCGTCGCCGGCGGAGTGCGGACGCTTGACATGATCCGCTGCTCCCGGATCCCCGGTCCCTGCCCGGTGAAGAGGACCGGCAAGTGCAACGACTTCCACGGTGTCTGGGAGGTGTACAACCCCACGCTGGACGACCTGGTCCGTGGTTCAGCAGCAGAACAGTGGGTCCCAGTCATCGTCCCGCAGAGCCGCTGGATGAACCGCTTCTGGACGAGACCGACAGACCGCGACCTGTATGCGGCGAGCGTAGGTGGGCTGCCCACCGAGCCGGACGTAGAGCAGGGCAAGGCGCGCGCCGTTCCTTCCCGTCTCAGCGAGCGCGAGCTGGAACGGATCTGCCGGTATGGGCAAGAAGCCGGACACAGATCGTTGCGGCGGGAGGTCTTCGACTATGGCCAACGGTTCGATGCTTCCGCCGTGACCTCTCCTGCGCCGGGTGCCGCACAGAGGACAGCGGCGCCTGACCGCGCCGCGGGTCTTCTTGACTGGAGCCACAGCTCGCACTGGTCCTCCCAGCCTCATCCCTGTCGGCACTGCGGTAGGCCGACGAACCTGGTCAACGACCGCGGAGCGCCAAGTCACAAGGTTTGCGAGGAGGAAATAACCGAGTAGAAGGTGGTAATCCATACGCCGGGCTTCACGGCGACCGGTTTTGTCTCGCCGTCGATGACACCCGGGGTCCCGCTGTGCACTTCGCTGAACAAGAGTTTCAACGACCGTCTGCGGCCGGTGTTACGCCCACTCCATCCCCAGCCTGGCCGTCGGATCCGATCGGGATGCTGTACTGGACCACCACCCCCGGTCGCGTGGGAAGAACACACCACGGGCACGCCGTACACGGACAACCGGCGGACCACCCCCGCTCGCGAGGGAAGAACGCGCCCCCACCGCCTCCGGGCTGGTGGGGTCGCTTCGCTGTGTCCGGGGCCGGTCGCGCTATCGGATGCGTGGCCTTGCTCGGATCTCGATCTAATAGGGCACAGTCCAGGGCCGGTTCCCCTCTCGCGTGCAGGTGAGGACGAGGCGTAGCGGCTTGCCGTCGTACTGATGGAACCATCGGGCGCTGACGTCGTCTCCCTCGTGCGAGTGCGGCGGCCTCGTCAATTCGAGGGTGAAGGGCCGACCGGGCCCGACGACCATGGATACGGGTGCGACGGCCCGCCCGTTGGCGTCCGTTCCGTCGGCGCTGAACCGGTACGGGCCCCAGACCTGGGCGTCGACTTCAGCCTGGGTGCGGGGCCCGGGGAGAGCGTTGCTGCGGTCGTGGTCGTCGTTGGCGATGCTGATGTGCACCAAGTCCAGGTGGAGCAGTTGGACGGGGCCCCGGAGTTGAACGTCGAGCGTCGGGTGCTCGTGATTGCTGCCTTTGATCTCGATGTGGAAGATGGGGGTGAGCTCGGCGTGACACCGGTCGCGCTCAATTCTGGCGACGGCTCGGGAGGTCTAGTTCGCACTGTGGGCCGCCCACCAGGATCCGCCCGCGGCGATGGCACCGAAGGCCGCGGCGCAGAGGCTGATCCAGTTTGTCCATGATGCGCTCATGGCCGGGGACGGTATCGCGGACGGGCCAGTTTGCGTGCCCCTTTGTCGTACCCGCCTGCCACGCTGAACTGTCTGCCGGGTCAGGCCGGGCTCAGGCAACTGGGTCCTCCCGTTGCTGCGGGGTTGGAGCGGCCCCCGGAGACGTCCCGCACCCGCCCCGGTCTGCCTCGCGTAGGCCGGGGCGTTCTGTTGATCCCGCCGTTCGACGGCGCACGGGATTGTTCGACGAAATTCGACAGAGGCCGGTGAGCTGCGAGAGTCCGCGCCCTCCGCTAGAAGGGTGGCTCTCCGCTGCCCGTGATGGTCATGTCCGAGATGGACGATGCGGCGGTTGCCCCAACGAGGTAGGTGCTGCCGAAGAAGGGGCCTTCACGTCCACCCGGGAGCCGGAGGACGCCTTCAATAGCGTTGCAGATCCGCCAGGCTTCTCCCTCCTTCGCGCTGAGCGTCCCGTCCCAGCTCATGAGCGCGCTGGTGGTGTCCCTCCGCAAGTCGACAGTGACCTCGAATTCAGACCCGTCGTTCATGATGGCGATGGCTTGACCTGTGTAGTTGCTCATGGCCGGACGGTAGCCCGAGCCGAAGCAACCGACGGCCCGCAGACAGTATCTGTCCGCTTCTGTGCGTGATTTGATCGCTTGAAGGCCCTACCCCCGCAGCCCCACCTCGGGCTTTGCATACCTCGCACGTGGTCACGCTCTCCTCGCCGAGCGCAGCCACAGCCTCACCCCGCCCGACCTTGGTGCCCTCGGCGAACGCGCACCCGCGCCGGTGCAGCACCCCGCGCCCGTGCCGTCCGTCTCCACCGGGGAGGTGTTGGAGGTACCAGCTGGTGGCGGCCTGCTCGCGGGCGAGCCGGGCTTCCTCGTCGCGGATGTTTTGCCAGGTGCGGTCGAGGTGTCACTGAAGCCAGGTCTCGACGGCGCGCAGGTTGGCTAGGCGGCTCGGCTCCGGTTCGGTCATGTGTTCGATATTACGTGCGGGGTTGAAGCCCACACTTCGGGGCCGCGAACCGTCCAGATGCGGGACCATGAACCCAGACCCCGCTACGTCCCCCCGTGGTATCGGAGTCCCGACAGGGGGGCGATGCGAGTCCTGCTAGGGGCCAAGGCGGTGTTCGTCGCTGCGTGCCTCGCGGTACACGATCTTTGTCGGTTCGGATGATCGCCAGAGCAGTCAGGGTCGCACAGCCGTATGCAAGGACGGAGCGGTGCTGATGCCACCGTGGAACCGGTGCGGTGCAGAGCACGGCTACCTGGATCACTGGAAGAAGTAGCACCCCTCGCAGCCCGCCGCTGTCAGCGGCTCTTCGTACCCTGGAGCATCCCATCAGCGCTGGCTGCGCTTCGGGCGGCCCCCGTCAGTTGAGAGGCGCGGGGCCACAGCATTGTCAGTGCAGCGCGGGACGATGCCCAGCATGGAGATGTGCGCCCTGTGCTCCGGGCCCCGCGACGAGAAGCAGCCCGGCTTCCCACCGAACGGCTTGTGCCCCGCCTGCTACGAAGGCCTTCTCGATGAGCGTCGAGCCCGCCGAGCCGCCGCCCCCACCTGCCTGTACCGGCTGTACGACTACTTCGGCGTACTCCTCTACGTCGGGATCAGCCTGGATCCCAAGCGCCGCTGGAAGGAACACGGGACGTGGGCGTGGTGGTGGCCGCAGGTCGTCGAGAAAGCCGTCGAATGGTTCGACTGCGAGGACAGCGCCTCAGGCGCCGAACGGCTGGCCATCCATACGGAACTGCCCCGGTTCAACGTCGGCGGGTACGGGGAGGACATGGGCTGGCCTGTCGGCCCGAACCTGCCGCCGGGCATCCCGCCCAGGCCGCGCATGACCGAGGAGGCCTGGGCAGACCCCGCTCTCGCCGCGGAGGTCGCGCTCGAGTACGGCGTCTGGCGCGGGTTGCTACGCGATGCGGCGCTCAACCCAGAGGAGCTGGCAGTTCTACTCGCCGGCCCGTGGTAGCGGTGGGCCTCACCCCTTCGCGTTCTCCCACCCCGGCGCCTCTGCGGGCTGCTTGAGCGCCGGCCACCTCCCGCCGGTCAGGATCGCCGCATGCTCCGGGTGCGCCCACAGGGCTTTCCGCGCGGCCTCCCAGTCAGCCCCAATTACTCCAGCTCGTCATCATCCGTAGCCGTCCGGCGCCCTGCCTGGCGGCCACGTAGTCGAGGACGGGGAGCAGTTCCTATCGGCGGCCTTCGCGGTACCGCTCGCGGACCGCTACCGGCCGGATCTGCCGTCCGGGTACTGGCGCTGCAAGTCCCTGGTGCTGTCGCTGCTCCCGGACCGTGCCATCGGGGCGCTGCCCCGGGACAAGCAGTATTACAGCGCGGCGATGGCCCATGAGGCCGCAGGACTGGACGCCAGTGGCCCGCTGCTGGTGACAGAGACCGGGTTGGTCGACCGCGCGCACCTCGCGCGGGAGAACGACACGGCTGTGCTTCTGGTCGTGTCCGCGATCGAGCGATGGCTGCTCGGAGCCATCGAGCACGGAGCCCGGATCGACTGACACCACCCCAACCAGTGGGGGCGGTTGCACCGCACGGCGCGCGCCCCGCACCCTGGACAGAAGGGGTCTTTCCGGCCAGGGTCGTGTCCGTGAGCATCCCTTTTGGCGTGACGCTGCGCCCGTACACCCCGGCCGACCAGACGGCCGTTCTCCGCCTGATCAACGCCGACCGCCTGCCCGGCCAGCCTGCGACCACTCCCGCGATGCTCCACCAGGCGCTGGAGGGCCGCTCGCCGGTCGATGCGCAGTGGTGGGCAGCACTGGACCGGCTCAACACCGAGGTGGCCGTGGAGGACACCGGAGCTGTCTTCGGCGTGGTGTCTTACGCCGTCCGGCCCAAGGACGACACGGGGTTGATCCTGTGGTTGCACTGCGGGGAGGCCGCCCGGACCGCCGACGTGCTGATCCATCGCGCGGTTGCCGCGCTGGCGCCGCGCCCCGTCCAGGCGTTCCAGATCGCCTCCGCGCTGTCCCTGGGAATGGAGGCGTTGCCGGTCCGGAACCGTACGGTCACCGATGAGGCGTTGCGGCGGGCGGGGTTCACGGGGGAGCGGCTGTGGCGGTGCTGTGCACGGCTGGATGCCGGCCGACACGGCTGGGCTGCTGTCCCAGCCGAAACTGCTGCGCTTCACTCCGCCCGGCTTTGATACCGGCGAGTTGGCACAGCGGCGCCACGTCGAGGCTGCCGCGTTCCGCTTCAAGGTCACCGAGCCAGGCTAAAAGGACCTCAGCGATGAGCAGATCCGCCGCATGATCGCTGCGGCTCCGAGTGCCCGGGACCGTTTCCTGATCGCGCTGCTGGCGTGTACGGGGCTGCGGATCGGTGAGGCGCTGGGCCTGCACCGCAGCGACATGCATCTGCTGGCCTCCTCGCGCGCTGTGGGCTGTGGTGTGGAAGGTCCGCACGTGCATGTCCATCGCCGCATGGACAACCCCAACCGCGCCCTGGCCAAGTCCCGCCGTCACCACTCTGTGCCGGTCACCGCTGACCTGGTCGCGCTGTATACCGACTACCAGTACGAGCGCGACCAGGTAGCTGAGGCTGCGGAGTCGCGGCTGGCATGATCGACGGATGATAGATGTTCGCTTGCCCGCGTGCCGGGGATCGGTACGGCTGTTCAACCAGGGTGGCTTCTGATGGCCTGGTGGTTGCGTCGGCGGTCGGAGCCCGTCGAGGAGTTGGTGTCGAGCCGGCTGCCGGTCGGCAGCGCTGAGATGCCATCGGACGAGGAGCTGGCCGACCTGAGGGTTGCGGCGGAGCTGGGCGACGACGTGGCCATGGGGAGCCTGGCGGCGGCCCTGCATCTGCAGGGCGACCCGGTCGGCGCGCTGCACTGGTGGAACCGGGCATGGGCAGCCGGGAACGTGGTTGCCGGCTACAACCTGGGCATGCTGCACGCGGCGGCCGGTGACGCGAACCGCGCGCAGGTGGCCTGGGAGAAGGCTGCGGCGTTCGGTGATCCGGACGCCATGCTGGGCCTCGTCCGGCAGGCGCTCGACCGTGGCGACGCGGTCGGCGTCGAGCGCTGGGCGCCGGTGATCCTCGCGCAGGACGAGGCGTTCCCGATCACTGCGCTGGGCGTGGCCTTCCGGGACGGTGGTGACCTGGCGCAGGCCATGCAGGCGTTCCTACGCGCCGAGGAGCTGGGCGACGGGTATGCGATGGAGTATCGGGCCCGGATCCTGGCCGCTCAGGGGCAGCACAAGGAGGCTGACACGTTGCGAGTACGGGCAGCGACGGCCGAGCGGTTGCTCTGAGGCGTAAACGCGCGGTGAGCCGGCTCCAGCATGCCTACGCGGACCGGCCCAGCAGACGCTCAACTCGCCAACCGAAGCGCGCAGTCATACCGGCACTTCCAAGGGTCCACGGACGTCCGAGGACCCGGAGCAAGCGGAGTGGGCAGGTTTAAGAGGTTATCCAGCTTCACAATCACGTTCCTGGCCAGGACGGTCGCCTAGAGTTTGACCGCTACACCTGGAGTCAGGAGTTGAGATGGATGCTCAGCCAGCAGTTCTCAGCGTGGTGAACTGCGGAGTCGACTCCTGCGAACCATTGCACAAGGTCGGGCGGGAACTGCGCGCCGGCTAGTACTCCAGCCGTAGATCGTGATCTTCATGCCTGAGTGGCTTGTCGACGGTAGTGGCTGGCCTGGCATCGGGCCTGGTGGCGGCGCCGCCAGTCGGACCAACCGAGCCGGTGGGCGGCATCGTGGACGGGTCGGACAACGAGTGTGATGAACAGGCGCTGGATCTCGTTGCAGGTGAGCGGAATGAGGGCATCGGGTGCGGGGCGGGTGTGCTCGTCTGCGCGTACGACGGCGAGGAAGGCGTGCGCGAGCATGGCGAGGGTGACCCAGCGGGACCAGGAGGCATAGCGGCGGACCTGGTGCTCGTCGAGTGCGGCCAGGCCCTTGCCCGACTGGAAGAACTCCTCCACCCGCCATCTTGATCCAGCGACTCTGACCAGCACGGTCAGCGGCACGGGTGCGGGCGAGTAGCAGCGGTAGTAGGCGAGTTCGCCGGTGCTGTGGTTACGGCGGATCAGCAGCTGACGACTCCCGGGTCGGGGGTCGGCGAGGTCGATGACTGCCCAGTCGTAGAGACGGTGGCCCTTGGCCCCGGCCCCTGCGGAGAGCTTCTGCCAAGCCCGTTTGGGCACCTCTTGGTCAGGGTGTCCGCACGGAACCTCCCCGCCGCGGTGGTGACTTCGTGCGAGCAGGCCACCGCGAGGACGTAGCCGGTGCCGCGTTCCTCCAGTGCGGTTCGCAGCCTGGGGTTGCCGCCGTAGACCTCGTCGCCGGCGACCCATGCGGCCTGGTGGCCGGCGTCCAGGAACCGGGCAACCATACGAGTGGCCAGTTCCGGCTTGGTGGCGAAGGCGGTGTCCTGGTCGAGTCCGGCATCCCGGCAGCGGTCAGGGTCAGAGGTCCATGAACGCGGGACGTACAGTTCCCGGTCCACTGCCGCGTGCCCGCGCCGGCCGGCGTAGACCAGGTAGACGGCGACCTGGGCATTTTCGATCCTGCCCGCGGTACCGGTGTACTGGCGCTGGACGCCGACCGTGTCGGTGCCCTTCTTCACGTCCCCGGTCTCGTCGACCACCAGTACCGCCTCGTCGTCGTGCAGGTGGTCCACCACGTAGTCACACACATCGTCGCGGACCCGGTCGGCGTCCCACTTGGCCCGGCCGAGCAGGTGCTGCATGCCGTCCGGGGTCCTCTCCCCGGCCCATTCGGCGATGGTCCAGCAGTTCTTGCGCGGCAGGTCCGACAGCAGTCCGAGCACCAACTTCCTGACCCGGAACCGGGGTTCGACCCGTGTGAACCGTCCCGCTATCCGGCTCATCAGGCCCTCGAACGCCTCCTGCCAGCGGGCAGGGTCTACGCTGTGACCTGCGGCCACCGCGTGATCGTTTGTCTTCACACACCGATGATCAACGGGTGGCCGCACCCGTCTCCACAGCGCGTCGGGGTCGCGCAGCGTCCGCCCGCCGTTCCTGTGCCAGGAGGACATGTGCAACGTGGCGAAGTCTGGTGGGTGGAGTTCGACGAGCGGCGGCCGGTCGTGCTGCTGGCGGGAGACGACGCGTCCGGGATCTGGGTGATGCAGGTCGTCCCTCGGGCGGGTGTTGACATCACCGGTCTGGGCGTCGAAGTGGCAGTAGGCGCCATGGAAGGACTGGCCTTTGATGGCGTGCTGCGGTTCGCGTTGCCGCGTCCGGGCTTCACCCCTTGCACGTGGCTGACCACCGTGTCCCGGGACGACCTGATCGAGCGAGCGGGCGTTCTGTCCTCCGCGAAACTCAGCGAGATTGAGAACGCCATCCGTCTCGGTGAGCAGGCGAAGGAGTGGACCCGGGCGACGACCGCGAAGCTCAGCGAGATAAGAAACGCCCTCCGTCTCGGTGGACTCGGGTAGGCGGAGAAGGAACGGACGCCCGCGACGGCGTGGTCGGTCTCGCCCGGATGATCGACGCTGCCAGCTGCCTCCTCGGCGCCCCTCACGATCGAGATCACGAACTACGGCTGGAGTACTAGGGCGCCCCCGGCGCGACCATGCTGCGGATCAACGCCTGCCGCCTGCTGTAGCAGTTCGTGCTTCCGCCGACTGACGATCCCGAGAGCACGGGCGTCATGCGTGAGCGGCTGACCGGTGAGCGGAACCGTCGGCTGCAGCAGCTCGACGACGCCATCCGGTGGCTTCTCGACAACGCGACGCTCTACGCCGGGAGCTGGCCATCCGCCCAGGTCACAACCGGTCCGAACACCAAAAGTGCAGGTCGGAACGGTGTCTCAGATGAACCGTCCGTAGTCCCTGGGGGAGGCGACGGCTCAAGACGACATCGCAACTGTCTGTACGCAGCCATCGCTCTGTCGCAGCTACGAGCCGGATGTCCGTCCGATGTATTTGCCATTCCGCCCCGGCCAGCGGCCCGCCTCTGTAGCTTGGCAGCAGCGGAGCATGCTCACGAAAGGGGCGGGCACCAGTGAGTGAAGCGACGGGGGAGCGACAGCTGGGTCTGGTGTGCGTCCACGGATTTAACTCGTCGGCGGCAATGTGGGATTCACTTCAATCACTGATCTCCGGGGACGCTGGCCTCGACTTCGTCGAGACGCTGCCCTTCAACTACGCCACGGGCCTATGGTCGTTCGATCCCCGTCGAAGTCTCCCAACGTTCGACGTGCTCGCCGACAGTTTGAAGGAGTTCCTGGACACCGAAGCGCAGGTCTTCGGGCGCCTGCTGCTCGTCTCCCACAGTCAAGGTGGCCTCATCATCCAGCGCTACCTGACACGGATGCTCGCCGAAGGCCGGGGAGCGGATCTGACGCGCATCCGCCGGGTTGTGATGTTGGCGAGTCCCAACAACGGCGCTCAGATTGCCCTGACGATGCGTCGGCGCATGATGCGACGCAATGCGCAAGAACGCCAACTGCGGCCGCTCGACGAGAAAATTACTGACACCCAGCGCACTGTGCTGCGCGATATTGTCAATGCTGACCACGTGACTGCCCGTACCTGCCCAATTCCCTTTTCGGTATACGCCGGCGAGAGTGACAACATTGTTCCAACCGCGTCGGCACGTAGTGTCTTCCCTGACGCCGGAGTCCTTCCCGGAGATCATTCCAGCATCGCCCGGCCGGATACCTATGAACACCGTACCTACACGACCCTCCGGCGTCTGCTCCTGCTGACTTCCTTAGATACCGGCTTATCTGACGGCGTCCGTCGGCCAATCGAGGACAGCACCGTATTCGGCGTTCCCGCTGAACCAACGGCCAACAGCGCCGCCCGTAGTTCCCTCTTTGCGCCCCCTCCGGTCGGAGGTGACGAAAAAGCGAGTCCCTATGTCTTCCCCGACACGTTGGCCGTGGTTGCCGCAGCCGAGCGCGTCTCCGACATGGACGATGCAGGATTCCGGCTCATGGTGGTGAGCATGATGAGAAGCACCTTGGCTCCGGAGGCCGGCTTTACAGCTGGGTACAAGGCGCATCCGCGTGATCATCTGATGGAGATAGTCGAGCGATGCAGGTCGCATCGCGACTCACGGGCGGCAGTGGCCGCATTCTGTGATGCGGTCGCCGCACTGCGTCCCGATGACGCGGCCACCGCTGACCTGCAAGCGATAGTTGGCCGTCCGCGGTGACGCCGGGGGAAACAGGGATGCGGGGCCACCCCGCGCCGGAGCCACACAGTTGGAGCGCATGGGACATCGACCGGCTATGCAAGGCATGCGGTGCCTTCTTCGACCTGCACGATCCATACTTTTTCCAGCAGGTCGTCGGTGCTATGGGAAAGCGACTCGGTAGCCAAGGCACTCCCTTCGCGGTACCTCACCACCCGCACCCGCGGAATCAAATCCTGGCACTGGTGCATAAGGTAGACCAGCACAGAACGCCCGATGCGGCACTTCGTGCACTGGCGGATACCTTGCGGTTCTTGCGCGGCGAGGAGGCCGCCATGGCCCAACTGGATGATCTTGTCGACGAACTGGCACCAGCAGGACGACTGCCGGGACCCCGATTGCGGGCGATCGTCGCGGTGATGGAAACGATGAGGTCCAGGGTGTCGGTGTCGCAGGCGGGTGAAGCGCTGCACTGCGCGCTCCTACATGGTGAGCCCACCGGGCTGCGTGGCACCGAGACCGTACCGGAGATGGTGCGACGTCTGAGCGACGCACGCAGCACGCGGGGGAGCAACGACAACATCGCCAAGGGGATTCCCTCCGAGCCGGGACCCCCCTTGGTCTTGCGGTTCTTGGCGGAATTGGCTGGCACCCTTCACAGCGACGACGCGGCACTGTTGCGTGGTCACATTGAGGTGGCTGCACATGAAATGGGGCTAGCACCTCGCCTGCGCACACGATTGGCCGACCGTGGTCGGCGTGTGACACCGTCAGTGAACCGCCGGGTACTCCAGATACGGCTGCGCGAGACAGCGCCGGGCAAGCAGGAGTACCACCTCGACGGGGCGCTCTTTGACCGGACGGATTCCGGTCTGTGTCGACCACGCAGGAGGGAAGCGCCGCAGCCCTTCACACTGCGGAACCTGCAGCAGCTCGGCCGATCTTGTCTCGTAGAATGGTCTGACCTTGCTGCCCGTCTGGACGACGCCGACTGCGTTCAGGTGGAGTTTCTCCTGCCTTGGTCTCTACTCGGACATCCGGTGGAGCGTTGGCTGTCCGACGGCCAGGAATATCTACTCGGTCACAAATACCCCGTGGTTGTACGCTCGCTGGACCGACTTGAGCGACCGTCCTGGCATCGGGACTGGGTCCGCCGCTGGAAGACTTTCCAGAAGAGCAGCCAGCAACGCGGGCCCGACCACATCATTGGGTGGCTCGCACTGGGCCCCGACGCGTCGCTCGAACCGCACGGAGACGTGCTGTACCTCCAAGGCAGGGACGGGGAGGTCAGAACGTGGCTCGACAACCATCCCGACAGCAACGGACTCGGGCTGGCGTTCGCCTATGACCACAAGAATCCCAGACACTCTCTCAGCCTTCAGGAAGCTATTTGCGAAGGAGTGCCCTGCATGATGTGGCGACGGGACGACGGTGATCCCTGCGAACTGGCCCAGCGAGTGACTGAGCTCGCTCCGGAACGACTCGTTGATCTGCCCACTCGCCTGCGGTTGTGGCGGCGTACCGCTCCCCGCGACGATCTTGCGGACATGCACAACCACCTGACTTTGCTCTGGGACGATCCCGATTGCATCTACCGGGAGACCGCACTCGCCGCTCCGACGCCGGATGTGGATCGACCGTGAGGCCACCAAGCGATGGAAGGCGACAGAGATGACCGCGGACGGTTTTGTCGAGAACGGCCGCGACTCCCTCTCCGCGACAACGGCGATGGGATCAGTGCCGGACTGGTGGGTGTACCGCTGTGCCGCCGAACCACATGACGGCATTGATCGGTTGCCCAGCGCCCCGCCATGGCGATCATTCTCCGACGGAGTGGAAGACGCCGAACTCCTGGATTTGCCCAGGCCGGCGTCGGCTGCCGCCGAGCGCCGCCGATTAGGTCGTCACCTCCAGGCCTCCCTTTACCAGGCGGACCGTGAGGAAATCCACCTGGTCAACATGGCACTGCTCCTGCGCCGGCCTCTGCTGATAACCGGTCGTCCAGGAGTCGGAAAGTCGACCCTGGCCTACAGCATCGCCCAGGAACTCAAACTAGGCACCGTGCTTCGCTGGTCCGTCACTAGCCGTACCACCCTCCAAGACGGCCAATACCAGTACGATGCGATCGGACGGCTACAAGACGTCGGACTACGTGAGCGGCTGGCACACCGTCATGGAAACCATGGCGGTCATACGGATACCGGATTGCAGCCGCCTGACATTGGGCGCTATCTCCGTCTTGGCCCCCTCGGTACTGCTCTTCTCCCGTGGCGCACTCCGCGTGTCCTGCTGATCGACGAGATCGACAAGAGTGATGTCGATTTTCCGAACGACCTGCTTCACGTTTTCGAGGAGGGCGAGTTCATAGTCCCCGAGCTCGCCCGCCTGCACGAAGCCACAGCCGAGGTGATGACCGCTGACGACGAAGGCTGGGCGGAGCTGCGACGAGGCCGGGTCCGCTGCCACGACTTCCCCGTTGTGGTACTGACCAGCAACGGGGAGCGCGAGTTCCCGCCCGCATTCCTACGTCGATGTGTTCGTCTAGAGATCCGGCAGCCAGACCGCGCCAAGTTGGGCCGTCTGTTGGCAGCGCATCTGCCAGCGGTCGAGGGGCCCTCATCGGCGATCCGAGACGCTCTCATTACGGAGTTTCTACGCAAGCAGGACGAGGACGGCGCGGAACTCGCCAATGACCAGCTGCTCAACGCGGTGCGAGCGGCACAGGGTATCTGGGACGACCCCGAGGAGCGAGATCTGATTATTAATCACCTATTGCGTCCCCTCAACGAAGGCTGACTCGTGGGCGACGAGCTAGCACGGAGCATGAACCGACTTCTGGCTGGGGACAGCCCACCGACCGCTCAGGATCTGGCAGACGCGTTGTGGGTCGCCCGTTTCATCGGCCGGAGCCTCCCCCAGGACAATGCGGATGGCGATAGCCTGCCGCAGGTTTTCACAGAGTCCGGCCGACCCGGCGAGGTCCCTTCCAAACCCACCCCCGTTCGGTCCGACATTCCACTGCACGCGGCGGCGTCTACTCGCCAGGCTGGGGTGCTGGGTCATTCAAGCCATAACGTCACCGGCATCCCCGCCGCTGTCGTAAGGGTCCACCGCGAGGGCGCACTGACCGACTTGCTGGCAATCTCACGGGCTCTGCGTCCGCTGAAAGGGCGCGTTCGGGCACCTGGTCCACCGGTGTTGGATGAGGTCGCAACGGCGGCGGCGACAGGCGAGACATCACTACTGATGCCGGCATGGCACCCACGCACCGAGCGTCGATTCTCCGTTGACCTTGTGGTGGACGCCGGGCCCTCGATGGTGATCTGGCGTCGGCTTGCCTGTGAACTGAAGGAGTTGCTCGAAAGCCACGGTGCCTTCCGTATGAAGCGCACCTGGTCGCTGGAGACCAGCGGCTCCGTACCGCACTTGTCGCCCTTCCACCACGTCTTCCGCACCGGGGCCCAGAGGACCGTATCCGCGGAACACTTGAATGATCCTAGCGGTAGAACGTTGCTCCTGTTGCTCACGGACGGTGTCGGAGATACGTGGCACAGCCCCGAATTCCGTGCGGTGCTTGACCAGTGGTCCCGTACCCGCCCCGTGGCGGTGCTCCAGGTGTTGCCGCGCAGCCTCTGGCACCGCACAAGTCTGGTGCCAGCACCGGTACTAGCTCGGTCGGATCCTTCGGGCCGAGCGCTCCCACGGTACCGCTCTCAGACGCCCACCCACGGGACCGTCAAAGGAAACCAGCGGGGTGGTTGGATCCCCGTGCTTGAATTGGGACCGGATTGGATCGGCCCCTGGGCCAAGCTCATAGCGGGAAGTGCCCCGGGCTGGACACCTCTAATGGCCCTCCATGTCTCCCCTCTGGCGGAGAGCGAGCAACATGTCGCTGAGGAATCTGAGAGCGTGCGGCCGCAGGAGATCGATGCAGGGACGTTCGTCGAACGATTTCGAGGTGAGGCATCAATCGGAGCGTTTGAGCTGGCCAGCTACCTGGCGGCTGCTCCGCTAGTGCTGCCTGTGATGCGCCTGGTTCAAAACGCGATGATGCCTCGCTCTACAGCTGCCCATCTCGCGGAATTTTTCCTCTCCGGCCTACTCGCACCGAGTCAGGAGGACACCGGCCCCGACGACGACCCGGACTTAACGCTGTACGACTTCCGTCCCGGCGTCCGCGAAAAGCTGCTAAGTACCCTGACGCGGCGTGAGTCGCTGCACGTACTGAATGTAATTAGCAGGATTTCCGGAAAGGTTGCTCAGAGGTTTGGCGGCACTCTCAATTTCCGGGCGCTCATCCCCTCCGCCGCCGCAGTCGGCAACTGGAGCCTACCGGAAGCCAGCTTGCCCTTCGCCCGGGTCGCGGCCACAGTGCTCGCAGGGCTCGACGTGGAGTACCAAGCTGTTGCCACTGCCCTAATCGACGGTACGACGACATCGTTGGTGAACTCAACACGGGAAGTTCCGACTGACCACCGACTGGCCGCTGAGCAACCTGAGCATCCGCCTTTGGGCACACTCAGCGACCGCCGCGCCGGACTGTGGGCAGACGTGCAACAGGACGAGGACTCGGATCCGTTCGAGACCCTGGCGCCCCTGGTGAGAGCCGCCACCGTACGTGTTCATGCCCCTCCGTCCGGGTATGCCCCGGACGGGTCCGGGGGTCCGTCCGCCGGGGACGTCGCCGTCCGCCCATGGGGCAGCGGCTTCTTCGTCGCCCCCAACTGGGTGCTCACCTGCGCCCATGTGGCGCTCCGGGGCGAGGGAGGCGCTGTGGCTGACGGTGGGCGCGAGGTCGGCATCACCTTCGACGGCCGCACGGTCCGCGGCCGCGTCGAATGGGCCGAACCGACGGCGAATCCCGGCCCGGGGCTGTGGCCGGCCCCCGACCTGGCGCTGATCCGGCTGCTGGAACCCGTGCCGCACGCCTGCGTCTGGCTCACCGAACGCACCTCCAAGGTCTTCACCCGAAAGGAAGTCGCTTTCTTCGGCTGCATGGAGGTCGACGGCGAGGTCGAGGACGTCAGCGGCCGGTGCACCATCCGCGGCGAACTGGGCAAGGACGGCAAGCTCCGCCTCGGCAACGAGGACGAGATCCCGTCGGGCGCCTCCGGCGGCCCGGTCGTCGACCTCGCGCGCGGCGAGGTGATCGGCGTGCTCAAGGCCCGGCGCGGCGGCCAGGACGGCGGACTGGCCATATCCGTCGTGCAGTTGCGCGGCCTGCCACTGCCGCAGGGCCCGGTAGGGGCCGAAGCCGACGACCTCTTCCAGCGAGTGGTCCACGCCCACGACCGGCACCACGCCGACCGCCACCGGCTCGCCAACACCAACGTCACGACCTGGACCGACGCCCACAACCTGTTGGGCGCCACTGCCGGGCGCGCCCTCTCAGCCGGGATGCGCACCGAGCTGCTCGGGCTGCTCGCCGAGCTCCCGCCGCCGGTCAGCACCTGGAGCCTGCTGGCGACCGTCAACGAACTGCGCGGCCAGTCCCGCGATTTCCTCCCGGTCGCCCCGCGCTCCTGGCGCGACGGCCTCGGGTTCCTGTACGACCTGCGGCGCGGTCAGAGCGAGTTGGAGACCATCCTGCGCTATTGCGTGCGCGCGGCGACGGCGGAGCGCCCGTACGAGGCGGCGCACGGCGCCGAGCGCCGGCTGTGGAACTGGGCGGCGGCCGTCGCCGCGAGCGAACGGGACCTGTCGCGTGGCTTCCGCAACGAGCTGGGCCGCGAATGGCTCGCCCGGCTCAACGACCGCAGGACGGACCCCGGCCCGTCCGGAGTGCGGACCCCGGGCGTCGGCGGTCCGCCCGCCCACGAGGCGGTCTCGTACCCCTCGGTGCTGCTGGAGATCGACCGCCGCGGCCGGGAGCGGGACAGCTACGACTGGCGGATCGCCATCGTGGACGCGGCGGGCGACGTCCGACCGGTGGCCGAGGGCGCCGAAGGCACCCGCCTCGGCGAACTACCGGTGCGGCTGAGCGCCCCGCTCGCCGAGGCGTTCCGCCGCTGCGACGAACCGGACCGCCCGGCGGTCCTCCAGGTGGCAGTGGTCAGAGCGCTCCTCGATCTGCCGGTGGAGACCTGGCCCAGCCGGCCGGGCGGGCGGCCGCTGGGGGAGCAGCGTCCGGTCGTGGTGCGCCCGGCCGACCTCCCGGACTACGATCTGGACGAACAGGACCCACCCTGAGCTACAAAGACCCGGACTTCGTCCTGCTGGACGGGACCCTCGCCGAGAGCGACTGTGTCGGCGGCAGCCGGGGTGACTACTCGGCCAAGCACCGTCGGCACGGCGTGAACGTGCAGGTCGTCACCGATGCCGCCGGTGAGGTGCTGTGGATCTCGCCCGCACTGCCGGGCCGCACCCACGATCTGACCGCAGCCCGCAGCCATCGTATCGTCCGGATCTGCGAGCGATAAGGCGTCCCGATCCTCGCTGACCGTGCCTACACGGGCGCCGGCCCCTGGGTCACCACCGGCCTCAGACGCCCACCCGGCGGTGAACTCACCCCCACCAGCGCACCCTCAACCGCGCCCTCGCCCAGGTACGAGCGCCCGTCGAACGAGGCATGGCACGACTGAAGTCCTGGCAGATCTTCCGCAGATTCCGCATCAGCCCCAACTGCATGACCTCATGACCAAGGCCGTCCTCACCCTGGAGAGGCAATGCTGCAAACGCTCACTGCCGTGCGAGCCATAAGCGGCCCAGGACTTTGGCAGCACGAAGGGCAAGAACGCAGGATCCGAGGTAGGCGGCGATGATCCCGGCGAAGACCAGGTGCCAGGCAAACCCCGCCCCGACCGAGTAAGTGCCGGTCCCCATCCAGGCGAAGAAGCCCAGGATGATTTCGAACCCCGAGAGCAGGGCGATCGAAAACCCCCATGGCATCGTTGGTATGCCGATCAGGAACGCTAGGAAGCGCAGGTTCGGATCCCCCCGACGGGCGACGGCGATGAGCAGCACGGCCAGCGCCGCGATGAGGTATGCCTTGGTGAACGTGGTCCACTGTAACCAGTCCACGAGCGACGCCGCGTCCTGTGCCTGGAGTTCCAGGAAGTCGTGGCCGTTCTGCTTGTAGGCGAAGGAGATCAGGTTCCCGATGACGAGGACGCCGACCAGCCAGCCGCACAGCACCAGCACCAGCAGGGCCGACAGGACCACTGCCGCGGTGATTTGCGTCGAGGACATCTCCACCAGCCGGACGCGGACGTCACGCGCTGCCCCGCCCAGCCAGCGAGCGAGCGTCATGGTCGACCTGATGGTGCCCAACCATGCGGTCACGAGGCCGTAGAGGAGGTACGCCGTGAGTGCGATGCCTGGACCGAAGGTGGCGTTGAGGACGAAGTTCCACAGGCCATCAGGCTGCGGAATGCCTTGCAGAAACTCTTCCATCAGTGCCGCCCCGCCCCGGCCCCCGCTCGGGGCGCATTACGTAGATCCTGGCACGACATGGGCAGTAATGGGCCGGGAAATAAGCGCATATCAAGCCGCTGGCTCCGCAGCCTTCCGTAGGCTGTCCGTCATGCACCCAACCATCAGAGGAGCGCTCCGCGTCTCGGGGATTCTCGCCGCGCTGGCCGCTTTGGCGACCGGGTGCAGCCAGGGCTCACACATCGACTCTGCCGACAGGTCCTCGGCCAAGCCCACTTCCCCGTCGTCACGCCGCGGACTGGGCGACATCTTCGTCGGAGGGAAGGCCGTCACAGGTTCGAAGCCCACGGGCAATTCGAAGGTTCCATACGAGCGCACCTATGCCGACGGCACCCTCTACGCGCCCGTCACGGGCTACCGGGCGATGATGTACGGCAGCTCAGGGCTGGAAGCTGTGTACGACGATGTCCTGGCTGGCGGAGCGCCCGGCGCCACAGCGGGTGACGTCGTGACGACGATCGACCCCGCAGCCCAGAAAGCCGCTTTCGCTGCGCTGGGTGACCGGCAGGGCGCGGCTGCGGCACTCGACGCGGAGTCCGGGAAGCTCCTGGCCGTGGTCAGTACGCCCTCATACGACCCTGCGGCTTTCAGCGGCACACGGCCCGAGGACGCGAAGGCGTGGAAGGCAGCCCACGCGGACGCGCGTTCGCCTATGCTCAATCGAGCTCTACTGCAGGCCGACGCCCCGGGCATGACATTCAGTATCGTTGTCGCAGCCGCTGCCCTGGAGTTGGGGCTCTACACGACAGTGGATGTTGCCAGCGTCAGCCCTCTCAGCTACCTGCTTGCCGGCTCGACGACACGCGTGACCGGTGCGTCCCCCCAGTGCGAGAACGCTTCAATCAGGGTGGCGCTGAGCTACTCCTGCGCCAATGTGTTCACCAAGATGGCCCGCGACCTCGGTCCGGCCCAACTCGGATCAGCGGCAGAGAAGTTCGGCTTCAATGGCGGCACATTAAGGATGCCGCTACAGGTCTCCGAGAGCAGTTACCCCAAAGGCAGCCTGTCGCCTTCCCTGGCGGCTCTGACAGGGATCGGGGGTGGAGATGTCGCGGCAACTCCGCTGGAGATGGCGAGGGTCGCGGCGGCGATTGCCAGTGGGGGCAGACTTGTGACCCCGCAGTTGGTGGAGCGAGTGACGAATGCCGATGGCAGCACCCAACAGCCCAAGGCCTCTGACGGTCGTGTTGAACAGGCGATCTCCCGCCGCACTGCCGATGCGCTGCAGTCGGCACTCCAGACCGCGGCGAGCGACGTGGTGTCCCACGGCCCAGGGGAGACGGAATCCAAGATCAGCGGAGAGACGGGATGGCTCACGTACGCTCAGAGCGACTCTGCCACCTCGTGGTTCACCGGGTACGCGGAGCGGAGTGGCGGACGACGAATCGCAGTAGCTGTCCGCATCAAGGGTCTTTCATCGCTCGCAGGAGGTGTGAGGGGCAGTGAGCAGGCGGTCAAGGTCGCCGAAGAGGTCCTCGCGAGCATCTCCTGACAGCCGCGAACCATACGAGGGACCAGGTTGCCTGGGCGGGACACCTTGAACATCAGATCGCCGATCAGTCGGCAGGTCCACAACTGAGCCTTTTCCAACCTGATGGCGCGACAGGATAACTGTTGAGCTGGGCTGTACGAAGTGGTGAAGCTCCTGATAGACGGGTTGTCGACCAAGATCAACCATGTCGGCCAGGAGCTCCAATGCCTGTCTACCCATCAGGCATCGATCTGTCCAGCTCGACCCTGCGGTGCCTCGCCCGCAAGTTGTCCACGCATCGGAGCCAGATCGGCAGCCGATGGCGACGCCTGACCGCGGGCCGCCAAGCTCTGCTCGCGTTGCCACATCTGCGTTGCGGGGACACCTATGCCCAGCTCGCTGCCTCGTTGACGGTCGGCATCGCCACCGTTTACCGCTACGTCCGCGAGGCCGTGGACATCCTCGCCGCCCAGGCCCCCACACTCACCGAAGTCGTCTAGAGCGCAAAGGCGAAGGCGTTCGTCATCCTGGACGGCACGCTGCTTTCCATCGACCGCATCGCGGCCGACCGCCCGTACTACTCCGGTAAGCACCGGCGACACGGTATGAACGTCCAGGTGATCGCCGACCCGTTCGGACGGTTGCTTTGGGCATCGCCCGCGCTGCCCGGAGCCGTCCACGACATCAAAGCGGCCCGGACCCACGGGATCATCGACGCGCTCACCGACGCCGGCGTGCAGACCTGGGCCGACAAGGGATACCAGGGCGCACGTGGCACGATTCGGGTGCCCTACCGCGGACGATGGACCACGCTCTCAGCCGGAAAGCGCGCCGTGAACTCCTCCCGCGTCAGGATCCGAGCCGTCGGCGAACAAGCCAACGCCACACTCAAGTCATGGCGGCTCCTGCGCAAGCTTCGCTGCAGCACCACCGGCATCACCGCCATCGTCAAGGCCGTCCTGGTCCTACACCTCGCAACGGCATGATGACGTTATGCATTGCACCGAATGGCACTACCGCTGCCGCTCCTGCGACCATCAGTTCACCCTGCCCGGAGGCTGATCTGTCGTTCAGCTACGGCAGCTTCCTCGGCATCTCCCCGACCCCAGAGGCCGTCTTCCTCGATGCACCCACCAACCCGGCATACGCGGAAATCCAGGTCCTGGTCAGCGAGAACGGGCGAACCCTCGACATGACAGAGATAGCCGCAGGCCAACTCATCCGCACCATGGTCGGCAGCGTCTTCGATCCGGACAGCAACCACTCGCCGTTCACCTTCGCCGGAACTCCTCCATGCCCACGGTGCACATCAACCCAGATCGAACTCCTACACGAGACGGAGGCCCCCTGGTCAGGCACCATAAGCCAGGCCACCCACAAGCGGTGGGACACCCTGACCTCCACCGAGAAGGCAACAGTCGTTGACTACATCCTGAGCAACCTGCATCGCTGAGCGCCGACCAGCCTCCGGCCACACGACGTCAGACGGAGGTTGGAAAAGCCTCACTGAGCGTTTTCCAACCTCAATCTGAGCAGGTCAGGTGCAGCGCAACACACCACACAGGTTGGAGAAACTCACCGAGCGGGCGCCTCGACAA
>NZ_JBWKIQ010000028.1:0-47440 GCF_056432645.1 Streptomyces sp. NPDC045021
CACCTGGCCGACACGGGCACGGGCGACGGACGCTCCTCACGGAGACCCCTGCGAGCGCCCAGATGGCTTGACCAAAGACATAGGGGCACCCCCCCCCGCTGGACGCCGCCCCTAAACACGGCCGATGCCTGACGGTGCAGCCGCTGCCTGGCGCCTAGCCTGGTGCCCGGAATGGGAACCCGGGTTCAGCGCAGTTCGGCGGGCGGGGTGTGCTGGGAATCCATCGGGTCTGTTCGGACGAGGCTGCCCCACACGGCCATCCGGTAGAGGGACGTGTAGACCGGGGTGCAGGTCGTGAGGGTGATGTAGCGCCCAGGCCGCTTGTACGGGGATCCGGTCGGCACGAGCCCGACGATCCCGGTGTTGTGGCTGGACGTCTGCGGCAGAAGGGCGTCCACGTGGTAGACGTACCAACGGTCCGAGGTCTCGACGACCAGCGGGTCGCCCACCTTCACCCGGTCCATGTTGTGGAAGCGCGCACCGTGACCGTCGCGGTGCGCGGCGAGAGCGAAGTTGCCGGCGGTATCCGACGGCAGTGATGCGCGCGGCTGTTCGTAGACGCCGGCCACGCCCTGGTCCAGGATGTCGGGATCGGTGCCGACCTTGATCAGAACCGGATGGTCGGCCATCGTCGGGGCGTGCAGGAAGCCGATCTCCTGGCCGTGGTGGGCCGTCGGCGGCCCGACGGTGGGCGTGGTGGACGACCATTCGGCGCGCAGCCTGCCGGTCGCCTGGTCGCTGTAGCTGTCGGCGACGACGTCGGTCCACCACAGGAAGTACACGGCGACCAGTGCCGAGACCAGGGCGAGGGCGATCAGGGCGTTGCCGACGGTGTTCCTCCACCTGCCGCGCCGTGGTGCGCGGCGGGGGGCACAGGGCGGAACGTTGTCGATCGGAGTCTCCCTCACTCGTGCTGATGGACCCTTCGGGGCGGTCGGTTCCAGTTTGTCGCACAGAGCCGTCCGGGACGGGGAGGCGGCGTACGGCGTTCGGATGGTGCGCGGCGGTTCACCTGATCGGATCGCGCGCCCTACAGGGGAGCGCTCTGCCGGGCCTCTACAACTCAGGTGTCGCCATGAAGCCGAGCCAGGGCACGTCCGGGTTTGCCGGCGGCGACTCCCGTCCCTTTCTGCAAGGAAGGCCACCATGACACGTTGTGGAACCTGTATGCGAAGACACCGTCTCAGAGATGTGCACGGCCGGCTTGCCCCTGTGCGGTGCACGCCTGCCGGCCAGGCGGGCTTCCGGCAGGTGACCGAGTGCTGACGCTCACGGTGATCGTGCCGGCGCACAACGAGGAGCAGGGTCTGCCCGCCACACTGGAAGCGCTGCAGCGCCAGACGGTTCCTCCGCAGGAGATCATCGTCATTGACGACGGGTCGCGGGACGGAACCGGTGAGGTCGCCGCGCGGTTCGGTGTGACGGTGTTGACGCCGCCGCAGAACCTTGGCAGCAAGGCCAGGGCCCAGAACTTCGCCCTTCCGCACTGTCGGACCGACCTGGTGCTCGCGGTGGACGCCGACACGGTCCTGGCCGACGACTACATCGAGAAGATCAAGCCTGCGTTCGACGATCCGGCGGTTCTGATCGCCTCGGGCTGCGTGCAGAGCCGGTTCGAGCGGACGTGGGCCGAGCGCGGCCGCTCGGTGGAGTACCTGTACGGGTTCCACTGGAACAGGCCGATCGAGAACCTGGCCAACAGCCCCGTCGTCTGCTCCGGCTGCTGCTCGGTGTTCAGGCGTCAGGAGCTGGTCGACTTCGGGGGGTTCCCGCAGCGGACCATCGTGGAGGACATGGACTACACGTGGTCGATCCAGATGGCCGGGCACCGGGCCGCCTACGTCGGTGACGCGGTTGCCTGGGCCGCGGATCCGGAGGATCTGACCTACCTTCGCAAGCAGGCCTGGAGGTGGGCGGCGGGGTACTTTCAGAACGTTCGGCTGCATCTGCCGCGGATGCTGTTCAAGAAGCCGATGCTGGCGTTCTGGGTGCTCCTCAAGCTGTGGGAGACGATCGCCGTGCCGCTGTGGCTGCTTGTGCCGCTCCTGGTCCCCGGCATGGGGTTCTCTGTGGCGGACGCGTTCACCTGGTGGCTTGTGTGGTGGCTCGGGTCCAGCACCTTGCTGATCGGGCTGCCGCTGGTGTACGCGGCGAGGCGCCGCAAGCTTCCCCTGCGGAAGGTCTTCCGCAACCTGCCCTACGTCTTCCTCACGAAGCTCGTCGACTTCTGCTACCAGTGGAAGGCCATGGTCGTGGAACTGATCCTCGTGCCGCTGCGGCTCTCCAAGGGGGTCGTGGTCTACGAGAAGGGCCGGGCGGATCCGCCCGTCGCCCTGCTGCCCGGCCCCGGTGGACCTGGCGTGCAGACAGAGCCGCCCCTCAAGGCCGGCCCCGCCTGAACAAAGAACGAGTGAGGTGCGCGGAAGCCGCCGGCTTCCGAGCACCTCACTGTGTGCGATCCCCGTGTCAGGGGTGCATGGCGCCCGACGGCTTGCGGCCGAGGAACTTCATCAGCAGGCCGGAGAGTCCCAGAACTGCCGCGACGCCGACGTAGGCAATTCCGCTGGCGCCGGTTTTGGGGAGAGAGTGGCCATATCCCATGGGGGGTGTCCTTTCGTTGATCGGCTGCGGTAACCTCAGCCTCAATACTTTGAGATAATCAGATTTAATACACGCAGCGGGATTCCGGCTTCGCGGCACGCACGCTATTCGGGTGAATGAGCGAGAGCCGGAACGGACCGCACCGACCTCGACCCTCCGAGACGGTCCGTCGGTTTGTCGACGGGCCGTTTCGGCTTGCTGCCCCGTGGGAGCTGGGGTTCAGGGCCGGGCGGTGGAGAGACCGAGGGCGCGGAAGCAGGTCCGTTGGTCGAACCACAGCAGGCCGACAGTGGTCGTGCTCATCGGGGCCGCCATGGCCCAGTGCCCAGCGACGGTGGTGATCGGGGCACCGACAAGGTTCAGCGCCACGTGCAGTCCCAGGCGCAGGCCGATCAGGCCGATGAAGATGGCGCGGGTGTGGCTGTTCTTGAGCATGGCCTTGAGGAGCTTGCGGCGTTTGGCGAAGACGGTGACGCCGATGACGATGTTGATCGCAGCCAGCACGGCGAGAATCATCCACGAGTCGGAGTCGGCCTTGAGGAAGTCCCAGGCGCCGGCCGCGATGCCCTCGGAAGCGAAGAACCAGATCGGCAGCGGCTTGATCCCGGCGAGTGCGGCCGCGTCCACCCCGGTCGTCGCCTCCGGGGGCGTGGCCGCGTCGTGTGGATCGGTGATGCTGCTCATGACGATTGTCCCCGAACGTTGGATTCCGTGTTGCGTGTACGAGGCACGAGTCTGGTTCAGGGAACGATGTGGCCACCAGAGATGTTCGATCGTGGTCCGACCATGACATCTGTCATATTGATTCAACGCTCAAATGGTTCTTCGAGAGCGTGACGGACCTGGGGGCCGCCGAAGTAGCCGTGGGCGATGTGGGGTTGCCGTTGCCGCTGGCCGCGGCTGTCTGCTGATGGCCGCCCGGAGTGGAGACAGGGGTACGCCGGCCATCGGTACGGCGATTGCTGCCGCACACGACTTCCAGCGAGGCGCACCGAGCGCGGCGAAGAAGGTCGGTGCGATCCCGGCGGACTACACGGAGGGGGAAGGGACGATCGTCAGCGGAACGACGGCGAACAAGGCGACGGAAGCCGCGCTGGCCGCCTACCCGGGGGCGTCGTCGACCGTGTCGTGAAGCTGGGCAACGGCGAGTACGAGGTCCACTGCATCGGCGTCAACTGGCCGCATCACATCTTCGTCGACCAGGACTTCAAGGTCGTCTGAGCCTTTTAGTCGCCGCGGTGGAGCGCCGGTACGAGGACCAGGGAAGGACTGGCTGCTGAGGTCGTCGGCAGCGCCTTCTACCGCGTGAGAACCGGGTTTCATGGGGCCGGTCGGTCCCTTGGCAGGGTCCTGCGGCCCTCCCCCGGCGGGTTCACGGCCTTCACACTGGAACCGAGCCGGTCCGCCGGCCACCGGCGACCTCGGTGTCGGAACGCACTGCCGCGCCCTACCGACTTCCACTTCGCCGGCTGTGAAAGCTGTGAGGAGACATGTGATGACCGAACGCGTCCTCGTCGCATATGCATCGAAGAACGGCTCCACCGCGGGCATCGCCACGATGATCGCCGAGGCGCTGCGCGAGCAGGGGCTGACGGCGGAGGCCCGGGCTGTCGGCGAAGTGGAGAGCGTCGGCCCCTATGACGCTGTTGTCCTGGGCAGCGCCCTGTACGCGGGCCGCTGGCGCCGGGAGGCGGTCCGGTTCGCCCGGCACCAGCGGGCGGACCTGGTCGAGCGGCCCGTCTGGCTGTTCAGCAGCGGACCTCTCGACGGCACTGCCGGCGAGCGCCTCCTCCCGCCGGTGCCAGGGGTCCAGCGCCTCCTCGACAGTCTCGGAGCCCGCGGACACGTCACGTTCGGCGGCTGCCTGCAGGAGGGTGCCAGGGGCCGGATGGCCCGCATGATCGTCAAGTCCGGCCGGGGCGGGGACTTCCGCGATCCGGAGCAGATCCGGCTGTGGGCGCGCGACGTGGCGCGCGAACTGGTCAAGGAGGTCGTGACCCCGTGAAGGGGCCGCTGCGGTGGCGGCAGCGGCGGAGCAATCCGCTGTGCCGCCGCTCGGACGTGATCGAGAGCTGGGTGAACCTGGTGACGGCGCTTGCCCTGTTGCTCGGTCTGCCTGCTGCCGCCCTCACCGCCGGGCGCGCCGCCCACACCGCCGCTGTCCAGGCCTCGAAGGAACAGCGGGCATCACGGCACCCTGTGGCAGCGGTCCTGCTGGAGAACGCGCCGGAGGCGGTTCCGCGAGTGGGCGGCGGCAGTGTTCGCTATGACGTCCAGGTGCGCTGGACCGGCGCCCCTGGAACCGCGGGGACCGGCATGGCGAAAGCGGAGGCCGGAAGTCTGCGCGGTTCGAGGGCCACGGTGTGGCTGGATCGGACCGGGCGGCAGGTTCCGGCGCCCGTGGCCGGCGAAGAGCTCATCTCGCTGACGTGGGTCGGTGGTGCGCTGGGCGCCGTCTGCGCGGCATTCGCGATCGTCATGGTGCGCGGACTGGTCCGCCGGGGTGCCGATCGGCGGCGCATGGCGGAATGGGAACGGGCCTGGGCGTTGACCGCTCCTGAGTGGGGCCGGCGTCCCGTGTGACGACGAGCCGTGCCTCGGCGCCTGCACCGAGCAGGGCGGCGTGAACATCCGCGATCGGCCGACCGGGCCCTCGCAGTAGGGACGTTCGGCCCGTCCGTCGGGACTGCGGGCCCCTGCGGTCCCGGCCGCGGCAACGGAACATGGGGACCGGGCGCGCTTGCCGCGTCCCTCCTCCAGATCCCGGAAGGGATGGCCGTCATGGCAGTCCACGAGCAGCTCATGATCGCGCTCGCCGTCGCCTTCGCCGGCACCGTCTGGGGCCTCGGCCGGACCCGGGCCCGACTGCCCGTCGTCCTCGACCACGGCCGGCTGCTCCGGCAGGACGTCACCTCCGGGGAGGTGAACGTGGCGTTCGCGGAGGCCGCCGAGGGGCCGTTGCGAGGCGTCCCGCGAGTGACCGACGCGCCGATCGTCTCGCGCGACATCCCGACGCTGCTGCCGGTCCTGCGGTCGGTGCGGGCCGTGGTGTTCGACACCGACGGGGTGATCACCGACTCGGCCCGGGTGCACGCCGCCGCATGGCAGACCGCTTTCGACGCCTGCTTGCGGGCCGCGGGGCATGATCGCCTGTTCGATCCGGTGGAGGATTATCGGCGCTACGTCGACGGCAGGAACCGGCTCGACGGCGCGGCCGCCTTCCTCGCCTCGCGCGACCTGCAGCTTCCCCTGGGCGACCCCGACGACCCGCCCGGAACGGGCACCGTGCAGGCGGTCGCCGCCCGCAAGGAGCAGCTGTTCACGCGGCAGCTGCGGTCGGGTGGCATCGCCGCCTGGCCGGGCACCATACGGGTGCTGCACGCGCTGCGCGCCGCCGGTGTGCCGTGCGCCGCCGTCTCCGCCTCCCGCCACGCGCCCGAACTCCTCGCGGCTGCGGGCGTACAGGATCTGTTCCGGACCGTGGTGGACGGCAAGGAAGCCGCCCGATTGAGACTGGCGGGAAAACCCGACCCTGCGATGTTCCTGGAGGCCGCCCGGCGGCTGGGCGTATCCGCATCGGAAGCGGCCGTGGTCGAGGACGCTCTGGCGGGTGTGGAAGCGGGCCGCCGGGGCGGCTTCGGCCTGGTGGTCGGCGTGGACCGCACCGCTGGACCAAGCAGCGCCACCGATCTGCGCGAACACGGCGCGAGCGTGGTGGTCCGGGACCTGGCCGAGCTGCTGACCGGTGAGGGGAGCTGACGATGCCGGACCGGACCTGGAGTTATGAGGGGTACGACCCGGCGCAGGAGCGGCTGCGCGAATCGCTGTGCACCCTGGGCAACGGCTATTTCGCCACCCGCGGCGCCGCCCCCGAGGAGGCAGCGGGCCCCGCGCACTATCCGGGTACCTACGCGGCGGGCTGCTACAACCGACTGACCTCGACCGTAGCCGGACGTACGGTCGAGAACGAGGACATCGTCAACCTGCCGAACTGGCTGCCGTTGCGCTTTCGCGCCCGCGACGCGGCCTCCGACACGGATCCCGGCGGCGGCACCGCGCCCGGCCCCTGGTTCTCCCCGGACGACGGCTCACTGCTGGAGTACCGACAGGTCCTGGATCTGCACCGCGGCACCTTGACGCGACGGATGCGGCTGTGTGACGCGCAGGGCCGTCGGATCACCGTGGTGCAGTGCCGGCTGGTGCACATGGGCGATCCGCATCTGGCGGCCCTGCGAACCGAGTTCACGGCCGAGGGCTGGGTGGGCGAGCTGGAGGTGGAATCCGCTCTCGACGGTGACGTCACCAATGCGGGAGTCGCCCGCTACCACGATCTGAACGGTCGGCACCTCGACCGCTGGCGCACCGGGGCCGCCGAGCAGGACACCGTGTGGCTGGAATGCCGCACCACCGCCTCCGACATCCACATCGCGATGGCCGCCCGTACCCGAGTGACCGGCAGCATCCCCACGTCGCTACGGCTCGTCGCCGGAGACCGCACCGCCACCCACGCGTTGACGCTGCCGATCGAGCCCGGCAGCCCTGTCGTCGTCGAGAAGACGGTCGCGCTGCACACCTCGCGCGACCCGGCGATCAGTGATCCGCTGCACGCGGCCATCGGCCGGACGCGGCGGGCCGGTGACTTCACCGCGTTGCTCGCGTCCCACGAAGCCGCGTGGGATCGCCTGTGGCAGCGGACGGAGCTGGAGGTGCCGGGCGAGGCCGGAGAGGTGCTGCGGCTGCATCTGTTCCATGTGCTGCAGACCCTCTCCCCGCACACCGCCGATCTCGATGTGGGCGTGCCGGCCCGCGGGTTG
The DNA here is from genome assembly GCF_056432645.1 of Streptomyces sp. NPDC045021. NCBI lineage: Bacteria > Bacillati > Actinomycetota > Actinomycetes > Kitasatosporales > Streptomycetaceae > Streptomyces > Streptomyces sp. NPDC045021. The sequence continues at coordinate 7,416 of NZ_JBWKIQ010000028.1, forward strand.
CACGGCGAGGCCTACCGCGGCCATGTCTTCTGGGACGAACTGTTCATCCTGCCCTTCCTGAACCTGCACCTCCCGGAGGTCTCCCGGGCCCTGCTGACCTACCGCTACCGGCGTCTGGGCCAGGCGTGCCGGTCGGCGACCGCGGCCGGCCGGACCGGTGCCATGTATCCGTGGCAGAGCGGAAGCGACGGCCGCGAGGAGACCCAGACGCTGCATCTGAACCCCCGCTCCGGGCGGTGGCTGCCCGACCACTCGCGACTGCAGCACCATGTCGGTTCGGCGATCGCCTACAACGTCGTGCAGTACTGCCAGGCCAGCGGGGACACCGAGTTCCTGCACTCGGCGGGTGCGGAGATGCTGCTGCAGATCGCCCGCTTCTGGGCGGACAGCGCGGTCTGGGACAAGGGGTACGGCCGCTACCGGATCCGCGGTGTGGTCGGGCCGGACGAGTACCACGACGCGTACCCCGGTGCCGGGGAGCCGGGGCTTGACGACAACGCGTACACCAACGTGACGGCCGCCTGGGTCCTGACCCGTGCTCTGGAACTCGCCGCGAGCCTGCCCGCCCCGCGCCGGCAGGCGCTGTTCGAGCGCATCGGACTGGACGCGGGAGAACTCAAACTCTGGGAGGACGTCTCGCACCGGCTGCGGGTGCCCTTCCACGGCGGAGTCATCAGCCAGTTCGAGGGCTACGGCGACCTGACCGAACTGGACTGGGACGCCTACCGCTCCCGGCACGGCGACATCCGACGCCTCGACCGGATCCTGGAGGCCGAGGGCGACACCGTCAACGCGTACCAGGCGTCGAAGCAGGCCGACGTCCTGATGCTCGGCTACCTCTTCTCCCCGGCCGAACTCGCCACGCTCTTCCAGCGCCTCGGGTATGAACTCGACGACGACACCTGGCGCACGACCGTCGACTACTACCTGCGCAGAACCAGCCACGGTTCGACGCTCAGCGGGCTGGTCCACGGCTGGGTGCTGGCCCGCGCCCGCCGTGCGGGAGCCTGGACGTACTGCCAGGAGGCCCTCACCGGCGACGTGGCCGACCTCCAGGGCGGCACCACCGCCGAGGGCATTCATCTGGGCGCCATGGCCGGCACGCTCGACCTCGTCCAGCGCGGCCTGACCGGTTTGGCGGTCCGCGCGGACGAGCTGTCGCTCGACCCGGCGCCGCTTCCGGAGCTGTCGGAATACCGGCTCTCCATCCGCTACCGCGGTCACTGGGGCATCGGGCTGACCATGCACGCCGGAAGCCTGAGCATCAGCGTCCCATCCTCCGACGAGCCGCCCGTCCGCATCAGCCTCGCCGGCCGCTCCCTCACCCTCGCCCCGGGCACCTCCCGCACCCTCCAGCTGCCCGCGGACGAGGCAGCGCAGGTGCCTGATCCTCCGGCGGCCCGGGCCGCCGGAGGTCACCAGCACTAGAGCTCCGCAGTCGCCCGGGCCCTGATCCTGCTGCTCGCGTCCGAAGAATCGCCGGCGACGACGACCGTTCCGGCGTCGCCGGCGAGGACCGCGGCCGCGTCGTCGAGCGATCCGATGGCGGCTGTTCTGCCGGTCGTCCCGACGAAGTACCGGCAAGCCGCGATCTTGGGTCCCATGGAGCCTGCGGGGAAGTGCATCGCCTCCAGGCCGTCCAGGGTCAGCCGGCGCAGCGGGGCGGCCTGCGGGGTGCCGAAGCCTTCCATCACCGCGGCCACGTCCGTCAGGATCAGCAGCCGGTCGGCCTTGACGTCCACCGCGAGAAGAGCGGCCGTGGCGTCCTTGTCGACCACGGCCTCGGCACCCTGCAGCTGACCATCGCGGTCCTCAGTGACCGGGATGCCGCCGCCTCCCCCGCAGATGACGATTGCTTCGTGGTCGAGCAGGCGGTCGATCGAGTCCTGCTCGATGATCCGCCGTGGTTCGGGTGAGGCGACGACTCGGCGCCAGCGGTCGCCGTCCACGGCGATCGACCAGCCGTGCCGGTCGGCGAGCCGCTGGGCCTGCCCGTGCGGGTACCCCGGGCCGACGAACTTCGTCGGGGCCGCGAAGGCGGGATCCGACGGGTCGACGAGCGTCTGGGTGACCAGGCTCATGACGGGCTTGGTCACCCCCGCGTTGCGCAACGACCGGGCCAGCCAGTAGCCGATCATGCCCTGGGTCTGCGCGACCAACGCGTCGAACGGGTACGGCTGCGTCAGTTCGCGGTCGTTCTCGCTCTCCAGGGAGAGCATCCCGACCTGGGGGCCGTTGCCGTGACAGATGATCAGCTCGTGGTGCAGTGCCAGCGGTGCGAGGGCCATGGCGGCGGCACGGATGTGGTCGATCTGCACGGTGGCGTCGGGCCTCTCACCGCGCCGCAGGAGGGCGTTGCCGCCGATCGCGACCACGATGCGCATCTCAGGCGCCCAGCGCGGCGACGAGGACGGCCTTGATGGTGTGCAGTCGGTTCTCGGCCTGGTCGAAGACGAGTGAGTGCGGCGACTCGAAGACGTCGTCGGTGACTTCCGCCCCGTCGAGGCCGAAGCGGTCGAAGAGCCGCTTGCCGAGCTGGGTGCTGCGATCGTGTACGGACGGGAGGCAGTGGAGGAACTTCGTGTCGGGTTTGCCGGAGGCCAGCAGCACCTTCTCGGTGACCCGGTAGGGCAGCAGCTGCGGTATGCGGGTACTCCACTGCTCGTCCGATTCACCCATGCTGACCCAGACATCGGTGTAGACGAAGTCAACGCCCGCCACGCCCTGTTCGACGTCCTCGGTCACCAGCACGCGTGCCCCACTGGTCGCGGCGAGCCGCTGGGCTTCGGCGATCACGTCGTCCGGGGGCCACAGGTCGCGCGGTGCGGCGATGCGGACGTCCATGCCGAGCAGCGCCCCGGTGATCAGCAGCGAGCGGGCCACGTTGTTGCGGCCGTCGCCCAGGAAGCAGTAGGCGATCTGCTCGACGGGGCCGGTGTGGTGCTCGGTCATGGTGAGGACGTCGGCGAGCATCTGCGTCGGGTGCCAGGCGTCGGTGAGTCCGTTCCACACCGGGACGCCGGCGTGGTCGGCCAGTTCCTCGACGGTGTCCTGGGCGAATCCGCGGAACTCGATGCCGTCGAACATCCGGCCGAGGACCCGGGCGGTGTCACGGATCGACTCCTCGCGTCCGATGTGGGATCCCTCCGGCCCCAGGTAGGTGACGTGCGCGCCCTGGTCGTGTGCGGCGACCTCGAACGCGCAGCGGGTGCGCGTGGAGCTCTTCTCGAAGACCAGCGCGATGTTCCTGCCCGTCAGCCGGGGGCGTTCGGAGCCGTTCGCCTTGGCTGCCTTGAGCTGCCCGGCCGCCGTGATCAGCGCCAGGAATCCCGCCTTGTCGAGGTCGAGCTCCTTGAGCAGGGAGCCGGGCCGGTGGTGGGTGGCGGTCGTGGTCGTGCTCGCGCTCGTGGGCGTCGCAGTGGGCATGGGGGAAGTCCTCACAGTGGGCTGATCACGGGTGGTGGCGGGTTCGCCGGGCCGGGTGTCGCGGGCGGGGTCAGATCCCGTCGCGCCGGGTGGGACAGGTCATGCACCGTGCCCCGCCCCGGCCGCGGCCCAGTTCGCTGCCGGGGATGCTGAGGACCTCGATGCCGTTGTCCCGGAGCATCGCGTTGGTCACGGTGTTGCGTTCGTAGCCGACCACGACTCCGGGTGCGACGGTGAGGAAGTTGTTGGCGTCGTCCCACTGCTCACGTTCGGCCGCCCGCGCGTCCTCGTCGGCGCACAGCACCCGTATCTTGTCCAGGCCCAAGGCGTCGGCGATGGTGGCGAACAGGTCGTCCCGCTGCTCGACGTGCAGGCCGCCGGTGTCGTGCTCGACGGTCTCCTGCGGGTCGGAGGGAACGATCAACCAGGTACGCAGGGTCTTCGGGTCGAGGTAGGGATAGCGGACGAAGGTGTCGACGTCGATCATCGTCAGCACGGTGTCCAGGTGCATGAAGGCATGCGACTTGGGCAGTTGGACAACGATCACGGTGGTGGCCTGTCCGCTGCGGAAGAGCTCGCGGGCCAGGATCTCCACGCCCGTCGGAGTGCTCCGCTCCCCCATCCCGATCAGGACGACACCACGGCCCAGGACGTGGATGTCGCCGCCTTCGAGGGTGGCCGGCTGGTGGTCGGTGTCGTCGTTGCCGTAGTACACCGGGAAGGTCGCGTCCGCGAACAGCGGGTGGAACGTGTACACGGCGCGGCTGTGCAGGGACTCGCGTTGCCGGGCGGCCTTGGCCATCGGGTTGATCGTGACGCCGCCGTAGATCCAGGCCGAGTTGTCGCGCTGGAACAGCGTGTTGGGCAACGGCGCGAGGACGAAGTCGTCCAGTTCCAGGGTCTGCCAGCGCAGGCTGCGCACCCGCAGGGGCGACAGATCCGCACGGGTCACGCCGCCGATGAGCAGTTCGGCCAGTGTCGCGGGGTCCGTGTCGTCGGCGAGCCGGCGCAGTGGCGCCGCCAGGGTCGGGCCCACCAGTTCCGGAGTGCAGATGCGGTCCAGGACGAAGGCCCGTGCCTCCGGACGCTCCAGCGTCTGGGCGAGGAGGCTGTCGAAGTGGTGGACCGTCGTGCCGCGGTCGCGGAGTACCTGGACGAAGGTGTCGTGCTCCTCGCGGGCCTTGGCGGCCCACAGCACGTCGTCGAAGAGCAGTTCGTCGCAGTTGCCGGGCGTCAGGCGGTTCAGCTCCAGCCCGGGGCGGTGGACGATGGCCTCGCGCAGCGGGCCGACTTCGGAATGCACGCCGAAGGTGCGGGTCATGGTGATCTCCTTGACGGGCAGAGAAGGTCGGGGGCCGGTACCGGAAGGTGCCGGGGGCCGGGTCACGTCGTGTGCCCCACCGGGGTGTCCACCGGAGCCGCCATCGGGGTGTCCGCCGGAACCGCCGTCGGCTGGGGCGGAACGGCTGCGGCGGGGGCCGCGGGGGTCCCGGAGGGCTCGCCGGCCGGGAAGACGGGGGTCTCGCCGTACTCGTTGCGTGCGGCCTTGAGCCAGATGTAGACGGGCAGGCCGAGGAGCAGGCAGAACAGCCCGTAGTAGACGGCCTGGTAGCCACTCCCGGCGAGGGACCAGAACGAGAAGGCCAGGGCGACGGCGGACACCCCGCAGTCGCGGAGCAGGTGCGGCCACCGGGTCTGGCGCCCGCGGGTGACCAGCCAGTACAGCTGGGCGCCGGCACTGAAGATGTACGGGATCACGGCGGTGACCACGGACAGCAGGACGAGGGTGGTGAAGACCTTCTCGAACTGGCTGTAGCTGACAGCCGTCAGTACGGAGGCGAGCAGCGTCGAGCTCACGATCCCGAACGTCGGGACACCCTTGCGGGTGCGACCGAACGCGGCCGGGAACAGGCGGTCCCTGGCCGCGGCCATCGGCATCTCGGCGACGATGAGAGTCCAGCCGATCAGGGCGCCCAGTCCGGAGACGATCGCGGCGACCGCGACGGACTGGCCGGCCCATCGGCCGCCGAAGATGGCATCCGCCGAGTCCGTGAACGGCGCGGCCGACTTCTGCAGAGCCGCGTTGGAGACGGTGCCGAAGACCGTCACCGTGCCCAGGATGTAGACGACCGCGCAGCCGACGGTGCCGAGGATCGTCGCCCGGCCCACGTTGCGCCGCGGGTCCCGTACCCGGCCTGCGGCCACCGACGCGGTCTCGATACCGAGATAGCTGAACAGGGCGATGGCCGCGGCGGCGGAGATCGCCGCACCGGCCGAGGTGCCGCTGGCGTTGAAGGCGCCGAAGTTGTGCGCCTTGATGAACAGCAGCCCGACGGTGGCCATGAACAGCAGCGGCACGAACTTCAGCACCGTGGTGACGATCTGGGTGACCGCCATGTTCCGGATACCGGAGAGGTTGATGATCGCCGGTATCCACAGCCCCACCAGGGCGATGACGATCGACCAGAGTTTGGCGTGGCCGGTGTTCCAGAACACCTCCACGTACCCGACCCAGGCCACGACGATGGCCGCGTTGCCCGCCCACGCCGTGATCCAGTAGGACCATGCGTTGAGGAAGCCGGCGAAGTCGCCGAAGGCGTCTCTGGCATAGACGTAGGGGCCGCCGGATCCCCGTACCCGTTTGGACAGCGCGCCGAACGTGAACGCCAGTGCCAGCGCGCCGACGGTGACCAGCACGAACGCGACCAGGCTGATCGGCCCGTACGGAGCCAGTGCGGTCGGCAGGGCGAACACCCCGGTACCGATCACGGAACCGATGACGAGCGCGGTCGCGGTCGGCAGCCCGAACATCCCTTTCCCGGGTGCCTGGTCCGGAGGACCGGACTTCGTATCGTGCTCAGCCGCCGTGTGGTTGACCTTCTCGGTCACGGGATTGTCCTCACTTCTGATCACTGACAAGGTCGACGGCCGCTACTTGCTGTTCGCGCCGTGCCCGCCGTTCGCGCCGTTCGGGCGAGGACTGCCGTTGGAGGAGACGGCGAGAGCATCGGTCGTCGTGATGTCGACGAACGCGGGCGCGGTGGCGGTGGCGGGCGACGTTTCCGCGTCCTTGGCCGTCGGCGGGGCGACCGGGATGGCCGCCGCGCTCTCGCGGGCGAGGAAGGAGCCCAGTTCGCCGATGGTGCTCATCAGCGGGGCCGGGAAGACGACGGTGGTGTTCTTGTCCACGCCGATCTCCACCAGGCTCTGCAGGTTGCGCAGTTGCAGGGCCAGCGGGTGGGCCATCATGACGTCCGAGGCGTCACCGAGGGCCGCGGCGGCCAGCGACTCGCCCTCGGCGTTGATGATCTTCGCGCGCTTCTCCCGCTCGGCCTCGGCCTGACGGGCCATCGCACGCTTCATGCTGTCCGGCAGCTGAATGTCCTTCAGCTCCACCAGCGTCACCTGGACGCCCCACTCGACCGTGGTCACGTCGAGGATCTCGCGGATGTCCAGGTTGATCGTGTCCGTCTCGGACAACGTCTCGTCCAGGGTGTGCTGGCCCACGACCTTGCGCAGCGTGGTCTGCGCGATCTGGTCGATCGCCGCGTACACGTTCTCGATGGCGACGACGGATTTCACCGGGTCGACCACCCGGAAGTAGGCCACCGCGGACACGTCGACGCTGACGTTGTCGCGGGTGATGATGCCCTGCGACTGGATCGGCATGGTGACGATCCGCAGCGACACCCGGTGCAGAACGTCGACGAACGGGATGATCAGCCGCAGGCCGGGCTTGCGCTCGCCGAGCACACGACCGAGCCGGAACAGCACCCCTTGCTCGTACTGCTTGACGATCTTCACGGCCATCGCACAGATCAGCAGGAGGAGCAGGAGCACGACAGCAACGATCAGGACGGGCATGGCGTGCCTCGGTTCGATTGGCGGGCAAGAGCGTTGCCGGCGGCCGTGGTTGTCAGGCCTACCGGTGCGTCTCACCACTTCAGACCACGGCTGGATCGCCGTCTGCCCTCATCCTGATTCGGCTTCGAGCCGGGGTGGAGGGCCCGCTGGGGCCAGAAGGAGGGCCATTGGTCCCACAGGCGGGAGGGCTGAACGGCTACCGGTTGAGGGGCCGCCGCCGGTTCAGCCGGATGCCTTCCCGCCCCGCCGCAGGGCGGCCGCGTGGTCGGGTACGTAGGTCTGGAGGTCGCGCGGCGGCCGCTCGTAGCCGCTGGAGGGCGGGCGCTGCGGCAGTTCCAGCGTCGGCCGCGTCACCTCGCGGTACGGGATCGCCGACAGCAGATCGTTGATCATGTTGATCCGCGCGCTGCGCTTGTCGTCGCTCGCGACGACGTTCCAGGGCGCTTCGGGGATGTCGGTGTGCACGAACATCTCGTCCTTGGCGCGTGAATATGCCTCCCACCGGGTGACGGACTCCAGGTCCATCGGAGACAGCTTCCAGCGCCGGGTGGGGTCTTCGAGCCGGGCGCGGAAGCGCTCCTCCTGTACGGCGTCGCTCACCGAGAACCAGTACTTGCGCAGCACAACGCCGTCCTCGACCAGCATCCGCTCGAAGATCGGGCATTGGTGCAGGAAGCGTCCGTACTCCTCCTTGTTGCAGAACCCCATGACGTGCTCGACTCCCGCGCGGTTGTACCAGCTGCGGTCGAACAGCACGATCTCGCCGGCAGCGGGAAGCTGCTCGACATAGCGCTGGAAATACCACTGCGTGCGCTCGCGCTCGGTCGGCGCGGGCAGCGCGACGATCCGGGCGACCCGGGGATTGAGGCGTTCGGTGACGCGCTTGATGGTGCTGCCCTTGCCGGCCGCGTCACGTCCCTCGAAGACCACGACCAGCCGGACACCCTCGGCGCGTACCCATTCCTGCAGCTTGACCAGCTCCGTCTGCAGCCGGAGCAGTTCGCTCTCGTACAGCCGCCGCGGCAGCCGCTCCTGACGCGGGGCGCTCGTTCGGGACTTCTTGCCGGATGCCATGGCGGCCTCCATCAGGGAGCGGGTGCTGTGGGTCCACGCTATGGCCTTTCCGCGAAGCGGGCCGGTTGGACCCCCGTACCGGTCCGAGTGGCCCAAGCAGCCGGCACCGGTGCCGGGCCAGGCTGGACCCGACGGACCGCGGAGCGGGAAATCGCGGGGAGCCGCAGGGAGCAATCGACGAAGGGAACGGCCATGAAGGCTTTCGTTTTCCACGGCCCGGGGCGGTCCGCGTGGGAGGACGTTCCCGACCCGGGGATCCAGGACGCCGCCGATGCGATCGTCCGCGTCGATGCCGTCACCATCTGCGGCACGGATCTGCACATTCTCAAGGGTGACGTACCGGATGTCCCGCCCGGCACGATCCTCGGCCACGAGGCCGTCGGCGAGGTCGTCGAGGTCGGCACCGGCGTGCGTACGGTCCGGCCCGGCGACCGGGTCCTGGTCTCCTGCATCTCGGCCTGCGGACGCTGCCGCTTCTGCCGGGAGGGCGCCTACGGGCAGTGCCTCGGCGGAGGCGGCTGGATCCTCGGCCACACGATCGACGGCACCCAGGCCGAATACGTCCGGGTACCCTTCGCCGACCTGTCCGTGCACCCGCTGCCCACCGCGGTGAACAGCCAGGACGCCGTACTGCTGGCCGACATCTATCCCACCGCGTACGAGGTCGGTGTGCTGAACGGGCGGGTGGGGCCTGGCGACACGGTCGTCGTGGTCGGAGCCGGCCCCATCGGGCTCGCCGCGATCGCCACGGCCCAGCTGTTCTCGCCGGGCAGGATCATCGCCGTCGACCTCGCACCCGCTCGGCTGGAAGCCGCCAAACGGATGGGCGCCGACACGGTCGTCAACGCCGCGGACGACCCCGAGCAGCTGGTCGCCGACCTCACCGACGGCCTGGGGGCCGATGCGGTCATCGAGGCGGTGGGCGTGCCCGCGAGTTTCGAGATGTGCACCCGCATGGTGCGCCCGGGAGGTCGCGTGGCCAATGTCGGCGTGCACGGCAAGCCCGCGACACTCCATCTGGAAGACCTGTGGAGCAAGAACCTGACGATCCGCACCGGGCTGGTCGACACCTACTCCACCCCCGCCCTGCTGCGGATGATGGCCGCCGGACGGCTCCCCACGTCGTCCCTCGTGACGCACGACTTCGAACTCCACCGGATGGAGGAGGCGTACGACGTCTTCTCCCGGGCCGCCGACACCGGTGCCCTGAAGGTCGTACTCGGCAGCGGACACGCGAAGGTCCGGACATGACCACGGGCCACATCGTCGTCGGCGTCGACGGCTCCGTTGTCGCGATGCGGGCCCTGGACGCGGCCGCCGCGGAGGCGGACCGGCGCGGTGCCGGTCTGGAGATCGTCTATGCCGTGCCCGGCCTCGACGAGGCCGGACCGGTCCTGGCGTCGGCCGTGACCCGGGCGCGCCACCGCTACCCGGCACTCGCGGTGAGCACCGCCGCTGTGGTCGGAGACGCGGCCGAGGCGCTGGTGCGCCGTGGCCGGGACGCGGCACTCACCGTCGTCGGCACCCGTGATCTGCCCGGCTTCGCCGGGAGACTGCTCGGGTCGGTCAGTCTGCGGGTGGCGGCCCGTACACAGAGCCCGCTCCTGGTCGTCCGCGGCGAGCACACCGCGTGGCACGACAGCTCAGGACCCGGTGGTGAGGTGCTGCTCGGTCTTGAGAACGACTCCGACACCGACGCTGCCGGGTTCGCCTTCGCCGAGGCGGCACGGCGCGAGGCGCCTCTGCGGGTCCTGCATGCCTGGACGTACCGGCATCTCCCGCCCGCCGGATACGCCCCGGCTCCCACCAGCCGCCTTCAGGAGGACATCATCCGGCGGGCGCGGACGGAGGCGGCCGTACCCGGACACCTCGTGGCATCACTGCGGGAGACGTACCCGCAGGTTCCCGTGCAGACGCGGACCGTACGGTCCGGTGCCACGCACGCCCTGTTGGAGGCCACCTGCGGGGCGGCCGTCATCGTGGTCACCGCGCACCGGCGGCCCGGCCTGCTGGGACCTCAACTCGGCCTCGTCGCCACCGCTCTGCTGCACCACTCCCACTGCCCGGTCCTGCTCGTCCCCGAACCACACGGCTCGTTGCCCGGTCCGTCGCACAGTTGAGCCAGGCCCACCTGAACGGCCATCGACGGCTGGGCCGCACACGCGCGGCACCGCGCCTGAACTCCCCGAGGACAACAGCAGGTAGCACCTGCAGCACGACAGCCGGGGTCCGCCCGCAGGCCGGCCCCGGCTGTCCGTTGGTCGCTGTCTCCCTCAGATGGCGTCCCACGGAGCCGCGTGCGCGGTGGTGCACCGGGCCGACCGCATGTCGGTCATCAGCTCCCCGGCGCTCTGCCTGTTGTGCACGTCGGCCGCGGCGGACATCAGCCGGGCGGCCCGATCGGGGTCGCACTCCGGCGGCACGACCAGCAGGTCCCAGCGCCCGACCGTGTAGGAGAGGAGCAGCAGATCGTCGGGCTCCTGCTCGGCGTCGAACCATCCGACACTGACGGTATGGATCCCTGCGGGCACCTTTTCCGGGATCTCCGGCCACATGCGGACGTTCACCGCGACCCGGGTGATCCGGCCCCAGCACTCGTCCAGGACCGCGACCAGGGACGGCAGCTCACCGGCCAGGTCACGCGAACGCGGCCACCAGGCACCGTCCACCATCCCCCGGTCAACGCACTCCGGCTTCAGCAGCATCCGGACGCCGGGGGTGGCGGTCATGTCCGGGTGCGCGACGGGCAACAAGCTGATGGTGGTCATGGTGCGAACCTGTCCCCGGGTCCGGGACCCGGTGTCGTTGCGATCGGAGTTACGCGGCGTCGGAGACGTCGCCCGGGACGACCAGGACCGGAAGGTGTGCGTGGTGCACGACCTCGGTGCTGGTCGAGCCGAGCCTGAGGCGCCCCCAGGCGCCGGCACCCCGGGTGCCGACCACCAGCAGGCAGGCGTCCGCACTGGCCTCCAACAGCACCTGCGAGGGACGTCCCGGCTCGACCACGATTTCCACCTCCACCGGGGCGCCGCCGAGCTCCTTCTGGAGTTCGGCGACGGTGTCGGTCACAGCCTGTTCGGCGATGTCACGCAGCTGTACGTAGAGGCCGGCGTTGTCCGACGCGGTCAGCCATTCGTACCCGGCATACCGGTCGGGCCCGTAGTCGTAGGCACAGACGGCCCGCAGCCCGGTACCGCGCAACTGTGCTTCGCGCAGTGCGAGGAGCACGGCGTGGCGGGCGGACGGTGAGCCGTCCGTGCCCACCACGATGGGGTGGTCAGAAGTGTTCGCGCTCGTGTCGGACATGGAGCCCTCCGGAGGGTGGTCGGACCGCGGTCGACGGGGTATCGCGCGAAGTCATGAAGCGATGTGCGGTCTCCCGCTCGCTTCCCAGCTTCACAGGCGCAGGAGCGGAAGCAGAGGGGCCGTGCAGGTCCCACTGGGGAGGCCGAACGGCCCTACCTGCGACCTGCACGGCGGGCTTACTTACGGTGTCGGTGCGAGAACGGTCACGGGGTCGCCGGCAGCGCGGCTGACGGTTCCGGGAGGGCCGGGGCGTCGTCGAAGACCATCCTGTCGTGGACGTTCACCACCCCGTCGACGCCCCGCGAGAGCCGGATCACGAGCAGCCCCAGACTCCGCGGGCCGGGCGTTCCGCGGAGGGTGACAACACCGTCCCGCACCTGGACCTGGACCGCACTCTCGGTGATCCGCAGAGTCCGGCCGAGGACATCGCTGACGATCTCCTCCCGGATGAAGCGGTCCGTGCGCAGGAAGACGCGCAGCAGGTCGCTCCGGCTCACCATGCCCACCAGCCGCCCGATCTCGTCGACGACAACGAGGCGCTTCACTCCAGCGCGCTCCATCGCACAGGCGGCCTCGATGACGGACCATTCCGGCCGGGCGGTGACCGCAGGGCGGGTCATCAGACCGGCGGCGACTTCGAGCTGGACACTTGTCGGATCCGAGGGGCCGGCGGGCTGCCCGTGCCCCAGATGGTCCGGCCGGGAAGCCTGATTACGCAACAGATCCCCCTCGGAGACGACACCGAGCGGCATATCCTGGTCATCGACCACCGGCACGGCGCTGATGTCGTTCCGAGCCAGCAGAGCAACAAGCTCCTTGAAGGAACAGTCTGCGCCGGCGCTCATGACCTGATGAGTCATCACATCACGTACGGTGCGGTGCTGCACGGTCTCATGCCTCCTCGGTGGATGGGTCAGGGGATACGGCACGACCCGGCGGGAACCCGCCCCCCGCTTCCACAGTGCGGCAGCCCGAGGGGGAACAGCAGGGCCCATCAGGACCCTGCGGAGGCCCGATCGGCCCCATCGTCAGGCGGCCGGTGCGGACTCATACCCGCTGTCGGTGCTTCCCGCGCGAGATGGGCTGAGCGCCGCACCGGCTACCGCATTTCGGACTCGAACACCTCGCAGGACCTCAACCCTTGGATCCCCGCACGGCCAAGCCCCTGCGTTCGACGGACGGCCGGCCTCCCGGACCGCCGCGGGACGGCTCCAGTCACCGTTTCGGATGTCCCCCCGCGCCCGGGCGCTGACGCGACCGGTCCTCGTCGAGCACCAGGGCGGCGCCGGCCGCCGCGAGTCCTTCCGGGTCGGCCCCGGGTGGGGTGACAGCCCCGGTTGTCACCCGGCGGAAGAGCCGCCGATGATGCTGCAGATGTCCGCGTCCCTGCAGTTTCCCGGATTGGTCACGGCTGCCCGCTCGGCCAGGCCGCGCAGGGCGGTCCGGGTCTTGCGCAGCTCCGCCAGGCGCCGCTCGATGTCGGCGAGGTGCTGCCCGATCAGGTCGGTGACATGGTCGCACGGGGCCTGGCCGGAGTCGCGCAGGACCAGGATGCCGCGGATCTCGGCGAGGGTGAGCCCGGCGTGCTGCGCGTCCCGGACGAACGCCAGCCGCGACGACGCCTCGGGCGGGTAGTCGCGGTAGCCGCCCGGGGTGCGCGGGGGCGCGGGCAGCAGGCCGGCCTGCTCGTAGAACCGGATGGTCTTGGCCGTCAGCCCGCAGGCGGCGGCGAGCTCCCCAATGCGCATGCCACCAGGTTACGCCTTGACCTTCCAGTGCACTGGAAGGTCTACGGTCGGAAGCAGCCGCAGTGACCTGGGAGGACAATCCATGCACATCACCGTTCTGGCGGTGCCGGGCTGCCCCAACGCGCCCCTGGCGCAGGAGCGGATCACCGTGGCGCTCGACGGCCGGAGCGCCGAGGTGGAGCTGGTCGAGGTCACCGGCGAGGAGCAGGCCACCCGGCTGGGCATGACCGGCTCCCCCACCATTCTGATCGACGGTACGGACCCCTTCGCCGCACCGGGCGCGACGGCGAGCGTCTCCTGCCGCCTGTACCGCCGCCCCGACGGCCGGGCAGCCGGCGCCCCGAGCGAGGCCGATCTGCGGCGGGCCCTGATCATCGCGGAGGCCACCGCGGACGGCCGGCGTCTGCCGCTGGACGAGCCCGGGCGGCTCGCGCCCGTGGCCGGTGGCCTGCGCGCCGTTCAGCAGGCCGTACTGCGGCACTTCGCCGCCACCGGCCGCGCGCCCGAACCGACCGACGTGGCTACGGCGGCCGCCGCATTCGACCGTGATGTCGTCGAGGTCCTGACCGAGCTGGCCGCCGAGGACTTCCTGACCCTCGACACCGACGGACAGATCCGCGCCGCCTACCCGTTCTCCGCCGTGCCCACCCCGCACCAGATCCGTCTCCCCGACAGAACCACAGCGTGGGCGATGTGCGCCATCGACGCCCTCGGCATCCCCGCGATGCTCGGCACCGACGCGGTGATCGCCTCCAGCGATCCCGTCACCGGCGAGCGGATCACCATCACCTGCACCGGCGGGCGCGCCACCTGGCAGCCCGCCACCACGGTCGTCCACATCGGCCGGCGCCCCGGTACCGGCCCCGCCGCCGACATCGCCTGCGGCTCCCTCAACTTCTTCACCAGCCGCGCCACGGCCCGCACCTGGACCAGGCACCACCCGGACGTCACCGGCCGAACCGTGGACCAGGCCCAAGCCGAGGTCCTGAGCCGAACCACCTTCGGCTCCCTGCTGTCAGCACCGGACCACTGAGCCGCCGTGACGATCCCTCAGCAAGGCGGCTCGCCGCTCGTCAAGGAGTTGAGACGGGCCGCTGCCGCGTCCAGGAACAGGTCCAGGGTTCTGGAGTAGGCGCTGCGCCCCATTTCGGCCTGCAGCAGTCGGGTGGTGGCGGCGATGTGGGGGTGGGTGGTGGTCGGTAGCGAGGCGTAGGTCTGCTGCCAGACCTGCCGTTCGGCCTCGCGTGCCTGCGGCGGAAGCGCGGCGCTGGCGGCGTCCAGGGCCGCGTAGGCCAGGCCTGTGTCGACGAACGTGTGGTACATCCGGACCGCCTCGGGGTCCGGGAAACCGCCGCGGCGCAGTACGCCCAGGATCGACTCGATGGCGAAGGCCTCATGCGGCCGCCCGGTGACCCGGTAGGCCGCCAGCATCGCCGCCTGCGGGTGCTCGAGATAGGCGGAATGTATGCGCAGGCCCAGTTCGCGCAGGTCAACGCGCCAGTCGCCGCCCGGGGACCAGCCGAGGAAGGCCTGCCCGATCAGCTCGTCGGCGACGGCGAGCAGCAGGTCGTCGGTGTTGCGGAAGTACCGGTAGAGCGCGCTGGGGTCCGCGCCCAGCGCCGCGCCCAGCCGCCGTACGGTCAGCGCGGCCGATCCGTGCTGGCGGATCAGCCGCAGCGCCGTCTCGACGATCAGCGCTTCGGACAGCACCGTGCCCTGCTTCGTGGGGCGGCGGCGCGCCCGCGCGGCCCCGGGGATCTGCCGGTCGGTCATGGCGCCGAGCTTATGTCAACAGCATTGACGTGTTAAGAGCCCGCAGGATTGCATGTCGCTCCAACCCAGTCCCGAGCGAAGCGGTGGCCCGATGGCAACAGACATGAAGAGGTCGCTCGGCGTGCTGGACGGCGTGGTCATCGCCGCTTCCACCACCGCCGCGACCACCAGCATCGGCCTCGGGATGGGGCTGCTCGCCGGGATCGTCGGGCTGCATCTGCCGATCATCATGCTGCTCGCCTTCCTGCCGATCCTGGGCATCGCCGCGGCCTACTCCCGGCTCAACCGGGTCGAGCCCAACTGCGGCAACAGCTACGTCTGGGTCGGCCGTTCGGTCAGCCCCTGGCTGGGGTTCCTCTCCGGCTGGGTGAACGTCGTCGGGACCATCGTCTTTCTGGCCTACACGACGACCGTGACCGGATCGGCCCTGATGCAGCTCGCCGGCCAGGCGGGAGTGCACCGCCTGGCCGGGCTGACCCTGAACCCCGACAGCACGTTGCAGTCGACGCTGCTCGGGCTGACGGTGCTGCTCGCCGCCACGCTCGCCGCCGTCGCCGGGGTCGACGTCGCCGCCCGGATGCAGCGCTGTCTGCTGGCCTTCGAGTACCTGGTGCTGCTGGGCTTCTGTGGCTACGGCCTCTTCGCCGGCGACCAGCCATTCAGCCTGGACTGGTTCAACCCGTTCACGATCCCCTCGCTTGCGGCTCTCGCCCAGGGCATGGTGGTGGCGGTGTTCTGTTACTGGGGCTTCGACGCCGCCTTCAGCGTCAGCGAGGAGGTGCGCGACCCGCGTGACGCCTCCCGCAGCGGCCTGATCACCGTGTTCACCATGCTCGGTCTCTTCCTTCTCGGCGCAGTGGCCTTCCAACGGGTCCTCTCCCAGGGCCAGCTCGTGGACAACGGCGCACAGGGGCTGACTTACTTCGGCAACCAACTTGCCCACCAGCCGCTGGCGGCGCTGCCACTGGTCGCGCTCACCTTCTCCGCCGTGGCCTCGCTCCAGGCCGGGGTGATCCCCACGGTGCGCGGGCTGTTCGCGATGGGTCGCGACCGCACCGTCGGCCCGGTCTGGACCCGTATCCACCCGAAGTACGGGACGCCCGCGGCGGGAACGCTGCTCCTCGGTGCGATCGCCGCTCTGGTCGCAGCGCTCTCCCTGGTCATCCCGAAGGTCAGCGAGCTGATCAGCGCTTCGGTCAGCGCCATCGGCATCGTCGTCGCTCTTTCCTACGGTCTGACCGCGGTCGCTGCCGCCGTGCGCTTCCGCGGACTGCTGCGCGGCGCGCTCTGGGAGGGCGTGCGGGCGGTCGTGCTGCCGGTGCTCAGCGCGCTGGTCCTGTTCGCTCTCGCCGGTTACATGTGCTGGGGCTATGCCACCTCCACCGACCACTTCGCGCTGCGTGCGGACAACGGCTGGTTCCTGCTGCTGATGCCGGTGCTGATGATCCTCTCCGGCCTGCTGGTCGCCGGCTGGGCCAAGTGGGGCCGCAAGTCGCCCTACTTCGCCGGCGGCCAGGCCACCGACGCCGGCGCGGCGGACCTGCTCGCCGCCGAGCCCACCACCTTCCGGACATCCGCAACGATCTGAACCGTCCGGCCCACCGAACATCCGCCACCATCGGAAACCGTCCGACCCACCGAACCAGCGACCCGCCGCACCCCCGCACCCGCCGCACCCGCGAAACCTCGTACGGAGTAGCCCATGACCAACGCCGAGCTCGTCTTCACCGGCGGCCCCGTCCTCACCACCGATCCGGCCCGCAGCCGAGCCACGAGCGTCGCCGTCCGCGGCGAGCGCATCGTCGCCGTCGGGCACGACGAAGTGCGCGAACTGGTCGGGCCGAGGACCGAAGTGGTGGACCTCGCCGGGCGGCTGCTGATCCCCGGCTTCCAGGACGCCCACATCCACGCCGTCTACGCGGGCGTCGAGCTGGGCGAGTGCGACCTGACCGGCACCACCAGCCTTGCCGAGTACCAGCGCCGGATCGCCGCCTACGCCGAGGCGTACCCGGAGCGGGATTGGATCACCGGCAGCGGCTGGTCCCTGGAGAGTTTCGAGGGCGGGGTGCCGACGCGTCACCTCATCGACGCCGTCGTCGCCGACCGGCCGGTGCTCCTCTTCAACCGCGACCACCACGGAGCCTGGGCCAACACCCGCGCCCTGGAGCTCGCCGGGCTCACCGCCGACAGCGCCGACCCCTCCGACGGCCGGATCGAACGTGAGCCCGACGGTGCTCCCGGCGGCATGCTGCAGGAAGGGGCGACCGGGCTCGTCGCGCGCCTCGTCCCGAAGACCACCGCGGCCGACCGTCTCGCCGGGCTGCTCCGCGCCCAGCAGGTGTTGCACAGCCTCGGAATCACCGGCTGGCAGGACGCCATCCTCGGCGTCTTCAACGGCCAGCCCGACCCCTCCGACGCCTACTTTGCCGCTGCCACCGACGGCAGTCTCACCGCCCGCGTCAACGGCGCCCTGTGGTGGGACCGCTCGCGCGGCGCCGAACAGATCGTCGAACTGGTCGGGCGCCGCGAGCAG
Organism: Streptomyces sp. NPDC045021; assembly: GCF_056432645.1. Lineage (NCBI taxonomy): Bacteria > Bacillati > Actinomycetota > Actinomycetes > Kitasatosporales > Streptomycetaceae > Streptomyces > Streptomyces sp. NPDC045021. Next base: position 25,140 of record NZ_JBWKIQ010000028.1, read on the forward strand.
TTGCGTGCCGGGCGCTTCAGGGCCGATTCGGTGAAGATCATGCTGGACGGCATCACCGAGAACTTCACCGCCGCGATGTCGATCCCGTACCTGGACTCGTGCGGCTGCGCCACCGCCAACAGCGGCCTCAGCTTCGTCGACCCGGCCGCGCTGCGCGACCACGTCGTGGAGCTGGATGCCCTGGGCTTCCAGGTCCACTTCCACGCGCTGGGCGACCGCGCGGTGCGGGAGGCCCTTGACGCCGTCGAGGCAGCCCTCGCCGCCAACGGCCGCCGCGACAACCGCCACCACCTCGCCCATCTGCAGGTGGTCCACCCCGACGACGTCCCGCGCTTCGCCCGCCTCGGCGCGATCGCCAACCTGCAGCCGCTCTGGGCCACCCACGAACCGCAGATGGACGAGCTCACCATCCCCTTCCTGGGCGGCGAACTGGCCTCCTGGCAGTACCCGTTCGGCGACCTGCTGCGGGCCGGTGCCACCCTGGCGGCCGGCAGCGACTGGCCGGTGAGCAGCCCCGACCCGATGCTGGGCATCCACGTCGCGGTCAACCGCGTCGGCCACGGCGAGGACCGCCCGCCCTTCCTCCCCGAGCAGCGTCTCGACCTGGGTACCGCACTGACGGCGTACACGGCGGGCTCGGCCTACGTGAACCACCTGGACGACGCGGGCACGATCCGCGTCGGCGCGCTGGCCGATCTGGTGGTCCTGGACCGCGATCCCTTCGACGGCCCGCCGGAGGCCATCGGTGACACCTCCGTGGCACTGACCTATGTCGGCGGCGACCGCGTCCACGCGGCAGCGAACGCACGCTGACGGCCGGCTTGTCGACGAACAGAGGCCCCGGGGGAAGGCGTCTTGGAGGTCGCCGGGGTCCCGCCGTCGCGCACCGAAGGTGGCGGCGCCGACCGCGTCCGTGTTCCGGTGAACCAGTTGGGGCCGCCTGGCGACGCCCGGCCCACGACATGACCCCCGGCCGTGCCCTCTGAACTGGTCGGATGCCCTCCGAGGCCGGTCCTGGGGCAACGTAAACTGCGTGCGGTTGCCGGTATTCGCAAGGGGGAGCGGTGGAGATCAGGGACATCGAGATCTTTCTGACGCTGGCGGAGGAGCTGCATTTCGGACGGACGGCAGAACGGCTGCATGTCTCCCAGGCCCGCGTCAGCCAGGCGATCAGGAAGCAGGAACGGCGCATCGGCGCCCCACTGTTCGACCGCACCAGCCGCACGGTCACCCTGACCCCCATCGGGCGGCGGCTGCGCGAGGACCTGGCGCAGGCCTCGGACCTCATACAAGCCGGACTCACCCGCGCGATCACCGCTGCTCAGGGTGGACGCGGGACGCTTCGGCTGGGCGTCATGGGCTCGATGGGCAACGAGATACGCCACGTGATCGAGGCGTTCCATGCGGCCAACCGCGGGTGCGATGTCGAGACGACGGAGTTCCATTTCAGTGACCCGTTCGGGAGGCTGCGCGCCGGCGAGGTCGATCTGCAGTTGATGTGGCTGCCCGTCCGGGAGCCGGATCTGGCGGTGGGCCCCGTCGTACTCACCGAGGGCCGGATACTCGGCGTGTCCACGACGTCCGAGCTGGCTTCCCGGGAGTCGGTGTCGATCGAGGATCTCGGCGGACGCCCGGTCATCGACCCGGGGGATGCGGCGCCTGGCTACTGGGTCGAGGCCATGCTGCCCCGGCGCACCCCGAGCGGCCGGCCCGTCCCGCGCGGGCCCGCTGCCCGGACCTTCCACGAGGTTCTCGCGCTCATCAGCGAAGACCGGATCGTCAGCCCGCTGAACGCCCATGTCCCCCGGTACTACACGCCTCCCGGCATCACCTTCCTGCCGATCCACGACGCCCCCGTCACCGAATGGGTCCTGGTATGGCCGGCCGCCGCTTCCAGCCCTGACTTGCAGGCGTTCCTACAGGCCGCCGAGGCACTGGGCCCCAGGCCGATTGCCGCCAGTGCCCCACCGAGATGACCGGCAGGTGCGGTCCGGGTCGGGGCAATCGGGCCGGGCCACACCTGTGCCTGCCGGCTGTCAGGCAATCCATGGCGGGAGAGTCGAGCCGGCGCTGCCCGGCGTGCCTGCCTCGGGTACGGCCGGTGTCGCGACGATGGCGGTGAAGCCCCAGGGACCCGCCGTCACCTGACGGGGCTCGGCGGCGGGCAGGATCGCGGTGTCGCCCTCACCGGCGAACAGCTGCTCACCGTTGACTTCTATCGTCGCGTCGCCGGCGAGGAACGTCCAGATCTGCTCGGCGTCGATCAGGAGGACCGGGCTCTGGACGCCGGGTTGCACCTCGAGGCGCCAGAGCGCGGATGCGAACCCACCCTGCGCGGGAGCGGCGAGTGTGGTTGTGACCCAGGAAGGCGTCTCGGTCGGGAGGGCGTCAGCGAAACGGACGACTGTCATTTCGAGGAACCTTCATTAGCCGGGCAGGGGAAGGGGAGGGTTTCCGGTCAGGCCCACTCGACGAGCTGCACCACGACACCGTTGGGGTCGGTGAGCTGGAGCAGCCGCTCGCCCCAGGGCTCTTCACGCAGCGGCATCGTGATGGGGGCGCCTTCACCCTGCAGCCGCTCGTGCTCGGCGGCGATGCCGGTGACGGTGAAGGCGAGAATGAAGCCGCCGACCTGCTGGTGACGCTGTTCCTCGGGCAGTACCTCCGTACCGCGCAGGAGGAGGACGATGTCGCTGGCCGCGTCGTCGCGCTGCAGGGAGATGAACGGGTCCGTGACCATGACCTCCCGGAACCCCAGATGAGTGGTGAAGAACAGGCTGGAGGCGGCCGGGTCCTGGACGGTGAGGGAGACGGCGGAGGCGGTGATGTTCACGCTTCCGCCTGAGGGCTCGGCGTGAGGTGGTACTCGTACGTGTGCCGCCACGGCTTGAAGCCCCAGCGCTGGCTGATAGCGAACATGCGGGTGTTGCCCTCGGAGTTGTGAGTTGTCGGTCCCGACTCCGGTGAGGTCGGGATGCTCGGTGTGTGCGGTCGGCGCAGCCCCAGTGGGGGGTCACAGCACCGCAGCGGACGTCTTCTTGCCCTTCCAGCATCGGCGCGAGCGCGTACGGGAACAACGCCGGATCTCGCACACGATCGATAACTCACCGGTTATCGCGACAACGCGGGGGTGCCGGGGATCCGCGGGCGGTGGACCAGGCGGGCGGTGGACCAGGCGGGCGATTCTGACGCACCTGCGCACCTGTCGACCGGTCCGGAGCCGGCCGTCGTGCTCTGCTGCAAGCTCAGTCAGGTACCTCAGGAGGAGAGATCTTGCCCCGCTTTCCGCACTTCCCCCGGCTCGCCGGCTCGCTCGGTGCCGCGTCCCTCGCACTGACCGTGCTCGCCGCCACGCCCACCGCGGCCGTCGCACCACCGCTGTCGGACCCGCACATCCTCGTCCACTTCGACCTGGCCGCAGGCCAGATGCCGGAGAACATCGCCCTGGAGCCCGACGGCTCGGCCGACCTGACCTTCATCGGCAGCCGGCAGATCGCCCACGTGACCAGGGCCGGCCACGTACACATCCTGGCCACCCTGCCCAACCCGGCGAACCCGTCCACGCCGATCCTGGGGTTCGCGGCGGTCACCGGTATCGTCCGGACCCACGACGGAACCCTGTACTTCTCGTACTCCACCGGTACCGAGGACCTCACCGGAATCTGGCGCCTGACCCCTGGTGGCACGCCGAAGCGGATCGCGGCCCTGCCCGTCGACGGCTTTGCCAACGGGCTGGCCCTGGACGAGCACGCGGGTGTGCTCTACTCCGCCGACTCGGCCCTCGGGGTCGTGCGGAGGATCCCGCTGCACGGCGGATCCCAGACCGTCTGGGCCAGTGGCGGCAAGCTCCAGCGAGTCGGCTTCATCGGCGCCAACGGCATCAAGGTCCACCACGGCGCGGTCTGGGTCAGCAACTACGACAAGGCCACCCTGCTGCGTATCCCGATCTGCGACGACGGCTCTGCCGGAGCGATCGAGGTCCGGGCCGAGGGCCTCACCGGCGTCGACGACTTCGCCTTCCCCGGGCATGACGACACCGTCCTCGCCGCCCTGGACTCCCTCAACGAAGTGGCTCTGGTGACCCCCCACGGCAAGCACTCGATCGTGCTCACCCGGGACGACGGGCTGTCCAACCCCACGGCCGTGGCAGTCCGTGGATCCACCGTCTACGTGACCAGCGCCGCCTACACCACCGCCCAGGACCCGAACCTGCTGCTCGCCCGACTCAAGCGATAGCGCGGACACCGCCCGTCCCGGTACGGACTCCGCTCCTCCTGCCCCGGCGTCAGAAACCGGCAGGGCAGGAGGCGCTGAACACCGGGGCGGGCGCCTCCTGGGGTGCGCGGTGGGTTCCGTACCGCGACGCGTCGGTCCTCAGGAGCTGCTGTGGGTGCGGTCCACACGTTCCGGTTGGAGACCACGGTCGACCACGGCGTGGGCGACATCGCTGAGCAGCTGGTGCTGGGTGCGGGCGTGCCGGCGCAGCGCGGTGAAGGCCTCGTCGACGGTGGTCTCCCAGCGGGCGGCGAGCATGCCCTTGGCCTGTTCGATCGCGATGCGGCTGTGCAGGGCGGTGTGCAGTTGGGTGGTGAGCTCGGCTTTCTGGCGCAGTGTCTGCTGGTGCAGGATGCCGATCGTGGCGGCGTCGGCCAGGGCCTGTGCGAGCCGGATGTCGGCGCTGCCGAGTGGTGTCGGTTCGGCGCGCAACAGGAGCAGCGAGCCGATCACCTCGCGCCGCAGCCGCATCGGCAGCGCGCAGACCACGCCGTATCCGGCGCGGCGGGCCTGGCCGGCGAAGGCCGGCCAGCACGGGGTGATGTGGCTGATGTCGAGCGACCCGGTGGGGGTACCGGTGCGGTAGGTCTGGAGCGCGGGACCCTCGCGTCGGCCCAGGGCCAGCAGGTCGGACAGTTCGGCGCGATGGTCGGAGGCGGCGGCCGGGTGCAGATCGGCTCCGGGCAGCGCGAGCATGATCGCGGCGGCCGAGATCTCGAGGAGCTCGACGCAGCGGGTGGCGAGCTGGTGGAGGAATTCGATGAGGTCGAAGTCGTCGATGAGTGTGTCCGCCAGTTCGACGAAGGTGTCGGCCAGACATTCCTCGCGGTTCATGGTCCGTGTTCCCCTTTCATGAACTCGTCCGTACGGTCGGCTGCCTGCCGTGGTCGGTCACGACGGTGCCGGATCGCGCGGCAGTTGAAGTCGGTTCGCGATGACGTCGCGGGCGACGTGCAGGATGGGCCGGTCGGTGGTGAAGGCATGGGCGCGCAGCCGTAGCAGGGCTTCGGGCAGTGACACGTCCAGCCGGACACTGAGCGCCCCGGCGGCCTGATGCACCTCGGCGCGGTGCAGGTCCCAGTTCGCGACCAGGTCGTCGTGGTCACCACCGCGCTCCGTCGAGGCCGCCCCCGGTTCGCCGGGCCGCAGGGTCAGCAGATAGATGGCCACGGCATCGGCGAGGGTCAGTGCGTCCGAGACGGCCTGCCTGCCGAGTGGTCCCGGCCGGTGCCGGTGGGCGGTCATCCCGCCGAAGCAGATCGCACCCAGCCTCAGCGGGAAGACGAAGACAGCGAGTACTCCGGAGTCGACCGCGGCGGGGACGAAGGCGGTCCAGCGCTCGGCGAACGCCCGCTCCAGGTCGGACTCCATGGTGAGCGATCCGTCACGGACGGCTTCGATGCTGGGGCCCTCGCCGAGGGTGAACTGCAGATCGTCCAGCCGGGCGCTCTGCTCGTCGCTGAACCACAGCAACTCCGTGCTGTCCAAAGCCATCGAGATGGCGATGCCGTCGACGCCGAGTACGTCGGCACAGCGCCCGGTCCAGCCCCGGGGCGGCCCATGGCCACCGCTCAGGAGCAGGGTCCGGACCAACTCCGCGACCTCAGAATCCGTCATGGCAACTACCCGAGACCCCGGTGCCCACCTCAGCACCCCTCACCACTTCACGAACGCCCCGTCCGCTTCCGCGCTCACGGACAGGTTGCTGCGACCGTGCTCGCATCGCAAGTGAGCTTCGAGAATTGGCCCGACGCACCACCCACCAGCGCCGACCCTCGCAGCGCGTTGCACCGGCCGGCAGCGATCTGCGGGAGTGGGGCAGCGACCGCGCCGTTGGGATTCACAGGCGCACGACGACCAGGGCGATGTCGTCGCGCGCGCCGCCGGCCACGCCGAGGCGCGCCAGCAGGGCGTCGGCCAGGTGTTCCGGGTTGAGGCGGCTGTAGCGGGCCAGGGCGTCGGTGAGCCGGTGCAGGCCGACGTCGATGTCCTCGCCGCGGCGTTCGACCAGCCCGTCGGTGTAGAGAACGAGAGTGTCGCCTCCGGCGTAGGGCAGGGCGCTCTGGGGGCGGGGGATGTGTTCGGGGCGGGCGCCCAGCGGTGGGTCGGTGGCCTGGTCGAGCAGGTCACAGGTGCCGTCAGGGTGCAGCAGGACCGGGGGCAGGTGGCCGGCACTGCTGTAGGTGATGGTGCTCCTGCGGGTGTCGATGAGCGCCTGGGCCGCGGTGGTGGCCAGCGCCCCTTCCACCGACCGGGCGTACAGGCCCAGGACTTCCAGGGCCTTCGCGGGCCCGTCGACGGCTCTGACGGCGGCGCTCAGCGCGCTGCGGAGCATGCCCATGACGGCTGCGGCCTCCAAGCCGTGGCCGACCACGTCGCCGACCGCGACGGCGAAACCGTCACCCGGCAGGTCGACCACGTCGTACCAGTCGCCACACACGTTCAGCGAACCGACGGCGGGCAGGTAGCGCACCGCGATGTCCCCGTGCCCGGCCAGGTCCGGTGAGTGGAGCATCGCCTCCTGCAAGGTGAGGGCGACCTTGTGTTCCCGCGCGTGGGCCCCGCGCAGTTCCTCGTTCAGCCGCTGCAGGTCGCGCGCCCGCGCGTACAGCTCGGCCTCCATCGCCTCCCGCTCGCTGAGGGTTCCCCTGCCCGGCTGCGAGCGACCCACGTGGGACAGGACGAATGCGGTCACGTCCTCCACCCGGTGGATGATCCATGCCACGTGCCCGTCGAGAGCGAGCACGGGGGTGTTGATCGGCGACCACCACCGCTTCTCGAACACTCCCGGCTGCCCGGTGACGGGGATGTCGTACTTCTGCACCGCCATCGTGTCCTGCTCCCGCAGGCGCAGGACCCGGTGCAGCGAGGCGTCCAGGTTCATTACTCCGTCCGCGTCGGGGTCCTCCGGATTGTCCGGGAAGGCTTCGAACAGGTACTGCCCGACCAGGTCCTGTCTGCTCCGGCCGGTCGCCCGCAGGTACGCCTCGTTGACGTCGGCGATCACCAGGTCGGGGCCCAGCACCAGGTACGGACTGGGCGTGGCCGCGAACAGTGCCTTGTAATCGATCTGCGGTGCCACAGGCTCCGTGCCGGTCCTTTCGAGTACGGGTTTCTCGCCACTGTACGAAGCGCGTGCGCTGCGCGCCCGCCTTGATCCCCCAACCGGCTGGGTGCCACACCTTGGGGTCGTCTCCGGTCCGTACCCCGATCTTTTGCCGGTTGATGTGATCCACACCCGCGGATCACCGGCGGATGGTAGACCGTCGCCATGAGGGCCTCGCCGGCGATACGGATCCTGCGCGCGACGCTGTTCGCCGCGGTGTGCGTCACGCTGGCAGCGACCGCACACGGGCTGGCGACGGGTGCGCCGCCGCCGGCCCGGGCGGACGGTCTGGGGTTCGTCGCGGTCCTCGCAGCCGGCTGCGTCCTGGCGGGCCGGGAGCGCTCCTTGGCCGGCATCGGCGGCGCGATGCTCGCCACCCAGGCCGCCCTGCACGCGGCGTTCGCCGCAGCCCAGTACCAAGCCGCGGCACGGCCGGGCTGCGCGATGCCGATGGCTCACCTCGTGCACGATCCAACGACTCCCCGAACCGCCGTGCTGCACCTGGCGGCGGCACTGGCCGCCGCCTGGTGGCTGCGTCGCGGCGAGGCCGCCGTGTGGTCGTTGCTGCGCCGGACCGCGACACTCGTTCCGGCCCTGTTCGGCTGGTGGACCTCCGGAACGCACGCTGTGGCGCCACCGGGCCGCGCGACCGCGTCCCCCGAACTCGCCGCGGGGCGCCGTGTCCGGCAACTCCTGCTCCGGTACGAGGTCGCACGACGCGGGCCTCCCCCGACGCGCTCGTTCCGCGTCCCGTGCGCGCCGGACACTTGCCCCGGCCGCGCGCACCCGTGAAGTCCCTCCGGACGGAGTCCACCCGTGTCCCCGACATCCCCGCGCGTTCCCCGCGCCCTGCGCCGTGGCGCCGTAGTCATCGCCCTCGCGGCAGCCGGCGTGCTCGCCGCCGCCGGCGCGGCGTCCGCCCATGTGACCGTCCACCCCGAGGTGTACGCCAAGGGCGCCGTCGACGGCACCTTGACGTTCCGGGTCCCCAACGAGGAGGACGCCGTCGGCACCACCCAGGTGCAGATCGTCTTCCCCGCCGATCACCCCATCACCGGGGTGATGGTCACCGCCGAGCCCGGTTGGACGGCCAAGGTGAGCACCACTCATCTCAAGACACCGATCAAGACCGATGACGGCACCATCACCGATGCCGTTTCGGAAATCACCTGGACCGGCGGAAAGATCCAGCCGGGCCAGTACCAGGATTTCAACGCGTCATTCGGCCAACTCCCCGACGACACCGATCAACTGGTGTTCAAGGCGCTGCAGACGTACTCCGACGGAAAGGTCGTGCGCTGGATCGAGGAGCCGAAGGCCGGCGGGGAAGCGCCGGAGAACCCGGCCCCGGTGCTGCGCCTCACCCAGGCGGGCGCCCCGGCCACGGCAACGCCCAAGGCCACCACTCCCCCGGCGGTCGCATCGACCGCGTCGAGCAGTGATTCCACTGCCCGCGCCCTGGGGATCGCCGGGTTGGTGGTAGGCGTCCTGGGTCTGGGCGCGGCCGGATTCGCCCTGCGCCACAACCGGGGCTCGCGCCCATAGTCGCAGCTCCAGGCAGAGCAACAATTCCGCGTCCCCACATGCGCCCCGCCTCCCCCGGAAGGAAATCCTCGGGAGGCGGGGCTCCCGCTCCGGACTGGATTGGCATCGCAGCCAGGATTTCAAGCCGGCATTCGGTACCATCCGGGCATGATCAATGGCGCGCACATCATTGTTTACAGTCAGGACGCGGAAGCCGACCGGGCATTCTTCAGGGATGTCCTCCGGTATCCGCATGTCGATGCCGGCGAGGGCTGGCTCATCTTCAAACTGCCTCCCGCCGAGGTCGCGGTCCATCCCGCCGGAGACCCGTCGCAGGAGTTGTACTTCATGTGCGACAACATTGAAGAGACCGTCAAGGAACTGTCCGCGAAAGGTGTGGAGTTCACGGAACCGATCACCAATGCCGGATGGGGAATCAAGACGACGCTGCGCCTACCGGGCGGCGGTGAGCTGGGACTCTACGAGCCGCGGCACGAAAAGGCCTACGAGCTCTGACAGCGAGGAAAGCCACCGCTGCGGTCCTCGGACCGCTGGGCGTATTGAGAAGGTTGTGGGGGTGATCGGCGCGGCCCGGGGCGTGTCGATCGAACACCTGAGGCATGGCGAATCCGAACGATGGCCGATACGGTCTGGGGGCTCGACCAGACCGGACGGCCCGATTCCGGACCGCGGCGCGCCCGGGATCCGGTCAGCACTACAGTGGCCCCCCGGGCCTCGCCCGGCCTGATCCGTCCCCCCTGATTTGCGGTGTGTGAACATGGCCCGACCCGGCGATCGTCCGTGGTGCGCCCACGGATGGCCGGCCGCGGCCGGGATGCCTGCTCTGCGATGTCGAAGACCCGAAGAGAAACGTTCGCGCCAGGCTTGTCCCGCAATCGATCAGGGCCGGGGTGACGGCGTGGGTGACCGGGCAGGGCAGAAGGCAGCCGCCCCCACAGGGGCCGGAGCAGCGTGGTGCGGGCGTCGTCGTCCTCGCGGAACGCGAGACGAGACGCGCCGATCCCGCTGATGCATGCCTGCCGGTCGTCACGTCCACGTCATGACGCTCGGCCGCAGGAATGGGTAGTACATGAACACGGCCACGTCAGGACTGGTCGACCGCGACACGGAGATCGCCGAGATCGAGGCGATGCTGGCCGGAGCGGCTCAAGGAGCCGGCAGCGTCGTGGTGGTCAGTGCCGGTGCGGGGATGGGGAAGACGGCGCTGCTCGACGACGCGGTCCACCGCGCCCGGCGAAGCGGCTTCACCGTACTGTCGGCCCGGGGCAGCTCAGCCGAACGCGACCTGTCCTTCGGACTGGTGAGCCGGTTGTTCGAGCCCGTTCTGCCGGAACTCGTGGAAGCGGGCCTGATCGCCTGTGCCGACTCCCTGTCCGGGGCCAGGGAACTGCCGATCACGCGGCCCGCGGGCGAGGCGTCCCTGGGCGAGCTCTACACGCTGCACCGGGGGCTCGCGCACCTGGCCTCCCAGGCTCCGGTACTCGTGGCGGTGGACGATCTGCAGTGGCTGGACCCGCAGTCGTTGCGCTGGCTGAGCACCCTGCCGCAGCGCGTCGAACACGCGCGGATCGCGGTGATGCTGACCGCGGGCCCTGGTGAGCCGTGCACGGATTCCGCCGCCCTCGACGAGCTGCTGGCTGTCAGCACAGTGGAACTGCACCCGTCGAATCTGAGCGCTCCGGCCGCGTCGACCCTGATCGAACGCGCGCTGGCCGCCGCGCCGGACGCGTCGTTCGTCGCCTCGTTCCTGCGCGAGACGGCGGGCAACCCGCTGTGCGTGGCCGAGTTGGCCGCGGTGCTGCGGGACCGGGCGGTCGCGCCCACCGCGGGCCCGGCGGCCGTGCTCGGCGACATCGCCGTACCGCGACTCGCCTCCAGGCTGCACGCTCGTCTGCGCCGGATATCGCCGCTCGCGCTCGACGTCGCCCGGGCCGTCGCCGTCCTCGGCGCCGATGCGGACCTGGGCCGCGTCGCCGGCGTGTGCGGTGTCGAGCCGCCGGTGGTCATGGAGGTCACGACGGCGCTCGGGCGGGCCGGACTGCTGCGCGAGGAGGATCGGTTCGTCTCCTTCGCGCAGCCGCTGCTGCGCGGCACGCTGATGCAGCACCTGCCGTTCGCGGAGCTGCAGACGCTGCGCACCACGGCGGCCCGGGTCCTGCGGGACACCGGCGCCCCGCAGGACCGGGTGGTCGAGCAGCTCATGGCCACCCCCGTGCTGGCCGAACCGTGGGTGGCAGACGTGCTGCGCGACGCCGCCGGATCCGCCCTCGGCCGGGGCGAGCCCGACATGGCCGTCGCCTATCTGACCAGGGCGTTGGGCGAGCCGGTTCCGGACGGGGTCCGAATACCGTTGCTGACGGCGCTGGGCCGGGCCGAGGGGTATCTGGACTTCGTCGCGGCGATCCGCCATCTCACCACGGTGTCCGCTCATCCGGCGGATCCGACCGATCCGGAAGGGCGAGCGGGCGTGGCGCGGGAGTTGGCAGAGCTGCTCGCCGTGACCGGACGCCATGAGACCGCCATCGAACTCGTCGCTCCACAGGCCGGTCCGGTCTCCACCGACCAGGCGCTCTGCTCGGCGGAGCTGCAGTTCGACTGCGAGGCAACCGCGGAGGCTGCGGCCAAGGTGCTGCACCGCCTGCCCAGGCCGGCACCGCAGGGTGGGGCGGGCGACGGCCGCTATCTGAGCCTGCTGGCCATGCGGACCGTGTGGGCGGGCAGGTCCCGGACCCGCGCCGTGGCCCTGGCCCAGCAGGCGTTGATGATCCTGCCGCTCACCCCCGACGCGATGCGGCCCATCCTGCGCAGTGTTCTGGTGCTGGCCCAGGCCGGCCGGACCGAGGAGGCCTACGAATTCTGCGACGCGATGGTCGGCCATGCCGAACGCTGGCAGCACCGGCCGGGCATGGCCGCGGCCCGGTCGCTGCGCGGTGTCGTCGCGCACCGGCTCGGCCGGATGCCTGCCGCGGCCGAGGACGCTCGGATCGCGTTCGAGATGCTCATCGGCTGCGGCGCGCCACGGCGCACCGGTGCGGCGGTGGAATTCCTGGCCCGGCGGCTGGAGATCCTGATCGACCTGGGCGAGCACGACGAGGCGGGGAGCCTGGTCGAGCTGTCGGACCTGTGCGGCGAGGTGCCGAAGACATGGGCCGGCACAACCCTGTTGCTCGCGCGGGGCCGGCTGCGGGCCGCCGCGGGACGACCGGCCGAGGGGCTCCGGGATCTGCTGGCCGCCGGCCGCCGGCTTCCGGCCTGGAACGTGGCGAATCCCGCCGCCGCACCGTGGCAGACCGACACCGCGGCGGCTCTGTTGACCCTCGGCGAGACGGCCGAAGCGCGCCGCAGGGCCGCGGACGCGGTCGAGCAGGCGCGCCGATGGGGTGCGCCCGGTCCGCTGGGTGCCGCGCTGCGGATGCTGGGGGCCGCGGTCGGTGGCCCCCAGGGGCTGGCCGCGCTGGAGGAGTCGGTCTCCGTTCTGCAGCGGTCCGCCGACCGGTTCGACCTGGCACGGTCCCTGGCCGAGTACGGCACGGCGCTGAGCCGCGCCAAGCGCCCGGTGCCGGCCAGGCGGACGCTGCGGGCCGCGCTCGAACTGGCGGAGGAGTGCGGCTGCGCCGATCTGGCGCGGCGCTCCCGTATCGAGCTGTCCGCATCGGGTGGCCGACCGCCGAAGTCCTCCGACACGGACGGGGTCGCCGCGCTGACGGCTGCCGAGCTGCGCACCGCCATGCTCGCCGCCGAAGGCAGATCCAACCGGGAGCTCGCCGAGGTCCTGTCGGTGGGGCAGCGCACTGTCGAGATCCATCTCACCAACGCCTACCGGAAACTCGGTATCGGCGGACGCGACCGGCTTCCCGCGGTCCTGCAAGGCGTCAGCACAGCACTCACCGACTCTCGGTGAACCGGCGGCGACCACCCGTCACACCGCACCGCTCCCGGGCAACCCTGCACATCTCGCACGCAGAAAGCGCACAGCAACCTGGCCGGATCTCGCTTCGCCGGGCCTGTGCCGGGCCTTAAACGCGGGTATGTCCGATCAGGATCGATGGCAGGACCCGCCCGTGAGAATTGTCCGTTTCCACTGTGTGAAGAATTCGTCGACATTCGGTGGACGACTCCGGCGGCGAACATGTCGCGGTACCGAAACGCCGACCGAAACACTGTGGGCGGCGGGGTGGCCCCACAGCGCGCTGACGTGGTTTTGTCTTGCGACATACGGGAGTTGCAAAAACAGGTTTCCGAGATTTCGGGCATCGGACGACCGTTGAACCGGCCGGATCGGCTTACCGCCGAACCGGCCGACGCCAATCTGAACACCCCCCACAGCTATGAAGGGAACCGCAAGTCATGCGCAACGACTTCACCCCCCAGGTCGAGACCCGCGAAATTGCCGACAGCGACCTGGACAACGTCTCCGGCGGCGTCGGCCTCGGTGTCGGCGTCAACGGCCTCTCGGTCGGCGACCTCGTGGGCACCGTCGAGTCGGCCCTGCCGGTCTCGCTGCCGCTCTCGACGGTCACCGGCATCCTCCCGGCTCAGGTCAACGGTCTGGTCGCCGGTCTCTGACCGCTGCGTTCACTCCGCGGCGTCATAGCCGTCCGCATTACCCGACCCACCGGTAGATCTGATTCCCCTCTGATTCCCCGTAGGGTTGGACATAGGCCCCGGAACCTCTCGTTCCGGGGCCTATGAATGCCATGTTCGAATGCAGTTGAAGGAATAGTGACGTGCAGTTCCGCCAAAAGGCGCTTTCCAAGCTGCAATCGCCTGAGGAGCTCGACGTACCGGTGCTGCTCGCCCGGCCGCAGGGCTGGCTCGTACTGGCCGTCACGGCGGTCGTCATGGCCGTCGGGTGCTTCTGGGCGGTGACCGGCACGGTGTCGTCCAAGCTGACCGCACCCGGAATCCTGACCCATGCGGAAGGCAGTTACGTCCTGCAGAGCCCGGTCGCCGGGCAGATCACCGCGACCCTCGCCAAAGAAGGCGACACGCTGCCCGCGGGCGCACCGTTGCTGACCGTGCGCACCGACCGGAAGGTCGAGACCGTACGCACGGTGGCCGCGGGCCGGGTGACCGCGATCGTGGCCAAGATAGGCGCCGTTGTCGCCACCGGCGCGGACCTGGCGACGGTGGAGCGCATCGACAAGCCCGACGACCCACTGGTGGCGGTGTTGTACGCGCCGGGCGGCAGCGCGTCCACGATCCCGGTGGGCGCGTCGGTGGAACTGACCGTCCAGTCCGTGCCGTCGCAGCGGTTCGGTGTGCTGCGAGGCCGTGTGCTGGCGATCGGCCGGGCCCCCGAGACCCGGCAGCAGATCAGCAGCTTCCTCGGCGACAGCCAGTTGGGCGAGCAGTTCTCGGCGCAGGGCCAGCCGGTGCCGGTCGTGGTCCGTCTTGAACGGTCGGCCGGCACGGAGTCCGGCTACACGTGGTCGTCGGCGCACGGGCCGCCGTACGCGATCGATTCCACGACGTTGGTCAGTGGCGCCATCCACCTGACCGCGCAGCATCCGATCGATTGGGTCCTTCCGTGACCGCGCAGCACCGCCAGAACCCGCCAGGTCGCGCCCGGCACCGCCCCGAGCCGACGCCGAAGGCGAAGAGGCCGAAGCAGCGGCAGAAGACCGTCCGCAGCCCCACCGTTCTGCAGATGGAAGCCGTGGAGTGCGGTGCCGCTTCGCTCGCCATGGTCCTCGGTCACCACGGCCGGCATGTCCCGCTCGAAGAACTCCGCATCGCCTGCGGCGTGTCCCGCGACGGCTCCCGGGCCAGCAACGTGCTCAAGGCGGCCCGCAGGTACGGCCTGGACGCCAAGGGCATGCAGATGGAACCCGCCGCCCTGGCGGAGGTTCGGGCGCCGGCCGTCCTGTTCTGGGAGTTCAACCACTTCGTCGTCTTCGACGGGATGGGGCGGCGTTTCGGCCGGCGCGGAGTCCACCTCAACGACCCGGCCCGCGGCCGCCGTTTCGTGTCCTGGGAGGAGTTCGACTCCAGCTTCACCGGCGTCGTACTGACCTTCGAGGCCGGCGACAGGTTCCGCCGCGGCGGCCGCAAGCCCGGCGTCATGAGCGCCCTGCCGGCGCGGCTGCGCGGCACCACGGGCACCATGGCGGCCGCGCTGATCGCCAGCTTCCTGCTCGTCCTCGTCGGCGCGGCGGCACCGGCCCTCAGCCGCACGTACATCGACCTGTTCCTGCTCGGCAACCAGACGTCGCTGCTGCCGGTGCTCTTCGCGTCGATGGCCGCCATGCTGGTGCTGACCGTCCTGCTGACCGCTCTGCAGCAGGCGAACCTGCTGCGTGGCCGCATCATCTCGTCCACTCTCAGCAGCGCCCGGTTCATGCGGCATCTGCTCCGGTTGCCCGTCACGTTCTTCGCCCAGCGCAACCCGGCCGACCTCGTCCAACGCCTGCAGTCCAACGACACGGTGGCCGAGACCCTGGCGAGGGACCTCGCCGCCGCCGGCGTCGACGCCGTGGTCGTGGTCCTCTACGCGGTCCTGCTGTGGACCTACGACCCGCAACTGACGGTCGTCGGCGTGCTGATCGCGCTGCTCAACGTCGCGGCGATGCGCGTGGTGGTACGCCTCCGCGCCACCGGGACGCAGAAGCTGCGTGCCGACAGCGCCCGGCTGACCAACACCTCGTACGGCGGGCTGCAGCTCATCGAGACGATGAAGGCGACCGGCGCCGAGAACGGGTACTTCCGCCGCTGGGCCGGCCAGCACGCGACGACCTTGGACGGGCAGCAGCGCCTCGGCGTACCCAGCGCGGTACTGGCCGTCGTCGCGCCCACCCTCGCGGCCCTCAACAGCGCCCTGATCCTGTGGATCGGCGGATTGCGGGCGGTGGAGGGCCACATCTCCATCGGTCTGCTCGTCGCCTTCCAGGCGCTGGTCACCAGCTTCACCGCACCGGTCACCCGGCTCAACGGCGTGGCCGGCCGGATTCAGGACTTCGCGGCCGATGTGGCACGGCTCAAGGATGTCGAGAGCTTCCCCGTGGACGGGCTGTACTCCCGCAGCGAGCCGGCCGCGAGCACGCGCCGGCTCAAGGGGCACGTGACGCTGGAGAACGTCACCTTCGGATACAGCCCGCTCGACGAACCGCTGCTCACGAACTTCTCGCTGTCGGTCGGCCCCGGTCGGCAGGTCGCGCTGGTCGGCGGCTCCGGCAGCGGCAAGTCCACCGTGTCCCGGCTGATTTCGGGTCTCTACAATCCGTGGGAGGGTGCGATCCGCATCGACGGGCAGCGGCTGGACGAGATCTCCCGCAGCGCGCTCTCCGCCTCGGTCTCCTTCGTCGATCAGGACGTCTTCCTCTTCGAGGGCACCGTCCGGGACAACGTGGCGCTGTGGGATCCGTCGATACCGGACGAGGACGTCGTCGCCGCCCTCAAGGACGCCGCCGTCCATGACGCGATCGCCCGGCGTCCGGGTGGCATCCACAGCCGGGTCGAGCAGGACGGCCGCAACTTCTCCGGCGGCCAGCGGCAGCGGCTGGAGATCGCCCGGGCGCTGGTCCGCCGGCCCAGCGTGCTGGTCCTCGACGAGGTGACCAGTGCCCTGGACGCCGAGACCGAGCAGGTCATCATCGACAATCTGCGGCGGCGGGGCTGCGCCTGCGTCGTGATCGCGCACCGGCTGAGCACCGTCCGCGACAGCGACGAGATCGTCGTGCTGGACCGGGGCACGGTCGTGGAGCGCGGGCGGCACGAGGACCTGGTCGCGGCCGGAGGGCCCTACGCCGAGCTGGTCAGGGAGCACTGACGTGACATCCGTTCACCATCCTGTGGTCACCGACGCCATGCCCCGCGACGTGGTGGTCGGCGCCATGGGCGGGCTCGGCCAACCCGTCGACTGCGCCGCCACCCGCAGCATGAGCCTGGAGGGGCCACATGTGCTGTGGCTGGTCGTGGACGGGGCGATGGACCTTTTCGCGGTCGACGCCGGCAACCAGGGGCACTGGCACTTCCTCGGCCGGCTCGAATCGGGAACCCTGCTGCTCGGACCGGCGGAAGGCCCGCGGCACACCCTCGTCGGCAGGCCCCTGCAGGGATGCCTGCTGCGCCGGATCCAGCTCCGGGAGCTGTACGCACCCGAGTACCACGGCCAGGGCGAGTACGGCGGGCAGGGCGGGTACGACGGGTACGCCCGGCACGGCGGGTACGACGGGTACGTCGACCAGTGGTCGCACAGCGGCTACGAAGCGCACCTCAGCCCGCTGGAGGACGCGTTCGCCCGCGGAGTCGGACGCAGCCTGCGCGTTCTGTTCGAAGCCCCCCTCGACGGCCGCCCGGGACACGGACCGGGAGACCTCGTACCCGGTCAGGAGCCGACACCGGAAACGATGCAACCGGCGGCGGAGTACGAATCGGCCGACGACAACATCCTGTGGATGCCGGTGGCCCCCGGCAGCGTGCAGTACGGCGCCGCCTTCAGCATGGAGGCCGCCGCCGATCTGCTCATCGACGCTGCGATGTGGCAGCGCATGGTCAACCAGCAGTCCCGGCTCCTGTTCGGGCTGGATCGCTGGATCGAACGCGTCGAACGCGCCCACGAGGACCGCACGGCGGCCGGCATCAAGGCCGGCCACGCCGTACGCGCGCAAGCGGATCAGGCACTGCTGGCCTCCATGGGCACGTCGGGGAAGGTCACGGCCCGACGTGTCGAGGGAACCGACGACGCCACTCTCTCCGCCTGCCGCCTGGTCGCCGCAGCGGGCGGGATCACCATCTCGGCGCCCGTGGAGGGCGGCTCGTCGAACGACCGGTCGAGCCAGGTCGAGCGCATCGCGTTGAGCTCGCGGTTCCGCACCCGCACGGTCAAACTCGACGGCCGCTGGTGGCGGGAGAACACCGGCCCGCTGCTGGGCCACCGGGCCGGCACCGGAGCCCCGGTCGCGCTGCTGTGGCGCCGCGGCGGATACGAGGAGGTGGAACCGGCCACCGGCAAGCGCTCGCGTATCGGGAGTGCGGACGCGGAGGCGTTCCAGCCCCGCGCCGTCATGTTCTACCGTCCCCTTCCCGACCGGCCCATATCCCCCTGGCGGTTGCTCCGCTTCAGCCTGCGCGGCACCCGGAGCGACCTGCGCAGCCTGATCCTGGGCGGCCTGGTCGCGGTCGGACTCGGTGCGCTGGTGCCCATCGCGACGGGCCAGGTTCTCGGTGTCTACGTACCGAACGCCGAGAACAGTCTCATCGTCCAGACATCTCTGGCGATCGCGGCCACCACCATCGTCTCGGCTGCCTTCATGCTGCTGCAGAACATCTCCATCCTGCGCATGGAAGGGCGTATCGAGGCCACGCTGCAACCCGCGATCTGGGACCGGCTGCTGCGCCTGCCGACGAAGTTCTTCGCCGAGCGCTCCACCGGGGAGCTGGCCAGCGCCGCGATGGGCATCAGCGCCATCCGCCGCGTCCTGTCCGGCATCAGCTCGGTGGCCGTACAGGCCGGCACGGTCGGCACCGTGAACTTCGTCCTACTGCTGTGGTACAGCCCCTCGCTGGCCTTGATGGCGATGGCGATGCTCGTCGTGATCGGCGCGGTGTTCCTCGCCCTGGGGCTGTGGCAACTGCGGTGGCAGCGCCGTCTGATCGTGCTCGGCAACAAGCTCAACAACCAGGCCTTTCAGACGTTGCGCGGACTGCCCAAGCTTCGCGTCGCGGCGGCGGAGAGCTTCGCCTACGCGGCCTGGGCCGGCGAGTTCGCCCGCAGCCGCGAGCTGCAGCAGCGCGTGGGGCGGATCAAGAACCTGATCACGGTCGTCAACGCGGTCTATCTGCCGCTCTGCACCCTCATCATGTTCATGCTGCTCGCCGGCCCGGCCCGCGGGACCCTGTCGGCCAGCAGCTTCCTCACCTTCAACACCGCCGTGACGATGATGCTGACCTCGGTGACCCAGCTGACCGGCGCGCTCATCTCGGCCGTCTCCGTCCTGCCGCTGTTCGAGCAGATCAAACCGGTGCTCGACGAGGTGCCCGAGGTCAGCGGCGGCACCGCGCAACCCGGCACCCTGTCCGGCGAGATCGAGGTCAAGCAGCTGTCGTTCCGATACGCCGACGACGCGCCGCTGGTGCTCGACGATGTGTCGTTCCGTATCCAACCGGGCGAGTTCGTCGCGATCGTCGGATCCAGCGGCTGCGGCAAGTCGACCCTGCTCCGGATGCTCATCGGCTTCGACCGACCGACCTCCGGCAGCGTGCTCTTCGACGGCCAGGACCTGACAGCCCTCGACCAGGCAGCCGTGCGCCGCCAGTGCGGAGTCGTGCTGCAGAACGCACAGCCCTTCACCGGTTCGATTCTGGACTGCATCTGCGGCTCCGAGACGTTCTCCCTGGAAGAGGCCTGGGAGGCCGCCGAGATGGCGGGGTTGGCCGAGGACATCAAGCGCATGCCGATGGGCATGCACACCGTCCTGTCCGACGGCGGCGGCACCGTCTCCGGCGGGCAGCGACAACGCCTGATGATCGCCCAGGCCCTGATCCGCCACCCGCGCATCCTGTTCTTCGACGAGGCCACCAGCGCCCTCGACAACGAGACCCAGCGCGTCGTGATCGAGAGCACCCGCAAACTGCGCTCCACACGCGTCGTCATCGCCCACCGGCTGTCGACCGTCATGGACGCCGACCGCGTGATCGTCATGTCCGAAGGCCGGGTCCTCCAGCAGGGTCCGCCCGCCGAACTCCTCGCCGACACCGGCGGGATGTTCCATGAGCTGGTCCGTCGCCAGATGCGCTGAGTCCTGGAGAGGGAGGTCGAGCGCCCTCTGCCGGAGCGCCGCGGCACTCCGACAGAGGGCGTCGGGACTCCTTGAGTGGTCAGACGCGGTCGGCGGCGATGAGGAGGTACTGGAAGCTGCCGTCCCGGTAGGCGGTGAGGAACGGATCCTCGATACCGGTCACCAGTGACGACTTGGCGCGCAGTTCCCAGTAGGGGATCGTCGCGGCCGTGAGGTCCACGACGCTGATCGGGACGAGGCGGTTCGCCGCCATCTCCTTGAAGTAGGTGCTGCGCGGGTGGATGTCGCAGATGTAGTGCGCGTTGATCTGACTGACGGCCCTGGAGGGCAGTCCGTAGGTGTCGTTGTAGCAGCCGGTGATGGTGACATACCGCCCGCCGCGAGCCAGCAGGCGGGAGTGCTCCGCGAACAACAGGGACAGATCGACGTACATGGTGCTCTCGTTATTCCAAATACCGCGGAAGGTACCCGAGTCGAAGCCCGTGCTCAGCATGTTCTTGAGATGGAAGCGCACCTTGTCGTCCACACCGCGCTTGCCGGCCTGGTCATTGGCGAAGTCGACCTGGGACTGGGAGATGGACACCCCGTCGACCGAGCATCCGAACCGCTGATTGGCCACGATGCTGCCGCCGCCGCGGCCCGATCCCGCGTCCAGCAGCCGGTCCTCCGGACCGATCGCGCCGAACTGGTCGAGAAGCAACTCCGTCTGGTTGCACTCCAGTCGGTGGAGCTCCTTGGTGATCAGATCGTCGCGCACGTCCTCCGACGCCTGGAGCACCGACCAGTCGACGTCCCCGATGCCGTAGTGGTGGTGGTAGATACCGTCCACGTCTCCCAGGCGCAGATTGACCGGGTTCTTCTCCGCGTTCCAGTACGCGGCGACGGAGCGCTGGTAAGGGCTGGTGTTCAGGAGGGGGGCGGGGGCGATGACGTGGTCGAGGGACATGTGAGTGCGTACTCCTTGGGTCGTGAGGTCGTTTCGCTGTCGGCGGGCTTCACCGTCAGGGGGATGTGGCATACCGGCCGCCGACGTGGCCGGCGTGCCATTCGTGGTTGCCGCCCATCCAGTTCGTGAGACCGGTCACGTACCGGGCGGTGATCGGATTCGCGGCGAGTTGGACGGCCTGGGTCTCGAACGCGCGCACCAACTCGTTGTGGACTTCGATGGCCTTCGCGAAGGCGTCGTCGATCGCGCAGCCCTCCTCCTCAGCGATGACGGTGGGCAGGCTGTAGTGGAAGCGGCCCGACGCCTGTTCCTTGCGCAGGGAGTACAGGTCGTTGAGGACCGTGGACGCGGTGGAGGCGAGCGCGGTCGCGCGCTGCACGGCCGAGAGGGCGAACAGCTCGGCAGGCAGTTCGTAGCCGCCGATCGCGTCCGTGATCGCCAGGCACGGGCGGAAGGAGTTGAGCTGACGCTGCACCAGGTACTCCCACACCCGGGGGCTGCGCTCCTCCTGGACGCAGGCGGCCTCGGCCTCGTAGCCGAGGTACAGGCTGGCGACCTCGTGGCGGAACCGGTGGGCCTGGGCAGGGGTGGCGAGTTGGGTGAAGGACTCCATGGCCGAGTGCATGGACCGCAGGGCCGGATGCTCCTCCAGAGCCGCCCGCCAGTGGGCGTCGTAGGGAGCGGGCATGTGACTGGGGTCGATCGCGGACTGGGCGACGGCGAGGCGCGCGCCGAGGCCGTCGGGGGTGCCGCCCAGCTCGGGTTCGCAGAAGTAGTCGTCCACTGCGTTCTCGCCGGTCAGAAGCTTGGCGGCAGTCAGGAGGTGGCCGGTGGTGGGGGCGTCCGGGTGGCACAGCATGACGGAACGGCCCGGGTCGAACCCCAGTAGGCCGGCCCGCAGCTCCGGGGAACTGAACAGCCGTACCTCGTCGGCCCATTCGAGGAGTTGCTCGTTGATGAGATCGGCCAGAGCCCGGTCGTCGCGAACGGCGGGCGGGCAGTACAGGCCCTCGATCCGCACGGGCGACGGTGTCGGCCGAACCAGGGGGGTGAGGCGGCTGGCGGTGCTTCCCAGGCCGGTCGGCCCGGCGAGGACGCGTCCCAGCGCTTGGGTCAGGGGCTGATCCTTGCTCCGATCGTTGCTCCGACGAGGAACGGCGTCTCGTCCGGTGGTGGTCAAAGCGTGGTTCTCCTGCCTGACGGTTTGTGTGGTGTGTGGTGTCGCCGATCGAATGAGAGCAACGATCCGAGCAAATGCGGGCGCAGCACCTGAAGTTGAGTATGACCATCATGACTGCGCCGCATACTCACTCGATCGAGTGATGGCGCCGCGGAAGGAAATCCGCAAAGCTTCGGTGGCGAATCTTCCGGCCCTCGTGAGGCCAACCGCCTGATCCGGAAGTTGCCACCGCCTCAAAAATACCAAGGTGCCGATTTCCGTAATCGAGCCGTACAACCTCACTCGTTACGGTAATTGACGCCCCGTTTCGGGTGGGAAAAAGTAATCCGCGAACGTCCACGAACGCCACGGCAAAGGACTCCACCCATGTCCATCGAGACACGTCCGGAATCCGCGCTCACTCCGGGCGACGGCCCGGCGCACACCAGCCTCGATACGGCTGCTGCCCGGAATCTGGCGACCACCACCAAGTCCGCACCTCAGATGGCGGGAATCTCCTCCCGCTGGCTG
>NZ_JBWKIQ010000029.1:0-25454 GCF_056432645.1 Streptomyces sp. NPDC045021
GTGGCGATGGCGTACAGCGTGTACGCGGTCGCCGCGGCGGAGTTCATGACGGCCTTCTACGAGCGGCTGTTCGCCGGCGACCGGGTCACCGACGCCGTGACCGCCGGACGGGCCCAATTGCGGTTCCACGACAAGCGGCCGTCGCTGAAGGGGATGCTGCCGCTGGCGGACTGGATGGTCCCCGTCCTCTACACCCGCAGCGAGGCGCGCTTCCCCGATCTGCACGCGGCCCGGAAATCCGGTGAGAACATCGGAGACATCCTGACCCGCATCCGTGAAGTGTCCGAGACCGGGCATGGTCATGATCTGGAGCCGGTTGACGAGTTCGTCGGCCGGGACGCGGACTTCTACACGTTGGACACCGCCGCCCGGCTGCAGCACGTCGTCGTGGTCCACGGGCCCGGGGGGACGGGGAAGACCGAGCTGGCGAAAGCCTTCGGTCGGTGGTGGCGCGACACCGGCGGCGTCGAGCAGCCGGAGTGGGTGATCTGGCACTCCTTCGAGCCCGGTGTTGCCTCGTTCGGCTTGGACGGCGTCATCACCCGCATCGGGCTGCACGTGTTCGGCGAGCAGTTCGCGCTCCTGGACGATGCGGACCGTCAGGCAGCGGTCGAGGAACTTCTTGCCGCCCGCAGGCTCCTGCTTCTCTGGGACAACTTCGAGTCCGTCCGCGACATGCCCGACCCGGGCCGGGCCACCCCACCCCTTCCCGAACCGGAGCAGGACCGGATGCGGGACTTCCTCACCCGTCTCGCCACCGGGAGTAAGAGCGCGGTGGTCATCACCAGCCGCACCTCCGAGGCCTGGCTGGGACCCGACGTGCGCCGGATCGCACTGGGCGGGCTGCAGAGCAAGGACGCCACCGCCTACGCCGAGCAGGTCCTGGCCCCCTATCCCGCGGCTGGCCCGCACCGTCAGACCACGGCGTTCGCGGACCTCATGAAATGGCTGGACGGCCACCCGCTGAGCATGAGCCTGACACTCCCGCACCTGGAAACCACCACCGCCCGGCACCTCTTGAACAGCCTCCAAGGCACCACCACCCCGGCCGCCGCGGCCGGTGACAGCGGCACCGGTGGTGACCGCAGGACGTCGCTGTCGGCGAGCATCACCTACTCCTTCCGCCACCTGAGCCCCGCCGACCAGCAAGCCCTGACCATCCTCAGCCTCTTCCACGCCGTCGCCGACACCAACGTCCTCGGTGCCTTCTCCAACCACTCGCAGACTCCGGAACGCTTCCGCGGCCGTACCGGTCAGGACTGGGCGCAGTTACTGGAACGGGCGGCGGGCGTGGGGCTGCTGGCCCCGCTCGGAGCGAATATGTTCCGCCTCCACCCCGCCTTGCCCGCCCACCTTGCCGCGCACTGGCGCACCAGCACACCCGGCACGCACACCGACGAACAAGCCAACGCCCTCCAGGCCCTCGTTCTGGCCTATGCAAGCTTCAGCACCTGGCTGTCGACGCAGATAGTCGGCGGTAACGCCCAGCTCGCGTTTGCTCTGGTCAGGTATCAGCAGCGGATGCTGGGAGCCATCCTCGGCCACGCCCTGATCCACCGGCAGTGGGCGGAAGCCGAGAACATCATCGCGCCGCTGGACGACTTCTGGGACATGCAGGGAGCGGTGGAGGAAGCACGGTCCTGGACAGACCGCGTCCGGCTGGCCGTCGAAACCCCCGACGGCGCCCCGCCGGCCCCGGACACCCCCGCCGGCAACCTGTGGATGTTGGTGACCATTTCCCAGGCCAACCGGCAGCTTACGGCCGGGCAACTCGACCACGCCGAAAACGCCTACCGCACCATCCTCCGCGCACTCGCCAATCAGGTCACCAGCGCCCACCAGCGCCCCGTCGTCGCTGTCCTCTACCACCAGCTCGGCAGGGTGGCCCAGCAACGGGGGCGGCTGGAAGACGCCGAGGACTGGTACCGCAAATCCCTCACCATCAAAGAGGACCTCGGCAACCGCCCCGGCATGGCCCTCAGCTACCACCAGCTCGGCATGGTGGCCCAGCAACGGGGGCGGCTGGAAGACGCCGAGGACTGGTACCGCAAATCCCTCACCATCCACGAAGACCTCGGCAACCGCCCCGGCATGGCCCTCAGCTACCACCAGCTCGGCATGGTGGCCCAGGACCGGGGGCGGCTGGAGGACGCCGAGGACTGGTACCGCAACTCCCTCACCATCCACGAAGACCTCGGCAACCGCCCCGGCATGGCCGGCACCTACCACCAGCTCGGCACAGTGGCCCAGCTTCGGGGGCGGCTGGAGGACGCCGAGGACTGGTACCGCAAATCCCTCACCATCAAAGAGGACCTCGGTAACCGTCCCGGCATGGCCCTGACCTACCACCAGCTCGGCATGGTGGCCCAGGACCGGGGGCGGCTGGAGGGCGCCGAGGACTGGTACCGCAAATCCCTCACCATCGAAGAGGATCTCGGTAACCGCCCCGGCATGGCCATCAGCTACCACCAGCTCGGCATGGTGGCCCAGGACCGGGGGTGGCTGGAGGACGCCGAGGACTGGTACCGCAAATCCCTCACCATCGAAGAGGAACTCGGTAACCGCCCCGGCATGGCCGGCACCTACCACCAGCTCGGCATGGTGGCCCAGGACCGGGGGCGGCTGGAGGACGCCGAGGACTGGTACCGCAAATCCCTCACCATCACCGAAGACCTCGGCGACCGCCCCGGCATGGCCATCAGCTATGCGCAGCTGGGCCTGCACGCCGAAGCCCGGAACGACACCGATCAAGCGCTGGCCTGGACGATCAGGTGCGTTGCCCTGTTCGAGGAGGTCCCGCATCCCAGGACCGGTACGGGCCCCGACCACCTCCGCCGGCTGACCGCGCGCCTGGGCATCGAAGCCGTGGAACGCGCCTGGCAGAAGGTGACAGATAGCCCGCTGCCCCCCCGCCGTCCGCGCGTATCTTCTCACCACCCCCACCGACTGACCAATACATGTCAAGGGGGCCGGTATGAACGACCCCGTCACGCAAGGTGCCCGAGCAGCCGCCCAACGCCTCACCACCCCGGCACATCCGAATCTTCTCCACGAGGTGGAAGCGGCCCTCCACGACCGCGGTACCAGTCGCGGACCGGACGTGTACACCGACCCAACCGCCCTAAGCGGCCTCATCGTCAGCATCGCCACCCTGGCCTGGGCGGTGTACAACGACATCCGCAGCCGCAGCTCAACGGCTCCCACGCCCGACACCGTCGCCCGACGGGTTCGCCACCACCTCGACCAAGCCGAATCCCCTGCGCCCCCACTGGATCCCGCCGAACGCGACCGCATCATTGACACCACCGTCGAAGAGACCCTCAGCGTCGCCCCGGAGCCGGACCCCGAGCACCTGTAACGTCCTCATCCCGCTCCACTGGTGGTCGAGCTGGTCCGGCACGGTCGGCGGACTGCCCGGTGCCGTCCCGGTCCCCTACCTGCCGATGATGACGGGCGTGGTGGTGGAGATCGAGGCCGATCAGGAACGCCCCACCGAGTTCGGCCGGTTCCGCCACCGGCCGCGGGTACTGCGGGGGCGCGGCGACATAGTGCCGACCGATCTGGCCGCCGACCGGTGTTCCTGCCGCCAACGGGTGCAGGCGCGGGTCCGGGGTTCCCGGCGGCCTAGCCGGGGCGGGCGGCCAGGTAGTGCGACCAGCTGCCTCCGGCCAGGGCGGCCCAGCGCTCCGCCGTGCGGGGCGCGATGCCGAGCCCCGCGCGTTCTCCCCGCCCAGCGTGAGCAGGTCAAACGCCACGTATGACAGGTTGACACCGGTCGGCGCCGGCCGGCCGGGCTGACACTTCTGCAACGCAGAGAAGTCCATCCGCCCGTTGGCCGACGCGACCAGTTCGCCGTCCAGGATCGTCCCGGGGCCGAGCTGGGCCAGTGCGGCAGCCAGGTGCGAGAAACGGGCGGTCATGTCGCGCCCCTGGCGGGACTGCAGCCGAGCCTCGCCGGAGACGGGATCGACGATGCAGGCCGCCCTGTAGCCGTCGAGCTTGACCTCATACCTGGCCCCGCCGGGCATGTCGCCCGGCCGGGGCACCGTCGCCACCGCCGTGGGACGCATCAGCTCCACGATCTCGGCCATGCCTCCACTCTGCGCCCCGAGCAGGGAAAACGCTGTGGCCGACAACGATGGCCGCAACATCTGGCGGGCACTCTTTCGGGTCCGACGCGCGGCCCGGGTGCAATCGCTGAACCCAGCTACGGCATGTAGATCGTCATGAAGGACTCCCTGAAACGACGGCGAGCATGGGCCCGCTGCGCCCGCACGGCACAGCGCTACGGCACGGGCGTCCTGGTCGTGGTGGCCGCAGTCGTGCTGTTGCCCGGCCTGCCCTGGCTGGTGTGGAAGGGCCCGTATGTGCTGGACGCCCAGTACATCGACACGAAGAAAATCGGTGACGGGACCGGGTCGGCGGCGCTGGTCACCGGGCTGCGGACCGCACTGGTGACCTGCATCGCCGCTCTGGGCGCCGGGATCGCGCTGTTCTACACCGCCCGCGGCTACCGGCTCAACCGCCGGGGCCAGGTCACCGAGCGTTTCACCAGAGCCCTGGAGCGGCTCGGCTCCGACCGCATCTACGTGCGGATCGGCGGCATCCTGGCGCTGGAGCAGATCATCCAGGACGCCCCCGAACAGGCCACCGACGCCGCCCGGGTCCTGGGCCACTTCATCCGCGACCAAGCACCCAGCTGCCGGAAGCCTGCCCCGTCGGAGCCGGACAGCGAGCCCTCAGTAACAGGAGCAGCCCGCGGCGTCCGGTACTTCGCCCGGCACCGCGCTCCCGTCCACCCCCGGTCCAACCTGCCGCCAGCGCCGACGGCAGACCGTCCCTTCACACCAGCGGCGGACGTCCAGACGGCCCTCACCGCGCTCACCCGTCGCGCCTCACGCATCCACGTCGACCGGGACGAACTCCTCAACCTCAACGGACTACACCTCACTGGTGCCGACCTGCGCGGTGCGGACCTCACTGGTGCCGACCTGCGCCGTGCAGACCTCATCTGCGCGGACCTGCACAGGGCGAACCTCACCGGCGCCGACCTGGGCGGGGCGGACTTGCGTGGGGCAAGGGGTCTGACGGGCGAGCAGGTGGCGGTGGCGCGCCTCGACGAGAGGACGCGGCTGGCCCGCCGGCCTCGTGGTCCCGGAGGCGCCTGCGGCCGGCTGAGGCCACGGAGGGCTTGCGATCGCCCGCGGCGGTTCACCCCGGATAACCTCCCCTCCTGGTGACGCCCGGGATGCCCCGGGCGGCCCGACCCCCCGTGCGTCTAGGCAGGCTGGACCCGTTCTGTAACACGGCTGGGGTAGATCGAGCTTGCTGACGATACTTTCGGCCTGCGGGGTCAGTTGACGTGGCGCCGGACGACTTCACGTCCGCATCAGAAGGGATCCTCATGACTTCTCACCTGCGACGTGCTGCGGCTGTCGCTGTGCTCGTTTTGGCCTCAGCTGTCGTTGCGCCGGCCGCTCACGCAGCTGTTACCGCAGATGACGGAACCCCCGGCATCCAGAAGCTCAAGAAGCCCAAGAAGCTCAAGCGGATCTGGATCGAGCGCAACAATCTCGGCCCGGAGACCGTGAGGGAAAACGAAGTGCTGATCGAGAAGTTCACCGATGCCCTGAACAGCATGCCGGATTTCCAGCCTTTCAGGTGACTGAGCCGGGCCCGGAGGTCATGGCGAGGGTTTCGTCGTACGCAGCGAGGGTGCGGTAGAGGGTGGAGCGGCCGACGCCGAGGTGACGGGACGGCTTCCGCGTTGCGGTCGCCGCGGCGTCGGCCGTCCCGGAATCGGTCGTTTCCGGGACGGCGGACACTCGCTCTGCTCGAAGACCTCGCCGCAGCCGACATGGTCGGCTGCGGCGACATCATCGACCGCTTCCACGACAACGTGCTCTACAGCCTGCGGATGCTCCCAGAACCGTCACCGTCTACTGACATCCCTGATGTCGCCGACCACTGACGTGCAGTGTCGCCACCCGCTGACATAGCGATGTCGTTCGACAGCAGCGCGCGGCGGGACACGGTCCGCCCGCCGACTCTGGACCCCGGATAAGCTCCCCATATCCGGAGTCCAGAACGGGCACTCATTCACGGCGTGCGGGACGGCTCATGTCAGATCATCAGACAGCGGTCGAACCGGTCACCGCCGAGCCGGCCGAGGCCACCGTCGTCACCTCGGTGATGTCGGCGGCACCGGTCCGGCCGGAGGAATTCGACGAGGCGACCCGGGCCGCGCTGGACCACATCGACGCTCAGGCCGTGCGCGTGGTCGCCGACGGCCGCCCTGGGCGCACCCGCACCGGCTACGCCCAGGACTGGGCGACCTGGACGAAGTTCGCCGCCGCGTCCGGCGTGCCGCTGCTCGCCGTTACCCCCGGCACCCTGGTGATGTTCGTGGAATGGCTATGGCCCCAGCCCGGCGCCAGGCCCGGCACGTTCACCGCGCCGTCGACCATCGACCGCAAGCTGTCCGGCACGGTCGTGTCCGTCCGCGACGAGCACGGCGTGACACATGAGGAAGGCGTCGCCCGCCGCGCCCGCAACCGGCTCAAGCAGCTGGTGAAGGAGATGGAGAAGACCGGCGAGCAGCGCGGCCGGGGTCAGGCCCCGCCGCTGCTCGTCGAGCACCTGGTGAAGATCAGCGCCGCCTGCCCGGATAACCTCAGGGGCATCCGGGACCGCGCCCTGGTGCTCATGCACTTCGCCGTCGCCGGCCGCGAGCACGAACTCGCCTTCAACCGGGTGCGTGACTACGCCGAAACCCCCGGCGGCATCCAGGCCGACCTGCGCGTGTCCAAGGTCCGCCCCCGCGTCGTCCCGGTCCCGTACGGCTCGCGCCCGTCGATCTGCCCGGTCCGGGCCTGGCAAGCGTGGAGGGACGCGGCCGGCCTCACCGATCCGGACGGCTACGCCTGGCGCCGCCTGCACAACCGCTGGCACACCGTCATGGACAGCGGACTGCAGCCCGAGTCCATCGGTGACATCGTCACCCGGGCCGGTGAGCGCGCGGGGATCGAGATCCGTTTCACCGGCCACAGCCCCCGTCGCGGCCTCGCCACCTCCTCCCGGCTGAAGGGCCACGACCAGATCGTCATCGCCAAGCAGGGCGGCTGGGCCCCGCACTCCAAGGTGCTCGCCGGCTACCTCGAAGTGGTCGACCAGTGGGAGGACAACGCCCTGCTCGGCGTGCTGTAAGGCCCTCACCGATTGGCGCGGCCAGCGCGAGAGTGGGGTACCGACGACCTTGCAAGGCCAGCCCCGTGGTCATCTGGCAAAGGGGGATGGACCGACGGCTACGCGTCTGCATGGAGACGCGCAGCTGCTGCTGCCGTCCTTTGGGAAGCGCAAGGTGATTCGATCGCTTTCATGTACTTGGGAACGAAATTCTATGACCTGCCCCTTTGGGGATTCGTAGGCGTCGTCCTTGCTGCACTGAGCATTTGGGTGTCTGTTCTATGGCATGCCGCTGGCTGCGCCACTGCTCAACGCTTCGCCTGACGTCCGCGGTCGCGTAGTGGTGACCTTCAACGACACCGAACTCAAGCAGGCGCATCACGTGGAAGTACACCTCCTGACGAGAGGCAATCGGGACATCGCCTCCGCAGACTTCGATCAGGGAAGGCCGCTGGTGCTGGACGTGGGGGCCCGCATCATCACCCTGCTCACGCCGCCCCGGGTGACGCCAGCGAGCGCCGAGGTGCCGAACGTCAGGTTCGATGGCACGACGCTGCTCATCGAGAAGTGTCTGATCAAGAGTCGGGAGCGGATCGCACTGTCGCTTCTGGTCGATGGAGAGTCCCCTCGCCTGACCTGTCCGACTTCTCATGTAATCAACGTCAGGATGAAGAAGTTCACAGGGGAGGGCGAGCCGCCAGTCGGCCTGTGGCCAGGGATTACGACAGGGCTCGGCCTAGCTGCGCTCGTCCTGAACGTTGTGGGAATCGCGATGCATCAGATCAAGCCCTCTCTTGATCAAGAAAATTGGTTCCATGGCTTCAGACTGTTCGCCGCTTGGCTGTTCTTCCTGTGGCTGGCCTCGGTACTGACACACTTTGTGCTGCGACTCGCTGCTAAGCGTCGCCCATAGCTCTTGCACGGGTCTGGTGCAGGTTCGGGTGACAGGTCTGACCTGCCACACGTCCTGGGCTCCAGTTCTGGTGGCTGACTGACAGTCCTTCACGGAAGGCTGGCAGTCATGCCTCGTCCCTATCCTCCGGAGTTCCGGGCGCGTGCCATCGCGCTGGTCCGCGCCGGCAAGCAGGCCAAGCAGACCGCGGTCGAGCTCGGCATCCATCCCGTCACGTTGTCGAAGTGGTTGCGGCAGGACGACATCGACAACGGGCGGCGAGCGGGAACACCTAGCGAGTCTGCTGAGTTGCGGGCCGCTCGCCGACGGATCCGTGAGCTGGAAACCGAGCTGGGGATCGTCCGGCAGGCGGCGAAGTTCCTCGGCGAGGACAAGCCCCGCCCAAAAGGCTCTACCCGGTGATCGACCGACTCGCCCGGGGATCATGATCTACCGATTGTTCTCTCTCCAGACTCGTGCAGCTCCCATTGACCAGTAGACCGCGAGAGAGGCGTTCGTCTCCCGCAGGTGCTGGTCTCCCGGAGTTGGCGTGTGCTCTGCTTTGTTGGCGTGCTCGCGTGCTTTATTCACGAAAGCCGTGTAGTCCTCTTGCCATGTCATGTGGGGTACTCCACTTCCAGCATGGACGCGATGCGGGCAGACGGCCTGGCGCTTGCGGCCGAATTGGGGGAGGAAGGTGTCGTTCTCTTGCATAACGATCAGCTAGCCACAAATTCCCCCACCTGCCAAACCGTTTGGCCAGACTGCCGACCTCGGTTTTCTCGCCCTCGATCCTGAGAGGCTCCCATCGATTGATGTCAGGGTGCGGGAGGCGCGTAGGTGATGCCGACGTCGCCAGCGGACGTCGCGGCGAGAGCCACCACCTTCCAGATCACTTCGGGGATGCCGTCACGGGGCCCGTCGCAGGCGTCGTTCAGGAGGCTGCGCCGTCCAGGGCTGCTCGCGGGGCGACGCGAACTCCACCAGGGCGTGGTAGGCCACGAGGTCTGTGCCGTCCCGGGTGAGGATGAGCGTGCCCGCCTGGAGGTGAAGGCCGACCTCCACTTGAGGGTCCTCCTGCGTCACGATGGGTTCGCCGGTGGCGCTCAGCTCCATGCTGCTCTCCAATGGGAAGGCGGGATCGTCTGCCGAGCATCGCAGTCGACTGTCTCCCGTGGGCGCCGCTTGTCCAGCACACCGACGTGCGTGCTGGCACACTCGTGATCCATTCGGGACGGGGCGGAAACGGTGGTACGCAGGGAACGTCGGAAGCCTCAGACGGGGCGCGGCCAAGGTGTGCACCCCTCGGCGGCGCGCTGAGTGGTGTCACTTCCTCCTGAGGATCAGACGGAGGACAGCGAGGGCCCGTTCGCGGACGTCGGGATCCGGGTGGATGCCCATGACCGCCAGGGCGGCCACCAAGGCTATTGCCAAGGTTGGGGCTTGGAGCGTGTTGACCATCGCGACTCGCTTCCTTGTGTGGGTTTCCTGCCAAGAAGATAGGGGCCGGTGTACCCCATTTTCGGTAGCCGCAGGTGGCTCTCCCCCTTGTGCCGCAATCGATCTCCACGTGCCTCGGTCAGGTCCCTTTGGTCAGAGGGGAGTGTGCTCGCAAAAGCCCGCAATGAGCCTTCGACCGTTGAGCAGGCGCCAACACACGTTCTCGTCCGTTTCCGCAGGCGGAATCGGTCCGATGGGCTGCCGCAGAGGGGGCGGCGGGGCGCCTCACCAGTGCCTCACCCGAGGTACCCCGCCGTCCCATCGCACTACCGTCTCGGGCTCGAAGAGGATCCGGCTCCTGGAGCGGGAAGCTCCCCAGGGGCCCCAGACAGCTCTCCAAGGACTCCGTACGACAAGACCGCGACGGCGACGGCGGCGCAGAGAGCGGGAGCCAGGTCCTCATTCCTCTTCCTGATCTCTCTCAACGCCAAGGCTCCGAACACGAGGGCCACAATGATGAGCACGGGCGGCATGAGACTCCTGTCGTTCGTGGGCCTGCCTCACCGCTGGTCCCGCCAAGAACTGGGCGGGGGGCAGGCCACTCCTCGCCCGCACCCATGTGGGAGCAGGCTCCGGCCGCACTCGCTGATGCTCGCCAGCCTCACACTGGAGGGCCGAATGCCCAGCAAGCTACGCGTGCTTCATACGCCGTGGGTGTCGTCCAGCACGATTGTGGAATCGTGCGGGCCCGGCCTCGTCGTCCAGCAACGATCGTGGAATCGTGCGCGCCGGGCTTCGCTCCTCCGGGGCTTCTGAGAAGTCCAGCCCCAGCCCCAATCCAGTCCACTTGGGGGGCGTAATCGGTCGTCTTAGCCCCCTCCGGCCGATCGAGGTGAGACGAACGAAACGGGCGCATCGGTGAGCCGATCCGATCCTGTCCAATCCGGGTTACGCCCCGCTATTTCGCCCCACGAATGGTGACCAGGGCGACTGCCTCTCAAGCCGATCCGCGTCCCCTTCCAGGCCTGCACCGGCCACCGCTCACATATCCGGGCTCAAGCGGTATTGCTACCCGGGAGACCGGTTTCGGGGCCCGGGCAACCGCGTTGCACCACCGGTTCAGTGACGGTCTCGCATGCGGGGCGGAGCAGGTACGGGTCTCACCCCTTGTGGCGCGGGGGTGGACGCGGACAGGACGGGAGTGTGCCGGGGCCGGGGGTTAGCCGCGCAACCCCCGGGCACGCAGGCGCTGACCTGCCCGTTCGGCTAGTCGTGCCGAGAGATGAGCGGCCGTCCTGCGGCTGGCGGGACATCAGCGGAAAGCGGCTGCTCAGCTGCGCGCGGCAGGGCCCAAGGCGATGCGCCGGGCCTGTTCGTCGTGGAGGCGCTTGGTCTTGTAGCGGACGCGTTCGCCGAAGGCGGCGGGGTCCGGGGCGCCGGTGTGCGCGGCGGCTTCGGCCCGGGCTAGGGCCCGCTCCAGCTCCCCGCGGACCATACCGAGCTGGCGCCGGCGGGCCTCGCCCACACCCAGGTCCTCAATGAGCCCGGCGAGCGCGGTGATAGCGGGGAACTGCGGAGACGTCGGCACGGGCGCGATTCTCCCGTACCGCCGCCCCGCCCGCCGCAGGATGGGTCCGTTCCCGCACGAAGCGCCCTCGGCTCCGGTGCCGGGGGCCGAGGAACAGTCGAACGGAAACCGGCGCTTGTACTCTCTGCGCCCAGCCGCGCAGCGGAGGCTCTCCTAGATAAGGGCTCCGATGATCGCCAGTACGGCCCCGGCCGCAGCGAGCCAAAGACCCAGCGCCTCCACGGCCAGGCCATCCGCCATGGCCGAGTCGATAGCCTTGCGGAGCTTGTCTGCCTCCTCATCCACGGTCCCGCCGAGGCGGCTAACCGCAGCGCGGCGCTCTCGGCCCTCTGTGGCCAGGCTCTGCCCGAGGCGACCCGTCTCCTCCTGAAGCCAGATCACCCGCTCGACAACGAACTGCTCGCGCTGCGCAGCGGTGGCGTCCGGCGCAGGTGCCGCCACCACGTGCGCGTTGAACGCCGCTCCTGCTGCACTTGCCGAGCTGACCATCGTGGCGGTTACTGCGGTAGTCGGCAGAGGCTTGAAGATGCGACACAGGGCGCCGAACCACTTCTTCGTCCAGCCCAATGTCCCGGGCTGTTCGGGCGCACGTTCCAGCCTGGTTCTGCGGACGCCGAAGCCCGCGACTCCCAGGCCGCCGAGCTGGAGGCACCCGCCGATGACTGTAAGGACAGTGCCAGCGGTCATAGGCAGACGGTAGAGGTGGAGCAGCAGTTCACGCGGCAGGCACGACTCAAGGGCAGCCGCGCGGGCGAACCGAGGGTTGAGGAGGACTGAGGAACACCGCCGTCAAGACGTGCAGTATGCCCTGCCGGGTCCGATGCCGCAGACATCCCACGCGGCTAACGCGTCAAGCGGCCAGGGCTGGGATCTTCGATGACTGGTCGGGGAATGCCTTCGCCTCGTCGTAGGGCTGGTCGTGCTGGAGGCAGAAGTAGAGCATGCCCATGAACCGGTTGAAGAGGTTTCGTTGTGCGGCGGTGTGCCGGTCCCCGGCCTCTCGGCGCCGCTCGTAATGGGCTCTGCCTCCTGGTGATTTCGTCAGGGATGAGAAGGCCCAGACGTAGCCCACGGCGGCCAGGCGTTGGTTCTTGACCTTCCGACTCATGACCACGCAGCTCTTGCCACTGGCCCGGGTGACCGGTGCGCTGCCCGCGTATGCCTTCAGTGATCCGGCGCTTGTGAACCAGGACCGGTCGTCGCCGATCTCGGCCAGAACTCGGGCTCCAGATAAGGAGCCCAAGCCCGGGAAGCTGGTGATGACTGACGCGTCGGGATGCTCGTCGAAGGCTTCGGTGCAGGCAACTTCGAGCTGGTCAGCGTTGCGGCAGGCGGTGTCCAACTGTCGGACGAGCGCGCTGGTTTGATGGCCGAAGGCCGCTTCGACCTGCGGAAGGTGGTGCATATAGTCACGCTGGAAAACCTCGTGGAGCCGCTCGGCCTCGGCCTCGATGCCGCGGACGCGGCCGGCCCGCTTGAGCAGGGACCGCAGCTGGCGGCGCGTGAGCTGGGCAGCTGCTGTCGGTATCGGGGCGGCTGCCAAGATGGTGCGGGCCTCAATGGAATACAGGCCGAAACGGTGCTCTGCGAAAGCGGCCAAGATCGCCGGATAGAACTCGCGCAGCTGCGATCGGAGTCTGTTCTGTGCTTGGCCGCGGTCCCAGACCGCGTCCTGCTGAGCTCGTGCAAGGACGGCGATGGCCCGGGCCAGTTCCGAATCCGCGGGCATCGGCCGGTGCATATCCATGTCAACCCGCAAGATGTTGGCCAGAGCCGCGGCGTCCACTGCGTCGGACTTCCGGCGCGCGACACTGTGGCGGTCCCGGTAACGGGCGACCGCGAGCGGGTTGATCGCATAAACGGGCCGTCCGGTGGCCCGCAGGCGGGCGACCAGCAGCCCGCGGGACGTCTCGATCGCGACGGGGATGCGGTAGCTCTCGCAGTCACCATGCTCAGCCAGCAGTGCGATGAGCTGGGTGAATCCGGCCGTGTCGTCGCTGATCCGCAGTTTGGCGAGCTGCTTTCCGCACGCATCGACGACGGCGATGTCGTGGTGGTCTTCGGCCCAGTCCACCCCGCAGAACACCGGTGTCGGTAACCCGGCAATGTCCATCTCTGCCTCCTTAACCTCATGCCTATATACAGGCCAGAGCTTTAGCAGGGTGCGCGTGCTCCCTAATGGAAGTGCTCGAGGCACAACATCC
The DNA here is from genome assembly GCF_056432645.1 of Streptomyces sp. NPDC045021. Taxonomy (NCBI): domain Bacteria; kingdom Bacillati; phylum Actinomycetota; class Actinomycetes; order Kitasatosporales; family Streptomycetaceae; genus Streptomyces; species Streptomyces sp. NPDC045021. The sequence goes on from NZ_JBWKIQ010000029.1 coordinate 13,310, forward strand.
CACTAAGGGTTGTCCGTAAATGATCTTCGGCTGGTTGCGGGCGTGGTGGGTAGCTGGTCTGGCTGTTCGTCTATCCGGCGAGGTTGAGGTTGTGCAGGCGGGCGATGCCGAGGATGGCGTGGTGGACTCCGTCGCCCTTGAGTCGGCAGTCGCGGAGGATCTTCCAGGTCTTCATGCGGGCGAAGACGTGCTCGACGCGGGCGCGGACTTGTTTGTGGGACGTGTTGTGGGCTTGTTTCCAGTCGGGTAGTTCTTCGCCTTTGCGGCGGCGGCGGTGGGGCATCACGAGCCCGGTGCCCGGGTAGCCGCCGTCGGCGATCGTCATGGTCCTGCCGACGGCGGCCTTCGCGCCGGACTCCTCCCACGCCTTGCAGTCGTTGCGGTTGCCGGGCAGGGGCCGGCCGACCACCACAACGAGCCGGGTGTCGGCGTCGATGACGATCTGGTGGTTCGTGGAGTACCGGTAGTTTTTGGACTGTGCGGCGATGGTGTGGTCGCGGGTCGGCACCAGGGTGCCGTCCACGATGAGCACGGTGTCTTTGCGGAATCGCTGACGTGGCTGGAGCGCGAGCGAGGGGCCGAGATGGTCGATGATCCGGTCGGCCGCAGACTTCGAGATACCGAACAGCGGGGCAAGCTGGCGCATCGTCAAGTTCGTGCGCCAGTAGGCCGCCACCAGCAGAACCCGGTCCTGAAGCGGAAGGCCCCACGGCCGGCCCTTGCGGACCGGATCGGCCCCTTCGCGGCGCAGTGCCGTCACCAGCTTGCCGAAGGAACGCGGACTGAGCCCGGTAAACGGGGCTATCCAAGATGGCTCCGACGCCGTGATCACACCAGACACTGCAAGATCATCTCACCCGTGACCAGCAGTTACGGGACAGGCCTAAGCCGTTCGCAATCCCAGCTGGCCGCATGGCCCTCGGTCTTCGGCAGAGCTGGACGCTCATGACTTTGGAGAGGTGATCCACACGGTCGGCTCAGGCCACGACCAGAGAACCGGAAGCAGTTGTTCAGAAAGAAGCGAAGTCCGGCAGTTGCACCTGAATGTGCAGGCTGTGGCTGACGGGGAACAGACACGGATCGGTCTGTGGCAAGGGTTGAAGACCCGGATAACAGGAAGACCTCGTGCCTGTGCCGCCTGAAGCGAGCCCCGCGGCCTGTCGAGAGAGCTCATGGCTCCCGATTCGGATAGCAATGCCTCGCTTCAGCGCCCATTAGCCTCGGGCTTTCGTGACGAGGGACGTCCGGAGAACGATCGATGCGGGTCGATGGCTTGTGACCTGGGTTGCGGTGCTCGGGTTGGGGACAGGAACCGCGGGGCACTTGGTAGGTGCTACGCGGAGAAGTCCCAGTCGTCGGTCTCCCGCATCCGTCGGTCCTCCTCGCGCCAGGATTCGAAGGTGGGCGGGTCGATCGTCAGCTGGGCGTTGAGGGGCGGCGTGATGTGCCCGCTGACCAGGTAGACGAGGAAGTCGACCATGCCGAGGTCGTAGTCGTGCCAGCTCTGGGAGCGGGTAAGGACAGCCACGGTCCAGTGGTTCGGATCGGCGTCCGTGCAGCGCCAGAGGAAGTCATCGCCTCCCTCGTTTGTACCCCAGCGCAAGAGGTCGTCCGAGGGCGGGTAGGGGCGTTCGTAGACCAAGTGGTCAACGTAGGGGTAGCCGACAAATGGCGGAGTCGCGATGCTCAGCGAGTCGCTGAGCGCGCCCATCCCATAGGCAGCAAGGAAGTCCCGGTAGTCGTTGGGGAGGCGCCATCCGAAGTTCGCGTGCACCTGGTCCCAGTCCACCATGTCGCCGCCCTCGGGAGGCGGAGGCACCAACTGAAGCAGCCGCTGGACCGCGTGATGCATCGCAACCTCCATGAAGGCCTCTGGCGGGCGGCACGGTCCTAGTCCAAGGACTGGCCGATCCGATAGAGAGTGCCGCTGAGCTGGGACAATAGGGCTTGTCAAGGATCCTATTCGTTGCCGAGCAAAAGGCACTTTCCAAGTGAGCAAGCGTATGGGGACGTATCCACGGGTCTGCGTCCGGGACGGCGGGGATGGGGCGGTCTCGCAGGCCGGTGGGGTGCTGCTGACGGAGACCGTCCGCAAGAGCGGCCTTGACACGGCGATATCGGAGGCGCTGGCGCCGTGGCGCAAGCCGCGGGCGGTGCACGATCCGGGCAAGGTGCTGTTGGACCTCGCGCTGGCGGTGGCGCTGGGTGGCGACTGCCTGTCGGACGTGGGGATGCTTCGGGCCGAACCCACCCTGTTCGGGCCGGTGGCCTCCGACCCGACCGTCTCGCGGCTGATCGAAACCCTGGCCATAGCCGGTCCCCGCGCGCTGACGGCGATCCGACGGACCAGGGCCCAAGTCCGCGAGCACGTCTGGAAGCTGGCGGGCGCCGATGCCCCCGACGCGAACAGGCAGGTGATCGTGGACATCGACGGGGTGCTGGTCCTGGCACACTCCGACAAGCAGGACGCCACCGCGACGTGGAAGAAGACCTTCGGGCACCACCCGCTGGTCGCGTTCGTCGACCACGGCCTCGCCGGGTCCGGAGAACCGGTAGCTGCTCTGCTGCGGCCCGGCAATGCCGGCAGCAACACCGCAGCCGACCACATCACCACCACACAACTGGCACTGGCCCAACTGCCCAAACAGCACCGGCGGGGCCGCTCGACCCTGATCCGCACCGACTCCGCGGGCGGCACCCACGAGTTCCTGGACTGGCTTACCGCGCGGGGCCGGTGGCTGTCCTACTCGGTCGGGATGACCATCACCGACGCAGTCCACCATGCCGTGCTGCAGGTCCCACAAACGGCCTGGACCCCGGCGGTCGAACCGGGTGGCCAGGTCCGGGACGGCGCCTGGGCGGCGGAGCAGCTCCGCAAAGAGGTCGGACTGGACCTGTCAGCCGTTCGCGCGGCATTAGTCGAACACCTTCGCGAACGCCTTCATGACATTGAACAGAACCTTGCCGAGGTGGAAAGCATGGTCCCGGACCTGCGTCCCGGCGACGGCATCAGAGTCGTTCAGACGCGCGACGACGACATCAAGGCCATCTTCAACCGTGAGGTGATGCGGGGAAGGAACTATCCGCATAGCGAGAGCGACCTTGTGGCCTGGCGCGAACGCACCGAAGTGCTCGCCGCCGTCGCTGACAAGCACCTGCTTTTCGCCGAGTTCGCTGCGATCGAGATGGAGTTCGAGAGCCTGGAACAGCAGGCTTGGAAGGCGGTCGTTGCGATCGACCATGAGATCCAAAACCAAGTAGACGCCTTCCTGGGCAAGTGACACGGCAGCCGCGTTGCGTCGTGACGGTGCTTCACCCGTCCGCGCCCTGTGTCCGGCGTGTCAGTTTTCGGCGGCCTGTGGCGGGAACGAAGCGCTGAAGGTGCAGATACAGCGGACGAATAGCATCAACCGCTGCGGCATCCTCGACGTCCCAGGACAACGCATTTCCTTCGATGTCTCGTGCCGAAGGAAGCGTTGGTGGCACTCACCCGGCCTTGAGCGTGTGGTGAAACCACGGATTACGATCGGTTAGAGGGTGGGCTCGCGTCGCTTGCGCGGCATGTACGGGAGCGCCTTGGGATCGAGCTGGCGGTTGTGTGGCATGTTGAGGCTTGTGAGCGAGGAAGACAAGGGCACTGTTACGGCGCAAGCCGAAGAGCACGACAACTTCGACGTAGCTGTCGTTTTCGTGCACGGCATCGGTTCCCAGGCGAGTGGTGCGACTCTGCTGACCTGGGCGGAACCGCTGCTTTCGCTGCTCACTCGCGTGGGCCCGAGCAACGGCTTCGTCACACGGGTGGCAACGGCGGATGCCCTGGTTGGCGATGCCCCTGAACTCACCTTTGAGATCACTCAGGGCGACGACGGCCGGCAGGTAACGTGGCTGCTGTCCGAGGCCCGTTGGGCGGAGGCGTTCCATCCGTCTCCGGCGTCGGATGTGCTTCGCTGGGCCGGTCGGTTTGCCTTGCGCGCGGCCAGGCGAGGGTTCGCCGCACTCTTCCGTCAGCTCTGGTTTTCGATCACCAAGCGCCTTTTGCCGTTCCTCCGCGAGATGGTCACCTCACGGAGATCCGGTTGCATCGGGTTGCTTCAGACATTAGGAATCGGCGTGGTCACACTGGCCTGCGCCGGCCCCTACCTTTTTTTGGTGCTAGCGCCGTATGTGCTGATGTTCCTCGTGTTGTTCTTCTTCCTACCTTTGCTGTTCGGCGTAGCTGTGGCTGCGGTCCTTGCCCTACTCGTCTTGCAGCGGGTTCCTCTTCTTGGCAAGAAGGTTGCCCCAGTCGTCGCAGGTCTCGTCACGTCGATTGGCGATGCCCAGGCATACCGCGACAGGGCGATTCAAGAGGCAGCGATGCGGCAGGTACTCCTGAAGCGTGTTGCCGACGCGTCCCACCGGGCCAGGAGCGTTGTCGTTGTCGCTCACTCCCAGGGCGCGGCGATCGCTTGTCGCACGTTCTTGGAGGGAGTCGCGCCGTGGCCCACGCACCTCGTCACGGTCGGCGCCGGTACAACTCTCCTCAACGAGAAGGACTCCGTTAGCCAGTGGCAATCGTTGAAGTGCCCGCCATGGACCAACATGTGGTCACCGCGCGACCTTGTTCCCGCCGGCCCCATGGGCGATAGCCCCCAAGCCGTACGCAGCAGATGGATGGAGACGGTCTGGCACCACACCGTCGGCGGCTTCGTCCGGGCGTCCCTTGACGGAGAGCGTGTACTGGGCTGGAGAAAGGAGACGGATCCTCCTGACTGCTGGCTGGGCAGCGACGACCTTGTCGTGCAAGCACGCAGTTCCCGCGGAAGGCGCCACGCTGCCTTCATGAACCCGGGTGGAGGCGCGGCGGAGGCCATCGCAACACCCGGACCGGTCACCGAACGGCTCCACTCACAGGAAGCCGGAGAAATTGCGGAGGCGCTCGTCGGTGCTACTGGTGCGCTGGTCCTCCTGCCACGTTCCCACGACTTTGTGGAGCCGGGGCCGGAGGAATGTCCCGTTGCCAATCGCTGGTCCGTGGTCCGGGATCACACGGCCTACGCCACCAACCTGACACAGGTCCAGTACCCGATTGCCCATGTGCTCCTGAACCTGTCTGAAGCGACGGCGGGGGCCCTGCCCGACCTGCTGCGAGACCCGTTACGACAGGTCGAGCGGTCGCACGTGGCTCGAGTGAGAGCACTGGCCATGTCCCGCTTGATTGCTGCAGTGAGTGCTGCTGCAGTCGTCTACCTGCTCGGCAGACTGAATGTCTGGACCCCACTGAGCAAGGCAGTGTCTTGGGCCGTGGGCCACTCCGAGGCAGGTGGTTGGGTACTGCACTCATTTGGTGACCGGCTTGTACCACTCACAACGCTCGCGTTGGTAGGTTTCGCGGCATTCGCGAGCATCAACGGTGTTCTGGCAGCAACCTGGAACGAATGGCATCGTCGGGAGAGCCTCCGGCTATGCGCCGAACCGACGGAGCTGCGCGTGCGTTTTGGGATAAGCGGGTGGCTGTTCATGACCCTCTCCGGGCTTGCCTTGATCTCCTCAGCCACCTACTGGGGCAAGCAGCTGTACACCAGTTCGTGGATTTCTATCTCTTTCGTGATGTTCCTGCTCGTTCCGGCATACTTTCTATGGACGCTGGCATGGCCATTATTTGGTATGTGCGCCCGCTCCGTGCCCGCACGCCGTGCCCGGGGCTTCACCGACCCTGAGCTTGATTGACCTCCGTTGTCTGTCGGGGCGGTCCCACAGCGATGTCGAGCAGTCGGCCACCAAGGAGGAGGCGGACGAGATCCTGGAACTGATGGACCGGTGCTCGACGGAGTGCTCATCGCTCCAGCGAAAACCGCAATCGACCGCGAAGCGGTTGGCGAAGAAGGCGGCCGCGGCAGCCACGAAGGCTGCGGGCACCAGGACAGGCCCGTAGCTCCGACCCCTGGTTTCCGGCGGTGCCTGACGCCGCCAGGGGTCGCTGCGCTACCGTCGAAGGCAGCAGCCCCCTCACCGCTGCACTGGAGGAGTCATGGCACGCATTACGTTCGACCCCGACGAAGTCGACGCCCTGCGCGCCTCTGCTCGCGACCACGCTGGCACCACGCCCCTCCTCGCCTACGTCCTGGAGAACATTGCCGCCGAGGGCCTCGACCTCGAGCACTGCACCCCCTACGAAGACCTCCAGGCCCGGTACGGACTCGGCGACACCGACAGCGCGCAGCAGCCCACCACCGGCGCGGCCTGATGCCCAAGCACGGCCCGTGGCGTGCCCGCGTCGTCTTCCATGACGTTGCCGAACGGCAAATCGAAGCGATGACGGACGCCGAGCGGGTCCGCCTGGACTTCGCGATCGTTGCCATCACCACGGATCCGGGTCTCGGCTTCCAGGCTGAGGGCCGGCTCGAGCGGGAGTTCTCCTACAAGGGCGCTGGTCGAACGTGTCGTATCCGGCCGCCCGGTCGCTCATGTCGCGGCCGAGATGGGGATCTCGCGGGGCCACCGCCCATAAGTGGATGCGGCGATGGCGGGCCGAGGGCGAGGCAGGGCTCCACGATCGCTCCAGCCAGCCCCTCAGGACACCGCACCGCACTCCCGCCCCGGTTGAGGCGAGGGTCTGCGAGCTACGACAGGCCCGCAAGCTGGGGCCGGCCCTGGATCGGCCCAATCCTGGGGCTGTCCGCCTCGACCGTCCACCGGATCCTGACCCGCCACGGTCTGCACCGTCTGGCCTGCCTCGACCGCCCGACCGGCACCGTGATCCGCCGCTACGAACGCGACCACCCCGGCGAACTCATTCACGTGGACGTCAAGAAACTCGGCCGCCGGGCAGCGGCTGGACGTGTCCCAGCACGCAATCGGTGTTGTCCTGCTCGCTCACGCTAGTACCTCCAGGTAGTTCAGGTGGGTGGTGTCGCCGAACCGGGCCAGGTGCAGCCGGGTGCCGTCGCCGGTCCAGGCGGACACGACGCGTTCGGTAGGGGGTGATCCCGTCGGGCCGGTCTGGCCGATGCCGGCGTGGGCGACGAGCAGCATCCGCTGCCCGACCGCCGCGGCGTTGATCTCGGTGAACAGGTCACGGACGCGGAACGCGACGTCGGCCGGCGACTCGCCGCCCGGCGGCCGGTAGTCCCATTCGCCGACCCAGGCGCGGCGCTCGGCCTCCTGCGGCGCCCGGTCGAGGATCACCTGCGGGGTGTGCAGTTCGAAGATGCCCATCTCCCGGTCCCGCAGCCGCTCGTCGACCAGCAGCGGCGCCGGCAGGTACCCGAGCGTCGCTGCGGTCTCGACCATGACCGACCAGGTCTGCCGGGTCCGCCGGTAGGTCGAGCCGACAACCAGGTCCGGACGGTGGCCTGGTGCGAGAGCGGCCAGCCACTGGCCGAGCGCCTTGGCCTGCTGCGTTCCCCCGCCGGACAGCGGCACCTCGGCGTCGGCGCCGGTCAGCGGTAAGTCAGTGGAGCCGATGCGTGCGGCCTCGGCGAACGCCACGTTCGCCGTGCTCTGACCGTGCCGCGCGGCGACAACCTGTGCCAGCGCTCGCGGGGCAGCCAGCCCCTGCGGCCGCGTCACCGGGTGCCTCCTGCCGCAGGGCCGTCGGCGCACTCGTCCTCGTCGTCGGTGCGAGTGAGCGGTCCGTATTCGCGGGCCAGTTCGCGCCAGGCCAGCGCCTTGGCGCAGCGGGCGTCGTGCTGGTGGGGGCTGTAGTTCGGCATGGTCCAGCTCCCGGTGCTGGTCGCGCGGATCCATACGTCGCCGTCGCCGTCGATGACGCTGTCCGGTGCGGGCGTCGGCTCGTCCTGGTCGGTCGGCGCCCAGGTCGTCTGGCCGGGGTGCTGGCTGCGCCGCAGTCCGGTTACGGCGATCTGCGCCGTGACGTCTCGGGTGCCGGTCGGGCTGTTCGCGACCTCCGGCAGTCGGTAGGCGTCGCCGAGGGTGGCCAAGTCGGGGACGCTCTGGCGCTTCCTCTTGGAGTTCTGCGCGACGGCCTTGGGGTGGGCGATGTCGTTGGCGAGTTCGCGCTGGGTGGCCGCGGTGGCCCAGTGCTGGTCGGCGATCGTGGGTTCGGCGACGGCGAGCTGGTCATAGACCTCGGCCTGGGCGGTGTGGGTGTCGGCCCACCGCCGGCGGGCGGCAGACCAGCCGTCGGTGCCCAACGCCTCCATGGAGGCGTGGAAGGCGACGGTGTTCGCCTTCTTCAGTTCGTCCAGGCAGCGGTGGAGTCTCCTGGCGGCGGCCCGGTTCGCGTCGGCGGCCTGCTGCTCGACCACGTTGCGCGGGTCGGTCGCGGCAAGCCCCGCGGTGACGGCGTGCGCCTCGGAAGGGACCAGGGCGGCGTACCACTTGTCGAGCTGGCGGGCGAGGTGGGCGGAGCCAAACTCTCCCGGGTGCCGACGGTGAAAGGTCACCGTCCAGCCCCACACGGGATTGCCCCACCGCTCGCTGGCGCTCTGCTTGGTGATGCCGGCCGCGGCGCCGATGTCGCTCCAGGTCGCGCCGCGCTCGGTCTCGACCACAACCGCCTTCTCCACGACGAGATCGGCGAAGCGGCGCAGTTCCAGCGCATCGGCGAGGAACGCGCCGTGCCCGGTGTTCCGCGCCTTCGGCAGGAGCGGGAACACCTGCAGCGCGGCATGGGCCAGGTGGTTGAGAGCGTCAGCATGGGCGACATAGGCCTCGTCGAGCGGGGCCAGGAGGGGGACCGGATTCAAGTTGGGGGGTAACTCCTGCAGTTTGTTGCCCTTGCGCTCATCCGTCATTTCGTCAAGCTATCCCTGACGAAAGAGCCCGTCAGGTAAACCCTGACGACAATGGGAAGTTGGCCGAATTGCGTCTTCGCGGCGAATCACGAGTTGGGTGCCTTGCCTGACGCCAGAGTCAACCATTTGGCCTAATTCTGCTGGAGACTCACGACTCCGCGCTCCCCATCGTTGCCGGTCAGAAGGATTGCCCTCGGCTCGTGTACACGGGCAGCGCTTGCGCCAAGGGCCCGTTGGTGGCTTCGTAGCAATTGAGATGCTTGTGGCAAGGGCCTCAGGATCCTTTGCTCCTCTACCCCTGGAGCCGCTCACTCCGAGTAGCGCCCGGCGTGCGCCTGCCATCTTCCCCAGGCGACGAGGAGTACAGACCAGAAGCATCTCGGATCAAGAGGAGAAAGAAATGCCAACTGTCAGCGGACCCATACTCGACAAGTGGAACTCAACGAGCGCAGCCCAAGGCCCGTTGGGTCAGCCGACGTTCGATCAGCACGATGATGCCGGAGGGGGAACGGTGCAGGAATTCCAGGGTGGGGTGATCGCCTTTCACCCCGCGGTGACCGGCGCCTCGGTGGTCGGCGGCATGATCCTGGACGAGTGGAAATTGCTGGGGAGTGGCAAGTGGGGCTACCCGACGTCTGACGAACAGGCAGCCGCGGACCAGACGGGCCGTACACAAACGTTCCGGTCTATCCAGGATGGACAGCCTGAGGGGTCGATCGTCTTCCACTCCGACTTCGGGGCCCACTCACTCCAAGGGGCGATCCGGCAGAAGTGGCAGGCACTCGGCACGGTGACCGGCCAGCTGCGCTACCCGAAGGCCGACGAGAAGGATGCTGCCGTGGCGGCCGGATTCAGGAGTTCGCTGGCGGAGCGATCGCGTGGCACCCCACGATCAACGAAGCTTTCTCAACATTCGGGTTGATCCGAGACCGTTGGATGGCGGTCGGCGGACCCGAGTGGGGCTACCCCGCCACCGATGAGACGGGCACCCCGGACGGTCGAGGACGTTTCAATGACTACAAGACGGTGCAGCTTGGGGGCGCCCTCGCATCCATCTACTTCACCCCTGAACACGGCGCTGTGGAGGTCGTCGGCGCGATGTGGCATTTCTGGGCCAACCAGAACTTCGGGCAGGGGCTGATGGGATATCCCGCCTCCGAGGAGGGCGACCCCAATGGGATCCGAACCCAAAGGTTCGAGCACGGCAAGCTCATCTGGCAGACGGACGTCGGGGTGTCGTCCCAATTGAATTGAGCTGAGGCGACGTGCGCCCCGCGCCTTTGAGTTCAAGGCGACGCGGTCACGGCAATCGCCTGCGCCAACCGCTCCCGAGGGAGCTCCACCCGGCACAACTCGACGTCTACCGCCTCCCGCCCATCTATGCAAGCAGGCCAGACCTGGTGTTGAACCGGTGGATCACGCCGCGGACGGTCTCCTCGTCCGCCGCCACTCAGACGCTGTCTGCCAATGCACCTTAACCCGATCGAGGGGACGACCATGGACATGCACCACGGACATCAAACCCATCACGATGGCGATGCGACCCTCGGGTCCCATGGCATGCTGCTTGTCGGCGGAGAAGTGCTCTATATGTCGCATCTACCGATGTTCATGCCTCCGCACAATTTCCAGGTCATCCTGCAGGTGGGTGTGGACGAGGCCGTCGGCTCGGTGCTCCGCTCCCATCAGCATGTCGTTCCCGAAGAGCCCTACGACACGTTCGTTCCCGAAGATTTCCCCATGAGCGAGCTCGATCCGCGCGGCGCCGGCCCGCGGCGCACGTCGATGACCGGCAAAATCTTCTGCGGTCACTTCGAGCGGGAGGGGGGGCAGCACCCGCCGCTCGCCGAACGCACCGTCGTGACCGTCCAGAACGTCGTGCACTTCAACCAGCTCGATGTGCAGGCGGAGCACCGGGACGACAGCGATCTGTCCTACCTCTGCTTCGGCCGCGGAGGGCAGTTGCACCTCGCGCACCACATCACCGCGGCGCCCGACTTCGACCAGGTGCTCACCGTCCGCGCCGTCCCCGGCACCGCGACCAACATGCTCGGAGAGCGGCTGCCCGACGACGCGGCCACCTTGGCGAAGTTCTTCGGGGAGCGCTTCGTCGTGGCCGAACCGGTCGACATTGGCGGGCGGAGCGACGGCCCCGACCATCGGGTGGTTCCCCCCGAAACTGTTGATGGGACGTTCTTCGCCACCGCGCCGCCGAGCGGCTTCCACGGATTCGCCGTGCAACTGGAGGCCGAGCGGGAGGTGTACATGGAGACCGGGGACCTAGCCAAGCCCAAGCAGCCTCAGGGCTGAGCCCCGACGCCGGCCGCGGGCCCAGGCAACTCAGGCGGCTTGTGCGAGTCGGGGTCCCTGGGACGAGCACCGAGCCGGCCCAGCACCCTGCGCCAAGGTGGTGCCAGCTGCTGGACGCCATCCGCTGGGAGCGGCTTCCCGGCCGACAGGTCCCGCGTCCTCCCGATTTGTCAATAGGCCGCGAGATTGTCCACCGAAGAATGAAAGGACAGAGACATGATCCAGGCGTATCTGCGCAGCATCCATTGCCATGAGGAGACCGACGAGGTCGGGGCCGACGAGCCGTACGTGCTCGTCACAGCGGTGAACCTCGCGTCTTCCGTCAACGTCGCTGGGTTCCCGGTCCCGCTGCCAGCCTTCGACGTGGTCCGCTACGGGTTCGACGATGTGGACGATGAGGAGACACATGACGCCCCTGGCGCGTCGCAGTCATTTTGGGGGATCAACGGGCTGCCGGCCCCGCTGACCGACCCGGACAACGCCATCTTCATCGTCGGTCTGATGGAGAATGACGACGGCGACCCGGAGGCCCTACGCGGGATCGTCAAAGGTGTGGTCGGCGGGTCGGTGCTCGGCAGCCTCACCGCCAGTCGCGCGGACAAGGTCACGGCGCTGATCCGTGACATGAACTCTGCGATGGGCACGCCGACCGGCGCTCCGAACTTCGACGACAAGATCGGGATCGGCGAGCTGCGGTTCTCGGCCGACGAGCTGCGGCGAGCCGAGGCGGGCGAGGTTGTCCGAGCCACGATGGACATCAACGGCGACGGCGGCCGCTACGAACTCGCCTTCGAGGCCCGCAACACCGGGTGGCAGGGGTTCGAGCTGGCGCCTGCCGGCAGCGGGTCGACGACCGGGTCGGTTTCGGCGGTCTCGCGGATCCCGGGCAGCATGGAACTCTGGTGGATCGGTGCTGACGGGTCGGTGCAAGCCGCCTACTGGTACGAGGGTGCCGCCTGGGCGCGCTACGAGCTGGCGCCTGCCGGCAGCGCGTCGACCAGCGGGTCGGTTTCGGCGGTCTCGCGGATCCCGGGCAGCATGGAACTCTGGTGGATCGGTGCTGACGGGTCGGTGCAAGCCGCCTACTGGTACGAGGG
>NZ_JBWKIQ010000029.1:25552-38499 GCF_056432645.1 Streptomyces sp. NPDC045021
GCGCTACGAGCTGGCGCCTGCCGGCAGCGCGTCGACCAGCGGGTCGGTTTCGGCGGTCTCGCGGATCCCGGGCAGCATGGAACTCTGGTGGATCGGGGCGAACGGGTCGGCGCAGGACCGGTACTGGTACCAGTCCTGATCGTTCCAACGGGCGGCTCGGCGGGGAGTGTCGCACCTTTAGGACTGACGAGGGTGCAGGAGGTGTGTCGCGAACGCCGAGAGATAGCCAGCGAGGGCGGGAGTCAGTGAGAACTCCCGCCCTCTTCTGCAGGCATCCGCCTTGGTCAGCGGCCTCATCCGACCGCAGACGCCCCCCGGAACGCTGCTCCTGCGGACACCCGAGGCGTCTCGGTCGCCGGCGCCGTAGCAACCGTGGATCTACAGAACGCCGATCATGGCGTAGTCCTCCGCCGTCGCCGTCCTCGAAATACCCCTCCATGATTGGGCCCATTAGCCTCGCCGTTTCGTACGCCCAGGAGGACTTGGAGGTTGGCCATGTAGGTGGTTGATCGCTGGTTCGTAAGCTCGTCGTCACCTGCCGGTGTGAGTCCGGTCCGGGCTCACCCCACAGGAGCGTGCCGAGCGTTCCGAGCAGGCCCGCGCCGCGCTGCAGGAGTGGAACGGGTACACCCCGAGCGCGAGTGAGGAACAGGACCTGGACCGCGAGTTGGACCGGCGCCTGGCACAGGTGACCGTCCGGTGAGCGACCGTCAGGACGAGCGCATTGCGGCCGCCCTCAGCATCACCGCGTCCCTGACCAGGGACGTCCCGGAGATTCGCCGTACGCAGTGGGAACACATGCAGATGTTGCGCGATCTCATGCATCATCTCGGTTTCAAGGACCCCGCCGGCAGCCAGTGATCTGCCGCGCAGCGCCAGCCGTGCCGGCTGAGGTACAGGCCTCCGGCGTGCTGGATTCTCCGATGTGGATGCGGTCTGACTAGCGGGTTTGCACTTTCATCGGCGCCTCTTCTGATCTGCGGTTTCTCGGTAGACTCGGACCACGGCATCAGCTCACAGAGGGGTTCTTCCGCGCATGACGACGCAGCCTCATGATCACCATGGCGGGGAGCGGGTTCCTCGCCCCGACCGGACCCCTCCAGCCCTGCGCGCTGCCCTGGCTGCTGTCGCCCCGAGCCGCCTCCCCGAGATGGAGAAGCACAAAGACGACGCCTTCGCCGCGATGGCACAGGACAGCAAGATCAGCCATGTCCACACCTGGCTGGCGTTCTGGGCCCGGGAAGTCGAAGTCGAGCGGCGGCCCGATCTTGCCCAGCGGAGGAATCACGCGTTGAGGTCGCTCCACACGACCACCAGCAAGGACGATCCCGCATTCCGCACCGCGATGGAGGAGCTGCGCGCCGTTGAGGCCGAAGCCGACCAGGCGGTCAGTGGGTGACCTGGCGGTGGGAGTACGACCCCTCACAGGAGTACGTCATCGGCGGAGCCCCGCCGGCATTCGTCGCCGAGGTCGAGAAGAAGGCTGACGAGCTGGTCCGGGCTGCCTCGGCCAAATACCTGGACGGCACGACGTACCAGGACATCGGCCCCGGTGCGGCGATGCAGCCCGTTCCCGGCGGGATGTTCCTCTACCTCGTGGTCCCCCGCCATGAATGTGTGTACAGCCGGCAGATCCAGTACCTCTAGCAGCGTTCAGGCGCTGCGTTTTGGTGGAACGAGGGGGCATCCAAACTGGCAGGCATGCCGAACAACAGCGACCGCCAAAACGAGCGCGTCGCGGCCGCTCCCAGCATCACCGCGTCCCTGACCACGGACGTCTCGGAGATTCGCGGTACGCAGCGGGAACACACGCATATGTTGCGCGCGATCATGAGCCTTCTGGGCATTGAGGACCCTGCTGGCAGCCAGTGATCTACTGCGTAGCTCAGGGCGGCAGCTCAACGAATGACAGCTGCTGGCCAACATGCGGCGGGGGACGGGCAGCACCGGAGTCAGCTTGATCAGGGGCTTCTTATCCTGGCGCAGGCGCGGGACGCTGCAGAACCAGCGAGGCGGTAGCTTCCCGACACCGGTGGTAGGCATCGATCATGGACTGGACGTTACCGGAGCCGATGCTCGCCGCCGCGGTGGAGAGCCCGGAACTGCCGGTGGGTATGGCGGCCGAACCGAAATGGGACGGATACCGGGCGCTGGTGGCCCGCTACGGGGACGGGCATGTCGTGATCCGGTCGCGGCGCGGCACCCTCATGACGACGGCCTTTCCGGAGATCGCCGCCGCTGCATCCGCTCTGCCTGCGGATGTGGCGCTGGACGGCGAGCTGATCGTCTGGGAGAACGGCCGACTGGCGTTCGAGCGACTGCAAGGCCGGCTGAACCGCACCGCTGCCGGCGCGGCCGCGCTGGCCGCCCAGTGGCCGGTTCATTTTGTGGCGTTTGATCTCCTGCGCCATGGAACCACTGATCTGACGTCCCAGCCGTATATCGAGCGCCGTGCAGCGTTGGAGCATCTCTTCGCGGACTGCGACCTGGGGCCACCCTGGGCGCTGTGCCCGTCGACGACCGACCCGCAGATTGCAGCGGAGTGGCTGTCCTGGTCAGCGGTGGGCATGGAGGGACTCACCTTCAAGCGCCTGACCCAGCGCTACCTGCCGGGCGAGCGCAGATGGCAGAAGTACCGAAACCATCCATGCCACGCGCCGTCTCCGACTACCTCCAGCCAGCGCAGCTCGACAGTCAGCGGGCGATTGAGATCGCGAAGGGTGTGAATCCGGCGGACCGGATGACGTGCGGTACGAACAGGATCGCGGCCTCTGTGGCGCGGGCGGTCTGGATCCCGCCGAGGTCGGTGATCCATTCCTTTTGCCAGCCGAGGTCGGTGAGCAGTTCGCGGACGCTCTGCTTGGCCTGCGCGTCCTCGCCGGAGAGGAACACCGTCGGTGTCTGGGCGAGCGTGTCCGGCGAGGTCATCACCGGGAAGAGCATGGTGTTGAGTGTCTTGACGACGCGCGTTTCGGGGAGCGCCTTCTGGAGCTGTTCGGCCAGGCTCGAGCCGGGGTAGATCAGATCGGCGGGCAGTCCGTCCGGTCCGTCGGTGGTGGCGTTGGAGACGTCGACGAGGATCTTGTCCCGGAGTTCTTCGCGCAGAGCGGCGAGCCGGTCCAGTGAGCCGGCGCCCGGGGTGGCGTTGATGACGATCCGGGCAGTCCGGGCGGCGTCGGCGGCGGTGCCCGGCGTGCGGTCCGCCACGGTCACTTCGTGTCCTGCCCGGGTGAGGGCTGCGGCCAGGTTGCCGCCGACGCGGCCGTTTCCGAGAACTGCGATGGTGGTCATGATGATCTGGTCCTTCCGTGCGTGCGGGTTGTGGTGTGCGGTCAGCGGGAGAGCGTGGATACGGCCTCGGCGTGGACGCCGGGCGCGGCAGCCAGGAAGCTCTGGCTCTGCGGGGTCCAGGGGCGGCCCTCGGCGTCGGAGATCCGTCCGCCGGCCTCGGTGACGAGCAGCGCTCCGGGAAGCAGGTCCGCGCGGGCTCCGGCGAACTGCCAGAAGGCGTCGATCCGGCCGGCGGCCACGTTCAGCAGGTGCAGGGTCGCGGGCACGGCGACGCGGACGACGAGCGCGTCGAAGAGCATCGCGGTGATCGAGGAGCCGACCCGCCGCACGACCTTCTCGTCCTCGTCCGGCCGGGCCTGGCTGGTGGCCACGATGCTCAAGCCGATGTCGGCGGTCTGGGAGACGTGCAGCGGCCGACCGTCGAGGTGGGCGCCCGCACCGGTGAGCGCGGTGTAGGTCTCGCCGGTCAACGGCAGGTGCACCACGGTGAGCACCGGCTGGTTCTCCCGCACGAGGGTGGCGGTCACCGCCCACTCCGGCAGGGCGTGCAGGTGGTTGACGTTGCCCTCGGCCGGATCCACGACCCACCACTCGCCGGGCGGCAGCGCCCCGCCGTCCAGTTCGTCCTCCACCCAGCCGGCCTGCGGGCGCAGGCTCGTGAGGCGGGGGCGCAGGATGTCGAGGGCCGCGTCGTCGTTGACGGCGAGCGCGCGCATCAGCTCTTCGCGGCTCTGGTAGCGGACCACCTCGCCGAAGCGCTCGCGCAGCGCCGAACCCGCCTCACGCACGGCGATCGCGGTCTGGGCGAGCAGGTCGGCGTCGGAGGCGGCGACGTCGGTGGTCTGGAGCGTTTCGGACATGGTGGTATTCCCGTCTGAGGAGGGGTGCTGAGGCCGAACTGCGCGTTGCTTCCTGCGCTTTCGCCTCAACGGTATGCAGCCCTGCGATTAACTTCAAATGCATGTCAGGCACGGCTAGGATTACTCGCATGCAATTGGATTTGAACCTGCTCGCCGCGCTCGACGCGCTGCTGGAGGAGGGAAGTGTGGCCGGAGCGGCGGCGCGCCTGCATGTCACCGCCCCCGCGATGAGCCGGAGTCTGGGCCGGATCCGGCGCACGACCGGGGACCAGATCCTGGTGCGCACCGGCCGCACGATGACCCCGACGCCGTATGCGATCGCCGTCCGGGAACAGGTGCACGAGCTGCTGCACCAAGTCCAAGGGGTGCTGGCACCGAGCCGTGAACTCGATCTGGCAACGCTGGAGCGCACATTCACACTCCGCTGGCACGATTCCCTGGTCGCCTTGAGCGGCCCCGCACTGCTCGCGGCCGTGCGCGGGCAGGCGCCGGGCGTGCGATTGCGCTTCGTCGCGGAATCGAGCATCGACACACCTGAATTGCGGCGCGGCGAGGTCGACCTGGAGGCGAACGCCAACCGCCCGAGCGCACCGGACATCCGTGCCGAGAACGTGGGCGAGACCCGCCTCGTCATCGTCGCAAGGCAGAGGCACCCCCTCACCCGCGTCAGGACCGTCACCGCACAGCGGTACGCCGCCGCTGAGCACGTCACCGTCTCGCGACGTGGAAACCTCAGCAATGCCATCGACGACGCCCTCGCGCGGCTCGGCCTCACCCGCCGCGTGGTGGCGACCGCGCCCACGGAAGCGGCCGCGCTGGAGTTCGCGCGCGGCTCCGACATCCTGATCAGCGTCCCCGAGGCCACCACGAGGTCAGCGGTCGCCGACCTCGGCCTGGTCGTGCTCCCCCTCCCGCTCGAACTGCCGTCGGCACCGATATACCTGTCGTGGCATCAGCGCTACGACACCGACCACGCCCACGCCTGGCTGCGTGGGCTGGCACGAACCGCGCTGGCCATGTGCGGAGCGTTGTAGCCGGCGCCGTCCGGCCGCTTCACCCGTACGTCCAGGTCCACGCGACCACCACTGCGATCTGCTTGAACGTCAGCAGCGGCCTGTCCGTGCGGGTGCTGGCCGTGGAGGCGGCCAGACCGACTCCTGCGGCTCACCATCGCGGATCGCCGGTGTGCAGATCAATCTCACCGGGATTTCCTGTACCTCAACTACTCACACCCGGGATCGTGTGCTTGATCCGGCGTCTTCGCAGACAGCGCGTGTTGCGGGGAGAGCTGTACGCCGAGTCACCGATGACGTGACCGGGCCGGGTGCGGGGCTGCTCGCCCTGCGGGCGAATACTGCAACTCTCGAATACCGACACTCCACCAGTGAAGTGGGATGAATAGCAATGGATGCAACAGCTCGTAGCCCTTCGAATGGGCCGTTTCCGCTGGTCGTGGTGATGATCGATTGGACAGCCTCGGCTTGCAGCCAGGGCAACCATTCCGGGGACAGCTAGACGCAACAATGATGCGTTTGATACAACATCCGGCATGGTCGTTGAGGCACCGGGTTCGGTGCGTCTATTGCTCGCACCGAACGTTGTCCATCTGGACCCGGAGCCCTCGGTCTTCGCCGCCATGCGAGAGGGATGGGCCCGCCAGCAGTCCGCCCGATTCATCCAGCCTTCGACGATCCGGGCCCGACTGGGCCTGCTGCGGCGGTTCGAGAAGTTCACGGGGCTGTATCCGTGGCAGTGGACTCCGGCCGACGGCGAAGCCTTCATCGTGCACCTACGCAGTGGTTCCAAGCCCATCCGGCTGTCCACCGCCCGAACGTACGAGACGGCGCTCGCCCTGTTCGTGGAGTACCTGCTCGATGCCCGGTACGGGTGGGTCGCAACCTGCCAGGAGCGGTTCGGCCTGGCGCCGCAGGCGGTCTTCCACGAGGGCAACTCCGTCCAGCACTCAGCGGAGTACGAGGGCGACCCCCGGCGCCGGCCGCTGACGTATGACGAGGTGCAGGCGCTGTTCGATGCGGCCGACGCGCGACCGCGAAAGATCCGTGGCCAGGGCCGCAAGGGCGCCCTGACCGCGCTGCGGGACGCCGCGGTGATCAAGACGATCTACGCCTACGGCACCCGGCGTACCGAGTCCTCGAAGGTGGATCTGGTGGACCTGCGGCGGCACCGGAAGGCGCCGCAGTTCGGGCAGTTCGGCAGCATGACTGTGCGGTACGGCAAGTCCTCCAAGGGGGCGCCGCCCAAGCGGCGGTCGGTGCTGCTGGTCCCGGAGATGGACTGGGTGGTCGACGAGCTCGGCGAGTGGGTCCAGGAGGTGCGCCCGCGTTTTGCACCGCAGGGGCATCCGGCCTTGTGGGTGACCGAGCGGGTGGGTCGCCTGTCCCCCCGGTCGATCAACGAGGCGTTCGTGACGGCCCGCCAGGACGCGGGCCTGGACGAGGACCTGGACCTGCACTGCCTGGGCCACAGCTACATCACGCACCTGACGGAGTTCGGCTATCCTGCCCGCTTCGTTCAAGAGCAGGTCGGCCACAGCAATGCCTCCACGACGGCCGTCTATATGGGCGTCTCCGACGAGTACCGCAACCGGCTCCTGGAGGCGTCGTTGAAGCGCCGGCTGGGTGACGACTGGGACCTTCAATGATCAAGAAGATGGGTTACGAGTGGCGGCTGCGCCAGCTGATGGCCGCGCAGGAGATGTTCCAGACCTCGGACCTGGTGCCGCTGTTGGCCGAGCGCGGCGTGACTCTGTCGCGGGAGCAGGTCTACCGCCTGGTGACGCAGCCACCGCAGCGGATGAGCATGGACACCCTGGTCGCGCTGTGTGACATCTTCGGGTGCACGCCGAACGATCTCATCCTGCCGCTGGTGGTCAACGCGCAGGTGAGGAAGACAGTCGGCGACGAGGCTGCGTCGCTGCCGCTGAAGGAGCGGCGCACCACGATCCGGCGCCCCGGCCAGCCATGAGGGCCCCGACGGCGGACCAGATCCGGCTGCGCGCGGAACTCGCCGCAGCCCGGGAGCAGATCATCGCGCTCTTACGGGCCGCGGTCGGGCCGTCCCTGTCCGGCGAGCGAGCGCAGGCCCTGGTGCAGGAGGCCCGCGCGTGGAGCGGCCCGAACGCCTTCGCGCTCCTGCGCTACCTCGCCGCCCGGGGCGACGCTCTGAGCGCGCCGGCCGGGGACTGCCCCATGACCGCTGTGCGGTTGATCGCGCTGTTGGCCGCGGCCGGCTACAGCCAGAAGGTGGCGCTGGTCGCCTGCGTCGACTGCGGCCGGACCGCCCCGCTCCCCGGCCGCACCAGCCCACGGGGGCGCCAGTGCATTCCCTGCGCCGTCCGGTCCACGCGCCGCCCCTGTGCGCGCTGCGGTAGGACGACAACGATGCACGCCCGCCGCCCGGAGGGCGGCATCTGCAAGCCGTGCCGCAACCAGGAGCCGGACGCCCGCAAGGAGTGTGCCGGGTGCGGCCGGATGATGGTGCTCGTCCGACGCCTGCCCGATGGTACCCACCTTTGCCAGTCGTGTGCCCCCTGCAAGCGGCAGACGTGCTCCGGCTGCGGCCGAGAGCGCCGCGTCAACGCGTGGACCCCTACCGGCCCTGTCTGTGGCAGCTGCTACTCCAGCCCCGGCCGCCGGTGCGGGATCTGCGGCCAGATTGCACCCATCAGCAAACGGGCCAACGGGAGCGCCCCGGACACCTGCTACCGGTGCTACAACGGGCAACCGGACACGTGCAACGCCTGCGGGAAGGTCAGCACCGGGCACCGTCTCCATGGCGGCTGGGGGCCGTTCCACTGCTATACCTGCACCCCGCGCGAGGCCCGCACCAGGGAACCGCGCGCGTGCTGTGTGTGCCACCGGGTGCGGGGCGTCGGGATCTGGTGGCCGATGGGGCCGGTCTGCGGGCCCTGCTACCGTGCGGCCCGGTCGACGCCCGAGGCATGCACCTCCTGCGGCCGGCAGCGGATCCTGATCGGCCAGACCGCCGACCGCGGCCTGCGGTGCAGCGCGTGCTGCTTCCCCGGTGAGCCGCCCGAACGGTGCACAGCCTGCGGCGAGCCCGCCGACCTCCTGCCCGGGCACCGCTGCCCGCGCTGCACCCTGTACGCCCGCGTGCGCGACCTGCTGTCCGCTGGCGGGGCCGGCATCCCCCCTGCTCTGCAGCCGCTGGCCGCGGTGCTGACCGGGTCGGACAACCCCTATCCGGTCCTGGCCTGGCTGCGCCGCAGCCCCGCCGCCCACCTCCTGGGCACCCTGGCATCCCAACCCGAAGACCTCGACCACGCGGCCTTGGACGCGCTGCCGCACGGCGCCTCCACCGCCTACGTGCGCGGCCTGCTGGTCACCGCCGGCCTACTGGCGCCGCGCGACGAGAACCTGGCGCTCCTCACCCGCTGGGTCACCCGGACCGTGACCCGCCTGCCGTCCGCGCAGGCCACCGTGATCCGGCCCTTCGCCGAATGGCACATCCTGCGCGTCGCGCGCCGCCGCTCGGCCCGCGGCCGCTACAGCTACGCCGCACACAAAGGCGACTGCACCAACATCCGCGCCGCCACCCACTTCCTGACCTGGATCGACGCCCGGCACCTCACCCTGCAACGCCTCGATCAACGGCACCTGGACACCTGGGCGACCGACCGGCCCTGCCTGCGGATCTGCACCATTCCCTTCATCCGGTGGGCCACCGCCCGCCGCCTGACATCCCCTGACCTGGTCATCGAGCACCGGCCCTTCCAACTCCCCGGCCCGTTCCTCGTCGACGACGTCCACCACGAGCAGTTGCGTCGGTGCCTCCACAACACCTCCCTTCCGCTGGACGTGCGCGTCACCGCAGCCCTGGTGCGCCTCTACGCTCTCCCGCTGACCAGGATCGTCGAGCTCACCGCCGACCAGCTCCACCGCGACGCGGAGCACACCTATCTGACGATCCACCGGCATCCGGTCCTGTTGCCGCCGACGCTCGCCCGCCTCATCGACGACCAACTCCACCAGCACCCTCCCGCGCACCGCAGCGCAGGCGGCACCCGGCACCTCGTGCCCGGCCCCAGTCCCGGCCTGCCGCGCAACCCGGCCGGGCTGGCCGCGAAGCTGCACCAGCACGGCCTGCCCGTCCGCGCTGCCCGGAACACCACCATGATGGACGCCGTGGTCGACTTGCCACCCATGGTGCTCGCCGACCTGCTCGGCATCGCGCCCCGCACAGCGGAGCGCTGGGCCGCCCTGGCCGGAGTCAGCTGGTCGCACTACCTGGCCGCCCGCCCCGGCTAGGCCGCCGGGGACCCCGGACCCGCGCCTGCACCCGTTGGCGGCAGGATCACCGCGCGGCGGGCAGATCGGTCGGCACTATGTCGCCGCGCCCCCGCAGTACCCGCGGCCGGTGGCGGAACCGGCCGAACTCGGTGGGGCGTTCCTGATCGGCCTCGATCTCCACCACCACGCTGGCCATCGCCGGCAGGTAGGGGACCGGGGCGACACCGGGCAGTCCGCCGACCGTGCCGGACAGCTCGACCACCAGTGAAGCGGGTTGGGGACGTTACGGGTGTTCGGTGTCCGGCTCCGTTGCGGCGCTGAGGGTTTCTTCGACGGTGGTGTCGATGATGCGGTCGCGTTCGGCGGGATCGAGTGGGGGCGTTGGCGTGTCGGCTTGGTCGAGTTGGTGGCGAACTCGTCGGGCGACGGTGTCTGGCGTGGGAGTCGTTGAGCTGCGGCTGCGGATGTCGTTGTACACCGCCCAGGCCAGGGTGGCGATGCTGACGATGAGGCTGCCCAGGGCAGTTGGGTCGGTGTACAGGTCCGGTCTATGACTGGTGCCGCGGTCGTAGAGGGCTGCTTCCACCTCGTGGAGGAGATTGGGATGTGCCGGTGTGGTGAGGCGTTGGGCGGATGCTCGGGCACCTTGCGTGACGGGGTCGTTCATACCGGTCTCCTTGACATGCGTCGGTCAGTCGGTGGCGGTGGTGAGGAGGTACGCGCGGACGGCCGGGGGCAGCGGACTGTCGGTTACCTTCTGCCAGGCGCGCTCAACGGCTTCGATGCCCAGCCGCGCGGTCAGCCGGCGAAGGTGGCCGGGGCCCGAACCGGTCCTGGGATGCGGAACCTCGTCGAACAGGGCAACGCACCTGATCGTCCAGGCCAGCGCTTGACCGGTGTCATTGCGGGCTTCGGCGTGCAGGCCCAGCTGCGCGTAGTTGAGTGCCATGCTGGGGCGTTTGCCGAGGTCTTCGTTGATGGTGAGGGATTTGCGGTACCAGTTCTCGGCGTCCTCCAGCCGCCCCCGGTCCTGGGCCACCATGCCGAGCTGGTGGTAGCTGCCGGCCATGCCGGGGCGGTTGCCGATGTCTTCGTGGATGGTGAGGGATTTGCGGTACCAGTTCTCGGCGTCTTCCAGCCGCCCCCGGTCCTGGGCCACCATGCCGAGCTGGTGGTAGCTGATGGCCATGCCGGGGCGGTTGCCGAGGTCCTCTTTGATGGTGAGGGATTTGCGGTACCAGTTCTCGGCGTCCTCCAGCCGCCCCCGGTCCTGGGCCACCATGCCGAGCTGGTGGTAGGTGCCGGCCATGCCGGGGCGGTTGCCGATGTCTTCTTCGATGGTGAGGGATTTGCGGTACCAGTTCTCGGCGTCTTCCAGCCGCCCCCGGTCCTGGGCCACCATGCCGAGCTGGTGGTAGGTCATGGCCATGCTGGGGCGGTTGCCGATGTCTTCGTGGATGGTGAGGGATTTGCGGTACCAGTTCTCGGCGTCCTCCAGCCGCCCCCGAAGCTGGGCCACCATGCCGAGCTGGTGGTAGCTGATGGCCATGCCGGGGCGGTTGCCGAGGTCCTCTTTGATGGTGAGGGATTTGCGGTACCAGTCCTCGGCGTCCTCCAGCCGCCCCCGAAGCTGGGCCACCCTGCCGAGCTGCTGGTAGAGGACAGCGACGGTGGGGCGCTGGTGGGCGCTGGTGACCTGATTGGCGAGTGCGCGGAGGATGGTGCGGTAGGCGTTTTCGGCGTGGTCGAGTTGCCCGGCCGTAAGCTGCCGGTTGGCCTGGGAAACAGTCACGGACATCCATAGGTGGCCGGCGGGGGTGTCTGGGGTCGGCGGGGCGCCGTCGGGGGTTTCGACGGCCAGCCGGACGCGGTCTGTCCAGGACCGTGCTTCCTCTACCACTCCCTGCATGTCCCAGAAGTCATTCAGCGCCGCGATGATGGTCTCGGCTTCCGCCCACTGCCGGTGGATCAGGGCGTGGCCGAGGATGGCTCCCAGCATCCGCTGCTGATACCTGACCAGAGCAAACGCGAACTGGGCGTCACCGCCGCCTATCTGCCGCGACAGCCAGGCGCAGAGGCTTGCATAGGCCAGCGCAAGGGTCTGAAGGGCGTTGGCTTGTTCGTCGGTGTGCGTGCCGGGTGTGCTGGTGCGCCAGTGCGCGGCAAGGTGGGCGGGCAAGGCGGGGTGGAGGCGGAACATATTCGCTCCGAGCGGGGCCAGCAGCCCCACGCCCGCCGCCCGTTCCAGTAACTGCGCCCAGTCCTGACCGGTACGGCCGCGGAAGCGTTCCGGAGTCTGCGAGTGGTCGGAGAAGGCACCGAGGACGTTGGTGTCGGCGACGGCGTGGAAGAGGCTGAGGATGGTCAGGGCTTGCTGGTCGGCGGGGCTCAGGTGGCGGAAGGAGTAGGTGATGCTCGCCGACAGCGACGTCCTGCGGTCACCACCGGTGCCGCTGTCACCGGCCGCGGCGGCCAGGGTCGTGGTGCCTTGGAGGCCGTTCAGGAGGCGTCGGGCGGTGGTGGTTTCCAGGTGCGGGAGTGTCAGGCTCATGCTCAGCGGGTGGCCGTCCAGCCATTTCATGAGGTCCGCGAACGCCGTGGTCTGACGGTGCGGGCCAGCCGCGGGATAGGGGGCCAGGACCTGCTCGGCGTAGGCGGTGGCGTCCTTGCTCTGCAAGCCGCCCAGTGCGATCCGGCGCACGTCGGGTCCCAGCCAGGCCTCAGGGGTGCGACTGGTGATGACCACCGCGCTCTTACTCCCGGTGGCGAGACGGGTGAGGAAGTCCCGCATCCGGTCCTGCTCCGGTTCGGGAAGGGGCGGGGTGGCCCGGCCCGGGTCGGGCATGTCGCGGACGGACTCGAAGTTGTCCCAGAGAAGCAGGAGCCTGCGGGCGGCAAGAAGTTCCTCGACCGCTGCCTGACGGTCCGCATCGTCCAGGAGCGCGAACTGCTCGCCGAACACGTGCAGCCCGATGCGGGTGATGACGCCGTCCAAGCCGAACGAGGCAACACCGGGCTCGAAGGAGTGCCAGATCACCCACTCCGGGCGGTCGACGCCGCCGGTGTCGCGCCACCACCGACCGAAGGCTTTCGCCAGCTCGGTCTTCCCCGTCCCCCCAGGTCCGTGGACCACGACGACATGCTTCAGCCGGGCGGCGGTCTCCAGCGTGTAGAAGTCCGCATCCCGGCCGACGAACTCACCCATTGGCTCGAGGTCCCTGCCTCGGTCGGATGCGCACTCGGGCTCTTCGCGCAGTTGAGTCAGGATCTCACCGACGTCGACGCCCGGTTCCCGGGTGGTGTGTAGATCGGGAAAGCGCGCCTCGCTGCGGGTGTATAGGACGGGGACCATCCAGTCCGCCAGCGGCAGCATCCCCCTAAGCGACGGCCGCGCATTGTTGAGCCGAAGCTGGGCGCGTCCGGCGGTGACAGCGTCGGTGACCCGGTCGCCGGCGAACAGCCGCTCGTAGAAGGCCGTCATGAACTCCGCCGCGGCGACCGCGTACACGCTGTACGCCATCGCCAC
>NZ_JBWKIQ010000030.1:0-27150 GCF_056432645.1 Streptomyces sp. NPDC045021
CTACTGGCTCGCCGACAGCCCTGTTTCCACGGGCGATCCGTCCGGCCTCGGGCAGGGCAACACCACCCACCCGCTCCTCACCGCCGCCATCACGCTTCCAGACACCGACGGGCTGCTCTTCACCGGGCGGCTCTCCCTCGCCACCCACCCGTGGCTCGCGGACCACGCCGTCAACGGCACCGTCATCCTGCCGGGAGCCGCGCTCGCCGACCTCGCCATCCACACCGGCGACCACACCCACACCAGCACCCTGCAGGAGCTCACCCTCTCCGCCCCGGTCGTCATTCCGCAGACCGGTGCCATCCATCTGCGGGTGAGGATCGGCGGGGTGGAGGAGCGGACGCTGTCGGTGTTCTCGCGCGCCGAGGGTGCGGCGGAGGACGAGCCGTGGACGCGGCACGCGGACGGGCTGCTCACCTCGCACGCAGCCGAGCCCGGCTTCGATCTGGTGCAGTGGCCGCCGGCCGGTGCCGAGGTCGTGGCGGTCGACGGCCTGTACGGGACGATGGCCGCGAGCGGCCTGGAGTACGGGCCGGTGTTCCAGGGGCTGCGGGCGGCCTGGAAGGTCGGCGACGAGGTCTTCGCCGAGGTCGCGCTGCCCGAGGGCGCCGACACGAACGGGTTCGGGCTGCACCCGGCGCTGCTCGACGCGGCGCTGCACGGCATCGGGTTCTCCGGGGCCGACAGCGGTGTGGCCGAGCTGCCGTTCGCCTGGTCCGACGTGGCTCTCTACGCGACGGGCGCCACGGCGCTGCGCGTGCGGATCGCCCCTGCGGGGTCGGGCTACGCGCTGCACCTGGCGGATGAGCAGGGCGCTCCGGTCGCCTCCGTGGGCATGCTCGCCCTGCGTCCGGTGAACACCGGAGAGCTGGCGGCGGCGCAGGCCGCTCAGGCCCGGGATCTGTACGAGATCCAGTGGTCCGCGGTGGATACGGATCCGGCGGCGGAGAACACGGACGCCGTGGACGAGAGCGCGTTGCTGCGCGTCACGTCGCGGGCCGATGCCCGCTCCACGGTCGTCGACGTGCTCGCCCAGCTGCAAGCTTGGCTGGCGGACGAGGCCAACGCCGGTTCCGACGGCCGGCTGGTCGTCGTCACCCGGGGCGCGGTCGCCGCGCTTCCCGGCGAGGACGTCACCGATCTCGCGCAGGCCGCCGTGCACGGGCTCGTCAGGGCCGCGCAGGCGGAGCACCCGGACCGTGTCGTCCTCGTCGACACCGACGCGGATGCCGGTACCGGCCAGATACCGGCCGCCGTCCTCACCTCCGAGGAGCCGGAACTTGCTGTCCGCAACTCGCAGTTGTACGCGCCGCGGCTGGCTCGTTCGGCGCCTTCCGCCGAGGCGACCCCTTGGCGTACGGACGGCACCGTACTGATCACCGGCGGCACCGGCGGTCTGGGCGCGCTCACCGCCCGCCACCTGGTCGCCGAGCACGGCGTCCGCGACCTCTTGCTCACCAGCCGCCGCGGACAGGACGCCCCCGGAGCCGCAGAACTCGCGGCCGAACTCACCGAAGCGGGAGCCAACGTCACCATCGCCGCGTGCGACGTCTCCGACCGGGACGCCCTCGCGGAACTCCTCACCGACGTACCGCTCACCGCGGTGATCCACACGGCGGGTGTCGTGGACGACGGGACCGTCGAGTCCCTCACTCCCGGCCAGGTCGGTACGGTCTTCGGCCCCAAGGCCGAGGCCGCGCGGCATCTGCACGAGCTCACCGCGCACCTCACGCTCGACGCGTTCGTCCTCTTCTCGTCGACGGCCGCCACCTTCGACGGCACCGGGCAGGCCAACTACGCGGCGGCCAACGCCTACCTCGACGCCCTCGCCACCCACCGCCGTACGCACAACCTGGCCGCGACCTCGCTCGCCTGGGGCCTGTGGGCCCCCGAATCGGGCGGCATGGGTGCGGATCTGACGCAGGCGGATGTCGACAGGGTGGCGCGCGGCGGCGCGCTGGCGCTGGGCCGCGAGGCGGGCCTCGCACTGCTCGACGCGGCGCTGGTCGGTGGGAAGGCCCATCTGCTGCCGGTGCCCTTCTCCACCGCGGCGCTGGAGGCGCGGGCCGGGAGCCAGGGCCTGCCGGCCATCCTGCGGGGGCTCGTCAGGGCACCCGCGGCGCGGCGCGGCACCGTACAGGCAGCTGCGGGTACCGCTGCCGCGGAGAGCCTGAAGGACCGGCTGCTGAAGCTCCCGCCGGCCGAACGTACGCCGGTGGTGCTGGATCTCGTGCGGTCGCAGGTGGCCGCCGTGCTCGGGCACTCCGGGGTGGACGCCGTCGATCCGGCGCGCGGCTTCGGCGGGCTGGGCTTCGACTCGCTCGCCGCCGTCGAGTTCCGCAACCGGCTCACGCCGGCGACCGGACTGCGCCTCCCCGCGACGCTGATCTTCGACTACCCGACCTCCGAGGCCCTCGCCGAGTACATCCGCGAGCAGCTGGCACCCGCGCCGTCGGGCCCGGCCGCGCTGCGCGCCCTGGAGGCCGAACTCGCGGACCTGGAGGACCGGCTGGTCACCACGACCGACAACGGCGACGTGGACGAGCAGGACCACACCCGGGTCACCGACAGCCTGCGGGCCCTGGTGGCCCGCTGGACCGCACTGCGCGCCGGAGCCGCGGAAGCGGCGGCGTCCGCCGCGGCGGACGAGGCCGAACTGGCCTCGGCCGACGCGGACCAGCTCTTCGACATTCTCGACAGCGAGTTCGAACCTCTCGACTGACCCGGCCGACGCCGTCGCCGACGTATCCCCGTATGACCCGTTTGAGGAGAGATCCGACATGGTTGTTCAGGACCCCGCGCCGATAGCGGCCACCCGTAAGGAGACGGACCTTTGGCTGCTGGAGCGCCTGGTACCGGGATCGGGCGTCAACAACCTGTCCCTGACCTTCGACGTGGCCGGTGAGATCGATTCCGCGGCGCTGTCCCGGGCGCTGACCCTGGTGGTGCGCAAGTACGACATCCTGCGCACCGTCTTCCGTACCTCGGAGACCGACCTCACCAAGGAGGTGCTGGCGGCCGACGCGATCACCTCGATCGCCGTCACCTCGGTCGACGCCACTTCGGTCGACGCCACTTCGGTCGACGCCACTTCGGCCGACGCCACCGAGGACGGTCTCCAGGCCGCCGTCGAGGCGTTCGTCGCGGAGCCGTTCGCCCTGGACGGGAGCCCGCTCGTGAGGGCGGCACGCTTCCGGCGGGCGGGCGGCGAGGGTGACGTGGTGAGCGTCGCGCTCCACCACCTCGTCTTCGACGCGATGTCGACCGTCACGCTGCTCGGTGAGCTGATCAGCGCCTACCAGGCGCCCGACACGTACTCCACAGCCCCGGTCGCCGCGGTCGTCGAGGCGGAGCCGTCCGAGGAGAGCGTCGACTTCTGGCGCGACCAGCTCCGCGGCTTCCGCGGCGCGGACGACGGTCTCTGGTACGGGAATCCGGCCTCGGCCACCCCTAACCTGGCGGGCGACACCCTGCAGTACCCGCTCTCGGACGACGCCCGCGCCGTGGTCGGCCGCCTGCAGCGCGAGCTGCGCGCGCCGGAGGCCGTGATCCTGCTGGCCGCCTACTACCTGCTGCTCGCCCAGCACGGCGCGGGCACGGACATCGTCGTCGGCTCGCCCGTCAGCGTGCGCCCGCCCGGCCACGAGGGCGCCATCGGCTACCACGTGAACGTGCTGCCGCTGCGCGTCCGGATGGACCCGGCCAAGCCGTTCAAGCGGCTGGTGAACCGCGCCCGCGCGGTGTTCCTGGAGAGCCTCGGCGAACCGGGCGTGACCGCCGAGTCCGTACTGGACGAGGTGCGGGACGGCGGTTCCTCCTCCTGGCGGAACTCGCTCTTCAACCACCTGTTCAACTACGTGCCGGGCGGTACGTCGGGGACGTTCGAGGTGGCCGGGCACCAGGCCAGGATCCGCGGGGTGGAGAACGGCTTCAGCAAGTTCGACCTGGAGTTCTTCTTCATGCCGGAGCCCGAGGCGGAGAAGACCACGATCCGCGCCGTGTTCCGTACCCAGGTCTTCACGCCGGCCGACGTGGAGCTGCTGCTCGCCCGTTACGACGCCCTGCTGTGCACCCTCGGCGACCACCTCGACCGGCCGATCGGTGAGATCTCCGGCTGGAGCCCGGCCGACCACGCCGCGGTTCTGGCCGGCCACCGGGACGGACTGCCGCAGGCCCTCCTCGGACCCACCGTCGCGCCGTTCTCCGGCTACGCGAAGCTCGCCGCCAAGGCCGACAGTTCGGCCCTGACCCGGGCCTTCGTGGCCGCTCCCGACGGGACCGAACTGCCGGTGGGCGTCCGCGGCGAGCTCTGCCTCGCCGACGAGGACGTCACTCGCACCGGTGACGCGGCCCGCTGGCTCCCCGACGGCCGTATCGAGATCCTCGGCCGGCTGGACCGCCGGGTGACCGTGCAGGGGCTCGCCTTCGGGCTGGAGGACGTCGATGCCGCGCTGCTCGCGCACCCCGCCGTCGACGCCGCCGCCACCGTCGCCGCGGGCGGGGTCCTCGTCTCCTTCGTCGCCACCGCAGAAGGCGCCGAGGCCGGTCCCGGTCTGCTCGACCAGCTCTGGAAGCAGGTGCGCACCGACCTTCCCGGCCCTGCGGAGCCGGCTCGCATCGTCGTTACCGAGGGGCTTCCGACCGTGAACGGTGCAGCGGACCTGCAGGGTCTGCGGCTGCGTGCCGAGGAGCTGCTGCGCACCGAGGCCGCGCCGGAGCCGGTGGACACCACCGAGCTGACCCGTGCGCTGATCGCGCTGTGGAAGCAGTTCCTCAAGCGCGAGGACCTGGACGCGGATTCGGGCTTCTTCACCAGCGGCGGCCACTCACTGCTCGCCGTCCAGCTCCTGCAGCGCGTCAAGCGCACCACCGGTATCCAGGTGAAGATCCGGCTGGCCGACCTGTTCGCGCACCCGACCCCGGAGAAGCTCAGCGCCTACATCTCGAGCAAGAAGGCGTAGCGGGCCGCACGAAGGACGACTGAGGGGCTCGTACCGGCTGATCCGGTACGAGCCCCTTCGTCGTATCGCGTGGCCCCACCGTCGTGCCTACGCGACGCAGAACTCGTTGCCCTCGGGGTCCTGGAGAGTGACGCCGTAGTGGTCCAGGCCGTCCTGCGACAGGACGCGGACCTTCGTGGCGCCGGCCGCGACCAGCCGCTCGGCCTCGGCGTTCACGCGGGCGGTGCGGATCTCCAGCGGTACGTCCCGGCCGCCGCCGACCTTCAGGTCCAGATGCAGCCGGTTCTTGATCGTCTTGGCTTCCGGCACGACCTGGAAGAAGATGCGGGGACCGGCGCCCGTCGGGTCGACGAGGGAGTCCGCGCAGCTGCTGGACGGGTCGCCGAGCTCGTCCTCCGGCACTCCGATGCTGATCCAGTACGCCCGCCAGGTCGCGAATCCGGCGGGCGGGTCCTCCTCGCGGTACCCCAGGGCGGTCGCCCAGAAGGGGACCAGCACGGCGGGGTCGGCACAGTCGATGCTGATCTGCAGAGTGGTGGTCATACCTTCATCGTGCCAGCGGGGACTGACAGTCCGGCCATGCCGCCCCGCTCGTCAGCCGACCTCCGCCAGCCAGGCCTTCATGACGGTGTCGAAGCGCTCGGGCTCCTCGACGTGCGGCATGTGGCTGGACTGCTCGAAGAGCTCCCAGCGGGCCCCGGGGATGTGGTCGAGGAACGGCTGAATGGTCGCGGGGGTGGCCTCGTCGTACGCGCCCGAGATGATCAGGGTCGGCACGGCGACGGCGTGCAGCCGGTCGATGACCGTCCAGTCCTTCAGGGTGCCGATGACGTGGAAGTCGTTGGGGCCGTTCATGGTGCCGTAGACCGTCGGGTCGCTCTGCAGCTCCAGGAGTGTGGCGGCCACCTCGCGCGGCAGCGGGTTGGCCCGGCAGACATGGCGCTGGTAGAAGGCGTACACGGAGCGCTGGTAGTCCGGGTGGTCGAAGTCGTCGGTGGCCTCGTGGCGGCGCAGGGTGTCGCGGTGCACCGGCGGCATGGCGTCCTTGAGCCCCTCGCACGCCTCGCGCCACAGCGGCATGGAAGCCGGTGAGTTGGCGATGACGAGGCCGCGCAGCCCGGCGGGACGGCGGACGGCGTGCTCCGCGCCCAGCATGCCGCCCCAGGACTGGCCGAACAGCAGGTAGTCGTCGGCGATGCCGAGGTGGGCGAGGAGGTTGTCCAGCTCGTCGAGGAAGAGGCCGACGGTCCAGAAGTCGGCGCCGCGGTCCGGCAGCCGGGTGGAGCCGCCGTTGCCGATCTGGTCGTAGTGGATCACGGGACGGCCGGTGGAGGCGGCGAGTTCGGTCATCCGCAGCAGGTAGTCGTGGGTGGAGCCGGGGCCGCCGTGGGCGACGACCAGCGGGGTGCGCCCGGTGTGCAGATCGCCGGTGACCCGGTACCAGGTGCGGTGGCCGCGGAAGGGGGCGGTGCCCTTCTGGGTGGGGGCGGGGAACATCGTGGAGTACCTCACGTCTCGGCTCGGCGGTGGCTCGGTGGTGTGTGGTGTGGCTCGGCGGTATGGAGAACAGAACGGGTCGGGGAACGACGCAGGCGCCGCCGGCGGGAGTTCCCCCGCTGGCGGCGCCTGTGTCGGCGGCCGGGCGACGATCAGGCCCTGGCCGCCTCACGGCGGGAGTTGAGGATGACGGCCCCGGACAGGACGACCGTCCAGCCGGCGAGTACGAGCGCGGCGACGATGGTGCGGGTGCCGTGCAGCAGGGCGCCGTGGCCGATGTCGGCGAGCCAGTAGCTCGGCAGGGTCTTGACGACGGCGGTGAGCCAGCCGGGGAATCCCGTGGTCGGCAGCAGCAGCCCGCCGAGGAACCCGAAGAGCAGCACGAGGCCCTGGAGGTACATCTGCTGCTGCTCGACGGCCACGTACAGGCCGATGACCAGGCCCAGTACCGCGCACGGCAGGGCGGCGATCCAGATGCCCAGGGTGATCTGCAGCCAGCCGGCGGCGGAGAGGTGCACGTCCTGGAGCGTGGCGCCCGCGAGGGCGACGAAGAGCGGGCCGGGCAGCGCCACGATCATGCTGACGACGATCTTCGACAGCAGGTAGTTGCGCGGCAGCAGCGGGGTCAGCCGCAGCTGGCGGTGCCAGCCGATGGAGCGCTCGTGGGCGACCCGGGCGCTGGTGTGCATGGAGGAGGTGAACGCGCTGTACGCGGCGAGGCTGCACATCAGCCAGGCGCTGTAGGTGATGCCGTTGGAGTGCGGGATCACCTGGTTCTTGTAGAGCATGCACTCCATGAGGTAGAGCCCCACGGGCAGCACGATCGCGAAGATGATGAAGCGCGGTCCGCGGAGCATCCGCTTGATCTCGATGGACAGGTAGCCGGTCATGCGGCGTCCTCCTGCACGTCCGTCTCGTCGGCGGCGGTCAGCGAGAGGAACGCCTCTTCCAGGCCGCTGGCGCTGATCTCGATGTCGTACGCGTCGGGGTAGGTGGTGAGCAGGGCGCGCAGGCTCTTGTCGGAGTCCTCGCAGTGCAGTTCGACACGGCCCAGGCGCAGGGCGGCCGCGGTCACGCCGGGCAGCGCGCGCAGGTCCTTCTCGTTCGCGTCGGGGACCGAGGCGCGCAGCACGCGGCCCGCGGTGAGAGCACGGATCTTGGCGACGGTGCCGTCGGCGGCGATCTCGCCACCGCGCATGAGGACGACGCGGTCGGCGAACTCCTCGGCCTCGTCGAGGTAGTGGGTCGCGAAGACCACGGTGCGGCCGGTGTCGGTGAACTTCCGCATGGACTCCCAGAACTTGCGGCGGCTGCCGACGTCCATGGCGGAGGTGGGCTCGTCGAGCACCAGGAGCTGCGGGTTGCCGATGAGGGCGCAGGCGAAGCGGGCGCGCTGGCGCTGGCCGCCGGAGAGCTTGGTGCCGCGGCGGTCGACGATGTCCTCGATGTTGGCGCGTCGCAGCACCTCGTCGAGGGGCAGCGGCTTCTTGTAGAGGGAGGAGATCATCTCCAGCGTCTCGCGGACGGAGATGTCGTCGATCAGCGAGCCCTCCTGGAGGACGGCGCTGACCAGCCCTTCGCGTACCGCGAGGTAGGGGGCCCGGCCGAAGATGCTGATCTCGCCCGAGGTGGGGTGGGACAGGCCCAGGACCATGTCGATGGTGGTGGACTTGCCGGCGCCGTTGGGGCCGAGGAGCGCGACGACCTCGCCGGGGGCGATGGTCAGGTCGATGCCCTTGACGGCCTGGACCTCGCCGTAGACCTTGCGCAGTCCGGTGACGCGGATGGCCGGCTCGACCTCGGACGCGGCCTTCGCATCGGACGTGGTCTTCGGGTCGGCGGTGGCCTCGGCGGATACGAGGACCGGCGCCGGCGCCGGCGGAGCCGCTACCGGAACGGTCCCCTCTGCCCTGGCGGCGGTGGTCTTCTCTGTGGTCTTCATGTCACATCCGGATCTGTCGGGAGAGGTCCTGTGCGGTCAGCAGCTCGGCCAGCGCCGTGGCGGCGCCTTCGTCACGCAGCAGGTCGGTGTGATCGCAGTCGAACCGGAGTTCACGGGCCACGGCTCCCGCCGCGCCGTCCGGGTCGGTGGAACGCAGCCGGTTGAGTCCGCTGAGCGGGCTTGCGGAGCTGAACGCCAAGGCGTCGGTCCACGCGGTGGCGGCCGAGGAGTTGAGCTGGCCGGCCGCGACGACGTAGGCGACGAAGGAGGTGAAGGACTCGGTGAACTCGGTCCGGCTCTCGGGCTCCAGCTCGATCTCGTCGAAGGCCGCTTCGCTGATCTCCCGGAAGAGCCCGACGAGCACCGGGCCGATGTACCCGAGGTTGTCGGGATCGGCCTCCAGCGCCTTGCGGGCGGTCTCCTGGGCCTCGGCGACCGGCTCGGCACCGATGATTCCCGCGAACAGTTCGACGGACTTGTGGAACTGCCAGAGCAGGCCGAAGGCGTTGGCCTGCTCCGGGTCGAACAGGATGAGCTGGGGGGCTCGTTCCTGCCACTGCGCTATCCGGCCGGCCAGGGCGGCGGCGTACACCGCTCCGGCGCAGAAGCCGAGTACGGCGCCGACCGGCCGGCCGCTGGCGCGGACGTCCTCGAACCAGCGGTCGAGGTACTCCTCGCCCGACGGCCCGATGTCGGTGGCGATGGCCTGCGGCATCGTCTCCCAGACCGGATGGCTGGTGGCGGTGAGGCCGACGATGTCGGCGAATCGCGCATCGGGTCGCCCGGTGGCCGTGAAGTCGACAGCGAGGACCAGATCTCCTGGGCCCTTGCCGCCGATTTCCCACCATGCATCGGATCTCTCCACCAACAGCCCCTTCCGTTCCCTGCTGTCCCGTGCACCCGCATTGGGAGTGCTTCCGATGCTAGAAGCGGGCAATTGCACTGAGATCCCCTAGCGGACCCCCTAGCGCCCCCTACTCGCCGGGGGCACCCGCCGCTGCCGGTGCCGGTGCCGATTCCACGATCTCCAGCAGTTGCTCGGCCAGCTCGTCGGGCGTCTCGTACTCGTAGATCACGGCGGCGGACAGCCGGGCACCCACGGCCGCGCCGATCCGGTCGCGGAACTCGACGGCGAGCAGCGAGGAGAAGCCGAGGTCGATGAACTCGCTGTCGGCTTCGATCTCCTCGGCGGACGCGTGCCCGAGGACGGACGCGGTGACGGTGCGCACCAGGTCCAGCAGGAGCGCGGCGCGGGCCGGCTCGTCGGCCGCGTGCAGGCGCCGATGGAACTCCAGCGGATCGTCTGCCGGCTCCTCCTCGACGGCCTCCGGCAGCTCCAGCGCGCTGCTCGCGGCGCCGGGAGAGACGGGTCCGGCCGAGGCGCGGCCGGCGGCCGCCAACCAGTAGTGCTGGTGCTGGAAGGGATACGTGGGCAGCGGGGCACGGCGTGCGCCGGTGCCGTCGAAAAGCGCGGCCCAGTTCACGGTGGCGCCGCGCATCCGCAGCCGGGCGGCGGCCTCCGTGACCGCGTGCGGCTCGGTGCGGTCCCTGCGCAGTACGGGGATCACGGCGGCGGTCGCCGGTGCGGTCAGGCAGTCGCGGACCAGCGCGGACAGGACGGCGTCCGGGCCCAGTTCGAGATAGGTGGCGGCGCCCTCGGCCTCCAGGCTGCCCACGGCGTCGGCGAAGCGCACCGTCTCGCGGACGTGCCGCACCCAGTAGTCGGGGGTGCGCAGTTCCTGCGCGGTGACGGGCTTGCCGGTGAGCGACGACACGATCGCGATGGTGGGCTCGTGGTACGTCAGTCCCGCGGCCACCCGCCCGAACCCGTCGAGCATCGGTTCCATCAGCGAGGAGTGGAAGGCGTGGCTGACGGTGAGGCGCTTGGTCTTGCGGCCCAGGTCACGGAAGTGCCCGGTGACCGCCTCGACCGCCGCCTCGTCGCCGGAGACCACGACGGACTGCGGGCCGTTGACCGCCGCGATCCCGACCCCTTCCGTCAGTTGCGGCAGAACCTCTGCCTCGGTGGCCTGAAGGGCGGCCATCGCGCCGCCCGCCGGCAGCGCCTGCATCAGCCGGCCGCGTGCGGCGACGAGCGCCGCCGCGTCCTCCAGCGACCAGAGCCCGGCGACGTGCGCGGCGGCCAGTTCGCCGATCGAGTGCCCGGCCAACAGGTCTGGCCGCACGCCCCAGGACTCCAGCAGCCGGAAGAGGGCCACTTCGAGGGCGAAGAGCGCGGGCTGCGCGTAGCCAGTCGTGTCCAGCAGCGCCGCCTGCGCGCTGCCCGGTTCGGCGAAAAGCACCTGCTGGAGGGGGTGTTCGAGGTGTGGGTCGAGCGCGGCGCACGCGGCGTCCAGTGCCTGCGCGAACGCCGGCTGCGAGGCGTGCAGTTCACGGCCCATACCGGGCTTCTGGCTGCCCTGCCCGGTGAAGAGGAAGGCGGTACGGCCGCTCCCCTGCGTCTCCTGAAGCACGGCCGGGCCCTGACAGCCGGCCGCGAGCCCCTCCAGCGCTGCCAGCAGCTCCGCCCGGCTGGCGGCAACGACCGCCGCGCGGTGGCCGAGCAGCGTGCGGGAGGTTGCCAGGGAGAGCCCGAGGTCGGCAGCCGACAGCTCCGGGCGGTCCGTCGCCCAGGCGTGCAGCCGGGCCGCCTGGGCGCGCAGTCCCGCGGCGCCCTTGGCGGACAGCAGCCAGGGCACCGGACGGTGCTCCGGCGCCGCTACGGTCTCCGCGGGCTCGTCCTGCGGTGCCTGTTCCAGGACGACGTGGGCGTTGGTCCCGCTGATGCCGAACGCGGAGACAGCCGCGCGGCGCGGGCGGCCGCTGTCGGGCCAGGCGCGAGCCTCGGAGAGCAGCTCGACGGCGCCCGCAGACCAGTCGACGTGCGGGCTGGCTTCGTCGATGTGCAGCGACTTGGGGAGCACCGCGTGGCGCAGCGCCATCACCATCTTGATGACGCCGGCGGCGCCCGCGGCGGCCTGGGTGTGCCCGAGGTTCGACTTCACCGAACCGAGCCACAGCGGCTGGTCGGCGGGCCGGTCCTGGCCGTAGGTCGCGATGAGCGCCTGGGCCTCGATGGGGTCGCCCAGTACGGTGCCGGTGCCGTGCGCCTCGACGGCGTCGATGTCGCCGGTGCTCAGCCCGGCGGCGGCCAGCGCCTCCAGGATCACCTGCTGCTGGGACGGGCCGCTGGGGGCGGTGAGGCCGTTGCTGGCACCGTCCTGGTTGATGGAGCTGCCCCGCACCAGGGCGAGGACGGGGTGCCCGTTGCGCCGTGCGTCGGAGAGCCGCTCCAGGAGCAGCACGCCGACGCCCTCGCCCCAGCCGGTGCCGTCGGCGGCCTTCGCGAACGGCTTGCACCGGCCGTCGGGGGCCAGCCCGCGCTGCCTGCTGAAGTCGATGAACGTGTCGGGGGTGGCCATGACGGTGACGCCGCCGGCCAGGGCGAGACCGCATTCGCCGTTGCGCAGCGCCTGCATCGCCAGGTGCAGCGTCACCAGCGACGACGAGCAGGCGGTGTCGACGGTGACGGCCGGGCCCTGGAGCCCGAGCGCGTACGAGACGCGCCCGGAGAGCACGCTGCCGGCCGTGCCGGTGCCGAGGAAGCCCTCGACGCCGTCGGGGATCGACGCCCGGTCCGATCCGTAGTCGTGGTACATGACGCCCGCGTAGACGCCGGTCCGGGTGCCGCGCACGGTCGCCGGGTCGATGCCGGCGTGCTCGAACGCCTCCCAGGACGCCTCGAGCAGCAGCCGCTGCTGCGGGTCCATGGCGAGGGCTTCGCGCGGGCTGATACCGAAGAACGCGGCGTCGAAGTCACCGGCCCCGGCGAGGAATCCGCCCTCCTTGGCGTAACTCTTGCCCAGGGCGTTCGGGTCGGGGTCGTAGAGGTTCTCGACGTCCCAGCCGCGGTCGGTGGGGAAGCCGCCGGCGCCGTCGCCACCGGCCGCCAGCAGCTCCCACAGCTCCTCGGGCGAGGTGACCCCGCCCGGGTAGCGGCAGCTCATACCGACGATGGCGACGGGCTCGCGGGTGCGGTCCTCCAGGTCCTGGATGCGGCGGCGGGCCTGGAGGAGATCGGTGGTCGCCCGCTTCAGATAGTCGCGGAGCTTCTGTTCGGTGTCCGTGGTCATGCGTGCTTCAGCTCCTTGGAAAAGGCAAGCGGGCGATCGGATGGGACGCGGGTCAGTCGGAGCCGATCTCGCCGTCCAGCAGGGCGAACAGCTCGTCGTCCGAGGCCTCGTCGACGGTCGCCGCCTCGTCCGGACCGGCGGGCGCGGGCGCTGCCGCGTCGTGCCAGCGGGACAGCAGCGCCTGGAGGCGCACGGTGACCTTGGAACGGGTCAGCTTGTCCAACCCGTCGGTGTTCAGCAGCGGTTCGAGCTGTTCCAGACTGGCGAGGAGCGCGTGCGCGGGGTCGTCGTCCGCGGGCGCCAGTGCCTGCAGGAGGTGGTCGGCCAGCTCCAGCGGTGTCGGGTAGTCGAAGACGAGCGTGGCCGGCAGGCGCACCCCGGTCTCGACGACGAGCCGGTTGCGGAACTCCACGGCCGTCAGCGAGTCGAAGCCGAAGTCCTTGAACGGCTTCTCCGCCTCGACCGGCTGGTCGGCGGCGAAGCCCAGCACGTTCGCGACCTGCTTGCGAACCAGCCCCAGCACCAGCTGCGGCCGTTCGCCGGCCGGCAGCGCCGCCAGCCTCGCGGTGAGGCCGCCGTCCGCCGCGCCCGCACCGCCGGCCGCCGCCGCGCGCCGTACCGGCCCGCGTACCAGCGACCGGAACATGCCGGGCACCTCGCCGCTCATGGCGCGGCCCAGGGCCCGGGTGTCCAGGCCGACCGGCACCAGGAGCGCCCGGTCGGCGGCCACCGCCGTGTCGAACAGCGCGAGGCCCTGCTCCTGGCCGAGGGCCAGGATGCCGCCGCGCGCCATCCGCTCGACGTCGGCCCCGGTCAGGGCCGAGCCCATGCCGCCGGTCGCCGGGTCCCACAGGCCC
Organism: Streptomyces sp. NPDC045021; assembly: GCF_056432645.1. Lineage (NCBI taxonomy): Bacteria > Bacillati > Actinomycetota > Actinomycetes > Kitasatosporales > Streptomycetaceae > Streptomyces > Streptomyces sp. NPDC045021. The sequence continues at coordinate 13,391 of NZ_JBWKIQ010000030.1, forward strand.
CAGGCGAGCGCCGTGCCCGGCAGGCCGGCAGCCCGGCGGTGCGCGGCCAGGCCGTCCAGATAGGTGTTGGCGGCCGCGTAGTTGCCCTGCCCCGCACCGCCGAAGACGCCGGCCGCGGAGGAGAACAGGACGAACGCGTCCAGCTCGGTGCCGGACTCCACTGTCAGCTCGTGCAGATGGCGGGCGGCGTCGGCCTTCGGGCCGAGCACGGACGCGACGCGGCCGGGCGTCAGCTTGCCGATCACGCCGTCGTCCACGATGCCCGCCGTGTGCACGACCGCGCTGAGCCGTACGCCCGACAGCACTCCGGCCAGGCTGTCGCGGTCCGAGACGTCGCAGGCGGCGACGGTCACCGCGGCGCCGGCCGCCTCCAGTTCGGCGACCAGGACGTCCGCGCCGGGCGCGTCCGGGCCGCGCCGGCTGACCAGCAGCAGGTTCCGCACGCCCCGGGCGGTGACGAGGTGCCGGGCAACGAGCGCGCCCAGACCGCCGGTGCCGCCGGTGATCAGTACGGAGCCGTCCGGGCTCCAGGGAGCGCCGTCGGCCTCTTCCGCCGTGGCCGCTCGGACGAGGCGCGGCGCCCACAACACGCCGTCCCGGAGTGCCAGTTCGGATTCGGCGGCGGAGAGCACGCCCTCCGGAACACCGTCTGTGTCGCTGTCCAGCAGGACGATGCGGCCCGGATTCTCCGCCTGCGCGGCCCGTACGAGACCGGTCACCGCGGCCTGGCCCAGATCTGTCACCCCCTCGCCTGGGGTCACCGCCGCCGCGCCGCGGGTCAGGACGAGCAGCCGCCCGTCCTCGTTCTCCTCGTCGGCCAGCCACTCCTGGAGGCCGGTCAGTACGGCGGCGACCGCGTCGGCCGCGGAGCGCCCGGCCGGTGTCGCCAGAACGGTCGGCGCGGGTCCGGAATCCGCGGCGCCGGAGGTGATGACCTGCTTCCACTCGACGGTGAACAGCGCGTCGTCGGAGGTGTCCGGGGTGCCCAGCTGCGCCGTGGAGACCGGCCGGAGGGTGAGCGTGCCGATCGACGCGACCGCGCCGCCCTCGGCGTCCGCGACCCGCACCGAGATGCCGCCGGGGGTGGCCGCCGGGGCGAGCCGGACCCGCAGCGCCTGGGCGCCCGAGGCGTGCAGGGTGACGTCCGACCAGGCGAACGGCAGCCACGTGGCGTCGGCGTCCGCGTCGGCCGGGCCGCGCATCAGACCGGGGCCGCCCAGCGCGACCCCGTGAAGGGCGGCGTCCAGCAGCGCCGGGTGCAGGCCGAACAGCCCGGCCTGCGACTCCTCCTGCTCGGGCAGCGCGACCTCCGCGAAGACCTCGTCGCCGAGCAGCCACGCGGCCCGCAGACCCTGGAAGGCCGGGCCGTACTCCAGGCCGCGGCCGGCCAGCTCGTCGTAGAGGTCGTCCACCGCGACCGGCTTGGCGCCGGCCGGGGGCCACTGCGCCAGATCGAACCCTGCGGCGGGGGCGTGCTCGGTGAGCGCTCCGTCGGCGTGCCGCGTCCACGCCGTTCCCTCGGGTGCTCCTTCCGGCCGGGAGAAGATCGTCACGGCACGCTGCTCGCCGCCGTCCAGCCGCACCCGCACCTGGACCGCGCCCACGGCGGGGACGACCAGCGGCGCGTGGAGCGTCAGCTCCTCCAGCGTGCCGCAGCCCGCCAGGTCACCGGCGTGCACGGCGATCTCGACGAGCGCGGTGCCGGGGACGATCACGGTGCCGTTGACGGCGTGATCGGCCAGCCACGGGTGGGTGGCCAGTGAGAGCCGCCCGGTGAACAGCAGCCCGTCCGACTCCGGAATGCCGACGGCCGCGCCCAGCAGCGGATGCCCCGCCGCGTCCTGGCCGAAGTCGGCGGCGTCGCCGCTAGGCAGGGCGTTGGACTTGAACCAGTAGCCGCGGTGCTGGAAGGCGTACGTCGGCAGGTCCACGAGACCGGCGGCGGCGCGACCGGCGAAGAAGGCCCTCCAGTCCACACCGATCCCCCGCAGGTACAGGCGGGTGACCGCCTCCACCAGGGTCTGGGCCTCGTCGCGGTCCCGGCGCAGCGCCGGGACCAGGACCGACGCGACGGGGTCCGTCACGCTCTCGGCGCCCATCGCGCTCAGCACGGCGTCGGGTCCCAGCTCCAGGAACGCGGTGACGCCCCGCTCCTCCAGGGTCGTGACGGCGTCGGCGAAGCGCACGGCCTCGCGGACGTGCCGGACCCAGTAGGCGGGGTCGGTCAGCTCCTCGGGGGTGGCGGCCTTGCCGGTCAGGGTCGACACGATCGGGATCGAGGGCGCGTTGTACGTGAGCCCGGCCGCGACGGCGCGGAACTCTTCGAGCATCGGCTCCATGTGGACGGAGTGGAAGGCGTGGCTGACGGTGAGGCGCTTGGTCTTGCGCCCCAGCTCGTCGAAGTACGTGACGACCTGGCCGACGGCGTCCTCGTCGCCGGAGACGACGATCGAGGTGGGCCCGTTGACGGCCGCGATGCCGACGCGGTCGGTAAGCCGCGGCAGGACTTCGGCCTCGGTGGCCTGAAGCGCCGCCATCGCACCCCCGGACGGCAGTTGCTGCATCAGTCGGCCGCGAGCAGCGACCAACAGAGCGGCGTCCGCCAGCGACCAGACCCCGGCTACGTGCGCTGCCGCCAGCTCACCGATCGAGTGACCGGCCAGCACCTGCGGCCGGATCCCCCAGGCGGCGACCTGCCGGAACAGCGCCACCTCCAGGGCGAACAGCGCGGGCTGGGTGTAGCCGGTCGCGTCCAGCGATCCGTCCTCCCCGAACAGCACCTCCTTGAGCGGACGGTCCAGGTGCGCGTCGAAAGCCGCCGCCACCTCGTCCAGGGCCGCCGCGAACACGGGGAACGCGGCGTACAACTCGCGCCCCATCCCGGCCCGCTGGCTGCCCTGGCCGGTGAACAGGAAGCCGAGCTGTCCTGATCCGGGGCCGTCGCGCAGCACGCCCGGCGCGGACTGGCCGTCGGCGAGTGCCGCGAGCGCGGTGAGTAGTCCTTCCCTGTCCCCTGCCACGACGCCCGCCCGGTACGGGAAGGCGGAGCGCGTCGTGGCGAGGGCCGAGCCGACCGCGGACGGGTCCGCTGCCACGGATCCGTCCCGCAGGTGCTCGTGCAGGCGGCGGGCCTGGGCGGTCAGCGCATCCGGGGTGCGGGCGGACAGCAGCCACGGCACCACCGGCAGTTCGGCGACCTCGGCGGACTCCGCCGTCTCATCGGCCGGGGTCTCCTCCAGGATGACGTGGGCGTTCGTGCCGCTGATGCCGAAGGAGGAGATGCCCGCGCGGCGGGTCCGCTCCCCCGCCGGCCACGGCCGGGCCTCGGTGAGCAGCTGGACGGTCCCCGCCGACCAGTCGACGTGCGAGCTGGGCGCGTCCACGTGCAGGGTGCGCGGCAGCTCCTCGTGGTGCAGGGCCAGCACCATCTTGATGATGCCCGCGACGCCCGCCGCCCCCTGGGTGTGCCCGAGGTTGGACTTGATCGAGCCCAGCCACAGCGGCTGGTCCTGCGCACGCTCCTGGCCGTAGGCGGCGATCAGCGCCTGCGCCTCGATGGGGTCGCCGAGCTTGGTGCCGGTGCCGTGCGCCTCGACGGCGTCGACCTGGTCGGCCGAGAGCCGGGCGCTCGCCAGCGCCTGCCGGATCACGCGCTGCTGGGAGGGCCCGTTGGGCGCGGTGAGACCGTTGCTCGCGCCGTCCTGGTTGACGGCGCTGCCGCGGACCACGGCCAGCACGCGGTGCCCGTTGCGCCGGGCGTCGCTGAGCTTCTCCAGCAGCAGGACGCCGACGCCCTCCGACAGCCCGGTGCCGTCGGCGGCCTCCGCGAACGGCTTGCAGCGGCCGTCGCCGGCCAGCCCGTCCGCCCGGCTGAACTCCAGGAACGTTCCGGCGGAGCCCATCACCGTCACCCCGCCGGCCAGCGCCAGCGTGCACTCCCCCGCGCGCAGCGCCTGCCCCGCGAGGTGCAGGGCGACCAACGCGGACGAGCAGGCGGTGTCGATGGTGACGGCCGGGCCCTCCAGGCCCAGCGCGTACGAGACCCGGCCGGACAGGACGCTGCCCGCGACGCCGGTCATCATGTGGCCGGCGACCTCGGCGGGCATCTTCTGCAGCCCGCGCAGGTAGTCGGAGCTGCTGACGCCGGTGAAGACCGCCGTGCGGGTGCCGGAGAGCGCCACCGGGTCGATCCCGGCGCGTTCCAGCGCCTCCCACGACGTCTCCAGCAGCACCCGCTGCTGGGGGTCCATCGCGAGGGCCTCGCGCGGGCTGATCCCGAAGAACTCGGCGTCGAACTCGGCGGCGTCGGCGAGGAAACCGCCCTCGGGCGCGCCGTCGCCCGCCGCGCCGCCCTTCTCCCGTTCGCTGTCCTGGAACTGGGTGAGGTTCCAGCCGCGGTCGGTGGGGAACGGCGTCAGACCGTCCTCGCCGGCCGCGAGCAGCTCCCACAGCTCCTCGGGTGAGGTGACGCCGCCCGGGAAGCGGCAGGCCATACCGATGATCGCGATCGGCTCGCGGTCCTTGTCCTCCGCGTCCCGCAGCCGCCGACGGGCATCGTGCAGGTCAGCGGCGACCCGCTTGAGTGTGTCGACCAGCTGCTTCTCGTCCGCCATCAGTTCTCCGTAAATTGTCAGGACGCCCGGGAGGGCCGTCAGGCGATGCCCAGTTCGTCGGTGATGAAGGCCAGGACCTCGTCGGTCGTGGCGTCCTGCAGTCGTTCGTTGACGTTCTCGCCGGTGTCGCCGCCCGCGCCGGCGCGCAGGTTCTTGAACCGGGAGAGCAGTTCCTCCAGGCGGGCGGTGACGGCGGCGTGGACGCTGTCATCGAGGGACACCTCCGGCAGGTAGCCGTCGAGGCGGTCGAGTTCGGCGAGTACGGCGTCGGCCGGGTCGGTCTGCTCGGGGGCGAACTCGCCGTAGAGCAGCCGGGCCAGCGCCAGCGGCGTCGGGTGGTCGAAGACGGCGGTGGCCGGGAGCCGGACACCGGTGGCGGCGCCGAGCCGGTTGCGGAACTCCACGGCGGTCAGCGAGTCGAAGCCCAGCTCCTTGAAGGAGCGGGTGGCGCCGACCGCCGAGGTGCCGGCGAAGCCGAGCACCGCCGCCGCGTAGGACTGCACCAGGTCGAGCAGCACGGTCTCCCACTCGTCGGTGGGCAGCGCGGCGAGCCGCTTGCGCAGCGCGTCGCCCTGGGCGCCGTCCTCCGCCGCGGACGCGCCCTGCGCGGTGCGCCGGGACGGGCCGCGGACCAGCGAGCGCATCAGCGGTGCCACCGGGCCGTCGCCCGCCTGCGAGCGCAGGCCCGCGGTGCTGAGGCCGATCGGGACGAGAGCGGGCTCCGTCCCGCCGACCGCGGTGTCGAACAGGGCCAGGCCCTGTTCGGGGCTGAGCGGCCGGATGCCGGAGCGGGCCAGCCGCGCCAGGTCCGTGCTCTCCAGGTGTCCGGTCATGCCGCTCGGCTCGGCCCACAGGCCCCAGGCGAGGGACACGGCGGGCAGCGCCGCGGCCCTGCGGTGGGCGGCGAGGGCGTCGAGGTAGGCGTTGGCCGCCGCGTAGTTGGCCTGTCCGGCGTTGCCGAAGACCCCGGCGGAGGAGGAGAACAGGACGAACGCGTCCAGTTCCGTCCCGGCCGCGACCGTCAGCTCGTGCAGGTGCCGGGCGGCCTCGGCCTTGGGGGCCAGGACCGCGAAGAGCTTCTCGGGGGTGAGCTTGCCGAGCGTCGCGTCGTCGAGCACGCCGGCCGCGTGGACCACGCCGCGCAGCGGTCGCGCCTCGGGCACCGAGGCGAGGAGCGCGGCGACCGCGTCGCGGTCGGCTACGTCGCAGGCGGCGACGGTGACGGTGGCGCCCGCTGCCTCCAGCTCTGCGGTCAGTTCGGCCGCGCCGGGGGCCTGCGCCCCACGGCGGCTGGTGAGCAGCAGGTGCCGTACGCCGTGCTCGCCGACCAGGTGCCGGGCGACGAGCGCGCCCAGACCGCCGGTACCGCCGGTGATCAGGACGGTGCCGTCGGACTGCCACGGCGCCAGGGCGTCGGCCCGCGCCTCCGCCCGGACCAGCCGGGGGGCGAGGATCTTCCCGTCGCGCAGCGCGAACTCCGGCTCACCGGTGGCCAGGGCCGCGGCGAGCAGGGTCCGGGAGGGGATGCCGGTTCCGATGTCCGCAAGGACGATGCGGCCGGGGCTCTCGGACTGGGCGGAGCGCACCAGGCCGTGGACGGCGGACTGCGCGAGGTCGGCGATGTCCTCGCCGGCCTCGGCGGCGACCGCGCCGCGGGTGACGACGACGAGCGTGGTGCCGTCGGTGCGCGGGTCGGCGAGCCACACCTGCAGGTCGCCGAGGGCCTGCATGACGGTGTCCTCGGTGCCGCTCTGCCAGTGCACCGGCGTCAGGACGGTGCCGATGGAACCGTCCAGCTCGTCGGTGCTGAAGATCTCCGGCAGGCCGGGGAAGAGCGGGTCGTCGCCGAAGACCGCCCAGTCCGTGGCCGGTTGCTGGTCGCCCGGGGCCGTCACGGCGGTCCACTCGACGCGGAACAGCGAGTCGCGGTGCGGGTCGGAGCCGGCGGAGCCGAGCTGGGCGAGCGCCTCCAGGGGGAGGCGGCGCAGCAGCAGGGAGTCGACGGCGGCGACCGGCGCCCCGGTGGCGTCGGCGACGTTCAGGGTGACGGCGCCGGTGCCGGGCGCCGCGGCGATCCGGACCCGCAGGGCGGAGGCGCCGACGCTGTGCAGCGCGACACCCGACCAGGCGAAGGGCAGCCAGGGCCCCTCCCCTTCGTCACCGTCCAGGAATCCGCCGAGCGCGATGGCGTGCAGGGCGGCGTCCAGCAGCGCCGGGTGCAGGGCGTAGTCGGCGGCCGCGGAGACCGCCTCGGTGGGCAGCTCGACCTCGGCGAAGAGCTCGCCGTCGCGCCGCCAGGCCGCCCGCAGTCCGCGGAAGACCGGCCCGTAGTCCAGGCCGACGGCGCCCAGGTCCGCGTACAGGCTCTCGGTCGTCAGCGCCTCGGCGCCGGCCGGCGGCCACTGGGTGAGGTCGGGCCCCGGAGCCGGGGTGTCCGCGGTCAGCAGACCGCTGGCGTGCCGGGTCCACGGGGTGTCCTCGTCGCTGTCCTCGGGTCGGGAGAAGACGGCGACCGGGCGGTGTCCGTCGGCGGCGGGCTCGTCGACCAGGACGCGCAGCTGCGTCTCGCCGCGTTCCGGCAGGACGAGCGGCGCCTCCAGGGTCAGTTCGGCCAGCGTGCCGCAGTCGGCCTCGTCACCGGCCCGTACGGCGAGCTCCAGCAGTGCCGTTCCGGGGACGAAGACGACGCCGCCGACCGCGTGATCGCCCAGCCAGGGCTGGGACTTGAGGGAGATCCTGCCGGTGAGCAGGTAGCCGTCCCGGTCGGGCAGGGCGACGGCCGCGCCGAGCAGCGGGTGCCCGGCCGGCGTCTGGCCGAGGCCGGCCGGGTCCACGGACCCGGAGACGGCCTCCAGCCAGTAGCGCTCGCCCTGGAAGGCGTACGTCGGCAGGTCGGTGCGCTCCAGCGTGCGGCCGGCGAAGACCGCCGACCAGTCGGGGCGTCCGCCGTGCGCGACCAGCCGCCCGAGGGAGGTCAGGACGCGGGTCGCACCGCCGTCGTCGCGGCGCAGCGTGCCGGTGACGACGACGTCGTCGGCTCCGGCGGCGGCCACGGTGTCCTGGACGCCGACTGTGAGCACCGGGTGCGGGCTGCACTCGACGAACACCGTGTGGCCGGTGAGGGCGAGCGCCCGCACGGCCGGCTCGAACTTGACGGTGTGGCGCAGGTTGCGGTGCCAGTACGTGGCGTCCATCTCGCTGCCGTCGATCAGCCGGTCCTCCAGCGTGGAGTACAGCGGAACGCGTCCCACCTGCGGCCGGACGGGGGCGAGTACGTCCTCCAGCTCCTCGCGCAGCGACTCCACGTGGGAGGAGTGCGAGGCGTAGTCGACGTCGATCCGGCGGGCTCTGATGGTTCGCCGCTCGCAGGTGGCGAGCAGTTCGTCGAGCGCGCCGGGGTCGCCGGAGACGACGGTGGACGACGGCCCGTTGTTCGCGGCCACCGAGATCTGGCCGGGCCACGCGGTCAGCAGCTCCTCGACCTCCGCGGCGGGCAGCGGCAGGGAGACCATGCCGCCGGTGCCGGCGAGGCCGACGAGCGCGAGGCTGCGCAGGGTGACGACCCGGGCGGCGTCCTGGAGGGTGAGCGCCCCCGCGACGCACGCGGCGGCGATCTCGCCCTGTGAGTGCCCGACGACGGCGGACGGCCGGATGCCGAGCGACTCCCAGACGGCGGCGAGCGAGACCATGACCGCCCACAGCGCGGGCTGGACCACATCGACCCGCTCCAGGGACGCGGCGCCCTCGACGCCGCGCAGCACGTCCAGCAGCGACCAGTCGGTGAACTCGTCGGCCGCGGCGGCGCAGGCCTCCAGCCGGGCCCTGAACACCGGTGAGGTGTCGAGGAGTTCGGCGGCCATGCCGATCCACTGCGAGCCCTGGCCGGGGAAGACGAAGACCGTCTTGCCGGGGGCGCCCGCGAGGCCCTCCTCGACGCCGGCAGCGGGGATGCCGTCGGCGATGTCCTTGAGGGTCTGGATCAGCGTCGGCCCGTCCGCCCCCACGAGCACCGCACGGTGTTCGAAGGGCGTGCGGGTGGTGGCCAGTGCGTGCCCGATGCTGCCGAGAGCGGTGGCGCCGAGCTCGGGCGCGCCCGCCAGGTGGGCGTGCAGCTTGCGGGCCTGGGCGCGCAGCGCGATCTCGCTGCGGCCGGTGAGCAGCCACGGCACGGGCGCGGTCTCGGTGGCGGTGAAGGGCGCGAGGGTGTCCGTCTCCGGTTCCCCTGCGGCCGGCTCGATCGCCGGCGCCTCCTCCAGGATGACGTGCGCGTTGGTCCCGCTGAAGCCGAAGGCGGAGACACCCGCCCGGCGGGCGCCGGATTCGCCGCGGGGCCACGGCCGCGCCTCGGTGAGCAGTTCCACGTTCCCCGCGGACCAGTCGATGTGCGGGCTGGGCTCGCCGACGTGCAGCGTCGCGGGCAGCTCCTCGTGGCCGAGTGCGGTGACCATCTTGATGACGCCCGCGATGCCCGCGGCGGCCTGGGTGTGGCCGAGGTTGGACTTGACGGAGCCGAGCCACAGCGGCTGGTCGGCGGGCCGGTCCTGGCCGTAGGTCGCGATCAGCGCCTGGGCCTCGATCGGGTCGCCGAGCCGGGTGCCGGTGCCGTGCGCCTCGACCGCGTCGATGTCGGCGGCGGCCAGCCCGGCGGAGGCCAGCGCCTGCCGGATGACGCGTTGCTGGGAGGGGCCGTTGGGGGCGGTGAGCCCGTTGCTGGCGCCGTCCTGGTTGAGGGCGCTGGCGCGGACCACCGCCAGGATGTCGTGCCCGTTGCGCTGCGCGTCGGAGAGCCGCTCGACGAGGATCATGCCGACGCCCTCGGCCCAGCCGGTGCCGTCCGCCGTGGACGCGAACGCCTTGCAGCGGCCGTCGGCGGCAAGTCCCCGCTGGCGGCTGAAGTCGACGAAGGTGTCGGGGGTGGCCATGACGGTGACACCGCCGGCCAGCGCCAGCGTGCACTCGCCGCGCTGCAGGGCTTGGATCGCCAGGTGCAGGGCGACCAGGGACGAGGAGCAGGCCGTGTCGACGGTGATCGCCGGACCCTCCAGGCCGAGCACGTACGAGACGCGCCCCGACAGCACCCCGGCGGACGTTCCGGTCCCGAGGAAGCCGTCGACGCCCTCGGGGAGTTCGCCGAGCCGGGTGCCGTAGTCGTGGTAGATCACGCCGGCGAAGACACCGGTCGAGCTGCCGCGCAGCGTGGCCGGGTCGATCCCGGCCCGCTCCAGCGCCTCCCACGAGGTCTCCAGCAGCAGCCGCTGCTGCGGGTCCATGGCGAGCGCCTCACGCGGGCTGATGCCGAAGAAGGGGGCGTCGAAGTCGGTGGCGTCGTACAGGAACGCGCCCTGGTCGGTGTACGTGGTGCCGGGGCGTTCGCCCGTCGGGTCGTAGAGCGACTCGACGTCCCAGCCGCGGTCGTCGGGCAGCCCGGCCATCGCGTCGGTGCGGGTGGCGAGCAGCTGCCACAGGTCCTCCGGGGAGCGCACCCCGCCGGGGAACCGGCAGCCCATGCCGACGATGGCGATGGGCTCGTCACCGGAGATCGACGTGCTGGCCACCGGTCCGGCGCCGCTCGCCGCCAGGTCGCCGACGAGTTCGGTGCGCAGGAACGTGGCGAGCACGTCCGGCGCCGGGTAGTCGAAGACGAGCGTGGCGGGCAGCCGCAGACCGGCCGCGGAACCGAGCCGGTTGCGGAACTCCACACCGGTCAGCGAGTCGAACCCGAGGTCCTTGAACGCCCGGGACGGGTCGATCGCCTCGGCGCCGGAGTGGCCCAGTACGGCGGCGACATTGCTGCGCACCAGGTCGAGGAGGAACTCCTCCTGCTCGGCGAGGGTCATCGCGGCCAGCCGCGGACCGAGCTCCAGCGCGGCCCCGCTGGTGGCGGCGCGGGCGGTACGGCGGGCCGGGGCACGCACCAACGCCCGCAGCAGCGGCGGAACTTCATCGGGTGCGGCGGTTGCCGGCAGCTCCAGGTGCATGGGGACCAGGGCGTGGGCGGCGAGGCCGACGGCCGTGTCGTACAGGGCCAGGCCCTCGGCGCTGCTGAGCGCCGCCGCGCCGGAGCGCGCCAGCCGCTCGCGGTCGGCAGCCTCCAGGACGTCGGCCATGCCGCCGCCCTCGGAGGCCCAGGCGCCCCAGCCCAGTGACAGCGCGGGCAGGCCCGCGCCGCGCCGGTGCGCGGCGAGCGCGTCCAGGTAGGCGTTGGCGGCCGCGTAGTTGGCCTGTCCGGGGTTGCCGAAGGTGCCTGCCGCAGAGGAGAACAGCACGAACGCGGCGAGATCCAGGCCGCGGGTCAGCTCGTGCAGGTGACGGGCCGCGTCGGCCTTCGGGCCGAAGACCCGGTCGACGCGCTCGGGGGTGAGCGAGGCGAGGATGCCGTCGTCCAGCAGGCCGGCCGCGTGCAGCACGGCTGTCAGCGGGTGCGCCGGCGGTATCGCGGCGAGGGTTGCGGCCAACGCCTCGCGGTCGGCGGCGTCGCAGGCGGCGAACGTGACGCTCGCGCCCAGCTCCTGGAGTTCAGCGGCGAGTTCCGGAGCCCCCGGCGCCTTGAGGCCGCGCCGGCTGGTGAGCAGCAGGTGGCGTACGCCGTACTCGGTGACCAGGTGCCGGGCGAGCAGACCGCCGAGCGCGCCGGTGGCGCCGGTGATCAGCACCGTGCCCTCGGGGGCGAGCGGCGCGGGCACCGTCAGGACGAGCTTGCCGGTGTGCCGGGCCTGCCCGATGTGGCGGAACGCCTCGGGCGCCTGCCGTACGTCCCAGGCGGTCACGGGCAGCGGCAACAGTGCGCCGCTGTTGAAGAGCTCCAGGAGGGCGGCGTACATCTCCTGGATCCGCTCGGGACCCGCGTCCATGACGTCGAACGCCTGGTACGCGACGCCCGGGTGGTCGGCGGCGACCGTGTCCGCGTCCCGGATGTCCGTCTTGCCCATCTCGACGAACCGTCCGCCGCGCGGCAGCAGCCGCAGCGACGCGTCGACGAACTCGCGGGCAAGGGAGTCCAGGACGACGTCCATGCCGCGCCCGCCGGTCGCGCCGAGGAAGCTCTGCTCGAAGTCCAGGGTGCGGGAGGACGCGATCCGGTCGTCGGTCAGACCGAGACCGCGCAGCGTCCCCCACTTGCCGGTGCTCGCCGTGCCGTACACCTCGGCGCCCAGGTGGGCGGCGAGCTGCACGGCGGCGATACCGACGCCGCCGGCGGCGGCGTGGATGAGGATCTTCTCGCCGGACTTCAGCCCGGCCAGGTCGTTGAGCGCGTAGTACGCCGTCAGGTAGACCACCGGAGCGGCGGCCGCCTCGGCGAACGTCCAACCGATCGGCATCGGAGCGACGAGGCGGTGGTCGACGACCGCGAGCGGCCCGAACGCGCCGGAGAACAGGCCCATCACGCGGTCGCCGGGCGCGAACCCACTGACACCGGGGCCGGTCTCCACGACCACACCGGCCGCCTCGAGACCGAGCCGGCCCGCGTCCCCCGGGTACATGCCGAGCACGTTCATCACGTCGCGGAAGTTCAGGCCCGCCGCGCGGATCGCGACCCGGATCTGGCCCTCGGCGAGCGGTTCGGCAGCCTCGGGGAAGTCGGCGACGTAGATGCTGTCGAGAGTCCCGCTGGCGGTGAAGTCCAGCCGCCAGGGGGCGGTGTCCGCACCGGCGGCAGGGGTTTCCAGGCTGTCGGCGGGCGAGCTGCGCAGCAGGCGCGCGGTGTGCGCCTGCCCGCCGCGCAGCGCCAGCTGCGGCTCGTCCGCGGCGATCGCGGCGGCCACCGCCGGGACCAGGGCCGCGGCCGAGGCCGGGGTGCCGTCGAGGTCCACGAGCACGATCCGGTCCGGGTACTCGGACTGCGCGGACCGCGCCAGGCCCCACACCGCCGCCGCACCGGGGTCGGCGACCGCGTCGCCGGGCGCGGCGGCCAGGGCGCCGCTGGTGACGAGCACCAGCCGCGCGCCGGGCAGTTGGTTCGCGTCCAGCCACTCCTGGAGCAGCGCCAGGGCGCTGTGCACGGTGTCGCCGATGGACGGGGACCCGGCGGTGGTGAACTGCGCGAGGGTCAGCTCGGCCTCGGCCGCCCCGTCCGCGCCTTCCGTCAGGGTCTCGCCCGCTGCGGTGAGCGCGTCGGTCAGAGCAAAGGTGTCGTCGCCGATCAGTGTCCAACTGCCGCCGGGGCGCGCCTCGTCGGCGACCTGGAACGGCGTCCAGTCGAGCCGGAACAGCGACTCGTGGTGGGCGGCGCCGCCGGCGGAAGCCGTCAGCTGGTCCACCGCGAGGGCACGCAGCACCAGCGAGCCCACCGACGCGACCGGCGCTCCGGCGGCGTCGGCCAGCTGGAGTGCCACACCGCTGCCGGAGGCCGCGGACGACACCCTGATCCGCAGAACGCTCGCTCCTGCCGCGTACAGGGCCACGTCCGACCAGGCGAAGGGGAGCTGCGGCGCGCTGCCGTCCTCGACGAAGTCGCCGAGGCTGATCGCGTGCAGCGTCGCGTCCAGCAGCGCCGGGTGCAGTCCGAACGCCTCGGTGTCCGCGCCCGCGTCCTCGGGCAGCGACACCTCCGCGAAGACATCGTCCCCGTGCCGCCATGCGGCCCGCAGACCCTGGAAGAGCGGGCCGTACTCCAGGCCCGACGCCGCCAGGTCGTCGTAGAGGTGACCGGTGTCGATCGCGCTCGCACCCGCCGGAGGCCACTGCGAGAAGTCGAACTCCGGGTCGGGGGCCAGCACCGATGCCGTCAGCAGGCCGTCGGCGTGGCAGGTCCAGGGAGCGTCGTCGGGCGCGTCCTCGGGCCGCGAGAAGACCGTGACGGGCCGCAGCCCGCCCGCGTCGGCCTCCCCAGCCTGCACGCGCAGCTGAACGGCACCCTGCTCGCCCAGCACCAGCGGCGCCTGGAGCGTCAGCTCCTCGACGGTGCCGCACCCGACCTCGTCGCCCGCCCGGACGGCGATCTCGACGAGAGCGGCGCCGGGGACGATGACCGTGCCGGAGACGGCGTGATCGGCCAGCCACGGGTGGGTGGTGAGCGAGAGCCGCCCGGTGAACAGCACGCTGTCCGTGTCCGGCAGCGTGATCGCGCCACTGAGGATCGGGTGACCGCCGGAGCGCAGCCCCAGCCCGGTCGCGTCACCGGTCGACGCCACCGTGCGCGGCCAGTAC
>NZ_JBWKIQ010000031.1:0-18028 GCF_056432645.1 Streptomyces sp. NPDC045021
GGAGATCCAGACCGCCGTGGCGGCCACGGCGGCCCACGCCCGGTAGGGCGGCGCTCAGCCTTCGGTGAGAACGCTCAGACTTCGCTGAGACGGGTTATCACCTGCACGCAACAGCGATCAGTTCGCTGCCTAGGCCCGACATCCTGACGCTCGTGTAGAGGGTGAACGACGTTCCGGCGGTTCCCACCCCGCCGCCCGACCGTCCCGTGGGCCCGGGAGGTGTGTTGTGTGGTGAGGGGGGAGTGCGAAGGCGGCCCTCTGACTGCTCCGGGGGCCCGCCTGGTCTCCGCTATGGCGGAGCGAATGGTGCGGGTGGTGCCTCCGCGTGCACCGAGCGGCCCGACGTGTGAACCACACGCCCCGCGCTGCTGCCAGGCTTCGACCCGGCCTCCCCCGCCGGGATGACGGTGATCGATCCGCTCCACGGCTGAATCCACGGCGAACGCGGCCGGAGCCGCGGGCGTGGCGTCGGGATTTGTACGGGTTGTCGGGTGATGATGGCGCAGTGCGACTTGATCACGTGTCATATGCGGTGACCCGCGACAGCTTCGTCTCGACCGTCCAGCGGATCGGATCGGCCCTCGGCGCCGGGTTCGTCGACGGGGGCGTGCACCCGCGATTCGGCACCCGCAATTTTATTCTCCCGCTGAGCGGCGGCACCTACGTCGAGGTCGTCACCACACTCGACCACCCCGCCGCCGACCGCGCACCCTTCGGCCAGGCGGTCGCTCGCCGCGCCGCCGAGGGCGGCGGCTGGCTCGGTTGGGTGGTCTCCGTCGACGACATCGCCCCGGTCGAGGCCCGCCTCGGCCGCACCTCGGCCGAGGGCCACCGTGTCCGCCCCGACGGGTTCGACCTGAGGTGGAAGCAGATCGGCCTGCTGGAACTGATGGAGGACCCGCAACTGCCCTACTTCCTTCAGTGGTTGGTCCCCATCGAGGAGCGCCCGAGCGCCGACCCGCGCACCTCCACCGCCATCCACGGGGTCTCCATCGCCGGCGACGCCGCCTCCATCGCCGAATTCCTCGGCGAACCGGCCGACCACCCCCTCGAGAAGATCGACGTCACCTGGGTCGAGGATGAGGAACCGGGCCTGGTCTCGGTCGAGTTCGCCACCGCCCACGGCCCGGTCACGATCTGACCAGGGCCCGACTGCCCCGCGGGAGCAGCCGGCTGGGGTCTCCTGGCTAGCGCGTGTCTCTTTGATGGGTTGTTCAGTTGATCGGATGTGTCTGCCCGATTAGTGATCACTGATGCGATGTGGGGCCGGATCGAGCCGCTGATGCCGGCCGATCCGGTCCGTGGAGGGCGCTGGGCTGATCACCGCCGAACGCTCGAGGCCATCGCGTGGAAGTACCACACCTGGGCTTGATCCGGTTTGGCGGACATCCGAGATCAGGGGTTCTGCCCTGGGAGGATGTCCATCATGGAGAGCATGGGGAAGAAGAAGCCTCGGCCTCGCCGTTCGTTCACGCCGGAGTTCAAGGCCGAGATAGTTGAGCTGTGCTGGCGCGGTGACCGCTCGGTCGGTCAGATCGCCAAGGACTTTGATCTGACCGAGACCGCGGTGCGGCTGTGGGTCAGCCAGGACGAGGTCGACGCGGGAGAGCGCGACGGCCTGACCAGCAGTGAACGTGAGGAGCTGGCCGCGTTGCGGCGGGAGAACCGCAGGCTGCGGGAGGACGTGGAGGTCCTCAAGCGTGCGACGGCTTTCTTCGCGAAGGAGACCCGGTGACGGTGCACCCGTTCATCGAGGCGGAGAAGCAGAGCGGCCACAACGTCAAGCGCGGGTGTGAACTGCTGAAGGTCTCCCGAACCGCCTTCTACGCCCGCCGCAGTGGCAAGCTCGGACCACGGGCGGTCGATGACGCCGAGCTGACCGAACATCACCGCAGTTCACGAGAGGTCGCGCGGCACTTACGGAGCCCCGCGCGTCCACGCCGCCCTGAAACGGGAGGGTTCCCACTGCGGGCGGCGCAGGATTGCCAGGCTGATGCGGGCGGCGGGGCTGCACGGCCGTTATCGCAGGCGACGGCACCTGACCACGATCGCCGATCCACGAGCGACCTCCCGGCCCGACCTCATCTTGCGGCAGTTCGACCCCGACCCCACGGCGCTCGACACCCGTTGGCACACCGACATCACCTACATTCCGACCGCGGAGGGCTGGCTCTACCTGTCCACGGTCATCGATATCGCCTCCCGCCGCGTGGTCGGCTGGGCGACCGCCGATCACCTGCGGACAGACCTGATCTCCGATGCCCTCAAAGCGGCCTGCCAGCAACGACGCCCCGCCGGCTCAGTGATCTTCCACTCGGATCGCGGCTGCCAAGACACCAGCCAGCAATTCGCTTCCCTGGCAGCCGAGTTCAACATCCAACTGTCGGTCGGACGCACCGGACAGTGCTGGGACAACGCGCTGGCCGAGTCATTCTTCGCCACCATCAAACGCGAGTTGCTCGGCACTACCGCCTGGCCCAGCCGGGCCGCCGCCCAACACCGCGATCTTCGATTTCATCGAGGGCTGGTACAACTTGCACCGACTGCACAGCAGCCTCGACTACCGCAGCCCCGCCGACTACGAGACCGCAACCGCCGCCTGACCACCACACCGAGGGTGTCCGTCAAAGCGGAACAAGCTCAGTCGTGCGTGTAGGCGTGGTGGGCAGGGTGGCTGGGTTCGCGTGGCGGGAGTGGGCTGGGGGCTGTTCTCGCCGTGGCGTTGCTTTGGCCTGGATGCTCGTTGGTGCGTAGCGGCAAGGCCGTGGTGTCTTCGGGTGGCGTGGGTCGCACTCGGTGGGGTTGGGGAATGGTTGTGCGGTCAGGCGGTGCTGTGTGTTCGGGCGGGACTGCACTCCACCATTTCTCGTGCTGCGCGCAATCTGCTCGGGTGGTCGTCGTCCAGCAGTCTGGTGGTGATCAGGATCGCTTGGATGATGCTGACACCTTGGTCTTTCAGATGCTGCTGGACGGTGTCCATGTCGATGTTCGTGTCCAGTAGCTCTCTGCATTCGTCGATCTGATCGCCGATCTGTTGCGCGCGTTCAGGGGTCAGCCCGTGAACGCCTGCGAGGAGCTCTTCTGCGGTGTGGCTTGGCATGTTCGGGATCCTCTCAGGGACTTGCCGCTGCTCACAGGCGGTTTCGTTTACTCCAGCTCGCCCGTGCACCCGATACCAGGCACCGATGCCGCCATCGCGCTCGCCTACGACATCCTCGCGGCCCTGGGCAAGCCCGTTCCTCTGACCGGCCACCGCCCGCTCAATCCGGCCTCAGCGTGGTCGATCGCGGCCGCTGGATCCTCGCCACCCCCATCACCCACCTGGCTTTGTTCATGAGAACGGGCTCTGGCTCAATTTCCGTGATCGCGTAGCCGTGAGTGACACCGGCTGTCAGGCAGCGAGGATCGATCCTGGTACGCGTGCTGCCCGCATGTCGACCGAGCTGCTGACCAACGAGTCTCAGTCGACAAGATCTCTCGCTTCGTAGCCGGCCAGCCCCATGGCAAGCAGGGGCGGTACAAGTGCGTTGAGATACCACGCCATGTCAGTCAGGGCTGGTGCTCCGGAGAGCCTTCGCCGGTCGATCGTCGGGATGAAGGAACAGCGCGATCGGCCAGCATGAAAAAGTAGCTGGCCACCGGTTTCCGTAGTTGAGTGATAGATGCAGACGCCGACGTGGTAGTCGATGTTGTCCGGTGAATCCACCACGGTCAGGACCTCAGCTGCCTGATCGGTTGAAGCCGACTGCCAGTCGAACAGGTCGTCGTTGTTGACCACGTATGAGATCCCAAGCGGTTCCTGCAGCGACCACCCCTCACCGGCCAGAGCTCGCACCACGGCGTCTACGGTGACGGCACGCGCGAACACGAGATCGATGTCGGCAGTCCTGGACATTCGCGGCTCCTGCGGTGGGGTTGATCGATGTCGGAAGCGTTTCACGTGTTGGCATTGTCATGGAGCGAGGAGTACTCGTTTCCTCAGGAGTGCGAAGCCGGCTCGGCCGAACATCTGGCGTTTGAGCATCTTGATGCGGTTGACGTGCCCTTCCACGACGCCCGAGCTCCAGGGCAGCGTGAGCCCGGCGATGACTGCGGCCCGGTCGCGATCGATGCCGGCGGCGAGGGTATGGAGACCGGGCAGGTCGTCCTGGCGGACTGCGTCGAGCCACTCGGGCAGCTGCTGGCCCTGTCGCTCGGTGAGGATCTGGGCGAAGGAGCGGACATGTCCGGTGAGGGCTTCCAGTTCGGGGCAGTGGGCCATGACGGCCTTGAGTCGGAGCTGTTCGACCTCGGAAAGGGAATCGGGGTGGCGCAGGATCCAGCTGGCGACGGTGCGGGGTGAGGGCGGGGGTGCGGTGCCCGGATCGGCCGATAGGCGTTTGGTGCGGAAGTAGGCGCGAACTCGCTGGTAGCTGCCTTTGTAGCCGAGCGGCACGATCTCCTCCCATGCCTTCCAGGCGTTGGTGCAGCCCTGATTCCAGCGGTCGTCCAGGTAGGGCTTGTACTCATCGAGGACGGAGGGGCGGCCCTGCCACTGGCCGTGAAAGAGGTCCTCCGGGGTGGTGGCGTCGGCGAGTAGTTTGACCGTGCGGTAGGTCATGCCGAGCTGGCGTTGGATCGCGCGGCGGCTATGGCCGGCGGCCAGCAGCGCATGAACGGCGGCGTGGTTGGACCGAGTTCGGTCGGCGAACCGGTGGCCTGTCGGCCACGGCGAGCCAGAGGGATCAGCCGGTTCTTCTGGTTCCTTGACCTTTTGGGACAGGTCGGGCGCGGTGCCACGCAGGCAGCCCCGATGGTCGGCGACACACCGTTCGGCGGCTTCGCTGAGGTTGTGCCACAGGTGCCAGCGGTCCGCGACCTGCACCGCTTGAGGTGCGCCAACGGTAGCGCCTTCGGCAAAGAACGGGGCTCGGTCCCGGCAGACAACCTCGATACCTGGCCTCTTGGCCAGCCAGGCGGCCAGGCTCGATGCCTCCCGGTCCGGCAGCAGGTCCACCGGCCGTCGCGTCTCGACGTCGACCAGCACCGTGCCGTAGTGGCGGCCTTTGCGCGTCGCGTACTCGTCGACGCCGACCACCCGCGGGGCCGGAACGTTCGGTTCGGGCAGTTCCTCGACCAGCCGCAGCACCGTGCTGCGGCTGACGGACACCCCGAACACCCCCGCCATCCGGGCGCCCGCCCGACCAGCCAGGGCGAGGCCGACCGCCGCCAGCGTCGAGCGCAGACGCTCGGTCCACCGGCCGTACCTCCGAGTCAGTCCCGGCACCTGCTCAACGAATGTCCGCCGCGGGCACGAAGCGAGCCGGCAGGCGAAGCGGCGGACCCGCAGACTAAGCACCACGCGCAGCCCTCCACTGGGCACATCCGCCGGAAACCGCAGGTAGGAGCTGTGAACCCGGCTCGACCAGCTCCCGCACCCCGGACACGCCGAACCGGACGCTCCACTGCGGGCATGGACCCGCACCGTCTCGTTGTCCACGTCCACCGACACCACCGCCACGTCCGCGATCGACGGGAACAGCACCTCCTCCAGTCGGAGGACCACCTCTTCCACAGCCCCGAACTGTCAGCCACCCAAGATCACCACCGATCAATTTCAGGCAACTTTTCGGAGGCTGACGCGGTCACGATCCATCACTCAGCGTGCGCAGGTCACGGAACTTGAGCCAGAGCCCCACTTCGGGAGGCACCCGGCACATCGAGGATTCGAACGGTGACGCTACACAACGTGGCGGTGCACAGTCCCGTGCCGCGGATGAAAAACACGTTGGCCGGTCCGCCCCGGAGCTGCGACGATGCCTCCTTCTTTCGCGGAGGACATTTGTTCGTTTTCGTTTGTGCGGGATGTGGCGCCGAGCTGACCATCCCACTGTCCCCGGTCGCGCTGCCGGTCCACGCCCATCAGAAGTGGGGGAACGGAATTCAGCTCCCGGTGCTCATGGAGTCGGGCACATTCGCCGTGGAACCGGAGCCCTGGGGGCCGCCGTGGCGGAGCTGGGAGGAGGTCGACCCAGACGAGGCGGCGACCCGCGGCATCTACGCACCGGTCTACGCCTTGTCCGACAGCGTGCCCGGCACCATCGTCATCGCCCCCGGGGATACCCGCGGCACCGTGCTCGTCCCGAACGAAGCCGGCGGCTACTGCTGCGGCCTCGATTGGGGTGATGGCCCCAACATGGCGTGCGATTCGTGCGGCCTGCCGGTAGCGAGCCGAATCGACGACTGCTCACTCTGGCAGGCGGTCTGGCTCGCGCCGGATGCCGTGCACTGCCTCCCCATCGACGGCACCGACACGGCGATTCTCTCCTGGGCGGAACTGCTGGAGGAGGGGAAGGCCACGCCCCCGATCGTGCCGATCAGCAGATGGGGCTCGCTCCTCGGGCTGGACCACGGGTGGTCATGGAGTCCGCAGTGGGAAGCGGCAGCCGGGCGGGGCCTGGCCCACCTGCTGGCAGCCTCCGATGGCCGACCGGTGACTGTCCCGCACGGTCTGATCGCGGAAGTGTTTCAACGCGCCCTCGACGCTCTGCTGCCTGCGGTGCAGCCGGCCCGGCGCGCGGTCCTGGCCGGACCGGGATTGTCCGCCCCCGACACGGACACCGACATAACCGTCGTGCCGACGCACCCGCAGACAGGTGAACTCTGGAGCCCGGGCGGACCGAACGCATCTGTACACCCAGTGCCGCTGCCGTTCGGGATATGGATGTGGATGGCCTTCCCCGAACCACACCTCCACCTCCCCACCTCGGGAACCATGCCCGACGGCGTACTCCGCGACGACCCGCCCCCACCACGCCCCCATCACCTGTTCCGGGCCGACCCGGGAACCTTCCAGCACACCTTGGTCCGATTGCCGGCCGTCCGCAGCCCGTGGCTGCGCGAGATCCTCGACAACCTCACGCAGGACATGCGCGCCCGCCTTTTCTAGCCGCCTGCCAGATGGCGCCGGTACTCACTCTCCGGAACTGCCGCATCGAACAGCGCCGGGCAGTGGTCCTACACCTGCTGTCCGTTCTCTCTCGTGGACAAAGCCAGGGGAGCCCTCTACAGCTTCAGCCACGATGCCTTGAGAGACTCGCTTCTCATCAAGTAGCTATCCGCGACCGCGTCCCTGGCATCTCCCGAACTCCGGTCTGGTCGGCCCAGCCCCTCAGAGCGGGCGAGACGACTGGTGGCAACGCGGGGGACGGGCCTACCGGGTGGCTTGGGCGGTTAGGCCGGTCGGCCAGCGGGGGCCGGTGTCTGCGTCGTGGGCCCATACGTACTGACAGCCGTCCGGTTCGACGGTCATTCCGTAGTCGTACAGCGAGGGCCGGCCCTGAGCGATCCACTGGTCCCATGCCTGTTCGACGTCGTCGGCCAGCTGGCGCGGGCCGCCCTGGGTGGCGACGGTCCGACCATCGCCGATGGCCGCGATGGAGGCCCAGGAGGTGCGGTCGTGGACCCAGGCGTTCAGCCCGTCTTCGTCCACGGCCGTACTGATCTGCAGGTCGGGCAGAGCGACGCGCAGGGCGAAGCGGAGGTTCCAGTCGTCGCGCAGCGGTTCCAGGGCACGCAGGAACGGCCGGTCGCCGGTGGGCGGGGCCTGTTCGCGCACCTGCCGGTAGCGGCGGGCGGGAGCGGTGCCGCGGGCGGGCATGAACTTCGCCAGGCCTTGGAACCAGCCGGAGGCCGACCGGCCGTCGTCGGCGACGGTCAGTGCGACGTGTCCCAGGTGGCCCCAGGGGGTGACGATCCGCCCGCCCGGCACGGTCTGCTCCACCCACGCCCACGGGACCTGGTCGACCGCGTAGGTCGCCATCACCCGGTCGTATGGGGCGTTGGCCGGCCAGCCTGCGTTGCCGTCCCCGACCTCCACCGCCACCCGGGCGCCCGCCGCGGCCAGCCGCTGCCGGGCCGGACCGGCCAGTGCGGAGTCGGTCTCAATGCTCGTTACCTGGGTGCCGGTGCGCCAGGCCAGCAGTCCGGCGTTCCACCCGGTGCCGGTGCCGAGCTCCAGGACACGGTGGCCTTCCTCCAGGAAGAGGGCGTCGAGCATGTCGACCACCAGGCTCTGCGCGGACAGGCTGGAGGTGGCGATGCCGTCGGTGACCTGGGTGACGGCCGGCTCGTCGGGGCCGGCGTAGACCTCGGCGGCCCAACGCGTGGGGTCGGCGGCCCGGTCGATGGGCTGGTAGGCGTGACCGTCCCAGGCCCACAGGCGGTCGGGAGCAAACCGGTCCCGCGGCAGGGCCCCGACCGCCTGACGGATCCAGGGAGAGCGCTCGGGCCACTGGCCGCGCTCCTCCATGTCGTCTGCCAGGCGGAGTTGATGCTCGACGAAGGACAACGAGGCTCCTACTTGCGGTGTTTCCCGGGATCTCTCGGGGGCGGGGGCGGAACCGGGCTGTCCGCGTTCCCGGGAGGGGGATCGCCCTTGCCGAGGTCCTCGGGGGGCTTGTCGTGCTCACCCATTGTTCACGCTCCGTCAGCGGGTAGTAGTTGTACCTGCATGGTGGCGCAGAGTCGAGCCAGCCGATAGACCGCCCTGGGCGCCGACGGTTACAGACGGCGGGCAGGGCCGAGGGGGCCACCGCCGTGCCGCTGATCAATCATGGGGCCCGCGGTCGAGGCGGGACGGGGCGTCATCGGGCGCCCGATCTCGGTCATCGGTGGGAGGCGGCTCGGGAGGCGCGCCGTGGCGGCGCAGTTGCTGGTGGCGTCGCCGGTCACGCCACCAGGCCAGCCGGTGCTCGGACTCCTGCGGGAAGACCGATTGAATGCCGACCACGACCAGGAACAGGGCACAACAGACGACGGCGGCCACGGTCAGCCACCAGTGCGCGCCGGCCAGGGCCAGTAAGGCAGCGGCGATGCCGGTGGTGCCGGCCGCGGCGAGCGGTCGATTCGCGAGAGACATATGCGGTTTCCCTTCGGACGGACGCGCTGGCTCAGTGCACCCGATGGCAGACCCCCGGTCGTGCTTGCCGGGCTTGTGAGTCCAATTTTCCGAAGAGACGAGAAGGTGATGTATCGGTGGGTGTCACAGACGGCGGCCGTACCGATCGAACGCCTCGCGCCACGCCGCCTGCGTTCCAGGGCCAGAGAGGTGGTTCGCAAGGCCCAGGTGGCAAGGAACTGCACGAAGTCCGGCTGGTCCTGGCTGGCCAGCACGGTGGCGGCCACGGTGTGCCCAGGCCACCGCCACACCGCCTTGCTCACCGCAAATTTTTTCGCGCCGATGTCCCGGTCGTACTGTTGGGCCAGGCGCCCGAACGCGCGCGCGTCGCCGCGTTCCTGCTGCTCCCGCAGCCGAAGAACTCGGTCGTCGTCCGGATCGTTGTCTTCGAAGGCCTGGATGACCGCCTCCATGGCGGCCAGCGTCGAGGCGCGCGCTGCGGCCCTGGCCTCCCGCTCCTCCTCGGCGGTGATGAACCCGAAGGCACTGGCCTTGTCCACCGGAAGGTCCAGTCCGAACCACCCCATCGGTGGCTCCTCCTCGGGCTGGCCGTCCCAGACCACGAGTACCGCTTCGATGAAGCCGCTGATCCGCTCGGGGCGCAGCGCGGCGGCGGCCGCGACGAGCGGTTCCACACCGGGCACCGGACTCCACCCCGGGCCGTCCGGACGGTCGCGCAGCGGCCAGACGGCCTGCCCGTCGCGGAAGGGAAAGCGCAAGACCTTCCCCTCGGCTACCCATTGGGCGTACGGCTCGGGCAGCGCTCCGTCGCACAGAGCCGGCGCGTGGGCGTGCCACGGGCCGGGAAGGTGAACCTGCCAGCCGGGCGGGTCCATCCTCCGCTGCGGCTCGGAGTCAGAGCCGGGCGGACACTGCAGTAACCAGTCCTCGAAGTACCGCAGATCCACATGGCGGCGGGCCCGCCATACCGCCGTCCCGCCGCGTCCGGACCAGTCGTAGCCCGTCGATCCCTCCAGCAGGCGCGCCCGGCGGTCGTCGGCGGCATGCAGGGTGTCCTGGTATCGGTCCTCCCACCGATCGTCCTGCTCGTAGAGCAGGTCTTCGTGGGCGGCGGCGTTGGTGCCGGCCAGCAGGTCGCGGGCGATGTTCTGGGCGACCTGGAAGCGCTGCGGTGAATGCCAGGCCACGTCCTCTTCCAGCGCCCTCGCGAGCAGGAGCGTGTGAGTATCCGCTGCCTCGCCGGAAGACTCCAAGATCCGTTCGTCTTCGGCTGCGGACAACAGGTCTCGCTCCGGACGGGTACTGGTTGCGGCCATCGCCAACCGCCACAGTGCGAGCGCGGCCCGGTGCCGCAGCAGCGGGAACAGCCCGTCGAGGAAAGCGTCGGTGAAGGGCTCGCGCACCGCGATGGCCGTCATCACGGCGTCGGTGAGTGCTCGCCCCTGGTAGTCGCGGTGACTGCGTTCGTACTGCCCGGGCAGGTGCAGCGAGACATCACGGGCACGCGCCAGTACGTCGGCGGCCACGCGCAGCCGCAAGGGATGGTCCTGCCGTGGATCGGTGCGCCACCGAGGTGGCGGCGGATAGCGCAGTACCGTGGAGATGTGGGTGAGCCGGTCGTCAGGGTCGCGCTTCCTCCTGCACCTCGACGTGGGCCGCCAGCAGTTGACGAAGCGTCTCGTCCCGCGAGGTTCCCCGCTCGGCCACGATCGCGGCCAGAGCCCCATGGGCACACACCGGCAGTCGGACGTTGGTCTCCGCGTATCCAGACACCCGGTCAGTCTCCAGCATCTGTGACCCATGCATGGGGGACGTCCGCAGCCCCGCCGGCCGCGAAGGTGCTCGCCGCGCCGGCCACGGTCCCGGGGACTGCAGGCACCGGACCGCTTCTGTGCGGTTCCGCGGGGACACGGCAGCCTGAGGTCGATGGGGCCTCAGGATGGGCAGTGACAGTGCCGCCATCGACAAGCAAGGGATCCCGCTCACCGTGACAGACGTCAGAGTCACCTACGACAAGAGTGCGGACGCAGCGTACGTGTACCTCCGAACCGCAGGCTCGCGTGCAGTCCGCGCGCATGTATCCCTGCGATCCGGTGGACGCTGACGCCATGATCAATCTCTCGACTTCGACGAGCAGGGGCGCCTCATCGGCATCGAGGTGTTGGCGGCCAGTTCAAAACTGCCGGAGTACTTGCTCCGGTCAGCGGAGCGGCTGGACACCGACGATGCATGACACAGTCGAGCGCCGCGCTCGCGGCGACCGCAGCGCCCATTGAAGCAGGTGGGAAAGGGCTCATCGTGGCGGGCGAGGCCGGACTGCTGCGCGCCTCTCAGGCACTTGAGGCGGCGCTGGACTGTCTGGCCGAAGTCCCCGATCCGCGAGCCGCGCGCGGAATACGGCACGCTTTCGTCTGCTGGGGCCCAGCGTTCTGGCTGTTTCAGCGGACCGCTGCGGTCACGGATGCGGTGACGGCGCAGGCGAGGGTGAGGGCTGCGGCGAACACCGCGGCTGCGCGCATGAGGGCGGCGGGGATGGTGGCGCCATCGATGTGGGAGAGGATCCCGGCCGCCACGGCGGCCAGCAGCGCCAGGGCCATCACAAGAGCGGTGGTGAGGAGAGCAAGGGCGACGGGCACAGTGAACTCCCATGGGATGGGCATATGTTGACCTGACCGTTGTCCCGGATTCGGCGTACGTCAGGGTCCGCCCGGACGATGATGAACACCGGAAACACGGCGGTCTCGGTCACCGTGACCTGTGCGATGTAGCGCCAGGCCAGGGCCTCGCGCTGCTCCGCGGTCAGCCGGGACAGGGCGACGACGATGTCGCAGCGGGTGTCGACGAGCCCCTGCGGCAACTCGCCGACCAGCGCCTCGGCCAACCCTTGCAGGTCATCACCGTCCAGAGGCGGTGGAGTTCCCTTCGCCGCCCGCCAGAAGTCGGCCACACGACGCGAGGCGATCATGGTGAGCAGAGCCCTGGGGTGAGGGTGTTCCGGATGAGCTGTCCAGTACAGGCAGAACTGATTCTACGTCAGATTGAGCAGGGGGAAGCTTCGCTGCGGTCGCTCTGACCAGCGGGGGAGCGGTCGTTGACTGTCGTTGCCGGTCGTCGTGGGCCGCCCTCGGACGGCCCAGGGACGGCCCGGCATCTCACGCGGGGTCAGCAGGGTTACGGGATCGGCTCGGCGCTGCTCCGATCCTTTCTCGAGGACATCGACCAGCGCAGCCCGCCCGCCTTCCTGGAAGCCGACGACGAGCGCATTGTCCTGCTCTACGAGCGATTCGGCTTCCGGGTGGTCTCGCAGGAGAAGATCCTTGGCGTCGACACGCGATTCCTGTGGCGGGACCGACCCTGAGCACGTCACGATGCAGGGCCGAGCGCCCTCTCCGTTCCGGCAGTACGGGTCGATGGCATACCGTGCTGATCGTGATCCTCGAAGTCGTATATCTCCTGCCGGCTGCGGTGTGGACCGGTTCCATGACGTACAGCCTCGCGGTCGTGCAGCCGCGCAGCCTGCGGTTCTTCGGCGACAGCGATCAGCTGGAGGGGTTCCTCACGGTTCTCGCGCACGGAAATCGTTGGCGGGTCCTGGCGATGGCGGCCACGCTGATCGCGAGTGCCACCGCGATCGTCGTCGTGTGCCCGTGGTCCGGCGCACGCGTGGTCTACGGCATCGCGCTCGTACTGGACGTGGCCGCGACCGCCGTGTTCGCGCACGTGTCGTGGCGACACTGGCCGGCCCGGGTCTTCGCGCTTCCCGAGGAGCGCCCGGGTTTCCGTCGCAGGCTGCTGATGAGCGCGCGGGCGATCTGGCTGCTGGTCGGGACCGGGTTCGTGCTCACCTTGCTGGCAAGCGTGGGGCGGCGCTAGGTGCGGGTGGTCATCGCTGGATCGAGTGGGCTGATCGGCGGCGCGCTGCGTGCGGCCTACCAGGCGGACGGCCATGAGGTGGTTCGTCTGGTCCGTCGGCCGGTGCAGGCCCCTGACGAGGTTCAATGGGATCCCGGACACCCCGACCCGCATCTCGTCGACGCCGCCGACGCGGTGATCAACCTGGCTGGCGCCCCCCTGGGCGACAGGCGATGGAACGCCCGCTACCGCGACTTGATCGCTTCCAGCCGAATCGGCACCGCATCGGCGCTGGCCACGATGGCGGCGCGGGCCGCAGCACCGCCCTCCGTCCTGGTTTCGATGTCCGGAATCAGGTACTACGGCGTCGATCGCGGCGACGAGGAGCTCACCGAGGCGAGCGCCGCCGGAACCGACGGGTTCCTGCCGGTGGTCACGGCGCGGTGGGAGGCCGCCACTCGGCCGGCCGCCGAGGCCGACGTGCGGGTCTGCCACCTGCGGACCGGGCTGGTGCTGTCCGCCACCGGCGGCTTGCTGCCGCGGCTGCTGACGCCGTTCAGGTTCGGCCTGGGCGCGACGCTGGGGTCGGGGCGGGCCTATTGGAGCTTCCTGACCCTGCACGACACGGTCGCGGCCATCCGGTTCCTGGCCGAACGCAAGGAGACCGCAGGTCCCTACAACCTGTCGGCTCCGGCTCCGGTCCGCGCGCTCGACTTCACGAAGGCGCTGGCGTCGGAGGTCGGCAGACCGGCACGGCTGAGGACTCCGTTGTGGGCATTGCGCATCGAGGTCGGACAGATGGGGCCGGAGGTGCTGGGCAGCTTGCGAGTCCTGCCGGAGCGGCTGACTGCGGCGGGGTTCCGGTTCCGCGACGGGGATATCGAGTCTGCGCTGCGGAGGGCGCTTGAGGAGAGTCTGGACAGTCCGCGTAGCGCGAGGCCCTGACCGGCGAGGCCAAGGGCCGAACCAAAGACGAGGGAACTGACACCGACATCGCCTACGGACAGCTCCTGCGCCGCATGACCCACACCTCGCCCGCCACTCGCTACGCGCTCATCGTGCCCACATCTGCTGTGCCGGCCGCTGAACGCGTCCCTGCCGAGATCCGGCATGCTCTGAGGATCGATGTGTATGAGGTGACCGAGGACAACCAGGTCCGCCACCGCCCGGCATAGCAGAAGGCGTCGGTGGTCATCGCCTCGACCGAATCCTTCGGTGCTGGTCCGAGCGGCAGATGGGGGAGGCCACGGGCTCTGCTCAGGGCTGATTCCATACAAGCGTATAGCGCCAGAACAGCCGTCGTCGCAGCCGCGCGCCGGGGAGGACGTCTCTGGCTTCACGGACGATGTCGTCAAAGGCCATCTCCGCTGAGCGCGTAGGGGCCGTCATGGAGACGGGCCGCGGCGAGGGGCGACCCTTGTTCTTCAGCCAGCCCATGGCGGCGTTGGCCGGAATGGCGACAACGCCGAGCAGGTGGTCCACAGGGGTCTGGGGGTGGGACAGGCCGACGATCACCAAGGTCCCTCCCGGCGCCAGATGACGGCGGAAACGGGTGAGCGCCGGGGTGAACGGCATGTGGTGGATCGTGGCGACGCACGTGATGACGTCGTAAGGGCCGGCAGGGAACTCGGCTATTGCATCCGCGACGCTGAAGGTCACGGGAAGTGCAGCAGGAGTCAGTTTCTTGGCTTGAGTGGTGATCACCGGATCGGAATCGACGGCCTTCACAGCGTCGGCTCGTCCGGCCAAGAGCCTTGCAAGATCACCGCTGCCGGAACCGACGTCCAGCGCGCGTTCGAAGCGTCTCGGCAGCTGCCGCAGGATCCAGCGATGGTAGTGGGCGTTGTGATCCCAGGGATACGCGGCGTTGAACTGTTCAAGAGCCCGCAGGACTCGAGGCGACAGGATCTTCATTGCCTCAGTCCATCAAGTCCCTGCGGCCTGCACACCGTGTTCCGGGGCAAGGTTCAGCCGCTCTCGGAGCCGGATGCAGTCCGAGGAGGCGAGTGGAAAAACATCTGCTCGCGGGGGTTCAGTACCCCAATACTTCACCGGCGTTGATGGCCTTGTTGGCCGCCGCATCCAGGCGCCGCGCTGCCTGGGTGACTTCGGATGCTGCCGCATGCAGTGAACTCGCCCCGACTTCAAGGTTCCCCAACTTGGCTGCAGCAGCCGCAAGAACGATCACGTTGTCCTCGAGGTGCCTCAGAGACCGCGCCGAGTCGTGCAGCATCTCTACGGTGTCTGGTGAGATGCCGAAACCATGGATACGTGGATCGGCCAACTCTTCCACGAGCACACGCAGCAGATCCGCCAGCTGCGGGTCCGTCTCGGAGAACTCGTCCAGGGCCGGCCTCATCTGATCGAGGAACTCTCCCTGGGCCTCTGCGATCATCCTGCCGAGACGCGCCTCAGTCAGCCCTGACAGCCCGGCGAGCGCCTCGACCTCTGTTGCTTCACGGTCGTGTTTCCACTTCTCCAGCGTGCTCACGGTGTAGTCGTCGCTGGACCGCCCGTCGACGGTGACGTGGTGGGGGCCGCAGAGGAGGAGCAGATTCTCAAAGCTGTTCCGCCGCTCGAGAGACCACGAAGGGTCGAACCGCTTCCCCCCTGAGTTAATCGCCCGTATATGGGCGATCTCCAGGTTGATACGCGGGACTCCGTTGACTGGGACGACGACGGGGGTCGGGCACGCGGGCCAGTAGCAGCAGCCCCGGCACAGCGCCATGAGGCCGGCCAGCGTTGAGTTGTCGTATTTGCGCTTCTCGGTCAAGGAGTCCCCCTGGGAGCAACACGGTTGAGGAGGTCTACCCCTACCAGTGGCCGAACACGTGAGCTGACGCCGATCCGCATCCCTTGGAGGGAGCGCGCTGCTGGCTGTTATGACGAGCTACGTGGATAGACGGCCTTGCCGAGACTTCGCAAGCCGTCCAGAATCGGCGCACATAGGGGCGGGGGCGGTAATCATGGCACTACTTCTGGTGTTAACGGGCTTGGCCACAATCGGGGCTTGTGCGGTCGTGGTGGGCCGGGCGCGCGCCGGCCGTGCCGAGGCGCGTGCCGAGCAGCTGCGTCTGGCGGAGCAGGCCCGCCTGGACGCGAGCCGGTCGATGGACTCGGTGCTCGCGATGGACGACCGGGAGTTCGAGGAGTACGTCGCGGATCTGTGCCGCCGCGACGGCTGCACCGACGTCGCCCGCGTCGGGGGAGACGGGGACCTGGGCGCCGATGTCATCGCCTTCTTGCCCGACGGTCGCAAGCTCGTCATCCAGTGCAAGCGGTACGCCCCGCACCGGTCGGTGGGCAGCCGGGATATCCAGACGTTCAACGGCACCGCCCGTCAGGAGCACGGTGCCGATATCCCGGTGTTCGTCGCGACCTGTCCCTTCACCAAGCCCGGACGCGATTTCGCCGCCAAGCACGCCCTGGTCCTTATCGACCTGGACCTGTTGGGCTTTTGGAACACCGGCTCGCAGCTGTCGTCGTTCTTCGCCCTGGACATCGCCCGCTCAGGCACCCACAAACGCCCCAGGTCTGCGCCCAAGCGCCCCACCCGACGGGCGCCGCCCACCCGGCCCGGACAGGCAACTTGACGGTGCAAGGACGCTGCACAGCGTCCTTGCACGGATGGCCGTTCAAGAAGCCGTATCATCCGCCCGCGGGATGGCCCCGGGGGAGTGGGGAGCGGGCCGGTAGCGACGGCGCTG
The DNA here is from genome assembly GCF_056432645.1 of Streptomyces sp. NPDC045021. Classification (NCBI taxonomy): domain Bacteria; kingdom Bacillati; phylum Actinomycetota; class Actinomycetes; order Kitasatosporales; family Streptomycetaceae; genus Streptomyces; species Streptomyces sp. NPDC045021. Next base: position 16,459 of record NZ_JBWKIQ010000031.1, read on the forward strand.
CCTGCAGTCGCCACCGCAATCAGACGCTCGATGGAGGGCTGCCGGTGATCTGTCCCAGCCCAGTACAGGAGGGGGATCGGTGGTGTTAGGGGATCAGTTCCCGGCTCTGATCGGTGTTGTCGTTGGCGCCGCTGGTTCGTACGTGGCAGCCAGCCTCACCGAGCGCAGTCGCTGGCGGCGGACAAGAGCGGAGCGCTGGGATGAGAAGAAGTTCGCCACCTATGCGAGTTATGCGAATGCCTTGAAGGCTCAGATCCGTATTGCTGAGCGGATCGGCGCGGCGCGCCGTTTCGCGCATATGACCGATCCTCTCGAGCCGACCGACGGCCTGCCACAGCTTCGAGAAGCCGAGTCGCGGCGCGCCGCGGAGTGGGAATCGGTGCTGCTCGTGGGGGATGCCGAAACCATTGGAGCAGCTCGTGCGTGGCATGAGGCGGTGTGGAACCTGGAGCTGTACGCGCGGGGGCTGCGCGATAGCCCCGATGGGTGGGAGAGTGCGAAACGACAGCTGAGCCAGGCGCGCGACGTCTTTTACCTGTGTGCTCGCCGAGACCTGGGCATCACGGGACCGCCTCCGCCATCCGGAAACTGGCCCCGGCAGTGGCAACAACCGGATCCCACCTAAGCACTCCTGACCTCTGCCACACCCGTCATCAATGTCCACTGTGCCCGCCTGCTGCTGCGCGCTGGCCGGGTCCGGGCCGGGTCCGTCGTCCAGGCCGCGACGGCCGATGGTGGCGGGCCGGTCCTTCCTGGGGTGGACGTCGCCAGCCGCAACAGCGCGTCCATCGCGGCGACGGCCCGTGTGACGTCCGGGGCACGGGTGGCGTTACGCGGGGCCGGGGATCCAGGGAGCGGCGGGAGCCGGTCACCGGCCGCACCCGACCCCACGCTGGCAGCATCCTGACCAGGCATCACCGGGCTTGCGACCCCATGCAACTTTCCGCCACGCCCGGTTGCGAGGTCGTTCTCCGTGGCACCCCAGATGCCATCGGACGGATCAGAGAGCCGGGCACACTCAACTCCGGGCTCAAACACTTGCGTTGGGAAAGTGTTCCCCATGCCGTGGTAAGGGAAATGCGCAGGTCGCCTGATGTTCACCGCGCGGGTCTACCCGCATAGACCGTGGGAGTGGTGTCATGCCGGAAGCCGCCCGGACCCCCATGGCCGGGCCAACCTTGCGGGAGACTCCCACATGCGACCCCTGCGCCGCTTCACCGCTACCGGTGCCGCCCTCGCGCTGGCCACCGCCGGACTCATCGCCGCGACCGGCACCGCCCACGCAGCAACCTGCTCGCAGGCCTACCTGCCGCTGCCCGACGCGTCCTGTCAGCCGGGCGCGTACAACCCCAGCGTCACTCAGTCCACGATCGGGTCCACGATCTGTGTGTCCGGCTGGACTGCCACCGTGCGGCCGCCCACCTCGTACACCAACCCGCTGAAGGTCCAGCAGATCGGCGAGTACGGCTACACCGACACCTCCACCGCCGACTACGAAGAAGACCACCTCATCCCCCTCGAACTCGGCGGCGCCCCGCGCGACCCGAAGAACCTGTGGCCCGAGCCCCGC
>NZ_JBWKIQ010000032.1:0-15402 GCF_056432645.1 Streptomyces sp. NPDC045021
CACCTGGCCGACACGGGCACGGGCGACGGACGCTCCTCACGGAGACCCCTGCGAGCGCCCAGATGGCTTGACCAAAGACATAGGGGCACCCCCCCGCGCAGGGAGATGACGGCCTGACCGACGTCCAGGAGCAGGTGGTACTTCTCGCCGCCCTTGGCCAGACGGGCGTCGACCTGTTGTGGGGTGAGACCGCCGCGGCCGGCGAGCGCGACGGCCAGGGTGTCCTCCTTGGCACGGCGCGCCGTCAAGGTATTCGAATTGAAAGCCGGTCAAGATGCCTGGGAGTCCTCGGCTCAGCCTTCGCCAGTCATGGCAATGGTCGCCGGACTACTCGAAAATGACGAAGAACCCGCCGTATCCGATTCCCAAGTTCCCGGAATCTCTACGGCCGATCACGGCGGCATCCTGGAAGCCCGGCTCGCATTCGACATGCGCTCCGTTCTGATCTCTGGTTAGGGCGCCGGTGAGGTTCGGGCCGGCGGTGTACAAGATTGGCCCAAAGGGCCCGTCGTCGGGATGCGCGATTGAACACGCGACAACCGCCATAGGCGTGAACTCAAGCTTGAAACAGTACGCTCCGAATGCAACCGTTTGGCCATTGGCTTTGGCCTTTCTCATGCCAACGACGCCCTGTGAGGCGACAAGGTTGCCTGGGTTATCAACTCGGGCGAAGCCGCGTGCCATGGTGAGATTTCCTTCGGTAGCTCGTCGTGAAACGCATTCGGACTTTGAGGTGCACGTCATGTCGGGCGTCGACACGACCTCCGGAATGGTGTTGCCAGGTGGGGGATGTCCGTCTAGCCGCGCGTATCGTGAGTAGGAGCTGGCGGCCGCAGTTTGGGTGCCGTTTGGGTTACCTGGTAGCTGATGAGCGGGCGGGCTGCCTTCCGGCTCTTGCGGAAAAGGGTCCGGGTCATCGCCGACGCAGGTGCGCAGGATCGGGATCGCCCGCACCGTCCGCCTTAGGTCGTAGCTCTGCAAGCCATCAGTTCCCATCGTCGGCTCGATTCACAGGATGGCAACTGGGAGCAGGCGCCCTTCGGCCCGCAGCTACCGAGGAACGCTCACCCCTGCTTGGTGCCGAGTGCGCCGGAGCCCGTCCGGCGCTCCTGAGAGGCCAAGGGGACAGGCAGATGTCAGCATGTGCATCATGAGGTCTCCTACGTTGGCGGCGATGATCGCGGTTACTTTCGCGCTCCTGTGCGGCTGTGGCGATGAAGGGCCAGATAGCGGCAGTAGCCCGACGGTGACGCCTGCGACCAACCCTCCTGCTCAGCTGGGTAACTGTCCTGAATCCGAGCCGACTCCCGGAGCTTTCACACACGGTCTGGATGGCATCATCTCGGTATGCACCACAGAAGATGGAATGAGGATGCGTATTCACAACTCCACAGGGAATGTGCTGCTACTTGAGGCAACGCGAGGGGAAATCGAGCGTCAGCGCTCGGATCCGACTGACTTCGGCGACTTCCTTGCTCGGACGGCACTTCCCGAGGATTCGGATGCGCGGAAAACCTACGTCCCGGCACTGTCGGACGCGATCGTCATTTCGAGTGATGGCCCGGCGCAGGCGAATGTAAAAGTCGATTACCTCGTGAGCGGTGAGACGCAGGTGGCCAAGCAGATCGGGGCGTATATGGCGAAATACGTCACCAGTCCGTCGCAGCGATTGCAGGATACGGCACGCGCCTGTATGGAATCGACCGTCACCTTGTGGCGAGAGCTCTTTAATAAGCTGCCCACGTCGGATGAAGTCATTGATGCTGCAGTTTCTGGACCTGGCCAGTGCCGATCGCTCGTCGCACTCGTCCAGGAGGAGGCCCCCAACCCCGAAGCGTCCGAAAATGACGGCGCACATGTGCTGGTCAAGTTCGGTAAAAGCTTGGGGTCGAGCGAGTGGCAGGAGCAGCTGAAGACGATTCTGCGAGCTGGTCTCGTTCAGCTCCATGGAAGGATCCCATAATTCCTTGGCGGAGCACGTCGGTCTGCTGGTACCAGCTCCGGATCTAGCGAGTACTGGCCGCACCCGCGGTAGCCCCCTGAGCGTTCAGCCGGAACGAGGGATTGTGCTCACCACTGACACTCGATCTGGCCGAGGGCGGCTGGACGTCCGCCGCGGCCCCGGCGGCACATCCGTCACTCGGAGGACGGTCCTGACCTTGAACGATGCGTACTGCCGTTGCATCGTCCTACGAAGGAGCGACCGATAGGCCCCTGGGGGGCGCTGCCGGATCCGGTGTGTACGCGAGGTGCGACGAACCCGGCCGTGACACAGGCGACCATCAAGAGCACGATCTGCAAGATCGGTTACACCGCCACGATCCGGCCGCCGTCCTCGATCACAGCCAAGGAGAAGACTGGATCAATCCTGGCATATTCCTCCACGGGCAACCCGCGCGACGACGAGTACGACCACTTCCTATCCGGCGTTGCCGCGGTGACGAGGCCGGTTTGAGCTGGTGCCTGCGTCAGCGGCATGCCGCTCACATAGGCGGACTGAAGAGTCGGCGAAGCACGCTAAGGTCACAAGATCGTCTCTGTCAGTGGGAACTGGCCTGGACCTGGCAAGATGCCTAGGTGCATATATCCAGGGTTGTGGGCTGCGCTGGCCTGCTGGTCGCGCTCGTAGCGTGTGGTAGTTCTGAGCGTGCTGCCCCAGCCTCGAGGGACACAGCGCGCGTGGAGGCGACGGCTTCGATGGATCCGAACTCGATCAGTGTTCTGGTGACCTTCGTCGGCGGCCCAGCCGACGGCCGGACTGAGCAGTTGCCCCTTCCTCAGGCAGCGGGAAAGGTCACCGTCTCGGTTGTGACCTATGAGGGCAACCACGTCCCGCCGGGGGAAGTAAAAGACACGCCGGAAGGATTGGCCCAGGTCATGCGGCCTGTCTGAAGTGGTTGACTCCGCGTGATCTTCCACCGCCGACGCCACAGTATTGGCGAGACGAAACCGGCTCTTTCAGTCGCCTGCTTGCGTCTCCAACTTGCGTCGCAATGTGAGCAGCTCGCCGTGTGCCGCAGCTAAGGCGGCTTGCAGTTCTGCTTGCTCCGCTCGATGTTTGCGTTGCTCGGTGACGATCTGCTGGGTGAGTCGGCGGATCAGGGTGCTGGCGGCGGCTTGGGAGTCGGTGTCGTGTCCTGCATCGCTTGAAGTGGCGTTGCGTCGTGCGCGGCGGAGTTCTTCGACTTGGGGGCGGAGGGTGGGGTGTCGGTAGATGAAGTCGGTGGACACTCCGGCCGTCCGGGCGATGGAGGCGACGCTCACGGGCTGCTGCGACGCGCGGGCCTGTCGCAGTGCTTTCTCGACGGCGGTCTCGGCTTGCTTGTGACGGTGTTCGGTGGCCTTCGCGAGAGCCTCGATGCTGCGGCTCATGGCCCCTCCTGGGCCTCGTTGTCGAAGTCCTGTTGAAGGCGTTTTTGCGGGGCGCCGGCCCCGCGGACGGCCGTGGTGGTGCCGTCGCTGTGGCGGGTGCGTTCGTCCCTCGAGTTCGGAGGAGACCCCAACGACGCAAGGAACCTCTGGCCTGAGCCAGCCTCCCCAGGACACAAGCCAGGAAGCGGAGTGTCGAACCCGAAGGACGCCGTGGAGAACAAGCTCCACGCCGCAATCTGCTCCGGCAAGGTGACCCTCACCGCCGCGCAAGAAGCCGTCGTGACGGACGGGACCACCGCGCTGACCACCCTCCGCATCAGCTGACCACACCGGTGCCGAGTACAGATCCCACGTCGCTGTCATGCTCCTGCGCCTGCAACGGCCGGTTCCGTGGTCCCATCGGACCAGTCATGTGCCTTCACGCGGCGGCGAGGACCTGCTGGGAGCGGTGCAGGAAGGAGCTGACTTTGGTGTCTTTGGACCAGGGTTGGAGTTCGTGGTTGAGGGAGCGGAGGTAGCCGTGGGCTCGGGTGGAGCGGACTCGGCCGAGGATGGTGACGGCGCGGTCGCCCATGTCGAGGCCGAGGTCGAGTTCGTTGGCTTGTAGGTGGGCGGAGGCGACGACTGCGGCGCGGATACCGACGGCTCGGGTGAAGACTCCGGAGGGCATCACGGCGGCCTGGGTGTCCCAGCGCAGTGCGGCTTGGGGCTTGCCGAGGTCGCGGTGGATTTCGGTGGCATCGGCGCTGATCCGGGCGTGGGTGAGGTAGGCGATCCACTGGGGGTCGCGTGTGCCGGGGCGGATCGAGTCGAGCAGTCGTTCGCATGCTGTCAGTGCGGTGGCGGCTGCGCGGGCGTCACCGGCTTTGCCGTGGGCGCTGGCCTCGGCGAGTTTGATGAAGGCCAGAACCCGGGGTGCCGCCGAGTGGCGGGCGCGGTCGTAGGCTCCTTGGGCCATGTCGATCGCTTCCTGGGGGTAGCCACGGAGCAGGGCCTGCAGGCTCATGGTGGCCAGGGTGTAGGCCCCGGCCTCGACGGACCCGGCGGCCCGGCCAGGCGCAGGGACTGGATGAAGTCGCGTTGGGCGACCTGGTGGTGGCCCATGTCGAAGGCCGACCATGCGGCGACGCGGGAGAGTTCGGAGACTGCGGTGAACAGCTCGCGGCCGATCTGCTCGGTGTAGGTGCAGCGCAGGAGTGGGGCGGCCTGCTGGCGCAGGCAGTCGGCCACGGCGTTCGCCTTCCAGTTGCCGCCGCCGAATTTGGAGTCCCAGCGGCGGGCCTCTTCTGCGGCTTCCCACAGGTCGGCCAGGTCGGCGCGCCCGACACGGCGTTCGTCGGGGCGGCGGCTGATCTGGGCGGCGGGGCCGGGGTCGGCGGGGGTGGCGAGCCAGCGGGTGGTCGGGGTCGCGAACGCGCCGATCGCGAACGACGTGCTGTGTAGGAAGGTTCGGCGGTCCACGGTGCTCCAGTGCTCGGCGGCAGCTCGCAGGGCGAGGTCAGGGTCTCGCGGGAAATCCAAGCCGACTTCCTGCTCTGGCGCGGACACCGCACTCATCCCCATCTCGGCGACGGTGACGGGCCGTCCCAGGCATTCGCCCAGCGCAACGGCTAAAAAAGAAGGGGCTGGAGCACGGGGGATCATCGCCCGGACGGTCCAGTTCGCAACACTCGTATGGGTGTAAGAGCAAGCAACGCCCTGCGCGGCGGCCAGCTCATTGACCCGGTAGGCCAGACGCGCGCTGCTGGCACCGCTGGCCTTGATGAGGCGAAGAAGCGCCGTGTTGGGGCCCTTGGCCCGGATGCTCGCCACGCTGCGCCCCTTCCTCGCCTCCCGGTGTGTCCGGTGGGCCGGCTCCCGGAGGTGAGCTCGCTCAGACCGGGGGCATCGAGCGTAGGCCCAACCGCCCGCGCTGTGGATGGTGTTCGTGATTGTGAGCCCCCCTTGTGGGCCCTGTCCGCAGCGGCGGTCCGGGTATTGGGTGGGCCCTGCCGGGGATCTCCCGGATGCTGCGGGCCTGCTTCTCACCGAGGAGATGCACTCTTGACGTCAATCCCTGACCTGCCGGCCCGGCCGTCCGCGGCGGCCGCGAGCAGGTTCGTGCGGCGCCCCTACCAAGAGCGGGCCGCCCGGTACCTATCCGAGCAGGGTGCGCTGCCACTGGGCTGGATCCATCGTGGCGGCGGCGTCCGCCAGGCTGCGGGCGGAGCCGGTCTTCAGCGCGGCCCTGCACCTTTCGATCTTGCCGTCAGTGGGGTAGCCGATTGCCCGGTATTCCAGCGCCCGGTAGAGGCAGTCCAGCTTGTCGGCGTCGCGGGCACATTTGGCTTCGGGTGTCTCACCGGCTTCGAATTCCGCGACGGCCGCCATCACGGCGTTCCCGACGGCCGCGTGTGTGCCGACCACCTGGTCGGCGGTCACCTTGCGCGGGTCGGCGGTCGTGACATATCGGCGGGTGACCGGCGTGTGATCGCCGATACGGGTCTCGTGGAGGTCGTGAAGCGCGCACAGCAGGGCGGTGCGGGCGGGGTCGGCACCCTCCATCGCTGCGAGCGCGACGCCGATAAGGGTGGTGCGGTGGCTGTGCTCGGCGACGGTCTCGGTGGCAGAGACGGGAACGCCGTCGTAGGCCCATCCGGTGCGTGGCTGGTTGCGCAGGGCGCCGGCTTCGAAGAGCAGGGCGGCCGTGGCGGCGATCTCGGTGGCGCTGGAGGGCTGTTCGGTCACGTGGCTACTCCTGGTGGCGCGTCATTTCGTGTGCTGGAGACGGTAGTGGACCGATTCGAGGTCGCGCCGCGATATCGGGGACAGGAGCTGGGCGTCGAGGAGTCCGGCGGCTCGCTCCTGCAGATGTCGGGTGGCGGCGGGGTCGGCCAGCGGCAGCCAGGGGTGGAGGCGGAGCAGGGTATGGAGGGAGTGGACGTACAGGTCGACGGTGCCGGGCGCGTCGTGGAGCGAGCCGACCAGCTGCTGGAACAGGTGCTGGGCATTCCACGCGGCCGGATCCGGCCGGTGCAGGAACCCGTCGTCGGGTTGGGTGGGCGGCATGGAGCCCAGCCAATAGCCCCAGTACGCGAGGTTGGCGAGCTCGCTGTGCTGGTCGCCGGCCATAGCGTCGACGAAGTCGTGCAGGGGGGTCGGGTCGCCCTGGCGGGCGGCGACCGTCGCGGCGGTGCGGGCCTCGATCCACCGCGGGGTGTAGTCGCGCAGGGCCAGGGCCGGGCGCATGGTGCGCAGCGCCTGCGCCGCCCAGTCCTCGGCGTCGGGGGCCGGGTCGTAGGACGCGAGGTACAGGCTCTGGCGGCGCAGGAGCAGTGTGCGTTCCCCTGCTCGGTCTGCGCTTTCTGCGGCCTGGCGCAGGTGGGTGAAGAAGTCGGCCCGGTCGGCGGCCGCGAGCTGGGGTCCGGCGGGGGCGGGGCCGCGGCGCGGTCGGGTGGCGCGGATGCGCAGGGCGGGCGGGGCGATGCCGCGCACCGCCCAGGCCACCAGATGCGCGGTCTCGCGGGACTGTACCCAGCCCGCAAGGGGGTGGGCGGCGGGGTCGCTCGGAGGGCGCTGAGCGGCGGTGAGGATCCGGTCGGCGTCCAGCGCGGCGTCCAGCCATCCGAGCAGGGCTCCGTCGGCCCTCATGGAGGACAGGATGCGGCGCAGCTGCAGCAGGTCCGTCGTGCGGACGTTGCCGAGCGGTCGCCGCCCGCTCTCCCAGCCCTGAAGGGTGCCGAGGTCGATGCCCAGATGCTCAGCCAGGGCGGTCTGCGGGAGGGGGATGCTCTCGCGCAGCATTCTCAGGACGAACCCCGAGACCACGCCGACCTCCGCCCGGCTTCGGCTCCCGTTCCCCATGGCGATTCCTTCCGGTCGACCCGGCCTGTGCCCCGTGCCCGCCGGCGCGGGCCAACCCGTACTGGTAGTGAGTCCTCATCAGAACGGGTTCTTTCTAGGCTAGTTCTGCAAGTCGGGCTGCGATTGCGGTTCGGGAGCATCGGCCGTCGTGCGAGCGGAACACCACCACCCGTCGCGCTCGTGGTGCTCTCAAAGCGTCACCGTCGCGGTCCTCCCTCAGACTCCCGCCCCGGCCTTCGCCCGGCAACGCCCTGCCCACCTTGTGGCGCATGCACGGGGCGGGTTCCACCTTCCAGCCGGGCACATCCACGCGACCGCACATCCGACAACCTCCCGTGCTGCAGCGGAATGGCAGCCGCGCCGGGCCGGGAAGCACGCACTACTCCAACGCCGCTCACTAGGAGGACGAGATGTTCCTGCCCTATCCCGTGATCGAACAACTCGATGACGCCCAGGTGGCCACCTGGGAGAAGCACTTTGCCGGCGCCGGACATGAACGGCCCCGGGCGATCGAGGAGGGTATCTGGCGCCGGACGCAGGACCCGGCGAACGCCGTGCAGTCCGGCTGGTCCCAGGACGAGCAGGGCCGCCGCCGCGTCGTGCACTACCGCTACCGGTACGACCTCGACTACACGTTCCCGGTCCCGCGGCTCGTTCTCGCGGATCTGTACCTATACACGTCGGTCCTCGCGCCGAAGGCGGAGATCGACGAGTACCGCAGCAACGTGCGCTCCTGGCTCATCGAGGGCGGCTGGCGACAGGTGGACGACACCATGTGGTCGAAGGGTGACCTGCGGGTCACCGTCACCCCGTACGACAGCCATCCGCAGGACGAGCGAGCTTCGCGGCAGACGCCGGCCGGGTTCTGCTCGTTCGACGTGGTGTTCGTCTCCGAAGACTTCACGGTGACGCGCACCGTGCGCCAGATGCCGTGGAACGTCCTGGCGGGCGGCATCCGCATCAGGGACGAGCGCGGCAACCCCACCTACGCCGACGACCTGAGCGAGCTGGCCAACTACCTGCCGTTCCAGGTCGAGATCGGCTGCGGCACGAGCGTCGAGGCCGGCGTGCCGCCGCTGCACTTCCTGCACCAGGCATACCGGGTCACCGAGCGGACCGACAACGTCATGAAGCAGACGCACCCGTTCGTCTTAAGCCCGCGGAAGGACAGCCTCGTTCGGGAGATGCTGCTCGACGCCACGGCGAAGGCGGACGAGCTGGTCACGATGTTCCGGGCGAGCTTCCTCGCCAAGCCGACGGCCGCGCACCACGCGCTCAAGGCCCTGCACGGCGCCGGACACTTTGTCGGTCCCGTGCTGCAGCACAATTTCGACCTGCTCGCCGCGCGGGCCGGGCTCGACGAGTTCTTCGTGCGCCGCTACGACCAGAAGGTCCCGCCGGTCGTGTTCCACCCCCAGGCGAAGGCGCTTCTGGTCGTGGGCCTGCACGCGGACCGTCGCTCGGTCCAGAAGCGGGCCCGCGAGCGCGGCATGAAGATCTTCTTCATCGACACCGAGGGACTGGAGGAGTTCGGCCAGTACATGCCCTACCCGCTGGAGGGCGCGCAGGAGGGTGACGTGATCGTGCAGGCCGAGGCCATCCCCACGCTCGTTGCGCTGTGCCGCCGGCTCGGTGTGAACGCGCCCGTACCCGTCCCGGCCGGCTGACCGGAACGGTTCTCCGGGGCCGCGCACGCGCACGTGCGCGACCCCATCCCGCGAGCACACCTTTGAAGGGACTCCCCAGTGGATTCGTACGCGCAGAACCGTGAGCGGCTGCTGACGTCGACCAGGCCCATGCCGGACTTCGAGGTTGTGGGGTCGCACGGTCCGTGGCTGCACCGCGCCGGCGGTACCCGGATCTTCGACGGGTCGAGCGGTCTGCTGTGCACCAACGTGGGCCAGAGCAGCCCCAAGGTCCATGCCCGGATCGAGGAGCAGTTCTTCCGCAACACTTTCGGGGGAGCCGCTGTCGTCCAGCCGCACATCCAAATGGAGCTGATGGACCGCGTGTGCCGCGCGGTGGGCCGTCCGGACGACTCCGTCGCGCTGACCACGTGCGGGACGCTCGGCGTCGAGGTAGCCGTGGGCCTGGCGCGGAACATCACCCGGGTACGCGATGGGAAGCGCCGCGGGGACATCCTGACCTCGACCTTGAGCTACCACGGGATGTCGGCGCTGACCCTCGCGCTCGCCGGCAACCACGCCCGCCGGCCGCGCCCGCAGGACGCGCTCGATCTCGGCCCCAGCTTCCCAGCGCCCTACCCGCCGACGCACGCCCACCAGGACCGCGACTGCGACGCCTCGTGCGCCGACACGATCGCGCGGGAGATCGACCGCCGCGGGCCGGAGAACGTCGCCGCGGTGCTGATCGAGCCCATCAACGGGACCACGGGCGGCGCTTTCGTGCCGCCCGACGGATACCTCCAGCGGGTCTCGCAGGTCTGCGCCGAGCGGGACGTCCTGGTGATCCACGACGAGGTACTGACCGGGATGTGGCGCACCGGGACACCCCTGGCCAGCCACCACTGGGACGGCTGCGCGCCCGACATGGTGATCCTGTCCAAGGGGCTGGGAGCCGGATACACGAGCGTCGGCGCGGTGCTGGTCTCCCCAGGGGTAGCCCGGTGGATCCGGCACGAGGACGCCGACCCGCTGCCCGCGATGGGCACCATGGCCACCCACCCCCTCATGGCTGCCGCGTGCCTGGGCGTCCTCGACGAGCTGGAGGCGATGGACTTCACCGCGTTCGCAGCACGCGGGGAGCGCCTCGGGCAGGCCATAAAGGCTCTGAACGGCGTCGGGCCGGCGCGGGACATCCGCGGGCGCGGCTTCCTCTACGGGGTGGAGGTCGCCCCGGGACAGCTCTGGCCCGTGATGAAGGCCGCGGAGGAAAGGGGCGTGTTCTTCTATCCGTTCACCGGCGCCGGAGAGCCCAAGAGCGAAGGGCTCGTCGTCGCACCCCCGCTGACATCGACGGACGACGACATCGCGTTCCTGACCACCGCCCTGTCCAGCGCACTGAACGCCGTGAGCTGAACCACCGGCCAGCACCAAGGATGGTGCCGCGACCGGACCCGAACCACCCGATCGAACACCACAACGAACAATCGAACGACCGAATTGGACCCAGCCCGCCAACCGATAGCGTCTGGGAGCGCACCAATTTCGGTGGACCCCCGACCAGACAAGGACGACCTGCAATGCGTGTTTCCGTGATCGGCTGCGGTCACCTCGGCATCCCGCACGCTGCGGCGATGGCCGAACTCGGCCACGAGGTCATCGGCGTAGACGTCGACCAGGCCAAGGTCGATCGACTCAACGCCGGCGAATGCCCCATCTACGAGGCCGGCCTGCCAGAACTGCTCGCCCGCCACACCCAGAGCGGACGCCTGCGCTTCACCACCGCCATTCACGAAGCCGCCGACTTCGCCGAGCTGCACTTCATCGGCGTCGGCACCCCCATCGACGCCGACGGCCGCTCCTACGACACCGCACAGGTCTTCGGCGCAATCCGCCAACTCGCCCCCCTCCTCACGCAGGCGTGCACCATCGTCGGGAAATCGACCGTCAGCGTCGGGACCACCACCCAGGTCACCGCCCTCGCCCAGCGGCTCGCCCCGGCCGGGGAGAGCGTGGAAGTCGTGTGGAACCCGGAGTTCCTGCGCGAGGGCCACGCCGTCGAGGACACCCTGCGCCCGGACCGCCTCATCGCCGGCGTCACCACCGCCGAGGGCGAGAAGGCCATCCGCGCCGTGTACGCCGGGATCATCGACGCGGGCGTGCCGATCTTCATCACCGACCAGCAGACCGCCGAGCTGGCCAAGGGCGCCGCGAACACCTTCCTCGGCCTCAAAATCTCGTACATCAACGCCGTCGCCGACATGTGCGAGGCCGCGGGCGGCGACGTCTCAAAGATCGTGGACATCCTCGGCATCGACCCCCGGATCGGCGCCGGCGGCATGCGGCCCGGCATCGGCTACGGCGGTGGCTGCCTCCCCAAGGACATCCGAGCCTTCACCGCCTCCGCCCAGCAACTCGGCGCCGAATCGGCTGCGGCCCTCCTGCGCGCCGCCGAGGAGATCAACGACAGCCGCACCGACGTGGCCCTCGGCCTCATCACCCGCACCCTGGGCGACCGCCCCATTAAGGGGGCCAGGGTCACCGTGTGGGGGGCGGCGTTCAAGCCCGGCACCAACGACGTCAGGGAGAGCCCAGCCCTCGCGCTCGCTCAGGCTCTCCAGCAGGCCGGCGCCACCGTCACCGTGCACGACCCGCAGGCCGTGCCCACGGCGATGGTCCGCAACCCGGAGCTGGACTACACCGACGACCTGGCAGCCTCCCTCGATGGCGCCGACCTCGTCGTCCTGGCCACCGAATGGCCCGAGTACCAGCAGGCCGACCCCCAGGCGCTGATCGGCCGCCCGGCCAACCCCCTGCTGGTCGACTGCCGTACCACCCTCGATCCCGAGCCGTGGCGCTCGGCGGGCTGGACCATGCACCAACTCGGACGGTCAGGGAAGTAGACGAGGCCGCGCTATGAGCAACGACGACGTCCTCCTGCGCCGAGCCCGACCCGCCGACGCGCGCGCGGCCGCCGACGTGTGGCTGCGCTCCTACGCCGCGGCGCTGCCGACCGTGCGCTGCGCCCACGACGCAGCGGACGTGCGGAACTGGTTCGCCCGCATGCTCGTGCCGCAGTACGAGACCTGGGTGGCCGTCGCAGCGGGCAGCGTGGTGGGGCTCTTGGTACTCAACGGCAGCGAGCTGAAGCAGCTCTACCTCGAACCGGGATGGCGCGGGCGAAGCCTTGGCGACCGCCTCATGGCCCTGGCCAAAGATCAGCGGCCGGACGGGCTGTCGCTGTGGACCTTCCAGGTCAACCGACCGGCCCGGCGCTTCTACCAACGGCACGGCTTCACCGAGGCCGAGCGCACAGACGGGCAACGTAACGACGAGCGCGAGCCGGACGTCCGCTACGTCTGGCAGCCCCAGCCATAGTCCGCCCAACCCGCCCGACTCGCTGGCGCGGCAACAAGGCGGTCACCGGCACACCAGGTGACCGCTTTCGCCGTGGAGCCCGCAGGACTACCGTTACCGTCATGACAATGCTGATCGTTGGCGGCAGCGGCTTTCTGGGGTCCGAGTTGGTCCGGCAGGCGAGAGCGGCCGGGCACCCGACCGTCGCGACGTACGCGACCGAGCCGGGCACCGCCTCCCCCGGCGCGTGGTGCCCCCTCGATCTGCGGGACGCGGCACGCCTGGACGCCGTCATGGACGAGGTGAATCCGCGTGTGGTCATCAACGCATCGAGTGGCCGGGCGGACTGGGCAATCACGGCGGAAGGCCCTCTCCAGCTTGCGATCGTCGCAGCGAAGCACGGAACTCGCATGATCCACATGTCTACGGACGCGGTGTTCTCCGGCGCCGGCCGCACGTACTACGACGAGTCCTGTCTCCCGGATCCCATCACTCCGTACGGCGCAGCCAAGGCCGCGGCGGAGACCGGGATCCTCGCAGTGCACCCGAAAGCCTTGGTCGCCCGTACGTCGCTCATCATCGGCCACGGGCGCTCCGTGCATGAGCGCCTGGTCCACCGACTCGCCGCCGACCCTTCCGGTGGCGCTCTGTTCACCGACGACATTCGCTGCCCGGTCCATGTCTCGGACCTGGCGGCTGCCGTTTTGGAACTAGCGTCGGGCGGCGCAACGGGCATTCACCATCTCGCGGGGCCTGACGCCCTGAGCCGCCACGAACTCGGGGTACTCATCGCCAAGCGCGACGGTCTCGCCGCCTTCCGCCTGCCGGCGAGCCTGCGGGCGGACAGCACCGTTCCCGGCGCTCTCGACGTACGCCTCGACAGCCAGGCGACCCAGCGGATCCTGCAGACCACACTGCGCGGCGCTCGCCAGTTCCTACGACGCAGCGACGCAACCGATCCGCTGACCTGACGGCAGGCGGATTCAGTGCAGCACCTGCCGGGTGGCCGACGTCGCCGGCCGCCGAACCGGACCCACTTGCGATCTACCTACCTGCACCGAGCGCTTGCGCGCAGTCCTCGCGGAACGATTGCAGTAATGCGCTGGGCATCCGCTGGTGGTCCGTCATCCGCTCTTCGCGCCCGCTTGCGAAAGCCCCGAACGGGTCAACGATGGTCACGGGTAATCGGGGACACGCGCGGCCGCGATGGTGCTGTCGAGCAACTGCTCGCGGAGTTGATCCGCGATCTCGGCCGACGCGCGCACCGCGCGGATGAGCTCATTGAGGGGCGGCGCGGCTGCGCCCAGTATTTGCTCCACGTCGTCCAGCAGGCGCAGCGCTGGTCGGCCAGCACCTCCAGAGCTACTTGCTCGCCCGGGGTGAGTCTGTCCAGGTCTTTGGCCGTGAGCACGCTCATCAACCGGTCGATCGGCTGTGAGGATGCGTTGAGTTCCGTGATTGCAGCGCAGTGCTCCGGCAGGTCTTCCGTCATGGCACGCACAACGTCGCCCGGCGCCACCTGGTCACGGTGCCGGGAAGGCGTCGGTGCCGGTGGCGACACGCCGTCGGGACAGGGTCGAGATCGCGCATCCGATGCACGGGACAGCCGTGGAGTGCCGCAGTGCGCCGACGTGCCCGTACTGGCACAGTTCGCCCCATCAACGGCGTCCCTGGATCGGACCCCGGCCCGTACGGATCGGCGCCGTATGGAGGGACGGAGAGAAGTGCAATCGGTGGACCTGGATGACGTCGCTGCGCAGCTGTACAGGCTGCGGCCGGAGGAGTTCATTGCCGCGCGAAACGAACGCGCTGCCGCTGCTAAGGAGGCCGGTGACCGGGAACTGGCCGGACAGATCACCGCGCTGCGCCGCCCCGCCCTGTCGGCCTGGGCGAGCAACCTGCTCGTGCGTGAGCACCCCGACGAGGTGGAACCGTTGGTCACGCTCGGAGACCAGATGCGCCAAGCCCACCAAGACCTGAACGGCGAGCAGCTGCGCGAGCTGGGCCATCAGCAGCGCCAGCTGGTCGCAGCCCTTGCGCGCCAGGCCCGGCAGCTGGCCGCCCAGGCCGGACACCGGCTCGGTGACGATGCCCAGCGGGAGATCGAGGAAACATTGCAGGCGGTCCTGGCCAGCCCCGAAGCCGCCCAGGCATGGGCTGGCGGCCGCCTGGTCAAACCGTTGACCAGACCTGCCGGATTTCCCGGTGTGGCACCCGGCGCCACACCCACACCGCTCAAGCCGGCCGTCGCCGACAAACGTGCCGCCTCCCGGCCCAAGGCTGACGCCGCACACGACCGTCGTCAGCAGCAGCTGGATCAGGCGCGCCAGGAGGCGCAGCAGGCTGCCGAGGTGCTGCGTAGTTGGCAAGAAGAGGCCGACGACGCCGCGCGCGACGTTGAGGACGCGGCGAAGGCGGCAGCGGACGTGAAGGGACGGGCTGCCGACCTGGCCGCGCAGCTGAAGCAGGCGCAGGAAGAGCAGAGCCAGGCGAGCGACCGTGAGCGGCAGGCCAAGGACAGAGCGCGCGAGGCGGACCGAAAGCTGCGCGAGGCCCGAAGCCGCACCCAGCGCGCGGATGCACGCGTGGAGCGATTGTCCGACGATGACCGATAGGCATCCAGGTGAGGACGGCCCGATGGGCGAGCGATCTGAAGATGTGCTTGGACGTTCGGCCGACCTCCGCCGGCCGCAGGTTGGTTGCCTGATCCGGCCAGGCCAGGAGACAGCAGATCAGGAGTAGCGGGAGGGTCCGAAGCGCGCTCCCACGCAGTGTCCCGTCCCGCTGAAGCCGCTGACCCCAGCCCAGCTCGTCATTGATCGGTACACCAGAGGAACGATCTAGTGATCAGGAAGAAACTGCCTGATCACCGTGGTGGCCGTCTATCCGACCACAACCAGCCTCGAAGTCTTCGCCTCCATCCGGTTCCCGATCGGGGGAACCGGATCGGACCACCGCCCAGACCGACGACATCGACGGACGGAGGTTCACCCGGGAAACTCCACGCCTACACCCGTCCCCACATCACAGACGCCACGTTTCAGCAGGTCACAGCTTTCCGTCGGTTGCCCTCACCAAGTAGATCGGTGAGGGCACCGGTCTGGGCCCTGGTGACCCGTCTCAGCGAAGTCTGAGCGTTCTCACCGAAGGCTGAGCGCCGCCCTACCGGGCGTGGGCCGCCGTGGCCGCCACGGCGGTCTGGATCTCC
>NZ_JBWKIQ010000033.1:0-14402 GCF_056432645.1 Streptomyces sp. NPDC045021
CTGGAGTCTCTTTCGCAGTGCCGTCAGTCTGTGGGACGGCCGGTCGGGAGACAAGGGAGGGGCGACGCGAGCGGGAGAGCGGCGGCGTGCAGGTGCTGCCCATGGCGCTCGCCGCGCTCCGCCCGATCGACTCTGAGCAGACCGCTCAACCCTCCCTACGTTGTTCTGCGGCACTGGGTGAGCCCTTCGTATGGTTCATCCACCCAGGGACGTCGGGTGTGGCTTTCAACCTTCTGCCACTCGTGGCTGGCATCGATTGGCCGCCCGACGTCCCACGACGACTCGGCTGCCAATTAGGAATTGCGAATGATCGCTCCGTAGGGAATCGACAGCGAGGTCGTCCGTCGGGAGACATCAGCACCCACCGCACGGAGGCACCACATGGCCGCGATTTGGGCCGGCATCGACGCAGGCAAAACCCATCACCACTGCGTCGCGATCGACGAGAGCGGCCGTCGGCTGCTGTCCCGACGCGTCGCCAACGACGAACCCGAACTCCTCAAACTGCTCGCCGACGTCCTGGCCCTGGGCGACGAGGTGACCTGGGGCATCGACCTGGCCGACGGCGGAGCCGCCCTTGCCATCGCCATACTCCTCAACCACGACCAACCAGTGCTCTACCTCTCCGGCAGGGCCATCCACCGCGCCTCCGAGGGCTACCGCGGCGAGGGCAAGACCGACGCCAAGGACGCAGCCGTCATCGCCGACCAGGCCCGTATCCGCCGCGACCTGCACCCCTTACGAGCTGGCGACGAGACCGTCACCGATCTGAAGATCCTCACCGGGCGTCGCATGGACCTGGTCACCGACCGCACCCGCACCGTCAACCGCCTCCGCGCCCAGCTCACCGGCATCTTTCCCGGCCTGGAGCGCGCGCTCGACCTCACCAACACCGGCCCGCTCGTCTTGCTGACCGGCTACCAGACGCCGGCTGCACTTCGCCGGATCGGTCGCAAGAGGCTGGAAACATGGCTGCGGAACCGCAAGGTCTACCGCGCCGACCAACTGGCCGAGAAAGCCGTCGAGGCTGCCGAGCGCCAGTACACCAGCCTGCCGGGCGAGAGGCTGACGGCCCGGATGGTGCACACGCTGGCGTCGGAGGTGCTGGGTCTCAACCAGCAGGTCACCGAGATCGACAAGCTCATCGAGGCCCGGTTTCGCGAGCACCATCACTTTGCAGTGATCACCAGCATGCCCGGCCTGGGTGTCATCCTCGGTGCCGAGTTCCTGGCCGCCACCGGCGGCGACATGGCCGTCTTCGGCACTCCCGACCGGCTCGCCGGCTTCGGGGGCGTCGCGCCGGCACCGCGGGACTCCGGAAAGATCAGCGGCAACCTGCGGCGCCCCCAGCGATACAACCGCCACCTCCAACGCGTCTTCTATACCTCCGCCTTGTTCAGCATCCGAACGTGCGAGGAGTCCCGCCGGTTCTACGACCGCAAACGAGCCGAGGGCAAGCGCCACACCCAGGCCGTCCTCGCTCTCGCACGTCGCCGCGTCAACGTTCTATGGGCCCTCCTGCGCGACGGACGGTGCTACGAACTCACGCCGCCGACGCCGCTTGCAGCCTGAGACTCCTGTCCTGGTGCCGACCTCCCAGCCCAGCGATATCACGGTCGCCGGATCGGCAGGATTGCGGGAGGATTCGCTGATCGGCGCCCGGGGACGAGGAGTTCGGTGATCACTCAAGGAGTGAAGGTCACGGCGCGGTGTGATGGCTGCGGGGGTGCGCTGATATGCGACATTGGCCAGTACATCCACCGCGGGCAGTTGTGGTGGGGCACCGAAGGGGCATGCAAGTCCTGTCTCAGCGGGTGGTGCGAGCAGGACACAGGCGGTGCGACGCCAGAGGAGATCCGGCAGGCCCTGCTGGCCGAGCACGGATCCGCGCGGCTTCGCCTCGCGGACAACGAGCCGAGCCTCATCGCGGTCCTGCGAGTTCTGCGCGAGGCACTTCACCTGTCCTTGAAACAGGCGCGCGCGATGGCCGACGAACTCAAAGAGACCGGCCTGATTGGCACGCTGGTCGAGATGGAGCTCATCGCCAGTGGGCTGCAACGCCGATCAGTAACTACAACGATCGAGACGTGTCAGGTGCCTACCAGCTGAGCCCCCGCCGGCCAAAACAGGCTTGACAAACGGCATTAGGAATCGATGAGAACGGTCAAGATTCACTGAGACAGAACAGGTGATGAGTGACCTCTCGCAGCGAAGACGCCTCACGTCGCCAGAAGTCAAGCTGCGGTGGCGAGTGGGATGGGGAAGGCCGTCTGCTCATCGAACAGTTTGTGGTGCTGAAGGCAGTGATAGAGCTGGCCGAGCATGCGGTTGAAGCGGTTACGGAGGGCAGATGCGTGCCAGTCGCCGTGTTCGTCGCGGCGTCGGCGGCAATGGGCCTTGGCGCCCGGAGAGCCGTTGGGGGCGGCGAAGGCCCACGCGTCGCCGTGCGAGAGCCAGATTCAGATCCGCACGAGCGCGCGCGTGCCGTATGGGAAGCCTTCGAAGCCTCCACAGCCCTGCGCTACGAGGTATCGATCTGCGCGCGCCCCGCTACATCGTCGGGCCAGCGGACGACTCATTCCGCCGGCTTCGCGACCTGCGCGATGTCGTAGCTGACGGATTCAGCCGGGACAGCGACGAGTACGTCACGGGCCGGCTGCGGTACGACGCAGTCGCTGGTGCAGGCGCAGGCGCAGCATCTTCATCGCGTCCGCCGGGTCGTGGCTCTCCAGGTCGAAGGAGTATCGGAGGGCGGCGTCGGTTTTCCCGAAGGGAAGCAGTATCTGCAGCCGGGCGCCGTAGATGTCAGCGTCGAATGACGCGCCCAAGTTACCGGATCCGGCTGTGTTCAGCCGGCCGTTGTACCGTGCGGTGATGGTGCTGTCGGTGGTGAGGAAGGCCACCTCGACTGCGGTGAGGCCACCAGCGTCGTGCCCCGCCGACGGCACAAGCGAGCGGAAACTGATGGTCGGACGGGGTGGTGAGCACGTGCGCCACCGCGCGGATTCCTCGCATCAGACCGTTCGTGACGGTTCGTCCTTTTCCCGGCCGACTGTCCCCGCCTGGAGGGCTACCTCGCGGGCGGAGCAGCGCTCGGGCAGCAGCACGCCGAGGCCTACATCATGGCCGCTTGGGGGGGAGCTGAAGCCGCCACGCGCCCGGCGCCGACTGCTGAGCCGAAGCTCCGCGCGGGGATGGCGTCCCGCGCAGGGGCGTGCCGTCGACGTCGGCAGATCAGCAGGCCGTAGTAGACATCCGTGTGCTGCAACACTGGGTACCGAATAGCACCGGGAGCACGTGGACGGCACTCTCTTGGCAGCGTTCTCGCAGACCTGCGTCCTTGTCAATGGGGGCCGTCAGACTGCTGCCATGGCTGGCCTGATGGGCCTCAAACAGGCCGCGCGCGTCCTCACCGACGAGATGAGCACATGTCGTGTCCCGATGGCGCCGGAGGGTTTTCGGCGCAGCCGGTGGGATCGCCATGACTTCGTGTTTTTCGGGTCGGTTCGCACCACACCTGCATCCGTTCCGCGTTCGCGACGACCTCGACCGCCGAGCCGGAAACGGTCGGCGGCAGGAGCCACCCCTTCGATCCTCCGGACGGGACACACGACTGCCTCGGCCGCCCACGGCGCCTGGTCGCCCGCACCGGGGATCGCTACGCGGCGCAGGAACGGCTGGCCGAGGGTAAGTCCCTGACGGCGATCGGCCGGGAACTGCGGCTGGACCACTCCACCGTGCGCCGCTTCGCCCGTGCCACCAGCATCGACGAGTTGCTGGTCAAGGCGGTCAACCGGCAGTCCATCCTCGACGAGTACAAGCCTCACCTGCACCAACGATGGGACGAGGGCGGTCACGACATCCCCCGACTCCACCGTGAACTCCAGGAACTCGGCTTCCCCGGAGACATCCAGACCGTTCGACGATACCTGCGGTCATCGAAGGAGAGCGGGCTTCCCGTCGCTCCGCGGCCCGCCCCGCGTCCTCGCCGGGTGGTCCGCTGGATCATGACCGCCCCGGACGGTCTGGCCGCCAGCGACGCCCAGGAACTCAAGGAGATCAGGGCTGCCTGCCCGCGTCTGGACGCCGCGGCCAGACACGTCCGCGACTTCGCCGCCATGCCCCATGACCGACGCGGCGACCTGCTGCCCGACTGGATGGACCGCGTCCTCGCCGACGACCTACCAGCTCTGCACTCCCTGGTCGCCGGCCCACGCCGGGATCAGGAGGCCGTCACCGCCGGCCTCTCCACTGCGTGGAGCTCGGGCCAGGTCGAGGGCCACGTGACGCGAATCAAGCTGATCAAGCGGAAGGGTTACGGCCGAGCCAACCTTGACTTGCTCCGTAAGCGGATACTCCTTGCGGACTGATCCCGTCCCTTGACCATCAGTCAGGCACGCCGGCGAAGAACATTCCACCGTCGGGGAGTCAATCCCACCATGAGACGACGGCAAGGCCCCGTTTCGAGGCTCCTGCATAGAACTCGCAAAGCGCGTCGAAATGGTCCATCAGATACGTTCTGGGCCCGTTGACGAGAGTTTCAGCTCCGTGGCCGACCAGCACTCCTGCCGCACGGTTGCTGGACGGCAGCGCCGCCAGAAGGGCCGGGAAGTCGATCTCCCAGAGGAGACCGGAGACTCGAGTGACCTCCGACGGCTCAAGGGCTGTCGGCGCAGGCCCGAAGGGCCCGATGGCATGGGGGTGAGCATTGAGGAAACCGACGTTCAGCACCACGCCACCGTCGGTGGCCTGCCCGAGGCCAGCAAGGTGCAAGTCATCGATGCCGCCGATCTCACACACGCGTGCCAGCATGGCTGGCGCCCAGTCGAGGTCGAGACAATCAGTCGCCAGCGGGTCCCACTGGTGATCACCATCGGATGACTCTGCGGCGCGTGTCCGACAGACGGCGAGATACTCCACAGAGACTCGGGCAAGCAGCTGGGTGACGGCCATGACAAGCAGTATCCCAATGCCGTCCACCCCTTATTTCCGAGCAGCCAGCCCATCACAAGATCTTCGCCAGAGCCCGTAATTCCCCAGGTGCCGTGGTCACGTAATTCCCCAGGTGGTGGTTGTAGCGGCGGTCAGGCTCTGGGAGTCGGATGATCGGATGGCGAGTAGTCTGCGGCTATGCCTGATCCCGTCTCATTCGCCGTGCCCACCCGCTTCGACGGAGCCCGCGATCGTGTCGCAGTCGTCGTTCCAGGAGTCGGCTATTCGCCTGCCAGGCCGCTGCTGCACTTCGCCCGTAGCGTCCTGCTCCAGCACGGCTGGACGGTCCAGGAGTTGTGGTGGCAAATCCCCGATGGTTTCTCGCAGTTCAGCGTGGACGACCGGATCGAATGGGTGGAACGGCAGGTCACCGAGGCTGTCGATGCCGAAGCGGGAGCCTGTCGACTGCTGATCGGCAAGTCCCTGGGCTCCCTCGCCTGTGGCATCGCAGCTGACAGGAGCATCCCTGCGGCCTGGCTCACCCCGGTCCTGACTATCGATCACGTCACCGCGGCTCTTCAGCGGGCCACGGAGCCGACCCTCCTCATCGGCGGAGGTGCCGACAAGCTGTGGGATTCACGAATCGCCGCGTCCCTGCGGCACGAGGTCCTGGAAGTGCCCTCGGCGGACCATGGCCTGGAACTCGCAGACGATGCCGCAGGATCCGTTGATGTCCTGCGGCAAGTCGTCTCTCGGCTGGACCGCTTCATCGGCTCTCTCGGCCGCTGAGGGCACTGGATAAGAGTGCCCGGATCTCTAGCCGGCAGGTGTGTCCGGCTTGGGGGTCGGTCCCTTGGGCCGATTGTGGGGTCGGTAGTTGGGGCCGTTCATGATGATCTGGTGGCTGGCGTTGATCAGACGGTCCAGGAGTGACTCGGCGACGACCGGGTTGGGGAAGAGCGGATACCAGTCGCTGGGCGCCCGGTTGCTGGTGATGATCAGGGACCGTCCCTGCCGCTCGGAGACGAGTTCGTAGAGGTCGTCGGCCTGGGACGCTGACAGTTGACGCATGGCGAAGTCGTCGAGGATGAGCACGTCGGGCCCGATGAGGTCACGCATGCGTTTGTCCCAGGTGCGGTCCGCGTGGCCGCCGGCGAGCTCGCCCCAGGATGCGGCTGGTCTTGGCGAAGCGGACGTTGGCGCCTTGCCGGACGGCTTGGTGGCCGAGAGCTTGGGCGACGTGTGTTTTCCCGACGCCGAGTGGTCCGAACAGAATTACGGACTCGCCGGAGTGGAGCCAGCGCAGGGCCGCGAGGTCGCGGATTTGGGCGGCGGGCAGCTTCGGGGAAGCATGGAAGTCGAAGCCCTCCAAGGTGGCCTGCTGTTCGAACCTGGCCCGGCGCAGGCGCCGTTCGAGGGCGAACGGTTTCACGGCGGGTGATCTCGTCCTGGCAGAGGACCTGGAGGAAGTCCAGGTGACCGAGTTCGCCGCCTTGGGCCTGAGTGAGACGGGCGTCGAGGGTTTCGAGCATCCCCGAAAGCCGCGGTCTTGAGCGACTCGCGCAGGGCGGTGGTCATCACGCTCATCGCGTGGCCTCCTCGGCATCGCCGTGGCCCTGGTCGTCGTGGAGTTCGACGTTGTCTGGGCGGGAATGTCGGCGGCGAACAGTCCCTCGGGGCCGTGCAGGAAGGCCGCGGCCCCCGCGTCGCCGGTGTCCGGCTCGGTCTCGTTCTCTGTCTCGGTGCCGGCGACCAGGATGCCTGCCCTTGATCCTGCGATAGGACGGATCACCAACCGTGATGGCCTTCCTGCAGGCGGCCTGCAGCCGCGTGTCGCCGTACTTCTTCCGCAGCCCGATGACCCCATGTGCGGCGCGGAGTCCCGGCAGTACCGCCGAGCCGTCTCACCAACCCCCACACACCAGATGTGTAGTGATCCGCTGCCGCAGACAATGGCGGCGGAGGCGGTGTTCTGTTCGGGGCGGTGCAGGTCAAGGCGCTGGCGGAGGCGTCAGCGGACCCGTGAGCGGGTTATCGCGATGCGGCGGGGTGAGCAGGCCGTGGAGGCGTCCGCCGATCCTGATCGACCGACGGCTCCTGGACTCGTCGTACAGCGGTCTTCAGGTCCTGGAGGGCAGGACACGCGTCGGTGTCCTACGGACTGTTCGAGCTGCTGTCGAGCTACGACGGCGCCGTAGTACGTGGCCACGCCGGTGAAGGCGAGGCTGCCGATTGCTACCACCGCACCGACGACCGTGCGGATGTGCACCCACGGGATACGCCTGCGGGTTTCCGGTGCCGGGTTGGGGTCCGCAACTTGCTGTTCGTCACGGACCCGCCCCCGGACGCGAGCCGGAGCCGTGCGCCGGCGTGCAAGCCGAAGGCGAGCGCGCCGTTGTTGCTGGTCAGCCATGCCGTCGGGGGCCTCGTCCACGCGGCTGAGCATAAGGAGGCTCGACGGGACGCGCGGGGAAATCGATCAATTCGCTCGCTCTTGCGATCATTTGCCGATCCTCCGCGCGTACGGTCCCGCCGCACCGGATCGGCGGCGCCAGCGTCTTCGGCTGGCTCGGTGCCACTCCGAGCGGCGGATCCAGCTCCGGGCGCTCTTGCCCGAGGAGGGGAGGACCGGTCACTGTCCCCGAGTCCTCACGGACGAACGCGGATGATCGTCTTTCCCTTGCGTCGCTCGGTCGGGTTGAGGGCGGCGACGGCATCGTCGAGGGTCGAGACGTCACCGATGTTCGTCCGCAGCCGTCCGTCCCGCACCCGCTGCACGATCTCACCCAATTCGGCACGATCGGCCTCGACAACGAAGTCCACCGCCAGGCCCTCAGCGGGTCGCGCCTCGACCGTGCCGACGATGGACACCAGCGTTCCTCCAGCCTTGATCAGGGCAGCGGACCGCTTCTGAACGTCGCCACCGATGACATCGAAGACCAGATCGACGTCGCCGACGTCCTTCAGCGCGTCATTCTCAAGGTCGACGAACTCATGCGCGCCGAAGTCGAGTGCCTTCTCACGGTCGGCGGCGCGTCCGGTGCCGATGACGTAAGCGCCAGCCTCACGTGCGAGCTGGGTCACCATCGTCCCGACTGCCCCGGCCGCGCCATGGGCGAGGACGGTCTGGCCAGACTGAAGGCGGCCGTGCTGGAACAGCCCCTGCCACGCGGTCAGACCTGAGATTGGCAGGGACGCGCCTACCGTGAAGTCGACGTCGCCGGGCAGCGGCGCGAGGTTGCGTGCTTCGATCGCCACGTACTCCGCCAGGGTGCCGTCACGGTGCCAATCGGCGAGGCCGAACACCCGCTGCCCGATCGACAGCCCCGTCGTGCCGTAGCCGAGGGCGGTGACCACTCCGGCCAGCTCGTGGCCGGGGATCGACGGTGTCTTGTCACGGCCGGCGCGATCGGTCCAGGTCGATGGCCACTCCATCTCGGTCGGGACGAAGCCCGATGCATGAATCTGAACGATGACGTCGTTGATCGATGCCTGCGGCTCGGGCCGCTCCACCAGCGTCATCCCGGCCGTTCCCGCAGCCTGGTCCGTCACCACGATCGCTTTCATCGGAATTGCCTCCTCGGTCATTTGTCTCTTTGGTGGAAACGTTGCAGGGATGGAAAGCCCGTTCGACATCCCCTCGGCGGGGCTGATAGGAAGCGGCCGGCCGATCTGGACAGCGTCGGCCGGACTACTATTCGCTCGTCGTCATGTCTCCGACCTTAGGAGCGGAGCATCCCAGGGGTATGGTCCATTTTCATGGCGAAACCTTGGGCCACTCTGGGGTTCGACCTGCTAGTCGACGCCCGGGCCGGGCCTGCGCATGGGGCTGACGAAGACGCTGCCGAACGCCGTAGCCACCGGGGCGTTCAGGGAGCGGATGGTGCCGGCCGGGTACAGCAGAGCCGACGAATCGGCCCGTCGAAGGAGTCATCCGAGGCGTGCACGTGCCACTCCCTCGCGGTCGTCGAGCGATCACCTCATGGCTTCAATATTCGCATTCCACTCATTTCATCGCACTACTTGCGCTCTGTCGATCTCCTTGAAGCCGAGCAGCACCACCAGCCCGTAGAAAACGCCGCCCGCGACCAGGACCGCGGCGGCGAAGGCGAGACCCAGCGCCCGCCCTACCCTCCACAGCCGTAACTCCCGATCATCCGGGGCGGAACGTGACCTTCGAATGGCTGCCATGACGATGAAGACAAGGCTCGAGGAGCAGCGGTTGCAGCCAGTCCATTGATCGCTGGATTCGGCGCATTCACCCTCTTTGGGATCGCTCACGAGGCGACCGGCGCGGGCCGCAGGACGTTTGGTGCGCGGGGACTGTACCGCCGGCGTTACGGCCGCGGCGCTCGTGGGCGTATGAATTGCCTGAGGGCATCGCCGCAGTCGACTCATCCCATCAACGGCCAGATGACCACGCCTCCACGCACCACCAGTGGCTCGGGCTGGCGCTCTTCATAGAATCGAGTCCACCCCAGGTCGACGCTGCCATCGTGGCGTTGGTGCACATCGCCAGCTTTGCTCGCGAGCCAGCTGAGCAGCCTGCCCGTTCGCTCGAAGTCGTCTGGGTGGATCTCTTGCCGGCTGGTCAGAGCCCAGGCATCGCCTCGGGTGTCCTGCTTGCGCAGCAGGACCGAGACCAGCGCACCGTCAACCTTGAACGGCTCTCCTTGGCAGCCCAGAAGTGGCTCAGGATCGTCCTCGACAACGAGGCTCTCCTGATCATCATCCGCCGAGGGAAGATCGGTCACGATCCGCAAGACCTCCGGCCGGGGGCCCAGTCCGAGGTGCCACCGGAGCTCGGCGAGCTCCTCCTCCGACAATGCGTCGCGCAGGTCCAGCGTAAGCATGAGTTCAAAGATGTCGGCCATAGCCGCACACGCTAGTGCTCTCGTCTGACAGGCCGACCCTCGTAAGGTCGGGTAACCAACGTTGCCTTGATGCGGCTATTCGACCACACGCGGATCCGGCTCCCGCGGACCAGCGGACTGGCCCGCTCAGCGCCCACAGGTTGCTGTTTCAGCGACGCTGTACGGCGGCAAGGATCTCCGGTGCCCAGTATCGGCTGGGCAGGATCATGGTCGAGCTGGTGGACGGGTGAATGAGTAGAGGAAACTGTGACCAGCGCAGGACCGCGTACTGCAGGTGGCGCCGGGCGACGAGAACCTCGGTACAGAACACTGCGGTGTCCCCGGTCAGGGAGCGTGGCACCGGAAGTCGCATCTCTCGCGCAATCTCGCTGGCGAGCATGGCGGAGAAGGCCTGCATGTCGGGATCGCGCTGTTCCTGTCCCTTTACCGCATACAGCGCCTTGGCTATGTGGGCCAGTTCCTCGGGACGATCGTCGTAGAACGCGTCGGTGCTGTAGATCACCACTGCCGGGTGGTCGTTCGGGCCGGGCACGAACAGCAGGGAATTCGCCTGCACCAGGTGTGCCCACACGATCCGGCCTTCGCTCAGGAGCAGGTCCTGCTGTAGGAAGAGTTGCTGCAACCCGTCATCGTGGTCCAACCAGGCCGGGGTTGGCATGCGCAGGTATCGGTGCTTGTCCCACCAACCGATCTTCCGCGGAGCGGCGCCAAAGTTGCGCCGACACGATTCCAAGGCCTCCGCGGCGGTTGATTGCATGATCGACATATTAGGCGGATATCAGCTGGTCGGATGGCATCAGCTGCGACGGCGGCGCCACAATGCGGGGCCTTGGCCTCGCCATCCACCCCCGCCCTGAAGGACGTCGTACCAGCCCAGGAGCAACCTCCTGGGAAGTTGCCCGCCGCTGCAGGCCCGACCCTTGGTGCCCCCCTGTGCTCGGCATTCACGCGGACCGCCCGCGTGAATGCCCGTAGCAAGACGGTAGGGGTCGCCATGGTGGCATCCGGCTACTCGGCGGCGTTCCTCCTTGTGAATGATGACCGACGGTCACATCGCGACGGTCTCGTCGGTCCACGGGCACGGCCCCACCTGCGCGTGGGTCCAGCTGCCCTGACCGTCCCCGTGATCATGGCCTCCGCCGGCCGCGGCTCCGATGATTGCGGGGATCGCGGCCCAGCCCGCGAGGGACAACGGCCAGGCGCACCACTGGGGGCGGGCGGCCGCGGGCGAGGTGATCCCAGTTATCACCGCGTAGGCCTTCGCCCAGCCGATCAGGAACCCGTTGAGCACATACAGTCCCGCGCACACCGCCACTTGAGTAGCCGTGCTCATGTGCGCCCCCGGCAATGCGGCGATACTCCAGACACGAGCCCGCAAGGCAATCGTTTCCCAGTCCAGGGGCTCAACGCCGAGATGCCAACGGGGATTCGCATGCGGGTGCTGTGGGTGTTATGGGTTGTTCTGGTGGTGTCGGTGGTGCTTGCGGTGACCTCCATGGCGGTCTACCGCTGGTTGGCGCCGAAGGGGCAGGCGGGGTCAGAAATCCTCGCGGTAGCACTGGCTCCCCTGTTCATGGCGGGAGCTCTCGCATTCCCGGCGGGAGCCGCCGCGGCGTTCGTGCTGATCGCGAAAACCCGCAGTCTCGCCGTCCTTGTCGTGCTGTATCCGGTGGGTACGGCTATGGCCGTCCTGGGTCTGGCGAACACCACGTCACTGATCATCGAGATCCTCAGGGGCCTTGCAGTCCGTCGCGAAACAGACCGGGTGATGGGCCAGGACGAGTTCATCCGCCTGATGAGATCCGGTGCCATCAGCAGCTTCCACAGGTACAAGGACGGCGTGGTCCACGTGACGTACACCGACCAATGCTGGAACGCTGACGGCAAGTACGAGTACCGGGCCTTCATGGCCGATCCGACGGGCTATGCGGCGTACGCGGCCGTGGCCGAGGAACTCCTTCAGGAGGACAGGATCCGATATTTCGACTCGCAGCCTGATCGAGACTGATCCGTGCGGATGGGAGTTCGAGGAAGACCTGCTCACAGGTGGCTGTTAGTCCCGTTTTCCGCTCATGCTTGATCCATTTCCAGTCCCTTGCGAATCGGCAGCGGAGCTGACGTCTCCGGCGGTCGGCGGTTTTACAACGAGATATCGCGGACCATCGCCGCCAGGACGGGCGAGTCCACCGAGGGTTGTTGCCCGCTGATCGTCACGTAGCCCCACGACCGGTACAGCGACTCCACCTTGCCGTTCCCGGCGGTCGGGTTGACGAGGAGAGTGACACGCTCCTCGGTGCGACCGGACAGGAGTTCGTCGTGGATGCGGCGCGCGGTGCTCGAAGGTGCGGGCGGCTAGCTGGTCGCTGCGCGTGAGCGTGGCGCAGTGCGTCGCCCAGTTTGCTGACCAAGTCTTCGGCCATCTCGACATGGCGCCCGCTCTTCTTTTCGTCGAGCAGGACGGCGATCCGTTCGTAGGCGGTGCTCATCTGCCAGGCAGCGCGAGCCAACGGGACCGGCTCCTGTGCCAATTGCGCGGGCAACAGCACCCGCGCGGCCTGTTCGGCGAGTTCGTGCACGGCCCCGGCGTGCAACGGCTCGTAGCGCGGGCGCTGCTGGTTCGGGGCCGTGGTGCGGTCGGTGGGCTGCGCGGCCGCGGTCGTTTCGCGGGTTCCGGGCAGGACGCGCAGGACCCGGGTGGTCGCCGTCTTTGCCTGCACGGTCGGCTGCTCCTTCGGGCTGGTCTGTGGCGCGGCCGACGGCGAGCTGGCCAGCCCCCGTAGCTGTGGAGGCTGGCCGTCGGACAGGTCCTTATCGGCGTTGAGCACGCGCCATGTCGAACTCGCTGGCTTGGCGATGCCCGGAGCCACGCGTGCGGGTCCCAGCGGCGAGCAGCTCCTCGATGCTGGCTTGTCGCCAGTAGTGCCTGGCCTGGTGGCACCGTCGCCAATCGGGAGCAGCCGGGCCGCCGGTGGCGCTACATGGAGCTCGTGAGAAGCCGTCGACCTCGCGAACGGGCGTTCGCCGATTTTGCCCTGAGAAGAGGAGGACCGGACCACAAACCACCGCGGCCGCCCGCAGCCACGTGACCGCTCGCCCTCAGCTGCTGGAGCGAGCGGCGTGATGTCTGGAGATCAAGCGGTCAGCGTGTGGTTACGCGTGACCGCCGTACCCGAGACTACAGTGCGAGGAATCGCCCTGGACCGCGCAAAGCTGAAAGTAAACTGCGCTGTCCTCTGTCAGATTGCCAGTGTTCCACGGGCTGGTGTAGGTGGCCGCGTGCCCGCGCGTGGTGGCAACGCGCCCCGTCGCCGGAGAGATCATTGACGCCTCCATGCCCCACCCGTCGGAGAGCCGGTCCACCACCTCAAACGCGTCGCCGGGGATACCACAGCACCCGGGATCGGCGTTCCACACCATGGCGCCCGCGTAGGTGCCGTTGTTGTAGGCGACGATGCTGAAGCTCCCGTCGTCAGACACCGAGCTCTTCTCGAAGGTCCAGTCGGCTGCCACCGCGTTAGTCGCTCCAAAAGTGAGGGAGCTTCCGCCAAAGAGGGCACCCGCCGCCACAAGCGTGATAACACGGTTCCTGAACTTCTTCTTCATCGGGTTTCCCCCCAAGTAGGCCGACAACTCGATCAATTGGTCGATGAGATCATGGCTTGCCGAGCCGGTGTGGTCAACTGTTGTATGGCGGGCGCACAGGCGCCAGTGGTGCCTCGTGCCGGCCGCGGGGGTGGTGATCGTTTAGTGGTGTCGACTAGGGAGCGAAAACGCGGATTGACCTGCGGAAACACCTGTGAGCGAGCTGAGATGGCGTGTCACTAGTTCCAAGGCCGTGAAGTTATGGCTCGGGTGGGGTTGTTCAGAGGGTGAGGTGCGGTTTCGGCGGACATGAGGAGCGGAGCCCCGGTAGAACTGGCAGTCGACTGGCGGCCTGGGCATAGATGTCGAGATCGTCGCACGCGACCCGCAGGTCATGGGGTTCGTGCCGCAGCCGAAGCGGTGGAGGGTCGAGCAGACCTACGGGATCCTGTTCGCCCCCACTTTAGCGCGGACATGAGCTGAGTCGAGGACTGCACGGGACAGATCGATGAGCTCCTGGCCGTCCAAGAACTGGAGAACCTTCTGATGCAGCCGGCCCCAGACTCCGGCGCGGGACCAGATGGCGAAGCGGCGATGCACGGTCGACTTCGATGCTCCGAAGCACGGTGGCAAGGCCCGCCAGGCGCAACCGCTGACGAGCACGTAGATGATCGCGGCGAACACCGCCTCATCATCGATGTTCGCGACCACGCCACCCTGCGGCCGCACGCGGGCCGCCGGCAACAGCGGCCTCGCGATCTCCCACAAGCCGTCCGGAGCGATCCATCCCCACCGCCCACTCCCCATGCCCAGCACAACGGCCAACTGACCATGTAGGACACGGTCTAAGGACTTTGGGCGGCTTCCTGGAGGGCGGCAGCAGTTACGAGCAACCATTTGATCACGACACCACACAGGCCCTAGTGAGGTGGTTTTGAGGTGGTGGCTCGCCTCGTGTGTCGCCTTTCGTTTCAGATCTTGGCGGTCTGCTGCGTGAGTCCGTGAGTCGGCGCT
>NZ_JBWKIQ010000034.1:0-10387 GCF_056432645.1 Streptomyces sp. NPDC045021
TCCGCGCTGAGCCTGGTTGCCCACAGGCCTTCGGTGTCCTGAGGGAACCACCCCTCACGAGGCACAAACCGGAACCACACCTTGATCCGGTCACCAGCCACTGAGAGGGCTCCCGGCCCCGACCCTCAGCCCTTGCCGAAGTGCACCGCGGGGAAGGCGCCCGCTGCCCTGAGGGTTTTGGAGAAGCTGCCGGCCAGTTCGGTGAGGCGTGCGGTGGCGGCCGGGCCGAGGTGGTCGTACGGGGCGGCGTCGAGGCGGTCGGTGAGCACCTCGGTCTCGCCGCGCAGGGCCGTGCCCCCCTGCGTGAGGTCGCCTGCCTCGTCCAGCAGGCCGCGCTCGCGCAACTGGTCCCGGGCGGTGTCCCACTGCTGTGCGGACCACCCGCGGGTCCGCATGAACAGCGCCGATGTCGGTGCCGTGCCGGTGGCGTTATGCAGGACCAGCGCCTCGATGCCGGACAGGCCGGCGATCGCCAAGGCGGCGAGGTGACCGTCACCCCGGTGTTCGCGCAGAAGCGTCGCGGCGTGCCACAGGGCCAGGTGCGGCTCCTGGGGCACCGGGAGGCCGGCGTGCGCGGCGTACAGCGGGCGCGCCTCGCGGTGGCACGCCTCCGTGGCGCACAGCGCCAGCCCAGCTGCCTCGGCCATCTCCTTCGACGCGAGAACCTCCTGTCCGAGCTGTCGTCGCAGCATCCCGTCCACGCCGCGCAGTAGCGCCGCGAGCACCGCCTCCGGTGTGGTGACCGTCCACGCGGCAGGAATGTACCGCTTCACATGCTCGTGGTTGAAGTTGTAGAACGTCGCCGTGACCGTGCCCGCGCCGACCCCACCGAGCGGGGCAGCGCGGCCCGCGTAGTAGGACATGGCCCCGCGCTCCAGCCCGAGCGCCGCGAGTTCGTCCTGCCGCTCCGGTGCGAAATACACGGCTGTGTGCAGAGGGCTGACGGCGTTGTGGCAGTGGCGGCCTGTGCTCGCCTGATAGGTAGTCATGCTGTGGCTCCGGTGTCGGTGATCAGATGTGGTCGTGCGGCCAGGCGGGTGAGGCGTATCAGGCTTCCCTCTCGGGTTCGTGGTGGGTGCAGCCGGTCAGCCCGGCCGCGGTCTGGGTGAGGTGCCGGATCAGTACCTCGGCTGCGGTGTCGGCGTCGCGGGCAAGCACCGCCTCCTCCAGTCGGCGGTGCTCGGCGGCGCCGTCCCGGTCGGGGTTGCGGTGCGCTGACCAGCGCCGGGCCAGCTCGCTCGCGGTCCACAGCCGGTCGAAGGTCTCCAGCAGGACGAGATTGCCGCACCCCTCCAGCAGCGTGCGGTGAAAGAGGCGGTGGGCTTCGGCCCAGGCGCTGCTGTAGTGCTCGCCCTTCTCTGCCACGTACGCCGGGGTGCGGGTCAGACGGTGGTGGGAGGCTCGTACGCGGGCTTCCCAGTCCACATCGCCGCGTTCGACGGCCATGCGCAGCATGACCGGTTCGATCGTCCGGCGGGCCTCCGCGATCTCCTGCCAGCGCCGGTCGGAGTACGCCGGGACGGCGAAGCCGCGGTTGGGCAGCCGGTCAGCGAGGCCCTCGCCGACCACCCGCACGAGCGCCTCGCGCACGACGGCCAGGCTCACGCCCTGCTCTTTCGCGAGTTCCTGGGGTTTGAGGGCATCACCGGGGGCGTGGTCCCCGCGCATGATCGCGTCCCGCAGGTGTGTGTAGACCTGCTCGGAGAGGATCTGCTTCCTCGCCGGGGGTGAGGTGTGAGTCGTCTGGGTCATGCCCACACAATAGACGATCTGAGTGATAATCGATTATCGATGTTATGGTCGATCTCGGTGGTGAGCGGAAGCGTGACCACGTCGCCTCCTGGCGCCACCACGGCGGGACCTCCGCCGACCGCATCACCACCACCCCACAGCACACCCGAGAGGCACGACACCATGAGCTCCAACGACCCCTTTGCCCGTCTCCCCGAGGCGGCCTCTTTCACCGTTGTCAGCACCACCGTCACCGACGGCGCCCCCTGGTCGATCGAGCAATACTCCGGCCTCTCCGGCGTCCCCGGCGGGAAGGACGTCTCCCCGCAGCTTTCTTGGAGCGGCGCCCCGGAAGGCACCAAGAGCTACGCCATCACGGTCTACGACCCCGACGCCCCCACCGGGTCCGGGTTCTGGCACTGGGCGGTCGCCGACATCCCCGCCACCGTCACCGAGCTGCCCGAAGGTGCCGGCGATGACACCGGCTCGGGCCTGCCCGGGGGCGCGTTCCAGCTGCCCAACGACGCCCGCGCGGCCCGCTTCATCGGCGCCGCCCCGCCGGCCGGACACGGCCCGCACCGCTACTTCACCGTGGTGCATGCCCTCGACGTCGACACCATCGGCGTCCCCGCCGACGCCACCCCGGCCGCCCTCGGTTTCACCATGGCCGGCCACATCCTCGGCCGCGCGGTCCTGACAGCCACCGCTGAGACTCCCGCCTGATGAACAGCCACAGGGCCCGCGCCGAGCGCAACCGGGCCCTCCACCTGGTCAACGTCCGGCCGGTCGGCCTCCGGTCATCACCGAGGACATGCTGCACACCGTGCTCCGGCGCCGCGCGAACGGCGTGTCCGTCGAGTAGATCCAGTCCGACCTGATCTCCCCACCGGCAAACGCAAGGGGCAGGCTCCCAGCGTCGCGAGCATCTACCGCGCGCTCGCCGAGCACGAGAAGAAGTCGGCGTACCCCGAAGCGGTCGAGGCCGCTCACAGCGACTTCGCCGCCCTGCGTCAGCGCTCAGCGGGAACGCCAGCCAGCGCCTGACGAAAGTCGCTACTGGCCGTTCCGATCCTCCCCAAGGGCCGACACGCGCGCTGTTCTGCCAGCGGCAGAACACCAACAGGACCGGGCTCGACGATCACTACAGTCCAGTCTCATGACGACGATTACGACGCGTACGGTCGAGTACCTGGCCGACGGTTTGACGATGATCGGGCACCTCGCGCTCCCACCCGGTGTCGACCGCCGGCCTGCGGTGCTGCTCGGACCAGAGGGCATGGGACTCAGCGACGTCGAGCGCCGCCGGGCCGATGCTCTCGCCGAGCTGGGATATGTAGCGCTGGCCTTCGACCTTCACGGCGGGCACTATTTGGGCGACCCCGAGGAGATGCTGGCCCGTTGCCTGCCGCTGCTCGCTGATCCCGGCCGGATGCGGGACATCGGCCATGCGGCGCTCGACGTGTTGCGCGCCGAACCGCGGACCGACCCCGACCGGATCGCCGCCATCGGCTACGGCACCGGAGGCGCCATCGCGCTGGAACTCGGGCGCGATGGCGTCAGCCTGCGCGCGATCGGGACAGTCAACGCAACTACCACGGGCCGACCGGGCGAGGCAGCGCGCATCCGCTGCCCGGTATGGGCCGGGGTCGGATCGGAAGACCCGATCATGCCGCCCGCGCAACGAAACGCGTTCACCGCTGAGATGCAGGCCGCGGGCGTCGACTGGCGCCTCACGGTCTACGGCGGCGCCTTGCACGCCTTCCACCACCCGCCGGTCGACCACCCCGTGGTCCCCGGTGTCGGCTACCACCCACAGCACGCGCAGCGAGCCTGGCGCGACGTCGTCGACCTGCTCGCCGAGTGCCTGCCCGTGACGGAGAATCTGGGGCATGGCCCAGGTGAGCATGCTGGCGCCGGGCACTGACGGTCCCCTCCCCTCAAATCCGCATAGCAGAACCGCATTCGGGCGCCATCGACAACGCCCCCGTGCAGCAGCCCGCCGACGGCCAGGACCCGGCTCCCGGCCGGAAGGTCTGGAGCGGGGAGCAGGAAGAGGAACTGGAACGGCTGCGGCGCGTACGGATGGCAGCGCTCAAGGCCTTGTGGGGGCACCCGGCGGTCGCGGAGGCGATGGCCGGCGGCAGCTGGATGAGCCTCCATACCCGGTTGAAGAAGGAGGTCGGCGCGCCCGGCTGGTCCTAGCGGGTCTACGCCCCGAAGTCGGTGTCCGGGCCGGGGTAGTCGTCGTCCCACGGCGCCTGCTTCCGGGTCGAGCCGGAATTCGGGCCGGAGTGCAACAACGTGTTCCGCCGGGTGCGGCGCAGGGTCGCGGGGTGCCGCCAGATGATGACGCCGCGGTAGTCCTGGCCCTCGATGGGCGTGACGACGGCGGCCGGGGCGAGGAACACGGTGCGGGCCGGCTCACCTGCGATGCGGTCGGTGGACCGGTGGTGGGTCTCGACCCGTGCCCAGAGGGCCAGGTTCAGCTCGAACCACCAGGAACGGTCGGCGTCCAGGATCCGCCGGATCACCATCGCCCGCACACTCTGACCATCCGGCAGGCGCACGACCGCAAGTGGCCCGGTCTCCGGCGCCTGTGACGGAGCAGCGTTGTTTGCGAGTGATCGTGAGGAAGGGCCTGGTCGGGGGCTCGCTGATGCGCGGGAGTTTGCGAGTTTGGCGGGCCGAAGTTCGCGAGCCTGCAGTCGCGTTGGTCACGCGCCGTAACGGCTGGGCGGCCCGGTGGGGGCGTTCGGTCAGGGTGTCGTGCAACGCCAGGCGAAGTTGTATCGAGCAGCGTTGGACTGCGGTCGCTTCCCAGGTGCCGCCCCAGCGTGGGTGGTTCGGGCCTGGGACGTGCCCCAGCAGCTTGATGAGTTGTTGTCTGAGGCGACCGGCAGGTAGGCGCAGGCAGTGTCCGGCCATGGCCAGCAGGGCGGCCAGTCGGTGCTGAAGGCGGGAGGGATGTCGCGGATGCCTCCTGCAGAAGCCGACCTGACCGCGGTCGGGCTGGGGCCCCTGGTGATGCCAACAGGCCTGGCACGGCAGGGCGATGATGCGATGAATGGCTCCATGCCCGGCGAAACGGCCTGGCGAGCCGACCTGTCATGGGGACGCGGTCAGAGGGCTGCTGGGCCTCACCCCGCGCCATGACGTCGGACGGGCCTGGCGGGCCCAGCCGCACATGGGAAGGGCGCTTACCGCATCCGGTCAGCGCCCTTCCCTGCTACAGCGACCAGGCTATGCGGGTTTCACGCTCCGATGCCGATGGAGCCCACGTATGCGTAGGCCGCATATTCGGAGTCCAGATCGGTGATCACGTCGTCCCAGATTTCGTCCAGGGCGTCTTCGTCGTCTCGGCCCCAGGCGTCGACGAGGTCGTCCCAGATGTAGCGGGCCTGCACAGAGCGTTCGCTGAGGGTGGGTCGGCGGTACTTCTCGTCCACACGTGATTGGTCCACCGGGTAGATCTCGATCCGCCGGCCCTGTCCCTCGTTGTTCAGCAGACGCTTCAGCGCCCCGGACCGCACGAGGTTGGCCCTGCGGTGGTCCCGATAAGCGCGGTCCACCGCCTCCAGCTTGGTCCGGCTGGGATGGGCGCCTCGGTCCCAGGAGCGCAGCAGGCGGGTGCTGATGCCGTGGGTGCGGAGGGCTTCGCGGCCGGGTGGGTTGCTGAGGTAGCGCAGGCGGGCGGACAGGCCGCGGTGGGTGGTGACGGGTGAGGCGATGCCGCCTTGGTGGGCGATGCGGTCGAGTTCGGACGCGAGGGCTTGGGCGCCGCTGATGCCTTGGGCGCCGTGTTTTTGCCATTCGCCCCAGAGGTCGGTTGCTCCGCCGGTCACGGCTTATTCTCCCAGGGTGTAGAGGGATTTGGCTTTGACCTGGGTCAGGTCGCGGCCTTCCGGAAAAACGCTCTGCCAGTCGCCGGCTACGTGGAGTTCGTCGGTTCCTGACATTTCCACGACGGTCAGGCCTGCGGTGTGTGCTTTATGTGCTTTCAGCCAGAGGTTCGCGAATGCTTGTGAGCGGATGATGTGCATCCAGTCGGGGCGCCGGATTTCCCGGTTCGCGGTGCTCTCGCCGATAGTTGACACGAACTTAGAATACATGGATTTGACGTACTCGTTGGTCAGTTCGTCGTTATGGAAAATGGCTTCCTTGCGGACTTCGACCAGGGTGCGGCGCATCTTTTCGAGTAGGCCTTCGGATGCTCCGGATGTCCATGATTCGTGGATGGTCGGTGTGTCACAGAGTCCGAGTTTCGCGCAGCGCAGGAGGAGTCGCAGGGTGGGTTCGGTGACCCACAGGTTCCCGGGTTCGTTGCGGGCGCCCAGAGGTGAGGGCAGGTCTGGTGTTTCCCAGGTGGGTGGGGTGATGAGGTGGACGCCGGAGCGTTTGGGGTTGTGCGGTGCGCCTTCGGAGTGGACGAGTTTGCCGATGGGGAGCCACGTTTTGAGGGCGGCGAGGTAGGCGGCGTTCATGTCGAGGGCGGTGACGTCCATCGTGAAGTGGCCGCTGCGGGCGGCTTGGTGCAGTTCCTGGGCGCGCCATTTCGGGCGGCCCTCCCAGATCTGGTCGGCGCCCTTTTGGGTTGTTCGTTTGAGGATGTCGGCGGTTGGGGGGAATTCGGAGTGTTCGTAGCGGCCTCCTACTCGGGAGGCGGCGAACAGGGACATGACGTCGGGGACTGCCGTTTTGAGGAGCGCGGCCCGGGTGGCGTCCGGGTCGTTGTCGTGTGCGGCCAGCTCGTGCGCGACGCGGGCGCGGACGCGTTCCGCGAGCGGGCCGGCCGGCGCGGCGACCCGTCGGGGGCCGGGCGGCGCGGCGGCGGGTTGAGGGGCGGGCGGGGCAGCGGCGGGCGCCGGTTCGGCAGCAGGGGTCGGCTCGACGGCGGGCACCGGCGCGGTGACAGGTGCCAATGCGGTGGCCGGTGCCGGCTCGATGGCGAGGGCGTGCTGGGGTGCGGGGGCGCTGCGGGTAGTTTCGTCCGGGGCCGGCTGGACCGGGGGCGCGGTGGGTTGGGCCGGGACGGGCTGTGTCGGAGCCGGGGTGAGTTGGGGTGAGGGGTCGGGTTCTGGCGGGGTCTCGAGCGGCAGGAGGGTCTGGGTGCCGCCGGTGGCGACCCGGTCGGCGGGCAGACAGGTCAGGGCATGGGTGGGGCCGGCGAGGAGGTCCAGCACGGGCATGCCCCAGTGCGCGGCGAGGCGGTCGCAGTCGGTCAGGGTCCAGGCGGCCATCCCGCGCTGCCGGCGGCTGATCTGGCTCTGTGTCAAACCCAGCGCGGCCGCCAGGTCCGCCTGGTGCTCCCCCGTGCGGTGAGCGATCGCCGTCACCGTCACCCGCAGCGTCTCTTCCGTGCCCATCCTCATGAGCCCACCCTAATAGGGGCATGCGGATAGCGCATGAAGGATGCGCGGAGTGCATGCTGGTGTCGCCAGTGCGCGGCACTGGCGGATGCCGACCGTTCCAGCGTGGCTCCGGAGCACAGCCGTGGCATCGCGGAAGGAGCTGGCCGCCGTTCCCTTGTCAGAGGTGGCCATCAGACTACGGTGATGACTCACATGATTGGCCTCAAGGAGGCCGTGCGCGTCCTCGCCAACGAGATGACCGCATGTCGTGTACCGATGGCGCCGGATGGCTTTCGGCGCAGCCGGTGGGATCGCCATGACTTCGTGTTCTTCGGGCACGTGGGCGTTCGTGCGCAAAAATTATCCGGTCGCTGGCATGTCGCCGAATCCGATGTCCGAAGCGCCGCATACACGATTGCGGCACTTCCGTGGGAGCCACGCGATCTCGTCAGCCCTCGTGACGTCGGTGCTGCACCAGACGTTTCGTCGGGCTGGCGTCGGAACATCGAGCAGGTCCTTCAGTCGGTTGCCGCCGGAGTCGCCGGGGGGCCGGACCCCCTGCTCGATCCGTCCCCCGCCGGCATGCGGCTGCCCGAAGGTCTGTGCGCAGCGCTCGCGGACTACTCGGCGTACAGCATTGCCTGCGTCACTCCGCTGCCCACCCTCGTGATCGAGGAGGGCAGGTGGCTGTTGCCCCGTACTCATGCGGTGATGCTGGATCAGTGGGAGTCGGCGGTGGCGGCTCTGAGTGAGGAGTCTGAGTCGTGTTCCGGGTGCGGGGCGCGTTCCGGTAACCGTGGCAGTGTCCCTTCTCTGGACTGGCGTGTGCCGGTTCCCGGTGGCTGGCTGGTGATCTGTCCGGACTGCGCCGCCGCCGCTTATCCGGCCTATCGCGGTGAGTTGACCGGCGTTGCCTACACGGTGGTCCGCGAGCGCGGGCCCCGCGCCGCCACCTTCCGCTGTTCCACCTGCGTATCGGCGCGTCCGGCCAAGGACTGGGATCACTGCCACACCCATGGCCTGGTGCGCGGGCCTTTGTGCGGGAACTGCAACACGGCGGAAGGACAGGGCAAGGATTTCATCAGCCGCCCCGGCGCCCTGGCCCACCTTCTGGGTTGCGCGGGCTGCCACGCCGATCGGACCCTTCCCGCTCACCACCGGCTCGCCGTTCTCAGCCAGCACCTCCACCGCGAGTACGGAAGGGCTGCGTGTGACGTGCCGCCCTACATGTGCGTCCCCCTTACACCGGACGGCCACGGCGGATACAACGTCCGCATTTTCTGCGCCGGCTCGCGTACGGGAGGGGCGATCCACGTCACCGCGTCGCGGCACGAAGCGATCCTCGCCGCCCCCGTCATGACCGTGCTGGAAGGGACCTCCGACCGCACGGCTCGCGGCCCCCGCTGAGGCAGTACGCGTCCATCGTCAAGCATGCCGACATGGCCGGTGCGGCAGACAGTCCGCTGGGCCGGAGGGGCTCCTCCCCCGAGCACCGGCGCGCCGCACAGAAAGTCGCCGTCTGCATGCCGCAGGCGCGGCCGAGAACTTCAAAACCCCTCACCTGCTGGGTCTTCTGCCGACCAGCAGCCTGGTGGCCTCAGGGGCCCTTCCGGCCCGGAGCCGAGTGCCGTAGTCCTTGGCACCGACCGGACAAGTGCCCGGGTACGCGGCCCGGATCGAGCCACGCGGCAACAGACCCGGCACAAAAGGCAGCCCAGGCGACGGCGCACCGATGTGTATCCCGGCGCGCACCGTGGGGTACGCAGTGCACGATGCACCGCGCTCCCCCACCCGTGGTGCGCACCAGGTGCGGTCACGAGTCGAGCCACCCATGCCAGCGCATGGCAACAGCCACCTTCAGGAGTAGCGAAATACCAGTCTTCCCAGATGTGTTTCCGCAACTCCGGGTCGCGACCGAGGATCTCGCCGGACGGTGCGGGACGTCAATCCTGCCAAAAGGGGAACTCGCGATGCAGGCTTTCCATTCTTTCAGGAGCAATCACCGGAGGAATCCAATTGCGCGATGCGGCCAATTTCAGCAACTCTTCGGGAACTTCTGCCCCATACCGCTCGACATAGTAAGGATAGTCACTAGGCCAAACCCAGTTTCCATCCGTACGAAGCTCGAACAATCCAATTCGAAGATCATTGGATTGGATTGCGTCAAAGAGGGACATTGTCGATGCCATCATGACGTGCGACTTCTTAAGGTATCCGAGAATTCCTTCGGGCGTTCCGGAAAATCGATGCAGGCTCGACGCGAGCGTCGGCTGCCCCTCGGCACCGTGGTCCAGATCCGAGTAAAATCCTACTGGCTGAAGCATGCTATTTGCCGCCTCCCGTCTTGTTACCTCCCGCCCAGAAGGGAACCATTCGCCCGAATTGATATATGGTTTATCGCGGGGGCCGATACGGAAGGTGGAGTTGTCGAACACATGAAGGTAATCGCTCGGCGCGCGAACATCGACACCTAGAGCGTTCGCAAGGTTTTGGGCTGCCGTGGCATCCGGTCCACCCGTTAGACAAGCAAGAAGGCGGATCGGCTGGCCCTTGACATAGTTCGGATCAGATTTGATGAGCCGTGCCAGTACGCGATGGCTGAAGTTCGCACCGGTCTCCCAAGCCTCGGGGGACGCTCCGAAGTCTGTAGGACTTCCGTGCACGATGACATCATAGTACCCGCCATAAGGCTTCGCTTTGAGAGCGTATTCAGCAAATGCTTCCCCTGGGGCCAGGGCGTTCAGCCCGCTGGACGCCACATACTGCGGACCGACCATGCCTCTCATCCACCGGAAGGCGGGGCCAATCAAGGTGCCGCCTCCACCCCCCGCTGCCCCAAACAGGAGATCCATGGGAGTGGTGGGTTGGCATTGGACGGTGTTGACGGCCCAGTTGTAGCCGGCGCCGATCGCGGCGTTGATGCCAGCTGCGGCCCAGGTGGCGGTGGCGCCCTCGAAGCCGAGGGCTGCTGCGGAGGCACCGCCGATGGGGGCCAGGAGGCCGCCTCCGATGCCGATGACGGTGCCCTTGCCGGTTGCGGCGGCGAAGTCGGTCCAGTCCCGCATTCAGAAGGCGAGGTGACAAGTCGGCGGCCGTGGCGCCCTGCTGTTGCTTCCGCGTGGCCTACGGCTGGTTGAGCATCAGGTGTCCTCGGAGACCGAACAGGCCGCCGTTCGCGAGGTGGTGCTCGATCACCGGCCTCGGAATGCGGGACAGTGAGCTTTTTCCAACCTCCTGCGGCAGACTGGGCAGTTGACCTGACAAACGGATGAAGCCCCTGGTAGATGGGTTTTCGACCAAGAGAACCG
>NZ_JBWKIQ010000035.1:0-8173 GCF_056432645.1 Streptomyces sp. NPDC045021
TACCTCGACGCCCTCGCCGTCCACCGCCGCACCCAAGGACTCCCCGCCACCTCCCTCGCCTGGGGCCTGTGGGCACCCGAAACCGGCGGAATGGGCGCAGGGTTGTCCGCGACGGATCTGGAGCGGATGGCCCGAGCGGGCGTGCTCGCTCTGGACGCGCCGGCAGGTCTGGCGCTCTTCGACGCGGCGCAACGCAGCGAGCACGCGCACCTGGTGCCGATCCGGCTGGACCTCAAGGCGCTGGCCGCCGCTCCCGGCGAGGTCCCGCCGATTCTGCGGGGACTTGTCAGAGCCCCCGCGCGCCG
Organism: Streptomyces sp. NPDC045021; assembly: GCF_056432645.1. Taxonomy (NCBI): domain Bacteria; kingdom Bacillati; phylum Actinomycetota; class Actinomycetes; order Kitasatosporales; family Streptomycetaceae; genus Streptomyces; species Streptomyces sp. NPDC045021. Next base: position 306 of record NZ_JBWKIQ010000035.1, read on the forward strand.
GGCCGTGCAGTCGGGCGCAGGTGCGGGCACCGGGCCGGTGTCGCTGGAGGAGCGCCTCATGGCGCTGCCCCCGGCCGCGCGGCAGGAACTGCTGCTCGGCCTCGTGCGCGGGCAGATCGCGGCCGTGCTGGGCTTCGGCGGGCCGGAGGACGTCGCGGCCGACAGCCTGTTCAGCGAGCTGGGCGTCGACTCCCTCACCGGAGTGGAGTTCCGCAACCAGCTCGGCGCGGAGGCCGGGGTACGGCTGCCCGCGACACTCGTCTTCGACTACCCGACGCCGACGGCGGTGGCCGCGTTCCTCCTCGTGGAACTGCTCGGCGAGGAAGCCACAGTGGAAGCGGCCGGCGGCACGACAGAGCAGGCGACCGGTTCCGGCTCGATGGCCGACGAACCGATCGCGATCGTCGGCATGGCGTGCCGGTTCCCCGGCGGGGTCTCCTCGCCGGAGGAGCTGTGGACGCTGCTCGCCGCCGGTGGCGACGCCGTGACGCCGTTCCCGGACGACCGCGGCTGGGACGTGGCGGGTCTGTACGACCCGGACCCGGACGCGATCGGCAAGACGTACTCCCGGCACGGCGGATTCCTGGCACAGGCCGCGGACTTCGACCCGGCGTTCTTCGGCATCAGCCCGCGTGAGGCGCTGGCCACCGACCCCCAGCACCGGCTTCTGCTGGAGTCCGCCTGGGAGGCGTTCGAGCGCGCGGGCATCGACCCGGCGACCGTACGGGGCAGCTCCACCGGCGTCTTCGCCGGCGTCATGTACAACGACTACGGCATCCGGCTCAACAGCTACCCCGCCGACCTGGAGGGGTACCTCGGTACCGGCAGCTCCGGCAGTGTCGCGTCGGGGCGCGTCGCGTACGCCTTCGGGCTGGAGGGCCCGGCCGTCACGGTCGACACTGCCTGCTCGTCGTCCCTGGTCACGGTCCACCTGGCCGGTCAGGCGCTGCGCTCCGGCGAGTGCTCGCTCGCCCTCGCGGGCGGCGTGACGGTCATGGCGACCCCGGAGACCTTCGTCGGCTTCAGCCGCCAGCGGGGCCTGGCCCCCGACGGTCGCTGCAAGCCGTTCGCGGAGGCCGCCGACGGTACGGGCTGGGGCGAAGGGGTCGGCATGCTGCTCCTGGAGCGGCTCTCCGACGCGCAGCGCAACGGCCACCGCGTGCTGGCCCTGGTACGCGGCAGCGCCGTCAACCAGGACGGCGCGAGCAACGGGCTCACGGCCCCCAACGGCCCGTCCCAGCAGCGCGTCATCCGGCAGGCACTCGCCGGCGCCAACCTCTCGGCCGACCAGGTCGACGCGGTGGAGGCGCACGGAACGGGAACGACGCTCGGCGACCCGATCGAGGCCCAGGCGCTCATCGCGACCTACGGCCAGGACCGGCCCGCCGACCAGCCGCTGTGGCTCGGCTCGGTGAAGTCCAACCTCGGCCACACCCAGGCCGCCGCCGGTGTCGCGGGGATCATCAAGATGGTGCTGGCGATGCGGCACGAGGAACTGCCGCGCACGCTCGGTGTCGACGCCCCCAGCTCACACGTTGACTGGTCGGCCGGCTCGGTCGAGCTGCTGACGGAGGCGCAGCCGTGGCCGGTGCGGGAGCGTCCGCGTCGCGCGGGTGTCTCGTCCTTCGGCATCAGCGGCACGAACGCCCACGTGATTGTGGAAGAGGCCCCCGCCGAGGTCTCGACGGAGGCTGTCGCCTCGGCCGAGCTGCCGGTGGTGCCGTGGGTGCTGTCCGGTAAGACGCCGGACGCCGTCCAGGCCCAGGCCGCCCGCCTGCACGATCTCGTCCTGGCGGACCCGGAGCTGGACCCGGCTGCGATCGGATCCGCGCTGACGACAACCCGTGCGGTGTTCGCGCACCGCGGCGGCGTCGTGGCCGCCGATCGCCACGGGCTGCTGCTCGCCCTGTCGGCCCTGGCCGGAGGCCGGAACGCACCAGGTGTGGTGCGCGGCCTCGCCGGGCCGAGCCGGACGGCGTTCCTCTTCACCGGTCAGGGCAGCCAGCGGGCCGGGATGGGACGCGAGCTGTACGCGGCGTTCCCGGTGTTCGCCGAGGCGCTGGACGCGGTGTGTGCGGCACTCGACGCTCACCTTGAACTGCCGCTCAAGGACGTTCTCTTCGCCGAGGAGAACAGCCGGTTGAACGAGACGGGCTTCACCCAGCCTGCTCTCTTCGCGCTGGAAGTGGCACTGTTCCGGCTGTTGGAGTCCTTCGGGGTCCGGCCGCAGGTGCTGGCCGGTCACTCCATCGGTGAACTGGCCGCGGCGCACGTGGCGGGCGTCTGGTCCCTGGAGGACGCGGCGCTGCTGGTCGCGGCTCGTGGCCGCCTGATGCAGCAACTGCCTTCGGGTGGTGCGATGGCGGCCCTTCAGGCCACGGAGGCCGAGGTGCTGCCCCAGCTCACGGAGCGGGTGGGGATCGCGGCCGTCAACGGCCCGACGTCGATCGTCGTCTCCGGTGATGAGGAGGCCGTCGCTGACGTCATCGCGCACTTCGATGCTCTCGGTCGCAAGACCAAGCGGCTGACCGTCAGCCACGCCTTCCACTCCCTCCACATGGAGCCGATGCTCGACGAGTTCGCCGAGGTCGCGGCTCGTCTCACCTACACCGCGCCCTCCATCCCGATCGTCTCGACCCTCACCGGACAGGCCGCTACCACTGAGGAGTTGACCGACCCGGCGTACTGGGTCCGCCACGTCCGCGAAGCCGTCCGCTTCGCGGATGCCGTCACCACCCTCCAGGACCAGGGCGTCACCACCCTCCTGGAGCTCGGTCCGGACGCGGTCCTCACCGCCATGGCCGCCGACTCCGCCACCGAGAACACGACCCTCGTCCCCACCCTCCGCCGCGACCACAACGAAGCCCAGCTGTTCACCGAAGCCCTGGTCCGGCTCCACGCCAGCGGCGGCACCGTCGACTGGCCGACCCTCTTCGGCACCGGCCGGGCCCCCGTCGATCTCCCCACCTACGCCTTCCAGCACCAGCACTACTGGCTCGCCGACACCGTCGCACCCAGCGGGAACGCCTCCGGCTTCGGCCAGAGCGACACCACTCACCCGCTGCTCAGCGCGGCGATAGCGCTGCCGGACTCGGACGGCATGTTGTTCACCGGGCGGCTCTCGCTCACCACCCACCCGTGGCTCGCGGACCACGCCGTCAACGGCACGGTCATCGTGCCCGGTGCGGCGCTCGCCGACCTCGCCATCCACACCGGCGACCACACCGACACAAGCACCCTGGAGGAGCTGACGCTCTACGCGCCCCTCGTCATTCCTGCCACCTCGGCAACCCAACTCCGGCTCAGGACTGGTGCGGACGACGGGTCCGGCCGCCGTCGCGTGAGTGTGTTCTCGCGCGTCGAAGGCTCGGACGAGGAGCCGTGGGTGCAGCACGCGGAGGGTGTGCTCTCCTCGGCGGCCGCGGACGCGGGCTTCGATCTGGTGCATTGGCCGCCGGCCGGTGCCGATGCCGTCTCCGTCGACAGTCTGTACGACGACCTGGCGCTGCTGGGACTGGAGTACGGGCCGGTGTTCCAGGGGCTGTTGGGCGCCTGGAAGCGCGGGGACGAGGTCTTCACGGAGATCTCGCTGCCCGAGGACGTCGAGACGGCCGGATTCGGGCTCCACCCGGCGCTGCTCGACGCGGCTCTGCACGGCATCGGGCTGGGCGGGTTCTTCGAGGACGACGGGCGGGCCCAACTGCCTTTCTCCTGGAGCGATGTGGCCCTCTTCGCCACCGGGGCGACGGCGCTGCGCGTGCGGATCGCCCCGGCGGAGGGGCCGGGCGGTGTGGCGCTGCACCTCGCGGACGCCGCCGGTTCCCCGGTCGCGTCGGTCGGCTCGCTGACCCTGCGCCCGCTCGCCGAGCAGGTGCCGGTCGCGAAGCACGGCGACGCGCTGTTCGGGCTGGACTGGGTGGCCGTCGCGGAGCAGGCCGAGGCCGGAGCGTCCACCGGGGCAATCCCCGAGGAGAGGCTGCTGCGCGTCCCGTCCGGGCTCGGAACGGCCGAGACGCTCTCCACCGTCCTGGTCGGACTGCAGGAATGGCTGGCCGACGAGGCCAGCGCCGATTCCGACGCCCGGCTGGTCGTCGTCACCCGAGGCGCGGTCGCCGCGCTTCCCGGCGAGGACGTCACCGATCTCGCACAGGCCGCAGTTCAGGGCCTGGTCAGGGCCGCACAGGCCGAGAACCCGGACCGGATCGTCCTCATCGACACCGGCAACGGCACCAAGACAGGCACCGGCACCGGCACCGACCCCGGCACCGAGGAGATACCGGCCACCGCCGTCACCCTCTTCGGTGAATCGGAACTCGCGCTGCGCGCAGGGGCCTTCCTGGCCCCCCGCCTGGTGCGTTCTGCGCCTTCCGCCGAGGCGACCCCTTGGCGGACGGACGGCACTGTACTGATCACCGGCGGCACGAGCGGTCTGGGCGCGCTCACCGCCCGTCACCTGGTCGCTGAGCACGGCGTCCGCGACCTCCTGCTCACCAGCCGCCGAGGCCAGGACGCCCCCGGGGCGGCAGAACTCACGGCCGAGCTCACCGAAGCGGGAGCCACCGTCACCATCGCCGCGTGCGACGTCTCCGACCGGGACGCCCTCGCGGAACTCCTCACCGACGTACCGATCAGCGCCGTGATCCACGCGGCCGGCATCGTGGACGACGGTGTCCTCGGGTCGCTCACGCCCGAGCGGCTGGCCGCCGTACTCGCCCCGAAGGCGGAGGCGGCGCGCCACCTGCACGAGCTGACGGCCGGGACGGACCTGGACGCGTTCGTCCTGTTCTCGTCCGCGGCCGGGGTGCTGGGTGGTGCGGGGCAGGGCGCTTACGCCGCGGCCAACGCCTACCTCGACGCGCTGGCCACCCACCGCCGGGCAAGCGGTCTTCCCGCGGTCTCCCTCGCCTGGGGTCTGTGGGCGCCGGAGGCCGGCGGGATGGGTTCCCAGCTCACCGGGGCCGAGGTGGAACGGATGGCCCGCGGGGGTGTTCTGGCCCTGGGCGAGGAGCAGGGCCTGGCCCTGCTGGACGCCTCGCTGGTCTCGGACCGTGCGGTGCTGGTTCCCGCGGGGCTCGATGTGCCCGCGCTGGTGCGTTCCGCGGGCGGCGAGGTGCCGGGTCTCTTCCGCGGCCTGGTGCGCGGCAAGGTCCGGCGCGCGGCGGCCGCGGCGGACTCCGCCGGCGCCGGGGCGTCCGGGCTGGCCCAGCGGCTGGCGGCGCTGCCGTCCGACGAACGCCTCCCGGTGGTCGTCGAGCTGGTCCGAAGCCAGGTCGTCGCGGTCCTCGGCTTCACCGGGGCGCAGGAGGTGGAGCTGGGCAAGCCGTTCAAGGAGTTCGGCTTCGACTCGCTCACCGCCGTGGAGTTCCGCAACCAGCTGAGCGCGGCGGCCGGAGTCCGGCTCCCGGCGACGCTCGTCTTCGACTATCCGACGCCGCAGGAGCTCGCCGACTTCCTGCTCGACCAGGCGGCCCCCGACACGAACACGGATCCGGGGACCGCCGCGTACGAGGAGAGCGTCCGCGCCTCCCTGCTCGCCATCCCGCTGGCCCGGCTCCGTGAGACCGGACTGCTGGACACACTGCTGCAACTCGCGGGCCTCCAGACGGAGGACGACGGCCCGACGGCCGAGGACGCGAGCGAATCGATCGACGATATGGATGCCGAGAGCCTCATCTCGAAGGCGCTCGAAGGGTCCGACTTCTGATGACGCGAATGGGTGAGGTTCAGGTGTCTGCAACGTCTGCATCGAACGAGAGAATCGTTGAGGCTCTGCGCGCGTCGCTGAAGGAGACGGAGCGGCTGCGCGAGCAGAACCGCCAGCTCTCCGGCGCGGGCCACGAGCCGATCGCGATTGTGGGGATGGCCTGCCGCTATCCGGGTGGGGTCACCTCGCCTGAGGAGCTGTGGGCGCTGCTGGCGGCGGGCGGCGACGGGGTGTCGTCGTTCCCGCTGGACCGCGGGTGGGACGTCGAGGGGATCTACGACCCGGACCCGGACGCGGTCGGCAAGACGTACTCGCGCCACGGCGGTTTCCTGGACCGTGCGGCCGACTTCGACCCCGGTTTCTTCGGGATCAGCCCGCGTGAAGCGGTGGCGATGGACCCGCAGCACCGACTGCTGCTGGAGTCGTCGTGGGAGGCGTTCGAGCGCGCGGGCATCGACCCGGCCTCGGTACGCGGCAGCTCCACCGGCGTCTTCGCGGGTGTCATGTACGGCGACTACAGCGACGTTCTCGAGCACGCCGCCGATGACGTCGAAGGCTTCCTGGGCGTCGGCGGCAGCCTCGCCTCCGGCCGGGTCTCGTACGCCTTCGGCCTGGAGGGCCCGGCCGTCACGGTCGACACGGCCTGCTCGTCGTCCCTGGTCACCGTGCACCTGGCGGCCCAGGCGCTGCGCACCGGTGAGTGCTCGCTCGCGCTCGCGGGTGGTGTCACCGTGATGGCGACCCCCGACACCTTTGTCGACTTCAGCCGCCAGCGCGGCCTGGCCCCCGACGGCCGCTGCAAGCCCTTCGCCGAGGCCGCCGACGGCACCGGCTGGGGCGAGGGCGTCGGCATGCTGCTGCTGGAGAAGCTCAGCGACGCCAAGCGCAACGGCCACCGCGTGCTCGCCCTCGTGCGCGGCAGCGCCGTCAACCAGGACGGCGCGAGCAACGGTCTCACCGCCCCCAACGGCCCTTCCCAGCAGCGCGTGATCCGCCAGGCCCTGGCCGGCGCCCGGCTCTCGGCTGACCAGGTCGACGCCGTCGAGGCGCACGGCACCGGCACCAAGCTCGGCGACCCCATCGAGGCGCAGGCGCTGCTGGCGACGTACGGGCAGGACCGCCCGGAGGGTCGCCCGCTGTGGCTCGGCTCGGTGAAGTCGAACCTGGGCCACACGCAGGCTGCTGCCGGTGTCGCCGGGATCATCAAGATGGTGCTGGCGATGCGGCACGAGGAGCTGCCGCGCACGCTCGGTGTGGACGCACCGAGTTCGCACGTGGACTGGTCGGCCGGTGACGTCGAGCTGCTGACCGAGGCGCAGCCGTGGCCGGCCGGGGAGCGCACCCGCCGCGCGGGTATCTCCTCCTTCGGCATCAGCGGGACGAACGCCCACGTCATCGTGGAAGAGGCGCCTGTCGAGGCGCCTGCCGAGGCCGCGGCCGACGAAGCCGCTCCCGTCGCCGCGCTGCCGGTGGTGCCGTGGACGCTGTCCGCCAAGACGCCGGAGGCGCTGGCGGCGCAGGGCGCCCGCCTTCGGGACCACCTGCTCTCCGACACCGGGACCGGTCTCGATCCGGCCGCCGTCGGATACTCCCTGGCCACGACCCGTGCGGTGTTCCCCCACCGGGCGGGCGTCGTCGCCGCCGACCGCGACGGCCTGATCGCCGGCCTGACGGCGCTTGCCGACGGCGGCAACGCACCCGGCCTCGTCCAGGGCTCCGCCCACGCGGGCCGGACTGCGTTCCTGTTCACGGGGCAGGGCAGCCAGCGGGCGGGGATGGGACGCGAGCTGTACGCGGCGTTCCCGGTGTTCGCGGAGGCGCTGGACACGGTTGTTGCGGCGTTCGACGGGAAGCTGGAACTGCCGCTCAAGGACGTCCTGTTCGCCGAGGGCGACCGTCTGAACGAGACGGGCTTCACGCAGCCGGCTCTCTTCGCACTGGAGGTCGCACTCTTCCGCCTCCTGGAGTCCTTCGGGGTCCGACCGCAGGTGCTGGCCGGTCACTCCATCGGTGAACTGGCCGCCGCCCACGTGGCGGGCGTCTGGTCCCTGGAGGACGCGGCGCTACTCGTTGCAGCACGCGGACGGCTCATGCAGCAGCTCCCCTCCGGCGGTGCGATGGCAGCGATCCAGGCCACCGAGGCCGAGGTCCTGCCACAACTCAC
>NZ_JBWKIQ010000036.1:0-7096 GCF_056432645.1 Streptomyces sp. NPDC045021
CGGCCGCACGGTGGCAGTCCAGCCGGACACACAGATCGTGGACCCGATCGTGGACTGAGTGACGCTGGGGTTGTACGCGCCCGGCTGACAGGACGTGTCCGGCAGCGGCAAGTACGCCTGCGAACAGGTCGCCGCGTGAGCGGTGCCGGTCGCGGCGATGAGTCCGGCGGTGGCCAGCGCCAGGGCGGCACTGGTGGCGGTGAGGCGGCGCAAAGGTCGCATGGGGGGTCTCCTGCGGTCTCGGCCCGGCCATGTGGGTCCGGGCGGCTTCCGGCATGACACCACTGCCACGGTCTATGCGGGTAGACCCGCGCGGTGAACATCAGGCGACCTGCGCATTTCCCTTACCACGGCATGGGGAACACTTTCCCAACGCAAGCGTTTGGAGTCCGGAGTTGAGTGTGCCCGGCTCTCTGATCCGTCCGATGGCATCTGGGGTGCCGCGGACAACGACCTCACAACCGGGCGTGGCGGAAAGTTGCATGGGGTCGCACGCTGCGGGAGAACCGGTAGAGCACGCACTGGCGAAGCGGTCCCTCAGGCACACTCGGATCCTCAAAGTCGTCGGCCGGGTCCCGGGTCATGCCAATCCGGCGCATCACGGCCTGGGAACGCAGGTTATCGACGGTCGTCGACGCAACCAATTCCGGCAGCCCGAGGGCCTCGAAACCGAAGGCCAAGCAGGCCAGCGCGGCCTCGGTGGCGTAGCCGTGGCCCCACGCCGAACGCATCAACCGCCAACCGATATCTACACCCGTGAACGGCATATCATCGCCCACTTCGTCCAAGCCGGCGCGGCCGATGAACTCACCAGTGAGGCGTGCTTCGAGTGCCCACCACCCAAAACCGCGCTCGTCGAACTCAGCCTGCATCCCTGCTACCAGGGCATCGCTCTGCTCCCGTGTCAGCAGCTCCCCCAGGTACTCTCGGACTTCGGGATCGGTGTTCATCGCCGCCCACGGTTCGAGGTCGGACTCCCGCCACGGGCGGAGCAGTAGACGATCGGTACACAGCTCTCGCATGCCGTCCAGCCAACCCGATCAAGAGCAGGACGTCGATCGGTTATACGGGCCCTGACGGCTACACCACCGGGCGTAGCCCCCTCAAGTCACGGCCTCAAGCGGGCCCTTGACGACGTCGTGGATGGGAGCCAAGGCAAGCAGGTCTGGGGAAACCGTGAGCACGAGGTGGGGTTCAGGGCTCTGACCGCGATTCTGGGAATGATCTTGCCTGTGCTGGGTGGCGGATGGGGCATCCTGGTGCGATGGATGATGTCGAAGCGACCTGGCAGTCGTGGTTGTCCGGACTTGTTCCGTCGAAGCGGGCGACGGCGGAGTCGCTTCGGGCACAGTTCGAGGCCCTCCATGCTGCTGACGCGTCGAGCTGGGCGAGGTCTGAGATCGACGGGAACCAGCCACAGCTGGCCCGCTTCGTGCTGCTCCGTTCCTTGTGGCGTGGTGCGATCAACGGCTGGACCAGCCAAGGAGCCTTGGAGCAGGTGGCGGCAGCTCGGCGCCTGCTGGATGCAGGGGCGGACCGGGACGACCTGGTGCTCCTGGCTCGGGCCGTCGCTTATGAAGCCGTCTTTGCCGTGGTGGACGAGCTCGACTGCGGCGGGGACGTGAACGTGTCCGGCGTCGATGTCGGCTGGGCGGTCATGGAATCTGGCGAGGACGGGTCTCCCACCGGTCGCCGTCTCTCGGGCCTTCACGAAGACCTGCTGATGATGGATCCGAGCGGACGCGACGGTGCGGACCTGTGGCAATAGGGCCTGTTCTGGCGATCACCCGGAGGGCGCCTCTATGGTACTTTGGCCGGAAATCGTGGGGGTGGGCAAGCGGGTGGGCAGTGACCAGAGGCACTCAGCTGTCGTGGCGCTCGGTGAGCTCGGGCGAAGTCACGACTATCGGGACCGGGCGGACGCAGGTCACGGCCTGGCAGGCTTCGCCGAGATGCAGGAGGCCCTCGGGCCGCTGCTGGAGCTCATGCTCGACCCAGGTGACACCTTCGTCACCCGGGTGACTGCGGAAGCCGTGCTCCGGCGAAAGGACAAGGTCGGGCTGGCAATAGTCGCGTCCACTCTGGCAGCCGCCGACGAGAATCACAGCGATTGGATCCACACCGCAGTCGACGATGTGTTCAGCATCTTCGCCGACGACCGGGACAACGCGATACAGCTGTGCGAGAAGCTGGCGCGGGACACCGACGATCGCGTAGCCCTGGGGGCTCGTCAGCTGCATGAATTCCTGGCCGAGATCAACCCTGTTCTTCGCCCTGCATAGCGGCTTAGGTCACCTGCCCAGGCTGGGCGGTTGCGCCGTCATGGCCGGGTGAGGATGCGTATCCGGAGCAGCCGGAACGAGGCCCGGCCGTACATGGCCCTCTTGATCGTTTTTACGCGATTGACATGGCCGTCGACCTTGCCGGAGCTCCTTTCGTGGGTGAGTCCGGCGGTGACAGCGTCGAAGTCCTGACGGAGGAACGCGGCGAACTCGGCGACCGGGAGATCGTCGGACTGTTCGACCTGGCGGATCCAGACGGACAGCAGTTGGCCTCGGCGGTTGCGGACCAGGCCGGTGAAGGCTCGGGCGAGGTCACACGCCCGCGCGATGTCCGGGCAGGCGAGGCGGGCCTGGTCGAGTTGCTCGACCTCCTGAGTGCTGAGACGGTCGCGGTTCCGCATGATCAATGCGGTGATCCGGCGCGGGCACGGGATCTCCGCTGGTGCGGACGGGGCCGTGCCGGCTTGCAGGGTTCGCAGGTAGGCGGTGAGTGTCGAGTAGCCGCCATGGAATCCGCGTTCGCGGATCTGTTGGAAGAGCGTCCGGCCGCTGGTGACGCCCGTGGCGTACTGCTGTTGCAAGTACGGCTTGAAGGCGTCCAACGGCTCGGGGCGGCGGTCGCGGGCGCTGTTGAGGAGCTGGTCAAGGCTGGTGTCGCGGTAGCGGCGGACTGTCTTACGGTCGAGATTGAGGCGGCGTGCGATGTCAGTGAGTAGGTGGCCGGTGGCGACCATGCGCGTGACTTCGGCGTGGTGGTGCAGGACTCGCTGCACGATGCGCGTCGGGGGCAGTGCGTCCACAAGCGGCATCTGGATCGGGCGGTCGCTTCCCCGCTCCGCGTGCTTCTTCAGGCAGGGCCGGTGCTGATGGCAGGTCTTCTCAACCGCGTGGGAAAGGTTCACCGGCTTGGTTGGCACCTCTAGCGTGCTCCCATGAATCCGCACGGTGTTGCTCACGGTTTCACGCCGGTGGACACGCAGCCCCGGCCCACCCAATGGGTTCACGTCCTGGACCGATTGAGTGCAGAACCGTTCTACGCTGCCGACAAGCAGCGGTTGCAAGAGTTCCTGCGTGTCGAGGCCGGCGGACTGTTCCTTGAGGTCGGAGCGGGTGCCGGCGACGCCGCCGTGGCCCTGCGGTCGCGCTGTGGGGCCGAGGTCGTCGCGGCCGACAACTCCTGGACGATGATCGCGCCAAGCACGGGATCCAGAACCGCCGCATGCCGCTGTCGCGGACGGACAGCGGCTGCCGTTCGCAGCGGGTCAGTCTGACGGCGCCTGGGCTGACCGGGTCCTGCAGCACGTCTGCGAAACGGCCCTGGCGCTGGACGAGTTGCTGCGGGGGTGGGCCGCGCCGCTCCGGCCCAGCGGCAGCGATGGGGGTGGTTCAGATACTCGCGAGGAACTCCCAGACCGCGGTGGCGAAGCCCTCGGGGTCGGCCCGCTGGACGAAGTGGTCGGTGTCCAGGGAGCGGTAGATCGTGTCGGGGCGCCTGGAGCACATGGCCTGGGCCTGCTCGGCGGGCAGGACCTGGCTGCGCAGCCCGTGGATCAGGAGCGCCGGGCAGTCGGTAGCGAGCCACTGCTTCCAGTGGTCGCCGTCGACGAGGTTCTCGGAGTCGACGGTGTCCTGCGGGTGGAACGGCAGCCGCCAGCCGGCGCCGCCGGGAAGTGGGCGCCCCTGGCCAGCATCGCAACCGAGCTGGACATGAGCCCAACGACGCTGACACGCCATCTCCGGGCCACGGGCATCGAACTCCGTCCACGCGGCGGACGCCGGGCCGTGAGCCAAACGGAACTCGACTCAGTACCGCCGCTGATCAGGCCGGCCCTCACAGATCGGCGTTGCTGGGGCCGCCTTCAGCGGTTTCGAGCAGCGATGGAACATCGCACCCTCGTCGAGGCCTCACGCCATCTCGGCACCGCCCGCTCGGTCCTCTACACCCAGTTCGCTGCCCTGGAAAGGGATTTGGACGTCCAGCTCTACATCCGCCCCCGCCGGGGCGAATCACTCCGCCCCACCCAGGCCGGACAAGCCGTGATGGACGCTCTGACCGACATCGAAGGCGCTCGACTAGGCGGCAACACCATCGAGACCGGCATTCCTATCGCCTCGTCGCCGCCGGTCATGTCCCGTGTAGTGGTGTAGCCGGGTCGGCGAACAGCGGCTGGGGCACGTGCGGGTGGGCGAAACCGTCCGGCACCTCCGCCCGAACGGCTGCCCGGCCCCGCTCAGCTCTTCCGCTCACCCAGGACACAGAATTCGTTGCCCTCCGGGTCGAGGAGGGTCACCCAGTGCTGCTCGTCCTGCACGGTGTCGGCGCGCCGGGCACCGAGGGAAAGCAGCCGGGCGACCTCGGCCTCCTGGTCGTCGGGGCGGAAGTCGGGGTGGAGCCGATTCTTCGACGTCTTGCCCTCGGGGACAGGCACGAAGAGCAGCCCCGGCATCTGGTCCGGCTCAGGCCGGATCTCGATGATCTCCTCGGATTCGTCGACCACTACCCAGTCGAGAGCCTCGGCCCACCAGCGCCCGAGGGCGATGGGGTCGGAGGAGTCGACGATGATCTGTTCCCATTCGAGTGCCATGGCCATGAGCATAAACAGGGTCGGCTGGCTGCCAGCGCTAGGGGTGACTGCCGTCGACGGCCGGTCCGGTGTGCGGATCGTGTCCCGCAGAGCGATGTGGTAGCAGCAAGTCGCGAGAAGTGATCGCACCACCTCGCCGCCCGCCTTCAGGCAGGACCCTCGCCCCCGCCTCCTGCAGGCCAGCGGGCTTGTCCTCGAACTGCCACAGGCCGGCCAGGATCTCGTGCCGTTCCGTCGTCTGCGCGTGCAGGTCGCAGTCGTCGTAGGCGGAGTCGGGGACGAGCAGCCAGATCGTCTCGTCGAAGATGCCGTCGCCGTATGCCTCGACGAGCTGCTTGTAGTCGGTGGGCAGAGCCAGACCGAGGGCGCGCTCCGCTTGCGCCCAGTCCACCGCAGGTGGCGGATTGGCGGGCGGCGGGCAGAGGCGGGCGAGCGCATCGAGGGCGACCATGCAACGGACGCTACCGGGACACCTGCCGGTACCCATGGGAGGGTCGACAGACCGGGCGAAGATCGGCAACTGAACCCGGCCCAGGTACCGCTCACCGGGGTGAAGGCCTCGGCACGCCGGGAGCTGTGTCGGTCGGGTGGTCGATGAGTGCCTGTTGTCGATCCCGGGTTTTGAGTGGCTTTGTGCCCTAGGCTGGCTGGGTGTCCGAGGACGCCGGGCAGGCTGTGGAGCGGGTGTGGGGGCCGGCTGCGGCCGGAGGCTCCGCTTCGGGCGAGGTTTTGCTCTACGGCATGTCGTGCCAGGCAGTGGCGTCGGGACCTGCGGTTGCGCAAGCGGGTGGCCGCGCAACTGGGTGGTGCCAGCCGGGCTGTGTGCCCGGAGTGCGGGACTGCCTGGGTCGCGTGGGTGGACCGCCGTTCGAATGCGGTCGACTGCTCGCGGCGGTGTGTCACGAGGGCCTGGCGGGCGCGAAAGGAATCGTTCGGCGAACGGTCACAGTGACCGCAAGGCGAACGCATCCGGGTCGCCCTTTCGAACAGATTCCGGTCATTTCCGGTCCTTCGTTGCGATCTTCGTATTTCCGGTCTGACGCTCAGTCGGAGAAACGGGCTGGGTCTCGCCACGGCCGCAGGCCGTGCCCCAGCCCCGCGGTGGGTGGTGAAACGCCATGCCCGATTGAGTTGGCGAGACAGAGCGCCTCGGTTGGCGGGTCGCGAACCGGAGAAGTCGTGCGTGGCTGATGTCGGTCTTCCGGTGGGGGGTTCGGCTCAGTCGGGCAGCGTGGGGACGGGCCCGGGGCAGCCGACGACGGAGGCGACCCTCTTGCCCAGGGTTTTGGCCAGCTCGACGCGCTTCTTGACGTCCTTGGGCCGCCGGACCGTGACATTGAGCAGGGCGCTTTTGCAGGTCCACCAGGCTTCCGCGCCGTCGTCGTTGGAGTTCGCTTCGGCCACTCCTGTGCCGCCGGCCACGTCGAATCGCAGTTCCGCCGGCCGCTCGGCGATTTGACGGGCGGCTGTGATGACTTTATCCGCGCTGGTGACCTCGGCGAGGAAGCTTCCTACCCGCTTTCCGCCGGAGGATACGGTGCAGATCGCCGTATGGACGGACAGCCCGGTCTGGGTGGGGTTCGTCAGCGGCAGCCCATCACCCGTGAGCTTCCCCGACAGATCCTTGCTGCCTGTCGCGTCGAACCACCAGCTTGCCATGGTGATACCGCACAGTTTGGCGCCAGAAGGCGGAGGTTTCGCCTCCTCTTTGCTACAGGCAGTCGCGGCCAGGAGTAGCAGCAAAGCCGCAGATGGCACGGTCATCTGGCTGAGTCGACGCATGTGATTCCCCCGTGTTCCCTGATGATCCCGGCTCGGTGGCCGGCTCCCGCTCGGCACCGGCACCGGCACCGAAGAACCGGTACCAACGCACGAGTTTCGGCGCAGGCATACCGGCCTCGACGACGGCGAATCGACGCTACCAACTCGGGCCCCGCTGGTGGAGATCTCCACCAACACCCTGACGGTCAGGCATGGCCCGACATCAGCCGAAAACGCCTTCATTCGATTCCGGACCCACGCAGAACCGCAGGTCAGGAATGAAACCAGGCACTGAGCGCGCACTTGGCCGGTTGGGCCACCTACAGCGCCCAGTCACAGCTACCCTGCGGGCCACCTACGCCGCTCAGCCGGGCCAACTAGAGCGCTCAGGGGCCAAGTAAAACGAAGCTAGGCGCTCCAGAACACCTCGGTCCCGCTGCCGACCTCGAAATGCCACCAGCCCTCGTC
>NZ_JBWKIQ010000037.1:0-752 GCF_056432645.1 Streptomyces sp. NPDC045021
ACCACCGCAGATCCGCCAGATCATCATCGGTCAGCGGCCACACCAGCTCCACCGGATCACCGACAGGCCGCGCGTACTGCTCCCCGGCAGGCCACCACGACACCTGCACCCGGCCATCAGCCCGTAAATCCACCAGCAGCCGCTCCGCCACCAACCCCGCCCCCGATCAACGCCACCACGCGCACGCAGTGAGACAGCGACCATAGACGTTTCGTGACATCACTACCCAAGGTTTGCCAAACCCGGGACACCCCGGACAGGCGAATACCGCAGCTTTCAAATACCGCCTCTTCGCCAGTGCACGTCGGAGACTCTTGATGCCCGGGTGATCGGCGTCGTGGGATCAGTGCGGCGGCCGGTCGCGGTGGTGCTGGAGATGGACGGGCGGCCGGTGGTCACCACGCCGCGGCTGGACGGGACCCAGGCCGCTGCCGTCGCGGCCGCCATTCATGGGCGGACCGGCAGGCCCGAGTTCGTTCCGGTCCTCGACCTCACGGTGATCCCGGTCGCCGACGGCCCGGTCGCGGAGGTCCGTGCCGGCCTCGGGCGGCACGCAAAGCGGAGATTCGTGCGCCTCCGCAGTGGCGACTGAACCGCTCCGGAGCGGTTTCGACGAGGCTCGCAGGCGTCGGCGAACCGCCGTGCTGTGGTGGGGGGGGCGGGGGACGGGGGCCGGGGGCGGGGCGCCCCCCCCCCCCCCCCAAAAAACCCCACAGGGGCGGGACCCCAAATTAAAAAAACGGGTGTCTTAT
>NZ_JBWKIQ010000037.1:762-7058 GCF_056432645.1 Streptomyces sp. NPDC045021
CCATGTAACCGGGCCGGGGGGTTTTGGTCGGTGGCCCGCCGGGGGGGCCAACCGGCGTGGTGGGGGCGGGTCGGCGTTTAACGTTGCGGTTAACCGGCCACCCCGACCACAGCCAGCAAATCACCCGTACGTGCGCTGCACCATAATTCGAACACGTGCTTGAATCAGAGGATGATGTACTCCTTCCCCGACGACCTCGTGCAGGCTCAGCGCGCGTGGTACGCGGCGTACGGGCAGCTCGCCGTCCGCCCGTCGCCCAGCACTGCGGCGCAGACCACCGTGCTCCGTCGGCAACTGACCCGGCTCTCGGTCCGGATCTCCACTCACCCGTACTGGGCTACGCACCCGGGACGGGTGCCGGCGGCACGCATGGCGCTGCGCGAGCTAGCCCGCGACCCCGCCCTCACCATCCGATGAAGTCCACATGAGCGAGTCCGAGTTCCTGACCGCCCGGCAGGGGCAGATTCTTGACGTCATCCGGGAGTGGTCCGATCTCAACGGCTATCCACCGTCTATCCGGGAGATCGGCGACGCTGTGGGCCTGCGCAGCCCCTCCAGCGTCTCCCACCACCTGGCGGCGCTGGAGCAGATCGGCGTCCTTGCTCGCGAGCCCGGCCGCCACCGGTCCTATCAGGTGCGTCTGCCGTGATCGAAGCTGCAGGAGACCAAGACGTTCCGCTGGGCGCCCGGCAGAACGCACCCGATGGACCGTTCGAGGTCCGGGCTCAGCTAACCCCGAATGCGGCGGTTGTGGGCGTCTGGATCAGCCGAGAGACCGCTGTCCGCAAGCGGGCGGAATGGGCCGCGTTGTACGGCAGCGCGGTCGTGGTCATGACCGAGAGTTCATCGGCCACAGTCACCTAAGAGACCAGGTCCTGGTGCGCCGGTGACTGCCCTGACCGGGCCGGGTCAGCCGACTGGGCACGGTGAGGCCCCGGTCTCCTCTCTGACCCACGGCGCCGGTCCGTCCGAACAGCGGTTCCGGCACCGCGCGGGCCAGCAGCTCCTGAGCCTGCGTCGATGGACGCCAAACCGAACGGCAGCCGGAGGGAGCGTCAGGCGGCTGCCCCGCGGCCGGGGACGCAGACCAGGGGCAGGTGGGTTGACGTGCACCGCCGTGGCTCCGGTTCTACTTTTCAGCCCGCATTTGAGGGCCTTCGCCAAGAAGCCGGCGACCGCTCTGCCGATCCGATGCCGGCGACCCGCTGTCCTGCAGTACAGCCTCGCGGGCGGCTCCGGGGCGAACTACAAAGCGTCCTCAATCACTCCGAGATATATCGCCATCTTCTTGAGGGAACCCATGGATGCCGGTCTCTGCGCGGTCGAGCTTGTTGTCTCCGATGCCGGGTCCGAGGAGCTGGCTGCGCGTGTGGGGGGGACGTCCGGCGCGGCTTCTCCCTCGTGCCTGGCTTTCCCGGGGATGTGGACAGCACCCATCTCCGCCTGGGAGGTGGACCTCGCCTTTGGCTTGGCCTGCTCTTCGGCTTCCTTGCGGGCAGCCTGGAGGATGCGTGCCGCCTCGTCACGGGCGTCCGCCCGCAGGGTTTCGGCTTCGCCCTCGGCGTCGGTATGTATCCGTTCGGCTTCCTGGTGGGCGGCGGCGCGGATGGTTTCGGCGTCCCGCAGGGCCTGGTCGAGGGCTTCCTGCGCGCTGGCACGCACACGCTTCCAGGGGATCTGGGCCTGCCGCTGCAGGAGTTTGACGTGCTGCCACCGGGTGCGCCAGGCGTCGAGGAGTTCCGGGCGGACCCGGTAGGCGGTCGGGTCGTCGGGGGGTGACGGTAGCGCGTTGCTGACGACGCGGACGAATTCCAGCAGCGACTCCAGGGAGGGCAGCCGCTTTCCGGACAAGGTCTCGTTGAGGCCGGCCTTGGTCAGCTTGGGGCGGACGGAGGCCCGGGCGAGGGTGGCGTAGGAGGGTGCGCCGAAGGCGATGTGCAGTCGGTTCAGCTCGGTGGTGAAGTCGCGCATCGCCGCCTCGTACGCGGCGATGGCCGCCGCGTCTGCCGGATCCGCCTCGGTATTGCTCTGAGTCACCGGGTCCCCCTGTCCTGTTACGGCAACCACGCTAGAGGGGCTGGCATTTGAACGTCCATGGAATGTGCCGAACGTTCCTGAACGGGCGGGCCGTTCGGCGCCATGACGGTCTCGTACAGCGGGGGGCGGGTGGTGTCCGGGTACATGCGGGGCCGTACGGATCACTAGGTGCAACAGGGGCAGCGGCGGTCTGCTGGAGGGCATGGCAGACATCGACACCACCTCCCAAGTCCCCGAGCCCGACCCGCGCCGCGCCACCGGCGCCCCGGCCCTGTCCTCCGAGCGGGAGTCGGCGCGTCACCGGGCGCTCGACCTCGTTGTCCTGGTGGCCCTGCTGGGCCTGTGTGCGGGGGTGTACCTCGCGGTCGGGGACGCGGGCTTTTCCGTGGTCGTCACGGCGGTCGCCGGGCTGTTCGGCACCTGGCGGATGCGGCGCTGAGGGTGCCGGTAAAAACCCCATCCTGATCACCGCCGTTTGCGGCTAGTCACAGAGTTCTTACCGGCACCCTAACCAGATCGCGCTTGGGCCCAATCGGCAGTGCGGGCTCAGTGATGCCTCCGTGCTTCCTCATCAGGAAAGACTCCGACTTCTGTGAGGGACGCGCAGGGGACCGTTCTAAGGCCCGGAGGGTCCGCAACCGATGCACGGCCCACGACAGGACCGCAACGACGAGTCCCGCGAGGATGTTCTCCAGGAAGGTCATGAGAACACGAATTCAGCGGTCGACTAGCGGATGAACGGAAGTGAACACCCGCCCCGCCCGATCAACTCCAGCTACCTACAGCCCAATCCCCTCGGTCGCGGCGTCCTCCCATTTCTCGCCCTCGTCCACGTACTCCCAGAACACTGGGGAGTTGGCGGACCACCCGCCCTGTGCCCGCAGCTTCTCGGCGCGCTTGCCCTTCTTGCGGCCGCTGGTGACCAGTCCTCGGCGCCCGGAGTGGCCGGTGATCCGCCGTCCGGTCAGGCCCGCGTACTGGGCGGCGCGGGACATCGCGCGGCCGCAGCCGTCCGGCGACAGCCGCTGGTCACCGAGCTCGCCCCACTGGGAGACCGGCAGGTACGCCGGGCCGCCCGGGGCGGCCAGGTACGCCGGGCCGCCCGGGGCGGCGCCGGCGGCGAGCTTGGCGGCCTGCCACGCGATCCAGCAGCGCACCGGGCAGGTGGCCCGGTTCTCGCCGTACGCGACGACGACGTCGCGGGCCGGGCGCCCCTTCACGCTGGGCACGTGCACCTCCAGCCCCTCGGCGACGAGCTGGATGTCCGGGTCGTCCAGCTCGCTCATCTCCTCGTTGCGCCCGGCGACGCCGAACCGGAGGCTGTTGAGGGACTGGTCCCGCAGCCGGGCCAGCTCCGGCACCACGTACGTGCGGCGGCGCCGGGCGCCGGGCTGCGGCGACCGCTCGCGCGGGGCGTCGGCCATCTTCCGCAGGTCGTCCGGCGTGGCGGCCGCCGCCTTGCCGCGGCCTCGTTGCTGCCGTTCCTTGTCCAGCTTGAGCGGCTTCAACGTCCGCCGGGCGGACTCGGTCGCCTCCTTGGGCACGGTGAAACGGCGGCGGGCCTCGGAGGTGACGCCGGTGATGCGCCGTTCGATGGTGTTCGGTGCGGCGAGCTCCACCTCGTCCAGCCACGTCACGAAGGCGACCATGGTGCCGATGGTGACCTTGCTGAGCGGGAGCTGGGTGCCGGTCCGCGCGGCCAGCCACGCGTGGAACAGGACCCACAGCTCCCAGTCTCGGGCGTAGCCGGTGCGGGTCTTCTTCGGTCGGATCCGGTTCAGGTGTTCGTTGGCGTCCTCGTCCAGCGCTTTGAGGACGGCGGCCGCCGGGTCGTGCACGGCGACCGCGCCGGCGCCGGCGCCGGGGGCGTCGGCGTCGACCAGCTCGGCGTCGACCACCTCCACCGGCTCCAGCGCGGTCCCGTACTCGTCCTCGACGGCGGTCACTGCGGCACCTCCACGTCGTCGACCAGGGTGCGCAGCCGGATGGCGGCGTTAGCGAGCCGTTCCGTCTCGATGTGCTCAGGCTGGGCTGTCACAGGTCCATCCTTGCGGGGTGAGGGTTCGAGTGACCTACAGTCACCCGGCCGGACGCCATGGTCTGCACGGCCGGGTGGGGCGCGGCCCGGTCAGTTGCCGGCGATGGTGCTGCGTACTGGCGCGGTGGCCAGCCGCGACAACCGCGCCTACCTGCGAAGGCGTGGCATCAAGGCCACCATCGCGAAGCCCGACGACCAACGGGCCCACCGCCGGCGACGGGGACGTTCCGGGGGCCGGTCCCCGGCCTTCGACAAGGTCCAGTACCGCCGCCGCAACGCGGTCGAGCGGTGCGTGAACAAGTGGAAGCAGTTCCGAGCCGTAGCCACCCGGTATGACAATCGTGACTACATCTTCAACGGCACCCTGACCGTCACCGCGATCGTCATCTGGCTCGGCGACACCGTCCAAGAGCCATCAGAAACGGCCTAGTGGTCCGGCCCGTCGGCGGCCGCGGTCACCCCACTCCCACTGGTCGTCACCGCGTCCGTGCTCGGGCCAGCCCCGGTTCCCTGGGGACCGGTGACACCCCCGACTCCACCATCCATCACGTGCGCCCCTCCCCCATCCTCCGTGCACGGTGACACCAACGTATCTGGACCGGGCCGTCCCCCTGCAGCCAAGTCGTGTCGTTGCACTCCCGATTTCGTGCGGACCCGGCCTCGCTGCCTCACGGAGCTTGCGCGGAAATCGAGATGACGGTCCAATGCTGAGGGTGACTTCTGTTGATGGGCGCGACCCCGAGGGGCCCGACGCCGAGGCCGGTGAAGTGGCGAACCCTCTTGAGGAGCTGTCGCTCGACCAGCTCCGTCAGCGCAAGAGCATGAAATGGCGCGCGCATCCTTCGGACGTGCTCCCCTTGTGGGTGGCGGAGATGGATGTCCCGCTCGCGTCGGCGGTCGCCCAGGCGCTGCGGGAGGCCGTCGAGACCGGCGACACCGGATATCCCGCCGGGACGGAGTTCGCCGAGTCCCTGGCGGGCTTCGCCTCACGGCGCTGGAAGTGGGACGCGGTGGCGGTCGACCGCGTGGCCATGATCCCGGACGTGATGATGGGCGCGGTGCAGGTACTGCGGCTGATCACCAGCCCCGGCGACCCGGTCGTCGTCAACGCGCCGGTCTACGCCCCGTTCTACGCCTTCGTCACGCATGACGACCGCCGGGTCCTGGAAGCTCCCCTCGGGGGGGATCTGCGAATCAGCCTGGAAACACTGGAGGAGACGTTCCGGCGTGCCCGGCAGCAGAGCGGCAAGGGCAAGATCGCCTATCTGCTCAGCAACCCGCACAACCCGACCGGCACCGTTCACACTCGCGAAGAACTCACCGGCGTGGCGGCGCTGGCCCGCCGGTACGGAGTCCGTGTCGTGGCGGACGAGGTGCACGCCCCGCTCGTGCTGCCGGGCGCCACGTTCACCCCCTACCTGAGCGTCGACGGCGCCGAAGACGCCTTCTCGCTCATGTCCGCGACCAAGGGCTGGAACCTCGCCGGGATCAAGGCGGCGCTCGCCGTCGCGGGACCGGAAGCCGCCACCGACCTGCGCCGCCTACCCGAGGAGGTCCACCACGGCGCCAGCCACCTGGGCGTCCTCGCCCACACGGCGGCATTCCGCCACGGCGACCGGTGGCTCGACGCGCTGCTGGCGGGCCTCGACGCCAACCGCACCCTGCTGGACGAGCTCATCGCCGAACACCTGCCAGACGTCGGATACACCAGACCGGAGGGAACCTACCTCGCCTGGCTCGACTGCCATCCCCTCGGCCTCGCCCCGGAAGAAAGAACCACGGACCTCGCGGTCGTCACCGATCTTGCCGGTCCCGCGAAGGTGTTCCTGGAGCACGCCAAGGTGGCCCTGTCCGCGGGCCACATCTTCGGTACGGGCGGGGCCGGGCACGTACGCCTGAACTTCGCCACGTCCCAGTCCGTCCTCACCGAGGCGATCACCCGCATGGGACGCACCGCCGCCCTCCGGACTGTGGGCGTTTGGTCAGGTAGCGAGCAAGAGCGGCCCGAAGTGTCCTGACAACCCCGGCTCATCCTCTGATGGGGTGGCTGCCGGTCGGTGTGCAGTACAGGTCGGAGTACCGTCAGGGCGCTGGATTCGCACCTCTGGGGGACTGCATGACTACTTGATGTACCGCCGTGGCCCTGTCCGTTGTGCTCCTGCTGGCGGGGGCGGGCTGCTCCCCCAGCAAACCCTCAGCCGGCGGGACACGTGAGGCCGCG
>NZ_JBWKIQ010000038.1:0-1404 GCF_056432645.1 Streptomyces sp. NPDC045021
AATAGTTAGACAAGCCCTCGGCCTATTAGTACCAGTCAGCTCCACCCGTTACCGGGCTTCCACATCTGGCCTATCAACCCAGTCGTCTACTGGGAGCCTTAACCCCTCAAAGGGGGTGGGAATACTCATCTCGAAGCAGGCTTCCCGCTTAGATGCTTTCAGCGGTTATCCTTTCCGAACGTAGCCAACCAGCCATGCCCTTGGCAGGACAACTGGCACACCAGAGGTTCGTCCGTCCCGGTCCTCTCGTACTAGGGACAGCCCTTCTCAATATTCCTACGCGCGCAGCGGATAGGGACCGAACTGTCTCACGACGTTCTAAACCCAGCTCGCGTACCGCTTTAATGGGCGAACAGCCCAACCCTTGGGACCGACTCCAGCCCCAGGATGCGACGAGCCGACATCGAGGTGCCAAACCATCCCGTCGATATGGACTCTTGGGGAAGATCAGCCTGTTATCCCCGGGGTACCTTTTATCCGTTGAGCGACGGCGCTTCCACAAGCCACCGCCGGATCACTAGTCCCGACTTTCGTCCCTGCTCGACCCGTCAGTCTCACAGTCAAGCTCCCTTGTGCACTTACACTCAACACCTGATTGCCAACCAGGCTGAGGGAACCTTTGGGCGCCTCCGTTACTCTTTAGGAGGCAACCGCCCCAGTTAAACTACCCACCAGACACTGTCCCTGATCCGGATCACGGACCGAGGTTAGACATCCAGCACGACCAGAGTGGTATTTCAACGACGACTCCACCATGGCTGGCGCCATGACTTCAAAGTCTCCCACCTATCCTACACAAGCCGAACCGAACACCAATATCAAGCTATAGTAAAGGTCCCGGGGTCTTTCCGTCCTGCTGCGCGAAACGAGCATCTTTACTCGTAGTGCAATTTCACCGGGCCTATGGTTGAGACAGTCGAGAAGTCGTTACGCCATTCGTGCAGGTCGGAACTTACCCGACAAGGAATTTCGCTACCTTAGGATGGTTATAGTTACCACCGCCGTTTACTGGCGCTTAAGTTCTCAGCTTCGCCACACCGAAATGTGACTAACCGGTCCCCTTAACGTTCCAGCACCGGGCAGGCGTCAGTCCGTATACATCGCCTTACGGCTTCGCACGGACCTGTGTTTTTAGTAAACAGTCGCTTCTCGCTGGTCTCTGCGGCCACCCCCAGCTCACCGAGTAAATCGGATCACCAGTTGTGGCCCCCCTTCTCCCGAAGTTACGGGGGCATTTTGCCGAGTTCCTTAACCATAGTTCACCCGAACGCCTCGGTATTCTCTACCTGACCACCTGAGTCGGTTTAGGGTACGGGCCGCCATGAAACTCGCTAGAGGCTTTTCTCGACAGCATAGGATCATCCACTTCACCACAATCGGCTCGGCATCAGGTCTCAGACTTGT
>NZ_JBWKIQ010000038.1:1500-3048 GCF_056432645.1 Streptomyces sp. NPDC045021
TGGTTCGATACTGGGCGTTTCAAAGCGGGTACCGGAATATCAACCGGTTGTCCATCGACTACGCCTGTCGGCCTCGCCTTAGGTCCCGACTTACCCTGGGCAGATCAGCTTGACCCAGGAACCCTTAGTCAATCGGCGCACACGTTTCCCACGTGTGTATCGCTACTCATGCCTGCATTCTCACTCGTGTACCGTCCACGACTGGCTTCCGCCGCCGCTTCACCCGGCACACGACGCTCCCCTACCCATCCCCGCACCCGTTAGGGCTTCACACGGGAATGACACGACTTCGGCGGTACGCTTGAGCCCCGCTACATTGTCGGCGCGGAATCACTTGACCAGTGAGCTATTACGCACTCTTTCAAGGATGGCTGCTTCTAAGCCAACCTCCTGGTTGTCTCTGCGACTCCACATCCTTTCCCACTTAGCGTACGCTTAGGGGCCTTAGTCGATGCTCTGGGCTGTTTCCCTCTCGACCATGGAGCTTATCCCCCACAGTCTCACTGCCGCGCTCTCACTTACCGGCATTCGGAGTTTGGCTAAGGTCAGTAACCCGGTAGGGCCCATCGCCTATCCAGTGCTCTACCTCCGGCAAGAAACACGCGACGCTGCACCTAAATGCATTTCGGGGAGAACCAGCTATCACGGAGTTTGATTGGCCTTTCACCCCTAACCACAGGTCATCCCCCAGGTTTTCAACCCTGGTGGGTTCGGTCCTCCACGAAGTCTTACCTCCGCTTCAACCTGCCCATGGCTAGATCACTCCGCTTCGGGTCTTGGGCGCGCGACTCAATCGCCCTATTCGGACTCGCTTTCGCTACGGCTACCCCACACGGGTTAACCTCGCCACACACCGCAAACTCGCAGGCTCATTCTTCAAAAGGCACGCAGTCACGAGACCACATGCAAGCATGTGATCCGACGCTCCCACGGCTTGTAGGCACACGGTTTCAGGTACTATTTCACTCCGCTCCCGCGGTACTTTTCACCATTCCCTCACGGTACTATCCGCTATCGGTCACCAGGGAATATTTAGGCTTAGCGGGTGGTCCCGCCAGATTCACACGGGATTTCTCGGGCCCCGTGCTACTTGGGTGTCGTACAAGCAAGCCGTACAGATTTCAGCTACGGGGGTCTTACCCTCTACGCCGGACCTTTCGCATGTCCTTCGCCTATCCATACGGTTTCTGACTCGCCCAACAGCCGGCAGACTGTTGAAGTACGATCCCACAACCCCGTATACGCAACCCCTGCCGGGTATCACACGCATACGGTTTGGCCTCATCCGGTTTCGCTCGCCACTACTCCCGGAATCACGGTTGTTTTCTCTTCCTGCGGGTACTGAGATGTTTCACTTCCCCGCGTTCCCTCCACATACCCTATGTGTTCAGGTATGGGTGACAGCCCATGACGACTGCCGGGTTTCCCCATTCGGACACCCCCGGATCACAGCTCAGTTGACAGCTCCCCGGGGCCTATCGCGGCCTCTCGCGTCCTTCATCGGTTCCTGGTGCCAAGGCATCCACCGTGCGCCCTTAAAAACTTGCC
>NZ_JBWKIQ010000039.1:0-3953 GCF_056432645.1 Streptomyces sp. NPDC045021
CGGCTCGGTCGAGCGCAACCGCGGGCACCGACAGCCCGGCCCACTCCGCACTCAATCCTCACCGCGCACGCGCACAAAACGGACGACGCCATGGCGGCCGTGACCGACCCGGACCTCCGCTATCGGGCCGTCGGCGACCGGATGGACCGTGACCCCCAGAGCCGGGGCGTCTTCCGGAAGTCCTGTGGCCCGTGCACCACGGCAGCGAGAGCGGACGCGTTCACAGCGTCCAACTGCGGTGAGATGAGGACCGCGCGCCCATCGAGCTCCACCACAACCACGCGAGGCCGTCGGACAGATCCGGTGAAGCCGATCACCGCGCATCGATAGTTTCCGAAGTGCACTGGTGAAGTGTCGGTATTCGAAAGCTGCAGTATTCTCCAGCGGTCCGGGCCCCCGGCCGCCTGCGGGATCTTTGGACGCCATCCGCCGCGAGTGGCTGTCTAACGGTTCACGGCTGGTCTACGGCACCACCGCGACGGTGGACCCGGATGGGACCCTCCACCTCATCTGGGGGCGTGGCGAACGACCATCCCGACCGCCGTGCCGTCCGTCGAACCAGTCAGCTCCAGCCCGACGACCTGACCTTTGCCACGAGCCGTTGCCCTGCCATGGGCGGACCCAGGCGTTCAGTCTCCCCCTTCGAGGGCTTGGCGGTAGAGCATCTCGGCCTCCGTGAAGCGCCCCGCGATCGCTAGCAGGATGCCGAGGTTGATGGCCGCTTCGGTGTGGCCGGCGTCGAGGGCTTGGCGGTAGTACGTCTCGGCCTCCGCGTCGCGCCCCATGTTCTCCAGCAGGATGCCGAGGTTGAAGGCCGCGGCGGTGTCGCCGGCGTCGAGGGCTTGGCGGTAGAACGTCTCGGCCTCCTCGCCGCGCCCCGCCTTCGCCAGCAGGAAGCCGAGGTTGTTGGCCGCATTGGTGTCGCCGGCGTCGAGGGCTTGGCGGTAGAGCGTCTCGGCCTCCGCGTCGCGCCCCGCCTTCGCCAGCAGGTTCCCGAGGTTGAAGGCCGCGGCGTTGTGGCCGGCGTCGAGGGCTTGGCGGTAGTACGTCTCGGCCTCCGCCCCGCGTCCCGCTTTCGCCAGCACGAAGCCGAGGTTGAAAGCCGCATTCGTGTCGCCGGCGTCGAGGGCTTGGCGGTAGTACGTCTCGGCCTCCGCGTCACGCCCCGCCTTCGCCAGCAGGACGCCGAGGTTGAAAGCCGCTTTCGTGTCGCCGGCGTCGAGCGCTTGGCGGAAGTACGTCTCGGCCTCCGCATCACGCCCCATGTTCGTCAGCAGGAAGCCGAGGTTGTTGGCCGCATTGGTGTGGCCGGCGTCGAGGGCTTGGCGGTAGTACGTCTCGGCCTCCGCGTCACGCCCCGCCTTCGCCAGCAGGTTCCCGAAGTTGAAAGCCGCTTTGGTATCGCCGGCGTCGAGGGCTTGGCAGTAGTACGTCTCGGCCTCCGCGTCACGACCCATGTCCGTCAGCAGGTTCCCGAGGTTGTTGGCCGCATTGGTGTCGCCGGCGTCGAGGGCTTGGCGGAAGTACGTCTCGGCCTCCGCGTCACGCCCCGCCTTCGCCAGCAGGACGCCGAGGTTGTTGGCCGCATTGGTGTCGCCGGCGTCGAGGGCCTGGCGGAAGTACGTCTCGGCCTCCGCGTCACGCCCCGCGTTCGCCAGCAGGACGCCGAGGTTGAATGCCGCTGCGGGGTTAGCCGAGTTGGCAAGGGGGAGCCAGGCGATTTCGGCGATGTGGGGTGCTACCGAGTAGGCGTGGACGCCGACGGTAAATCGGTCGGAGGCGTCCGCTGCATGGGTGAGGGCCGCTTCCCATACGTCCTGAGGGACCGGAGCGAAAGTGTGGTCGACGAGATAGTCGAAGACCGTCCAGGCGCCGGGATCCGTAGTGGGCAGCAAGAGGCTGGTGACGCCGTAGCGTACGCCGCTGGCCCAGACCAGGGCCTCGTCGAGGGATTCGGGGCGCAGCAGCGGGCCGCCCGCCTGATCGAGGTAGCTCTGGTGCAGGGCGGTGAGGACGTTCAGGAGGTAGGGAGGGCGGAGTCCGGTGCGGGCGAGGTCGATGGCGGCGGCGACCAGGGCGGCGCCGCGGGGATGGCCTCCGGCCCGGCTGGCGCGCCGCCATTGGTTGAGCAGGGCGGGGCCGGCGGCGAGGTATTCAGCGATGCCGTAGGGGCCGTGGTGTGTCAGGGTGTCGATGACTCGGCTGTCGTCGCAGTCCGCGGCCCGGTCCAGTTCGCTGCCGCTCCACAGCCGCTGCAGTTCGATCGGCTCGGTCAGGTTCAGCACACGTGCCCCGACCGACACCGCCCGTTTCGAGACTGCTGGATCGTGCGGGCTGTCGTTGTCACGGGCTTGGGGATTGAAGGTGTCGTACTGCTGGGTGCGCATGGTGGCCACGACGGGGATCCGCAGACGGACCAGTTCGGCGAGCAGGCCTGGTTCCAGTTCCTTGGGGCCCAAATAGTTCTCCAGG
The DNA here is from genome assembly GCF_056432645.1 of Streptomyces sp. NPDC045021. Taxonomy (NCBI): domain Bacteria; kingdom Bacillati; phylum Actinomycetota; class Actinomycetes; order Kitasatosporales; family Streptomycetaceae; genus Streptomyces; species Streptomyces sp. NPDC045021. Next base: position 2,473 of record NZ_JBWKIQ010000039.1, read on the forward strand.
TCATTCAGCCACACCACACACGCCACCCCGGTCCGGGCGGCAACATCCACTGCCAAGGGCACGTCTTCCCCGCAGGCCGGTGCCAGGATCCGATGGTCGGGCAGGACAGCACGTACGGCTTCACACGCGGCGCGGGTCTTGCCCGCGGTGGAGTCGCCGACCAGCAGCACCAAGCCGCCGTGTTCGGCGGCTTGCGTGATCCGCTCCCGCAGGACCGTGTCCTGGTCACGGGCAATGTAGGGCGGCACGGCGCTGCCGTCGTCACCAAGCCGAGCCCGATGCGCGCCCGCGGCCAGCGCCTCCCAGGTCCGGGCGAGCGGCCAATGGTCCGGATCCTGCAAGTACCCCGGTATACGCGCCCCGGCAGTGGTGATGGTGATCGGCCCGGAGATAACCCGGGCGGTGACGACGTTGCCCTGGTGACCGCCGGAGATGCTGCTGGCGACGTCGCCGTCGCCGTCGGGAGACGCAGCCACGACGAGGTCCCTAGCTCGTGGGAGGGGCAGGCGGAGTGCCGAAGGTCATCGGCCCGGAGATATCCCGGGCGGTGACGACGTTGCCCTGCGTGCCGCCGGAGACGCTGCTGGACACATTGCCCTCACCGGTCTGCTGTGCCGCGGCCTCCTGCTGCCAGGCCGCGAGCGCACGGGCGAAGTCCGGGTCAGCCTGCGCGCGCGTGGTCAGCATCACGGCCAGCGCCCGCGCCCGATCCGGGTCGGCGGGGGCCTGCGCGAGCGCCGCCAGCTCGACCCGACCAAAGACGGGCTCCACCGCAGTACCCGGCACGGCCGGCCGTGGAGTGCGCCGAACCAGGGCCGTCAGGGAGCTCCACATCTGTTGCCCCGCACCCCCCGCAGCACCACCCGCCGCTGCCAGAAGTAATGCGACCGATACCGGATCCATGACCCACCCCTCGCCGTCAACACCGAACTCCGTGCCGTGATAACGCTACGAGACCAGGGACACCCAGGAGCAAAGAAGGCCATTCCGTCACAAGACGGAGACATACCAACTGGCCTGCGGCACCGACACCCGGCGCCCTCCGGGAGAACCGAGGTCCGTAGGCGCACCGGTCGATGCGTAGGCGCCGCCGGGCAATCGAGTTCCCGGAGGCCGTCCTCGGCATGGCATACGTCGCAGGCCACCCCCAGCGGGGACGCGCCCGCGCCTGCTCCACCGATTCACTGGCGAAGAGGCGGTATTTGAAAGCTGCGGTATTCGCAGTCCGTGGTGTCCCGGGTTTGGCAAACCTTGGGTAGGGATGTCACGAAACGTCTATGGTCGCTATCTCACTGCGCGTGCGTGGTGGCGTTGATCGGGGGCGGAGTTGATGGCGGAGCGACTGCTGGTGGATTTACGGGCTGATGGCCGGGTGCAGCTGTCGTCGTGGCCTGCCGGGGAGCAGTACGCGCGGCCTGTCGGTGATCCGGTGGAGCTGGTGTGGCCGCTGACCGATGATGATCTGGCGGATCTGCGGTGGT
>NZ_JBWKIQ010000040.1:0-2535 GCF_056432645.1 Streptomyces sp. NPDC045021
TACCTCGACGCCCTCGCCGTCCACCGCCGCACCCAAGGACTCCCCGCCACCTCCCTCGCCTGGGGCCTGTGGGCACCCGAAACCGGCGGAATGGGAGCGGGACTCTCGACGAAGGACGTGGAGCGGGCCGCACGTGCCGGGACCCCGGCGCACAGCGCCGCAGCAGGTCTGGCGATGTTCGACGCGGCCTGGGGTGGGGAGTACGCCCACGTCCTGGCGCTGCGGCTGGAGTCCGGCGCTCTCGGGCGCCGGGCGGCGGCCGACGGCGTGCCCGCTCTGCTGCGCGGTCTGGTCCGCACCCCGGCCCGGCTCGCCGCCGCGGTCGGATCCGCGGGCGGCGACTCGTTGCAGGAGCAGCTCGGCCGCCTGCCGGCGGCGGAGCAGGAGCGCTTCCTGCTCTCCCTGGTCCGTACGCAGGTCGCGGCCGCACTCGGCCACTCCGGACCGGACGCGGTCGATCCCGCGCGCGGGTTCGGCACCCTGGGCTTCGACTCCCTCGCGGCCGTCGAACTCCGCAACCGACTCGGCACGGCTACCGGCCTGCGGCTGCCCGCCACCCTCACCTTCGACTACCCGAACGCCACCACGCTCGCCCGCTACCTGCGGGAGAAGCTCGTCGGCGACGAGGCCGCCGGAACCACCTCCTCCGCTGCCGCCGCCGTTGTCGCGGCCAAGCAGTCTGCGGACGACGAACCGATCGCGATCGTCGGCATGTCCTGCCGGTTCCCCGGCGGGGTGCGGAGCCCTGAGGAGCTGTGGGACCTGCTCGCGGCGGGCCGGGACGCCATCGCGGACTTCCCCGAGGACCGCGGCCCCAGCTGGTACGACGCCTACGACCCGGACCCGGACGCCATCGGCAAGACGTACTCCAAGGAAGGCGCATTCCTCGACGACGCGGGCCAGTTCGACGCCGACTTCTTCGGCATCAGCCCGCGCGAGGCCCTGGCCACCGACCCGCAGCAGCGCCTGCTGCTGGAGGCTTCGTGGGAGGCGTTCGAACGAGCCGGTATCGACCCGGAGAGCCTGCAGGGCACGGCAACAGGGGTGTTCGCGGGCGTGATGTACCACGACTTCGCACCACGTCTCCGTGACGTACCCGAGGAGCTCGCGGGCTACCTCGGCAACGGCGGCCTCGGCAGCGTCGTCTCCGGCCGTGTCTCGTACGCCCTGGGCCTGGAGGGCCCGGCGCTGACGGTCGACACCGCCTGCTCGTCCTCCCTGGTCGCCGTCCACCTGGCCGGCCAGGCGCTCCGCGCCGGCGAGTGCTCGCTCGCCCTGGTCGGTGGCGTCACCGTCATGACCACCCCGGACACCTTTGTCGACTTCAGCCGCCAGCGCGGCCTTGCCGCCGACGGCCGGTGCAAGCCGTTCGCGGAGGCGGCGGACGGTACCGGTTGGGGCGAGGGCGTCGGCGTCCTGGTACTGGAGAAGCTCAGCGACGCGCGGCGCAACGGCCATCGCGTGCTGGCAATCGTCAAGAGCAGCGCGATCAACCAGGACGGCGCCAGCAGCCAGCTGACCGCCCCCAACGGCCCCGCCCAGCAGCGCGTCATCCGGCAGGCCCTGGCCGCCGGTTCGCTCACGACGGGCGACGTCGATGTGGTCGAGGGCCACGGCACGGGCACCCGGCTGGGTGACCCGATCGAGGCGCAGGCGCTGCTCGCGACGTACGGGCAGGAGCGGGCGGACGGCCGTCCACTGTGGCTCGGTTCGGTCAAGTCCAACCTCGGCCACACCCAGGCCGCCGCCGGTGTCGCGGGGATCATCAAGATGGTGCTGGCGATGCGGCACGAGGAACTGCCGCGCACCCTGGGCGTGGACTCCCCCAGCTCGCACGTGGACTGGTCGGCCGGTGACGTCGAGCTGCTGACCGAGGCCCAGCCGTGGCCGGCGGGAGAGCGCACCCGCCGCGCGGGCGTCTCGTCCTTCGGTATCAGCGGCACGAACGCCCACGTCATCGTGGAAGAAGCCCCTGCTGAGGCCCCGACAGGAGAGATCGCCGCTGTCGCCCTTCCGGCAGTGCCCTGGGTGCTGTCCGGCAAGACGCCGGACGCCGTCCAGACCCAGGCCGCCCGCCTGCACGACTTCGTCCTGGCGGACCCGGAGCTGGACCCGGCTGCGATCGGATCCGCACTGGCCACCACACGTGCGGCTTTCGCCCACCGCGCCGGCGTCGTCGCCGCCGACCGCGACGGCCTGCTGGCCGGACTGTCGGTGCTCGCCGAAGGCGGCACCGCCCCTGGTGCGGTGCGCGGAACAGCCGGCTCCGGGCAGCTGGGATTCCTGTTCACCGGGCAGGGCAGCCAGCGAGAGGGCATGGGACGCGAGCTCTACGCCGCCTTCCCCGCCTTCGCCTCCGCACTGGATGACGTGGTGGCCGCGTTCGGCGATCAGCTGGAACTACCTCTGCTGGATGTGCTGTTCGGCGACGACGGCCGGTTGAACGAGACGGGCTTCACGCAGCCGGCTCTCTTCGCACTGGAGGTCGCACTCTTCCGCCTCCTGGAGTCCTTCGGGGTCCGACCGCAGGTGCTG
>NZ_JBWKIQ010000041.1:0-1959 GCF_056432645.1 Streptomyces sp. NPDC045021
CCCATTACCGTTTTGGTTGCCCCGCAATGGGGCGCCCGGCCTCCGGAGTTGGCATGACTTTCTCCCCCTGTCGAACGCATGGCCTGGGGGGTGGTGTCACCGGCTCCGGAGGCATCGACAGACCGCTGATTAGGGGCATGACCACCGGCTTTTTCGCAGGTCGGGAGGCTCTTCGTAATGTGGATGTGGCGATCGATGCCGTGGGACGGCCGGGTGAGGACGACCGGAGGACGCACGTGATCGACACGAGTGACATCGGCGCTTTCCTCGGCTTGGACGTCGGCAAGGGCGAACACCACGCCACCGCCGTCACCCCGTCCGGGAAGAAGGCCTTCGACAAACGACTGCCCAACAGCGAACCCAGGCTCCGAGAGGTCTTCGGGAAACTGCAGGCCAAGCACGGAACCGTGCTCGTCGTGGTCGATCAGCTGGCCTCCATCGGCGCTCTGCCGCTGGCGGTGGCAAGGGACATGGGCTGCCCGGTCGCCTATCTGCCCGGGCTGACGATGCGACGGATCGCCGATCTCTATCCCGGCGAGGCCAAGACCGATGCCCGCGACGCGTTCGTCATCGCGGACGCGGCCCGCGTCATGCCGCACACCCTTCGCTCGGTCGATCTCGAGGACGAGACCATCGCCGAGCTGGAGATGATCGTGGGGTTCGACGACGACCTGGCCGGCGAGGCCACCCGGATCAGCAACCGGCTTCGCGGCCTGATGACACAGATCCACCCGCATCTGGAACGAGTCCTCGGTCCGCGGATCCAGCACCCGGCCGTTCTGATGCTGCTGGAACGGTTCGGGTCCCCGGCCCAGATCCGCAAGGCCGGACGCCGACGGCTGATCACGTTGATACGTCCCAAAGCGCCGAGGATGGCCGAGCGGTTGGTCGAAGAGATCTTCACCGCGCTGGACGAACAGACCGTCGTTGTCCCGGGCACAGACGCAGCCGCGCTGATCGTCCCGAGCCTGGCCGGCTCGCTCACCGCGGTCCTCGACCAGCGCAAACTCTTGGCCGCTCGGATCGAGGAAGTGTTGGAGAACCACCCTCTTTCCAAGGTCCTGACGTCCATGCCGGGGATCGGCGTCAGGACCGGAGCCAGGATCCTCATCGACGTCGGCGACGGCAGTTCGTTCCCCTCCGCCGCCCACCTCGCCGCCTACGCCGGCCTCGCTCCAGCAACCCGAAGTTCGGGCTCCTCGATCCGCGGCGAGCAACCATCCCGACGAGGAAACAAGCAGCTCAAACGGGCCTTCTTCCTCTCCGCGTTCGCCGCCCTAGCCGACCCGGCGTCCCGCACCTACTACGACAAGAAGATCAGCCAGGGAAAGCACCACACCCAAGCCCTCCTCTGCCTCGCCAGACGACGAGCCGACGTCCTCTTCGCCATGCTCCGCGACGGAACCTTCTACGAATCCCGGCCCGCCACAGTGGCTTGAGATCCGCTAGAGAGGCGAATCGCAGTCAAACTCGAACGTCTCCTTGGCCGCGTCAGCAGGGAACTCTGGGTGGTCGTGCCAGATCTCAGCGAAGGCGACCAGAAGGTTCCATGCGGCGGCTGCCAAATCGGTCGTCGCCCCGCTTACAGGCGGAGCGACCCGGTGGAAGCGCACCGCCGCGATCTGTTTGTCTGCGGCCAGACGCAGAGCTGCAGCCGAGCGGCGGGCTTCGCCTTGAAGCGGAGCCGTTTCGGGGATGCGTGCCGACACGAAACTGACCAGCCGCGCGACCTGGTCTTCAGTGATTCGTTCCACTCGTACCCCCTTCGACTCGCAGAGCCTATTCACCTGGTGCCGCGCCAACTATCGCAGCTCAGAACACTTCATCACCATGTCCTGGCGGCTTCGGTCAACTGGACCTAATGCACCTGGCCGACACGGGCACGGGCGACGGACGCTCCTCACGGAGACCCCTGCGAGCGCCCAGATGGCTTGACCAAAGACATAGGGGCACCCCCCC
>NZ_JBWKIQ010000042.1:0-1418 GCF_056432645.1 Streptomyces sp. NPDC045021
TCACTGAGCGTTTTCCAACCTCAATCTGAGCAGGTCAGGTGCAGCGCAACACACCACACAGGTTGGAGAAACTCACCGAGCGGGCGCCTCGACAAGTGACAGGCTGTTCCCGTCGGGGTCCAGCACGACGACGTGGCGCACGCCGTTGCTGTAGGTCTCGACCGGTTCGTGGTCGATCCCGTGTGCGGCGAGTCGGGCCAGGATGTCGTCGAGGTCGTTCACGCCGAGCGTGATCATGGCTCCGCCTACTCGCTCAGCGCGCATGTCCCGATCGTCAACGACGACCCATGCGTTTTTGCCAAGCTGCCACAGGTATTCCTCGCCGATGATCTCGTCTGCTGGGCGCCCGAAGAACGCCTCGAACCACTCGCGTGCCTTGATCCGGTCACTCACGCACATGATGCTGTACAGGTCCACTCGGATCTCTCCTCACAGTCGTTTCGGAAGTCGGACCGCTCCCATGACCCAAACTCATCGGAGGAAGTAGCCCGGTTCTCCACAAGGAAGTTGGGGGGCAGGCCGTTGGAGTCGCTTCATCCTCAGTCTGAGCTGGCCAGATGGAGGGTGAGAACAGCTTGGACGAGGCTCGTGATTCGGGTCGTCGAGCAGCGGAGCTTGCGCAGGAGCCGCCACGATTTGAGGGTGGCGATGGCTGGTTCGACCAGTGCCCGGACCTTCGCATGGGACCGATTGACTGCCTGTTGACCGGCGGAAAGGCTGTCCCATCGGCCGCGGTAGGGGAGACGGACCGTGCCGCCCGCGCCCTGGTAGCCCTTGTCCGCCCAGCAGGTGATGCCGGCCTTGGCGAGGGCGTCGATGATGCCGTGCTCTCGTGCGGCTCGGACGTCATGGACGGCGCCGGCCAGGGCTGGTGAAGCCCACAGGAGACGGCCCTTCGGGTCGGCTATGACCTGCACATTCATGCCGTGCTTCTTGTGTTTGCCCGAGTAGAAGGGACGGTCGGCGGCGATCCGGTCGATCGGCAGCAGCGTCCCGTCCAGGAGCAGGTACGCCTTCATCGAGGCGGCCCGCATGGCTTCGGCGAGCGTGGGGGCAAGGGCGGCCAGGAGTTCGACGGCCTCGGTGATGTACCGGTAGGCGGTGGTGGTGCCGATCCCGAAACCGGCCGCGAGCTGGGCATAGGGCTGCCCGTTGCGGAGGTGGGCGAGGGCGAGCAGGGCCTGTCGGCCCGCGCTCAGGCGCCGCCATCGAGTGCCGAGAGCACGACGATGCTCCCTCAGGCGGGTGGTGAGGAAGCGAAGGGCAGAGCTGGACACGTCAACGCCGGACGGGTAGACAAGCATGCGAAGCCTCTGGTGGAGACGGTTCTCTTGGTCGAAAACCCATCTACCAGGGGCTTCATCCGTTTGTCAGGTCAACTGCCCAGTCTGCCGCAGGAGGTTGGAAAAAGCTCACTG